>NZ_PRKW01000003.1 GCF_002927275.1 Arthrobacter pityocampae | reverse complement strand
TCCACGGCCGCGTGGACGAACCCGGCGACGATCGCGTCGGAGTCCGGTTCCCGCTGCAGCGACCGCGCGAGCTCCGCCAGTTCCGTGGCGAGATCGCGTACCCGTTCACTGCCGCCGTGGTGCGACGACGGCATCCCCCTGATTACCTTCAGCTTCTCGACTATCTTTCACACCTTCTTGACGTCGGATCACGATCAGTACGGGCGGCGCTGTCCCTATTTTAGTGCCCGGCTCTGTATCCCGAAACCTGCGGAGTCGCGCCAGGTGACGGGATCCGTGAGCTGACCGCGGTGAAGCTCGCTGGTCGGTGCGCCGCAGGGAGCGGCGCGCGCCTCCAGCGCCGCAACCCTGACGCCCACCATGCTCATGGATTAGGCTCTGACTTCCGTCCGCCCGAAAGGACACCATGACCATCGACACCGCCGTCCTCGGCCTCTCCGACGCGCACACCGCTCGGATGCACGAGCTCTACCGGCACCTCCACGCCCACCCCGAACTCTCGATGCAGGAGACGCACACGGCCGCGTTCATCCTCGAGAAGCTGACCCACCTCGGGCTCGAGACCTTTCTGTGTGGTGGGACCGGCATCGTCGGGATCCTCCGCAACGGCGACGGACCCGTGGTCGGCTACCGCGCCGACACCGATGGCCTGCCCATCGCCGAGGACACCGGTCTGGACTACGCGAGCACGACGACGGGCACCCTCGCCGACGGTACGGAGGTCCCCGTGATGCACGGCTGCGGCCACGACACCCACGTGACCGTGGGCCTCACCGCCGCTCAGTTGCTCACGGAGCGCCGCGACGCGTGGTCCGGCACCGTCGTGTTCATCTTCCAGCCCGGCGAGGAGACCGGCGAGGGCGCCGAGGCCATGGTGGAGGACGGGCTGTGGGACAAGGCGCCGATGCCGTCCATCATCTACGGGCAGCACGTGTGGCCTGGTCTCACCGGCACCGTGAACATCAGCAAGGGCACCGCGATGGCGATGGCGGACTCCTGGAGAATCATCGTTCACGGCCAGCAGGCTCACGCGTCCCAGCCGGACGAGTCGATCGACCCCATCGTGCTCGGAGCGCACATGATCGTCCGGATCCAGACGATCGTCTCCCGCGAGGTGCATCCCATGAAGTCGGCGGTCGTCACCATTGGCACCTTCCATGGCGGCCTGAAGGAGAACATCATCCCGGCGTCGGCCGAGTTCACCGTCAACGTGCGCACGTTCGACGTCGACGTGCGTGAGCGCGTGCTCGGCTCGCTACGGCGCATCATCAGCGCCGAGGCCACGGCGTCGGGGGCGCCGGAGCCCGTGATCGAGGAGATCACGAGCTTCCCCCAGTGCTACAACGATCCCTCCGCCACGGAGGACCTCATGGCCGTGCTCGGTGAGGTCCTGGGCGAGGACGCCGTCATCGAGTCCCCGCCCGTGATGGGCAGCGAGGACTTCGGGCTTCTGGCCGAGGCCATCGGTGTGCCGAGCGTGTACTGGTTCTTCGGCGGACACCCGCAGGGACTGCTCGACGGCGACGCCCCCGTGCCCGGCAACCACTCGCCCTATTTCGCACCGGCCATCGAGCCGACCCTGACCACGGGCGTCCGGGCCGCGATGACGGCGCTGCTCTCGAAGGTGGGTACCGCGTGAGCGGTGCGCTGCACGAACTGTCCGCCGTCGACCTAATCGGTGCCATCCGCCGCCGCGAGGTGTCCGCGCGGGAGGCGCTGGACGCGCACTTCGACCGGATCGACGCCGTCAACGGGCGCATCAACGCGGTCATCACCGAGGACCGGGACGGCGCCGTCGCGCTCGCCGCAGCGGCCGACGAGCTGACGGCGTCGGGCGCGGACCTGCCGCCGCTGCACGGGCTGCCGATGACGCACAAGGACACGCACAACACGCGGGGCCTGCGCACCACGCAGGGCTCATCGATCTTCCGGGACTTCGTGCCGACGTTCGACGACCTCATCATCGGGCGGCTCAAGAGCGCCGGCGTGGTCACGACGGGCAAGACGAACGTGCCGGAGTTCGCCGCCGGCTCGCACACCTTCAACGAGGTGTTCGGGACCACCGTCAACCCGTACGACACGAGCCGCAGCGCCGGCGGCAGCAGCGGGGGAGTGGCGGCGTCCATCGCGGCCCGCATCCAGCCGCTGGGCGACGGTAGCGACATGGGCGGCTCGCTGCGTGTCCCGGCGTCGTTCTGCAACGTGGTCGGCTACCGGCCGTCGATCGGCGTCGTCCCGTCCCTGCCCACCCGCAACGCCTGGGCATGGCTGAGCCGCAGCGGACTCATGGCTCGTGACGTCGAGGACATCGCGCTGGGCATGACGGCGATCGCCGGCGCCCATGCTGCGATTCCGTACGCCTACCCCGTGCGGGGTTCCTTCGGCGCCGGGCTGGAGCGGGACCTGACCGGCCTGCGGATCGGGTGGTCGCCCGACTTCGGGCTCGGCGTACCCGTGGACCGCGAGGTACTGCGGGTCCTCGAGGGCCAGCTGCAGGTGTTCGCCGGTCTCGGCGCGATCGTCGAGGAAGCGGCACCGGACCTGCGCGACGCCGACCAGGTGTTCGGCACCACGCGCGCCTTCGACTTCGTGCTCGGTCTGGGCGACCTCGTCGCGAAGCACGGCGACGCCATCAAGCCCGAGATCCGCTGGAACGTGGAGCAGGGGCAACGACTGACCGCTCAGGATCTGGTCGACGCCGCCCTCGCCCGGACCCGCCTCGACACCAGCGTGCGCCGCTACTTCGGCAGGTACGACGTCTTCCTGAGTCCGGCGGCGCAGGTGCTCCCGTTCGACGCCGCCGAGCGGTATCCGACGTCGCTGGACGGCGTCGCGTTCGAGACGTACCTCGACTGGATGCGTGCTGCCTGCCTGATCTCCGCGACGGGTTTGCCCGCCGTGTCGGTGCCGGCGGGGTTCAGCGCGGACGGCCTGCCGGTGGGCCTGCAGATCGTGATGCCGCACGGCAGCGATATCGAACTGCTGCAGGTGGCGTACGCGTTCGAGCAGGCCACGGGCTGGGCGAAGCGGGCGCCGGATCTCAGTCCCGCCAGTGACCGGGAGCATGCAGGTCCTCAGGGATGAGCGTGCGCGAGTCTCCCCGGGCGGCCTCGAGCTGGGACTGCGTCAGATAGAGGGCCCTGGCGAGATCGGCCCCTCCGAGTCGGGCATCCCGGAGATCGGCACCGAGGAGATCCGCCCCGGAGAGGTCGCACTCCCGGAGGTCGGCGGCGATGAGGTAGGTGCCTCGGAGGTTCGCTCCCTGCAGTGGTCGGGACCTGAGGTTCTGGCCCATGAGATCCGCGCCGGGGACGAGCCTGGCACCGAGATGATCGTCCCCGGTCGCGAGATAGGACGCTCTGACCTCGTCGCTGACGTCCATCAGCGTCGAGCGTACGCGAGCGTGAAGAGAACCGAGGTCCAGGGCGAGCACCTGCTGGGCATCACCACCCATGGCGCCCTCGATGATCGAGCGCAGGCCGTCGACCCGGTGCAGGGTGTCCGGGTCGTATGTCCTGCTGCCGGCCTCGGCCAGGTACCAGAGCATCTCGTGGAGCTGCCGGACCACCGTGAACACCGCGAACATCTCCGGCGCCGTCTCTGGTGCCTCCCTCCAGCTGACACCACGGAAGAGATGCTGCGAGACGTTCTGGCCGGCGCCGAAACAGTCGAAGACCGTGCACCCCCGGAAGCCCCGCGGCCGCAGGCGATCGTGGATGGTGCAGGAGAAGTCGGAGTCCAGGTTCCGGCAGGGAGATCCTGCGGGCTTGTCGACGGCGAAGTCCGCCGAGCGGGAGAAACCGAGTGCTGTGCAGCAGAGCGCGAAGCAGCTACTGCAGTCCGGACGGAGGTCAGTCCTGGTCAGCGGGGAGTTGGGCGGGGTGTCGGGTGCGGTGGAGTGCATGGGATCTTCTCTGGGTGAGTTCGGTGAGGGGCCGGGTGTCAGGGGAACTCGCGGGGGAGTTCCCGCCGCGGGCGCACGAAATCACCGCTTCCAGCGGAAGCGAACGGGAACCGCTGCCTGAACTCTGGATCACAGAGAGAAGAAGAATGTCACTGCGGAGAAGATACCACTCCGGATCACCGCGGTGTGATCAGTCGCTGGGGATTCCGGTGGCCGAAGTGGGTCAGTCCTCGACGCGAATGCGCCGGGCGAGCTGGGGATAATCGACGACGATGCCGTCGTCGTCGACGGTGAGCTCCGATTGGAAGGCCCCATCGGAACTGGCATAGCGGACCGATGTCCCTGTTGACGCCGGTCCGGTCGCATAGACCTGGTCGCTCCGGAGGACCCGGAGGGAGGGCATCTCGACCCATGCCATGACCAACGCGGTGTCGGGGACGGCCTGATCGAGGAGACCCAGGCGCCGGATCGGCATCGTGTTCGTGACCGGGCACAACCCGAGATCGCAGTCGACCGCACTCCGCAGGCTGTCCGGTTCCTGCAACCCGGGAGGATCGAGCGACGTCTCGCCCCAACTCGATGCATCGGCGCTCCAGCCGCCACCGCCGTCATGGGTGAGATCGAGCGTACGGCCCCACCCCCGGCCCTGGACGCTCACCCGCAGTGATCGGGTGATCCACCCCGCCCCGACCTCGAGCTGCCAGGAGCTGGCATATAACGGGGTCAGTGAGACGCCGTGCCCGCTCAGGCCGTCCTCCGCAAGGCTGAGCGCCGCGTGGTCCAGGCGATCCGGGTCATCGATGCCGCGCCAGCTGAAGAGTGAGGTCATCACCCCAGCATGCCGCGGTGCTCCGGCACGGGACAAGGAGGCTCGTCTCAGGAGTAGCAGTGCATCGGGGTGGACCTACCCCGTGAGGTAGCGGGCGCTGCGTGCTTGGTTCACCTGTTGATGAGGTGCCACAGGATGACGTCGTGGGCGTGCTTGGCCTTCTCATCACCTCGGAAGTCGGCTTCGAAGGCTTTCGATCCTGCTGACACGGCGATCGACGAGCTGGACGCGAACTTCCCGAGCATCGACTTGTTGGTCAGCATCGATACCGCCTGGATGTTCCGATAGGGCAAGGACGTCAGTGCGACCTTGTTCCCCACGAAGCTCTTGTCCTGAAGAATCACACGCTGGTTGGTGAGTCCGATGAAGCCTGTCCCGACTCCGATGCAGTCGTAGACGGCAAGGGCATGCTCTCCCTGCAGGAGCCCGGACAGGATCATCTGGAGCTGCTCCGGCCGGTCGTGAATGATCTGGGTCATACGGCTTCCTTCTGGGGGTTGGGCGAGCTGACGGTTCTGACGACGGAGGGGTCGATGGGATCCCTGACGATGCAGATTCCTGCCGCCTCAGCCTGGGCATGGCACCACTTGGACAGTCCGCCGGGCGTGAGATCGGCGAGTTTCGCCTCGCCCGTGAGGTGCTGGCCCACGAAGGAGCCGAACAGGCCGACGTGGACCCCGCTGCGCTTGAGCTGTTTGTCCTGAAGGGCGGCGAGAAACGCATCCCGGAGGTGCTCCGACGTCGGCCCGGAGGCCGGCACGAGGCGGGTCACGTGTCCCTTCAGGTGACCAGCCACAGAAGCCCTGGCGGCCTTTGTAGTCACCGTTGGCGACGAGGATGTCGCTACCCCAGCCAAGGGCTGCGGCTGCGCGTCGCTCAAACGCGTCGCGAGGGGCGCCGGTACGTGTGTGGCTGCCACGATCGGAGCCGGTGGTGCAGGTGGTGCGGGCACGGCCACCGGAGGCGCGTCGATCAGTGACGCCAGTTCGAGGTGCAGTGCCGCCAGTTCACGATGGATCGCCGCCATGCGAACAGCAGGGTCGGGGCGGACAACCGGCGGAGGGTCGAGCTTCCGGCGCACCGCCGAACCGATCGAGCAGCGGAAGAGCTCGGCGAGGGTCTCCGCCAACGTGAGCCGAGCCACGGCACCCGACACCAGCAGGGGAGCGGTGACCGCCCTGCGCTCGACCAGAAGGGCCAGCTGCTCGAGGGTGCCGTGGACGGCACCGTAGCGTAGGCGCTCCTGCCGGGTCGCCGTATCGATCTGTGGAGAATAGACGCTCGGATACAGGTTGAGGGAATGCTGGTCGACGGACGGGAAGAACTCCCTGCAGACGTCCTGTCGCAGCACCCGGCGGACGGCCTGGAGCTGCCGGCCGACCTGCTCGACGGGATTCGCGACGTCCCTCCCGCTGGCCAGGGTCCAGGGCTTGCCCTCGTCCATCACCTGCAGGACGTTCGCCGGGTACCGCTTCCACTCGCTGAGCACGAAGGTCCCCCGGAGCGAGTTGTAGAAGAGCCAATCCACCTCGGCCACCGGCAGCCCCGGAGCATCCACCCGGCCATTGCTGAACGCCCAGACGTGGTGGCCCAGCAACTGGTGCAGGCGGTTGACGTCGAGGGGGTCCGGCCGGTGCGCGGCGGTGTTCTTCGAGGGGAAGTGCAGCAAGGGAGGGCCTTCGGGTCGGGAGGTCAGAAGGGTAGCGCGCCCACGGCGGACGCAACGGTCGCCGCCGGCACCGCGAGCAGCCAGCCGAGGCGTCGCCGTCGTGCCTGCTCCACCAGCCGGTGCAGGGCCTCGAAGGATCGCGCGACCTCCACAGGGTCGCGGAGCTCTGACGGCGTACGCCGCCAGGTCGACGGCTGGGCTGCGGCCGCCGCCAGGAGGGCGACCTGCTGCTCGGTATGGATGACGGGCCGGCGGGTGATCCAGCGCAGCAGTTGGCCCTCGGTGAGCACCGTGACTGACTTGTGAATCTCCTTCACGGTGACCTGCTGCGCGCCGACGACGACGATCGCGGCCTCCGCAGTCACCGAGTGGCGGACTGCCGCCGAGAGCAGCTTCCCGGCCCGGGCTGCCTCGTGCTCCGCGTTCCGGATGTAGGGATGGCGCGTCCCGGCGACCAGGAACGTGCCCTTCGCCGTCCAGATCCTCTGACCCGGATGCCGCTTCGTGTTGAGGGTGAAGACGCCCGTGGGCCCGATGACCACGTGGTCGATGTCGGCCGACTTCTCGCCGACGGGAACGGCATGCAGGACCGTCCACTCCGGTCCCAGTGCTGAGAGTATCCGTCCCACCGCGCGCTCGCCGAGTGCGCCCCAGTACCAGGGGCGGCTCGCGGCGTCGAGGAGGTGGACGCCGAACACCCGGGCGGCGCGGCTGCGCGTGTCGCGGTTCCCGCGGACCTCGAGCAGTTCCTCCATCACGGACTGCCCCGGGGCACGCCGCCGCAGGAGGCCGAGGCCCTCCGGCTCGGTGTAGCCGCCCTCGGCATCCGGCGGTTCGACGGCAGCACTCATGGCCTCGTCCTCGTGCGCATCCGGGTCCCCTGCCGCTTCCCTCGCTCATGATGGCGATCGGGCAGGCTGAGCCCCACCCCGATCACCTCGAACCTATCGGTTGTAGGTCGACCCAGGGCCGTGTCGAGGCGCCGTTTGTCAGCAGGATTCCATCAGCATTCCCGCACCGGGCACGGGGCGATCCTTCGTGGGTGAAGCGTCCGATGACGGTTAGGCTGTCCGGGGCCACCCGACCGGGTGGCGGCAGCGTCAGGGAGCATCATGCACGGTCTCAACTTCACCGCGATCGACTTCGAGACGGCGAACAGCAAGCGCGGCTCGGTGTGCGCCGTAGGGCTGGCGAAGGTGAGCGACGGCGTCGTCGTGGAGTCCGCGTCCTGGCTGATCAAGCCGCCGCGCGCCGTCAGCGAGTTCTCACCGATCAACATGTCCGTCCACGGCATCCGTCCCGCCGACGTCCGCATGGCGCCGGGATGGACGGAGAGCCTGGGACGCATCATGGAGTTCGCGGGCGACGACCGCTTCGTGGCCCATAACGCACCCTTCGACCGCTCCGTGCTGCGCGGTGCATGCGCGGAGTCGGGGCTGGCGGCCCCGGAGAACCCGTTCCACTGCTCGGTGGTTCTCGCCCGTCGGCTCCTGGGCCTTGAGGTGAACAAGCTCCCGCACATCGCCAAAGCCCTCGGCCTGGGCACCTTCCGGCATCACGACGCCGGCAGTGACGCCGAGATCTGCGCGGCCGCCGTCGTCGCGATCGCCCGGAAGCATGCGCTGCACTCCCTGGATGTGCTCTGGCCCGCGGCAGGGCCGACGTCGAGCGGTGCCCGACGAGCCTGAGGAATCGACCGGGTTCCTCACGCGCCCCGGCCGTGTACCGGCCTGGCGTTCGCCGGCGGCTCTCCGACCTCGTCGACGGTATGCCCACCACAGGCCGTCCTGGTGACGGTGGCCCGCTCGATGCGCGACACTGTGAACCATCGCACGGCGTTGCGCAGGCGGCACCACCCGACGAAGTACCACTGGCCATTCGTGGAGGCGAACAGCACGGGTTCGACGTCGCGGGTGGTCGAGGTCCCGTCTCCCGCCGTGTAGCGCAGACGGATCACCCGCTGTTCTGCCATCGCCTCCTCCAGCGCAGACCTGACGATGCGCGAGGAAGCGGGAGGCGCGGTGACCCAGACGCGGCCGGCCAGCTCGTCGGCTCGGGCCCGGGTCCTGGGATCGAGGACGTCCAGGATCTTCCGGACCCCGGCTGCTGCCAGATCGGCGTAGGGGGCATCGGGCGCAGCGGACACGGCCGCCATGAGCGCCACCGCCTGCGCCGGGGACAGACTCACCGGTGGCAGGGACGCTCCTGCCGTCACTCCGTAGCCACCACCCGGGCCCGGACGTGACCAGACCGGGACACCACCGCTCTCGAGAGCCGCGAGGTCTCTCTTGATTGTGCGCACGGACACGCCGAACTCTCCCGCCAGGCGTTCGGCGGAGCACCCTCGCGATCCGCTGCGACGCAGCATCTCGGACAGGGCATGGAGTCGCTCCGCGCGCTTCACCGATCCGCCCAAAATATATTCATGCCATAAATAGTGACATGCACCTGCCTGCAGCATCTCCGAAGGTGGTGACATGACACCTATGACGAGTAGTCCGACCATCCTTCTCATCGCCGGTCACTGGCTGGGCGCCTGGGCATGGGCCGACGTCCTCGACCACCTCAGCACCGATCACCCCGGCGCCATCGCGATGACCTTGCCTGGCCTAAACGGGGACGATCCTGACCGTGCGGTGAGGACCCTCGACGATCAGGCGGCAGCGATCCTGGACGTCCTCGCCCGATCCGGGGTCTCCGAGGATCAGCCCGCGGTCATCGTCGCTCACAGCGGAGCCAACGCCCCCGTCAGCCTCGTCCTCGACCAGCATCCCGCGCTCGTTCGACGGGTGGTGTGGGTCGACTCGGGGCCCATGTCCACGGGAAGCGCTTTCGCCCCGAACCTCCCGGAGGAGGTGAAGGAGCTTCCACTGCCGTCCTTCGACGTCCTCGAGCAGCAGGCGAGCCTCGACGGACTGAGCGCAGAAGTCCTCGAACGCTTCCGGGCCCGGGCCGTCCCCGAGCCCGGCCCCGTACTCCGCCAACCCGTCGAACTCACCAACGATGCCCGACACGCCGTCCCGACCACCCTGGTGTGCTGCTCGATCCCGAGCGCGCAGGTGCTGGACATGGCGCGCGCAGGCCATCCCATGTTCACCGACGTCGCTGCCCTCGAACACCTCGACGTCATCGACCTCCCGACCGGACACTGGCCCATGTGGAGCCGGCCCCGCGACCTCGCCCAGGTGATCCGGTCAGCGGCTTCCCGAGCCACCTGATGGAAGGCATCACCTGACCTCGCGGCCCGGCCCTAACCCGCCAGCTGCCGCGTCCGCCACCGCGGGACGGCGGTCGGCAACCACCGGCACAGCGCCCAGTAGCCGACCCCGACGGGCAGGCACCCGATCACCGCGACCACCGGGCCCAAGGGCATGAGCACCGGGTAGACGAGCCAGTGCGTGAGGTAGATATACAGGGACGCGGCAGCGAGCCAGCCCGTCACGCGCCGGAGGACGGACGGCACGGGCAGCATCGGCACCCACGTGATGAGCAGCAGGCCCACCACGATGGTCACCTCGCGCAGCGGGTCCTCGAAGGAGCCCGGCACGGTCAGCGCGGCCAGGACGGACACCAGCAGGCGACGGCGTGTGCTGTCCGCCCGCGCGACCGCCCAGCCGAGCACGAACAACCAGAACACGGGCAGCGGCTTGGGCAGGCCCGGATCCACGATGTCGTACCGGCTGAGCAGCGTGACCGCGAGGAGCCCGAGCGCGAAGGCGAACGGCAGGCGGCGTTCGAGGCGGTCCAGCCAGGGGATCGCGAGCAGGGCCATGACGGCGACGAGCACGTACACGAGCATCTCGACGAACCAGAAATGCCACTCGCTCGTGACCTCCTGCGGCCCCACCATGCCGTTGAGCAGGAAGATGTTGGCCACGCTGTAGTCGTCCGTGAGGACGTAGGCCACCGCGATGAACGCCACGGACGGGACGACGATCCTCGCCAGGCTCCGGGCCTGGCGCCGCAGCCGGCCGGACCGCGTGCCGGTGAGCTGGAAGCGCGCGAAGTTGAAGCCGGCGATGACGAAGAGCAGGTGCGCGGTGTGGAACGTGAACAGCTCCACATGGGCGGCGACGATGCAGACGGTGGCGACGGCCCGCAGCACGATGGACGGCTCCAGGAAGGAGACGAACCGTCGGCGCCGCCGGGGCGCGCCGCGGCCGGCCAGCTCGCCGACCGACCGGAGGTGCCAGTCGGCGGGCAGCCGCCCGAGCGCCGCCTCCAGCCGGACGGACAGCGCCACGTAGGAGAGCGAGTCGCCGTCGAGCGTGACGAACGTGTCCGCGCTCCGTACGTCCTGGCGGTCCAGGCACTCCGCGAAGATCCGCGGGACGTCGGCAGGCCCTTCCCGTCCGGGACGCTCTTCCGGGGTGGAGGCGGCCGGGGTGGAGGCAGACGGGGTGGAGGGGGGCGCCGCAGGGGCCGCGAGGCGGAGGACGGCGGGGTAGTCGATCTTGCCAGTGCCCAGGCGGGGCAGGTGTTCCACGAGGTGCACTCCGACGGCGGCCCGGGGGAGCCCGAGGTCGACGGCGAGGAGCTTCGCCAGCATGCCGGCGTCGTGTTCGCCCTCGACGGCGATCACGAGGCCGTCGTCGTCGGACCCGGCGACGGCGGCGACGGCGCCCAGGTCGGCGAGGATCCGCTCCACCTGCCCGAGGTCCACCCGGAGCCCGGCGACCTTCACGAAGCGGCTGCGGCGGCCCATCACCTCGTAGAGGCCGTTCGTGTGCCGCCGGGCGAGGTCGCCGGTCCGCAGTTCGTGTACCGTGCGCCCGAGCGCGAGGTCCTCGGGGCTCTCGGCATAGCCGAGCATGACGTTAGGGCCGGAGTAGACGAGTTCCCCGTGGGGCAGGCCCCTGATGGGATCGATCCTGAACGAGCCGCCCGGGATGGCCACGCCGATGGTCCCCGGGTGCTCCGCCGCGAGGTCCGGAGGGAGGTAGGCCATCCGTGCGGTGGCCTCCGTGGCTCCGTACATGACGAACAGGTCCCAGCCCCGGCGCTGGCCGGTCTCCGCCCAGCGCTGCACCTTCTCCGGAGCCAGCCGCCCGCCGGCCTGCGTGATGTAGCGCAGGCTCGGCAGGTCCATGTCCGCGAAGCCCACGCGCTCCAGCAGGTCGAAACTGTAGGGCACGGCCGCGAACGAGGTGGCACCGCGCTCGCGGACCACGTCCCAGAAGCAGGGGTCGACGACGGACAGGTCCGTGAGCACGAGGCCGGCCCCGCGGGCGAGGTGGCTGTTGACCACGGACAGTCCGTAGCAGTAGGAGAACGGCAGGGTGGTGGCGGCGCGGTCGTCGGGGCCGATGCCCAGGTACGCGGCGATGGACTGCGCGTTCTCCTCGAGGTTCGCCCGGGACAGCCGGACGAGTTTCGGGGAGCCGGTGGAACCCGAGGTACTGACCAGCAGTGCGAGCTCCGGGTGGAGGTCGTGGCGCGTACCGGGCCGGCGCTCGTCGACGGCGAGGGAGCCGCCATCGGTGCTGAGCACGACGTCGGGATCGTAGGCGGCGACGAGCGAGGCCAGCGCAGCAGGCTTGTCCGCCGGCACGAGCAGCAGCGGGTGGCCGGCCGTGACGGCTGCGAGGTACGCCACGAGGGTGTCGAGGTCGTTGCGGGCGGCGAGCAGCACGAGCCGCCGCTCCGTGCCGAGGCGCACGACGACGTCGTCGACCCGCGCCGCGAGCTCGCGGTAGGAGAGCACGCCGTCGGCGGTGAGGATCGCGGGCCGGTTCCCGTGGCGGGCGAGATCGGTGAACGTGGCCTCGGAGAGCTGCGGGTCGATGCTCACGGGAGAACCGGGGGACGCGGGGCGTTGCGGGGCGGAGTGGTCACCGCGCGGTCGCCGACGAGGAGCGTGGGCGCGGTGCCGGCAGCCACGGTCACGGTGACCGCCGTGCCGACGGGGTGGCGCACGTCGTGGGGCTGCCAGGACCGCACGGTCCGCCCCGAGGCGAGCCGCACGTGGTGCAGGACGAACGCACCGTGGTACTCGACGCCCGAGACATGAGCGGTGGCGTTCGGCTCCGCGCGCAGGGCCACCTCGTGGGGCCGGAGGACGACGTCGACGGCGACGTCGCTGTCCGCCCACCCCGGGACGGTGGAGACGATGCCGATCTCGCAGGTCAGTAGGGCGCGGTGCACGCGGGCGGGGAGGAAATCGGCGTCGCCCATGAACGAGGCGACGAAGCGCGTTGCGGGCTGCTCGAAGACCTTCTCCGGGACGTCGGCCTGCTCGATCACGCCGTTGTGCATGACGACGACGCGCGTGCCGACGGACAGCGCCTCGGTCTGGTCGTGCGTGACGAGGACGCCCGTGGTGCCGGTCTCCCGCAGCGTGGCCACGGTGTCTCGGCGCACCTGCGCGCGCAGCGACTCGTCGAGGCTGGAGAACGGCTCGTCCAGGAGGACGACGGCGGGGCGCGGCGCCAGCGCGCGGGCGAGGGCGACACGCTGCTGCTCGCCGCCGGAGAGCTCGTGCGGGTACCGGTCCGCGAGATGGGCCAGCCGGACCAGGTCCAGGAGGTCGCCGACACGCTTCCGGCGCTCCGCCCGCGGCAGTCGGTCGAGGCCGAACGCGACGTTCCGGGCAACGCTCAGGTGCGGGAAGAGGGCGTGGTCCTGGAACACGAGCCCCACCCGGCGGTTCTCCGGGTTAACGAACCGGCTCCTGTCCGCGACGACCTCCCCGGCGACGGTGATCCGTCCGGCGTCGGGCCGTTCCAGCCCGGCGACGAGCCGCAGTGTCGTCGACTTGCCGCATCCCGACGGGCCGATCAGCGTCACGAGCTCGCCCGTGGGGATGGCGAGGTCGAGCGACTCGACGCCCCGGGAGGATCCGTAGTGCCGGGTCACGCCTTCGAGGGTGAGCGCGGGCGGGGCGCCGGCGGTGCCGGTACCGGCCGGTGGGGCGCTCTGCATCTGTGCCGTCACTGGCCTTCCTTTCCGGACGTGGTCCCGTGTACTTCGCGGCGCCGGGTCTGGCGGACGAGGACGAAGACGGGGATGATGGCCGCGGCCACGATGACCAGGGCCGGGAGGGATGCCTTCTCCCAGAAGTTCTCCCGCGCGAGCTCGTACACCCACACCGACGCGGTGGTGAAGCCGAAGGGCCGCAGGAGCAGCACGATGGGCAGCTCCTTCACGGCGTCGATCACCACCAGCATCAGGGCGACGGCGACGCCGGGGCGTGCGAGGGGGAGGTGGACCCGCCGCAGGATGCGGTGCGGTCCGGCCCCGAGGCTCAGGGCGGAGGACGTGATGGCGGGGGTGATCTTCTCGAGGCTCGCGCCGACGGACTGGTAGGCCGGGGCGAGGAACCGGATCACGTAGGCGTACAGGATCCCGACCACCGAGCCGGTGACGATCAGCCCGGTGCCCCCGGGGACGCCGGCGCGTTCCAGGGCGGTGTCGAGGGTGGCGAAGGACAGCAGGACCCCGATCCCGATGACGGCGCCGGGTACCGCGTACCCGAACGTGGTCAGCTGCGCGGCGAAGGAGACGACGCGGCCCCCACCCATGCGGATCGCGTGGCCGACGCCCAGGGACACGGCCACGCACGCGACGGCGGTGATCATCGCGACCAGGAGGCTGTTGGCGAGGTACTCGACGAAGCGGGGATCGGCGAGGAACCCGGCGTCCGCGGCGATCTGCCCGAAGGCCCAGATCAGCAGCTGCCCCACGGGGATGAGGAACCCGGCGGAGAGGGCCGCCACGCACGCGGCCGTCGCGGCCCAGGCGGGGGCGCCCCGCAGCCGTTCGGGGGAGAACCCCTGCCGGCGTCCGCCCTGCTGGTGGTAGCGCGCCCGGCCCCGCAGCGCACGCTCCGCGGCCAGGACGGCGACGGCGAACAGCAGGACGAGGACGGCGAGCTGCGTCGCGGCGTGGAAGTCGAACGTGCCCTTCCAGACGAGGTAGACGCCCACGGAGACGGTCTGCACGTTGAAGTACTGCACGGTGGCGAAGTCCGTGAGCGTCTCCATCATCACGAGGGCGAGTCCGGCGGCCAGGGACGGTCGGGCGAGCGGCAGCACCACGCGGCGCAGGGCCTGCCCGCGGGTGGAGCCCAGGGTGCGGGCGGCGTCGTACGTCCCGGAGGACTGCTCGATCAGCGCCGAGCGCGCCATGAGGTAGACGTACGGGTAGAGCGAGAGCGTCATGACGAGGATCGCGGCGGGCAGCGAGCGGACCTCGGGAACCCAGACGTCGGTCCCGAAGACGGTCCGCAGGAGCGACTGCACCGGGCCGGCGACGTCGAACACGGAGAGGAAGACGAACCCGAGGACGTAGGCCGGCACGGCCAGCGGCAGGACGAGCAGCCACACCAGCAGGTCACGCAGCGGGAACCGGTAGGCGGTCACGAGCCAGGCCAGGCCCCCGCCCACGACCAGGGCCCCCGCGCCGACGCCCAGCATCAGGGCGAGGGTGGTGAGGATCATCGGGATCAGATCCCGCGGCGGGGTGGTGCTGCCGAGACTCCCGAGGCCGTCGACGACGACCGCCAGGACGGGGGTGGCGACGACGACGGCGACGACGACGACGAGCGTCGACCAGGCCGGCCGGCCGACGCCGTACGTCCGGTACCGCCGGCGGGGCGGCCGCGGCTCGGCGAGCGCCGCCGTGTCGGTCACTTGTATCCGGCCTCGGCGAGCAGGTCGACGGCGTCGGCGTTGAGCGTGCCGTAGGCCTCGGCGTTCAGCGGCATGCGCGTGAACTCGCCGAAGGCAGCGATGACCGGCTCCGGCTCGACGGCCGGGTTGACGGGGAACTCGTGGTTGGCGTCGACGAAGGCGTTCTGGCCGTCGGTGGCGAGCCATTCGATGAGCTTCTGGGCGTCCTCCGCGTTGTCGGAGCCCTCGACGACGCCCGCGCCCGAGATGTTGACGTGCGTGCCGGCGCCCTCCTGGCTCGCCCAGAACAGGTCCACGTTGAGGTCGGGGTTCTCCTCGAGCGTCCGTGCGAGGTAGTAGTGGTTGTTGATGCCGACGTCGCACGTCCCGGCGTCGATGGCCTCCAGCAGCAGGATGTCGTTGCTCAGGATGTCGACGTCGTTGGCCACCCAGCCCTTCACGATCTCGAGGGCGCGGTCCCGGCCGTGGAGGTCGATCAGGCTGGCGACGAGGGACTGCGTGTAGGCGGAGGTGGCGTCCCGCATGCACAGGCGGTCCTTCCACTTCGGATCGGCGAGGCCCGCGTAGGTGTCGGTGGCGTCGAACTCGGCGGGGTCCACCGCGTCGGGGTTGTACGTGACGGTCCGTGCGCGCAGGGCGAGCCCGTACCAGCGGCCCTCGGCGTCCCGCAGGTCCTCCGGGACGGCCTCGTCGAGTGCCGGGGAGTCGATCGCGGCGAGTTCGCCCTGGCGTGCACCGTTCCAGAGGTTGCCGGCGTCGACTGTCATGAAGACGTCCGCCGGGGTGTCGTCGCCCTCGGCCTTGAGTCGCTCGAGGAGTTCGGCGTCGTCGCCGCTGATGAACTCGACGGTGATGCCGGTCTCCTCGGTGAACTGACCGAAGGCGCCCTCGAGGTCGTAGTGCCGCGCCGAGTAGATCTGGAGATCGGCGGAGTTGCCGCCGATCGCGCTGCAGCCCGTGAGGATCGACGTCAGGGCGGTCAGGCCGACGAGGGTTTTCGTCAGGGGGCGCGGGTGCATCAAAATCTCATCTCAGGCAGTGGGGGAGTCGTCGGGAGGGCACAGCCCTCACGAGGCAAGGGTAGCCTAATCTAAGTCGCCGGTGCCATTCGGCGTCCGGTGGTCAGCTCAGGACGTCTTTCGTGCTGAACCGCCCGTAGGCGAGGGTCCCGAACACGGCGATGTAGCCGAACTGCAGCAGGGCATTGTCGAGGAAGCTGTTCCAGACGAGGGGCTGCCGCAGGAAATCGCCGAAGCCCAGCCAGTAGTTGGTGAACAGCCAGGGGTGCAGCCATTCGAGCTGGGGGAGTGCGCCGAGGATCTGCGCGACGGCGGCCAGCGCGGCGGTAGCGGCCATCGCGCCGACGGGGATGGTGGTGAGGGTGGAGATGAACAGCCCGATGGCGCTGAGCCCCATGAGCGACACCGTCACGTACAGCGCGAGCAGCAGGAGCCGGCCGAAGTAGCCGGTGATGCCCACGGTGTCGCCCGACAGGAGCGTCACGGGGCCTACGGGGAACAGCAGCGCTCCGATGATCGCCCCGGTGACCACGACCGTCAGGGTCGCGACGAGGCAGAACAGGGCGGCCCCCGCGTACTTCACGAGCAGCAGCCGGAGGCGCCCCGCCGGGGCCACGAGCAGGTACCGGAGGGTGCCGAGGTTCGCCTCACCCGCGATGGTGTCTCCCGCGACGACGCCGATGGTCAGGGGGAGGAACAGCGGGATGGCCACCGTCAGCGCCGTGAGCGAGACGAACAGGCCGTTCTGCGTGATGCTGTCGAGGAACGCCGGGCCGCGGCCGCTGGCCGAGCCGTCGGAGGCGACGCGCACGACGACGGCGATGAGGATGGGAATCAGGGCCAGCGCGCCGATCATCGCCCACGTGCGGAGCCGCCGGAAGAGGACGGTGATCTCGGACAGGACGAGGGTCAGACCCAGGGAGCGTTCAGCCGGCAACGTCGAACCCCTCTCCGGTGAGTGCGACGAAGCGGTCCTCGAGCGAGGCGCCGCTGGCCTCGAAGCCGCGGACCCGCACGTCGGCGCGGACCAGGGCGGCGTTGACCGCCTCGGGCAGGAGGCCCGGGACGGCCAGTTCAGCGGCGACGACGTCGTCGCGCCCGTGCGGTTCGGGGTGCAGGCCGAGGCCGGACAGGACCCGACGGGCGTCGGCGACATCCGGCGTGGTGACGCGGACCCGGACGGTGCCCGCGGCCCGGAGCTCTTCCAGGGACCCTTGGGCCACCAGCCTGCCGGCGCTCATGACGGCGACCATGGTGCACATCTGCTCCACCTCGGCGAGCAGGTGGCTCGATACGAAGATGGTGGTGCCGTCATCGGACAGGGACCGGATGAGGCTGCGCACCTCGCGGGTGCCCTGCGGGTCGAGGCCGTTGGTGGGCTCGTCGAGGATCAGCAGATCCCGCGGGGCGAGCAGTGCATTGGCGATGCCGAGGCGCTGCTTCATGCCGAGGGAGTAGGCGTGCGCCCGCTTCTTCGCGGCGTGGCTGAGCCCCACACGCTCGAGGGCGGCGTCCACGCGCTGGTTCCGGGTGGTGGGGGAGGTGTGGCGGTCGGCGGCGTCGAAACGCTGCAGGTTCGCCCGCCCGGAGAGGAACGGGTAGATGGCGGGGCCTTCCACGAGGGCTCCGACGCGCGGCAGGACGCTGCGCGCCTCCTTCGGCATGGCGCCGTCGAGCAGCCGGATCTCCCCGCTGGACGCCGCGGCGAGCCCCAGGAGGACACGGATGGTGGTGGTCTTCCCGGACCCGTTGGGGCCGAGGAAGCCGAACACCGTGCCGCGGGGGACGGCGAGGTCCACGCCATTCACGGCTTTCTGGCGGCCGAACACCTTGGTCAGACCATGGGTCTCGATCGCCAGTCCGGCGCCGCTCACCCGCGGACCTGCACCGATGGTGCGGGGTCCGCGGGGTTCCTGGCGATCACCGCTGGGCTGCGGCGGCGAGCTGGTCCACGCCGACGGCGCCCGTGAGGATGCGGCCGTCGTCGGTGATGAGCACCGAGACCAGGGAGGTCTGCAGGGCGTTGCCGCCGTCGACCTCGGTGAGGGCCTGGTCCAGCAGCGCCTGGGCTCCGGCGACCTCCTGGGGATCCATACCGGGCTTGATGTCCATGATGTCGCTCATCCCGGCGGCCCCACCGCTGCCCGGGGTGACCCCGAGCTTCCCGGCGGTACCGGCGGGAAGCTCCACGATGGCGCTCCAGCCCTCGCCGAGCACGACGGGCTCCTCGGCGGCGGCCGGCTCGTCCTTCGCCTCCATGCGTGCCTTGGCCTCCTCGGCCGTGGGGACCTCGGTGACGGTGGCGTCTGCCGGCGGCGTGAACGCGAAGAGGGCCGCGTCGGGGGTGCTGAAGTCGACGGCGCTGAAGCCTGCCTGGAACGCGGGGTCCTCCTGGCCCTTTGCCTGGACCGTGACGCTGAGCGGGACGCCGGTCTCGGAGTCCACGGCGACGGCGATCGAGCCGATCAGGGTCGCGGTGTCCTCGGGGGTCAGCAGCAGTTCGTACGCGCTGCGGCCCGCCACGCGGCTGGTGCCGTCAACGGTCACCTCAGTAGTGGGGTCGATCTCCGCGAGGAACATGGTGGCGAGCTCCGCGGGGGTGCGGGGGACGTTCTGCAGTTCGGGGTATTCGGCCGCCTTCTGCTGCAGCGCCGCCTCGAGTTCGGCCTTCGCGGCGTCGCGGTCGGGCAGGACGGCATGGGTGGCCTCATTGGTGCTGGAATCGTAGAACCAGACGTCGTCCTGGGTGACGACGACGTCGCGCTGGGCGAGCTGGTCGAGCACCTGGACACGGGCCCGGTCGGGACCGTCGACGTAGACCTGGGCGGTGTGGTCGGCGGTGAGGAGCTCGAGTGCGGTAGAGGTGGGGTCCGAACTGGACGTGCCGCCCGGAGGGGTGGCCATGCTGAGGTCGGGCAGGCCGAGGTCCGAGGACTGCTCGACGGTGCCGGAGTAGGCGTCGTCGGTGCTGGTGGCCACGAATTCGAGCAGCTCCTGCGCGGTCTTCGCGGGGAGTTGCGGTTGGGCCTGGGCGATGGCGGATCCGCTCACGGCGGCGGTGACGATGACGACCGGGACGATGCCGGCGGGGAGCCAGCGCCAGTTCTTGTTCATGATTGAGCCTTCCGAAACGAATCTGTGCCCCATCTGGTGCCTACGCTACACCCGCAAGCTGGACGTTCTGCGGGCACGGGTACTGGGTGAACGAGCGGAAGGGTCGAGGCGTGCCGGGCACGAAGAAGGGGCGGCCGGAGCCGCCCCTTCGGATCGTGCCGGGGGGAAATCAGCGGGTGACGCGACGGCGACCCGAGAGGCTCTCGGCGACGCCGATCAGGAGTACCGCGGCGATGACCGAGACGATGAAGCCGAACACATTCAGTTCCATGATCTGCCCGGTGCCGATGAAGCTGGCGATGGTGCCGCCGATGAGTGAACCGACGATGCCGAGCAGGAGCGTGGCGATGAGGCCGAGGTTCTGCTTGCCCGGCTTGATGAGTCGGGCGAGGGCGCCGATGATGAGGCCGGCGATGAGGAATCCGATCATGATGAGTCTCCTTCTGAAAGCCCGCGCTGTGCGGGAAGTCTGTGTCGCTTACCGAACGGTGCATGATCCACCGCCTGGCAACCCGTGGTCCGGGGAGCGCTCGGGGTTGTCCCCGGTGTCGATCAGTTCAACGATAGAGGAATGCAAAGCGTACTGAGTAATTCCTGATGTCGAGGGTTCCCCGACAGCGGCGCCGCACGGGCTCCGTCCTCGCGGGCCGGACCATGCCCCGGGGCGCTGCCCGCGTTCTCGGACTGGTGGTCGGATGGCTCCTGGTGCTGGCCGGCCTCGCGGCCCTCGTCCTTCCGGGCCCGGGCCTGCTGGCCCTCGTCGCGGGGTTGACCGTCCTCGCCCAGCAGTACGCCTGGGCGCGGCGGTGGCTCCGGCCGGTGAAGCGGAAGGCCTTCGCCGCCGCAGCCCAGGGGGTGCAGAGCACGCGCAACATCACCTTCAGCGTCTCCGGGGCGCTCGGTCTGGTTCTGCTCGGCGTTCCGTGGATCGTCCAGCCACCGGCTCCCGGCTGGTGGCCGCTCGCGGAGCGGTGGTGGCTGCCGGGCGGATGGAGTGCCGGATCCAGCCTGATCCTCTCCGGCGTGCTGGCCGGCGCATTCATCGGCTACAGCATCCGGCGCTTCCGCCCGGGACCGTGACACCCTCCAGCTGCTAAGCGTACTGTCGAACGACCTCAGGACCTCATACCCGGAACCGACCGAAGGAGAGAATCATGTCCAACGCCCGCACCATGCTCGACACCTATCCGAAGGATCGCGACGGTTTCGACAGCGATCTGCTCGCCCGGTGCATCGAGGCCTGCTTCGACTGTTCCCAGACCTGCACCGCATGCGCGGATGCCTGCCTGGCCGAGGACATGGTGGCCGAGCTGCGCAGTTGCATCCGGACGGATCTCGACTGCGCCGATATCTGCGCGACAACCGGACGGGTGCTGTCCCGGCAGACGAGCTATGACGCCGCCGTGACCCGCGCTCTGCTCGAGGCCTGCCGGACGGCCTGCCGGACCTGCGGTGACGAGTGTGCCGGGCACGCGGGGATGCACGAGCACTGCAGGGTCTGCGCCGAGGCGTGCCGTCGCTGCGAAGAAGCGTGCGCCGCACTGCTCGGCTCGATGTCCTAGCGGCAGGTCGCGCACTCCCACCGTGGTAGGCCCGCGCGGCAGGGTGTCGCGAGTGCTGTGGGTGGTGCGGGTCAGCCGGAGAGGCCCCGGACCTGGTCCATGAGCTCACGTGCCTTCTCGTCCGCGCCGGCCTCGGAGTGCAGTCGGGCAGCAGTACTCAGGTGGTGGGCGGCCTGCTTCGGGGATTCGCGGGCCGCGTAGTACAGCCCGAGGCACTCCTCGAGCTCCGTCTCGGCTTCGAAATGGAGCAGGTGGCGCTGGTCGATCAGCCCTTTCAACAGCCTCTCGGCGGTGTCGAGGTCTACCGTTAGGACGGCGAGCTTGGCCTGCGCGAGTGCGAGTTCCAGCCTCTGGACCTCGGTGCCCACGATCTGGAGCCCGAGTTCCGCGTTGGCGATCGACGCCCGGACGGAATCGTCGACGAAGCCGGCGAGCAGCCTGTAGGAGGCGCTGGCGCCATGGAACTCCGTCCAGGTCTGCAGGTCGGCCTGCGGTAACAGCAGGTCGCCCGCGAGGGCGTAGTACTTCTCGCCGACCTCCGGGTCCCCGCGACGGAAGGCGACGTTGCCGATCGCCCACGCTCCTCGGGCGATCAACAGGGAGGGGGCGGGGGACGTCCCGTCGGTGATGTCCAGGCTCGTCGCCACGTCCCAGGCCTCGTCCAACTCGCCCTTGACGGAGAGCGCGGCGATGAGGATGAAGGCGGCCTGCAGGCGGGCCGGCGCATGGTTCGGGAGCCCGGCGGCGAACTCCACCGACCGGTGTGCGAGATCCACGGCTTCCGCCAGCCGTCCCGAACTCCGCGCGATGGTGGACAACCGCCCCTGGACGATCGACCGCAGCTCGGGTGTGGCAGCCATCAGCGACGACCGGTCCATGGTCAGGAGGACCGTCTCCGCCTCGTCGAGCCGACGCAGGCTGATCAGCGACTGCGCCTGGAGCATGGACATGTCCCACCACACCGGAGCGTTCCGCTGCTCGTACGCGATGCCCGCGGCGTGCTCGGCCTCGCAGGCCGCCAGAGCGTTGTCGTGCATGTCGCGTGCGTAGTTGGCGGCGAACATGGCCGTGGTGAGGCCTGGCTGGTCGTCGGCGGCCGGCTGTTCCACCCACCAGTTCAGGGTCGCGGCGTCCATGCCGAGCCGCACGGCGAAGTGCTGCACCATGTCGGGTGTGGGCTGGCGCAGTCCACGCTCGAGCAGGGAGACGAAATGGGTCGAGTAGACCCCGTCTCCCAGTTCCGCCTGCGTGAGCCCTGCAGTGGTGCGCGCCTCGCGCAGCATGTCGCCGAATCGCATGATGTCCATCCCCCGAAGAAAAGCGGCCACGTCGGCCTGCTCCCAGCGAGACCCGTTCCGTGACATCACTTGTTCTAGCAGATACCGCAGACGATTCGTAAAAGCCGCCGGCACCTACCTCAGCCGAGCCCGCTGAGGTAGGTGGAGAAACCCGCCGGCACCCGGCCCACGGTGCGCGACGACGTCGTGACGGTCAGTGCTCCGGAGGCGGTCCACCGCGCGCCGCCCGCCTTGGCCCGCTGCACGAAATCGACGTCCTCGTCCTGCTCTAGCGGGCCGAACCCGCCGAGCTCCTGATAGGTGCTTCCCCGGATCCCGAGGTTGGCGCCGTGCACGTGGTGGTGCCCGTCGTCGGGCACGTAGGCCGTGGACCACAGCCGGAGCCGTTCGCCGTTGTCGGGCGTCAGCGTGGGCCGGACCGTTCCGAGGACGAGGTCGTGGTCACCGCCGAGGCGGTGGTGCTGGACGAGCCAGTCCCGCGGCACCGTGGAATCGGCGTCGGTGTTTGCGATCCAGGTGCGCAGCGGCAGGCTGCGGGACTTCGCGACCGCGAAGCGCACGCCGGCGTCGCGGGCTGCCCCGACGGAGCCGAAGCTCCCCGAGATGACGGAGATGCCCGGCACGGTGCGTGCCTCGGCGGCCGACCGGTCCGTGCAGCGGTCGAGGACCACGGTCACGGAGACCAGGATCCTCGGGATCGTGCGGAGGAGGTAGGTGCGGGCCGCGTCGAGCGAGGCGAGGCAGGCGGCGAGCTGTTCCTCCTCGTTGCGGGCGGGCACGACGACGGCCACCTGCCCGGGGATCACACCAGGCCCTCGCGTCGGGCGACGGACATGGCAGGCGCAGGGACGAGGATCTCGAGGAGGAAGTCCTCCTCGGTGTGGAGGGAGAGCGTGGTGAGTCCGGACTGCTCACGGACGCGCTGGTGGACGGTGTCCCCGTCCAGCTCCCAGCCCTCGACGGGGTGGCGCCAGTGGCACAGGACCAGCACGCCGTCGTCGTCGAGCGATGCCCTGATGAGCCGGATGACCTCGTCGAGCTGGTCCGAGGACAGGAAGTAGCCCGTCTCCGAGAGCACGATGAGGTCGAACGGCCCGTCCTCACGGGGCCAGTCCCGCGGGACGGTCGCGAGCCTCGCATAGGCCGCGGCGTGCTGGATGACCGCCTCGTTGGTGCGACGCACCGCCGTCTCGCTGGTGTCGAGGGCGAGCAGGTTGTCCGACACGGCGGCGAGGTCCCTGGTGAGGGCTCCGACCGATGACCCGATCTCCAGGGTCCGGCAGAAGCGCGGCCGCGGCAGGCCGGCGATGGTCAGGGCACGCTTGCGCTGCTCGTAGAACCGCTCGGCGACCTCCCACGGGTCGGGGCGGTCGCGGTGCAGCCGCTCGAAGGCCGACGGCACGCCGGTGACGAAGAAGGCTTCGAAGCTGCGGCTGAAGTGCTCGAGGACGCCGGGGGTCAGCAGGACCTCGTCGCCCGGCGCGTCCGACAGCGGCAGGGTCTGGGAGACGTGCGTGGCGAGGGCGGAACCCTTGCGCGCGTGCTCCTCGGCGCCGAGGTGGTACAGCGACAGGTCGGCGAGCTGGTCCGCCTGCTCCTCCGCGGTGCCCCAGTGCCAGAGCCAGACGGGGTACTCGAGCAGCGTGATGGCGCGGTCGCTGCAGAACTGCGCCGCGGCGGCACCGACGGCGTCGTGGTCGGCGTGCCCGTCGTGGCGCCAGGGTGCGGCCACCAGGGTGCGGGCGGTTTCGTCGTCGTCGAGCTCGCGGGCCAGGACCGCCGCGACGTCCCCGGGCGTGACCCCGCCGTCGGGCAGGCCTTCGAAGATCAGCCGGGCGGCCGGGGCCAGGACCTGCAGGGCGTTCGTCACCTCGGTGCGCCGCAGCTCCGCCAGCTGTTGCGGGGAGTGGGTGGGGGAGGACGGATGGGACGCCTCGCCGTCGCTGAGGACGACGACGTCGCATCGCACGCCGTCGCGGGCCAGCCGGGAGAGCAGGCCGCCGGCGCCGAGCGTCTCGTCGTCGGGGTGTGCGGCGAGGAGGATGAACCGGGAGGGCAGCCGCCCGTCGAAGAGCTCCTCGACCTGGAGATCGCCGCCGGGTTCGCGATCGTGCTCCCAGGTGCGCCAGTGGCTCTCCGGTGTCCCCTCGCCGTCGTGCGTGAAGCTCACCACTGCGCGCCTCCCTGCAGCGTTCCCTCGAGGATGCGCCGGCCCAGTGAGGCGTCGTCGCGTTCGGCGTGGTGCTGGCGCAGGTAGAGGTGCAGGTCGGCGACCCGGGCGGCATGGCGCTCGTCGAACGCCAGCGGCGCCGGGCCGAGCGCGTGGGCGGCCGCCTCGAGTACGCGCTCCGCGCCGTCGAACGCGAGGGAGCGCACGCGGGCCGCGAGCAGCGCGCCCTCCTGGCCGCTGGCGCGTCCGTCGTCGACGGCGTCCGCTGCTGCGGCGAGTGCCGTCCGCGTGCCGTGCAGGGCGGCGTCCACGCGACCGAGATGCATCAGCGCGATCTGGTCCGGGGTTCGGTGCCGGGATGCGGCGAGGAGGGTGCGGGCCACGCCCAGGGCGCCGCCGTACCAGCAGGCCGCGACGCCGATCCCGCCCCAGGCGAAGCCGTCGCGGGTGAGGTACCAGTCGGCGTCCCCGACCGGGACGGCCACGGCGGCGTCGAAGCGCACCGGGCAGCTGGTCACCGTCGCGAGGCCGTGGCTGACCCACGCACCGGCCGGCTCGGGCGTGACGCCGTCGGCGCGGAGGTCCACGGCGAAGGCCCGGCGCTTCCCGTCACGCACGTGCGCGGTGACGATCGCGGAGTCGAGGTGCTCCGCGAGGGAACACCAGGGCTTAGTCCCCGTGAGGGTCCAGGTGCCATCCTGTTCCTCCGACGCCATGACTGCCACGCCGGGCCCTTCCGCCGCGAACACGCCCCATGTACCGCCGGGCAGGCCCGCCGGTCCGGCAGGGGAGCTCATCCCGGCCTGGTCGAGGATGGCGAGGGCATCGAGGTGGGGTTCGACGACGCGCGCCACCGTGAGGTCCTCGGCAGCGAGGGTGGTGAGGAACTGCCAGGTGAGGGCGGTCCTGCCTGATCCCGGCAGGGGCACGGCGGTGCCCAGCTCTCCGGCGAGGGCGAGGGTGCGCGGGAGGGAGCCACGTACCGCGTCGACGCGGTCGGCGAGGAAGTCCAGGCTGGTGCCGCCCGCAGATTGGGATCCGGTGTGCTCCGGGGCAGGCGTGACGGAGGGCCGATCGTCGGAGCGCAACATGATCGAAGTCTACTGATGCCCGTTCGTTCCTCAGGCCTCGGGCGGCAGCGCCTCGTGGTGCTTCTGGCCCTTGGTGCGGCGCTCCTCCTTCATCTCCGCTTCGAAGAGGTGGCGTTTGCCCTCGACGAGGGAATCGCGCGCCTCCTTCTCGAAGGACTTGAACTCGGAGTAGTAGTGGTCGTCGTAGTCCTCCATGATCTGGAAGGTCCACCGCCCCTCGATCACGTTGCGGCCGATGATCTCAGTGGCGAGCTTGTCGGCGAGCTCGGTGTGCCCGGCCTTGCGGAAGAGGTCCTCGGCGTCGGAGAGGTTGAGGTCGGCCTTGCCGGTGAGGCGGTGGAAGCCGTAGAGGTAGCCGCGGGCATGCTCCACGACCTCGAGGGCTTCGGAGAGTTTTCCGAGTGCCTCGACGGTGAGGTCGGAGACGCCGTCGGGGCGCTGGTGGGTGGAATCGGGACCGGGGGTGTCTGGGGTAGCCATACCAGCTACGGTACCCAGAGCCACCGACATCCAGACAGGCCTTTTCCGGCTGGACCGGGCGGTGGGGCTACCCCAGTTCGGGCCTGGTGACCACGGCGATGTCGTCGTCGCCCGCACCGGCACGCTGGGCCTCGGTGAGGGATTGCAGGAGTGCCGTCACCGCGGGCAGGGGATCGGGGGTGGAGCGCAGCATGAGGCGGGCATCCTTGGCGAGCAGGTCCGCGGAGAACTGGGTATCGCCGAACGTTCCGTCGAGGATGGACGGCCCCTTCATCCCGGCGATGGCGCCCAGGCCGGTGCCCTCGAGCAGGCCCAGGACCGCGGCGGCGTCGAGCCCGTTGGCCCGGCCGAGGCGCAGGGCTTCCACCAGGCCCTGGAGCGTGATGCCGAGGGCGAGGTTCGCGAGAAGCTTCCCGGTGGCGGCATCCGCCGGCGTCGCGACGCGGCGCAGGCGCCCGGCATCGCCCCACAGCGCGGCGAGGGGTTCGACGACGTCGACGTCCGCCGCCGCGCCGCCGAGGAGGACCCCGAGCGTGCCCGCCCGCGCCGGCGCGAGGCTGCCGATCACCGGCCCGTGGACGTAACGGATGCCCGCGGCCGCTGCGTAGTCGGCGAATTCGCGCGCGTCCTCGGGGGAGACCGTGGTGATGTCCAACCACACGGCGTCGGCCGGGATCTCGAGCCCGGAGAGCACCACCTCGCGGACCGTGTCCGGTCCGAAGAGCACCGTCATTACGACGTCGGCCTCCCGCACCGCGTCCTGGGCCTCAGCCGCCCGGGCGGCGCCCGCGTCGTGCAGGCGATCCACGGCGCTCGCCGTCCTGTTCCAGGCCGTGACCTCGTGGCCGGCCTGCAGCAGGTGCACGCCGAGTTCGTGGCCCATGCGTCCTACGCCGAGCAGTGCGATCTTCATGGTGGTCCTCCGGGTAGCGGGTGGTGTCCTCAGGCCATTATCGCGGATCCGGCGCCCGGGAGGGCGGTCAGATGGACGAGCGGGTCAGGCCGAAGCGGGAACCTCCGCGGAACCGACCGGTGCGACGGATTCCCGGCGGATGAGCCGCGACGGCAGCGTCAGGTGCTCGGGCTCGCTTCGGTCCCCCCCGATGCGCCGGAGCAGCAGCTTCGCGGCAGCGACGCCCTGGTCGTACACGGGCTGGGCGACCACCGTGATCGGCGGCGTCATCAACCCGGCCCAGGGCAACTCGTCGAACATGAGGAACGAGACGTCGTCGGGAATCCGTACGCCAGCGCGCTGGAGTTCCGCGAGGACCTCGAGGGCGATCACACTGTCCGAGGCGACGATCGCGGTGGCGGGATCCGGCCCGGTGACCAGCGCGTGCACCACATCACCGATGCTGTACTGCCTGCCTGCCCCGAGGCGGATTAGGTCGGCCGGCAGGGGCACCCCGGCCTCCTCGAAGGCCCGGCGGATGCCGGCGATCCTCTCTGTCACGGGATTGGTGCCGAGGTCCAGGTCCGCGGCGAAATCGGCACCGCCCACGTCGAGGGAGGAGATGTAGCCGACCCGCGTGTGCCCCTCGTCGAGCAGGTGGCGCGCCGCCTCGTATGACACCTGCCGCATCTCTGCGACGACGGAATCCACGGGCAGGTTCGGCAGCTTCCGGTCCAGCAGGACGACCGGGCGTCCCGACTCGACGACGCGGTTGAGGTGCGTGCTGGAGGACCTGGTGACGGGCGCGACGATCATCCCGTCCACCCGCTTGTCCAGGAGGACGTGGACGGCGTCGATCTCGGTGGCGAGGTCCTCGCCGGTGTTGATCAGGATGACGTCGAAGCCGCCGGCTTTCGAGGTGTCGTAGATGCCGCGCAGGGCGAGGCTGAAGTAGGGGTTCTCGATGTCCCCGACGACGACGCCGATCGTCTTCGAGCGGCCGGTGTTCATGCTCCGGGCCAGCTCGTTGGGGTGGTACTGCAGCGTCTCGGCAGCGGCCAGGACGCGGGAGCGCACCTCGTCGCTGACGGCTCCGTAACCCCCGAGTGCGCGGGCCGCCTGGGCCTTCGAGACCTGGGCGAGGCGCGCCACATCGGCCACTGTCGTGTAGCGGGAGACTGATTCCATGAAGCCCTTTCGAAACAGTTGACCAGCGCCTAAGCGCGGGGTACGTTCTTCAGCAACCCGTGTGAGTCCGGTCTCATTCTAGGCAGGTGAGACGGGACTCCCAAAGCAGGGCCGGCCCAATGCGGGCGGCGAGCATGGACCTTGACCCCCACCACAGACCCTTGGAGTACCCGGACATGATGCGCACCCGGACGAGCTATCCCGCCGCCCGGATCGTCGTCACCCCAGCCGAACTGTTCGCGCTGATCGACGCCGGGAGGTCGAGCTGGACGTCGTCGTGCTCGGCACTCCGCCGGGAACGCACGCCGAGCAGGCGCGGCTGGCCTTCGCGCGCGGCCTCCACGTCGTCGCCGACAAGCCGTTCGTCCCCACGAGCGCCGAAGGCACCATCCTGGTGCGGGAGGCGGCCGAGGCCGGCGTGCTGCTGACCGTCTTCCAGAACCGCCGGTGGGACGCGGACTTCCTGACGCTCGGGACGCTCCACGCCGCCGGCGAGCTGGGGGACGTCCACACGTTCGAGAGCCGCTTCGAATGGTGGCGGCAGGGTGGCTTCGGCACCTGGCGTGACACCGCGACCGTCGCGGAGGGCGGCGGCATCCTCCACGACCTCGGAGCCCACCTCATCGACCAGGCCATCCGACTGTTCGGACCGGTGCGGGAGACGTACGGCGAACTGGATCGCAGGACAGCGGATGCGGCGGCGGACCAGGACGGTTTCGTCTCCCTGCATCACGCCTCGGGAGTCCGTTCGCGGCTGTGGATGAGCGGGTTCGCTGCCCGGCCCGGCGCGCGCTTCTCCGTCTCCGGATCCTCCGGCGCCTGTACGAAGGAGGGGCTCGACCGCCAGGAACCTGCGCTGGCAGCAGGCGCCCATCCCGCCGCGGAGGAGTACGGCGTCGAACCGGAGGAGGCCTGGGGGACCGTCTCGGACGGGACCTCCGAGCGCCGCGTTCCGGCCGAGCGCGGGGACTATCCCGCCTTCTACGACCTCCTGGCGCGTGCCCTGCGCGGCGAGGGGCCGCTGCCCGTCGACCCGCAGGACTCCATCGACGTCCGGCGGATCATCGAGGACCTGCATTCCCGGAGCGGACATCCGGCTCCGGCTTCATCAGCACCGTCATTGAGCACGTCATTCACCACGTCACCTCTCACGAAGGAATCAACCCATGAGCACGGCTGAACCAACACCACGCGTCGCAGTCCTCGGCGGCGGGATCCTCGGGGTCTCGACGGCGGTGCACCTCCTGCGCGAGGGGGCGTCGGTCGTCCTGATCACGGAGGCGGAGCTCGCGAGCGGGGCCTCGGGCCGGTCCCTGTCCTGGCTCAACAGCGCGGGCGAGCGGACCTACCCGTACCACCAGTTGCGCGTGTGCGGCATCGACCGGTACCGGACGCTCTTCGCCGCGGACCCGTCCCGCGACTGGCTGCGCTTCGACGGTGGCCTCCACTGGGCCGACGCCGGCTCGGACCAGGACACGGTGGCGCGGCATGACTACGAGCGGGCCCACGCTTACGACTCCGTCCTGGTGTCTCCGGCCGACGTGAACGACCACACGCCGGGTATTC
Organism: Arthrobacter pityocampae; assembly: GCF_002927275.1. Taxonomy (GTDB): domain Bacteria; phylum Actinomycetota; class Actinomycetes; order Actinomycetales; family Micrococcaceae; genus Arthrobacter_D; species Arthrobacter_D pityocampae. Next base: position 533,201 of record NZ_PRKW01000003.1, on the reverse strand, counting down.
GCGGGGACGCGGTCGGCACGGTGTCGATCTTCAACCCCGGTGAGGGCTGGGTGAGCCTGCCGCACCTGATCGACTTCCTGATGGAGGAGTTCAGCGCCCGCGGCGGCGAGCTGGTCACGAACGCCGGAACGGCGCGCGTCCTGGTCGAGGACGGGCGGGCGGCCGGCATCGGGACCCCGAACGCCGGGTCCTTCCCGGCGGACGCCGTCGCCGTGGCCTGCGGACCGCAGACGCCCGCCGTCGTCGCCGGACTGGGGGTCGAGATCCCGGACGCCTCACCGGTGTCGATGCTCGTGACGACCGCTCCCGTGGAACACCCGGTGCGAACCGTGCTGAACACCCCGAGGGCGGCCGTGCGGCCGAACCCCGGCAACACGTTCGCGCTCGACCACGACTGGTACGAGGAGAGCATCACCCAGAACGCCGACGGGACGTACTCGATCCCCGAGGCGGTCGTGAACGAACTCGCCGACGAGGCCGCCCGGCTGCTGGAGGGCGAGCCGCAGCTCACTGCGTCGTCCTGGAAGATCGGCCGCAAGCCCATCCCGGGCGACGGCGAGCCGGTGTTCGGTGAACTCGGGACCGTGCCCGGATGCTTCGTCGCGTTCACCCACTCCGGGGCGACGCTGGGGCTGATCGGAGGCGAGCTGCTGGCGAACGAGATCGTCACCGGGCGCAGGCACCCGATGCTGGAGACCTTCCGGCCCGGACGCTTCGCCTGACCGGGAACTCCGCGGCGCACAGCGAGCCGGCGGGGGAGGGCTCAGGCCTTCCCCGCCGACGCGGTCGGCGCGCCCGGCACCCGGGAGGGCGGCCCGATGGACGAGCGGGTCATGAGCTCGGCCGGCAGCATGTGCAGCCGGGGCTCGTACTCCGGCGAGCCGATGCGGGACACGACCTGCTCCACCGCCAGGCGCCCCATCGCGTCCACCGGCTGGGCGATCATCGTGAGCGGCGGCTGCATGACGGTCGCCCAGCTCGTGTCGTCGAAGCCCACGAGGGAGACGTCCCCGGGGTAGGAGAGGCCGAGGTCCTGGACGGCGTGCAGGGCGCCGATGAGTGCTTCCGCCTCCGTCGCGAAGAGGGCGGTGGGCGGATCCTCCGACTGCAGCATGGCCAGGGCGGCCCGCGCCGCGGATTCCTCGGTCTTCGCCCCCGTGGTGACGAGGCCCGGTGCGTAGGGGATGCCCGCGTCCTGGAGTGCGTCCAGGTACCCGCGCAGGCGCTCCGCATCGCTCCACAGGCTGCGTGTGTTGACGGTCAGGAGCTCGTCCAGCGTGTCGATCCCGGTATCGGTCGTCGGGCCCCACAGGAACCCGATCCGCCGGTGGCCGGCCTCGATGAGCGTCCGCGTCACGCGCCGGGCCTCCGCCCGGTTGTCGACGACGACGGCGTCGAGGTGCAGTCCCGGGACCAGGCGGTCGATCAGGACCACGGGGGTGCCGCGACGGGTCGCCTCGGCGAGGTGTTCGGCGTCGGGTGCGCCGACGGCCGCCGAGGACACCACGATGCCGTCCACCTGCTTGTCGAGGAGGACGCCGACGGCGTGCCGTTCGGCGGCCAGGTCCTCGTAGGTGCTGATGACGATCACGTCGAGGTTCCTGGCGCTCGCGGCGTCGGAGGCGCCCCGGATCAGGCCGGAGAAGAAGGTGTTCCCGATGTCGGCGACGACGATCCCGAGGGAATTGGTGACTCCGGTGGTCATGCTCCGCGCGAGGATGTTCGACCGGTACCCCAGGCGTTCCGCGGCGGCCAGGACCCGCTCCCGTGCGACGGCGCTGACGGAGCCGTAGCCACCGAGCGTGCGGGCCGCCGTCGCCCGCCCGACACCGGCTGCCGCGGCGACGTCCGAGATGGTGGGCGCGCTGATGGGAGGATGCTCGGACGCCATGGGCTAATGGTAGCGAGGCAGCGGGACGCCCGGCCCGGCCAGGGCAGCCCGGGCCTCGTCCGGGTCCGCGTCGGAGAACGGCCACCCGTGCCCGAAGGCCCCCTCGACCGTGCACTGCCGTGCCGAGTAGAGGGCGGCAGCCTGCATCGAGGCCGCCACCTCTCCGGCATCCGGCGGCGCCTCCCGTGACCAGCCCGCCTGCAGCAGCCGGAGGATCATGGCCGTCAGGTACGCGTCCCCGCAGCCCATCGTGTCGACGACGGACGATGGCGGGATGTACTCCACGCCGCCCTCGTGGAAGGTGCCGCCGGCCAGGAACAGGGCGCCCTCGGTGCCCCGGGTCGCCAGGGCGGCGCCGGCCCCGTGGCGGATCGCCGTCGAGAGGAGATCGCGTGTCTCACGGTGGCCGAGATCAGCGGAGGAGAACTGCGCCAGGTCCACGAACGGGCACACGGCGGCGAGGTACGCCTCGGACCGCCGGTCGTCGTCCGAGGAGAAGTCGAAACTCACGCGGGGGCCAGCGGCGTGCAGGGCGGGCAGGTGCTCCTCGATGCCGGAATAGACGCTGGAATGCACGACGTCGAACCCGGCCAGGTAGGCGAGGTCCTCGGCGGAGGGGTGCAGGGGCTCCGCGAGGGTGATCCCGCCACCGTTCCAGTCCAAAAACTGGCGCTCGCCGTCCTCGAGCCGGATGTTGGTCCAGCCGCTCGGCCCGATCCGGGTGACCGAGCGTGAGATGTCGACGGACTCCGCGCGGAGGGATTCCTTCAGCAGGTCGCCGAACCGGTCGTTCCCGAAGACGCCGAGGTACGCCGCGTCGGCACCGAGGCGGCGTGCGAAGACGGAGAAGTTGACGCTGTTGCCGCCGGGATAGGACGTGCGGCGGTCGATGAAGCGGTCGACGATATTGTCGCCAAAGCCGAGAACGCGCATGGGTGCCTTGCTGCTCGAAGGAGGGACTCCCGGCCGGGTGGGTGGCACCCGGCCGGGCAGGAGGGACTCGCCGTCCGGTCGGCTCAGTACTCCACGACCCGGTAGTACCGGCGCAGGTCGAGCGAGTGGTCGCGCTGCTTCTCGAGGTGCTTGCTGATCCGGCTGGTGATCGTGTCCATCACCAGCGGGGCGAGCAGGCCGCGGAATTCGTCGTCGACACCCTCCAGCGCGTAGTCGGCGGTGTCCAGGACGGTGGTCGCCTGCGAGTACTTCTCCGAGAACCTCACGACGCGCTCCATCAGGGGGCGGGTCTCGTCCTCGCCCACGAAGAGCAGGACGCTGGTGTCGGGTTCGATCAGCTCGAGGGAGCCGTGGAAGAACTCGGCGCCGTGCACCCGGGTGGTGCGCAGCCACTGCATCTCCTCGAGGATGCACATGGAGTACAGGTAGGCATGGCCCCAGAGATTGCCGCTGCCCACGACGAAGTGGAAGTCCGTGTCCCTGTGGCGTGCCGCGAAGGCCTCGGCCACGGGCTCCGCCTTGCGGGCCACCTCCACGAGGGCAGCCGGGACGGCCTGCAGCTGGTCCACGAGCTTGTCGTAGCCGGCGAACTCGCCGCGTTCGGACAGGAACCGCGTGGTGAAGAGCAGCAGGCCGAGATCGAACGGCCAGGCATCGGGCTCGCTGATGAGGGCGTGGTCTACGGCCTGTGCGATCGGGCTGTCGGCGATCCCGGTGAATCCGACGGTGCGGACACCGCGGGCGCGGCAGTACTCGATGGCCTGGATGACATCCTCGGTGGTGCCCGAGGCCGAGGCGAAGACGGCGACCGCCCGCTCCGTGAGCAGGGCATCGCCCGAGAGGACCAGTTCCGCCGCGATGGCGGAGCGGACCGGGATCCTGGTGGTGCGGCGAAGCAGGTGCTCGTAGGGCCACATCGCAGCGTAGGTTCCCCCCGATCCGATGAGGAAGACGGCGTCGACGTCGGAGAGGCCGGCGACGACTTCTTCGATGCGCGGCTGGAGGCCCAGGAAGCTCCGGGCGCGGGTGAGGAACTGATCCTCATCGAACTTCAGCATGATGATCCCTTCGGAAGAGGCGAGGTGGCACCGGACTGATACCGGTATCACCGGCACATCGTTGCACGACGAATTCTGCAGCGTCAACAGTTTGTCGGCTGGTTTGTTGCTAGTGATCGATTCGTCGGAAATATTCACGCTCGCCCCTGGTACCGGTATCAAATCTGGGTTACTGTGATCCGCACCACGCGGAGATGGACCGGCCCAGCGGGCCGCCGTCGATCCGCAGCGCACGGCTTCCGGGCAGGTCCCGGCCAATGAAGGAGGATCGGCCATGAAGAACGTCCGACTGAAGGTATGCGCGGTCACGGCCGCGGCTCTGGTGAGCCTCACGGCCTGCGGAGGCGGAGCCGAGATCGAGGCCGCCGACCTCACGGCCGCGCCCGAGTACGACGGCACCCTATCCATCCTGACGAAGTTCGGCGGGGAACCGCTGTCCCCCTACTTCGAGGATCTGACCGCCGAGTACACGTCCCTGCACCCGGACGTCGACTTTGAAATCATCCAGGAGACCGACCAGAGCATCAAGGACAAGACCAAGACCCTCGTCGCCTCCTCGGCCCTGCCCGACATCTACTTCTCGTGGACCGGCGACTACGCCGACAAGTTCATCGAGGGCGGGCTGGCCACGGATCTCAGCGCCGTGCTGGCCCCCGATTCGGAGTGGGGATCAACCTTCGGGGCGGCATCGCTGGACGCCTTCGCCAAGGACGGCAAGTACTACGCCGTTCCCCTCTACAACAACGGGAAGTTCATGGGCTACAACAAGGCCCTCTTCGACAAGGCCGGCGTGGCCGTCCCAGCCACGTTCGAGGAACTGATCGCCGCCTGCCCGAAGCTGGAGGCGCAGGGCGTGGAGCCGCTGGCCTTCGGCAACAAGGACGGCTGGCCGGGACTGCACGTCCTCCAGCAGCTCTTCGCCTACAACGTGCCGCAGGACGTCCTCGAGAAGGACTTCGTCCCGGCGACCGCCTCCTGGGACCACCCGGGCTACACGACGTCGCTCGAGGAGTTCCAGACCCTGGTGCAGGACTGCACGGCGACCGGGTCGGACTCCAACGGCGTGCTGTACTCGACCGCCCAGCAGGCCCAGTCCGCTGGCCAGGCGGCCATGTACTTCCAGGAGATCCTGGAGTTCGATTCTGTCGTCACCGATTCCTCGAAGATCACCGCCGAGGACTTCGGGATCTTCGCCCTGCCCGCGCCCGAAGGCGCGGAGGGGGATCCGGCCGCGCTCGAGGGGTCGCCCGAGGGCATGATGGTCAACGCCAGGTCGCCGCGCCAGGCACTCGCCGTCGACTTCCTCAAGTTCGTCACCAGCAAGGCCAACGCGGAGACGCTCGCCGAAGCCCCCTTCAGCCAGCCGAGCACGATCGTGGGCGCCGTCTCCGAATCGACGGCGAGCCCCGCCGTCGTCGAGGGCGTCGGGAAGCTCAATGAGGCCAGCTACCTGCTCGGGTGGCTCGACGCCGTCACGGTGCCCGACGTCGCGGACGCCTGGCTCGCCGGCGGCGAGGCGCTGGTGTCCGGATCCGAGACTCCCGAAGAGGTCCTGAGCAGTGTCCGCGCCGCTTCAGACAGCGCCGAGTAGGACCGAACCCGCCGCGCCCCTGCTTCCCCGGACCGGGGGCGCAAGGGTGCGGCGGCACCGGAGGACCCGCGGCTGGGCCTGGGTGGCTCCCGCACTCCTGGTCCTGGGTGTGTTCGTCTACCTTCCCCTGCTCCAGAACCTGCAGTACAGCGTCATGAAGTGGGACATCTACGCAGGAGGGTCCTCTTTCGTCGGGATGGCCAACTACGAGAAGCTGGCCGGCGACCCGGTGTTCTGGCGCGCGCTGCTCAACAACTCCGCCTATGCCGGGGTGTCGCTGGTCTGCCAGGTCTTCGGCGCACTGCTCCTCGCCGCACTGGTGGAGGGCCTGCGGTCCGAGCGGTGGCGGCGCGCGCTGCGGGCCATCTACTTCGTCCCGTCCGCGATCTCCCTGACGGTCGCGGGGCTGCTGTTCTACTTCATCTACGAGCCGGAACTCGGGATCCTGAACGCGGCCCTGCGGGGCGTGGGGCTTGATTCCCTGACGCAGGCGTGGCTCGGGCAGGAGGGCACCGCCATCTGGGCCGTCATCGCCATGAGCCAGTGGCAGGGCTTCGGCTACTCCACGCTGCTGTTCGCGATCGCCATCCAGCGCATCCCCCAGGACCTCTACGATGCCGCCTCGCTCGACGGCGTCGGGCCGGTCCGCCGGTTCCTGCAGGTCACGGTACCGCTGACCCGCGAGATGACCGGGCTGATGATCATCGTGACCCTCTCGGGTGCCTTCCAGGTGTTCAACGAGGTCATGGTGATGACCAGTGGAGGTCCCAACAATTCGAGCCAGGTCCTGGTCAGCTGGCTCTACCGCATGGGCTTCGGCCGCAACGACTTCGGGTACGCCGCCGCCATCGCCACGGTGATCTTCGTCCTGACGTTGGGCGTCGCGCTCCTGCAGCTGGCCATCACACGGAAGAGGAGAGTCGAATGGTGACCCGGACAAGTCTCCTGGGGGTGGTCGCGCGCACCTTCGTGGCGTCGTTCCTGCTGGCCCTCGCCGTCGTCGTGATCTATCCCCTGCTGTGGATGGTCCTGAACGGCTTCAAGACCAACAGCGAGCTCTTCGGGAACCCCTTCGCGCTGCCGCTCCAGCTCACCTGGGACAACTACGTGAAGGCCTGGAACCGCGGCGTCAGCAGCTACCTCGTGACCAGCGTCCTGGTCACCGTCACGGCGACCATCGCGACGGTCTTCATCAGCGCCTGGGCCGCCTACGGGCTCACCCGGATGCAGATCCCCTTCAGCCGGACCGTCCTCGCGCTGATCCTCGGCGGCCTGATGCTCGCCCCCGCCGTCGCGCTGATCCCGCTCGTCAAGATGTTCCAGGCACTCGGGCTGTACAACACGTTCTGGGCCCTGCTGATCCTCTACGTCGCGTTCCGGATCCCGTTCACCACGTTCCTCATCCGCGCATACATGGTGGACCTCCCGCTCGAGATCGATGAGGCCGCGGCCGTGGACGGGGCCGGCAAGGCGAGGGCGTTCTGGAGCATCATCCTGCCCATGTGCAAGCCGATCCTCGTCTCCAGCGTCATCCTGAACATCCTGTTCACCTGGAACGAGTATCTGTTCGCCATGGTGTTCACCAGCGGGGGAGACCTGCAGACCCTGCCGATCGGGCTGACCAACCTGATGAGCAAGCACGGGACGGAATACCCCGTGGTGTTCGCGGGGATGACGATCGCCGCCGTCCCGGTCATCCTGCTGTTCTTCCTCACGCAGCGGTACTTCGTGCGCGGACTCGCGGACGGCGTCGGGAAGTAGCCCGGTCCGGGTCCGTCGGCAGGACAGCCGGGGCGGTCGGCGGGACAGCCGGGACAGTCCGGTCAATCGGCGCTGACCTGGTGGCGGAAGGTGTCCCGCTGTGCGTGGAGGCCCCAGATGAGGTCGGCGAGGACATTCGGGTCCTTCTCCGGATCGCCCTCGATGATGCGGCCGCCGATGATGAGCTGCGAGACGTGGATGCCCTCCTCGCCGAGCACCTCGTGCAGCAGCTGCGCGTAGGCGGCCTGGCCCGCGAAGGCCACCGACGTCCCCGTGACGGAGCGGCCCGGCTTCACGGCCGAGCCGCCGTTGATGAAGAGGATGGTGCCTCGGTTCTCGCCGAGGAAGCGCATGCCGGGCAGCACCTGGTGGACGGCGGCCACGGGTCCGTAGATGGAGAACTCGACGGGGCCCCGGAGGTCCGCCGGTGTGGTCTCGAGGACGGGCCGCATGAAGTCCTTCTGCGGAAGGGGGCTGTACTGCAGTACCTCGATGGGGCCGAGCGTCTCCGTCGCCGCTTCGAGGGCGGCAGCGATCGACTCCGGGTTGCGGACGTCCGCCGCGAACCCGCGGGCCTGGATGCCCTCCTTTCCGAGGCCTTCGGCGAGGGCGTCGAGCTTGCCCTGGCTCCGGGAGATGAGGGCCACCGAGAAGCCTTCCGCTCCGAAACGGCGTGCCACGGCGGCGCCGAGGCCGCGTCCTGCTCCGATGATCGCGATAGTAGTCATACAGGGTGCAATTCATCAGCCTGCTGGATAATTCCGTGCCGGAGTGTGCAGCGCGTCAGCGGAGCGTCCCCAGGATGGTGCGCTGGATGACGACGGCGGCGGCTCCGCGCGCCCACTGTGCGAAGTCGGTCGGCTGCCGGCTCAGCCGGACGGGGGAGGCCTCCGGGTCCCGGTGGTAGTCGATCGCGGCGTGCAGCGACGGGCCGGCGACGTCGGCGAGGTCCATGCCCTCGCCGGAGAGGATGACGAGATCCACCATCGTCAGGTTCGCGACGGCGGACACCAGCAGGCCGAGGGCGGTGCCGGCGGCCTCCACCACCCCCTGCGCCACCGGATGCCCCCGGGCGGCGAGCGCCAGGATCTCCGCGTAGGAGCGCTGCTCGCCGGTGGAGGCGGCGAACTGGGAGCAGATGGCCGGAATGGTGAGAACGGCGGACGAGCAGCCGCGGTGGCCGTCCATGCAGCGGGGGCCGGTCGGATCGAGCGGGTAATGCCCCACGAGGCCCAGCCCCGCGTCCGGCGGGGCGATGACGACGTCGTTGATGACGAGCCCGTAGCCCACGCCGGCGCCGACCGTGAGGACGGCGAAGTCCTTCTCGCCGCGTCCGGCACCGAACCACTGCTCCGCGATGGTGAGGGTGACGACGTCGTTCTCGACGACGACGGGCAGTCCGGTGCGCTGCCGCACGAGGTCGGCGAGGGGGACGTCGCGCCAGCCGAGGAACGGGGCCCGCAGCACCGAGGAGTCCGCGTTGACCCTGCCGCCGATGCTGATGCCGATACCGCTGAACTGGTCGATCGCGCCGAGATCGGCCACAGCACCGACGATGGCATCGACCACGTCCTCGATGGCATGACTCGGCAGGGCGCGCTCGCCGGTCCCGGCGACGTCGGCCTTGAGGTTCGTGGCGACCGCTGCCGCGGTGTCGCCGGTGAGTTTGACGCCCACGAACCGGTGCGCGTCCGGGCTGATCTCGAGGGGGCGAACGGGGCGTCCGATCGATGCGACGCCGGCCTCCTCGGACTCGCGGAGCACGCCGGCGTCGAGGAGCGGCTTGCTCAGGCGGGTCAGGCTGGCGACCGACAGGCCGAGCCGTGACGCGAGGTCGCCGCGGGAGATCGGGCCCCGGATGAGGACCTCGCGCGCCAGTGCTCGGGCGGGGCTGGAGGGGGCGAGCGAGGTGACCGCGTCCATGAGCGTCCATTCCGGAGGGATTACTTATTTCCAAAGTACAGGTAAAGGGCCGCTTCGAGGGCTCCTCCGCCCGTCCCTTGTGGCTAGAAGGCTCCCATAGGTGACGGTTGACACAATTGTTATTTCTGCCGTAAAAATAACTCGTGTCGCTCGTGCGTGTCCGCAATCGGCCTCGCATCACCACCGCACGAAGGAGAGCCTGTTGTGAAGCTTCCCCCCGGCCGCGCGCCGCGAGCCGTCCGATACCTGGTCGGAGGGACAGCGCTGGCGTTGGTCCTCTCCGCCTGCGCTACCCAGGACGACGTCGTCACCCTGAACTTCTTCCAGTTCAAGCCGGAGGCGGTAGCGAACTTCAACGGCATCATCGACCGGTTCGAGGCGGAGAATCCCGACATCAGGGTGGTGCAGAACCATGTCCCCGATGCTGACACCGCAATCCGGACGCTGCTCGTGAAGGACAAGACCCCGGACGTCCTGACCCTCAACGGCAACGGGCGGTACGGCGAGCTCGCCGAGGCGTGCGTGTTCGCGGACCTCTCCGACCTGACGGTCGTCGAGCAGGTGCGGCCCGCCGTCGGCGACATCATCGGTGAACTCGGCTCCTGCAGCACCGGCGAAGTGAACGCGGTGCCGTTCTCCAGCAACGCGAGCGGCATCCTGTACAACAGGGGCCTCTTCGCGCAGTACGGCGTCGAGGTCCCCACCACCTGGGACGAACTGCTGGCTGCGGCGCAGACCTTCGAGGACGCCGGCGTCACGCCGTTCTACACCACCCTCAAGGACGGCTGGACCGTGAGCCCGGCCTTCGTGAACCTCGGCGGGGCCCTCCAGCCGGAGGACTTCTTCGACCGGCTCCGTGCGGAGGGATCCGACGTGGCGGCAGGGGAGGTGTCCTTCTCGAAGGACTACCCGGAGGCCATGGAGAAGCTGACGACCCTCTACAGCTTCGGGCAGGACGGCGCCGCCAGCCGCGATTACAACGCGGGCAACGCGGCCTTCGGCGCGGGGGAGTCCGCGATGTACATGCAGGGCAGCTACGCCATCCCCGCGATTCGCGCCTCCAACCCGGACGCCAACATCGGGTCCTTCCCCTACCCGGCCACCAACTCGCCGGAGGACACCGTCGTCGTCTCCGGCGTCGACGTCGCCGTTTCCGTCGGACGCGACACCGAGCACCCCGAGGAGGCCAGGAGGTTCGTCGAGTTCCTCATGTCACCGGAGGTGGTGCAGCAGTACGCCCAGGAGCAGAGCGCCTTCTCGCCGCTCACCACCGGTGCCGAGACCACCGATCCGGCCCTGGCCGGCCTCGCACCGTACTTCGACGACAACCGGATCATCGGGTTCATCGACCACCAGCTGCCGGCGAGCCTGCCCCTGCCGCAGTACCTGCAGGAGCTGGCCCTCGGCGGGTCGGTGGAGGGCTTCCTGTCCGTCATGGACCGCGAGTGGAGCAAGATCGCCGCCCGTACCATCCCCAACGAGAAGGACTGACATGAGCACCGATGTGAGCCGCCCCGCACGCCGGGGCACGCCTCCTCCCGCGATGCGGCAGGATCGGCGGGTGCCGCGGGTCTTCTACCTGATGGTCCTGCCCGCGGTGGCCCTGTTCGCCGTGTTCCACACCCTGCCACTGCTCACTGGGATGTTCTTCAGCCTGACCAACTACGCGGGGTACGGCGAATGGTCCTTCGTGGGCCTGCAGAACTACGTCAATCTGTTCGGCGACGACCGCATCTACAACGCCTACGGGTTCACCTTCCTCTTCGCGATCGTCTCCACGATCGCGGTGAACATCATCGCGCTCGCGGTGGCGATCGCCCTCAACGGCCGGATCCGCTTCAAGACAGGGTTCCGGGGGATCTTCTTCATCCCCAACATCCTGTCGATCCTGATCGTCGGGTACGTCTTCAACTACGTGTTCTCGAACTCCGTCCCCGCGATCGCCGAGGCCCTGGGCATCACGTCCCTGACCACGAGCATTCTTGCGAGCCCGGACACCGCGTGGATCGGCGTCGTGATCCTGTCGGTATGGCAGGCGGCGGCGTTCAACATCATCATCTACCTCGCCGGTCTGCAGACCATCCCGACGGAACTCTACGAGGCGGCTGCCCTCGACGGCGCCACCCCGTGGAAGCAGTTCACCTCGATCACCTTCCCGATGATCGGCGCGTTCTTCACCATCAACATGGTGCTGAGCCTGAAGAACTTCCTGCAGGTGTTCGACCAGATCATCTCGCTGACGGCCGGCGGGCCGGGTACCTCGACCGAGTCGATCTCCGTGCTGATCTACCGGGGAGGTTTCCAGGGCGGGGAGTACGGCTACCAGACCGCCAATGCCGTGATCTACCTGTTCGTGATCATCGCCATCTCATTCATCCAGCTGCGCATCCTGCAGCGCAGGGAGGCTTCGTTCTGATGACCGCCACATCGCAATCCGCGGGCCGCCGCGTGCTCGCCGACCCCCGGCCGGACGACGTCAAGCAGATCCACCGGCCCGACCGCCGCCAGGTGAACTGGTGGCTGACCGCGCTCGTCGCGGTCTGCGCGTTCACGATCCTGATTCCGCTCTACCTCACCGTGGTCACCGCCCTCAAGACGCCGGACCAGCTCGGTGGCACGGGCTTCGGTCTACCGACCTCGGCGCGCTGGCAGAACTTCGCCGAGGCATGGACGCTCACGAGCTTCCCGCGGGCCCTGCTCAACACCGGACTGGTCACGGTGGGCGCGGTGCTGCTGACGCTCCTGACCAACTCGATGGTCGCCTACGCGATCGCCCGCAACCTGCACCGGCGGTTCTTCAAGGGCCTGTACCTCTACTTCATCGCCGCCCTGTTCGTTCCGTTCCCGATCATCATGCTGCCCGTGGTGAAGCAGACCGCCATTCTCGGGCTCGACAACCAGCTGGGACTGATCCTGCTGTACACGGTGTACGGGCTCTCGTTCAACATCTTCGTCTACGTCGCCTACATCCGGTCCATCCCGCTCGAACTCGAGGAGGCCGCGCTGACCGACGGCGCCACCACGTGGACGGTCTTCTGGCGCATCATCTTCCCACTGCTGGGCCCCATGAACGCGACCGTCGGGATCCTCACCTGCCTCTGGGCCTGGAACGACTTCATGCTGCCGCTGGTCATCCTCTCCGACCCGTCGGCGCAGACTCTTCCGCTCGCACAATTCATCTTCCAGGGCCAGTTCAATACGAACTACCCGGTGGCATTCGCCTCCTACCTCATGGCGATGGCACCGTTGTTGATCGTGTACATCTTCGCGCAGCGCTGGGTCATCTCCGGCGTGATGCGTGGATCGTCGAAGTAACCCCTTCGAAGCAACCCATCCGACCGACCAACGAAAGGGCTCACCTTCGTGACTTCCACCGTCAATCCCGACGTCGATTCCGTCGTCGACGCCACCACCGAGCTGTCCGCCGAGGCGCTTGCCGGGCGCATGCAGGATCCGCACTGGTGGCGCCAGGCCGCCGTCTACCAGATCTATCCCCGGAGCTTCGCCGATTCCAACGGCGACGGCATCGGCGACCTGAAGGGCATCACGTCCCGCATCCCGTACCTCAATTCCCTCGGCGTGGACGCCGTCTGGCTCAGCCCGTTCTATCCGTCGGCGCTCGCCGACGGCGGGTACGACGTCGACGACTACCGCGACGTCGATCCCAAGCTCGGCACCCTCGAGGACTTCGACGAGATGGTCGCCGCCCTGCACGCGGCCGGCATCAAGCTCGTCGCGGACATCGTCCCGAATCACACCTCCGACCGCCACGAATGGTTCAGGGAGGCGCTCGCCTCCCCCAAGGGGTCCGCCGCCCGGAACCGCTACATCTTCCACGACGGCAAGGGCCCCGACGGATCGGAGCCGCCGTCGGACTGGGACTCCGTGTTCGGCGGTCCGGCCTGGGAGCGCACCGCCGACGGCCAGTGGTACATGCACCTCTTCGCCCGCGAGCAGCCGGACCTGAACTGGGACAACCGCGAGGTCCGTGACGATTTCCTGAAGACGCTCCGCTTCTGGTCCGACCGCGGCGTCGACGGCTTCCGCGTGGACGTGGCCCATGCCCTCACCAAGGACATGACCGAGCCGCTGCCGTCCAAGGCCGAACTCGGACCCGAGAACGGCAACAACCAGGGCAAGCACCCGTTCTGGGACCGCGACGAGGTCCACGAGGTCTTCGCGGAATGGCGCACCGTGTTCAACGAGTACACCCCGCCGCGCACCGCCGTCGCTGAGGCGTGGGTCCACGCCGACCGTCGCGCCCGTTACGCCAGCCCCGAGGGACTCGGCCAGGCCTTCAACTTCGACCTCCTCAAGGCCGACTGGAACCCCGCCCAGTTCCGCGACATCATCACCAAGAACCTCGGCGAGGCGGCCTCCTCGGGGGCTTCGTCGACGTGGGTCTTCTCCAACCACGACGTCGTCCGGCATGCCACGCGCTACGGCCTGCCGCCCGCCGACGCGACGGAAGGCAGGGCCGGGCAGGGCGGCGGGGGCGGACAGGACGGCTCGGCCTGGCTCCTGAGCGGCGGCTCCGAGCCGGCGCTGGACCGCGCACTCGGCGAGCGGCGCGCCCGCGCCGTCTCCCAGCTGATGCTCGCCCTGCCCGGCTCCGCCTACCTGTACCAGGGTGAGGAGCTCGGCCTGCACGAGGTCGCGGACATCCCCGACGAGCACCGGCAGGATCCCACGTTCTTCCGCAACAGGGGCATCGACGTGGGCCGTGACGGCTGCCGGGTCCCGCTGCCGTGGACGCGGGACGGCGAGTCCTTCGGCTTCGGCTTCAGCGGCGCGCACCTGCCGCAGCCGGCATGGTTCGGCGAGTACGCGGTCGAGGCGCAGGAAGCCGATCAGGCCTCGCACCTCAGCTTCTACCGGCGTGCGCTCGCGCTGCGGCGTGAACTGCAGGGCGAGGAGGACTTCGAGTGGGTGGACGAGCTTACCAGCGACGTCCTGCACTTCACCCGTCCGGGTGGCTGGCACTCCGTGACCAACTTCGGCTCGGCGCCGGTGGACCTGCCCGAGGGCACGGTGCTGCTGAGCAGTTCGCCGCTCGAGGACGGCAAGCTGCCCGGCGACACGACGGTGTGGCTCGTCCCGTAGGTTTTTCGTGCCGACGGCGGGTCACTCCTCTGCGGGGTGGCCCGCCGTCGTCGTTCCCCCCGGTGCCGCCGCGGCGGGTGTGCAGACCCGTGGGGCAGTTACCCCGGGTCTGCACCGCCGCGCCGGGTGCACGCGCTCCCGCCGGGTATACGCCATCGCCGTGGCCCGTTCGTCCACAGGGAAACCGGTTGCGGGCCGATTCGGCGCATCGGAATACTGAAGGGACGGCACAGTAAGGGGGCATCGGCATGGGCAGGTCACAGGAGCACGAGGAGAGGCTGCGCCGGGCTGCCCAGTACCGCGCCGTCCAGGGCGACGAGGGTGCCGCGAAGGCCGAACTGGAACGCCAGAACGACGACGGACCGCCGGCCGACGGCGAGATGGCGCCGCTGCGCCGGGGTGAGGACGAGGGGAAGCGTGCACGCCTCATCGTCGATCGCGCCGTGGCACGCGGTGACTTCGACAACCTCGCCCTCGCGGGCAAACCGATTCCGGGGCTGGGGGAGGCCCACGACCCGGACTGGTGGGTGAAGGGCCTGATCCAGCGCGAGAACATCACCGGCCTCGGCCCCCGCGCCATCCTGCTGCGCACCGAGGACGCCGAACTCGACGAGCGCCTCGACCGCCAGTACAGCGAGCGCCAGGTGCGGGAGGTCCTCGAGGACTTCAACTACCGGGTGGTGGACGCCAGGCGCCAGCTCCTCGGCGGCCCGCCCGTGATCACGAAACTGCGCGACGTCGACGCCGAGGTGGAGCGCTGGCGCGACCGCAGGGCCGCAGCGCGTCGGGCGGCGGAGGCGGCCGCTCCACCGGTACCACCGAAGCGCTCCGTCTGGCGGCGCCTCTGGCGGGGCGGGACCTAGCGCGGACTGCCCGTCGCGCCCTGCCGTGCCTTCGCTGCGGCGATGTCCGCCTGGTAGTGCTCGTAGCCGCGGTAGCGGACAGCCTCGATGATGACGCTGAAGATCACGAGGTCGAAGATCACCCACACGATGTTGACGGACGTCCCGAGGATGTCCGCCTGGCCGAGGACCATGCGGATGACGCCGACGACCGCCGCTCCGGCCAGCAGGCCCATCGCCCACAGCTGCGGCTTCACGAGGTCCCAGCGCAGCGCGGTGTCCTGCTGCAGGGTCTTCGGTGTCACCGCGAAGTCCAGGTCGCGGCCGAGGTAGACGTTGCCGAACGCCGAGGTGATGGACCGGATCCAGACGGGGAACAGGGCGAGGGAGTACTGCTGGCCGCGCCAGGTCTTCACGCCCTTCCCGACGACGACGAACAGCAGCTGGTTGACCAGCAGGAACGGGATCAGCCGCACGAAGAACTCGGTGCTGATCGAACTCACCGGGAGGATGCCGAAGATCAGGTAGATGATGGGCGCCGCGATGTAGATGACGGCGGCGAACCCGGAGAGATAGCTCCACATCGTCGCCCCGTACATGAGCTTCTGGGCGAGGGTCAGGCCCTTCTGCGCGAAGGGGTTCTCACGGAACAGGACTTGGATGGTCCCCTGCGCCCAGCGAAGGCGCTGGGTCAGCATCGAGCTCAGGTCCTCCGGCGCCAGGCCGTCGGCGAGCTTCTCGTGATGGTAGGCGGACTTCCAGCCCAGGGAGTGCAGCCGCATGCACGTGGCCATGTCCTCGGTGACTGAGATGGTGGCCATCGGCATGACGGCCTGCGCCTCACCGGAGCGCTCGGCGTTGACCGACTCGATCAGGACGCGGACGGCGTCGATCGCCGCCAGCGGGGACCAGGAACGCTGGGCCAGCTGGTCGAGGGCGGCGTCGTCGACCACGGCGAGGGCGGGGGTGCTCGGCGCTGCGCCCTGCAGCCCGTCCTCGAAGCCCTCGATGCCGAGGTCGGACAGGGAGGCGAGGTCGTCGTGGAACGCGGCGATGTCCGCGGCGACCAGGCCGCGCGTCACCGCCAGGACGCGCTGCTGGAATTCGTACGTCACCTCGGAGATGCCCTCGCCCTTCTGCAGGCGACGGCGGACGCGGCGGAGGTCCTTCGCCACGAGGTCCAGGGCCTCGGCGACCCGCAGATTGTCCGCGCCGAGGTTCTTCTTGGCGCGGGCGATGACCCTGTCGGAGGTCTTGAGCGCCTTGTGCAGGGCGAGCTCGATCTCCGTGACGTAGCGGGTGACCCCGAGCTGCATGAGGGCCTCCCGCCGGATGTTGGCGTTGGAGCCGCAGAAGAAGGCGGCGTTCCAGCCGTCCTTGCCCTGCTGGATGGGCCCGTAGAAGAGCGGAGCCTGGCTTCCCAGGGGGTCCGAGTCCGGCACGTTGACGAAGACCTGGGGGGTCTGGACGAGGGCCATCTTCTCATCGGTGAAGTATCCGAGGGTCCGGTCCAGGATGAGGGGGTCCGGAATCTGGTCCGCATCGAGGATGAGGAGGAACTCGCCGTCGGTGGACATGAGGGCGTTGTTCAGGTTGCCGGCCTTGGCGTGGCGCGGCATGTCCTTCCAGTCCCCCGAGCGGGTGATCCACCCGATGCCTTCCGCCTCCGCGGCCGCCCGCACGTCGGCGCGGTTGCCGTCGTCGAGGATCCAGGTCTGGTGGGGGTACCGGATGGCCTTGGCGGCCCGCGCCGTGGTCAGGACGAGGTCGAGTGGTTCGTTGTAGGTGGTGATGAAGACGTCCACGGTGAGGCCGGCAGGAGCCTCGGGGGGCTCCCGCCTCTTGAGCCTCCACACGGTGAAGCCGAACAGCAGGGAGTCGATCAGGGAGTACGTCTCCGCCAGGACCAGCGGGATCGCGATCCACCAGGCGTCCCAGTTGATCGAGAAGAGCCACCGCCAGACGATGTAGTTCAGGCCGAGGACCGCCGTCACGAGCACGATGGCCCTGATCAGGAGGGTGCGGCCGCCGTGGCCGGCACCCCGGCGTGAAGGATCCACGGAGCGGTCGGTTGTCTCTGTCCCCATGCGGCAGCACGTTCCACTTCTGCTTCAGTGCTCGGAGGCACTGTCGGTGACTTATGTGCGCCGGGTCGGCCGCACTGAGACGCTCACCGGGTCCGGGGACCACGAAGCACTGGATCCAAAATACCCGAGCGACCGCCGCGGGTCGTGATGGGGGACTGACTGCGCGAAAACTGGGTCATAACTGCGTCGGAGGACCCGCCGCGCGCGGCGGGGAGGCGGGACGATGGAGGAGCCGTCCGGCTCCCGCACACCGAAGGTCTCAGCCATGCACCCATCGACCACACCCGTCCGTCCCCGTCTCTGGACCCATCCACCCCGGCGGGCGGGTATCCGGTCCCTCTTCGCGACCGTCCTGGCCGCCGTCGTCGTCACGGGGTCGGTCTCGGCGCCCGTCGCCGCCGCCGGGACCGCGCCCGTCACCGCCCCCCGGGCGACATCCCTCGCCGACCCCGGCCCGGCCGGCGATTTCGCCTGGAAGGGCTTCAACTGGGAGAAGCGCTGGTGGGCCGGGGCGCCGCACTACAACCAGCAGTTCGATCCCGCGAACGTGGGCAGCCCGGACGCCAACGGATACGTGACGCTGAAGCTCTCCAACCCCACGGGGCAGGCCGCGATCGGCGCCGAGTTCAACACCACACGGCGCGGCTTCGGCTACGGGACCTACAGCACCACGGTGGAGAAGGACCTGACCACGCTGCAGAAGGAGGTGGTGTGGGGGTGCCTGTTCACCTACGACCCGGCGGCGGCTCCGGGTTTCAACGAGGTGGATCTGTGCGAGGCGAGCTCCTGGGGCGGCGGCAGCAACTACAACCAGGTATGGCCCATCACGCAGGGCCACGGCTACTGGATCGACGCCTCCAAGGGGCCCGGCATCGGAAACGACACCGCTGTCTTCGGGGTGACCAACCACCCGATCCTGACGCACCGCCTGGTCTGGGAGCCGAACAAGCTGACCTTCGAGACCTTCGCCGGGGAGGGATACTCCGGCACGCTGCTCAAGCGCACCGTGCTGCAGGGGGAGAATGTCCCCGAGCCTGCCCGCGAGAGCATCCACTTCAACCTGTGGGTGACGGATGGCGGCGGTGGCGATCCCGCGCACGTGAAGCCCGAGAAGGTGGTGGTCCGGGACTTCTCCTTCGTCCCGGCAGCAGCCACGCCGACCACCACCCCGAACCCCACCCCCGCCATCACCCTGAGCGCGACGAGCACGAAGGCCCGCAGCATCACCTCGACGACGCTCGGGTGGACGGGGGCCTCCGGCTTCACCGTCACGCTCCTCACCGACGGGGTGCGCCGCACCATCCCGAACTCCGGCCGGTACTCCACGACGGCGAAGAAGCCGTCCGTCCGGTACCAGGTATGTGACGCGACGCGCTGCTCGGCGGTCGTGACGGGTGGCCGGTAGGCGTACCCGGGCGGGCAGCCGGCGCCGAACGCGTGCCGCGGCGGCCCCGCTGATCCCCGCGCCGCGGCGGCCCCATTGATCCCCGCGCCGCGACGACTCCGAAGCGAGGCTCCGTTCCGGGGACGCTACGGCTGCATCTCCGCGTACCGGCGGGCCTGGGCGAGTGCCTCGCGCAGGTTATCGGCGTCCAGCGCTGGGCCGTAGGCGGCCGTGTCGCGCTGGAAGCGCCAGCCCTCCGCGAGGCCCCCGGCGTCCACGGCATCGAAGCCGAACTCGTCGAGGAGTTCCACCACCGCCTGCTTGGCATCGGAGTCGTCCCCGGCGATGGGCAGCGCGCGCCGGTCCGCGGCGCCGGCCGGCCTGCCGTCCGTGGTCAGGTGCCCGTAGTAGATGTTGTTGAACACCTTCACCACGGAGGATCCGGGCAGGTGGCGCTGGAGGAGCTCGCTCGTCGTCGTGCTCTCGTCCTCGAGGTCCGCGATCCGGCCGTCCCGCTGCGGGTAGTAGTTGCACGTGTCGAGCACCAGTTTCCCGGCGAGGGGCTTCACCGGCACGGCGCCGATGTCCCGCAGCGGGACGGTCACGACGACGACGTCGCCCTCCGTCGCCGCCTCCTCGGTGGTGCCGGCGCGGGCCGCGTCCCCGAGCTCGGCCACGAGGTCCTGCAGCGTCTCGGGGCCTCGCGAGTTGCTCATGATCACCCGGTAGCCGTTGGCCACGGCGAGGCGGGCGAGCTGGGACCCGATCCTGCCGCTGCCGATGAAGCCGATCGTGCTGCGCGGAGCGTCCGCCTGGTCTGTGGTGTTCTCACTCATACCGTTCACAACCTCCGGGAGGGGCCGTTATTCCTCACCCGTGTGAGACGTCCAGACGTAGAACTTCTCCGGCCGGCCCGCGGACCCGTACTGCGGGACGATCCGCGCCTGCCCCCGCGAGACCAGGAACTCGAGGTAGCGCCGGGCGCTCACGCGGGCCATCCCGAGGCGGGCCGCGACCTCGGAGGCCGACGTCCCCCGGCCCTGCCCGCGCAGGTCCCGGACCACGGCGTCGAGCGTCGGCGCGGAGAGCCCCTTCGGGGGCGCGAGCGTGGTGGTCGGCGTCGTCCCCGGCGTCCCCGGGGCGGATCCGGACCCCGCCGTCGAGCCGAGCAGCCGGTCGATGCGGTGCTGGTCCAGGGCGGGCGAGCTGTCCCCGGCATGGGCGTCGAGCTCGCGCCGGTACGCCACGTAATGATCCAGCCGCTGGTTCAGGACCGTGGCGCTGAACGGTTTCACGAGATAGTGCAGCACCCCGCCGGCGACGGCGGCACGCACGGTGTCGAGCTCGCGGGCCGCGGTGATCGCGACGACGTCGAGGGGCTCGCCCGGGCGGTTCCGCAGCGCCCGGAGCACCTCGATCCCCGACATGTCCGGGAGGTGGATGTCCAGCAGCACGAGTCGGGGCTGCAGCACCTCCGCGAGCTCGAGGGCGCGCGCGCCGGTGTGCGCTACGCCGACGACGTCGAAGGCGCCGTGGGCGAGCAGGAATCCGGTGTGGATGCCGGCGACCTCGCGGTCGTCGTCGACCACGAGGGTGGGGATCAGCGCCGGCGTGCTCACGGGACCTGCAGGGTGGAGTGCGGTACGTCGGCGAGCGAGGGCGCGAGCCAGACCGTGAACTCGGCCCCGCCGAGTTCGGAGTCGTCGACGACGACGTGCCCGGACCGCCGTCGGGCGATCCGGTCGACGAGCGCGAGGCCGAAACCGCGCGTCCCGGTCCTGCCGCCGTCCTTCGTCGAGTACCCGGAGGAGAAGATGCCGGCGAAGTCCTCGGGTGGGACGCCGGGCCCGTCGTCGGAGACAGTGACGCGGACGCCGTCGTCGGTCGTCTCGAGGTGCACCATGATCCGCCCGGGGCCGCCGTCGGCCACGGCCTCCAGCGCGTTGTCGACGAGGATGCCGAGGACGGTGACGACGTCGGTGGTGCCGTCGGGCTCCAGGGTGGAGGTGTCGTCGATGGACAGGGTGATGCCCTTCTCCGCGGCGATGGTGCCCTTGGTCATGAGCAGGCTCGCGGCATCCGGGTCCCGGATGCCGGGGGCGATCGAGCCGGAGACCAGCGATCCACCGTGCCCGGAGCGCTGGATGAAGTCCACGGCCTGCTCCGTGCGGCCGAGCTCCAGCAGGCCGGAGATGGTGTGCATGCGGTTCGCGAACTCGTGCGCCTGGGCGCGGAGGGCCTGCGTGGCGTCGCGTTCGCCGTCGAGATCGGTGAGCAGCTGGTAGAGCTCGGTGCGATCACGGAGGATCATGACCCGCCCCACGCGGACGCCGTCGACGAGGGCGTCGGAGGTGCGGGCGAGCAGGACGCGCTCCCCGGAGAGCACCGTCTCGTCGGTGTCCGCCGGATCGGTGAGGAGTTGCGCGAGGGCCGGTTCCATGACGTCGGCGGCGGGCCGACCCGTCGCCTCGTCGTCGAGGTCGAGCAGGCGCTTCGCCTCGTCGTTGAGGAGGGCGATCCGGTGCTGGGCGTCGACGGCGACCATGCCGTCGCTGATGCCGTGGATCATGGCGTCGCGGGTCTCGAGCAGGGACGCGATCTGCTCCGGTTCGAGCCGGTAGATGCGCCGCCAGACGAGCCGCGAGATCCAGATGGCGCCGGCCGAACCGACCAGGGCTGCGACGATCAGCCAGGCGAGCAATCGGGGGAGGTCCTCGTAGAGGTCGGCGTCGAGCTCGGACTCGAGGACGCCCACGGACGCCGTGCCGATGATGGCTCCGGTGTCGTCCCCGCCGCTGTGGACGGGTACCTTCACTCGCCAGGACTCACCGAGCGTGCCGGTCTGCGTGCCCACGAAGATGTCCCCCGAGAGCGGGACGGACGGGTCGGTGGAGACGGGCTCGCCGATCAGCGCCGGATTGGGATGGGAGTACCGGATGCCCTCGGCATCGGTGACGACGACATAGGTCACCCCGGTGGACTGGCGGATGAGATCGGCGATGGGCTGGATGGTCGCGCTGGGGTCCTCCTGGCCGAACGCCTCGATCACGGAGGGCAGCTGTGCCACGGACTGCGCGACGCCCACCATGCGGTCCTGGTACTGCTCCCGGATCTGGAGCCGCTGCATGGCGACGGCGGTGGACCCGGCGACGGCGACGATGACGAGCACGATGGCCAACTGCAGCAGGAACAGCTGCGATCGAAGCGGCATCGTCCTGACCATCCTCACAGTGTGACACGCGCCGTCGCGTCACACTCGTGTGTTGCGTCGGGCCGCCATGACCACAAAGACCACTACGAGCACTACGACCGCATGCTTTACCGCCACTCGATGCGTTACCTAGCGTGAGCTCAGCAGTGGTGACCCGCATCACATCCCCCGCACCACATCTCAAGGAAGAGAACAACCATGACGATCGATCGCACAACGGCGCGCCGTTCGACCCTCACCGCCCTGGCCCTCGCCTCCGCGCTCGCCCTGTCGGCCTGCGGCTCGATGACGGAGAGCACCACCGCCGGCGACGCGGAGGGAGGCATCGAGAAGCTCAACATCGTGGTCCCCGCCGACCCCGGGGGAGGCTGGGACCAGACGGGCCGGGCCATGGAGACCGATCTCAAGGAGAACGATCTCGTGGGCAACGCCTCCGTCGTCAACGTCGGCGGCGCCGGCGGTACCAACGGCCTCGCGAAGCTCGCCACCGAGACCGATCCGAACACCCTGATGGTCATGGGCTACGTGATGGTCGGCGCCGTCGAGACGAACAGTGCAGCCAACCGTATAGAGGACACGACCCCGATCGCCCGCCTCACCGAGGAGCCGCTGGTGATCGTGGTCCCCGCGGATTCGCCGTACCAGACCGTGCAGGACCTGCTCGACGACATCGAGGCCAAGGGCCAGGGCGTCTCCATCACGGGCGGCTCGGCCGGCGGTGCGGACCACATCCTCGCCGGCTCCGTGCTCAAGGAAGCCGGTGTCGCACCCGAGAAGCTGAACTACATCCCCTACTCGGGTGGCGGCGAGTCACTCGCGGCCCTGCTCGGGAACAAGGTCAACGCCGGTATCTCGGGCGTCGGCGAGTACGCCGAACAGGTGAACTCGGGCAAACTGCGCGCCCTCGCGGTCTCCGGCGAGGACGCCGCACCGCAGCTGCCCGACACCCCCACCCTCACGGAGGAGGGCATCGACCTGGTGCTCACCAACTGGCGCGGCGTCGTGGCCCCCGGCAGCATCGACGACGCGCAGGCGGAGGCCCTCACGCAGCTCGTCACCGACCTGCACGCCACGGACACCTGGAAGGCCACCCTCGAGGAGAACAACTGGGCGGACGCGTTCCTGGCCGGCGAGGAGTTCGAGGCCTTCCTCGACGAGGACATCGCGAGCGTCAAGACGACCCTCACCGACATCGGACTGCTCTAGGCCATGAGTACCTCGGTCCAGAACACCGGGAGCGGCACCGCCGCTCCCGGCAAGCCGGTCGGCGAACTGGTCTTCGCCCTCATCATCGTGAGCATCGGCGTGCTCGGCTTCGTGGCGGGCGCCGGCATCCAGACCCCGCCGTCCGCCAGCGACATCGGACCCCGGGCCTTCCCGTTCGCAGTGTCCGCCCTGCTCCTCGTCGTCGGGGCGGGTCTGGTGTTCCAGGTGCTCCGGGGCCACCGGGGCGCGGCGGACGAGGGCGAGGACGTGGACCTCGACGCGAAGACCGACTGGCTGACCGTCGGGAAGCTCGCGGGGTTCGTGCTGCTGCACGCCTTCCTGATCGTCCCGCTCGGCTGGCCGCTCGCCGCCGCGCTCCTCTTCTTCGGCGCTGCGTGGTCCCTCGGGGCCCGCCCCTGGTGGCGTAACCTGATCACCGCCGTCGTCCTGGCCCTGGTGCTGCAGTTCGTCTTCGCCGGGCTCCTCGGCGTCTCGCTGCCCCCGGGCTTCCTCGAAAGGTTCGGTGTGTTCGGTGGATAATTTCTTCCTGCTGATGGAGGGCTTCGCCACGGCGATGCAGCCCATCTACCTGCTCTTCGCGCTCGGCGGCGTGCTCGTCGGCACCGCGGTCGGTGTGCTGCCGGGTATCGGCCCGGCGATGACCGTCGCACTGCTCATGCCCATCACCTACAGTCTCGAACCGACGGCGGCGATCATCGTCTTCGCCGGCATCTACTACGGCGGCATGTACGGCGGGTCCACCACCTCGATCCTGCTGAACACCCCCGGGGAGTCGTCCTCGATCGTCACGGCGCTCGAGGGCAACAAGATGGCCAAGGCCGGCAGGGGAGCGGCGGCGCTCGCGACGGCGGCCGTCGGCTCGTTCGTGGCCGGCACCATCGCCACGGTGCTGCTCAGCTTCGTGGCACCGTACGTGGCCGCATTCGCCGTGCAGATCGGTCCCGTCGAGTACGTGGCCCTCATGGTCGTCGCGTTCCTGACGGTCGGTGCGCTCCTCGGATCCTCCGTGCTGCGCGGCCTGGCCTCGCTGGGGCTCGGCCTGTTCATCGCGCTCGTCGGGTTCGACGCGCTCACCGCCCAGCAGCGCTACACGTTCGGCAGCCCGTTCCTGGCGGACGGGATCGACGTCGTCCTCGTGGCCGTCGCGCTGTTCGCCGTCGGTGAGGCCCTGTACGTGGCGTCCCGGCTCCGCCACGGTCCCATCAAGATCATCCCGGTCACCGGGGGCTGGACCAGCTGGCTCCGCAAGGAGGACCTCCGCCGGTCCTGGAAGCCCTGGCTCCGCGGCACCCTGATCGGGTTCCCCGTGGGCACCATCCCCGCGGGTGGCGCGGACGTGGCGACGTTCCTCTCCTACGCCTCCGAGCGCAAGCTCGCGAAGGGCGAGCACAAGCAGCAGTTCGGCAAGGGCGCCATCGAGGGCGTGGCCGGTCCGGAAGCGGCCAACAACGCCGCGGCCGCCGGCGTCCTCGTGCCCCTCCTGACGCTCGGCATCCCGACGACGGCGACCGCCGCCATGATGCTCGTGGCGTTCCAGCGCTACCAGATCCCGGTGGGTCCGCAGCTCTTCGAATCCAACAGCACGCTCGTGTGGGCGCTCATCGCGAGCCTCTACGTGGGCAACCTGATGCTCCTCGTGCTCAACCTGCCGCTCGTGGGCATCTGGGTCAAGATCCTCCAGATCCCGCGGCCCTATCTGTACGCGGGCATCCTGGTGTTCGCGGTGCTGGGTGCGTTCTCGGTGAACTTCACGCCGATCGACGTCATCATCCTGCTCATCGTGGGCATCCTCGGCTTCTTCATGCGCCGCTACGGCTACCCGATCGCCCCGATGGTGGTGGGCCTGATCCTGGGGCCCATCTTCGAGAGCCAGCTGCGGCGTTCGCTCGCCATCTCGCAGGGCGACCCCGTGGCGCTCGTGCAGTCGCCGGTCGCCGCGACGATCTACGTGGTCCTGGTCGTCATCTTCGCCCTGTCCCTCCTGCTCAAGCGCCGCCAGCGCCAGTTCGAGGCGATGGTGGCCGCCAACGGGGACGCGGCCGACGTCGTGCGGGGAACCGCAGCCGTTCCCGGCGCCGACGCAGCGGTCGTGACACCTGCGGACCCGCACAACCGAGAGGACACCGACCGATGAGCACGATCGTGGTGGGCTACGTGCCCAACGCCCTGGGGGAGGCCACCGTCTCCCAGGCCGTGGAGGAGGCCCGGCGCAGGGAGGCGGAGCTCGTGGTCATCAACACCACGCGCGCGGACCGCCTCGTGAACCCGGCCTACGCCGACGACGAGGACGTCTCGAAGCTGGATGCCCTGCTCCGGGCCACCGGCGTTCCCTTCTCCGTCCGTCACAGCATCTCGGAAGCCACGGCGGCCGAGGAGGTCGTGGACACGGCGGAGGAACTGGGTGCAGAGCTGATCGTGATCGGGTTGCGGCACCGGACGCCGGTGGGCAAGCTGATCATGGGCTCGACGGCGCAGACCATCCTGCTGTCGGCGCGCTGCAATGTCCTCGCCGTGAAGCTGCCCTGACGGCAGGAGCGGGCACCCGGCCCTGACGGCTGAGGCATGTACGGGGCGATCGCCCAGGGGCCTGAAATCCCGGGACTCCGCAGGGATACTCGTCCTCGCGGCGGATGATCGGGAGGGCGCGGTTCGCCCCGGACCGGACTGCTACGCGGCAGCCCGGTGGATGATGAAGTCGGTCACCGAGTGCACCGGGCGGGTCGTCCTCCTCGGCGGGGACGTTCCGGGCAGCGGCGGCGCTTCCGAGACGTACGAGTGCCCGGTGGGGGTGCGCCGTTCGACTGCATGCCGTGCTCCGGGTAGCGGTCGTGACGACCAACCGAGCGCCTCCTCGACGTAGTTGCAGCTCTCACACAGTCCCTGACCGCCATCGGCGTTCGTGCTGCCGGTGAGGCGCCATGGAACGATGTGGTCGAACTGCCGGATCGGCGCGTCACAGTACGGGGTGCGGCAGGTCGCGTCCCTTGCGGCGATCAAACGGCGCAACCCGGGTGGAAAGAGCCGGGCCCGGGAATCCATGGCCACCAGTCGGCCGGTGTCCGGGGCGGTATAGAGCCGTCTCAGCCATGCCTGAGCCGCCTGATCGTGGGTGTGTCCGGCCTTGCCCTCGGGGTGCTGGGCGCCTGCAGGGCTCTGGGCGTCCCGGGCGTCCGCCGAGGTCTCGCCCGGACCGCGATGACTCCCCGAACCGTCTCGGAGGAGATTCCGCGCGTACTGCGCCGGCACATACCCGTACCCCGGCAGGTACGCCGGCTCGCTGTCGCCCTGCAGCAGCGTGCGGTCCGTCATGATCGATTGGACGTCGACCCGCACCGATCCTGCGGGCGCACCGGTCACTCGTTCGACGAGGGCGTCGGCCATCAGCTGTCCCCGTCCGAGCCCCCGGTTGCCCCCGGCGTTGGTCTGCGTGTCAGCATCGCGGGACAGGGCGGAGTAGGCGCTGATGGCCTCGGCGGCGGGGAGCAAGGTGGTCAGGTACGCCATGGTGTCCGGAGCGGGTCGGCAACTGACATGGCGTTCGGGGGCGGCCTTGAGGGCCCTGTCAACGGCCGCCCCCAGATCCGGGCGTACGTCGATCCTCTGCGCCCTGTTCCTCACTTCCCGGGTCCCTACGCCCTCGAGGTCCCTCGGGTCCGCGGCCAGTTCGGCGTCCACCGCCCGGCGGTCCTCGGCGCTCGGGCAGATGGTCTCCCGGACGATCAGGGTGGCCCGCCACTCATCGAGGACACCGCACTCGAGTGCTGCGAGGGTGTGCGGCATGTCGATGACGAGCGTCCGTGCCAATCCCAGCAACCGTGAGCCTCGGTGTGGAGATTCCCTCCTCGCCAGGGCGATTTCGGCGCCGACACCCCGGCCGCGCTGGTCGGCGGGCATGCCGGCGGCCGCCTCGGCCCGGCGTCGGGCGATATCCAGCGCCAGCGCTGTGCGTGCCTGGTCTGCCGCTACTGCACTCTTCAGGTCCTCGAGCGCTCGGAGGCGGGAGACCAGCGACTCCTCGTAGCCTTCGACGGGGTCCGCGGCAACGGGCTCTGCGGGACTCGGGGCGACCCTTTCGCGGCACTCATTACTCACACGCGTTTATTCGACCGTGTAACTGAGTGAATCATCAGAGTCGAATAAGTAATTACTCCCTGAAAGTTAGGTACTACCTACTCGGGCTCAAAATTACGGACCACTCCATGCTGTAGGGACAAGGCATATTCAGCTACCGATCATCCCCTTTTCCGGCCGCCGGCCTGGTTGTCAGCGCCCCTACGTGCCACTACACGTAGAGGGCGCAAGGACCATACCTGCGGCTCCGAGTGGCGGTCGTCGAAATGCCGTGATTTCGAGTCTCGCTCCGCTGTGAAGGGGTTCGAGATTTATCGGTCTCGAGGAGGTCTCATTGAATTCCATCATCAGTTCGCCGATCGATCGCCCGGCCGCGGCGCCTTACGCCGCCGGCCTCGATCTGTCCGGCCTGGACCGGCCCGGTCCCCGCATCGTGTCGCTCATTCCGGCGCACAACGAGGAGGAAGGGATCGTCAAGACGGTCCGCAGCCAGTTCGCCCAGACCATTCAGCCCGCGCTGGTCATCGTCATGGCCGACAACTGCACCGATGACACCGTGCGCCTGGCACGGGCGGCCGGCGCCCAGGTGGTGGAAACCGTCGGCAACAGGGCCAAGAAGGCCGGTGCCCTCAACCAGGGACTCGCCCTGGTCATGCCGCTCCTCGATGACGGGGATTACATCCTCGCCCAGGACGCCGACGGCGAACTCGGCGCCGACTTCGTCAAGAACGCCCTGTGGGTGTACGGCGTCAAGGCCGATCTCGGCGGAGTATCGGGCTGCATCGTCGCACGGACGCCGACCAACTTCGTCGAGCGCGCGCAGGCCATCGAATATGCCCGGGGTTCCCGCCTCATGGGGCGGCAGGGCGGAAAAGTGCATGTCCTGTCCGGCGCGGCGTCGCTGTTCCCGGTGCAGGTCTTCCGCGCCATCGCCGAGGCGCGGGGCACCACCCTTCCGGGCACTCCCGGCACGGTCTACCTGGAGGATTCCCTCACCGAGGACTACGAGCTGACCCTCGCGATCCGGCATCTGGGCTTCGATTGCTCCAGCACGAAGCGGTGCCCGGTCGTCACCGACGTCATGCCGACCATCGAGGCCCTGGAGATCCAGCGCCTGCGTTGGTACCGGGGCGCCATGGAGTCGCTCTGGCTCTATGGCTGGAACGGGATCACGCGCCGCACCTGGGGCGGGGTGGCGTTCACGTTCTTCTCGTCCCTGCTCTTCCCGGCCGCGCTGCTCGCGCTGGTGCTGAGCTGGCTGCTCTGGGGCATCACGCCCAATCCCCTGTACTGGTTCCTGCTGCCGATCTTCATGGCAGAGAACATCGTCACGGCGTACCGCACGAAGGATCAGGCCTCCATACGGACGGCCGTCCTCTTCGTCCCGCTCTGGCTCTATGACAACGCCATGTTCATCGTGTACTGGCGTTCCCTGTTCGGAGCCGTGCGCCGCGAAGCGCGCGTCTGGATCACCTGAGAGGAGGAGAGACCAATGTACGGAGCAAATGGAAGTGCTGCAGCAGCCGGCGCGTCAGCCGCCACGCTGGCGGCTACGGGACTGGACGCATTCTGGATCATCGTTTCCAGCGTGGCGTTCATCATGGCCGGGGTCGTGTTGACGCGGCTGCGGCCGAAGGAGGAGTTTTGAGCCGCAGGGTGGCCCCGTACGTCGGGGCCGCCGTCGCGGTGCTCATGCTCTCCCTCGTGGGGTGTGCTGCTCAAGAGCCGCTGCCGCCCACCCCGATCCCTCGCGACGAGGCATCGATCGAGCGCGTGGACATGAGTTACCTGCCGGAGCTGAAGCCGCCGGCTGCCTGTGCAGGCTACGTGGCCCTGACGTTCGACGACGGACCCACCAACCTCACCCCCGACCTCCTGGCCGTGCTCGACCACTACGAGATCCCTGCGGCGTTCTTCAACACCGGGACCCAGGAACGGGTCCACTCCCGTCTGGTCGAGCGCACGCTGGCTGCCGGTCATCAACTCGGCAACCACACGATGACCCACCCCGACCTGCTGGCCGTGGGACTGAAGGACGCCCTGGCCGACATCGACGCGGCAACGGTCACGCACCGCGACCTGAGCCATGACGCCGCGCCGCTGTTCCGCCCACCGTTCGGCAACACCAGCGCCGAGATCCGGGCTGCAGTCGAGAGCCGCGGAATGCTCGAGGTCCTGTGGACCGTCGACTCCAAGGACTTCGAGGCCACGACCGTCGAGCAGGTGGTGGAGAAGTCCAAGGGGATGACGGACGGCGGGATCCTCCTCATGCACGACGGCAAGCCGCTCACCATCGAGGCGCTGCCGCTGATCGTCGAGCACTACTACGCCCAGGGCCTGTGTTTCGGCCGGGTCGTCGCCGCAGACACCGAGCTACCCACCGACCGGTTCGACCAGACCCACCGGGCACGAGCAGAGAAGCAGGAGCCATGACCGCCACCGCACTGATGCCTTCGGAGGCATCGCAGATCACGCCACCGGTTCGCCCGCCCATGAGCCGGGAGAGGAAGCAGTGGCTGCTCCTGGCACTGGTCCTTGCCTACGGTGTCGCGCTCGCGGTCCGCCTGCGCAACACGGCATTCATCGACGAGGCGCTGTACATCAACGCCGGCAACGCCTACCTCGACCACTGGGTCAACGGTCGTCCGCTCGGCGATGCCGGTGCGTTCTTCTCCGGCATGCCCGCGCTCTATCCCGTGCTCGCTGCCCTGCTGGACTCCGTCGGGGGTCTCTACCTCGTCCGGCTCTTCAGTCTGGTCTGTGTACTCGGCACGGCGATGGCCCTCTACGGCACGGCACGGCAGCTGTGGGGCAGGCGCGCCGGTCTGCTCGCTGCGGCCACGTTCATGCTCTCCGGCCCGGTGATCTTCACCGGTTGGCTGGGGACGTTCGACGCCCTCGTGATCTTCCTGCTCGCTCTCGGCCTATGGGTGGGACTGACGCGCAGGGGTTACCCGTCCGCCGTCGTGCTGGGCGGTGTGCTGACGCTGGCCGCCCTGACCAAGTACACCGCCGGCATCTTCGTGCCGGTCGTGCTCGCGGCGACTTTCGTCCTGGGTTTCCTGGGGGCTCGCCGCGCCCTCGTCGCGGCCGGAGTGACGCTGGGCCTGCTGGCCACCGCCTGGACACTCTGGGGGGAATCGCTCGCCCGGGACGTCGCCTTCACCACGACCGCCCGCCAGGCACTGTCCCCGACCACCACGGGGGCCCTGCTCGCCCTCGTCGGTGATCATCTGATCTTCCTGCTGCTGCTCGCAGCGGTGTCGCTGCTGCTGATGTTCCGTGCCGGCGACCGGCGGCTGTTGCTTCTCGGGTCGGGTCTGGTCCTCGCCTCGACGGCGCTGCCCGTCGGTCAGATGATCCTCGGCGAGGCCGTCTCGTTCGAGAAGCACCTGGCCTACTCGGTCATGCTTCTCGCTCTGCCGATCGGGTGGGGTCTGGCGCGAATCTCCCGCTACCCGCTGATGGTCACCCCGGTGGTGATGGCGGTGCTGATCATGGCGCTGTTCCCCCTGGTCCGCGCCGACACCATGTATCGCTGGACCAACGTCCGCAGCGTGGTGATGGCCATCGAATCCGATCCCCAGGGCGGCCTGTACATCAGCTCGGCCACCGACGCGCTCGACTACCACACGCGTGATCTGCCCGGCATCGCCTGGGAGACGACGTTCGAGCTCTACTTCGAGGGGGAGGACCGCATCCGGGCCGCCGTCGGGGACGAGCGGTACCAGACGGTGATCCTGCGCAGCTCCAGCGTGGGCGACCCGGACCAGGACGCTGCGCAGGCGGTCTTCCTGGACGCGCTCGAGGAGAGCGCTGCGTATGCCCTGGCCTTCGAGCCGTTCCCCGCGTCATCCGCTCCGGGTGACAACTGGCTCATCTACACCCGCGACTGATCCGTCACGGGACAAGAAAGGGATCCGATGAAATCTCTACGGGCGTTACTGGGCCGGTACCTGGCCGTGCTGACCACCGTGCTTCTGGTCGGTCTGGTCGGTATCTCTCCTGCCAGCGCCGCGCCCTGTCCCTGGGGAACGCAGTGCGTCGCCGTCACCATGTCCGCGCCTGCCCCCGGTGCCACCCTCAGCGGCACCGTGCCCCTGGAGGCGAGCGCTCGGGCCACCCAGCCTGCGCGCGGCGCGATCGTCAAGGTCGAGTGGTGGCTCTACCACCCCGACTTCACCCGGCAGGTCCCCGAGAACAGTGAGGGCAAGATCCTGCTCGCCGAGGCCACGGCTCCGGCCGCGGGTTCCCGCACGGACGGCACCTGGCGCAGCTCCTGGGCCGTCGCCGGCCGGATGACCACCAGGGACGGGGCGTACGAGCTCCCCGGCACGCGGACCTATACCCTGCCGAACACGGCGGGATACTCGGTGGAGGCGCACGTCCTCGACGAGGAGTGGGTGCGCACATGGGGTGGGCCCCCGGGCCGCAGCGCCGCGGCGAAGGTCACCATCAACTTCGGGGGCACCACCCCTCCGCCGACGGCTCCCGCCGCCAACGAGGTCCGCATCGGCTCCGCCGTCCGGACACTCACCGGCACGAACATCTACCGCGCGGCCGGGTCACTCGTGCGGTACACCGGCACCCGCAGCCCCGCCAACCAGTACGGCATCGAGGTCGCCGTCGGGCCGGACAACAAGGTGACCGCTGTGTCGCGCTACCAGCCCGGGATGGCGATCCCCGCCGGGGGCTACGTGCTGTCCGGACATGAGGCCTCTGCGACCTGGCTGAGCACGAACGCGCCGGTCGGTGCGACGGTGCAGGTGGGTAGCGGCACGACCACGCCGACCCCGACACCGACGCCGACGCCGACTCCGACTCCGACCCCGACCCCGACCCCGACTCCGATCATTCCACCCGCGGCCAACGAGGTCCAGATCGGGGCTGCCAAGCGCGTCCTGAACGGTACCAACGTGCCCCGCCAGGCCGGTTTCCTGGTCCGATACACGGGGACCGCGAGTCCGGCCAACCAGTGGGGCTTCGAGGCTGCGGTCGCGTCGAACGGGCGGGTTTCCGCACGCAGCGACCTGAAACCCGGAATGGCCATTCCGGCAGGGGGCTACGTGCTTTCGGGTCATGACGGTTCCGCCGACTGGCTGCGCCAGCACGCGACGGTCGGGGCGACCGTCACGCTGCCGGGCGGCACCGCTCCGACGCCGACGCCGACGCCGACCCCGACGCCGACGCCGACGCCGCCTCCACCGACCGGTCTGGCGGCAACGGGCCGCTGGACCGTCGCGAACGCGCCGCTGCCCGCACGGGCGATCCACTCGACGCTGCTGCGCGACGGTCGGGTGCTGCTGCTCGCGGGCTCGGGCAACAACACCGGTGACTTCGACGCCGGGACCTTCAAGAGCGCCGTGTGGAACCCCTCCACCGGTGCCTTCAAGGAGATCCCGGTGCCCTACGACATGTTCTGCGCCGGGCACGTCACCCTTCCGGACGGCAGGGTGCTCATCAGCGGTGGCACGGACGGCTACGCGGGACACAGGGGCGCGATCGGCTACATCGGCTCGAAGCAGTCCTACATCTTCAACCCCGGTACCGACAGCTACACGAAGGTCAACGACACGATCGACGGCCATTGGTACCCGACGCTGACCAAGCTGGAGAACGGCAACATCTGGTCGGTCGGCGGCTACGACAATCGCGATGGTGTGGCCAAGGGGTCGACCGCCGTCGAGATGTTCAATGCGGCGACCAACCAGTGGCAGCCGCGCACGGCCACCCCCCAGACCAACCGGTACTGGGGGACCTACCCGCACTTCTTCCTGATGGCCAACGGCAATCTGTTCTTCACGGGCGGCTACACCTTCGGTAACTCGCCGTCAGCGACAGGCTCGGTCATCCACAACTGGCGCAATGCCACCAGCGGCGACGTCCCGGGCCTGCGGGACCGACAGTTGCGTGACCAGGCCAGTTCGGTCCTGCTCCCTCCGGCGCAGAACCAGACCTTCATGATCGCGGGCGGCGGATCGACCGATCGGGGAGGTGCGACCAACAGCGTCGACCTCATCAACCTCAATTCGGCCAGCCCCGCATGGAAGCCCGGACCTGCCCTTCCGGGGCCGGAAGGGCGGATGTACGTCAACCTGACGACGCTGCCCGACCGCACCGTCCTGTCCTCCAACGGCAGCACCGGGCCCCGTGCCGGCAACGTGCTGCGCGCGGCGACCTACAACCCGGCGACCAACGCCTGGTCGACGGTGGCGGCGGACCCGGTGGGCCGCAACTACCACTCCTCCTCGCTGGTGCTGATGGACGGCCGCGTCGCGGTCTTCGGTTCCAACCCGGCGGACGGGTCGTTCGAGATGCGCGTCTCGATCTACGAGCCGGGCTATCTGTTCAAGGGCACCCGCCCGACGATCACGGCAGCTCCCGGGACGGCCGGCTACGGTGCGGGCCTCGACCTCGGCGTCACCGGGGACGTCGTCAGCGCCTCGCTCACCGCCGTGGGTTCGGCCACGCACCAGACGGACACCAACGCCCGCCTGGTGGACCTGCCCATTACCGGCACCGGCGCGACTCGTCGCGCCACCGTGCCCTCCAACCCCGCACTGCTGCCTCCCGGCCCGTACATGCTCACGGTCCTCGATGCCGGCGGTGTCCCCTCCGTTGCAAGGATGGTGAACGTCCGATGAGAGCACAACTCGTGGCAGCCGCTGCAGCAGGACTGCTCCTGCTCACCGGGTGCGCCGTCGATTCCGCCGTGGGCGCACCCGGCGCGGAGCAACCCCTGGTATCGCCTCCCGTGAAGGCCCCCGACGCCCGTCCGGACGCGCAGGTCCCCGAGGCCGACGTTCCGATCGCGGACGTCGCACCCGAGGCCGAGGGGGTCAACGAGCCCGCGCCCGAGCAGGCCCAGGGCATCAGGATGACCAGCGACGCGGACAAGGGCCTGGACGGCGATGACGTGTCCGATGCGGCACTGGCAGGCGGTTGCGTGCCGGGTTACGGCACGGACGGGGCCTGCCTGCCTCCCGTCCCGCCGCGGCTCGCGGCCGAGCATGCCGGCCACACGGGGATGGACGGACCCGAGATGGCCGCGTTCTACCTCTGTGAGGACGTCCGGGCGCTGATCCCCGACGGACTCGCGGTCCAGGACGAGGACTATCTCGGGCTGGACTCCAACAAGGACGGGGTGGCGTGCGGCAAGGGCGACGACGCCAGGTAGGCAGGACACATGGACGAGCGGCGGGAGGCAGGACATGATCACCCGCCGCTCGTTCTTCCTGGGAGCGGCCTCCCTGGCCGGACTTCCTCCCGTCCTGAGACCGGCAGTCGGGGCCGGCGGTGGGGTGCTGCGCCCCGCCGACCCCTCGGAGCGGCCGGTACCCGAGGGCTATCCGTACGACAAACCGGTCCCGAGATCGAGGAGCAGAATCATGGCGCCACTTCCGAACCGCGTGGTCGCGGGGTACTGGACGTCCTGGGGTGCACCGATCCGGCTGAGGGACATTCCTTCGCACTACAACACCGTCTTCCTGTTCTCCGCCTCCCCGGTCGGCGGCGCGCCCGGCACCACCGGCGCGGTGCAGTGGACCGGTCCGGGCAACGGACGCGGAGCGGCCACCCACTTCACGGCGGATCTGGCTGAATTGCGGAGGACGCGCACGGTGATCCTCACGGTCGGCGGGGCCGGGGCCAACGTCGACCTCTCCACCCGTCCGCGGGCCCAGGCCTTCCTGGACAGCATCAGGCGCATCTACGGCGACCTCGGTGGATTCGACGGACTCGACTGGAACACCTATGAGGGCGAGCAGCAGCCCGCCACCGACCAGATGATCTGGATCTCCCGGCAACTCAAGTCCTTCTACGGCCAGAGCTTCGCGATCACCAGCCCGCCTGCCCCCTGGCGTCCGGCGGACGTGGCGCACTGCAGGGCGATGATCGACGCCGGCGCCCTGGACATGGTCAACCCGCAGTACTACGACGGACCCGGACTGGCCGCCGAGAACTACATCGTCGCGTCCGTCGGGGAGTGGGTGGCGCGCATGGGCGACGCCGGCCGGGTAGGGGTCGGCTTCGGCCTGGGCCGGGCGGCGGACTACTCGACCCTCGCCGCCGTCTCGGGCGCCTGGAGGACGCTGCAGGCCACTCACCCCTCGCTCCGGGGTGCGTACAACTGGGACCTGGCCACCGACGAGGGAATGGGCTGGCCGTTCGCCAACGAGGTCGCACCCCTCGTGATGACGGGGGCCGCCACGGCAACGCTACCCACGACCGTGCCGCCCATCATCCCCCTTCCCGTGCCCGGTCTGGGCGGCACCCGACGGGTGGCCACGGTGGACACCATCGCGGATCTCGCCGCACGCTGCGGCATCGACGACCCGCGGTCGGTTGCTGCCGGGTCACGCCAGGAGGACGTCGGCACTTCTCCTCGACCCGATCCTCCGCTACCGTAGAACAATAAGCATGCTGATCTTCTTGGGGGACAGCATGACCCAGTACCTCGAGGAGAGACGCCGTGCATCAGATCCAACTGGAGCTGATGCTCACCGCGCTGTCGACGGGCGGCCTCTCCCTCGAGGAGGTCTGGCTCGACTACTGCGCACTGGGCGGACGGCGGACCGAGGCGCACGTGGAGCGCTTCCTGCAGGCCGAGCCGGGCCGGCCGGACGACGACGCGGACCTGGGCGACCTGGACCGGGACATCCTCGCGCACGCCCTCAACGAGATGTTCTGGGACCGCAACCTCCCCAGTTGCGTCCCGTACATCCTCGACTCGATGGGCGGTGTCCGGACCACCGACAGCCCGACCATCAGCGCAGCCGCGGCCTGGCTGCTCACCGACGAGGAAGCCGAGACCGAGCGCCTGCGCTCGCTCACCGCGAGCGGCCTGCTGGCATCCGGTCCGGCCCCGGCGCTCGACGCCCTCGTGAGCGAGGCCCGCGACGCCTTCGAGGTGAGTTCAGCCAGCGTCGCCCTGATCGGCGCGGATCACCGGTTCCTCAAGGCCTCCGTCGGACCGCTGCGCCAACTCCTGCCCCGGCAGGAGACCTTCTGCAGCGAGGTCGTCCACGCGTCCGCCCCGCTCGTGCTTCCCGACACGCTGGGCGACGAGCAGTTCCGCCACCACCCGCTGGTGACGGGCAAGCCCTCGCTGAGGTTCTACGCGGCGTACCCGCTGCGCGGCCCCGGAGGATGGAACATCGGCACCTTCTGCATCCTCGATCAGTACCCCCACCGCTTCTCCGCCGGCGACCGTCGCGCACTCCACGGCTTCGCCGACCGCGCCCAGCGGGAGGTCAGGAGACACCCGCACGACGACGGCGGCGCGCCGGGTATCGACGTGGGCGAGCTGTGACGTGGGCGAGCTGTGATGTGGGCGAACTGTGATGTGGGCGAACTCTGACGTGGGCGAACTCTGACCTAGGCGAACTCCGACCTGATCCCGGGGCCGGCGTCACCCGTCCCGCAGTGCCCGGGCCGCATCGGCTTCCGCCTCCCCGGCCTCGGTCACCGAGCGCACAGCGGTCTCCTTCTCGCGGGCCAGGGTGCTGCCCTGCTCGTCGACGTCGGCCAGCTCCCGCCGCAGCGCACCGAGGCGGTCCTCGAGGTCCTCGATGGAGGCGGTCAGCCCGTCGCGCCGCAGGGCGAGGCGCTCCGACGCCCTGGTCGTCGCCGCAAGCCGGTCCTGCGCATCCACCAGCGCCTGGCGCAATGCAGCCAGCCTGGCCTCGGCCTCTTCGCGCTGCTGTCCGCCAGGACCGGACCCTTCGGCTCCCGCCACCGAACCGGAGGAAGCTGAACCGGAGGTTGAACCGGAGGAAGCTCCCGGAGGCGTGAACGGCCCCGCCACGGCGCCGTCGAGATCCACCGGATCCCAGCCGCTCGCCTCGAGGGGGCGCACCAGCCGCCCGGTCAGGACCGCAGCCGCCGCAGCCGGGTCGGCGAGGGCCGCCCGCAGGGTCTGTTCGACGCCGGGCAGCGCCGCGGGGCCGACGTCGTGACCCACCTCCGCGGCGGCGTCCAGCGCCTGCCGTGCGACGGCGGCAAGGAGGCGCTGCCGCTGCTGGCCCAACGCGTGCAGCTGTGCCCGGTCGACGCTCGCCTGCGCCTCCTGGAGCGAAGCGGCGAGCTCCAGCACCTGCTCCACCTCGTCCCGACGGCGGTCGACGAGCACATTGACGAGCCACGCCGCCGACGACGGCTTGGGCAGCGCCCGGAGGGCTGCGGCGAGTTCCCCGTCGCCGTCCTGCGCCGCGTCCTTCGCCGCGGCGTTGCGCGCCGCCGTGAAACGATCGAGTGGCAGCACGTACAGGGCCCCCGCCCGTTCGGCCAGATCCATGGGCGCTGCCTCCTATCCCGGTTCCCCGCGCCGCGCACCCTGCGGTGCGAGCTCCTCCAACCGTCCCACGGGCAGGGCGATCCAGCCCTCCCGGCGCGCCTGGTCCCGGTACCCCCGCGGGACCGGATGGGTCCGGCCGAGGGCGTGCGCCCGGGCGGCGAGGGCGGCGATCACGGCGTCGAACGCGTCATCCGACGAGACCAGGAGCTGCCGGACCGTGCTCCCGAGGTCCAGCCACGGCGCCCGTGCCAGGAGCCTGTCCAGCAGGGCCTCACGCACGCCGTCGTCGTTCTTGTAGCCGCGCGTGTCGAAACCCCAGCCCCGCAGCGTGGCCGCGGGGTAGACCTCGACGGCGGTGCCGCCGCCCGCGCGGTCCACGGGTGCACCCAGGGCCTCGCCGATCGCGTCCAGCAGTGCGGCGCAGTGCATCGCCGTGAGGCCGAGCCGGTCCGTGGCGACGCTCAGCGGCCACCGGCCCGTGAGCTCCCGGGTCACGCGGTCCGTCGCGCGGTAGGAGAGGCGGCGGCGCCACGCCAGACCCTCCGCCCCGCCGCCGTCCACGCGCAGGCCCTCGGCATGGCGCGTGACGAAGGCGACGAAGTCGTCGGGCCACCCGAAGGCGCAGTCGATGCCGAGGCGGTCGACGTCGGGGGCAACCCGTGCGATCGCGGCATCCGGGACCCCGAGGGTCACCTCCACCGTGGCTGCGGTGCCGGACCAGTCGATCACGGCCAGGGCGGTGCCCTTCGGTTCCGCTGCGAGATCGACGCCGGCCGTGAGCACGCCCGATTATAGGCACGCGCGCCCTCGCGCTCCAGTGGTTTCCTGCTCCTGGCCCGGACCGCGGCATGCGGGTAGTAAGAAATGATCACGCGAAGGAAGGGAGAAGAACTGATGGATGCACGATGCCCCAGCTGCGGTTCCACGCTCGTCGAACTCGGTGAGGACCAGTGGCCCGCCGAAGGGCCGGTTCCGCCCGGCACACTCGCCGTCTTCCAGTGCGAGCAGAACCACCGGATCACCGTGGGAACGAGCCAGGTGCAGGCCTAGTCGTCCTGGGGGCGCGCGCCTCCGGCGTCGTCGATGATGCGCGTCAGTTCGTCGCGCAGCGCCACGGCCTCGTCGAGGGTGAGCCCGAGCTGCTCACCCTGCTCCACCCAGCCGACGCTGACCATCGGCCGGCCCGCGCTGTCCGTCGAGGAGGACAGGCCGATCGCGAGGGCGCGACCGCCCGTGTGCGTGACGTCCCCGATGATCAGTTCGCCGCCGTCGTCCCCTGCAACCGCCATGGCTCCTCCATCTCCGTCCGTTCCTGGTGCTCCCATGCTAGGCACGGACGGGACAGGAGTGTCCACCACGTCCTGCACGGAGGACGGTTCGCAGCGCCGGTTCACCCCGCGTCGGCCGGACGGATCGCGAGATTAGGGTGTAGCAGGGCGAAGCCGTCGTCCGTGACGGCGTTGCGGTCGATGTCGTCGGGCAGCAGTGCCACGGTCGCCCGGCTGTCGCGCATCACCGCACCGGCCGCCCCGGACTCGAGCGGCGCGCATTCCAGGCCCACCCCGATGCCCTCCTCCGCGAGCAGGCAGACGGTGTCCTCGCTCGCACTGCCGGCGGTCGGCCGGGCGGCGAAGTACTCGACGCCGTCCTGCTCGGCGAGGAACCGCGTGGTCGCGAGGTCGATGCCGTCGAGGTCCGTCCGGATGGTCAGGACGTCCTGGTCCTTCTGGTCCTGCTCCAGCACGTCGAGGACAGGCCCGCCAGCGCAGCCGGACAGCCCGAGGGCCACCGCCGCGCCGGCCGTCAGGATGCGGGCTCTCGTGGTCGGACGCATGGATCTCCTCGGGAGGCTCGGTGGTGCCTCCAGCCTAGCGAAGCGCCCACACCTAGGCTGGGGTCATGAACTCTCCCTACCCCCTGTCGGGCCGCACCTTCGTGGTCACCGGGGTGAGCCGGCGCCAGGGCATCGGCTACGCCGTGGCCTCCCGCCTCGCCGCCATGGGCGCAAGCCTGTTCCTGCACCACTTCGCGCCGCACGACGACGAGCAGCCCTGGGGTGCCGACAGCATCGACGCCGTGGTCGCCGGCATCCGCGGCCGGATGCGCGACGGCGCGGAGCTCGCCCACGCGGGGATCGACCTCGCGGACCCCGACGGCGGCGAACAGCTCATCACGGCGGCGGGGGCCCTCGGCCACCTGGACGGCCTCGTCTGCAACCACGCGAGGAGCGGGGGCGACGGGCGGCTCGGCGAGATCTCCTGGCAGGACCTGGACGCCCACTGGCAGGTCAACACCCGCTCCACCCTCCTGGCCACCAAATACTTCGCGGACCAGCACGACGGACGCGAGGGCGGCCGCGTGATCTGGATGACCTCGGGCCAGGTGGCCGGCCCCATGCCCGGGGAGATCGCCTACGCGGCGTCTAAGGCCGCACTCGCCGGGCTGACGGCCTCGGTGGCCGACGACCTCGTGGACCGGCGCATCCTGCTCAACACCGTCAACCCGGGACCGGTGAACACCGGCTACCTGGACGAGGGGACGGCGGACCGGCCATTGGAGGTACTCCGGGACGTCCTCACGCACTGCCCGTCGGGGCGCTTCGGTGAGCCGGACGACCCGGCGCGGCTCATCGCGTGGCTGCTGAGCGACGACGGCCGGTGGATGGTGGGCCAGGTGCTCAGCACGGAGGGCGGATTCCGGCGCTGGTGACCCGCTACCGTTCGAAGACCACGTGCCCGCCCGCGACCGTGAGGTCCACCGCCACCGTGTGCAGCTCCGAGGCCTCGAGCGCGAACGGGTCGACGGTGAGGACCGCGAGGTCCGCGGGCAGGCCGGCGCGGAGAATCCCCGCCGTCGACCGCGTGACCCGGGCGGAGCCCGCCGTGTAGGCGGACAGCGCCGCCCGGAGGGTCAGCGCCTCGCGCGGCACCAGGGGCGGGATGCCCGGATGGTCGGGGTGCGTCCGGTTGACCGCCACATGGAGGGCCTGCCACGGGTCGGCGTCGGAGACGGACCAGTCGGAGCCCATCGCGAGGGGTGCCCCACCGGAGAGCATCGACGCGAACGGGTACTGCCACTGCGCGCGGTCCTC
This sequence comes from Arthrobacter pityocampae, assembly GCF_002927275.1. Classification (GTDB taxonomy): domain Bacteria; phylum Actinomycetota; class Actinomycetes; order Actinomycetales; family Micrococcaceae; genus Arthrobacter_D; species Arthrobacter_D pityocampae. The sequence goes on along the minus strand of NZ_PRKW01000003.1, from coordinate 492,713 downwards.
GCCGATCAGGGGCACCGTGAGGGCGCGCATCTGCTCGTCGCTGCAGGCCCAGAGCGCCTGCGCGTTGACGGTCACCCCGAGCTCCCCGAAGCGCGGGACGTCGTCGGGATGCACCAGCTGCACGTGGGCCATGGTGTGCCGGGGCCGCCAGGAGCCGCCGGACGGCACGTGCGTCCGGGCGTGGGCCACCGCGTCGAGGCCCGTCCGGACGGCGCGGTCGCCGATGGCGTGCAGGTGGAGGTCGAACCGCGCGGACTGCAGGGCGGCGACGACGGCGTCGAGCACCTCCGGGGGGAGGTAGGTGGGCCCGCGGTCCGCGGCCGAGGCCGGCACGCAGTCGCAGCCGACGGGCTCGTAGGGCTCCAGCAGGGCGGCGGTCCGGTTCTCGGGCACGCCGTCGACCATGATCTTGGCACTGGAGGTCGGGAAGCCCGCCTCCGCGTTGATGCGCCGGCGCTCGCGGAAGTCCCCGATCAGGTCCGGGATGTCCTGCAGGGTGAGTCCCCGCGGAACCCAGAGCGCACCGGTCGCCCGGCCGGTCAGCTGCCCCGAGGCGGCGAGCGAACGGTAGGCGGGGGCGGCGTCGGGGTACCCGGCGTAGTCACCGATGATCGCCTCCTGCCAGCCCGTCACCCCGAGCGCATGGAGGTGCCGCTGCCCGTACAGGATCCCGGCCTCGACGGTGGCCCGCGTGACCGGCGGCAGCAGCCGGGCGACCAGGGACATCGCCCCCTCGTGCAGGATCCCGCTCGGCGAGCCGTCCGCCCTGCGGCCGATCCGCCCGTCCGGCGGGTCCGGGGTGCGCGCGTCGATGCCGGCCCGCTCCAGCGCCGCCGTGTTGACCCAGGCACTGTGGTGGTCCCGGTTGATCAGGTGCACCGGACGGTGCGGGACGACGGCGTCGAGCACGCGGGCGTCCGGGAACCCGCCGTCGAAGTCTCCCTTGTACCAGCCGGCCCCGGTGATCCAGTCCTGGTTCCTGCCCGGGCCGGCGGCATGGGCGGCGACGGCGCGCTGCACGCCGCCGGCTCCCCGGTGCCCCTCGAGGTTGCACGCCAGGGCCTCGATGCCGCCCATGAAGGTGTGCGCGTGGGCGTCCGTGAAACCGGGGGTGAGGAGGCGTCCGCGGAGGTCCACGACGTCGGTGCGCGGGCCCGTCACCGCCAGGACCTTCGCGTCCGTCCCGACGGTCGCGATGGCGTCACCGGCGACGGCGACCGCCGTCGCGGTGGGGTGGAGGGACAGGCCGTCGAACACGCGGCCGTTGTGGAGGACGAGGTCGGCGGGCATCGGGTCAGCGCACGCCGGGAAGGACAGGCATCAGAACCCGATGAGGGGGTGCGGCACGTAGAGCTCCTCGAGGGCCGTGACCTCTGCGTCCGTCAGCTCGAGATCCAGGGAGGCCACGGCGTCCTCGAGGTGCCCGGGCTTGCCCACCCCGACGATCGGCGCCGCCACCACGGGGTTGCGCGACACCCAGGCGAGGGCCACCTGGGCGCGGGGGACCCCGCGGGCCTCGGCCACGGTCCCGACGGCGTCCGAGACGCGACGGTCGGCGTCGAGGGTGCCGTAGAGCGTCTTGCCGAACTCGTCCGTCTCCGAGCGCGACGTCGTCTCGTCCCACGGGCGCGTGAGCTTCCCGCGCGCGAGCGGGCTCCACGGCAGGACGCCGATGCCCTGGTCCGCGCACAGCCCGAACATCTCGCGCTCCTCCTCGCGGTTGATCAGGTTGTAGTGGTCCTGCATGGTGACGAACCGGGTCCAGCCGTTGATGCGCTGCAGGTAGAGGGCCTTGGAGAACTGCCACGCGTACATCGAGGACGCCCCGAGGTAGCGCACCTTGCCGGCCTTCACGACGTCGTGCAGGGCCTCGAGGGTCTCCTCCAGGGGTGTCGTCGGGTCGAACCGGTGGATCTGGTAGAGGTCCACGTAGTCGGTGCCGAGGCGGCGCAGGCTGTTGTCCAGTTCCGCGAGGATCGCCTTGCGCGACAGTCCGGCGCCATTGGGCCCCTCGTGCATCCGGCCGTGCACCTTCGTGGCGATCACGGTGTCCTCCCGGCGCGTGTACTCGGCCAGGGCACGGCCCACGATCTCCTCGCTGGACCCGTCCGAGTACACGTTCGCGGTGTCGAAGAAGTTGATGCCCGCCTCCACGGCGGCCCGGATCAGGGGGCGGCTCTGCTCCTCCGGGAGGGTCCAGGCGTGGTTGCCGCGGTCGGGGGAGCCGTAGCTCATGCAGCCGAGGGCGAGGGGGGAGATGTCGAGGCCGGTCGAACCGAGTTTCACGTAGCGCATGCGTCACCTTTGCTGGCGTCGGGGAGGTCCGGCAAGCCTAGTTCGGGCGACCCACGGAAGCGAAGCGCGACCGTGGACGCCCGGGGCACGGCCCTCGACGGACCGGGCAGGGTGCTTCCCCCACGGAGACCCTGCAGTGCCGGCACCAACACTACCGACGACCGGAGCAAAAACAAACCGTTCGACCGGTTTTAGTCGGAGGGGCCGTCGCGGAACAGGGCCACGAGCTGCGGGACCCGCTCCTGCCGGTCCGCTCCGACGACGCCCGGCAGGAGCATCGTCCACAGATCGGCGAGCCGCTCGATCACGTCCGCCCGACCGGTGAGGATGTTGGACACCATCTGCACCCCCGTGTAGGAGCCGACGACCACCCGGGCGAAGGCGTCGGCGTCGAGGTCCGGCCGCAGGTCGCCGTCCTGCTGGGCCGTCCTGGACAGCTCCCCGAAGCGCACGGCCCAGTCGAGATAAGGGCCGCGGACGTCGTGTCCGAAGGCCGACGCCTCGAAGGTCAGGCGGATCCCGGCGCGCATCACGGAATGCTCGATGAGCTGCAGGGTGAAGCCGCGGCAGACCAGCACCATCGTCTCCAGCGCCGGCCGCCCCAGGGCCTGGACGCGCGCCCCGTCCGCCGAGGCGATCGCGTGCTGCTCCTCGATCACCGCCACCGCGAGGGCGTCCTTCGAGGCGAAGTGGAAATACAGCGCGCCCTTCGTGACCTGCGCCGCGGCGGCGACGGCGGCCAGGGACGTGTTCCCGTACCCGTGGTCCTCGAAGACACCGGCCGCCGCTCGGATGATCGCCGCACGGGTGGACCGTGCGCGCTCCTGCTGCCGGGGAGGCGGGGTGAGTGGTGCGGAACTCATGGGTTCATTCTCCGTCACGGCCGGGTGGTAGGGCAGGATGGCTACGTGACACGCGAGCACCCCGAGAGCCCGAGCGGCCCGAACGACACCGACATCCCGGACGACACCGACATCCCGGCCGCCGAGCCGCACGGGTCCACCGTGGCCCGCCGTTTCCGCCCCCGCGCGCTCGCGGACGGGCTGCGGGTCAGCGCGGTGTGGACCGCGCGGGCGCTGATCGTCCTCGCAGGCCTCGTGGTCCTCTGGTACGTCACCGGGGCGCTGTGGTCGATCGTCCTGCCCACGCTCTTCGCCCTGCTCCTCGCCTCGGTGCTCTGGCCCGTCAACCGGTTCCTCCGCCGCGGCCTGCCGAAGGTCCTGGCCGCCCTCCTCACGCTGGTCGGTTTCCTCGGGGTCGTCGCCGGCATCGGGGCCGCGACCATCCCTGCGATCGCGAGCGGCGTCACCGAACTCTCGGGCCTGGCCCGCGACAACGTGGCCGACCTCGCGGACTTCGTCGCCGGTCCGCCGCTGAACCTCGAGGCCGCCAGCCTCGACGAGGTCGTCGACACGGCCCTGGCCCAGCTCCAGTCGAACGTCGGGAACGTCGTCTCAGGGATCACGGCGGGACTGAGCGAGCTGACCTCGCTGACCGTCGTCGTGGTCCTGGCGCTCGTCTTCACGTTCTTCTTCCTCAAGGACGGCGACCGCTTCATGCCGTGGGCGTCCCGCTGGACGAACTCCGCCGCCTTCGGCCACGCCTCGACCATCGCGAGCGGCACCTGGAAGACGCTCTCCTCCTACATCTTCGCCCAGGCCACCGTCGCGCTCGTCGACGCCGTCTTCATCGGGCTCGGCCTCGTGCTGCTGGACATCCCGCTCGCCATCCCGCTGGCCGTGCTCGTGTTCTTCTCGGCCTTCATCCCCGTGGTCGGGGCGATCGTGTCGGGCCTCCTGGCCACACTCGTCGCCTTCCTCGCGTACGGCTGGGTGAGCGCCCTGGTGGTGCTCGGCCTCGTGGTGCTGGTCCAGCAGCTCGAGAGCAACTTCATCCAGCCCCTGCTGGTGGGCCGCACGCTCGAGATCCACCCCGCCGTCGTCCTCGCCTCCGTCACCCTGGGAGGGACACTGTTCGGGCTCGTCGGCGCGTTCCTCGCGGTCCCGACGGCGGCCGTCGCGATCGTGGTGCTCCGCTACCTCCGCGACCTGTCCACCGAGTACCGGCCGGAGCGCGGCGCCGGGGCGGACGGGCCGGCGCAGGACGCGCGGGCGACGACCGAGGCAGGACCCCTGGCGCACAGCCCCGGGGAGTCCGGTGCGTGATCGGCCGGTCGTGGCCGTGCTGGAGGGAGCGCGGCCCGTGCGCGGGCTCGAGCGCGTCGCCGACCTCGCCGAGGTGAGGATCGTGCAGGCCCCCGACCTCGACCGCGCGCTCGACGGCGCCGACGTGCTCTACCTGTGGGACTACTTCTCCGGGGCGCTGCCCGCCGCATGGCATGCCGCCGGGTCCCTGCGCTGGCTGCACGTCGCCGCGGCGGGAGTGGACAAGCTGCTGTTCCCCGGGCTCGTGGCGTCCGACGTCGTCGTCACGAACGCGCACGGCATCTTCGACCAGCCGATGGCCGAGTACGTCCTCGGGGCCATGCTCCACGCCGCGAAGGGTTTCGGTGAGCTGCGCGACCAGCAGCGGGCCGGACAGTGGTCGTGGCGCGAAGGCCGGAACATCGCCGGCACCCGCGCGCTCGTCGTGGGCACGGGCAGCATCGGCCGCGCCACGGCGCGGCTCCTGCGCGCGGTCGGCGTGCAGGTCGAGGGAGCGGGCCGCACCGCAGTCGGGCACGACGACGACTTCGGCCGCGTCCACGCCTCCGCCGACCTCGCGCGGGTGGTGGGCGACGTCGACTGGCTCGTCCTCGTGGCGCCGCTGACCCCGGCCACCGAGAACCTCGTGAACGCGGAGGTCATCGCGGCGTTCCCTCCTACCGCGGTCGTGATCAACGTGGGCCGGGGCCGGCTCGTGGACGAGGAGGCCCTCGTCCGTTCCCTCGCGGACGGGCGGATCGCGGGCGCCGTGCTGGACACGTTCGCCGTCGAACCGCTCCCGCCGGGGCATCCGCTGTGGTCGCTGCCGACGGTCCTCGTCACCCCGCACCTGGCCAGCAACACCGACACCTGGCTGGACGACCTCGCCGCCCAGTTCGAGCGGAACTTCCTGCTGTGGCGGGAGGGCCGGCCGCTGCCCGGCGTCGTCGACAAGGCGCTCGGGTACGTGCCCTCCCGGAGCTAGGTGGACCGGGCGGAGGCGGCGCACCTGTCACGGGGGTCGGTCACGGATTGGCGCGGGTCGCGCGGCGGGTGAGACGATTGCCGCTGCCACCACCCGTTGATCAGGAGCACCCGTGCGCATCCGCCCGCCCCGTCCGGAGACCCGCAACAGCGCCCGCTCGGTCTGGCTGTTCTTCGCCGTCATCCACGCCGGGTTCCTCGCGCGGCTGCTGCCGTTCATCCTCGGCGGGGGAGTGCTCAGCGACGTCCGCTTCTACCGGGAGTGGGCGTACCAGGCCCTGGGCGACGGCGTCTGGGAGGGCATCGACACGGCGTGGGTGTACCCGGCCGGGGCCCTCGCCCCGATGCTCGCCGCCGCCGTGTTCGGGCCCCACCTCTACCAGTTCGCCTGGTTCCTGCTCTTCGCGGGCCTCAACGCCGTCGGCGTCGCCGCCCTCGTCCGGCGCGGCACGCCGTCGTCGTTCACCGCCGCCTACTGGTGGCTCACGGCCACCGCGCTCCTCGGGCCGGTGGCCGTGGGCAGGATCGACGGCCTGACCGCGCCGCTGGTCATCACCGCGCTGCTGATCGTCGCCGCACGGCCGTTCGCCGCGTCCCTCCTGCTCAGCGCCGCCACCTGGATGAAGGTGTGGCCGGCCGCCGTGGTGCTCGCCGCGCTCGTCGTCGTCCGGGAGGGCCGGCTCCGGATCCTCGCTGCCGGCATCACCGTCACCGCCGGCATCGCCGTCGTCGTGGCGGTGTTCGGCGACGTCCGCAACCTCACCGGGTTCCTGGGTGCCCAGGGCGCCCGCGGCATGCAGCTCGAGGCGCCACTCAGCACTCCGGGCGTGTGGCAGGCCATCACGGGGTCCTCCGGCGCCTACTTCTTCGAGGACGAGGTCATCAACACCATGGAGGTCCGGGGTGCACTCAGCGGACTGGTGGGGGACCTCATGTCCCCGCTGCTCGCGCTCACGGTGGTCCTGGTGGCCGTGTTCCTCGGGATCGCCCTGCACCGCGGCGCCGAGCCGGCCGCGCTGCTCGCCACCGGGTCGCTGGCCCTCGTCAGCACCCTCGTGGTGTTCAACAAGGTGGGCTCGCCGCAGTTCATGCTGTGGATCACGGCGACGATCGCCGCGGGCCTCGTGCTGGACAAGGCGGCGGAGTGGCGTTACCCGGCGCTCGCGATGCTGGCGACGGCCGCGCTCACCACGCTCGTCTACCCGGTGTTCTACGACGCCCTGCGCTACGACCTGCAGCCCGCGGTCGCCGTCCTGCTGACGCTGCGGAACCTGCTCGTCGTGAGTATCTTCGTGTGGTCGCTCGTGCGGCTGGGGCACCTCATCGCGCGGGCGCGGGCGGCCGCGGAGGCTGCCCGCGCCTAGGGGTGCCTGACGCCCTGCCCGGCGAGCACCGCCCGGTAACCCTCGCGGTAGGTCGGGTACCGGAAGGTGAAGCCGGTGGCGCGGAGCAGGCTGCTGTCCACGCGGCGGGCACCGCCCCGGCCCGACGACGCCTCGCCCCGCGGCGGGTCCGGCAGGTCCAGCTCGGCCGCCAGGAAGCGCAGCACCTCGCCGAGGTCCACGGGCAGCTCGTCGCTGCCGAGGTAGATCGGCGCGGGGGACGCCACCGCGGTGACGAGGTGGACGATGGCGGCCGCGGCGTCGTCGCGGTGGATGCGGTTGGTCCACTGCGGTTCGGCCGGCAGCACCGCCTTCCCGCTGCGCACCTGGTCGATCAGCCGGGTGCGGCCGGGGCCGTAGATGCCCGAGAGCCGGAGGACGGTCCCGTGGACCGGGGCCTCGAGGAGGACCTGCTCGGCCTCGCGGACCAGCCGGGCCGTGGGCGCCGTGCTCTCCGCCGGTGACTCCTCGGTGACGAAGGCGCCGTCGAAATCCCCGTACACCGCGGTGGAGGAGACGAAGAGGATCCGCCGGGGCGTCACGCCGTCGCGCTCGAGGGCGGCCAGGATGTTGCGGGTCGCGTCCACGTAGGCGCTGCGGTAGGCGGCCTCGGTGCGGTCCCCGGCGGCGGTGGCGATGACGACGACGTCGGTGTCCGCCGGGACGGGCGGCAGGCGCTGCGTGAGGTCGACGGCCACGCCCTCGATCGCGGCGGGGAGGCGTTCGGCGGAGCGGCGCCAGCCGACCACGCGCTCGCCCCGCGCGGCCAGGCGCAGCCCCACCTCGGTCCCGAGATCTCCGCAGCCCGCGATCAATACCGTCATCGCACCACCCTAGTCCCGGATCCGGACCGCGGTCTCGCGCAGGTACAGGTCCACGCGCGTGTAGGCGTCCCGGGTCAACGCCTTCCAGAGTTCGACGGCGAGCTTCGGGTCCTCCTCCTCGATGGCCCTGATGGCCGAGGCCGTGAGCACCTTCACGTGCACGTCCTCGAGCGCCTTGACGGTGGTCTCCTGGCGGTCGTCGCTGCCGAGCGCCAGCTCGCCGAACGTCATGCCGGCGCTCAGGGTGGTGAGCTTCAGGCGCTCGCCGGAGGGCCCGGGCACCGACGTGACGATCTTGCCGGACAGGATGAAGTAGACGCCGCCGAAGACCTGCCCCACCCGCCGCACCACGTGGCCCTTCTCGTAGGTGCGGTCCTCCATGCGCAGCGTCAGGGACTCGATGTCCTCGGCGGTGAGCGGGCTCAGCGCCGGGCACTGGGACACCTCGACCGTCGAGGGGAGCAGGAGGTCCCCGCCGTGCCGGGTGATGAGCTCGTTCTCGCACCACTCGACGGCGGCGGTCCGCGTGTCGAAGGTGGGGACGGGCACGTCCACGTCCTTGAAGGTCTCCGCGAGGGTGCCCTCGCCGTCGATCAGGACGAGGCCGCACCCCACCTTCGTGAGGTTCTCCCGCGCCTCGCCGAGCAGCCGCAGCGAGACGTCGGCGACCTCGTCGACGCGCCGCAGGTCGAGGATCACGAAGTCGACGTCGTCGTCGAGTCCGCTCAGTTCACGCACCATGGACTCCGTGCCCGCGAAGAGCAGGTCGCCGTTCAGCTCGATCACGCGCGCCCGATGGCCGTGCTCGCGGAGGACGTCCATCGCCTCGTCCGTGCGGCGGATGCCCGACGGCGTGGCCCGGATGTCGTAGGCGGCGCGGATGGCCGATTTCCCGGCCCGCGCCGCCCGGACGAAGTGCAGTTCCATGTCGCGGGAGAGGCGCTGGCTCGCGGCCATGCCGCGGACGCTGCTGCCGTGCTCGTCCAGCGGCGGCGAGTAGATGGCGAGGCCCACCTGGCCGGGCAGGACGGCGATCGTCCCGCCGGCCACCCCGCTCTTGGCGGGCATGCCCACGGTACTGATCCAGGACCCGGCGTCGTCGTACATGCCGCACGTGGTCATGACGGACAGGACGCGTTCCACGGAGAGCAGGTCCAGCACCTCCACCCCGGTGATCGGGTTCCGCCCCGAGTTCGCGAGCGTGGCTGCCATGATCGAGAGGTCCATGCAGTTGACCATGACCGAGCACTGCCGGAAGTAGTCCTCGATGACCGGCGTGGGATCGTCCTCGATGATGTCGAAGGACCGCAGCAGGTAGGCGAGCGCCCGATTGCGGTGGCCGTGCTCCACCTCCGAGCGGAAGATCTCCTCGTCGACGCCCAGCTGGCGGCCCGCGAACTGCGAGTAGGTGCCGAGGATGCGCTTGAAGCGCGTGTTGCCGCCCCGCGACCGGACGAGGGACGTGGCCGTGAGTGCGCCGGCGTTGATCATCGCGTTCGACGGGCGGCCGCTCCCGGGCGCCAGCGAGATCTCGTTGAACGTGTCCCCGGAGGGCTCGACGTCGACCTTCGCGTCGACGGCCTCCATGCCGAGGTCGGCCAGCGCCAGCCCGTACGTGAAGGGCTTCGAGATGGACTGGATGGTGAATTCCTCGCGCGTGTCACCGACCTCGTACATGTAGCCGTCCACCGTCGTCAGGCAGATCCCGAAGTTGTCGGGGTCGACGTTCGCCATCGCGGGGATGGTGCTGTACGGCTTGCCGTCCCTCAGATCTGAGATCTCCCGGTGAATGGTCTTCAGGTAGCTCTCGATCGGTGATTCCATGCCCTCCACACTACGGGGGCGGCGCCCTGGCCCCGACCGCAGCTGACCGGTGGACGATCGGCGCACTCTCGGTGTCCGATCAGTGACCGGTCAGCGTGCGCGCAGCGTGTGCCGGATCGAGTGCACGAAGAGCTGGGCGACGGCGGTGGTGACGCCGGCCAGCAGCAGCACCGGGGAGGCCAGGCCCGTGTAGGTGAACCAGGGCGCGGAGTAGGGGCCGGCCTGGACCGTGGTCATGGCCTCGGCGTACGCCTCCGCGTGGATCAGCGGTGCCGCGAGGAGGTAGACGCCGAGCGCCACGAGCATCCCTGCGACGCCCCAGATCCAGGGGTCGTACGGATTGCGCGGGGCCGCCGAGGCGTCTCCGTGGCCGCCCGGCTCCGGCGCCACCTCGCGGATCACGGTGGTGCCGGGGCCGGACGGTTCAGCCAGGGGCGGCAGCTCGGGAGCGGCGGGGACCGGTGGGGCCGTCCGCGCCGCCGCATCGGTGCCGCCGCCCCGCTGGTAGATGCCGTCGTAGCGTGGATCGTGCGTGGACTGCGGGCCACTGGTCATCGGTTGTCCTCCCCCTGGATCGACGAATGCCCCAGTAAACCACGCGTGCTTGGGTCAGCGGGCCGCTCCCGGACGGTCGGCGAGCTTCTCGAGGAGTCGCTCCTCGGCGTCGGGCCCCGGGGCGATCCCGCGGGGGATGCGCAGCAGGAAGACGAGGCCCAGGACCCACCACAGGCCGAACAGGATCCACGGCGGCGGGGTCAGCGCGGCAGGCATGCCGGGCAGGTACAGGCTGAGCAGGGCGACGCAGAGGACGACCGCGATCCAGCCGATCACCGTGCCGCCGCTGCCCGCCCCGCCGATGCGCAGCGGACGCTCCATGCCTGGTTCGCGGCGACGCAGGATCACGAAGACGAGCGAGACGAGGATGTACGCGAGGACGATGCTGGGGGCGCCGGAGTCCACGAGCCAGCCGAGCATCTGCGTGCCGAAGAACGGGGCCATGAAGGACAGCCCGCCGATGAAGATCAGGGCGTTCACCGGCGTCCGGTAGCGCGGGTGCAGCACGCCGAACCAGCGGGGGAGCATGCCGGAGCGGGCCATCGAGTACATGAGGCGGGACGCCCCGAGGAGCAGCGAGTTCCACGAGGTGAGGATGCCCGCGATGCCGCCGGCGATCAGCACCTTGGCCATGAGGTCCGAGCCGAACATCGCGCCCATGGCATCGGCCGTTGCGATGTCCGCGCCGGCGAGCTCGTCCGAGGACATCGCCGAGGAGGTGGTCAGGATGGTCATCACGTACCAGATGGTCGCGAGGACGACGGCGACGACGACGAGGCGGCCGATCTGCCGCGCGGGGATGTTGACCTCCTCCGCGGACTGCGGGATGACGTCGAAGCCGACGAAGAGGAACGGCACCACGACGAGGACCGCGAAGAAGCCTGCCGCGCCGCCGGTGAGGAAGGGTTCCATGTTGCCCGTCGATCCGCCCGTGAAGCTGCCCACGACGAGGATCAGCCCGATGATCAGGAGGAACAGCACCACGAAGGTCTGCGCGGCGCCCGCGATCTTCACGCCACGGATGTTGATGAGGGTGACGACGACGGCCGCGACCGCGCCGACGAGCGCCCAGGTGAGGTGCACCTGATCGCCGGCGACCGTCCACAGGGGGATCCGGCTGAGCCCGGGGAAGATGTACTCGGCGGTCCGGGGGAGGGCCACGGCCTCGAAGGCGACGATCGTGACGTAGCCGCCGGTGATGGCCCAGGAGCCCACGAAGGACCAGCGGGGGCCCATGCCGCGCAGGAGGAAGTTGTGCTCGCCGCCGGCCTTCGGCATGGCCGCGGTCAGTTCGGCGTACGTCAGGCCGACGACGCCCATGATGACGCCCCCGGTCACCATGGCGAGGACGGCGCCGCCGGTACCCGCGGAGATGATCCAGCCGCCGGTCAGCACCACCCACCCGAAGCCGATCATCGCCCCGAACCCGAGGGCGAGGGCGTCCCAGTTGCCGAGGACCTTCAGGAGGGAGGCGTCCTGCGTGCCGGTCCCGGGTGGGTGGTCGAGTGTCTTGTCGGGCGTGCTGTCGGGAATCGGCATGGCGGCTCCATTTCGTTGTGGGGGTGGTTCAACTGTAGGAGCCGGCATGTTTCGGACGAATTAAGTCGTCGATGATTGGAGGAAACACAGCCCAGCCCGTAGCACCGGCTTGCCCGACGTGCCACGAACGAACGAACGGATCCCGCGATGCCACCACGTCCTCCGCGCAGCACGACGAACGCGCCCCGCCTGTCCCTGCACCCGCCGCGGGGCCTCGTGCGCGTCGAAGCACCGGATCTGCTGGACGGCGACCACCGGGACGGCGAGCACTACGAACGGCTGGTGCTCGACGGCGGGGACCTGGCCGGGATCACGCTGCAGGAGTGCGTGCTCGAGGCCGTGTCCCTGAACGACGCCGAGCTGCGGGGCGCCCGGTTCGTCGGGTGCTCGTTCGAGGATCTCTTCGCCCCGGTGCTCCGTGCGCCGCGCAGCACCTGGCGTGAGACGTCGCTGCGCGGTACCCGGTGGGGGTCGGCGGAGCTGTACGACACGACGTTCGACGGCGTCCACCTCGACGGCGGGAAGCTCGACTACGTGAACCTGCGCAGCGCGCAGCTGACGGACGTCCTGGTGAGCGGATGCATCATCGGCGAGCTGGACCTCACCGGCGCCCGGGCCACCCGCGTGTCCCTGCGGGACTGCACGGTCGGCACCCTCACGCTCGATGGCGCACGGCTGCAGGACGTGGACCTCCGCACCAGCAGCTTCCGGGGCATCAACGGCCTCGACGGGCTGCGGGGCGCCACGATCGACGAGCACCAGCTGCTGCTGCTGGCCCCCTTCCTCGCCGCGGGCATGGGGCTGCGGGTCGAGGGCTGAGGCGGGGCTGGGGCGGGAGCCCGGTTCAGGCTCCGGGCCGTTCCCAGGCGGCCCGCTCACGGTCGGCGAAGGCCCGGAAGGTCAGGGGGTCCCGTCCGGTGACTCGCCGGACGTCGTCCGTGAGGTGCTGCGCGACGCCGAGCCGGGCGGTGGCATGGATGACCGTGGTGGTGGCGGCCATGGCTGTATCCATCCCGAGATCCGCGCGGGCGTGCCGGAAGAAGCCGAGAATGCCCGGATCGGAGTACGTGACGGGCCGGCCGAGCACCTCCGAGAGGATGCGGGCCACCTCCGACCAGGTGAGCGCCTCACTGCCCGTCGGGGTCCAGGCCCGCCCGCGGTGCAGTCCCGGCTCCCGGAGCACCGCCGCGGCCACGGACGCGACGTCGAGGGCATCCACGAACGCCGTCCGCGCCGCTCCTGCGGGAACGAGGAGGCGGTCGTGGTCGCGGAGGTCGCCCGCGAACACCGTCACCAGGTTCTGGTCGAAGTAGGACGGCCGGAGGAAGGTCCAGGCCATGCCCGACGCCCGGAGCCACCGCTCCAGGCGGGCGTGCGGCAGGACGGGGACGCGGTCGGCGCCCTGCACGGAGAGCAGGACCACGTGCCGCACCCCGCAGCGGCGTGCCTCTTCGAGGGACGGCACCATGTCCCGGGCCACGTTCGCGAGGTGCGGCGGCCGGACGAGGAACATGGTGCTCACGCCGTCGAAGGCGGGCGGCCAGGTTTCCGGGACGCCGAAGTCGAAGGCGGCCCCCTCGGGGTCCGTCATGCGCGGACTCACGGGCCGGACCGGCACTCCCGCGGCACGCAGGGCTTCCACCACGGGCTGACCCACGGTACCGGTGGCACCGGTGACGAGGACGGGGGAGGTCATAGCGGCGAGCATAGCCCCCGGGCGGACGTGCGTCAGCCGTCGATCGGCCGCCGGTCGGCCGTCAGCCGGTCGGTGTCGGTCGCCGGACGCGGGGGGAGCGCCGGGCCAGGGATCCCGTTCGCCGGCTCCAGCGCGGGCCACACGGTGACGGTCCGCGTCCGGGTGATGCCGCGGCTGTCCGCCAGGCGGACGATGACGACGGCGGTGACCGCCATGGTCGCCATGGACAGGACGAGCCCGCTCAGCGACCCCTCGGTGGAGTTCACGTCGACGAGCCCGAAGGCCCCGAGGGCGAAGATGGTCATGTTGTTGATCGCGTGCACCGCGATCGCGGCCTCCAGGCCGCCCGTCCGCCAGGTGATCCAGCCGGCGAAGATCGCGAAGACGGCGACGTCGGCCTGCCCGAGCGGATCGTAGCCGTGCCCCAGGACGAAGAGCGGCACGGGGAGCAGGATCGCGAACGCGGGGTGGCGGAGCCAGCTGCCGATGGCCTGCATCAGGAACCCGCGGAACACGTACTCCTCGGCGGCGGCCTGGAACGGGACGGCGAGGAGTGACAGGGCCAGCAGGACGATCAGGGTGGACGTCTCCGGCGGGACGGGCAACGGTTCGGCCTCCGCGGGGAAGAGGACGCCGACCCCGAAGGAGACCGCCAGGTTCACGAGGAACACGGCGACGGCGACGCCCGCGCACAGCGCGAGCCACCCCCACCGGATCCGGCCGGCCACGGAGGAGAGCAGGCCGAGGGGCCGGGGTCCCACGATCAGGGTGGCCAGGGCCAGCGCGGGGATCATCAGGATCAGGGAGACGAGGGTGAACGCGAACATCACCGGGTTGCTGAGATCCAGGACCGACAGGGCATCGAAGTAGGGTCCGACGCCGGCGGGGGTGAGGCTGGCGAGGGCGAGTCCCGTGACCAGCGCCAGAAGCAGGAGGACGACGTAGAAGACGCCGCCGAGGAGGGCGGTGAGCAGCGGCCTCCACCAGCGGTGCCGGGGCCACGATCGTGCGAGCCGGTGGAATGCGAACTGCTGATCGACCTGGTGCATAGGCCTACCGTAGTGCGGCTTCCCCGGCGTTCTCTGTGAGGGCGGCCCTTACGTCCCGCCGGTGGCGGAGGTGTCCGAGGAGGGTGACGACGGCGGAGAGGACTGCGGACACGGCGATGCCGATCCAGAGGTCGCCCTTCAGGGCCACGGCGCCGACGACGGCGCCGGCCATGATCAGTGCGATCGCCGCGGCACGGCGGGCCCAGAAAGGGCTCTTCCCTCCGGCGAGGCGGGAGTCGGAGGCGAGGCCGGTGATGGTGGAGGTGACCACGACGGTGGTGATCTCGGCGACCTTGAGGCGCTTGGCCGTCGCGGCCTGGATGCCCATCACCGTCGCCAGGACCGAGGTGGTGATGCTGCCGAGGATCTCCTCGGCCGTGACGTCGACCAGCGCGACGAAGACGGCGAGCCCGGTGAGGCCGACGGTCACCGCGAGGAGCGTGCCCGAGGTGCGGCCGGACCATCCCTCGGGGGCTTTCCGCAGGACCCGGCCCGCGAGCGCGGCGCCCAGCATGAAGAAGACGAGGGCGAGGGCCGGCCGGAGGACGGGCAGGTCGGAACCGCCGGCGAAGGCCATGCCGAGGAGCACCACGTTGCCCGTCATGTTGCCCGTGAAGACGCGATCGAGCCCCAGATAGCCGACGGCGTCGATCACCCCGGTGGAGAAGGTCAGGATGAGCATGAGCCACAGGTGGAGGCGGTCCGTGGCCACCCGGTTCTTCATCACGATGATTTCCTTCGGTAATAACCTTGAAACGAATGTATACGAAGCTTATCGTCGTACCGGCGATTGTATTCAATCCGATGTCGCTTGGGCACCAGCTGTTCCACCCGTCCATCCGTGAGGAACCTCATGCAGCATCCCATCCCGACCACGGCGGCCTCCGCAGGGCGAGGCCGAGCCGCCGGCCTCCTGGCCGCGGCCGCCCTCCTCGTCGCCGCCGTGACCGCCTGCCAGCCGATCCAGCCGCTTCCTGCGGCTCCCGTGAGGGAGGACGTGACGAGCGTGCCCATCGGCGACGCGACCATCCGGGAGGGAGGAGAGCTGGTGATGGCACTCTCCGCCGAACCGGACAAACTCGACCCCACGACGTCGTCGTCCCTGTATACGCGGTACGTCATGCAGACCATGTGCCAGAAGCTCTACGACATCGATGCCGAGGGCGACCTCGTCCCGCAGCTGGCCACAGCACTTCCGGAGATCTCCGACGACGGCCTGACCGTCACCATCCCGGTGCGCACCGACGCCGTCTTCGCCGACGGCGTGCCGTTCGACGCCGACGCGGTCCGCGCGACCCTCGAACGTCACCTCAAACTGGAGGGCTCAACGCGCAAGAGTGAACTGGGCCCGATCGCGGGCATCCGGGCCATCAGCGCCGATCGTGTGCAGATCACCTATGAGAGGCCCTTCGCCCCGCTCACCGCGGCCCTCGCCGACCGCGCCGGCATGATGCTCTCCCCGAAGGCCGTCGAGGAGAAGGGCGCCGACTTCGGGGCCAGTCCTGTCTGCGTGGGACCGTTCCGATTCGTGGACCGTGTGCCCCAGACGTCCATCACCGTCGAACGCGACCCCCTCTACTACGACGCCGAGAACGTCCACCTCGACTCCATCACCTACCGCATCATCACGGATGCCAACATCCGGGCGGCGAACCTGCGGTCGGGCGATGTGCAGGTCGCAGACACCATCTCCCCGCAGGACATCGACGCCCTCCTCCGGGAGGACGGCGTCGGGGTGCTGCAGGTCGGATCGCTGGGCTACCAGGGCCTGACGGTCAACGTCGGCAATACCGACGGGGTGGGTGAAGCGCCCGGCACCATCGGGACCCCGCTCGCCCAGCAGGAAGCCGTCCGGATGGCCCTGTCGATGGCGATCGATCGTGAGGCACTGGTCAATACCGTGTTCAACAGCTGGTTCGAGCCCGCGTGCTCGCCCGTCTCACCGGACAGCCCCTACGCCTCCGCGGCCAGCGAGGCGTGTCCCCCCTTCGACCCCGAGGGGGCGCGGAAGCTGCTCCAGGACGCCGGCGTCCCCACGCCGTATCCCATCGAGATGCAGGTGACCAACACGCCGGACACCCTGCGGTACGCGCAGGCGCTGCAGGCCGCTGTGGCCGACGCGGGGTTCCGACTCACCGTGGTGCCGGTCGAGTATTCGACGCTCCTCGACGTGCAGTCCCAGGGGGATTTCGAGGCCCTCCAGCTGGGCTGGTCCGGGCGGATCGACCCGCACGGCAACATGTTCAACTTCCTGTCGACCGGCGGCGGCAACAACTACTCCGGCTACAGCAACCCCGCGGTGGACGACCTGCTGACCCGCGCCGCCCAGATCAACGACGTCGACGAACGCGCCGCCCTCTACGGCCAGGCCGTGGACGCCGTGCAGCAGGACAACCCCCTCATCTACCTGTACCGGCAGCGCAGCCTCACCGCCTACAGCACCGGTATCGCCGGGGTGGAGACCTTCGCCGACGGCGTCGTCCACCTCAGCGGCGCCGCCTTCATCGAGCCATCCTCCGAGAGTGGGAACTGACATGGGCCGCTACGTCGTCACGAAACTCTGGCAGTCGGCGGTGACCCTGATCCTCGCCTCGATCGTCGTCTTCGCCGGCGTGCGCCAACTGCCGGGCGATCCCGCCCTCGCGATGGCGGGGGAGGAGGCCTCGCCGGAGCAGCTCGCGGCGGTGCGGGCCGAGATGGGCCTCGACCAGCCGCTCGCCACCCAGTACCTCGCCTTCGTGCGTGACATGCTCCGCGGGGACTTCGGGCAGTCCACGCGCACGGGAACGCCGGTGACCGAACTGATCGCCACCACGCTGCCGGTCACACTGTGGCTCTCGGCGTACGCGATCGTGGTCGCCATCGTCGTCGGGGTCCTCTTCGGCGTCATCGCGGAACGGTTCCGCGGGCGGTGGCCGGAATGGGGCGCCAACGGCTTCGCGCTCATCGGGCTCTCCGTCCCGAACTTCTGGCTCGGCATCCTCGCGATCCTGTATCTCGCCGTGACCCTGGGCTGGTTCCCCGCCTCGGGGTACGTGGACGTACTCGAGGATCCGCTCCGGGGCCTCTACTACCTCACCCTGCCGGCCCTGATCCTCGGCACCGGGCTCGCCGCCGTCATCATGCGCCAGACACGGGCGTCGATGATTGAGACCATGACCACGGACTACGTGAGGACGGCCCGCGCCAAGGGCCTCGGCCGGGGCCGCGTGCTGGTGCGCTACGGGCTGCGGAACTCCCTGATCGTCGTCGTGACCATCGTGGGCCTGCAGCTCGGCGGCCTCATCTCGGGCGCCGTGGTGACCGAGCGCATCTTCGCGCTGCCGGGCTTCGGCAAGCTCACCCTCGACGCCGTCTTCACGCGTGACTACCCCGTCATCCAGGCGGTGGTGCTGATCATCACCGTCAGCTACATCCTGATCAACCTCGCCGTGGACGTCCTGTACTCGGTGGTCAACCCCAAGATCCGCGTCGGAGGAGCCAACTGATGGCCGTCGAGACACTGCCCCCGGGAGTGGCAGCGGGAGCGGGCGAGGGCCTCGGCTCCGGCCGCGGCCGCATCCTGTCCTCCCTCCGCTCCAACCCGCTCGGCATCACGGGTGGCATCATGCTCGTCGTCGTCGTGCTCGCCGCGGTCCTCGCCCCGGTCCTCGCTCCGTACCCGCCCACGGAGGTGCACTTCGACACCCCGTTCCAGCGGCCCCTGACCGAGGGCTTCCTGCTCGGCACGGACGACCTCGGGCGGGACATCCTCTCCCGCCTGCTGTTCGGCATCCAGACCTCGCTGCAGGTCGGTGTGCTGTCCGTGCTGCTCGCGGTCGTCGTCGGGACGCCGCTGGGTCTGCTGGCGGGGTACTCCCGCGGGTTCGACGCCGTCATCTCCCGCCTCACGGACGTCACGCTCGCGTTCCCGTTCCTGATCATCGCCGTCGGACTCGCTGCCATCAGTGGACCCAGCCTCGGCAACGCGGCCATCGCGCTCGGCATCGCGCAGATCCCCACCATGATCCGGGTGGTGCGCGGCGAGACCCTGCGCATCAAGGAGAGCGACTTCGTCCTCGGCGCCCGCACCATGGATGCCTCCCCGACGTGGATCATGCTGCGGCATGTCCTCCCGAACGCGACGTCCGCGATCATCGTGCAGGCCACGGTGATCATGCCCGTCGCGGTGATCGGCGAGGCCCTGCTGTCCTTCCTCGGCCTCGGCATCCAGCCCCCCACGCCGAGCCTCGGGATCATGCTCTCCGACGCCCAGCAGTACATCTTCCGCGCACCCAGTGCCGCGATCTTCCCGGGCATCGCGATCGCCCTGATCTGCCTCGCCTTCAACCTGTTCGGGGACGCCCTCCGCGACGCCTTCGACCCGACGAACACCCCCCGAAAGGGACACCGATGACGTACACGCCCCCTCCCTCCTTCACCACCCGCCCCACGCTCCAGGGGACGTTCGGGATGAGCGCCTCGACGCACTGGCTGGCCACCGCGTCCGCGCAGGCCGTCCTCGAGCGCGGCGGCAACGCGTTCGACGCCGCCGTCGCCGGGGCGTTCGTCCTGCACGTCGTCGAGCCGCACCTCAACGGCCCCGGGGGTGACATGACGGGCGTCTTCGCCACGGCCGAGGAGCCCGGACGGCCGGTCGTCCTCATGGGCCAGGGACCGGCACCGGCCGCGGCCACCCGCGAGCACTATCTCGCCGAGGGCCTGGAACTCGTGCCCGGTGCCGGCGCCCTCGCCGCCGCGGTGCCGGCCGCCGTCGACGCCTGGCTGCTCCTCCTCCGCGACCACGGCACTTGGGACCTCGGGGACGTCCTCGCCTTCGCCATCGGCTACGCCCAGGACGGCCATCCCGTCCTCGGCCGGGTGGGGGCGACGATCGCCGCCGTCGCGGATCTGTTCACCGAGCACTGGCCCACCTCCGCCGCCCTGTGGATGCCCGAGGGCAGACCGCCGCGGGAGGGCGAGGTGATCCGCAACGAGGCCTATGCCCGCGTGCTCACCTCCCTCGTCGACGCCGGGGCCGACGCCGCGACACGTGCCGAGCGGATCGACGCCGCCCGGCACGAGTGGCGCACCGGGCTCGTGGCCCAGGCGTCCGCCGCGTTCGTGGCGACACCGCACCGGCACTCCTCCGGACTCGACCACGCCGGCGTTCTCACCGTCGAGGACTTCGCCGGCTTCGAGGCCGGGTACGAGGAGGCCACGACCCTCGTGTTCCGCGGCCACACCATCGCGAAGACCGGCCCCTGGGGCCAGGGGCCGGCGCTGCTGCAGAC
Organism: Arthrobacter pityocampae; assembly: GCF_002927275.1. Taxonomy (GTDB): domain Bacteria; phylum Actinomycetota; class Actinomycetes; order Actinomycetales; family Micrococcaceae; genus Arthrobacter_D; species Arthrobacter_D pityocampae. The sequence goes on along the minus strand of NZ_PRKW01000003.1, from coordinate 473,148 downwards.
CCTCGCGATCCTCGACGGGTTCGACGACGACCGGCTCGACCCCTCCACCGCGCTCGGGGCGCACACCATCCTCGAGGCGCAGAAGCTCGCCATCGCCGACCGCGAGGCCTACTACGGCGACGCCGACGTGCCCCTCGAGTACCTGCTCTCCGCGGAGTACGCCGCCACGCGCCGCGCCCTGATCACCGACGAGGCCTCGCACGCGTTCCGGCCCGGCAGCGTCCCGGGCCGCACGCCCTTCACCCCGCCCCTGCGCACCGACTACACCCCGCCCGCCCTCGTGGGCGGCGGCGGCTTCGCCGGGGTGGGCGAGCCCACGGTGTCCCGCAGCGGCGAGACACGCGGCGACACGTGCCACATCGACGTCGTCGACGCCGCCGGGAACATGGTCTCCGCGACGCCGAGCGGCGGCTGGCTGCAGTCCTCGCCGACCATCCCCGAACTCGGCTTCTGCCTCGGGTCCCGGCTGCAGATGACCTGGCTCGAGGACGGCGCGCCGTCCACGCTCGCCCCCGGCAAGCGGCCGCGCACCACGCTCACCCCCACGCTCATCCTCAGGGACGGCTCGCCCGTCGTCGCCCTCGGCTCGCCCGGCGGCGACCAGCAGGACCAGTGGCAGCTGCTCTACATCCTGCGCACCATCGTGGGCGGGTACACGCCGCAGCAGGCCATCGACGCACCGTCCCTCCACACCACCTCGATCCCCGGATCCTTCTGGCCGCGGACGTGGGAGCCCGGTGGTGCCGTCGTCGAGGACCGGCTGGGCGAGGACGTGATCGCGGACCTCGAACGCCGCGGCCACCTCGTCACGCGGGCGGGGGACTGGTCGCTCGGCCGGCTCTCCGCCGTCGCCCGGGACCACGAGACCGGCGTGCTGTCCGCCGCCGCCAATCCACGAGGAGCACAGGGCTATGCTGCAGGACGCTGAGAACATCCTCGAGGTCGAGGACCTGGAGGTCGCCTTCGGCGGGACGCCCGTCCTGCACCGCATCAGCTTCGCGATGCGGCGCGGCGAACGCGTGGCCATCGTCGGACAGTCCGGCTCCGGCAAGTCCACGGCGATCGGCGCGATCCTCCGCCTGCTGCCCGGCAGCGGCCGGATCACCCACGGGTCGATCGTGCTCGGAGCGGGGCGCACCCGGGGCGACGTCGAGGACCTGGCGGCCGCCTCCGAACCGGTGCTGCGGAGAATCCGCGGGCAGCGGGTGGCGCTCGTCCCGCAGGACCCGATGTCCAACCTGAACCCGGCCATGAAGATCGGCCCGCAGGTGGCGGACGCGATCGTCGCGAGTCGCCGCGGTACCGACGGCGGGAGGCCGGACCGCGCCGAGGTCAGGCAGCGGGCGATCGCCCTGCTCTCGGAGGCCGGTATCCCGGATGCCGAACGCCGGTACGGCCAGTACCCCCACGAGTTCTCCGGCGGCATGCGCCAGCGCGTCCTGATCGCGATCGCCCTCGCGGGGGAACCGGAGCTGCTCATCGCGGACGAGCCCACCTCGGCCCTGGACGTCACCGTGCAGCGGCAGATCCTCAACCACCTGCAGTCCCTGGTCGACGCGCGCGGCACCTCGCTGCTGTTCATCACCCACGATCTCGGGCTCGCCGCGGACCGGACGGACCGCATCATCGTCATGTCCGAGGGCCGGATCGTCGAGGTGGGTACGCCCCGGCAGATCCTGCTGAACCCCCAGGAGGAGTACACGCAGCGGCTCGTGGCGGCGGCCCCGTCGGTGGCGGCGGTGCTCGACGCGGAACCGCTGACTCCTCCGGCGGCCGCGAAGGATGCGACGTCGCCCATTCTCGTGGTGGAGAACCTCGTCAAGGAGTTCGCCCTCCGCGGCCGGCGGGGCTCCACGGTACGCGCCGTGAACGACGTCTCCTTCGCCGTCGAGCGGGGTACGACGACGGCGGTCGTCGGCGAGTCGGGATCAGGCAAGACGACCGTGGCGCGCATCATCCTCGGGCTGGAGACGGCGTCCTCCGGGCGGGCCCTGATCGACGGCGAATCCCTCACGACCACGCGCGGCGCCCAACGCCGGGCGCTCCGGCGCAAGGTGCAGCCCGTCTTCCAGGACCCCTACGGTTCCCTCGACCCGACGTACAGCATCGAGCGCCTGATCGACGAACCGCTGCGCATCTTCGGCGTCGGCGACCGCCCGGGCCGCCGGGAGCGGGTCGGCGAACTCCTGGACCAGGTGGCGCTGCCGCGGGCGGTCGCGCAGCGCCGCCCCAACGAGCTCTCGGGCGGGCAGCGGCAGCGCGTGGCCATCGCGCGGGCGCTCGCCCTCGAACCCGAGCTGCTCATCTGCGACGAGGCGGTGTCCGCCCTCGACGTCCTCGTCCAGGACCAGATCCTGGGACTCCTCGCCGACCTGCAGGATAGGCTCGGACTCACCTACCTCTTCATCACGCACGACCTCTCCGTGGTACGGCAGATCGCCTCCGACGTGGTCGTGATGAAGTCCGGTGACGTCGTCGAGACCGGGTCCGTGGACGACGTGTTCAACCGCCCGCACGCCGAGTACACGAAGGAGCTTCTTGGAGCGATTCCCGGCGCGACCTTCGCGGCCTGAGACCGACGCCGCCGCACCGCAGCGCGTCCTCGACGCCGTCCGTCACGACATCATCTTCGGTGTGCTGGCGCCCGGCAGCCGGGTCACCGAGGCGGCGCTCGCGGCGGCGTACGGCGTCTCCCGCGTGCCCGTACGGGAGGCGCTGCGGGCACTCGAGGCGGAGGGATTCGTCGAGTCCCGGCCGTACGCCGGCTCCACCGTGGCGGCGATCCCGCTCGACGACGCGGAGGACCTGTTCGCCGTCCGCGGCGTCATCGAGGCCAGGATCGCGCGGCGGGCGGCCCGGCGGGCCGCCGCCCAGTTCGGCGCGGACGCCCCGGACGCCGCGTGGTGGTCCGCGCGGCGGGCCCTCGCGGACATCCTCGACGACGGCGACCGCGCGGTCGCGGCCGACGCCCTCGCCGAGCTCCCGGAGCTGAACATCCGCTTCCACCTCGGGGTCGCGGAGCTCAGCGGCAGCGCGTCACTGGCCGCCCTGCTCCGGCAGATCTCCGGCAAGATCGAGTGGCTGTACGCGGCCGACGTCGACCACCGCGGGAAGCAGTCCTGGGGCGAGCACCGGCTCGTTCTGGCGGCGATCGACGGCGGCAGCGAGACCGAGGCCGGGCGCCTGATGGCCGGCCACGTGGAGTCCTCGCAGCGCGGCTACCTGGAGCGCTTCGCCGCGCCCGGGGCGGCCTCCGCCGGTCCGTCGCAGGTCACAGGAACGGGCGCAGGGGAGCGAGGATGATCTCGCTGGCACGCGCCACCACGTGGCGGCTCTCCCACTCCTCGCGGGTCAGTTCGCGGCTGTTGGAGGAGTCCACCGCGAAGATCTCCTCCATCGTCGCCGCGAGGTCCCGGTCGAAGATCTCGAGGTTGATCTCGTAATTGCCCGTGAGGCTGAGGCGGTCGATGTTGGCCGTGCCGACCGTGCTCCACTCGCCGTCCACCGTGGCCGTCTTTGCGTGGATCATGGAGTTCTGGTACAGCAGGATCCGCACGCCGGCGCTGATGAGCGAGGAGTAGAAGCCGCGGGACAGCCAGTCGGAGACCACGTGGTTGGAGTCCTCGGGGAGGATCACCCGGACGTCCACGCCGCGGCGGCTCGCGCGCAGCAGGGCGTCGAGGATCTGCCGGTCGGGGATGAAGTACGCGGTGGTGATGAAGATGTGCTTGTGGGCGCGGTTGATCGCATCCAGGTAGACCCCGCGGATGGGGTACACCAGCAGGGCCGGGACGTTGTTGACGGCGCGGATGCGCGGCTCCCAGTAGGTGGCGCTGAGGTCCGGGAGTTCCGGCCGCCGGGGGATGGCCCGCAGGTTCCAGAAGCTGACGAACGCCTCCCGGAGTTCCCACACGGACGGGCCGCGGATCTCCAGGTGCGTGTCCCGCCACTTCGTCGCGTACAGCGTGCCCAGGTTGTAGCCGCCCACGAACCCGACCTCGCCGTCGACCACGAGGACCTTGCGGTGGTCCAGGCCGGTGCCGCGGATGTTCGTGAAGACGATCGAGGGGCGGATGACCGGGAAGCGGTACGCGTTGACGTTCGGGTGGAAGTCGTAGAAGAACGGGTTGACCACCAGGTTGGCGAAGCCGTCGTAGATGACGAAGACGTCCACGCCGCGGTCCGCCGCCCGGTTCACGGCGTCGCGGAAGCGCGCACCGACCTCGTCGCCCTTCCAGATGTAGGTCTCCAGGAGCACCTGCTGCTTCGCGCCGTCGATGGCCTCGATCATCGCCTCGAAGAGGTCCTCGCCGTAGGTGTAGACGGTGGTCCCGGTGTCCGCGATCGTGGTGCGGAACGTGCCCGGCTGCGGGAACGCCGGGCGCCGGGTACGCCGGCTTCTCTCGTACATGTCCACGGCGACGACTCCCGCGATGACCACTGCCTGCGCCGTGACCATGGCGAGCAGCCCGCGCTTCACCGTGCCTCGGGCGAACCCGACCATCGTCTGACGCCTCAACCAGCCCATGCTTTCAGCGTATCGTGCCGCCCGGCCGGATCGCGGCGGTCACCAAGACCCGGCTCAGTGCCCGCCCACCTCGATGGCCTGCGCGACGGCCGACTCCACGCCCGCGAACCAGGGGAACCCGTGGCCCGGCAGGACCGTCCCGGCCCCCGTGGAGCGCAGTGCCTCCAGGGAGCCCAGCGCGGCCTGCATGTCGGCGGTGGCGGCGCGGGCGACGACCTGCGGGCCGGGGTGGCCCGTGTAGGGGTCGAGCGTGACGAGGGCGTCTCCGCTGATGACGGCGTCACGGTCCGGGAAGTACAGCGCGCAGTGGCCCTTCGTGTGCCCCGGCGTCGGGACCAGGACCGGCGAACCGGGGAGGGCCGCGGCGGTCCCGGGCGTCAGCGGCAGGGTGTCCTGCACCCCCCTGACCGCGACGGCGCCCGCGGCGGTCATGCGCAGCAGCCCGGGAACGGCGCGGGGATAGCGCAGCGGGTAGAGGAACGGGCTCCGTTCCCGGTCGTAGCTGTAGGGATGGGCGGCGATCCGGGCGTCGTCCGGGTGGCAGTGGACCGGGATGCCGTACCGCGAGCGCAGGTGCTCGGCCGTCCCCACGTGGTCGAAGTGCCCGTGGGTGAGGACGATGCCCCGGATGTCCTGCACGGTCCGCCCGATCCGGGTCAGTACCGCCAGGAGCAGTCCCTTCGAGCGGGGCAGCCCGGTGTCGACCAGGAGGAGCCCGTCGTCGTCCTCCACGAGGTACACGTTGGTCCGGGCGTGCTCCAGGTAGTGGATGCCCGGGGCGATGTCCGTCCTGATCATGCGTTTGCTCCGCTCGTCGTCATCCTCCGACCCTAGGCGCCCTCCGACGCTTCGGGAAGGGGGGCGATGAGGTCGGGGCCGTTGTTGCGCACCGACCCGACCTGCTTGCCGACGATCCGCGGGACGAGGGAGGGGTCCGGGATGGCGTCGAGCAGTTCCTGCACCGCGGGACGGGAGTCGTTGCGTGGATCCAGCCAGTCCCCGCGGAGATCCGGTGGGAGGATCACCGGCGTGCGGTCGTGGATCTCCCCGAGGGCGTCGCTCGCCGGCCGGGTGATGATGGTGCAGCTGACCACCCAGTCCCCTTGGGGGTGCTCCGGGGACACCGTCGCCGGGTCGCGCCAGAACTCGTAGAGCCCGGCGAAGCCCAGGAGCGCGCCGTCCGCGCCGTGCAGGTAGACCGGGGTCTTCGAGCCGTCGTCGTTCTTCCGCCACTCGTAGTACCCGTCCGCGGGGACGATCGCCCGGCGCTTGAGTGCGGCGGCCCGGAAGGACGGCTTGTCCAGCAGCGTCTCGCTGCGGGCATTGATCATCCGTGCCCCCACGGACGCGGACTTGGCCCAGGAGGGGATGAGGCCCCAGCGCGCCGGTTCCAGGCGGCGCGTCAGTTCGCCGGTGAGCGGGTCCAGCCGCTCGACGACGAGCCGCACGGTGTCGGTCGGCGCCACGTTCCACGACGGCCGGATCTCCTCCTCGGCGGCCTCGTCCACCTCGAAGGCGTCGATGAGGTCCGCCCGGCTCCCCGCGATGACGAAGCGTCCGCACATGCCTGTGTCCTCCCTGCTACTTCTTCCGGCGGTCCAGGATGAGGGCCAGGGCGATACCCGTCATCCAGCTGTCCTTCGCGAGGGCCACGCCGTCCGGGCTCGGACGGACGCCGTCCTCCAGCGTCATCTCGGGGGTCCTGAAGTACATGGTCAGCATCCCGGCGGAGAAGGCCAGCAGTGCGAGCCCGGCAAGCCTGCTGGGGACGAAGGGGGCGAGGAGTGCCGAGCCGATCGTGATCTCGGACGCCGCGAGCATTGTGCCGAACTGCTGCGCCTCGAGCCGGCCGATCTGGGGGAAGGCCTTGGACGCCGCGGACTGCAGGTACGCGGCGGTGCCGGCGTCGAGCGACGTCTTCCCGAGGCCCGAGTTGAGGATGTAGGCGCCTGTCGCGAGGCGGAGAGGGATGTGCGTGATGCGGAAGCCCATGATGGTGCCCTTCTGCGGGGATGGTCGGTCGCTCGTGAGCCTACGGTGCGCGGTGCCGCCCCGCCAGTCTCCCGGGGTGGACGAACCCGCGCCCGCGCCCGGGCCCTCCCGACGCCACACGTTTCCTCGATGTTTCGCGCCGTGCCGCCGGAAGTTCGCAGACAGGGGCGCGGCCGTCTGGTTGGATTACAGACAAGCCAGCGTGCCCACCAGCTATCGGAGAAGGTTCCATGGTCCCCCGGACAGCAGAACACCCCCGGCCCCAACACTTCGTCCTGCACATGAGCGACACCCACCTGCTCGGCGGGGACGGTCCGCTGTACGGGGCGGTGGACAGCGAGCAGAGGCTGCGGGAGGTGTTCGAGGACCTCGAGGCATCCGGGGCAAGGCCGCACGCCATCGTCTTCACCGGTGATCTCGCGGACAAGGGCGAGCCGGGCGCGTACGCGAAGCTCCGCGCGATCGTGGACCCCGCTGCGGACCGTCTCGGGGCGAAAGTCATCTGGGCGATGGGCAACCACGACGACCGCGCCGCGTTCCGGGCAGGCCTCCTCGACGGGCTGCCGGACGGACGCCAGGACGCACCGGTGGACGCCGTGCACTTCGTCGACGGCCTGCGCATCATCACCCTGGACTCCACGGTGCCCGGGCGCCACCACGGCGAACTCGAGGACGGGCAGCTGCGCTGGCTGGCCGCCGAACTGGAGGTGCCGGCACCGCACGGGACCATCCTGGCCCTCCACCACCCGCCCGTCCCCAGCGTCCAGGACCTCGCGGTGCTCGTGGAGCTGCGCGACCAGCGGGACCTCGCCGACGTCGTCCGCGGGTCGGACGTCCGCACGATCCTCGCCGGGCACCTCCACTACTCGACGACGGCCATGTTCGCCGGCGTCCCGGTCTCGGTGGCGAGTGCCACCTGTTACACGCAGGACCTCCTGTTCGACGGCGGGGGCACGCGCGGGCGGGACGGTGCGCAGTCGTACAACCTCGTCCACGTCTACGAGGAGACGATCGTCCACTCGGTGGTCCCCGCCGGGAGGCACGCCACGGTGGGGGAGCTGGTCCCCCGCGAGGAGACGCGGCGCCGGCTCGAGGCCCACGGCGTGACCATCCCCGAGGGCGGCCGCGCCCGGCGTCTCACCTCGGCCTGACCGGCGCCTCACCTCGGCCCGACAGGCGCCTCACCTCGGCCCGCCGGACCGCTCGACCAGACAGCCCGACCGCGCAGTCCGACCATGCGGCCCGATCACGCGGTCCGGTCAGATGCTCAGGGCGTCGGGGATCCCGACGCCGAAGAACGTCCGCGGATCCTGCAGCAGGGCCGGCGGGTCGAGGTCGGAGCGCCGGAGCGCGCCGTGCAACCGGGCCGTCCGGACCAGGCCGTCCTCGTGCATGAGGACCGGGCCCAGGCATCCGGTGCGGAACCGCAGACCCTCTGCGTCGGGGATCGCGACGGCGTCCCCCTCCTGCACGGACTCCTCGAACGCGTGCAGCTGCCGCTCCCACTTCGGGGACGCGTTCCCTCCGTGCGGTGTGGACGGCATGAGCAGGACGGCGTCGGTGCCGGCGTCTCCGGCGGTCGCGCCGCCCCGCCAGATCCACAGGCGCCGACCCACGGGATCGACGGGCAGGCGCTCGCGGTCCGGCGCGGGCCAGACGTAGGGGAGATCCTCCGGGACGCCGGGGAACCGAGCCCGGTAGATCGCCGGGGCTTTCTGGACCAGATTGGACCGGTGGCTCTCGTGCAGCGCAGGGTCGCCGAACCAGGGCGGCATCGGCACGTCCGGCTCCTCCAGCACGCGCGGGGCGAACTCGAGGATCTGCCGGTGGGTGGAGTCGGCATGGCCGCGCGCGACCCACTCGGCGACCATGGCCAGGCCGTAGAGGGTCAGCGCCGGGACGTGGCCCATCCACATGCGGATGGCCGGGTGACGCCGCCACCCGTAGTCGGGGATGACGAGCGCGCGCAGCGCCTGCAACGTCTCGACGCGCTGCTTGCCGAGCCTCGCCTGGTCCAGCACGCGCGCGCTGGCCGCGAAGTCGGGGTAGGGCAGGAAGGTCTGCATCGCGTCAGTCTGGCACGCGCCCCCGACACCCCGGCGGGAGGCTCAGACCTCCCAGGGAGCCTTGACCGGGAAGTACTTCTCGAGGAAGTCCGTCACGAGGTGGGCCCGCTCCTCGGCCGGGACCTCCGGGAAGCTGCCGTCGTTGAGGCAGAAGAAGTCCTGGTTGCGCTTGTCCAGCATCTTGTTGAGGCTCTTCAGCCCGGACCGCAGCGTGGTGTCCACGTACTTCACCTTCGCCATCTCCTGGGTGACGGCGCGGCCGGTCAGCAGCGCGTAGTAGTGGTACAGCGAGTTGGTCACCGAGATGTTGTCCTTGGCGCGGAACCGTGAGGCCGCCGTCGCCGCGAACTCGGCGGCGAACTCCGCCTCCATCTCCAGCAGGACGCTCTTCCGCAGGGGGGCGGCGGTGTGCTCGAGGTGGCGCGTGGTGATCCGGCCGAAGCGCTCGTGCAGGAGGCGGCGGTTCACGCGGGCGGCGTTCTCGAAGCCGCTGCGCTCGGCGTCGTTGTCGCCGAGGCCGATGCGCGTGTCCGCCTCGATGAACTTCGTGACCCCGCCGGGGGAGAAGAACATGTCCGGGGCCACGGGGCGGCCGAAGAACATGTCGTCGTTGGAGTAGAGGAAGTACTCGGAGAGGCCCGGGATGTGCTGCAGCTGTGCCTCGACGGCCTGCGAGTTGTGCGTCGGGAGGACGGAGGGGTCCCTGAAGTGCTCCTCGGACCGCACGAGCGTGACGGAGGGATGGTCGGCGAGCCAGGCGGGGCGGTCGGAGTCGGTGGCGATGAAGATCCGGCGGACCCACGGCGCGAACATGTAGACGGAGCGGAGGGCGTACTTGAGCTCGTCGATCTGCCGGAAACGTGCCTCGTGGTCGTCGCCCTCACCGACCACCACACCCTCCATGCGGGCCGCCCGCGCCGCCCGGTACTCGGGGCTGCTGCCGTCCACCCAGGAGAAGACGAGGTCGATGTCGAAGTCGATGTCCGTGGCGTGGTCGGCGAACATGTTGTCGATCGTGGGCCAGGTGAGGCCGTGGCGTTCCACCTCGCCGCGCACCACCTCGGCGGCGGGGAGGGTGCGGCGGGTGAGGGAGTTCTCCACCGGCAGTTCGATGGCGCTCCCGCCGAGCGCCCACAGTTCGATCTGCACGCCGGCGGACGGGCCGTACGCGAGCCCGCCGAGGGGCTCGATGCGCGGGCGGAACAGGCGGAAGATGCGGGCCTTGCCGCTGCTCGAGAGGTGCCCGTCACTCACGAGGAGGGTGGTGCGGCGCTTCGTGTCCACGGTGCGGGAGTAGAACGGCTCGTCCCGGCAGGCCTCGACGAGCGCGGCGCGCAGCTTCTCGCGATCCTTGAGGTCCACGGCGATCACGGGCCGCTCGTCGTTGCCGCGCACCAGCAGGAACCCGATGCCGGCGTCGTCGAGCGCGCGGCGGATGAACAGGAGGTCCTCGACCATCGCCTGGTGCGGCGTGCGGTCCTGGTTGATCAGCGTGAAGCGTCGCTTGACGGTCGTGATGTCCGTGCGGCCCTCGAGCCGGGCCACCGCCGCGCGAGATGCCGACTCCAGGATCTCGGCTTCATTCTCCGGCTCGGGTGCGCCGAAGTAGATGTCGTGTTGGGCGGCCGTGTCTGTAATCGGAACCTCCGGAGAGTGGGTGGGGTAGCTCCCATGATAGGGCCTGCGCACGCGTCACGACGGCGGTCGGGCACCATACTCTCTTCGGGCGGCCGCGTCCAGCGGTTCAGGCACACGGATCAGCCGGGCCGGGACGCCCGCCGGGCCCGGGGTGCGGGGTCGACCCGCTGCTGCACCCCGATGGCCCTCCCGTAGTAGGTCACGAGCTGCTCGCAGAGCACGGGCCAGGTCCGGCCCTGGACGGAGGTATGCGCGGCCCGGCCGAACGCGCGCCGCTTGGCGTCGTCGCCGACGAGGTCGACGACGGCGGCACGGAGTCCCTGCAGGTCGCCGGGGGTGTAGGTCCAGCCCGTGCGCGACGGATCCACGAGGTCCAGGGGGCCGCCCCGGCCCACGGCGACGACCGGGACGCCGCACGCCATGGCCTCCTGGATGGTCTGGCAGAACGTCTCGGACTCGCCGGGGTGGACGAAGAGGTCGAAGGACGCGACCATGCGGGCGAGGTCCGTCCCGGTCCGGAATCCGGCGAAGTGCGCCCTCGGCAGCCGGGCCCGGAGGCTCTCCTGCTGCGGTCCGGCGCCGACGATGACGAGCCGTGTCCCGGGCAGGGAGTCCAGGACGGCGAGGTCCTCGACCTGCTTCTCCGCCGCGAGCCGGCCCACGTAGCCGATGACGCGCTCGTGCGGTTGCGCGACCGTCGCCCGCCACGCGGCGTCGTACCGGGCGGGCGAGAACCTCTCGGTGTCGACGCCCCGCCGCCACAGGTGCAGCCGCTGCACGCCGCGGGAGCCCAGCTGCTCCAGTGCGAACGTGGACGGCACGAGGGTGAGGGTGGAGGCGTCGTGGATGTCCACGACCCGCTGCCACAGCCGGGGCTCCAGCCAGGGGACCCCGTACCGGGCGGCGTAGGCCGGGACCTCGGTCTGATAGACGGACACCGTGGGGACGCCGAGCTGCGCACACGCCTGCACCGCCCGCCGGCCGAGGACGAACGGCGAGGCGACATGGACGACGTCGGGCCCGAAGGCGGCGAGGACGCGGCGGACGCGGGCGACGGTCCCGGCGGCCAGCCGGACGTCGGCGTACCCCGACAGGGCCACGGACGGGAGCAGGTGGACGGGGAAGCCCTCCACCCGGGACGGCGCCGGTTCACCGAGCCGGGACGGCGCCGGCGCGATCACCAGCACGTCGTCGCCGCGGGCCCGCAGGTGCGCGAGCACCTCGAGCAGCGAGTGGGTGACCCCGTTCATGTGGGGCAGGAACGATTCTGCGACGACGGCTATCCTCACACCCCCACGCTCGCCCCTGCAGGAGGAGGACGGGCCGCCGCAGGATGGCCCCGGGGTGAACGTCGGACGAACTGCGGCGTCCGGGTCAGTACTCCCGGTAGAGCTCGCCGACCGGGACGTCGTCCACGAGCCGGTTGTCAGGACCGGGCAGGGGGCAGGCCCACGCCTCGTCGTAGGCGCAGGACGGGTTGTAGGCGAAGTTGAGATCCACCACGAGGTGCCCGGGCCGCCCCTCGCCCAGGTGGGCGCCCTTGACGGTGTCCAGGACATAGCGCCCCCCGCCGTACGAGCCGCCGGGCCGGCCGGACGTGCCGTCGCGCAGCGGCAGGAACAGCCCGCCGCCGTAGGAACCGAGCTTCCACAGGGCGAGCTTCCCGAGACCCGGCAGCACCACGCTGCCGAGGCGGCCGAACGGCACGACGCCGTCCGTCCCGGTCGCGACGTTCATCGCCTGCCCCGCGCCGTCGTCGTCCACCTCCGCCTCGAACCGGAAGGCCGGGTCGTAGGGTGCCACCGCGAGCCCGGCGAAGGATGCCAGCGCACCGTTCCGGAGGGCCGACGCCGGGTGGGTGCGGAACAGTGCGTCGCGGCCCTCGCGCCAGAGGGCGTGCGACGCCTCGGGCGAGGAGGACGCGGCGCGCTCGCGCACCTCGTCGTAGAGCCGGAAGACCCGCTGGCGCCAGTCCGCCGTGGCCAGTGCGGTGGTCAGGGCTGTCATGAGCCCAGCGTACCGCCGTCACGGGCGGCGGCCGGGGGAGGGGGAAATGGTTGCCCGGGCGTACTGTAGCTGGGTGACTCTCGGCATCTTCTGCATCGTCCTGGCCTCGATCCTCGTGGGCGCCATCGCGCAGCGGATCGCCGGCCTGGGGTTCGCGCTGCTGATCGCCCCGTTCCTCGTGATCATCCTCGGACCGCACGAGGGCGTCCTCCTCGTGAACCTCTGCGGCGTGGTGTCCTCGGCCATCATCGTGGGCCGGGTCTGGAAGGACATCGACTGGAGCATGTTCCGCTGGCTCGTCGTCCCCTCCCTGTTCGGCTCCATCCCGGGGTCCTTCCTCGCGGTGGCCCTCCCGTCCGCTCCGCTGTCGGTCACGGTCGGCGCCGTGGTCCTCGTGGCCCTGACCGTCTCCCTGGTGCTCCAGCGATCCGACGTCGTCGTGCGCGGCAACGCGCCGAAGGCCGTTGCGGGCTTCGCCGCCGGCGTCACCAACTCGATGGCCGGGGTGGGCGGCCCGGCCGTCAGCGCGTACGCCCTCCTCGCGCGCTGGCCCCAGCGTCCCTTCGCCGCGACGCTCCAGCCCTTCTTCGTCTGCATCGGCTCGGTGACCCTCGTGACGAAACTGCTCCTGGACCCGGCCCAGGCGCCCGTCCTCGCGCCGTGGATGTGGATCGCGATCGGACTGGCCATCGTGGCCGGCATCGTCACCGGGGAGAAGCTCGGCCGCTTCGTCCGTGACGACCAGGCCCGCCTGTTCGTCATCGTCATCGCCTTCATCGGGGCGGGCCTCGCCGTCGTCAAGGGCATCGTCGACATCGTCGGCTGATCCGGCGCCCGTGCGACCTGCCCGGCCCGCGTCGGTGGGCAGCGGGAGCCCGTGTCGGTGGCACCATGGAAGGGATGAAAATCCCCACCAAGCCCCGCGCCCTTCCCATGCCCCTGTGGCTCCAGGGGGTGCTCGAACTCGGACAGGCCGCCGTGATCTCGGCCCTGCTCGTGGTGCTCCCGGTCGCCGCCGTGTGGTTCACCGGGGGGTTCGCGGACCGGACGGCGGAGTCCGCTGCCCGCCTCGCCGGACAGGGCTGGCTCCTCATGCACGGGGTGCCCCTCGTACTGCACTTCCCCCCGGGTGTGGCCGGGGCCGAGGCCGTGTCGGGGCTGCTGCGCGTCGTCCCCCTCGGCCTGATCCTCGTCCCGCTCCTCCTCGCCTGGCGCGCCGGGCGGCGGCTGGCCCGGGCGTCCTACACCGACCAGCTCTGGCAGGCGCTGCTCGGCGCCCTCGTCACCTATGCGGCGATCGGCGCCGGCATCGCGTACGTGTCGGGCACCCCGGACGCCTCCGTCCCGCTCGCGGCGGGTGCCCTGATCCCGCCCGTGGCCGCCGGTATCGGGCTGATCACCGGCGCCTACCGTGAGGCGGGCGCCTGGAGCCGCCTGGTGGGCGTGGACTTCGCTGCCTGGGTGGGCCGTGCCAGCCAGCATTCCCGCTGGGCGGGCTCCTACGCCTGGTCGGTCATCCGGTCGGGCTTCATCGCCGTGCTGGTCGCCGCAGGCCTATCGGCCACCCTGCTCGCCGTCGCGATCGGGCTGAACTGGGCCGGCATCGCCGCGATCTACGAGCGCATCGACGGCGGGATCGCCGGCGCGACCGTCGTCACCCTGCTCCAGCTGGGGCTCCTGCCCAACCTCGCGCTGTGGACGCTGTCCTGGTCCACGGGCGCGGGCTTCGCCCTCGGTACGGGCAGCTCCCTCACGCCGCTGGCCAGCACCGTCGGCCCCCTGCCCGCCCTGCCCATCCTCGGCGCGCTCCCCGCGGGCACCCTCGACTACGGGTACGCGGCGCTGGCCATCCCGGTCCTCGGCGGGCTCCTCGCCGGCTGGTGGTTCTTCCGCGAGGGCGAGAACCACTTCGACGAGTGGCTCGTGCTGCGCAGCAGCAGGCGGTGGCTCACCGCGACGGCATCCACCCTCGCGCTCGCCGGACTCATCGGCATCGCCGCCGGACTGTTCGGTGCCGCCGTCGCCCTGCTCTCGCGGGCCTCGCTCGGCCTGGGCCGCTTCACCGATCTGGGGCCGGACCCGCTGGCGCTCGGCCTGTGGCTCGCGGTGGAGGTGGCCGTCGGGGCCCTGGTCGGGCATGCCCTCGGGCCGCTGCTGGAACGGGAACCGCGGCGGCGCTGACTCCGCGCCGGACCGCGCGATCCTACGCTCCGAAGACGTCGAGGCTTCTCAGCCCGTCCTCGCAGTCGCTCTGCGCCTGCAGGGTGAGGGCCCGGGACATGCAGTCCTCGTAGGTCCGGGTGACCGGCCAGAGGAGCACCGACGCGGCGGTACCCGCCGTGAGGAACAGGGCGGCGGCCAGGCCGAGGGACGTCGCGAGCACGACGAACCGGGGGAACTTCGCGCCGACCGCCTTCACGAGCGCGACGACGCCGGCCGCGAGGGCGAACAGCGCCAGCACGAGCGCGATCACCTTCCACGGCAGCACGAGGCCGCTGGTCAGCGCCGCCCCGAGGAGTGCCAGGAGGAACAGGCGCAGCCAGAGCCGGGCGGAGGAGGCGCGGACCGCCGCGGGATCCTCGGGTGCCGTTTGCTTGGTCCCGGCACCTCGTGATGCGGTCCGGTCGGTGTCCTGCTGCCTGGTGGTTCCTCGCCTCGCCATGGTTCAACCCTAGGCGAGGCGAGACCCTAAGGTTGAGTCATGCGCATCGTAGTCCTCGTCTCCGGCTCCGGCTCGAACCTCCAGGCCGTGATCGACGCCGTCGCCGCAGGCCGCCTCGCCGTCACCGTGGCCGCCGTCGGGGCCGACCGTCCGGGCACGGGCGGCGTCCGGCGCGCGGCCGCGGCCGGGATCCCGACGTTCGAGGTCGACTTCCGGCAGTACGGCGACCGGGCGGACTGGAACCGCGCCCTCACCGAGGCGGTCGCCGCGCACGAACCGGACTACGTGGTGTCCTCGGGGTTCATGCGGATCGTCGATCAGCACTTCCTCGACGCGTTCCCCGACCGCTACCTCAACACCCACCCGGCGCTCCTGCCGAGCTTCCCCGGCGCCCACGGGGTCCGCGACGCCCTCGCCTACGGCGTCAAGGTGACGGGCTGCACCGTCATGATCGCCGACGCGGGCGTGGACACGGGCCCCATCCTCGCCCAGGCCGCCGTCGCCGTCCTGCCCGGGGACACGGAGGAGACGCTCCACGAGCGGATCAAGGTGGAGGAGCGCCGGCTCCTGATCGAGACCCTCGCCGCACTGGCCGGCGATCCCGCGGGCGCCGTCGGGAACGGGGCCTGAGGTGCCCCTCGTCGCGAACGCCGTGTACGTCGGCGGGAAGAAGCGCATCAACCCCGACACCCTGGACCAGACGTTCGAGCTGATGCGGGACAGCGGCGGCATGGGCTGGATCGGCCTGTACCGCCCCGAGCGGACGGAGATCCAGGCGGTCGAGACCGAGTTCGGGCTGCATCCCCTCGCCGTCGAGGACGCCACCAACGGGCACCAGCGCGCGAAGCTCGAACGCTACGGCGACACCCTGTTCGTGGTCCTGCGGCCCGCCCGCTACCTCGACGCCGAGGAGAAGGTGGAGTTCGGCGAGCTGCACATCTTCATCGGCCAGGACTTCGTGGTGACCATCCGGCACGCGGAGTCACCCGACCTCGGGATCGTGCGGCGGAGGCTCGAGGCGGATCCGGAGCTGCTCGGCGCAGGCCCCCAGGCCGTCCTGTACGCGATGCTCGACCAGGTGGTGGACGAGTACGGGCCCGTGGTGCTGGGTCTGGAGAACGACGTCGACGAGATCGAGAACGAACTGTTCGGGGGAGCCCCCGACGTCACGCGGAGGATCTACGAGCTGCACCGCGAGGTCATCGAGTTCCAGCGCGCCACGCAGCCCCTGGAGACCATGATGGACGCCCTGCTCCGGGGCTCCGACAAGTACCGGATGGACGACGAACTCGCGCGGAACCTCCGGGACGTCCAGGACCACGTGATCCGCGTGGTCGAGCGTGTCAACACGTTCCGCACGCTGCTGCAGAACGCCCTGACGGTCCACTCCACGCTCGTCGCCCAGCGCCAGAACGAGGAGATGACCCGCCTGACGGAGACATCGCTGACGCAGGGCGAGGAGGTCAAGCGCATCTCCTCCTGGGCGGCGATCCTCTTCGCCCCGACCCTGATCGCCTCGATCTACGGGATGAACTTCGACGTCATCCCCGAGCTGCACTGGGGTCTCGGCTACCCGTTCGCTCTGCTGCTCATGGTCGCGATGGGCGGCGGCCTGTACTGGGCGTTCAAACGCAACGACTGGCTCTGACCCGCACCTCGTCCAGTGCACCTCGTCGACCGGGCCTCTTCCCCTGACATGCCGACGGCCGGGACGCGTGGTCCCGGCCGTCGGTGCGTGCGCTCCGGACGAGCTAGCGCGTGCTGATCACATGGGTGCGGTGGTCGTACACGAAGGTGACCGGACCGCCCGCGTGCTGGAGGACGATGTTGCTGCCGTCACGGCCGCCGCCGGCCCCGTAGTTCTCCGTCCAGCTGCGGTCCAGGGCCGCCTTGTACTCGTAACTGCCGGCCGGCAGGTCCGCGACCTCGAGGATCCAGGTCTGCGAGGCGGCGTCGAAGCTCATCTGCGCCTGGTCGCACGCCGGGTCCCAGTCCCCGCCGCACCCCAGTTCGGAGTCGAGACTGCCGGCCACGGCCACGGTGCCGGGCTGCTCGATGACCGAGCCGACCGTCACGGTCCGGATGTCGCTCACGGACGTCCCGAGGACGGCCCGGTAGCGGACCTGGGTGCCCTCGGCGAGGTCGAGCGCCGCGAGATCGTCGACGGCGGTGTAGGTCGGGGACGAGTCGTCCGTGCCGATGGCCGTCCACGCCCCTCCGGCGACACTGCGCTCGAGGGTCACGGCGTACTCGGAGTTCTCCGGGCTCGCCGTGGCGGTCACCTCGACGTCGCCGGAGACCTGCGTGCCCTCGGCCGGAAGACCCATCGTCAGCCGTGCCTGCGGCACGGTGGCGGACGCCGCTGCGGAGGTCCGCGTATGGCGGGCGTTGTCGAGCACCACGGCGCGGTACTCCACGGCCGTTCCGGCCGGCAGGGCGCTGGTGTCGTGGTAGACGCTGTACGGTGCGTTGTCGTCCGTGCCGATGCTCGTCCAGGCGGAGCCCGGGGTGCGGGCCTCGAACGTGACCTCGTAGAACGAGGAGCCGGCGACGTCGGCGGCCACCTTCATGCGGCCGTTGTCCTCGACGGCGGGGGCCGGCGTCTGCAGGCTGATCGCCGGCGCGGCCTTCGACTTCGGGATGTTCCCCTTCAGCTCGTAGACCACGGTGGACAGCGCGGGAACGGTGACCGTGAGGGTGCCGTCGGCCGCGGACTTCGCGTGCTTCGGGGCGTCCCCGTGGACGAGGCCGAAGGTGCGCTTGCCGGCGTAGGTGGGGATGGCCGCCGTCGCCGGTTCGGTGCTGTTGTTCAGCGCGACGACGTACTCGCGCTGGTCCTTCGCGTCGGTGCGGGAGAACGCGTAGATCCCCGGGCCGTCCGAGGCATACCGGTGCTGGTGGGCGCCGTTGCGCAGGGCCGGGTGGTCCTCGGTGATGTCCGCGAGGGTGCTGATGCTCCGGTAGAGCGGGTGGGTTTCGTCGAAGTTGTCCGTGGCGTGGGTCGCGTCGGTGCCCAGCAGGTCGTCGTCGAGGTACTCGGGGACCTGGCTCGCGAACAGCGTCTGCCGTGCGTCCTGGTCACCGCCGGGGCCGGTGAAGCCCTGCTCGTCGCCGTAGTAGATCACCGGGTTGCCGCGCGAGAAGTACATCAGTTCGTGCGCGAGGGTGTCCCGTGCCACCAGCTCCTCGTCGGCCGCGCCCGGGTTGTCGCTCGCGATGAAGCTGCCGATCCGCCCCATGTCGTGGTTCCCGAGGAACGTCGGCAGGCTGTAGGCGTTGGAGTCCGCGTCGGTGTACCAGTCGTCGCCGGCGAAGAAGCGCTCGAGGTCCGTCGCCGGCGCGCCCTGCGAGGCGTAGCCGCGGGCGGCCGCCTGGAACGGGAAGTCGAGGACGGACTGCATGCGGTTGCGGGTGGTGAACTGCGAGGTGAAGGACTTCGTGGTGTCGAAGACCTCGCCGAACATGAAGAACTCGTCCTTGCCCTGCTCCTGCGCGTAGGAGAGCACCTCCGGGCCGAACTCCTGCCAGAACTCGTCGTTGACGTGCTTCATGGTGTCGATTCGGAAGCCGTCCACGCCGAAGTCGGCGATCCACGTCTTGTAGATGTCGATCATGCCGTCCACCACCACGGGGTGCTCGGTGGAGAGGTCGTCGAGGCCGAAGAAGTCGCCGTAGAAGGAGTCCTCCCCGGCGAAGGTCGTGTCACCCCGGTTGTGGTAGAGCGTCGGATCGTTCAGCCATTCCGGGACCTTCAGGTCCTTGTCGGCCTCCGGCACCACCGGGACGTACGGGAAGGAGGTCTCGGCGTCGAGCTCGGGGAAGGTGTCCGTGCCCGCGTAGTCGCGGTCGTCGAAGGGGGTGCCGGCGGCGTCGCGGTAGGGCTCCTCGTCCTTCGAGATGTAGGGGGCGCGCTCGCCGGCGTCGTAGCCGATGACGTCCGCGGTGTGGTTGGTGATGATGTCGAAGTAGACCTTCATCCCGCGGGCGTGCGCGGCGTCGATGAGCGTCTTGAGATCCTCGTTGGTCCCGAGGTGCGGATCGATCTGCGTGAAGTCGGTGATCCAGTAGCCGTGGTAGCCGGCCGAGTTGTCCTCGGGCTGCACGGCACGGTTCTTGAAGCTCGGGGTCAGCCAGATCGAGGTGGTGCCCATGCCCTGGATGTAGTCCAGTTCCTGGAGCAGGCCCTTGAGGTCACCGCCGTTGTAGTAGCCCTTCCGGGTGGGGTCGAAGCCGGACACCGACGGGTCGGGGCCGAGCCCGCCGTCGTCGTTGGCCGTGCTGCCGTTCTGGAAGCGGTCGGCCATGACGAAGTAGAAGTTCTCGTCGGTGACCGCCGAGCGCAGCGAGTGCTGGGCCGAGGCGGAGCCTTCGGGGGTCTTCGGGGCGGCAAGGGCGGGCGGTGCGGCGACGGAACCGGCCACAAGGGCGGTCAGCACGACGACGGTGGCGTGGCGTGGTCTCACGGGGTCTCCTTCAAGGGGGGTCGGGAACCAGCGTGTCCGACGTCACACGGGGAGTCAATCCCAGACGAGTAATTTACACGAAAAGGGTTTCAGGGGCCCTTAGGGTGGTAGTGGCCTCAGGCCACCACTGATCCGTCGAGCACCGTTGGGAATCCCATGACCTTCTTCCGCAGCGCGGCCACCGCCGCACTCGCCCTGCTGGCCCTGACGGCCTGCGCCGCCCCGTCCTCGACCGCGCCGGGCACCCCGGCCGATGCTTCGCCGTCGCCGGCCAGTTCCTCGGCCGCCGCCGCCAACATCAAGGAGCCCGCAACCAACGAGCTCGTCGGTAAAGCGACCGCCGACGGCGCGCGGGCGTTCCTCTACTACTACTTCGACGTGAAGTCCTACGTCCTCCAGACCGGGGACGACGCCGCGCTGCTCGACCACGTGGACGGTGCCGCGGGGGAGCAGGCCGAGGCGGAGCGGCTGCGCACCGTGTACGCGGACGGCGGCTGGGTGCTGGGCGGCCAGCCGAAGGTGGAGAACGTCTACCTCACCACACCGGAGGAGGACGTGGTGGAGGGCGCCGACGTCGCCGCCCTGATCCCCGTGAACCCGGACGCGTACACCGAGTTCGCACAGGACGGCTCGATCGCCACGCAGCGCCCGTTCTCTCCCGAGGGCACCGTCTACAGTGCCACGGTCCGCTTCGCCGACGGCGCCTGGAAGGTCGTCTCCCTGGAGGAGACCCCGGACGCGGAGCTGCCCGAGTCCTGACCCGAGCGCGCCGGGCCCGGTTCGCCGGGCGCCCGGTCAGCGCAGCCGGGCGGCCTTCGTCTCGGGTGCGTTGAACGCCATGAACACGACGGCGAGGACCACCAGCGCGCCGATGAGCGCGAATGTGAGCGGCAGGCCGAGGACGGGCCACAGCAGGGTGCCGAAGATCAGCGGGACGAGGCCGGCGCCGATCCGGGAGATGGTCGACGCCCAGCCGAACCCGCTGCCCCGCAGCTCGGTGGGGTACAGCTCGGAGACGTACGTGTAGAGCACCGGGATGGCCACCTGCACCACGAAGCCGAACGCCAGCAGCCAGGCCGTGGCGACCGCCGGGAGGTCCAGGGTCAGCGCGAAGACCACGAGGAGCGCCGCCGATCCCGGGCCGGTGATCGCCAGCAGCCACTTGCGGCCCACCCGCTCCACGAGCAGGGCCGCGGCGATGACCCCGAGGAAGCCGACGCCGGTCATGAACGTGGTGGTGATGAACGCGACGGACTGGGCGTAGCCGGACGCGATCAGGATGCGCGGCATCCACGTCAGC
This sequence comes from Arthrobacter pityocampae, assembly GCF_002927275.1. Taxonomy (GTDB): domain Bacteria; phylum Actinomycetota; class Actinomycetes; order Actinomycetales; family Micrococcaceae; genus Arthrobacter_D; species Arthrobacter_D pityocampae. The sequence continues at coordinate 452,492 of NZ_PRKW01000003.1, read as the reverse complement.
GCCCCGTAGTAGACGAGCAGGATGGTCAGGAACAGGCTCCACGCCGTGAGGGTGATCCGCCAGTTGTAGCGCCAAAGGCCCGTGAGCTGCCCGGAGATGCTCCCCAGCGAGAGACGGGGTGTGTCCTCGGGCTCCGGCAGGCGCCACGCGCGCTCCTCGCCGCCGGTCCTCGCGACGAGGTCGTCGATGACGGCGCGGGCCTCGTCACGCCGGCCGCGCTGCACCAGGTACAGCGGGGACTCGGGCACGCCGCGGCGCACCCAGAACACGAGGAGCGCCGGCAGCACCATGACGAGCATGGTGTACCGCCAGTCGCCGAACGTGGTGACGATGGCCGTCGTCACCACGCCGCAGAGGAAGGCGCCGATCGGCCACCACGCGTCCATCGCCGTCAGGACCCGGCCGCGCTGGCGCCGCGGCGTGAACTCGCCGACGAGCGCGTAGTCCACCGGGATGCATCCACCCAGGCCGAAGCCGGCGAGGAACCGGAAGACGCAGAACCACACGATGTCCGGGGAGAACGCCCCGAGCACCGTGAAGAGGGCGAAGACGAGCAGGGTGAGCGTGAACGCCTTCTTCCGGCCGATGATGTCCGCGACGGAGCCCCATACGAAGGCGCCCACGGCCATGCCGATCAGGTTCGACGTCGCGATCCACGCCGCCTGGCCGGGGGTGATCCCCCAGTCACCGATCAGCAGCGGGATCAGGTAGGCGTTCAGGGTCACGTCCCAGGCGTCGAACATGAAGCCGAGGCCGCCGATGAGGAAGATCTTCCCCTGGACCTTCCAGCGCCAGGGGAGGTCCTGCACCACCTGGTCGCCGGTGGGGAGTTGCGCGTCGATGCTCATGGTGGCTTTCGGGGAGGGAGCGGGTACTGCGAGAACTGTACGCAGCTTTCGTCGCCGGGACTTCGCCGAGAGGGCAGAAATGACCGCGGAACAGGCGTTCGGTCGGTCTTTTCCGACTTCCCGGCGTTGCGGTGAGCGGCCCACGTCATCTCCGGCTACCGGCCGGAGCGCCCCTATAGACTGGGGGGCGACCCCAGCGAACCGACCTACGGAGTTCTGCGTGAGCCTGCCCCACCTCGACCGTGTCCCCATCCGCCGTGCACTCATCTCGGTGTTCGACAAGACCGGCCTGGAGGAGCTGGCGCAGGGCCTGCACCGCGCGGGCGTCTCCATCGTCTCCACGGGCTCGACCGCGCAGCGTATCGCCGCGGCGGGCGTCCCCGTCACCGAGGTGTCCGAGGTGACCGGCTTCCAGGAGACCCTCGACGGCCGCGTGAAGACCCTCCACCCCAAGGTCCACGCCGGCATCCTCGCGGACCGCCGCCGCCAGGAGCACATCGACCAGCTCGCCGAGCTCGACATCGAGGCGTTCGACCTCGTGGTCGTGAACCTCTACCCGTTCGTGGAGACCGTGCGCTCCGGGGCGGGGCCCGACGACGTCGTCGAGCAGATCGACATCGGCGGGCCCGCGATGGTGCGGTCGGCGGCGAAGAACCACCCGTCGGTCGCCGTCGTCGTCGATCCCGCGCGCTACGGCGACGTGGTCATCGCTGCCGCGGAGGGCGGCTTCGACCTGACCGCACGACGCCGGCTGGCCGCGCTCGCCTTCGCGCACACCGCCGCGTACGACACCGCCGTCGCGTCGTGGACCGCGGAGCAGTTCGAGACCGAGGACGGCTTCAGCTGGCCCGGGTACGCGGGCCTCGCCCTCGAGCGGTCCGAGGTGCTGCGCTACGGCGAGAACCCGCACCAGCAGGCCGCGCTGTACGTCGAGAAGGGCGCCACGCCGGGCATCGCCCAGGCGGACCAGCTGCACGGCAAGGCCATGAGCTACAACAACTTCGTCGACGCCGACGCCGCCCTGCGCGCGGCCTTCGACTTCGACGAGCCCGCCGTCGCGATCATCAAGCACGCCAATCCGTGCGGCGTCGCCGTCGGGTCGGCCGGGGCCGAGGACCCGATCGCCGACGCGCACGCGAAGGCCCACGCCTGCGATCCCGTCTCCGCGTTCGGCGGTGTCATCGCCGCGAACCGCGAGGTCACCGCGGGCATGGCACGCACCGTGAAGGAGATCTTCACGGAGGTCGTGATCGCCCCTGCGTTCTCCGCCGAGGCCGTCGAGATCCTCTCCCAGAAGAAGAACATCCGGCTCCTGACCCTGCCCGAGGGCTACGGGCGGCACCCGGTGGAGTTCCGCCAGGTGTCCGGAGGCGTGCTCATGCAGGTCGCCGATGCCCTCGACGCCGACGGCGACGACCCCGCGGGGTGGACCCTCGCCGCCGGTGAGGCCGCCGACGACGCGACACTCGCCGATCTCGCGTTCGCGTGGAAGGCGTGCCGCGCCGCCAAGTCGAACGCCATCCTGCTCGCGCACGACGGCGCGTCCGTCGGCGTCGGCATGGGCCAGGTCAACCGGGTCGACTCGTGCAGGCTCGCCGTCGAACGGGCCAACACCCTCGGCGGCACCGAGCGCGCCCGCGGGTCCGTGGCGGCGTCGGATGCCTTCTTCCCGTTCGCCGACGGCCTGCAGATCCTGCTCGACGCCGGTGTCCGCGCGGTGGTGCAGCCCGGCGGGTCGGTGCGCGACCAGGAAGTGATCGACGCCGCGAACGCCGCCGGCGTGACCCTCTACCTGACGGGTGCGCGCCACTTCTTCCACTGACACGTGCCCGTCGTCGGCGCCAGCCCGTGTCGTCCTCCGTCGTCCCCCGGGCGCAGCCCGGAGGAAGCACGGTAGGTTAGAGCCGATGGGCAACCCCCAACCACCCGCACAAACCTGAGCACCGCAGGAGACGCCGACCCATGGCCAAAATCATCTACACCCACACCGACGAAGCGCCGATGCTCGCCACCTACTCGTTCCTGCCGATCATCGAGGCGTTCGCGTCCACGGCGGGCGTCGAGGTGGAGACCCGGGACATCTCGCTGTCCGGGCGCATCATCGCCCTCTTCGGCGACCACCTGACCGAGGACCAGCGACAGGCGGATGCACTCGCCGAGCTGGGCGCGCTGGCGAAGACGCCGGACGCGAACATCATCAAGCTGCCGAACATCAGCGCGTCCGTCCCGCAGCTCAAGGCAGTCATCGCCGAGCTCCAGGGCCAGGGCTACGCGCTGCCGGACTACCCGGACCACCCGTCGACGGACGAGGAGAAGGGCGTCCGCGCGCGGTACGACAAGGTCAAGGGCAGCGCCGTGAACCCCGTGCTCCGCGAGGGCAACTCGGACCGCCGCGCGCCGGCGTCCGTCAAGAACTACGCCCGCCAGAACCCGCACAGCATGGGCGCCTGGACGCCGGAGTCCAAGACCAACGTCGCGCACATGACGAGCGACGACTTCCGTTCCAACGAGCAGTCCGTCGTCATCCCGGAGGACGGCACCGTCTCGATCCAGCACGTCTCCGCCGACGGCACCGTCAGTGTCCTCAAGGACTCGATCCCCGTGCTCGCCGGCGAGGTCGTGGACGGCACCGTGATGCGCGCCGCCGCCCTCAACGACTTCCTGAAGGCCCAGGTCGCGCGGGCCAAGCAGGAGGACGTCCTCTTCTCGGCGCACCTGAAGGCCACCATGATGAAGGTCTCCGACCCCATCATCTTCGGCCACGTGGTCCGCGCCTTCCTGCCCGAGCTGTTCGAGACGTACGGCACCGAGCTCGCCGCCGCCGGTCTCAGCCCGAACAACGGCCTGGCCTCCATCCTCGGCGGCCTCGACAAGCTCCCGGAGGACGTCCGCGAGGGCGTCCAGCAGGCCATCACCCGGGGCATGGAGGACGGGCCCGCGATCGCGATGGTGGACTCGGACAAGGGCATCACCAACCTGCACGTCCCGAGCGACGTGATCGTGGACGCGTCCATGCCCGCCATGATCCGCAGCTCCGGCCACATGTGGGGGCCGGACGGCAAGGAAGCCGACACGCTCGCCGTCATCCCGGACAGCAGCTACGCCGGCATCTACCAGGTGGTCCTCGACGACTGCCGCGCCAACGGCGCCTTCGACCCGACCACCATGGGTACCGTCCCGAACGTGGGCCTCATGGCGCAGGCCGCCGAGGAGTACGGCAGCCACGACAAGACCTTCGAGATCTCCGCCGCGGGCACGGTGCAGCTGGTCGACGGCACGGGGGCCGTGCTGATCGAGCACGACGTCGAGGCCGGCGACATCTGGCGCGCCTGCCAGACCAAGGACGCCGCGATCCTCGACTGGGTGAAGCTCGCCGTCACCCGCGCGCGTGCCTCGGCGACCCCCGCCGTGTTCTGGCTCGACGAGGGCCGCGCGCACGACGCGAACCTCATCGCGAAGGTTCGGGAGTACCTGGCCGAGCACGGGACGGACGACGTCACGCTCGAGATCATGACGCCCGTCGACGCCACCGCGTTCACCCTCAAGCGCATCCGCCAGGGCGAGGACACCATCTCCGTCACCGGCAACGTGCTCCGCGACTACCTGACCGACCTGTTCCCGATCCTCGAACTCGGCACCAGCGCCAAGATGCTCTCCGTGGTGCCCCTCATGAACGGCGGCGGACTCTTCGAGACCGGCGCCGGCGGATCGGCACCCAAGCACGTGCAGCAGCTCGTGAAGGAGAACCACCTCCGCTGGGACAGCCTGGGAGAGTTCCTCGCCCTGGCCGTCAGCTTCGAACACCTGGCGACGACGACGGGGAACAAGCGCGCGCAGATCCTCGCCGATACGCTGGACCGGGCAACGGGCACGTTCCTGCTCGAGAACAAGTCGCCCAGCCGCCGCGTCGGCGAGATCGACAACCGGGGGAGCCACTACTTCCTCGCCCGCTACTGGGCCGAGGAACTGGCCCGGCAGGAGCAGGACGCCGAGCTCGCGGAGAGCTTCGCCCGCGTGGCCGAGGCTCTCACAGGCAACGAGGACACCATCGTGTCCGAGCTGCTCGCCGTGCAGGGCTCGCCCGCGGACATCGGCGGCTACTACCACCCCGACGTCACGAAGGTGACCGAGGTGATGCGTCCGTCGGCGAAGCTGTCGGAGGTTCTGGCGATCCTCGCCGAGTAGCACCAGGCACGAGAAGGCCGGAGTACCGCTTCCGCGGTGCTCCGGCCTTCTCGTGGGTGGACTAGGAGACTTGCAGGCCACCGTTGATGTCGTAGGTGGCGGCGGTGATGTAGCCGGCGTCGGGGCCCACCAGGAAGCAGATCAGGGCGGCGATGTCCTCGACGGTACCCACCCGGCCCACCAGGATGTCCCTGGACATGTCCTCCTTGCGCTCCTCGGTGAGGGTGCCGCCCATGATGTCGGTGTCCACCGGGCCGGGAGCGACGGCGTTGACCGTGATGCCGTGCTCGCCCATCTCCCGCGCCAGTGCCCGGGTGAAGCCGATGATGCCGGCCTTCGACGCGCTGTAGGCGACCTTGGAATAGGTGCCGCCGCCGCGCTGCGCCGAGATCGAGGAGATGCTGACCACGCGGCCCAGCCCGCGTTCGATCATCCCGTGCAGGACGCGCTGCGTCACCAGGAACGTGCCGGTCATGTTGACGGCGAAGACGCGGTCCCATGCTTCCTTGGTCTCCTGCATGAACGCGGTGGGAGAACTGATCCCGGCGAGGTTCACCAGCGCGACGATGGGCGGCACCGAGCCTTCCACAGTGGTCAGCGCCGCGTCCACTGAGGCCTCGTCCGACACGTCGGCTGCGACGCCGACCGTCCGCACACCATGGCGCTGCGCGATGTCGGCGGCAGCTTCCTCCGCCGCCGTGCCGTCGATGTCGAGGATCGCGATGGACCAGCCGTCACCGGCCAGCCGGTCGGCCGTCGCGCGGCCGATACCGCGGGCCGAGGCCGCACCGGTGAGGACTGCCGTACGTTCTGTCGGAAAGCTCATGGAATCTCCTGGGGTTGTTCTTGCCGATGGATGAAATGCTCGTAGTCGTCGTACGTCTGGTTGATGTGGGCCTGCATCGCCTGGCGTGCGACCTCCGGGTTCCGGGTGCGGATCGCGTCCAGCACCAGCGTGTGATGGGCGAGTGCGTGCTGCTGCACCTCACGGAACGACGATGTCTCCCGCCGCATCGTGTACAGCAGTTGGCTGAGCGGTCCGAGGATCACCGGCAGGAACGGATTGGCGGAGGCCCTGAAGACCGCCTCGTGGAACGCGATATCCGCTGCGGTCACGGCATCGAGGTCCTTCGCCTCGTGGGCCGCCCGCAGGTCGGCATTGGCTACCGCCATCCGGTCCAGGTCCTCGGCGGTGGCGTGAAGCGCGGCCAGTTCCGCGGCACCGGTCTCCACCATCCTCCGGATCTCCAGCAGGCGCAGCGAGACGTCGGGGGAATCGGCGGCGGTCGAGGCGTGCCTGAGGATGGCCTGCAGATCGGTCCATTGGGCAGCCGGGTTGACGTAGGTTCCGAGGCCCCGCCGGATCTGGACCACGTGCTGCGCCTGGAGCTGTTTGAGTGCCTCGCGGACCGTCAGGCGGCTGACATCCATGGATACCGCCAGGTCGTTCTCCGGAGGGAGCGCCGTGCCGGGTGGGAAGGTGCCGTCGATGATCCGGTCGAGGAGGTCATCGAACACCGCTTCAGCGAGCGGCTTGCGTGCCATCGGTGTCCCCTCCCGCGGAGGCTGTCCCTGCGACGTCCGCTGCGGTACCGCGCCGCTGCGGTGCCACCACCCGGATGACCGATGAATCGTCGGCAGCACCCAAACCCTGGGTCTGGCCGAGGAGGAACAGCTGCTCGGCCGCCGCTGCGACCGGCGCAGCCAGTCCTGCCGTGCGGGCGGCCTTCCCGACGATGCCGAGGTCCTTGACGAAGATGTCCAGCCGACTCAGCACGTCGGGGTCGCCGTCGTACCCCTGCACCATGCGCGGCCCGCGATTGGAGAGCATGAACGACGCCGCCGCTCCCGTCTCCAGCGCAGCCAGCGCCAGCTGCTGATCCAGTCCGAGCGCGTCGGCGAGGGCGAGGGCTTCGGCCGCTGCGGCGATGTGGACGCCGCAGAGCAGCTGGTTCACCGTCTTCATGGCCTGACCGTCGCCGGCCCTGCTGCCCACGACCGTCAGCGTCGAGGCGAGCCGCTCGAGCACGGGCCGGGCCAGGGCCAGGGCCGAGGGGTGGGCACCCACCACGATCAGCAGGTCTCCGGCGCCGGCCCGCACCGGACCGCCGGAGAGCGGCGCGTCGACGAGCACCACGCCCCGTTCATCGAGCCGCTGGGCCCAGGACGCGACGGCATCCAGCCCGACGGTGCTCGTCATCACGACGACGGCACCCGGTGTGAGGTTCCTGGCGATCCCGTCCTCACCGAAGAGGACGCCCTCCACCTGGGTGGCGTCACGCACGGCGAGCAGCACGATCCCGGCCCCGACGACGGCGTCGGCGGCACCTGCCGCACACGTGATCCCGGATTTCTCGGCCCTCTCCCGGGAGGTCGGCATGGGGTCGTATCCGATCACCGTGAACGCACCGGCCAACCGGGTCGCCATCGGCAGGCCCATGGCACCGAGGCCCAAAACGGCGACCGTGGGGTGTTCAACGTCGAAGGTCATGGGAAGCTCCTGTCGTTGCAGCGGAACTCGTCGACGGGTAGCGGAGGAGATCCACGACGTCGGCGAGGGAATCATCAGTGCCCACGTTGCCGGCGAACACCACGAACGGGATGGAGCGCGCCGGGCCGTCGGCCGGCTGCCAGAGGGAGACGATGCCCGGGAGCATCGGGCCCCGCACCACCGCGTGCCGGATGGAGAGTCCGTGGGCGGCGACATCGGAGGAGGTGATGCCGCCCTTGGCGATGACGAAGCGGACGGGTGTTGTCGCGATGGTGGAACGAACCACATCGACCACGGCCCGGGAGATGGTGCGGGAGAACCCGAGGCTCTGCTCGGGATCGTCGGACCGGACCAGGCGGCGGCTGGTGTGCAGGATGACCTCGCCGGCGGGAAGGCCGTGGACGACGGCCCGCACCGCCTCAGCCACACCTGCATCCCGGCGTCCGGGATCGAGGACGGCTTCGACATCGAGCTCGACGAGCCGTGCCTCGGGCCGCCGCGCTACCAGGGCGTCCAGTTGCCGGGTGGTCAGTCCCACGTGGGAGCCCACGACGATCAGGCCACCCGAGGTGGGGGCGTCGAGGTCCGCGAAGACCTCGTCAGCAGTGAGCGGCGCGCGCTCCCTCTGGCCGATACGGGCACGTACGAACGGCGGGCCGACCCGGTAGAGCAGCCTCTTGCCGCGACGTTCGGCTTCCTCCAGGCCCAGCGCCAGTGCCCGGAGGTCGTCCTCGGTGACGGCGTCCACCACGATCGGCACGGCATCGGCCGCCGGGGCCAGTGCGTCGGCGATGCCCTGCGCACCGGAGCGGATGATCGAGAGGTCGAGCCGGATGACGGCGTCGGACGAGCCGCCGGTCTTCTCGGCCACGTAGTCTCCCAGGTCCGACGACGCGAAGCCGAAGGTCGCATCGCGGGCGAATTCGGTGTCGGCGATCGGGGTGACGGCGCCGTCGCCGGCACGCAGGTAATGGGTGCCACCGATGGTGATGCGGCCGGCGTCGGGGAAGGCCGGAACCATGACGACGCCGTCGGTCCTGATGCCCGCGGAGGACAGCAGGGTGGCACCGATGACGTCCGTCTCGAGCGGGAAGTGGCCCCGGAGGGTCGAGTCGCTGCGGCTGACGAAGCCTATGGTGACTCCGGCGGACGCGGCGGCCTCGAGTGCGTTGGTCACGATCTCCCGGTTGCGCGAAGCGGTCGTCCCAGGGTCGAGGCTGCGGGTGTTGGTGAGGACATAGACCGCCGGTGCCGGCGCACCACCGAAGCGCCGGTCGAAGGCCCACGCGAAATCGGTCGGCTGCCAGGCGGTGAGGACCGGCAGATCGGCGACGGACTGGGTGCCGGTCGGGTCGTCGTCGAGGACGACCAGGATCCTGCCGGAGGCCCTGACGGCGGCGGCGATCACCGCCGGATCGACGGCCTGGGCCGCCGGGTATCCGCTGAGCAACTCCTCGTCGAGTATCACTGGTCCGCACTTTCGTCACTGGATATCCATTGCAGGATACTTGTCAGATGTCTTATGTCCAGTGCTAGTGTGACATGCAGCACAGGGCCCGTCAAAGGAACGATCAGCTCGGTGCTACACCTGAGACGGCAACGAGGCCTGCTCAGCGACCGAGGAGCAGTACGTGGACATACAACTTCTTTTGGCGCTCGTCCTGGGTATCGCCACCATCATCGTGCTGGTGCTGAAGACCCGACTCGACGCGTTCGTGGCACTCCTGATCGCCGCACTGGTGACCGGCATCGTCGCCGGCCAGGCGCCGTTGGACATCGTCTCGTCGATCACGACGGGCTTCGGCAACACCCTGGCGTCGATCGGTATCGTGATCGGCCTGGGCGTCGGGATCGGCAAGATCCTCGAGGTCTCGGGGGCCGCCAACTCGCTGGCCATGGCTTTCCTGAAACTCTTCGGCAAGGGGCGTGAGCCCTGGGCCCTGGGCAGTGTGGGCGCGCTGGTGTCCATCCCGGTGTTCTGCGACTCCGGGTACGTCATCATGAATCCCCTGGCCCGTTCGATCGCCCGGGTCAAGCGCGCCGGGTACATCACCCTCGCGCTGGCCCTCGGCTGCGGCATGACGCTGACCCACCACCTGGTACCACCGACGCCGGGCCCGCTGGCCGTCGCCGGCATCCTCGGAGCGGACCTCGGGGCGCTGATCCTCGCCGGTCTTGTCTTCACGGTCCTGTTGCTGCCGATCGTCGTCGTCTACGCCAAATGGATGGGGCCCAAGATCGAGCCGTCCATGAACGAATCCGTGCGCGAGGCCGTCTACGGCACCGTGCATGCCGGTGCCGGACATCGGGGCGGTACCGCCCTCACGGATCACGATGGCGGGACCGAGGAGGATGCTTCGTCGATGGACATCGACAACGCCACCCTCGGTACACCCCCGGCGGGCGCCAAGCCCCACCGGGTCGGTGCTTTCGTCGCGTCGCTGCCGCTGCTGGTCCCCCTGCTCCTGATCATCCTCAACACGGTCAGTGGTGCGATCGACCAGAACAACCAGGGAGTCGTCGGTACCGGGGAATACACGCCGTCGTCCTGGGCCGTCCCGCTGGCGTTCATCGGCAATCCGGTGGTGGCGCTGGTCATCGGGGTCATCCTTGCCGTCTACGTGCTGCTGCCCCGCTGGACCCCGCGCGCAAGGGTGCAGGGCTGGTTCGCCGAGGCTGCTGCCTCGGCCGGCCTGATCCTCCTCATCACCGGCGCCGGGGGTGCGCTCGGCCAGGTGCTGCGTAGCTCGGGCGTGGGCGATGCCCTCGCCGAGGCTATCGCCGGTACTCCTCTGCCGGCGTTCCTGGTGCCGTTCCTCATCGCCACCCTGGTCCGCGTCGCCCAGGGCTCGGGCACCGTCGCGATGATCACCGCCGCATCGGTGACGGCGCCGCTGGTGGTGTCACTCGGCATCGACCCCATCGTCGCGGCGATGGCATGCACGGCCGGTTCGATGGTGTTCAGCTACTTCAACGACTCCTACTTCTGGGTCGTGACCCGCTTCGCCGGCCTCGACGGCGTGGCGGCCCTCAAGGGGTGGTCGGGCATCACGACCGCGGTGTGGGCCGGGTCGATCCCGCTGCTGTTCGTCGCCAACGCTGTTCTCGGCTGATCCGGGAGAAGCAGCACGCACGAGGAAGCCGGTGTCCCGCGGGAGCGGTACACCGGCTTCGTCATGCCTGCACTGTTCGTGGATCGCTCAGGCGGCGTCGTTCGCGTACCGGAGCCCGATCTGGGCCCGTACGCCGTCGAGGAGGCGCATCGTCCTCACGGTGTCGCCGATGGGCATCGTCGGGCTCTCCGTGAGGCCCTCCTGGATGCAGCGGGTCACCTCGCGCAGTTCGTAGGTGTACCCGCCGCCGACCTGCTCGAAGGTCTCCACCCGGGCCTCCGCCTGACCGGCCTTGATCCGGAGTTCCTGCGGGTTGTGCAGGTTCCCGCCGCCGGTCTTCAGCCAGCCCTTCGATCCGCACACCGTCGCCTGGCCGGGGCAGGAGGCGATGAAGGACGACGACAGCTGGGCGTATGCGCCGTTCCCGTAGCCCAGGGTGACGGCGTTCTGGAGATCGACGCCGTCGCTGTTGAGCGTGCCGACCGCGGACACCGAATCGGGGAAGCCGAGGGACCCCAGCGCCCAGGTGAGCGGATAGACCGTGAGGTCCAGCAGCGCACCACCTCCGGCTGCCGGATCCCAGAGCCTGCTGGCCGGGTCCTCCGGGGCCGTGAATCCGAGGTCCGCCTGCACCCACCGGATCTCGCCCAGTTCACCGGAGTGGATGATCTCCCAGGCACGGTTCACGCTGGGCAGGAAGCGGGTCCACACCGCTTCCATGAGGAACAGCCCGCGCTCGGCGGCGATCGCGGCGAGGTCCTCCGCCTCCGCGGCGTTGATGGTGAACGGCTTCTCGCACAGCACGTGCTTGCCCGCCGTGAGGGCGGCCCGCGCGACGTCGTAGTGCTGGCCGTGCGGTGTGGTGATGTAGACGACGTCGACCTCGGGATCGTCCACGAGACGCTGGTAGCCGGCGACGCCGCCGTCGTTGCCGTAGCTGGTGGCGAACCCGAAACGGTCCGCGAAGGCGGCGGCACTGTCCGCGCTGCGGGAGCTGACCGCATGGAGCACGGCGTCCTCGAGCAGGGCGATGTCCTGCGTGACCTTGGACGCGATCCCGCCCGTGGCGATCACGCCCCACTTCAGGGGACGGCCGGTGGCGGTGATCGGGCTGGGCGCCCCTGCTTCGGCGCAGGGGGGAACATCGATGCGGTGCTGTGGGTTCATGGACCCATCCTTGCCGCTGGTCGGAGCCGCGTCCATCCCCGGGACCCGAACGACGAAACGCCCCGGCCGGAGCCGGGGCGCAACGTGTCCTGCTACGGGAGGGGTGCTACTGGGTGAGGGGAGCGAGCGTCTCGTCGTCGGCGTACGCCTCGGCGGCGTTCTCCTTGGTGACGATCTGCGGCTCGAGGAGGTACGCGGGAACCGTCTTCACGCCGTTGTCGTAGGAGTCGGGATCGTTGATCTCGAGTTCCTTGCCGGCCTGCAGGTCATTGACCATGACGATGGCGTGTTCCACGAGGGCACGGGTGTCCTTGTTGATCGTGGAGTACTGCTTGTCATCCATGATGGACTTCACGGACTCGACCTCGGAGTCCTGACCGGTGACCACCGGGATGGGCTTGCCGGCGCCGTCGACCGAGGTCAGGATCGCGCGGGCGAGCGTGTCATTGGGGGAGAGGACGCCGTCGAGTTCCTCGGAGCTGTAGCTGCCGGAAAGCAGGTTGTCCATGCGCTTCTGGGCGTTCTCCGCCTTCCAGCCCTGGGTCACGACCTGGTCGAAGGTCTCCTGGCCGGACACGACGACGAGGTTGCCGTTGTCGATCTCGGGCTGGAGGACGCTCATGGCACCGTCGAAGAAGACCTTCGCGTTGGCGTCGTCCGGCGACCCGGCGAACAGCTCGATGTTGTACGGGCCCTCGGGCTTGGCGGCCTTCATGCCGTCCAGCAGGGCCTGGCCCTGGAGCTCGCCCACCTGGAAGTTGTCGTAGGCCACGTAGTAGTCCACGTTCTCCGTGTTGGTCAGGAGGCGGTCGTAGGCGATGACGGTGATGCCGGCGTCCTTGGCCTGCTGGAGCTGGGTGCCGAGCTGGGCGCCGTCGATGGCACCGACGACCAGGACCTTCACGCCGTTGGTGATCATGGAGCTGATCTGGTTCTGCTGCTCGGAGACGCCGCCGTTGGCGAACTGCACGTCCGGATCGTAGCCGGCCTCGGTCAGGCCCTCGTTGAAGAGCTCCTCGGCGAGGACCCAGTTCTCCGAGGTCTTCTGCGGGAGGGCGACACCGATGGCCGATCCCGCTTCGAAGCCTGCCGCGGCGGTCTCGCCGTCGGCCGAGGGGGCTGCTTCTTCACGGCCGCACCCGGTCAGCGTCAGTGCTGATACTGCAGCGATCGCTGCGAGGGATTTTGCGAAGTTACGCATTCTCGTTCTCTTTCTGTTGCTCTGGTGGACGGGAAAAGGAAGGGAGTCCGGGACGCGGGTCCTAGACGTCGTGGGAGATGACCTGCTTCGTGCCGACGGCCTGCTCGGTCGGTGCCGGAGTCGGAGCCTCGGTGTCGACCTTCCGGCCGTCGTCGCCTCCACCGAATCTCCGGGTGATCAGGCCGATGATGGACGGTTTGCCCTGACTCTTGCTGTAGACGTCGAACGCGACGGCGATGAGCAGGACGAGGCCCTTGATGATCTGGGTGTCGTCGGCGCCGGCGCCGAGGAGCTGCAGTCCGTTGTTGAGGACGGCCATGACGAGGCCTCCGATGATGGAGCCGACCACGGTTCCGACGCCACCCGTGACCGCCGCGCCGCCGATGAACACGGCCGCGATCGCGTCGAGCTCCCAGCCGACGCCGTCGGACGGGCCGGAGGCGGTGGAGCGGCCGACGAAGATCATGCCCGCGAGGGCCGCGAGGATGGACATGTTCATCATGACCATGAAGTTCACGCGCTTGCCCTGCACGCCGGACAGCTCGGCCGCGTGGCGGTTGCCACCGACGGCGTACACGTGGCGGCCGGCGACGGTCTTGTTGGAGATGAAGGCGTAGATGATGACCAGGACGCCGAGGATCAGTCCGGGGACCGGGAAGGACGTGCCGGGGCGCCCGGTCGCGAAGAGGTAGGTCGCGTACAGGATGACCGCTGAGAGCAGCACCACCTTGGTGACGGGAACCCACATGGGGGGCACCTCGGCGTTGATCTTCTCCAGCTTCCGGCGGCTCCGGAGTTCGTTGTAGATCACGAAGCCCACGAGGGCGAAGCCCATCAGCAGGGACAGGTTGTTGTAGCCGATGTTGGGGCCGACCTCGGGCAGGTACCCCGCACCGAGGTACCGGAAGCCCTCGGGGACCGGGACGGTGAGGGAGTTGCCCACGGACTGGTTGGCGCCGCGGAAGATGAGCATCCCGGCGAGGGTGACGATGAACGCGGGGATGCCGACGTAGGCGACCCAGAAGCCCTGCCACATCCCGATGAGTGCGCCGAGCGCCAGGCCCAGCACCACCCCGAGGTACCAGGGGATGCCCCAGTCGCGCATCGCGATCGCGACGACGATGCCGACGAACGCGGCGACGGAGCCGACGGAGAGGTCGATGTGCCCGGCGATGATGACCAGCACCATGCCGATGGCCAGGATCAGGATGTACGAGTTGCCGTTGAACAGGTTCATCATGTTGACGGACGTGAGCATCTTGCCGCCCGTGCGCCACTGGAAGAACAGGACGAGCGCGACCAGGGCGAAGATCATCCCGAACTGGCGGGTGTTCCCGCCGAAGATTTGCTTGAGGGAATTCATGGTGTCTTTCCTAGGGGCGGAGGGTCAGGCAGATTTCCTGCTGGCGGTCATGAGTTTCATCAGGGATTCCTGGTTCGCGTCTCCGCGGTCGAGTTCTCCGGTGATGGCGCCCTCGAAGATCGTGTAGATCCGGTCCGAGAGGCCGAGCAGTTCGGGCAGTTCGGAGGAGATGACGATGACGCCCTTCCCCTGGTCGGCGAGTTTCTGGATGATGCCATAGATCTCGTACTTGGCACCGACGTCGATGCCGCGGGTGGGCTCGTCGAGGATCAGCAGTTCGGGGTCGGTGAACATCCACTTCGCGAGGACGACCTTCTGCTGGTTGCCGCCCGAGAGCTTCGCGACGCCCTCGTTGACGCTCGGCGTCTTGGTGCGCAGGGACTTCCGGTATTCCTCGGCGATCCGGAACTCCTCGTCCCGGTCCACGACGAGCCCGTGCGTGATCTTCTTGAGGTTCGCGGACACCGTGGTGGTCTTGATGTCGTCCAGCAGGTTCAGGCCGAGGCTCTTGCGGTCCTCGGTGACGTAGGCGAGGCCGGCATCGATGGCCTGCGGCACCGAGCGGAGCGTGATCTCCTTGCCGTCCATGACGATCTGCCCCGATTTGAAGGTGCCGTAGGAGCGGCCGAACACCGAGCGTGCGAGCTCGGTGCGCCCGGCGCCCATCAGCCCAGCGAAGCCGACGATCTCGCCGCGCCGCACCTTGAAGCTCGAGTTCTTGCACACCAGCCTGTCCGGCACCGTGGGGTGCCCGACGGTCCAGTTCCGCACCTCGAAGAAGGTCTCGCCGATCTTCGGGGTGTGGTCCGGGAAGCGGGACTCGAGCGAGCGGCCCACCATTCCGCGGATGATGCGGTCCTCGTCGACGCCGTCCTCCTTGACGTGCAGGGTCTCGATGGACTTGCCGTCGCGGATGATCGTGATGGAGTCGGCGATCTGCTCGATCTCGTTGAGCTTGTGGGAGATCATGATGCAGCTGATGCCCTTGGACCGGAGACCGGCCATGAGGTCGAGCAGGTGCTGCGAGTCGGATTCGTTGAGAGCGGCGGTAGGTTCGTCGAGGATGAGCAGCTTGACCGACTTGCTGAGCGCCTTGGCGATCTCGACGAGCTGCTGCTTGCCGACCCCGATGTCCTTGATCTTGGTCGTCGGGTCCTCGCTGAGGCCGACACGCGCCATGAGCTCCAGCGTGGTCCGGTTGACGTGGTCCCAGTCGATGACGCCGAAGCGGGTGGGCTCGTTGCCGAGGAAGATGTTCTCCGCGATCGAGAGCTCCGGGATCAGCGCGAGTTCCTGGTGGATGATGACGATCCCCGCGGCCTCACTGGAGCGGATGTCCTTGAAGCGGACCTCCTCGCCCTGGAAGACGATGTCGCCCGAGTAGTCGCCGTACGGGTAGAGGCCCGAGAGGACCTTCATGAGGGTCGACTTGCCGGCGCCGTTCTCGCCGCAGATGGCGTGGATCTCGCCGGCACGCACCTCGATCGAGACATCCGAGAGGGCCTTGACGCCCGGGAACTCCTTCGTGATGGAGCGCATCTCGAGGATGATGTGGTTCTTCATTGGTTCTCCCGCAGTGACGGCGTTGTCTTGATGCAGGTCCAATTGCGACCCGAAAAGAATTGAACATGCCCTGGGCCTTGCCGTCAACTGTTGAACGCATAGGGCCGGGAAAACAGAGGAAATCTTTAGGAAGAACCTATGAGGGCGGGGGAGAGGCCCGACTGGGCGAGGACGACGGCGGCCCCGCCGAGGGCCTCGGCGCGGTCGCCCAGCGAGGACATGCAGACGGTCGTCGTCTCCCCGATGATGGGCACCGCGTGGCGGGCCAGTCCACGGCGGATCGGCCCGAGGAGGATCTCCCCGAGATCGGTGAGCGGACCGCCGACGACGATCGTCTCGGGGTTGACCAGGTTGGCCATGTGCGCCAGGGCCCGTCCGATGGCGACGCCGGCGTCGTCGATCACCCGGAGGGTCGCGGTGTCGCCGGTCAGCGCCCGGTCGATGATGCGGCGGGTGTCGACGGAGTCGCTGCCGCCGCGGCCGAGCAGCTCGATCATGGTGGACGTCGAGGCGACGGTCTCGAGGCAGCCGCGGTTGCCGCACCGGCAGATGAGGCCGTGTTCGTTGATGGTGGTGTGGCCCAGTTCCCCGGTGATCCCCACATGGCCGTAGAACAGTGCTCCGTTGAGGACGAGTCCGGAGCCGATGCCGGAGCCCACCTTGATGAACATCAGGTTGTCCACCGCGCTGTGGGGGCCCCAGGTCACCTGCGCCAGGGCTCCCAGATTGGCGTCGTTGTCGATGAAGACCGGTATGCCGAGCCGTTCGCCGAAGGTCTCGTGGATGTTGATGCCCACCCATTCGGGCAGGATCGCTCCCTGGACCACGGTCCCGCTGCGACGGTCGATCGGCCCGGGGATGCCGATGCCGGCGCCGAGGAGCGCCGCCCGGGAGATGCCGCCGTTCTCGAGCAGGGTGTCCAGGAGATCCGAGGCTGCGCCCAGTCCGTCCTGGGCGCTGTGGCCGAGCGGGAGGGGGACGGAGGCCTCCTGCAGGACCCGGTAGTTGGGGCTGGCGAGGACCACGCGGAGATGTCGACGTCCGATGTCGATGCCCGCCGCGACCTGCCCGTTGTCGTTGAGGATGACGGACAGCGCGCGGCGGCCCGAGCTGGTCGTCGGCGCGGTGCTCACGATCCCGGTCGTGGACATGGACTTCACGATGTTGGACACCGTCGCCGTCGAGAGGCCGGTCGCCCGGGCGAGTTCCGCCTGGGTCCGGGGCCCGCCGCTCATGAGCGCCGCGATGACGCGCTGTTGGTTCCGCTCCCGCAGTGCGGACTGGGAGCCTGGTTTCGGAAGCGGGACGCTCACACTCGTCCTCGCCGTCGAGGGGATTCTGCGGGCATGGGGACAAGGGTGTCGTAACTCTTGCCTGCCGTCAAGAAGTGAACGCTAGGCGATGCTCCTGGATGAGACTCTTGTAGCGGTCGGCGTTGCTGCGTATCGCCGCCACCTCCGCGTCGTCCAGCTCACGGCGGACCTTCGCGGGGACCCCGGCAACGAGCGAGCGCGGTGGGACGACGGTGCCCTCGAGGACGACGGCGCCGGCCGCGACGAGGGACCCGGTGCCGATCACCGCGCCGTTCAGGATGGTCGCACTCATCCCGATCAGGCAGTCGTCCTCGATGGTGCACCCGTGCACCACGGCGCCGTGCCCGACACTCACGCGGGCGCCGATCACGGCCGGGTAGCCCGGGTCGGCGTGCACCACCACGTTGTCCTGCAGGTTGGTCTCCTCGCCGATGGAGATCAGGGCGGTGTCCGCGCGGATACTGGCGCCGTAGAAGACGCCGGCGAACGCACCGAGCGTCACCTCGCCGATGAGGGAGGCGGTCGGCGCGGCGAAGGCCGACTCGCCGAGAACGGGCGTCCTGCCGTGGAAGGGGATGAGATGAGCCATGGCGTCAGCCTAGGCGACGTCGCCCTGCAGGCGCTGGGGACGTCGCCCTGCAGGTGCGGGGGAGCGGCGTCAGTTGAAGACGATGGTGCGGCGTCCGTCCAGGAGGACGCGCCGCTCCGCATGCCACTGCACCGCCTGCACCAGCGCCCGCCCCTCCAGTGCCCGGCCGATCGACGCCAGCTGCTCGGCCGTGCGCGCGTGATCCACGCGGGTGACCTCCTGCTCGATGATGGGTCCCTCGTCGAGGGCCGCCGTGACGTAGTGGGCTGTGGCGCCGATCAGCTTCACGCCGCGTGCGTGGGCCTGGTGGTACGGGCGGGCCCCCTTGAAGGACGGCAGGAACGAGTGGTGGATGTTGATGGCCCGGCCGCGCAGGTCCTCGCAGAGCCGGTCGCTGAGGATCTGCATATACCGCGCGAGGACCACGAGTTCGATCCCGTGCTCGTCCATCAGCGCCCGCAGCCTGTCCTCGGCGGCGTCCTTGGTCTCGGGCGTCACGGGGATGTGGTGGAACTCGATCCCGTAGAACGCGGCGAGGTCCTCGAGGTCGCGGTGGTTGGACACGATGACGGGGATGTCGATGGCGAGCGTGCCGGAGCGGTGCTGGAAGAGGAGGTCGTTGAGGCAGTGGGCCGCCCTCGACACCATGATGAGCGTCCGCGTCCGGCGGGCGGACGGGGTCAGCGACCAGTCCATCCCGAACTCCCCGGCCACGGGGTCGAGGGCCGCGCGGAGGTCCTCCTCCGGAGCGTCCGTGTCGAGGGACACGCGCATGAAGAAGGTGCCCGTGTCCGGGCTGCCGTACTGCTGCGACTCGGTGATGTTGGCTCCCACGCCGACCAGGGCGCCCGAGACGCCGTGCACGATCCCGGGCCGGTCGGGGCAGGACAGCGTCAGGGAGAAGGAGCGCGGGGCATCGGAGGAGGTCACCTACGCCAGATTACCGGCGGGCCCCGATTGTGACGCGACCGCACGCAGCCGGGCGGCGGCGGCCGTCGCCGCGGCCCGCCCGGCCCGGGTGGCGCCGAGCGTCGATGCGGAGGCGCCGTAGCCCACGAGCAGGAGCCTCGGGTCCTTCAGCACGTGCACCCCGTCCATGGCGATGCCGCCGCCGGGCTCCCGGAGGCGCAGCGGTGCGAGGTGGTCCAGGGCGGGCCGGAAGCCGGTGGCCCAGAGCACGGCGTCGACCGGCTCCTCGGTGCCGTCCGTGAACACCGCGGAGCGCTCGCGCAGTCCGGCCAGCGGGCCGCGGGACACGAGGATCCCGGCGTCGATGCCCGCCCGGTAGTCGGCCGTGAGCGGCAGTCCCGTCGCGGACACCACACTGGCCGGCGGCAGTCCCGCGCGCGTCCGGGCGTCGACGGCAGCCTCGACCTCCCGGCCCCATTCGGCGTCGAACGGGCGGCGGGTGAACGACGGCGGCCGCCGGGTGGACCACAGGGGCGTGGCCCCGGCGGCGTGGAGCTGGAGGACGAACTGCACGGCCGACGTGCCGCCGCCCACCACGAGGACGCGCCGGCCCGCGAACTCGTCCGCCGAGCGGTAGTCGTGCGTGTGCAGCTGACGCCCGCCGAAGACGTCCCGGCCGGGGTAGAAGGGCCAGTAGGGGCGGTCCCAGGTGCCGGTCGCGTTGATGACGACGTCGGCCAGCCAGGTGCCGTCCGGGGTCGTGACGCGGAGGAGGCCGTCGTCATCGGCCTCCACGCGGACCACCCGGACCGGCCGGAGCACGGGCAGGGCGAAGGTCCGTTCGTACTCGCCGTAGTACCGGCCGACCACCCGGGACGCGGGCTCCTCCGGGTCCGGCGTCCCGAGCCGCAGGCCCGGGAGGTCGTGGAGGGCGTGGGCGGCGTCGAAGGTGAGGGCGGGCCAGCGGTGCAGCCAGGCGCCGCCGGGGGAGGGGTTGGCGTCCAGGACCACGAAGTCCCGGTGGGGCCGGAGACCCGACCGCGCCAGGTGGTAGGCGCTGCTGAGCCCTGCCTGGCCGGCGCCGATGACGACGACGCCGACGCGTCGCCCCGTCCCCTGCGCTTCCTCTCGCGCCGGTCCGTGCATGGCGACCACCTTCCCGCTACGGTGCCGCCCGTCGGCCACCGATCCGCCGAGGCTCCACTGGGGCCCCACCGATGCGGAACCGGCCCCGCCGCCGTCGTATTCCGGCTAGCATGGGAGCGTCGCGACTGGCGTAAGGTGGGCAACCACCAGGAAGCGGCGGGAGGCCGGGATCCCCCGAGGGGGCGTCCGCGCTTCCGGTGCAGACCACGGATCGCACGCCTGGGCCGCGGGTCACGTCGAGCGGCCGGGGCACGGACTGCGGTCCCATCCCCGCCCGCGACTCACGCTGACCCCTTGCTGGACCCAGAGAAGGATCGACCGATGACCACTTCGCCCATGGCTCCCTCCCACGCCGACTCCGTCACCAACGCACCGCTGTCCGAGGTGGATCCGGAGATCGCCGCCGTCCTCCGGGACGAGCTGGCACGGCAGCGGGACACCCTCGAGATGATCGCCTCGGAGAACTTCGCGCCGCGCGCCGTCCTCGAGGCCCAGGGGAGCGTGCTCACCAACAAGTACGCGGAGGGCTACCCCGGGCGCCGCTACTACGGCGGCTGCGAGCACGTCGACGTCGCCGAGAACCTCGCCATCGAACGGGTCAAGGCGCTCTTCGGGGCCGAATTCGCGAACGTGCAGCCGCACTCCGGCGCACAGGCCAACGCAGCGGCCCTCTCGGCGATGATCAAGCCCGGCGACAAGATCATGGGGCTCTCCCTGGCGCACGGCGGCCACCTCACCCACGGCATGAAGCTCAACTTCTCCGGCAAGCTCTACGAGGTCGCGGCCTACGGCGTCGAGGAGGACACCCACCGGCTGGACATGGACCGCGTCCGCGAGCAGGCGCTCGCCGCGAAGCCGCAGGTCATCATCGCCGGCTGGTCCGCCTACCCCCGCCAGCTCGACTTCGCGGCGTTCCGCGCGATCGCCGACGAGGTCGGCGCCCTGCTCTGGACGGACATGGCGCACTTCGCGGGACTCGTCGCCGCCGGCGTCCACCCGAGCCCGGTCCCGTACTCCGACGTCGTCACCTCCACGGTCCACAAGACCCTCGCGGGCCCGCGCTCCGGCGTGATCCTCGCCAAGCAGGAGTGGGCCAAGAAGCTCAACTCGAACGTCTTCCCCGGGCAGCAGGGCGGCCCGCTCATGCACGTCATCGCGGGCAAGGCCACGGCCTTCAAGATCGCCGGCTCGCCCGAGTTCCGGGAGCGCCAGGAGCGTGTCCTCGAGGGGGCGCGCATCATCGCCGAGCGCCTCACGGCCTCCGACGTCACCGAGCACGGCGTCTCGGTCCTCACCGGCGGCACGGACGTCCACCTCGTCCTCGTCGACCTGCGGAACTCCTCGCTCGACGGCCAGCAGGCCGAGGACGTGCTGCACTCGGTCGGGATCACCGTCAACCGCAACGCCGTGCCGTTCGACCCCCGCCCGCCGATGGTCACCTCCGGCCTCCGGATCGGGACGCCCGCGCTCGCGACCCGCGGGTTCGGTGCCACCGAGTTCACCGAGGTCGGCGAGATCATCGCCGCCGCGCTCAAGCCCTCGCCCGACGTCGACGCCCTGCGCGCCCGCGTGTCCGCGCTCGCCGCCGACTTCCCGCTGTACCCGGGCCAGGAGGAGTGGTAGGCGCCCTCCCGCCCGGGACCTCACCTCCGAAGGCCGCGGCGTCGACCGACTACGACATCCCCGCCGAGGAATGCTGCTTCACCGGGTGCTGCGACCGGGGCAAGGCCTTCCTGCTCGAGCAACTGGACCGACCTCCCGAGAAGGACGACCCGCAATGACAACGACAGCCCGCATCCTTGACGGCAAGGCGACCGCCGCCCGGATCAAGGAGGAACTCGCCGAGCGCGTGACCGCCCTCCGGGAGCGCGGTGTGACCCCGGGCCTCGGCACGGTGCTCGTCGGGGACGACCCCGGCAGCCACTCCTACGTGGCGGGCAAGCACCGCGACTGCGCCCAGGTGGGCATCACCTCGGTGCGGCGCGACCTGCCGGCCACCGTCACCCAGGCCGAACTCGAGGCGGTCCTCGACGAACTGAACGACGACGACGCCACCACGGGCTACATCGTGCAGCTCCCGCTGCCCGCGCACATCGACACCAACGCGATCCTCGAACGCATCGATCCGGCGAAGGACGCCGACGGCCTGCACCCGATGAATCTCGGCAGGCTCGTCCTCAACGTCGGCGCCGAGATGGACTCGCCCCTGCCGTGCACACCGCACGGGATCGTCGAGCTCCTCCTCCGGCACGACCTCGCCCTCAAGGGCCTGGACGTGCTGGTCGTCGGACGCGGCGTCACCGTGGGCCGGCCGCTGGGGCTGCTCCTGACGCGCAAGCAGATCAACGCGACCGTCACCCTGGCCCACACCGGGACCGTCGACCTCGCCGACCACCTCGGCCGCGCCGACGTCGTCGTGGCAGCCGCGGGCATCCCGCACATGATCACGGCGGACCAGCTCAAGCCCGGGGCGATAGTCCTCGACGTGGGCGTGAGCCGCGTCGAGGACCCGGAGACCGGCAGGGCGAAGCTCACGGGCGACGTCGACCCGGCAGCGGCGTCCGTCGCGGGCTGGCTGTCACCGAATCCCGGGGGCGTGGGGCCCATGACCCGGGCCATGCTGCTGGCGAACGTCGTCGACGCCGCGGAACGCCGCGCCGCGCAGGCGTAGATCCGGAAATCCCATTGGGTTTTGCCAATGGGGCTAGGCTGGGCGGGTGCTCACCCACCCAGCCGGACCACCGGTCATCTCCGCGCAGCAGCTCAGCAAGCACTACGGCGACTTCAGGGCGGTCGACGACATCTCCTTCGAGGTCCCGGCGGGGGAGTCCTTCGGACTGCTCGGGCCGAACGGCGCGGGGAAGTCGACCACCATGCGCATGATCGGCGGCGTCTCGCAGCGGACCTCCGGCCGGCTCACGATCATGGGCCTCGACCCCGAGGACCACGGGCCGGAGGTGCGCGCCCACCTCGGGGTCGTGCCCCAGCAGGACAACCTCGACGAGGAACTCAAGGTCCGCGACAACCTCATCGTCTACGGGCGCTACTTCGGGCTCCCGATGAGCTACCTCAGGCCGAAGGCGGATGAGCTCCTGGAGTTCGCCCAGCTCACGGACAAGGCGGGAGCGAAGGTCGACGCGCTGTCGGGCGGCATGAAGCGGCGCCTGACCATCGCGCGCTCCCTCATCAACGAGCCGAGGATCCTCCTGCTGGACGAACCCACCACCGGCCTGGACCCGCAGGCGCGGCACATCCTCTGGGACCGGCTGTTCCGGCTCAAGGAATCCGGGGTGACCCTGATCCTGACCACGCACTACATGGACGAGGCGGAGCAGCTCTGCGACCGGCTCGTGGTCGTGGACAAGGGCCGGATCATGGCCGAGGGGTCGCCCGCGCAGCTCATCCGGGACCACTCCACCCGGGAGGTGCTGGAACTGCGGTTCGGCTCGGAGCGCAACACCATGGTGGCAGGTGAGCTGGAGGGCATCGGGGAACGCCTCGAGCCGCTGCCGGACCGCGTGCTCATCTATGCGCAGGACGGTGAGGCCGCCCTGGAGGAGGTCACCTCCCGGGGACTGAAGCCCATCACGTCCCTCGTGCGGCGGTCCTCCCTCGAGGACGTGTTCCTGCGCCTGACCGGGAGGAGCCTCGTTGAGTGAGCCGGAGCCCGCCGTCCGGAACGCTCCCGCCGGCCCGCCGTACCGCCTGCACGCCCACCCGCCGGAGGTGTCCGCGCGCCGCGCGCGGTCGTTCGGGTCCTGGTACTACGCCGAGCACGTGCTCCGCTCCATGCAGGGCTACCGCTGGACCCTGCTCGCCTCCAGCGTCGGAACCCCGGTCATGTACCTCTTCGCGATGGGCGTCGGCCTGGCCACGCTCGTGGACCGGAACTCCGCCGACGCCTTCGGCGGTGTGGGCTACCTGGCCTTCCTCGCTCCGGCCCTGCTGGCGTCCGCGACCATCATGACGGCGGCCACGGAGTTCACCTACCCCGTCATGGACGGCTTCAAGTGGCGGCGGGTCTACTACGGCCCGCACGCCTCGCCGCTGAACACCGATCAGATCGTCAACGGCCACGTCCTCGCGATCACGGCCCGCCTGACCGCGACCACCATCATCTACTTCCTGATCGTCGCCGCCTTCGGTGCGTCGCCGTCCGCCACGGGAGCGGCCGTCATCCCCGTGGCCGTCCTCAGCGGACTGGCGTTCGGCCTCCCGCTGATGGCCTACTCGGCGAGCATCGAGGACGACAGAGGACAGTTCGCGCTCGTCATGCGCTTTATCGTCACCCCGCTGTTCCTCTTCTCCGGGACGTTCTTCCCGCTGAGCACCCTGCCGGTCTTCCTGCAGTGGATCGGCTGGATCTCGCCCCTGTGGCACGGGACGGAACTGGGCCGGAGCCTCACCTACGGCTACGACATCCCTCTCTGGCTCGCCGTGCTCCACGTCGTGTACCTGGTGGTCCTCGCCGTCGTCGGCCTGCGCCTGGCCCACACCGTCTACGCGAGGAGGCTCGGCCGATGAGCGCCGAGCTGACCGCGCAGGACTACGCGCTGGAGGGCTCGAAGCGACCCCTGGCCGCCCTGTACTCACGCAACGCGAAGGCCGTCATCGCCCGCGGACTCCTGGCCACCCGCAGCAGCAACTGGCTCATCATGGTGTCCGGCTTCTTCGAGCCGGTGCTCTATCTCCTGTCCATGGGCGTGGGCCTCGGAGCCCTGGTCGGGACGGTGGAGGGACCCGACGGCGCGCCGATCAGCTACGCGGCGTACATCGCTCCGGCGCTGCTGGCGGTCTCGGCCATGAACGGGGCCGTCTACGACAGCACGTGGAACGTCTTCTTCAAGATGAACTTCGCCAAGCTGTACCAGGGGATGCTCTACACCTCGCTCGGGCCGCTGGACGTCGCGATCGGCGAGATCTTCCTGGCCCTCCTGCGCGGAGCCCTGTACGCGACCGGGTTCACCGCGGTCATGGCGCTGATGGGGCTCGTCACCTCGCCGGTGGCGCTGCTCGTGATCCCGGCGTCCGTGGTGATCGCGTTCGGGTTCGCATCCTTCGGCATGGGGATCACCAGCTTCATGAAGACCTTCCAGCAGATGGAATGGGTCAACTTCGTGATGCTGCCGATGTTCCTGTTCTCGGCGACGTTCTACCCGCTCAGCGTCTACCCGCAGGGCATCCAGTGGTTCATCCAGGCGCTGCCCCTCTGGCACGGGGTGGAACTGCTGCGCCAGATCAGCGTCGCCTCGTTCACCTCGGCGACGCTCCTCCACCTCGGCTACTTCCTCGTCATGATCGTGGTCGGCATGCTGCTCACGACCCTGCGCCTGCGGAAGCTCTTCCTGCGCTAGCCGGACTACGGCACCAGCGTCGCGTACACCACGTAGTTGTCGTCGAACTCGCCCGTCTCGGGGTTGTAGCCGTCGCACGTGATGAGCCGCAGCTCCGACCCCAGGGTGTTCCCGTACACCTCGAGGGTGGGGAACTCGTCCTTCCCGTAGGCCTCGCCCCGCTGGAACTCGAAGACCGCCGTCGTGCCGTCCTCGCGGATGACGCTCATGCGGTCCCCGGTCTCGAGGCTGCGCAGGTCGGCGAAGACGCCCTTGCCGCCGTCCGTGGCATTGACGTGGCCGAGCAGGACGGCCGGGCCGCGTTCGCCGGGCGTGGGGGACTCGGTGTACCAGCCCGCGGGTGCACCCGGGCCGTCGGGCGGGACCTCGAGGCTCCGGTTCTCCCGCAGGCCGAGCTTCAGCAGGTCGGTTCGCACCCCGATCGTCCCGATCTCCAGTGTGACGGGCGTCGACGCCGGGAGGACGGCCGGCAGCGACGGCGTCGCCGTAGGGGTGGGCGACGACGCAGAGGGCGTCGGGGAGGGTGCGGGGGTGGTCGTGGGTCCTGTGGACGGCGTTGCGGCGTCCGGTCCGGCACCGGGGGAAGCGCTCGAGCATGCGCTCGGGGACGCGGACGACATCGGTGCTGCCGCGGGGGTGTCCGCGCCTCCGCATCCGGTGAGGAGAAGAAGAGCGGCCACCGCCGGGGCGGTGATGCCCCAGCGGTGGCCGGTCACTCTATCGATCATGGTGAGTGATCGGGATTATGCGTTGTCGGCCGTGCGGCGACGGACGACGTAGGTGCCGCCGGCTGCTGCCGCGAGGACCAGGCCGCCACCGAGGGCGATCATGCCCGCGGTGTTGGTGGAGGTCTCGGTGGCAACGCCCGTGTCGGCTCCACCGGCGGGCATTTCGCCCATCTGGGTCGCTACGAGGGTGCCGCAGAGTGCGGGCGAGGTGGCGCCGAGGGGGAGCTCGGGGTCGAGGTCGCTGGGGGAGGCGAACACGTCCTCGGAGACGCCGGCGGTGGCGGGATCGAGACCGTGCACGACGACGACGGCGGTGCCGGCCTCGAGGGAGGCCTTCGTGTCGGCGTCGAGGGTGATCTCACGCTGCACGGAGTAGGTGCCGCCCTGGCCGCCGAGCTCGAGGTTCAGGCCCTCGGCCGGGGTGGTGGCGCCGGAGGTGGTCAGCGTGGTCTGGATGCCGCCGTACAGGCCGGCACCCTCGGTGACGCTGACGATGCCGTCGCCGTTGGCGTCGTCGGCCATCGTGGGGCAGGTGCCCTTGGCGCCGCCGTGGACGTGCTGGACGTGCGGGTAGGGTCCGTCCATGAAGGTCTCGGCGAGGCCGGAGACCTGCAGGTTGACCATGGCGGTGTCGCCGGTGACATCGACGGTGATGCTGCCGGTTCCGGTGGTGCCGTTGAGCTGGCCGAGCGTGGACGAGTAGCTGGCGTCGGCGGCCATGGCCGGGGCTCCTGCCATGGCGACGGTGCCGAGTGCGAGGGCCGGTACGGCCAGGAGACGCATCTTCTTGTTCATGGGTGTTCCTCCATAGTGCGAATGATGCGCACCGATGGGCGCGCATGGCTGTACTTCGGGGTGAGGGCCGTCACGGATGGGAAAACTGGAAGGAAACTTATCAAGGCCTGACAGTTCGCCCGCGGTGGAAGCACCTCGGGGTTCCCCCGGTGATGCGGGAGAATGGTCGGATGCAGTCACTAGGGAGCAACGCAAGGCCTCCGGGCCGGGGTCCGAGCATGCGCATGGGAAGTGCCGGGATGGCGGTCATGCTGATCGTGTTCCTGGTCGCCGTGGTCTTCGCGGCCAACCAGAACGACGTCGTCGGCTGGCTGGTGGTGATCGTCTCCCTCGGCTGGCTCCTCATCTTCAGTTATGTGGTCCTCAGTCTCCGGGGAGCGGCACGGAAGGCGACGGCGCGCCTGGAGGCGCAGGGGGTCTTCGGGCCCGCGGGGCAGGGGCCGTCGGGGCAGGGCACGGTCCAGCCGGCCACGGACCGGGCGCGGGACCTGAAGCTCGACCACAGCTTCAAGATCGTCCAGGTGCAGGTCGGCGTGGTCCGGGAGTACCTCGGCGAGGACGAGGGCATGGTCGAGCGTGCCCTCGAGACGATCGAGATCACCTCGCACAACGCGCGCTCCATGATGAAGGGCTCCACCGAAGGGCCCGTCGAGGGCACCATTGTCGACTGAGGCGCCCGCCGGCCGGATGAATCCCCATACCCTGCCGGGTACAGTGGATCGAGTGAGTCCGGCCTCGAATCCCCCTCAGAAAACCCTGCGCATCGCCTCGGTCAACGTCAACGGAATCCGCGCCGCCTACAAGCGGGGGATGCAGGAATGGCTCGACGGGCGGGACGTCGACGTCCTCTGCCTGCAGGAGGTCAGGGCCCCCGACGCCGTCGTCCGCACCCTGCTGGGCGAGGACTGGCACATCCTCCACACCGAGGCCGAGGCCAAGGGCCGCGCCGGGGTGGCGATCGCCTCCCGGCAGGAACCGTCGGCAACCCGGACGACCATCGGGGACTCCTACTTCGACACGTCCGGCCGCTGGGTGGAGGCGGACTTCGACGTCGACGGCGCGAGCCTCACCGTCGTGAGCGCATACGTGCACTCCGGCGAGGTCGGCACGCAGAAGCAGGATGACAAGTACCGCTTCCTCGACGCCATGATCGCCCGGCTGCCCCAGTTGCGCGACGGCGCCGACCACGCCGTGGTCCTGGGGGACCTCAACGTCGGCCACACCCGCCTCGACATCAGGAACTGGAAGGGCAACCTCAAGAAGGCCGGCTTCCTGCCCGAGGAGCGGGAGTACTTCGACCGTTTCCTCTCGGACGAATGCGGGTTCGTGGACGTGGCACGTCTTCTCGCGGGCGACGTGGACGGCCCGTACACCTGGTGGTCCTGGCGCGGCCAGGCGTTCGACAACGACACCGGCTGGCGGATCGACTACCAGCTGGCCACCCAGGCCCTCGCCAAGAGTGCCGTGACCTCCGACGTGGACAGGGCGCCGAGCTGGGACACGCGGTTCTCGGACCACGCACCGCTCGTCGTCGACTACCAGCTCTAGACTCAGGACTCCCTCCATGACACAGCCCACGCCCGCCGCGCACCCGGCACGGCGGCAGCGCATCCTCTCGGGCATGCAGCCCTCCGCAGGTTCCCTGCACCTCGGCAACTACCTCGGCGCCCTCGTGCATTGGGTCCGCCTGCAGGAGACCTACGACGCCGTCTTCTTCATCCCCGACCTGCACGCGATCACCGCACCGCAGGACCCGCAGGAACTGGCGCACCGCACCCGGACCACCGCCGCGCAGTACATCGCCGGCGGCGTCGATCCGGACCGCGCGACGCTCTTCGTGCAGTCGCACGTCCCCGAACACGCCCAGCTCGCCTGGGTGCTGAACTGCATCACCGGGTTCGGCGAGGCCTCGCGCATGACGCAGTTCAAGGACAAGGCGGCGAAGCAGGGGACTGACACCGCGAGCGTGGGCCTGTTCACCTACCCGATCCTCCAGGCCGCGGACATCCTTCTCTACCAGCCCGACGGCGTCCCGGTGGGGGAGGACCAGCGCCAGCACGTGGAGCTCAGCCGTGACCTCGCGCAGCGCTTCAACACGCGCTTCGGTGAGACGTTCGTGGTGCCGGAGCCCTTCATCCAGAAGGACTCCGCGAAGATCTACGACCTGCAGAACCCCACGGCGAAGATGTCGAAGTCGGCCTCGTCGGCTGCCGGCCTGGTCAATCTCCTCGACGATCCGAAGGTCACCGCCAAGCGCATCCGGTCCGCCGTCACCGACGCCGGCACGGAGATCCGCTTCGACCGGGCCGGCAAGCCGGGGATCTCCAACCTCCTCGCCATCTACTCCGGCCTGTCCGGACGGACCGTGGCGGAGCTCGAGACCGAGTACGAGGGGCGCATGTACGGCCACCTCAAGGTCGATCTCGCGGAGGTCGTGGTGGAGACCCTCGCCCCCGTCCGGCGCCGGGCGGAGGAACTGCTGACCGACCCCGCGGAACTCGACCGGCTCCTCGCCCAGGGCGCCGCGAAGGCACGCGGCCTGGCCGCCCCGACCCTCGCCGAGGTCTACGCGCGCGTCGGTTTCCTCCCGGCCGCAGGGCCTCTCTGACCGATGTGCGCCTCGACGATCCCCTCCCGCGGCGCGGCGGACGCCGCGTCCCTCGCCGGTGCGACGGGCAGCTCGGTGGGGATCACCATCCCGATACCGAAGCCCCTCGCCGGCACCCTCGAGCTGTGGCGGGCGTCCTTCGGTGATCCGATGGCGGCCATCGTGCCGCCGCACATCACCCTCATCACGACGACGCCGGCCACGGACTGGGACGAGACCATCGACCACGTGCGGGCCGTGGCCCGCGACCAGGCCCCATTCACCGTGCGGCTCCACGGCACCGGATCCTTCCGGCCGGTCTCCCCGGTGGTCTTCCTGCGGCTCGTCGAGGGCTTCGACGAGTGCGTCGACCTCCACGGCAGATTGCAGGCGGGGCCACTCGAGCGTGAACTCGCCTTTCCCTTCCATCCGCATCTCACCGTGGCGCACGACGTCTCCGACGCCGGCATGGATGCCGCCGTGAGGGAGCTGCGGACCTTCGAGGCCCGGTTCGAGGTGCGCTCCATGGGACTCTATGAGCACGTGCCGTCGGGGCTCTGGAAGCTGAGGGAGGAGCTGCACTTTGGTCAAGGCACTGACGGCTCCGAAGCCGCCGCAGGCTGACCCGCCCTCCCCGGCCGATCTGCCCGGACTGCACCGGAGGGTCGCCGAATCCCGGATCCGGCTGGGCCGCCTGACCCGGTCCGGCGGCGGCGGCGTCGCGCTCCTCGTCGCCCGGCTGGATCTCGCCCTGTCACGCATCAACACCCTCCGCGTGGTGCGCGTCTTCCAGCTGTACCTGCGGAGGCGCGGTCCGCTCATGGCCGCGGGGCTCGCCTACCGCCTCTTCTTCGCCATCGCGGCGCTGCTCGTGGTGGCGTTCGCGGCCCTGGGGATCATCATCGCCGGGAACGAGGACCTGCAGACGATCGCCGTGGACCTGCTCGACCAGGCCGTCCCCGGCCTCATCGACAAGGGGGAGGGGCATCCGGGGCTCGTGGCGCCCGACACCCTGTTCGAGGCCACGAGCGGCCTCGGCTGGACCATCGTCATCTCCGCGGGCGTGATGGTGGTGACCTCCCTGGGCTGGATCGGCGGCATGCGCCAGGCGATGCGGGGCATCTTCGGCCTGCACCCCGTGGCCGTGATCCCGCTCGTGCTCTGGGCCAAGGACCTCGTGACCCTGGCCCTCCTCGGGGTGGTGATGGTCGTGACCACGGCACTCGGCGTGATCGCCACGAACACCCTCGGGGCGGTGCTCTCCTTCCTCGACCTGGGCGGGGCCACCCACGGGCTGACCCAGGCCGCGGGGTTCGCGATCATGGTCCTGCTGGACACCTTCGTCGTCGTGGTCCTGCTGCGGTCCTCCTCCGCGATCACGATGCCGAGGTCGATCCTCCTGCAGGGGGCCCTCATCGCCGGCCTGGGGACCTCGGTGCTCCGGTTCTTCTCGACGCAGATCGTCGGGCTCTTCGGCAACAGCGTGGTCCTGCTGTCCGTCGCGGTCGTCGTGGCCCTGTTCGTCTGGTTCTACCTGCTGAGCCAGGTCTACCTGCTCGCCACGGCCTGGTGCGCCGTGGGGGCGGCGGATGCTGCCGCCGAGTCAGCGCGCCTGCAGCACGCCAAGGCCGGATCGCTCCGGCAGCGGAGCCGGCGCGGGCACCGCACCTGACCCCATGGGAAAGGGCGGCCCGTCGAGACGGACCGCCCTTCCATGTCATACCGCACCCACCGGACCGCTCCGGCGCCGCGGATCAGATCCTGCGGGTCAGGATCGCCTGCTTGACCTCGGAGATGGCCTTGGTGACCTGGATGCCGCGGGGGCACGCCTCCGAGCAGTTGAAGGTGGTCCGGCAGCGCCAGACTCCCTCCTTGTCGTTGAGGATCTCCAGGCGCATGTCCCCGGCGTCGTCGCGTGAGTCGAAGATGAACCGGTGGGCGTTGACGATCGCCGCCGGGCCGAAGTACTGGCCGTCGGTCCAGAACACGGGGCACGACGACGTGCACGCGGCGCACAGGATGCACTTGGTGGTGTCGTCGTAGCGGTCGCGTTCCTCGGCGGACTGCAGGCGTTCCTTGCTGGGCTCGTGGCCCTTGCTCACCAGGAACGGCATGATCTCCCGGTAGGACTGGAAGAACGGTTCCATGTCCACGATCAGGTCCTTCTCCACGGGGAGGCCCTTGATGGGTTCCACGAGGATGGGCTTGGACGTGTCGAGGTCCTTCAGCAGGGTCTTGCAGGCGAGGCGGTTGCGGCCGTTGATGCGCATGGCGTCCGATCCGCACACGCCGTGGGCGCAGGAGCGGCGGAAGGACACCGAACCGTCATGCTCCCACTTCACCTTGTGCAGGGCGTCCAGCACACGGTCGGTGCCGTACATGGTGAGCTGCCATTCGTCCCAGTGCGCCTCGTCGGACACCTCGGGATTGTAGCGGCGGACCTTCAAAGTGATGTCGAACGTGGGGATCTCTCCTCCGCCGCCGACGCCGGGCGCGAGCTCGACCTTGGAGGCCGGCTCCTTCTCCATCGTTTCTGTGCTCATCAGTACTTACGCTCCATGGGCTGGTATCGGGTGAAGATCACCGGTTTGGTCTCAAGGCGGACGCCACTGGTGAGGGTGGCGCTGGGGTCCTTGTAGGCCATGGAATGGGTCATGAAATTCTCGTCGTCGCGCTCCGGGAAGTCCTCCCGGAAGTGGCCCCCCCGGGATTCCCGGCGGTGCAGGGCAGCGGCGGTCATGACCTTCGCCATGTCCAGGAGGAACCCGAGCTCCACGGCTTCGAGCAGGTCGAGGTTGAACCGCTTGCCCTTGTCCTGCACGGTGATGCGCGAGTACCGCTCCTCCAGGGAGTCGATGACGCGCAGCGCCTCGAGGAGGGTCTCCTCGGTGCGGAACACCTGGACATTGGCGTCCATGATGTCCTGCAGTTCCTTGCGGATCAGCGCCACGCGCTCCCCGCCCTCCGAGCTGCGCGCCCGGTTCAGGAGTTCCTCGGTCTCGGCCGTGGGGTTCTCCGGGATGTCGACGAAGTCGGCGGTGAGGGCGTACTCCGCGGCGGCCAGTCCTGCGCGCTTCCCGAACACGTTGATGTCGAGGAGCGAGTTGGTGCCGAGGCGGTTGGAGCCGTGGACGGAGACGCACGCGACCTCGCCGGCGGCGTACAGGCCGGGGACCACGGTGTCGTTGTCCGCGAGCACCTCGGCCTTGATGTTGGTCGGGATGCCGCCCATCGCGTAGTGGGCCGTCGGGAAGACGGGGACCGGCTCCGTGTAGGGCTCCACACCGAGGTACGTG
Organism: Arthrobacter pityocampae; assembly: GCF_002927275.1. Taxonomy (GTDB): domain Bacteria; phylum Actinomycetota; class Actinomycetes; order Actinomycetales; family Micrococcaceae; genus Arthrobacter_D; species Arthrobacter_D pityocampae. Next base: position 419,844 of record NZ_PRKW01000003.1, on the reverse strand, counting down.
CGGGCGAACTCGGTGATGTCGGGCAGCTTCGCGTCGATGTGCGCGGGCTCCAGGTGCGTCAGGTCGAGGAGGACGTAGTCCTTGTTCGGTCCGGCACCGCGGCCCTCGCGGACCTCGTTCGCCATGGACCGCGCCACGATGTCACGCGGCGCGAGGTCCTTGATGGTGGGGGCGTACCGCTCCATGAAGCGCTCACCCTCCGAGTTGCGGAGGATGGCTCCCTCGCCGCGGGCGGCCTCCGACAGGAGGATACCGAGGCCTGCGAGGCCGGTCGGGTGGAACTGGAAGAACTCCATGTCCTCGAGGGGGATGCCGCGGCGGAACGCGATCCCCATGCCGTCGCCGGTCAGGGTGTGGGCGTTGGAGGTGGTCTTGTAGACCTTGCCCACGCCGCCCGAGGCGAACACCACGGACTTCGCCTGGAAGATGTGCAGCTCTCCCGAGGCGAGGTCGTAGGAGACGACGCCGGCGACGCGCTTCTCGATGCGCGTCACGCCGTCGACCGTGACTTCCTGGTCGACCATGAGGAGGTCCAGGACGTAGTACTCGTTGTAGAACTCGACGTTGTGCTTGACGCAGTTCTGGTAGAGCGTCTGGAGGATCATGTGGCCGGTGCGGTCGGCCGCGTAGCAGGACCGGCGGACGGGGGCCTTGCCGTGGTCGCGCGTGTGGCCGCCGAAGCGCCTCTGGTCGATGCGACCCTCGGGCGTCCGGTTGAACGGCAGGCCCATCTTCTCGAGGTCGAGGACGGCCTCGATGGCCTCCTTCGCCATGACCTCGGCGGCGTCCTGGTCGACGAGGTAGTCACCGCCCTTGACGGTGTCGAACGTGTGCCACTCCCAGTTGTCCTCTTCGACGTTGGCGAGTGCCGCGCACATGCCGCCCTGGGCGGCTCCGGTGTGCGAGCGGGTGGGGTAGAGCTTCGTCAGGACGGCGGTGCGGGCCCGCTGGCCGGATTCGATGGCCGCGCGCATTCCTGCGCCGCCCGCCCCGACGATGACGACGTCGTACTTGTGGACCTGCATGCTGGTCGCTCTTTCTGTTGAAACCGTTGTGGCTGCATGTCCGCCCCGGGGGACCGTCATGCGGGGACTGCCGGTGCGCGGCAGGTGTTACGGGGCGGGGCAGTAGTCCGCGACGTGGGCGACGCCGTTGATCACGGGGCAGGGGTCGAACGTGAAGATCACGAGCGTGCCGAGGACCACGATGACGACGGTGGACGTGTATAGGACGCCCTTCAGCCACATCCGCGTGCTGTTCTTCTCCGCGTAGTCGTTGATGATCACCCGGATGCCGTTGGTGCCGTGCAGCATGGCCAGCCACAGCATGGTCAGGTCCCAGATCTGCCAGATGGGGCTCGCCCACTTGCCGGCGACGAACCCGAAGTCGATGCCGCTGATGCCGTCACCGGCGACGAGGTTCACGTAGAGGTGCACGAAGATCAGCACCACCAGGATGGCGCCGGAGATGCGCATGAACAGCCAGGCGATCATCTCGAAGTTGCCGCGTGAATTCGCGGTGCGGGAGTAGCCGGGGGACACCCGGCCGGAGCGGGGGCTTTCGATGGTTGGCGTAGCCATGGGGTCCTATCCTCCGAAGACGTGCGAGAGATGGCGGATCGAGAAGGCGATCATGACGACCGCCCAGAGGCCGACGACGCTCCAGAGCATCTGGCGCTGGTACTTGGGACCCTTCTTCCAGAAGTCCACCAGGATCAGGCGGATGCCGTTGAAGGCGTGGAAGACGATCGCCGCGACGAGGCCGAGCTCGCCGAGACCCATGATCGGGTTCTTGTAGGAGGCGATGACGGCGTCGTAGGCCTCCGGGGAGACCCGCACGAGCGAGGTGTCCAGGACGTGGACGAGGAGGAAGAAGAAAATCACGACCCCGGTGATGCGGTGCGCGACCCACGACCATTGGCCTTCCCGGCCACGGTAGAGGGTGCCCGTTGGTGACAGTGTCTTCGACATTGATATGACCTCCCTGCATCGCGAGGGCGTTAGCGCTATATACGCAGGGATTACGCCGGTGCGACAGCACTCTTCAGATAAGAATAATCTAGGTCGGTGACATTTCCGGTTCAACGTAGGCGCCCCTCACCTGTGACCTTGTTAACACCGTGTCCGTGCCGCCCGCCGACACGGACACCGGGGGAGGAAGCCGGGCCCGGCACGCGTCGGTTACCGTGGAACGGATGAGTACCGAGAGGGCGGCTGCCCATACCCCTGACAACGAGCGCCCCGACGACGTCCTCGCGCGCTTCCACGGCGTCATCCCCGCGGGCGGCACCGGCACGCGGCTGTGGCCGCTCTCGCGGGCGGCGGCACCCAAGTTCCTGCACGACCTCACCGGGTCCGGCAGCACCCTGATCCGCGCCACCTACGACCGCCTCCGGCCGCTCTGCGACGGACGCACGATGGTCGTCACCGGCGTCGTCCACCGACGCGCCGTGCTCGAGCAGCTCCCGGAGATCGAGGACCTGAACCTCGTCCTCGAGTCGGAGCCGAAGGATTCCGGGGCGGCGATCGGCCTCGCGGCGGCCATCCTGCACCGGAGGGACCCCCGCATCATCATGGGGTCCTTCGCGGCCGACCAGGTCATCGCGCCTGTCGAGGTCTTCCAGGACGCCGTCCGGGAGGCCATCCATACGGCCGCCCGCGGCTACATCGTCACCATCGGCATCAAGCCGACCCACGCATCGACCGGCTTCGGGTACATCCGCGCCGGCGAGCCCCTCGCGGTGGACGGGGCGCCGAGCGCGCACGCCGTCATCGAATTCGTGGAGAAGCCGTCCCAGGACGTCGCCGACGGCTACATCGAGAGCGGCAACTACTCCTGGAACGCGGGCATGTTCGTGGCGCCGGTGGACCTCATGCTCAAGCACCTCTCCGCCAACGAGCCGGAGCTCTACGCGGGCCTCACCGAGATCGCCGAGGCCTGGGACACCCCCCGCCGCGTCGAGGTCGCCCGCCGCGTCTGGCCGACGCTGCCGAAGATCGCCATCGACTACGCCGTCGCGGAGCCTGCCGCCGCCGCGGGCGACGTCGCCATGATCCCCGGCGAGTTCAGCTGGGACGACGTCGGCGACTTCGCGGCCATCGGCCGGCTGAACCCGGCCGAGGAGAACAGCGAGCTCACCGTGATGGGGGAGGGCGCGCGCGTCTTCTCGGAGAACGCCTCGGGCATCGTCGTCTCGGACACCAAGCGGGTGATCGCGCTGATCGGGATCGACGACGTCGTCATCGTGGACACCCCCGACGCCCTGCTCGTGACCACCAAGGAGCACGCCCAGGAGGTCAAGACCGCGGTCGAGAGACTCCGGGCCAGCGGCGACACCGACGTGCTCTAGGAGCGCAAGCAATCGGGCGGACACGGCACGGGAGCAATGAAGTGCCGCCCGCCCGCCGCCGGTCGGTAGGCTGAGCAGGTGGAAACGTACAGCACCCAGAGCCCCCCTGCGTCACGGGCACGTGCATCCCTCGACACGTTGCTCGACGAGCTGACCGGCATCCGGCGTGACATCCACCGCCACCCCGAGCTCTCCTTCAAGGAGCACCGCACCACCGATCTGCTCGTCGCACGGCTGCGGGAGGCGGGCCTCGTCCCGCAGCGGCTGGAGGGCACGGGCGTCGTCGTCGACGTCGGCCAGGGGCCGCTCCGCCTCGGCCTGCGGGCGGACATCGACGCCCTGCCGATCGTCGAGGAGACGGATCTCCCCTACGCGTCGGCGTCGACCGGCGTCACGCACGCCTGCGGCCACGACATCCACACGACGGTGATGCTCGGCGTCGCGCTCGTCCTCGCCGACCTCGACCGCGAGCAGCCCCTGCCGGGCACGGTGCGGATCATCTTCCAGCCCGCCGAGGAGATGATGCCCGGCGGCGCCCTCGACGTGATCGCCCAGGGGGTGCTCACCGGCCTGCCGCGGATCCTCGCACTGCACTGCGACCCGCGGATCGACGTCGGCCTGGTCGGCACGCGCATCGGCGCGATCACGTCGGCGTCGGACACCATCCGCGTCGAGCTGAGCGGCCGCGGCGGCCACACCTCGCGCCCGCACCTCACCGAGGACCTCGTGTTCGCACTGGCGTCCATCGCCGTGAACGTGCCGGCCGTGCTCTCGCGGCGGATCGACGTGCGCAGCGCCGTCTCCCTCGTATGGGGACAGATCCACGCAGGGTCCGCCCCCAACGCGATCCCGGCACACGGCTACATGTCCGGCACGCTGCGCTGCCTCGACGCCGACGCCTGGACGTCCGCCGGCGAGCTGCTGGACCGCGCCGTCCGCGAGGTCGCGGCACCGTTCGGCGTGGACGTGAAGCTGGAGCACACCCGCGGCGTCCCCCCGGTGGTGAACCAGGAGGCGGAGACCGGACTGCTCGAGGCGGCGGCCCGCGCCGAACTCGGCCCCGGCGCCATCGTGCTGACGCCGCAGTCCATGGGCGGCGAGGACTTCGCCTGGATGACGCAGGCGGTGCCCGGCGCCATGATGCGGCTGGGCACGCGGACGCCCGGCGGGGAGACGTACGACCTGCACCGCGGCGACTACCGGCCGGACGAGCGGGCCATCGGGTACGGCATCCGCGTCATGACCGCAGCCGCCCTGCAGACCGTGTTCGACGCCGACCGGTAGGGGCCCGGCCGGGACCTGCAGGAGGACGTACTCAGGCCCCTGTGCATAACGAAAGAAAAACGATCATCGGCCGCGATGGGCCCGTGTAGTGTTCCCCGTCACTTGGCCCTTAGGATGATCGCATACGTGCTGCACCGACGGTGTCGCGGCGCCACGGTCTTCCAGTGACAACAGAGCCTCGGATCAATCGCGACCGGGATGGACACTCGCTGGTATCCCTTTCCGTGGCGCATATCTCTCCTGGAGGCATTTTGAAGAACTCACTGCGCAAAATCTCGCGCGGCACCGGCCTGTCCGCGGCCGTTCTCGGCGTATCCGCCCTCGTCCTCTCCGGCTGCGGGGCGCCGCCGGCCGAGGAGTCGTCCGGCGGCTCGAGTGCCGCGGCGAATTCCGACTACCTCGGCTGCATCGTCTCCGACTCCGGCGGATTCGACGACCGCTCGTTCAACCAGTCCAGCTACGAGGGCCTGAAGAAGGCCGAGGCGGACCTCGGCATCAAGATCAACCAGGCCGAGTCGCAGGCCGAGACGGACTTCGGCCCGAACGTCGACCAGATGGTCCAGGCCGGCTGCAACCTCACCGTCACCGTGGGCTTCCTGCTCGCCGACACCACGAAGGCCGCCGCCGAGCAGAACACCGAGGCGAACTTCGCGATCGTCGACGACAACTCGATCGACCTGCCGAACGTCAAGCCGATCATCTACGACACGGCGCAGGCGGCGTTCCTCGCCGGCTACGCGGCGGCCGCGACGAGCGAGACCGGCAAGGTGGCAACGTTCGGCGGCATCAACATCCCGACCGTGACCATCTTCATGGACGGCTTCGCCGACGGCGTGAAGTACTTCAACGAGGAGACCGGCGGCGACGTCCAGCTCCTCGGCTGGGACAAGGAGAGCCAGAACGGCACCTTCGTGGGCAACTTCGAGGACGCCGCGGCCGGCAAGACCAACACCCAGAACTTCATCAACGAGGGCGCGGACATCATCATGCCGGTCGCCGGTCCGGTCGGCTCCGGCACGCTCGACGCCGTCATCGAGGCCAACGCGGGTGGCAAGGACGTCAAGGCCATCTGGGTCGACTCCGACGGCTACGAGACCGCGGGCAAGGGCGAGGAGTTCATCCTCACCTCGGTCATGAAGCTCATGGGCGACGCCGTCGAGGACGTCATCAGCACCGACGTCGAGGGCACCTTCGACAACTCCCCGTACGTGGGCACCCTGGAGAACGGCGGCGTCGCACTGGCGCCGTTCCACGACCAGGAGGCCAACGTCCCCGCCGACCTGCAGGTGACCCTGGACGGGCTGAAGGAGCAGATCATCTCGGGCGAGATCACGGTCGAATCGGCCGCCAGCCCGAAGTAGCACGACAACGCACCAGCACCGCCTTCCTCCCCGCGGGTCCACCCCGGGAGGAAGGCGGTTTGCGTTCGACGCCGGTGGGTGCACCGATGCCCCGCCCGGTATCCTTTTCCCTGGCTTCCGCTCGAGACGCGACGCGTCAGGACATGACCCAAGAAACAGAACAGGGTGGATGAGTTGTGAAACTCGAACTGATCGGCATCACGAAGCGCTTCGGATCGCTCGTCGCCAACGACGCCATCGACCTCGTCGTCGAACCGGGACAGGTGCACAGCCTGCTCGGTGAGAACGGGGCCGGGAAGTCGACGCTCATGAACGTGCTGTACGGACTGTACGACCCCACCGAGGGCGAGATCCTCGTGGACGACAAGCCCGTGACCTTCAAGGGCCCCGGGGACGCCATGGCCGCCGGGATCGGCATGGTGCACCAGCACTTCATGCTCGTGCCGGTCTTCACCGTGGCGGAGAACGTGGCCCTCGGCAATGAGGCCGTCAAGGCGGGCGGCATGCTCGACCTCCAGAAGACGCGCACGCGCATCCGGCAGATCTCCGACCAGTACGGGTTCGACGTCGATCCCGATGCCGTGGTCGAGGACCTGCCCGTCGGCGTGCAGCAGCGCGTCGAGATCATCAAGGCCCTCGTGCGCGACGCCGAGGTGCTCATCCTGGACGAGCCCACCGCCGTGCTGACCCCCAAGGAGACCGACGAGCTGCTCGGCATCATGGGCCAGCTCAAGGCCGACGGGAAGTCCATCGTCTTCATCTCGCACAAGCTCCGCGAGGTCAAGGCCGTCTCCGACGTCATCACGGTCATCCGCCGCGGCAAGGTCGTCGGTACGGCCGATCCGGGCGCGTCGACCACCGAGCTCGCGTCCCTCATGGTGGGGCGCTCGGTCAGCCTCACGCTCGACAAGCAGCCCGCCACCCCCGGCGAGGTGACCTTCCGGGTCCAGGACCTCACGGTCCAGGCCGCCAACGGCCAGCGCGTCGTCGACGGCCTCAGCTTCGACGTGGCGAAGGGGGAGATCCTCGCCATCGCCGGTGTGCAGGGCAACGGGCAGACCGAGCTCACCGAGGCGATCATGGGGCTCCAGGACCACGTCACGGGCTCGATCACGCTCGGCGGCCAGGAGCTCCTGGGCCGCAGCGTCAAGGACGTCATCCGCGCCGGCGTGGGCTTCGTCCCCGAGGACCGCAGCGTGGACGGGCTCGTCGGCACGTTCTCGGTCGCCGAGAACCTCGTCCTCAACCGCTACGACGACGCCCCGTTCGCGCGCGGCCTGTCGATGTCGCCGGCGGTCATCGAGAAGAACGCCGAGGAGAAGATCGCCGAGTACGACATCCGGACGCAGTCCGCGACCGCGGCCGCGGGGACGCTGTCCGGCGGGAACCAGCAGAAGGTCGTCATGGCCCGCGAGTTCTCGCGCCCGCTCGAACTGTTCATCGCCTCGCAGCCCACCCGCGGCGTCGACGTCGGATCCATCGAGTTCCTGCACCGGCGCATCATCGCGGAGCGCGACGGCGGCACCCCCGTCATCATCGTCTCGACCGAGCTCGACGAGGTCCTGGAACTCGCCGACCGCATCGCCGTGCTGTACCGCGGGCGCCTCATGGGCATCGTGCCCGGCGCGGCATCACGCGATGTCCTCGGCCTGATGATGGCCGGCATGTCCGGCGACGAAGCACTGGCCCAGGTACACGACGTTCAAGGAGGAAACCTGTGAGCCCGCAGGACGACAGGCCGGTACCCCCGGCGACCGGCGGCGACGCCCCACGCAGCCGCCGGGCGGCCAAGGAGGCCGCCCGCGAGGACGAGATGCGGCTCGAGAACGCCGTCGACACGGCCGGCGGCGAAATGCCCCCGCCGGTCGTGCCCCCCACCGCAGCCGATCTCGCCGGCAGCCCCGCACCGGAGTCGACGCTTTTGCAGCGCGTGATGACCGGGAACGCGCTCGTCGCCTTCCTGTCCGTGGTCCTCTCCCTGATCCTCGGCGGCCTGCTCATCGCCGTCACCGACGAGAACGTGTCGCGGGCGTCGACGTACTTCTTCAGCCGGCCCCAGGACACGCTGGCGGCGGCCTGGACGGCGGCGTCGGGCGCGTACATCGCGCTCTTCCAGGGCTCGGTGTTCAACTTCCAGGGTGAGACCTTCGCCCGAATGATCTACCCGCTGACCCAGACGCTGACGGTGGCCACGCCGCTCATCTGTGCGGGCCTCGGCGTCGCACTCGCGTTCCGCGCCGGCCTGTTCAACATCGGCGCGCAGGGCCAGATCCTCATCGGCGCCACCTTCGCCGGCTGGGTCGGCTTCACCCTCGACCTCCCGGTCGGCGTCCACCTGCTCCTGGTGGTGCTCGCCGGCATGATCGGCGGGGCCATCTGGGCAGGGATCGTCGGCGTCCTCAAGGCCCGCACCGGTGCCCACGAGGTCATCCTGACCATCATGTTCAACTACATCGCCATCAACTTCGTCCTCTACCTACTGAGCACCCCGGCGTTCCAGCGGCCGGGGTCGACGAACCCGATCAGCCCGCAGCTCGACGCCACAGCGCTCTACCCGCCGCTGCTCGGCTCCGGATTCCGCCTGCACTGGGGCTTCGTCGTCGCCGTGCTGGCCACCGTGTTCGTGGCCTGGCTGCTCAACCGCTCGACGGTCGGCTTCGAGCTGCGCGCCATCGGCGCCAACGCGAGTGCCGCCCGCACCGCAGGCATCAACGTGAGCAAGGGCTACATCCTGGCGATGGCCATCGCCGGCGCCCTCGCCGGACTCGCCGGCGTCGCGCAGGTGTCCGGCACCGAGAAGGTGCTCACCTCGGGCGTCGCGGCGAGCTTCGGCTTCGACGCGATCACCGTCGCCCTGCTCGGGCGGTCCACCCCGTGGGGCACCTTCGCGGCCGGCATCCTGTTCGGTGCGTTCCGCGCCGGCGGGGTGACCATGCAGGCCTCCACCGGCACCAGCATCGACATAGTCCTCGTGGTGCAGTCCCTCATCGTCCTCTTCATCGCAGCGCCGCCGCTCGTCCGCGCGCTGTTCCGCCTCCCCGCACCCGGTGCTCCCCGCGCCGGCAAGGGCGGTTCCACGACCCGCACGCCAGCCTCGACCGGAGCAGCAGCATGAGCACAGCAACCACCGAAGCACCCGCCCGCGGTACCCGCGACGCCGGCGTGCGCAGCTGGAAGACACCGATCATCCTCGCCGTCGTCGCGCTCTTCTCCCTCCTGGTCTTCGCGATCGGCGCACCGGCCAACGACGTCACGTTCCGCCTCTCGGACGACCGCGACGCGATCGTCCTGCCCGCCATCGTGGTCTCGGCGCCCGTCATCGGCTGGATCACGGCCCTCGGGATGATCGCCCTCACCGTCGTCGCCTTCCTGCGGACACGCTCCGGCCGGAAGATCCCCACCGGGGTGCCGGCCGTGTTCGCCGTCCTGTTCCTCATCGCCTTCCTGACCTGGGTGGTGGGCAGCGCCCGCACCCCGAACGTGGCCCTCTACGGTCTCCTCGCCGGGTCGGTGGCCCTGGCCGTCCCGCTGATCTTCGGATCGCTCTCGGGCATCCTGTGCGAGCGCTCCGGCGTCGTCAACATCGCGATCGAGGGGCAGCTGCTGTTCGGCGCGTTCGCTGCCGCGGTCGCCGCGTCGCTGTCCGGCAGCCCCTACGTCGGGCTCGTCGCGGCGGCCGTCGCCGGCGTCCTCGTCTCGCTCGTCCTCGCCGTCTTCAGCATCCGGTACGTCGTCAACCAGGTCATCGTCGGCGTCGTACTCAACGTGCTCGTCTCCGGGCTCACCGGATTCCTGTTCTCCGCCGTCCTCAGCGAGGACCCGGAGCGCTGGAACTCGCCGCCGAACCTGCCCGTCATCCAGATCCCGCTGCTCTCGGAGATCCCCGTGATCGGGCCGATCCTCTTCGAGCAGACCATCGTCGGCTACCTCATGTACGTGGCGGTCGCCGTCATCTACGTGGCGCTCTTCCGCTCCCGCTGGGGCCTGCGGACCCGTGCCGTCGGGGAGCACCCCAAGGCCGCCGACACCCTGGGCGTCAACGTCAACCGGATGCGCTTCACGAACGTCCTGCTCGCCGGCGTCGTCGCGGGCATCGGCGGGTCCTTCTTCACGCTCGTCGCCGTCTCGGGCTTCGGCCGGGACATGACGGCGGGCGCCGGCTACATCGCCCTCGCGGCGATGATCTTCGGCCGGTGGAACCCGATCGGCGCGTTCTTCGCGGCGCTGCTCTTCGGGTTCGCCACGAACCTGTCCAACGTCCTCAGCCTGCTCGGCACCCCGGTGCCGGACCAGTTCCTGCGCATGCTGCCCTACGTGGTGACGGTCTTCGCCGTCGCGGGCCTCGTGGGACGCTCACGGGCGCCGGGAGCCAGCGGCATCCCGTACATCAAGGGCTAGGAGCACCCGCCATGACCGACACCGAGACCGGCACCGGCACCCCGGCCGGGATCCCCTGGGACACCCTCACCGCCACGGCGACGGAGGCGATGCGGCGCGCCTACGTGCCCTACTCGAAGTTCCCCGTCGGAGCGGCGGCTCTCCTCGACGACGGCCGGATCATCTCCGGCTGCAACGTGGAGAACGCCTCCTACGGGCTGACGCTGTGTGCCGAGTGCGCACTCGTCAGCGCGCTCGCCATGAGCGGCGGCGGGCGCATCCGGGCCTTCAGCTGCGTGGACGGCGAGGGCAACACCCTCATGCCGTGCGGGCGCTGCCGCCAGCTGCTCTACGAGTTCCGGGCCCCCGACATGGTGCTCCTGACCGTCAGCGGCATCCGCACCATGGACGAGGTCCTCCCGGACGCCTTCGGGCCCCAGCACCTCGCCTGAGCCCCTCGCCCGAGCACCCCTCCCGAGCACCCCGACAGACACCCCCCGCCCCGCCGAACAGATCCGAGGATCCTCCATGACCGAAGCCTTCGACGCCGTCGACATCATCCGCATCAAGCGCGACCACGGCACCCTCTCACCCGAGCAGATCGACTGGACCATCGACGCCTACACGCGCGGCGCCATCGCCGACGAGCAGATGGCCGCCCTCAACATGGCGATCCTCCTCAACGGCATGGACCGCGCCGAGATCTCCCGCTGGACGGCCGCGATGATCGCCTCGGGGGAGCGCATGGACTTCTCCTCCCTGGGCCGCCCGACGAGCGACAAGCACTCCACCGGCGGCGTGGGCGACAAGATCACCCTCCCCCTGGCGCCCCTGGTCGCCGTCTTCGGCGTCGCCGTGCCGCAGCTGTCCGGCCGGGGCCTCGGCCACACCGGCGGCACCCTCGACAAGCTCGAGTCCATCCCCGGCTGGCAGGCGTACCTCAGCAACGAGGACATGCTGCGCCAGCTCGCCGAGGTGGGGGCGGTCATCTGCGCCGCCGGTACGGGCCTGGCCCCCGCGGACAAGAAGCTGTACGCGCTGCGCGACGTCACCGGCACCGTCGAGGCGATCCCCCTCATCGCGTCCTCGATCATGAGCAAGAAGATCGCGGAGGGCACCGGCTCGCTCGTCCTCGACGTCAAGGTGGGCAGCGGTGCGTTCATGAAGGACGAGGCCCGTGCCCGCGAGCTGGCCGAGACCATGGTGGCGCTCGGCAAGGACGCCGGCGTGAACACCGTGGCGCTCCTCACCGACATGAACACGCCGCTCGGGCTCACCGCCGGCAACGCCATCGAGGTCGAGGAGTCCGTCGAGGTCCTCGCCGGCGGCGGCCCGTCCGACGTCGTCGAGCTCACCGTGCGCCTCGCCGAGGAGATGCTCGCCTGCGCCGGCGTGCGCGACGCCGATCCCGCCGCCGCGCTCAGGGACGGCCGCGCCATGGACGTGTGGAACAGGATGATCGAGGCGCAGGGCGGCAACCCCCGCGCGGCCCTGCCGGTGGCGAAGGAGTCCGAGGTGATCCTCGCCCCGGCCGACGGCGTCCTCGTGGGCCTGGACGCGCTCGCCGTCGGCGTCGCCGCGTGGCGCCTCGGTGCGGGCCGCGCCCGCAAGGAGGACCAGGTCCAGGCGGGCGCCGGTGTGCGGATGCACGCGAAGCCCGGGGCCACGGTGCGTGCGGGGGAGCCGCTGATGACGCTGCTCACCGACACCCCCGACCGCTTCGAGCGTGCGCGCGAGGCGCTGGCGGAGGCCGTCGTCATCGCGCCCGAGGAATCGCGTCCGGCGCAGCAGCTCATCATCGACCGCATCGCCTAGCCCGGTGCAGACTGCAGCGGTGCACCGGTACATCGCTGCAGTCCGCAGGTGTGCGCCGGGGCGCATCGCGTAGGCTGGGCAGCGTGACCCAGACCCAGAACGACGCCGTCCCCGACGCTGCCATCGACATCCACACCCTCCCCAAGGTCTCCCTCCACGACCACCTCGACGGCGGGCTGCGGCCGGCCACGATCCTCGAGCTCGCCGCCGCGATCGGCCACGAGCTCCCGGCGTCCGACGCCGAAGCGCTCGGCGCCTGGTTCCGCGAATCCGCGGACTCGGGGTCCCTCGAGCGATACCTCGAGACGTTCGACCACACGATCGCCGTCATGCAGACGCGGGACGGGCTCATCCGGGTGGCGCGGGAGTTCGTCGAGGACCTCGCGCTCGACGGTGTGGTGTACGGCGAGGTCCGCTGGGCCCCCGAGCAGCACACGCAGCAGGGCCTCAGCCTCGACGAGGCCGTCGAGGCCGTGCAGGAAGGGCTCGAGGCGGGCGCCGCCGCAGCGATCGCCGCCGGCCGCGTCATCCAGGTCGGCCAGCTGATCACCGCGATGCGGCACGCCGACCGCGGCCAGGAGATCGCCGAGCTCGCCCTCCGCCACCGCGACCGCGGCGCCGTCGGCTTCGACATCGCCGGCGCGGAGAACGGCTTCCCGGCCTCCCGCTTCACCGACGCCTTCACCTTCCTCGCCTCCGAGCAGTTCCCCGTGACCGTCCACGCGGGGGAGGCAGCGGGCCTGGACAGCATCCGGGACGCGCTGGTCGCGGGCCGTGCCCTGCGCCTCGGCCACGGCGTCCGGATCGCCGAGGACATCGAGATCGAGGAGTCCGCGGACGAGCAGGCCGCCGACGGCCAGGAGATCGGCATCGCGAACCTCGGCCTGCTGGCGTCGTGGGTCCGTGACCGGGGGATCGCGCTCGAGCTGTGCCCGTCGTCGAACCTGCAGACCGGGGCCATCGAGGCCTTCGGCGAGACCATCGACGCGCACCCCTTCGACCTGCTCTACCAGCTGGGCTTCAAGGTCACCGTCAACACCGACAACCGCCTCATGAGCGGTGTCACCCTGACCGGCGAGTTCGAGCTGCTCGTCGATACCTTCGGCTACGACCTCGGCGACCTCCTCGAGCTGACCCTGAACGCCGTCGACGCCGCGTTCCTGCCGCTCGAGGACCGCGAGGCCCTGGCCGAGTACGTGGCGCAGCGGTTCGACTACGCCGCCGGGCTGGCCTCCGCCTGAGCCGCCCTGTGACGGACGCGGGGGGTGCCTCCGACGCCGTGCCCGGGAACCTCCCGGGCGCGGCGGTGGAGCGCCTCGTGGAGGTGGTCGGCCTGCTGCGCCGCCACTGCCCGTGGACGGCCGCGCTGGATCACGCCGCGCTGCTCGAGTACCTCGTGGAGGAGACGTACGAGCTCTACGAGGCGGTCGACGACGTGGCCCGCACCCCGACACCGGCCCCGGAGCTCGTCGACGAGCTCCGGGGCGAGCTCGGGGACGTCCTGTTCCAGGTGGTCCTCCACGCCCAGCTCCGGGCCGAGGCCGGGTCCTTCGGCTTCGCCGAGGTGGCGGGGGGCCTCACCGACAAGCTGGTCCGCCGGAACCCGCACGTGTTCGCGGCGGACGGGAGCCTCCGCAGCGCGACGCCCGCGGCCGGGGGCGCTCCGTGGCCGACGTCGGTGGAGGGGATCCTCGCGACCTGGCAGGCCGTGAAGGCGCGGGAACGGCCCGGGCGGACCTCGCCGTTCGACGGCATCCCGCACCACCTGCCCGCCCTGGCCTTTGCCGCGAAGACCCTCGGGCGCGCGGGGGAGGGCGGCGCGGGAGAGGGCAGCATCGGGGAGGGCGGCGCGGGGAAGGACCGGCAGGAGCCGGCGACGCGGAGCGAGGCCGACCTCGGCCGGGAGCTGCTCGCCCTCGTCCGCCGGGCGCACGATGCCGGACTCGACCCGGAGCGGGCCCTGCGCCGGGCGGTGCTGGACTACCAGCGGGACGCCCTCGACGGTGCATGAGTCGGTGCATGAGACGGTGCATGAAATGGTGCATGAGGCGGCGCAGGAGGTCCGGAGCATGTACCGGGTCCCGCGCGCCGGCCGGCGTCACAACCCGGTGCCCCACGGTACCGGCGGGACGCACGTGAACTAGGCTGGGGGCAACACCTCCGTTGCCCTGACAAAGACGTCCAACAGGATGTGATCCCTACACTCCAACGAAGAGGAGCTATTCCATGGCCATCATCGATGCCATCCACGCGAGGGAGATCCTCGACTCCCGCGGAAACCCCACGGTCGAGGTCGAGGTCCTGCTCGACGACGACACCTTCGGCCGCGCGGCCGTCCCCTCCGGTGCCTCCACCGGTGCCTTCGAGGCGAACGAGCGCCGTGACGGCGAGAAGGACCGCTACCTCGGGAAGGGCGTCCTGCAGGCCGTCGAAGCCGTGATCGAGCAGATCCAGCCGGCCCTCCTCGGCTTCGACGCCGCCGACCAGCGTGCGATCGACCAGGCGATGATCGACCTGGACGGCACCGAGAACAAGTCCAACCTGGGCGCCAACGCGATGCTCGGCGTCTCCCTGGCCATCGCCCGCGCCGCCGCCGAGTCCTCCACCCTCCCGCTGTACCGCTACCTCGGCGGTCCGAACGCGCACGTGCTGCCCGTTCCCCTGATGAACATCCTCAACGGCGGGTCCCACGCGGACTCCGACGTCGACATCCAGGAGTTCATGATCGTGCCGCTCGGCGCGCAGACCTACTCCGAGGGCCTCCGCTGGGGCGTCGAGGTGTACCACGAGCTGAAGTCCGTGCTGAAGGAGAAGGGCCTGGCCACGGGCCTCGGCGACGAGGGCGGCTTCGCCCCGAACCTGCCGTCCAACCGCGACGCCCTGGACCTCATCACCACCGCGATCGAGCGCGCCGGCTACACGCCCGGCACCGACATCGCGTTCGCGCTCGACGTCGCCGCCTCCGAGTTCTACCAGGACGGCACCTACCAGTTCGAGGGCAAGTCCCTCAGCACC
This sequence comes from Arthrobacter pityocampae, assembly GCF_002927275.1. Taxonomy (GTDB): domain Bacteria; phylum Actinomycetota; class Actinomycetes; order Actinomycetales; family Micrococcaceae; genus Arthrobacter_D; species Arthrobacter_D pityocampae. The sequence continues at coordinate 404,643 of NZ_PRKW01000003.1, read as the reverse complement.
GAGGAGATGAGCGCCTACTACGTGGAGCTCGTCCGCGACTACCCGCTCGTCTCCATCGAGGACCCCCTCGACGAGGACGACTGGGAGGGCTGGAAGCACCTGACCGACGCCATCGGCGACAAGGTGCAGATCGTCGGCGACGACCTCTTCGTCACGAACCCCACACGCCTGGCGAAGGGGATCTCCACCGGGACGGCGAACTCGCTGCTGGTCAAGGTCAACCAGATCGGCACCCTGACCGAGACGCTCGACGCCATCTCGATGGCCCAGCGCGCCGGCTACACGACGATCACCTCGCACCGTTCCGGCGAAACCGAGGACACCACGATCGCGGACATCTGCGTGGCCACGAACGCCGGGCAGATCAAGACCGGTGCCCCCGCCCGGAGCGAGCGCGTCGCGAAGTACAACCAGCTGCTGCGCATCGAGGAGGAGCTCGACGACGCCGCACGCTACGCCGGTCGGAGCGCTTTCCCGCGATTCACGGCATAGTTGATCGGCAGTTGATCCAGAGGGCGGTTACCCTCGTTAGACGGGTCCCGTGAGGGACCCCCGCGACCACACGCGAAAGCATCGACGAGGAGCTCCATGACCGTCCGCCGCCCCAACGTGCCGCGAGCCGGCCGCCCGACGCCTCCGGCGGAGGAACGGCCGGCTCCCCGGCCGTCCAGGGGCCAGCCCCCTGCCCACGGTTCCCGGGTCGCCGGGCCGTCCACCCAGCCCGGTTCCGCTGCGGGACCCCGGGGTCCAGGGCACGCTGCGGCGTCCCGGACCGCCGGGGCTCCGCCGCGGAAGCAGGCCGCGCCGCGTGCGACGGGTCCGTCGGCGACGAAGGATCCGCGCACGGCACCGGCCTCCGGTGCCGTGCGCGCAGGCGCGGGGCCGGCCAGGACGACCCCGGGGCGGCCGGCCACCGCCGGAGCCCCGACGGCGTCGGCGTCCGCGGCCCGGGCTGCGGAACGCTCGCAGCTGGCCGGCAGCATCCGGCGCGGACGGCTCGGGTCCAAGCGGGCCGAGTCGGCCATCGAGCCGGCCGAGGAAGCCACGCCCATCCCGGCGAAGGCCTTCTCGGGCCGCTTGCTGGCGCTCGCCGTCGTGCTCGTCGCGGTGATCGTCCTGCTGGCGCCGTCCGTGACCCGCTACCTGCAGCAGCAGACCGAGCTCGACGCCCTCCGGGCGGACATCGCCCGGCAGCAGCAGCAACAGGCCGACTACACCTCCGAGCTCGCCCGCTGGGACGATCCCGCCTTCGTGAAGCAGCAGGCCCGCGAGCGGATCTTCCTCGTGATGCCCGGGGAGACCCGCTACCTCGTCAAGGGCGGCGACGGCATCGAGGAGAGCACGGGGGAGGGATCGGCCGCCGAGCCCACCGACCTGCCCTGGGTGGACTCCCTGTGGAGTTCGGTCGCCCGCGCGGCGACCGACTGATCGGACGGGGCCCGCGTCAGCGGTGGGGCCCCGCCGGACCGGGTGCCGCGCCGGACCGCCCGCCCGCCGCGTACCCAAGGAAGGAACACCGTGACCCAGCACGACCAGCACAACGCCCTCGAGGACCGCCGCGCGACGGATCGCAGGACCCCCAGCGCGCACGACCTCGACGTCCTCAGCCGCCAGCTGGGACGGCCGGTCCGCGACGTCGTCGAGATCGGCGCCCGGTGCGTCTGCGGGAACCCGCTCGTCGCCACCACGGCCCCGCGGCTGTCCAACGGCATCCCGTTCCCCACCACCTACTACCTCACGCACCCCGTCCTCACCGCGGCGGTGTCCCGCCTCGAGGCCGACGGCGTGATGACCGCGATGAGCGACCGCCTCACCACCGACCCCGAGCTCGCGGGCCGCTACCGTGCGGCGCACCTCGCCTACCTGGCCGCGCGCGAAGCCGTCGGCGAGCGCGCCGGCACCGGCCCCGTCCCCGAGATCGACGGCGTCTCCGCCGGCGGGATGCCGACGCGCGTCAAGTGCCTGCACGTCCTGGTGGGCCATGCCCTCGCCGCCGGCCCCGGCGTGAACCCCCTCGGCGACGAAGCGATCGGCGGCATCGCCCCGTGGTGGACGCCGGACACCTGCTCCTGCGCGGGAGCATGGGACACCACGGGCCAGGCGCCCGACGCCGACCTCAGCCGACACACCCGGACCCAGGGACTCAGCTCCGAGGAGCTCGATGCGAAGCGGGCGGCACGCCGACGCGGTACCGACACGCCCACCGCACGCCAGCAAGGAGAGACCATGCGCACCGCTGCCATCGACTGCGGCACGAACTCCATCCGCCTGCTCATCGCCGACATCCGGGACGGCGTCCTCACCGACGTCGTGCGCCTCATGCGGGTGGTGCGTCTCGGGGAGGGCGTCGACGCGACCGGGCGCCTGTCCGAGGCCGCCCTCGAGCGCACCTTCGCCGCGGCCGAGGAGTACGCGGCGCTGATCGCGGAGCACGGGAACCCGCCGGTGCGCTTCGTGGCGACCTCGGCCTCGCGGGACGCCGAGAACCGGCAGGACTTCGTGGACGGCATCAGGGCGCGCCTCGGCGTCGAGCCCGAGGTCATCTCCGGGGACGAGGAGGCCCGGCTCTCCTTCGACGGCGCCGTCAGCGTCCTGGCGACCGACGCGCACGAGACCGTCCTCGTGGTGGACCTCGGTGGCGGCAGCACCGAGTTCGTGGCGGGCACGGCGGACGGCCTGATCGGTGCGCTGAGCACGGACATGGGCTGCGTGCGCTTCACCGAGCGGTTCCTCCGGGACAACCCGCCGACCGCGGACCAGATCACGGCGATGGAGGCCGAGGTCCGGCACCACATCGACCGGGCAGCAGCCGCGGTGCCGCTGGACCGGGTCACGAAGATCGTCGGCGTGGCCGGGACCGTGACCACGGTGACCGCGCACGCCCTCGACCTGCCCGCCTACGAGCCGGACCGCATCCACGGCGCCGAACTGCCCATCCCCACGATCTCCGCCGCGGCGACGGACCTCCTCCACCGCCCGCGGGAGGCGCGCGCCGCGCTGCCCTACATGCACCCCGGCCGGGTGGACGTCATCGGCGCCGGTGCCCTGATCTGGAAGACGATCCTCGAACGCGTGGCGGTCCTGACCGGCGGGCGGGTCACCACCGCCATCACGAGCGAGCACGACATCCTCGACGGGATCGCGCTGAGCGTCGCCCGGCAGGGCTCCTGAGCCGATGCGCACGCCACGCCGCGCGGTCGTCAGGACGGGGACGGCCGCCGTCGTCGCCCTCACCGTCCTGCTGCAGGCGGCGCTGCCCGCCGCCGCCGACCAGGTCCGCGGCAAGGAGTACTGGCTCGAGGACTACGGCATCGCCGAGGCGTGGGAGAGCACGCAGGGTGAGGGCGTCACGGTCGCCGTGATCGACAGCGGCGTGGACGCGTCCCACCCGGACCTGGCCGGGGCCGTCGTCGGCGGGACGGACGCCTCGGGCGCCGGGGATCCGGGAGGGCTGCGCGGGATCGGCGAGGTCCCGAGCCACGGGACGCTCGTCAGCACGCTCCTGGCCGGCCGGGGACACACCGACGCCCAGGCGCCGGCCGCCCCCGACCCCGCGCCCACCGGGGGAAGCACCGCCGAGCCGACGCCTCCGGCGGAGACGGCGCCGTACGCGCAGTACGGGGAGGGCCCGGACGGCATCGTCGGCGTGGCACCGCAGGCGGATCTCCTCGCGGTGTCCGTCTGGATCGAGGGACCGAACGGTGGCCCGAACCCGGCGGGCATCTCCGTGGACGAGCAGGTGCCCGATGCGGTCCGCTGGGCCGTGGACAACGGCGCGGACGTCATCAACATGTCCCTCGGCAGCACCAGCACGGCGTGGCCCGAGAGCTGGGACGAGGCGTTCCTCCACGCCGAACAGAACGACGTCGTGATCGTCGCCGCCGCCGGCAACCGGGCCGGCGGACTGACGCAGGTCGGGGCGCCCGCCACGATCCCCGGCGTCCTCGCCGTCGCAGGCCTGGACCGGGCCGGCCAGGCCAGCGACGAGGCGTCCAGCGAAGGCATCAGCATCGCGGTCGCGGCGCCCTCGGAGAACCTCGTGGGAGGACTCCCCGGCGGGTTCTACGCCGAGTGGTCCGGGACGTCCGGCGCGGCGCCGCTGGTCTCCGGGGTGGCGGCCCTGATCCGGTCGCGCTACCCCGAACTCTCGGCCGCGGAGGTCGTCAACCGCATCGTCGGGACGGCGCGGGACGCCGGTGCGCCCGGCTTCGACACCCTCTACGGGTACGGGGTCCTGGATGTGGCCGCGGCCGTGGGCAGCGACATCTCCGTGCCGGAGGAGAACCGGCTGGGCAGCATGGCCGAGTGGATCGAGGTGTACCGGCGGGGCGGCCAGACCCCGGCGCCGGCGCCCGTACCCTCGGGCCCGCCGGAGCCGGAGGTGATCCCTGCCCCGCCCGCGCCGCAGGCACAGGACCCGCTCGTCTCGGTGCACAGCACCCCGGCCGTCGTGGTGCTCGGATTCGCGGGCCTCGCGTTCGCCGTGCTCGTCGGGGGAGCCCTGCACGTGGCCCGCGTCCGGCGGCGCCCCGCGGCAGCCGGGGATCAGGCTGCCGGAGAGCCCGCGGACGGGACCGGGGGGTCGGCGGGGGACAACGATCAACGGGGCGGAGGAGTTCCGGGACGCCCGCCGAGCTAGTGAAGATTTTCACAAACTCCGGTAGCATCGAGGGATGGCATCGAACCCACACTTCTCTGATCGCCCGCGCATCCTCGTCGTCGGTGGAGGCTACGTCGGCCTGTACGTGGCGCACAGGCTCCAGAAAAAGGTCAAGGACCACGGCGGCATCGTGACGCTCGTCGATCCCCTGCCCTACATGACGTACCAGTCGTTCCTCCCCGAGGTCGCCGCCGGGAGCATCGAGCCGCGCCACGCCATCGTCTCCCACCGCAAGCACCTGAAGAAGACCGAGCTCATCTCGGGCAAGGTCACCTCGATCGACCACGCGGGCCGCACCGCGACGATCGCCCCCTCCGGTGGCGGGGAGTCCTTCGAGCTCGGCTACACGGACGTCGTCGTCGCCGCGGGTTCCATCACGCGCACCTTCCCGATCGACGGCCTGAAGGACCAGGGCATCGGCCTGAAGACCATCGAGGAGGCCGTCGCCCTGCGCGACCGCATGCTCGAGCGCATCGAGACCGGCTCCGTCCTCCCCGAGGGCCCCGAGCGGGACCGCGCCCTCACCTTCGTCGTCGTCGGCGGCGGCTTCGCCGGCATCGAGACCATCACGGAGATGGAGGACGCCGCCCGCGACGCCGTGAAGACCAACCCGCGCCTCAGCCGCGGCGACCTGCGCTTCGTCCTGGTCGAGGCCATGGGTCGCATCATGCCCGAGGTCACGGCCGAGCAGGCCGAGTGGGTCGTCGAGCACCTCCGCTCGCGCCAGATCGAGGTCCTCCTGAACACCTCGCTCGCCAGCGCCGTCGACGGCTCCCTGAAGCTCATCAACATGCCGGACAAGACCCCGGCCGACGAGTTCGCGACCGACACCCTCATCTGGACCGCCGGGGTGCAGGCCAACCCCGTGGTCCGCTCCACGGACTTCCCCGTCGACGAGCGCGGCCGCGTCCGCGCCTCCGCGGAGCTGCGCATCACCGGCGACGACGGGCCCATCGAGCACGCCTGGACCGCGGGCGACGTCGCAGCCGTCCCCGACCTCACGGGTGGGGGAGTGGGAGGCTTCTGCGTTCCCAACGCCCAGCACGCCGTGCGCCAGGCCAAGCTGCTCGCCGCCAACATCCTCGCCGCGAACTACGGCGTGGATGAGGTCAAGGAATACCGCCACACCAACCTGGGCGCCGTCGCCGGCTTCGGCCAGTTCAAGGGCGTCGCGAACATCATGGGCTTCGGCATGAAGGGCTTCCCGGCCTGGCTCGCGCACCGCGGCTACCACGGCTTCGCCATGCCCATGTACGAGCGCAAGGCCCGCGTCATCGTCAACTGGAGCATGAGCTTCCTGTTCGGTCGGGATCTCGCCCCGCTCTCCGACCTGCAGACCCCGCAGCGCCAGTTCCGCGAAGCGGCCACCCCGCCGCCGAAGAAGGACACCGCCCTGCAGAGCAAGCCGCCCACGCCGGCAGGCCAGGCGGCGAAGGCCTCCGCCTGAGCATCCCCCCAGCACGCGTAGGACGACGGCGACCCGCCCCGGGTCGCCGTCGTTCTGCATTTCCCGCCCGGGATCCTTGCCGGGACAGGCCTAGGCCTGCCCGCGGTAGGCTGGAACGTCCGACCCGCCCCAGTAGCCCAATGGCAGAGGCAGCAGACTTAAAATCTGTTCAGTCAGGGTTCGAGTCCCTGCTGGGGCACTTCTCCCCGCGCCCGACCGGCAGAATGCTGATCAGTCCCCCTGTCAAGAGTCGGCTCTCCTGCTTGTGACGAGCGTTACAAGGATGTAACCGGATTCGCTTATCACGGACACGGATATGGATTAGCTTTTCCCATAGGCCAGGAACACCTGGCAATACGTGTCAAAGGCAGCTAGAGCCTTTCGGTCGAGGAGACTAATACATGACTGCAACACGCAACCACGCGCGTTTCGGCCTAGGGGAGAACGCCCCGCGTGCGGCGAAGATCGCTGCCCTGAGCCTGGGCGTCGCGCTCTTCGCGTCCGGCTGCGGTGGCGGCGGGACGACGGAGTCGGAAGGCGACAGCGGCAGCACGGAGACCACGGCGGCCGCCGGCGGATCCGCTCTGGCGTGCCCCGAGAGCGAGGGTGGGGCCGGCGAGGAGCAGGGCGAGAAGGGTGATCCTGCGGCCGTACCCGCCAGCAAGACCACGAGTCCCCAGCCGCTGAAGCTCGGCTCCATCCTGCCGACCACCGGGACGCTCGCGTTCCTCGGCCCGCCGGAGATCGCGGGCGTCAACCTCGCCGTGGAGGAGGTCAACGCGGCCGGCGGCGTGCTGGGCAAGGACATCTCGATCACGCACCGTGATTCCGGCGACACCACCACCGACATCGCGACGCAGTCCGTCACGGACCTCCTGTCCCAGGACGTCAGCGCCATCATCGGGGCCGCGTCCTCGGGCGTCTCCAAGACCGTCATCAACCAGATCACGGGCGCAGGCGTGGTGCAGTTCTCGCCCGCCAACACGTCCCCGGAATTCACGACCTGGGACGATCAGGGCCTGTACTTCCGCACCGCTCCCTCGGACGTGCTCCAGGGACGCACCCTCGGCAACTACATCATGGAGTGCGGTGCGCAGACCGTCGGCATGATCACCCTGAACGACTCCTACGGCACCGGCCTCCAGAGCAACATCCAGGAGGTCGTCGAGGGCGCGGGCGGGCAGATCGTGGGCAACGAGATGTTCAACACCGGCGACTCCCAGTTCTCGAGCCAGGTCGACGCCATCGCTGCGGCCAAGCCGGACGCGATCGTCCTGATCAGCTTCGACGAGGCCAAGAGCATCGTCCCGCTGCTGGTCGCCAAGGGCATCGACGCCTCCTCGATCTTCATGGTCGACGGCAACACCACCGACTACAGCAAGGACCTCGATCCGGGCACCCTCGAAGGAGCCCAGGGCACCATCCCCGGCCCCTTCACGGGAACCGGCTTCCAGGAAGCCCTGGCCACGGTGGATCCGAACCTGACGAGCTACGCCTACGCGGGTGAGAGCTACGACGCCGTGAACCTCATCGCGCTGGCCTCCGAAGCGGCGGGCAGTGTCGACGGCAAGGCGATCTCCGAGCAGCTCGCGGCAGTCTCGAAGGACGGCACCAAGTGCTTCGACTTCGCCGGCTGCGTCACGCTCCTGCGCGACGGCGAGGACATCGACTACGACGGCATCTCCGGTCCGGTCTCCTTCGACGAGAACGGTGATCCCACGGAGGCCGCCATCGGTATCTACAAGTACGACGCCGACAACAAGCCCCAGCCGAGCCGTTCCGAGGTCGGCAAGCTCTAGGGTTCGTCCGCTGTGCCACCCCGGTAGGTGACACAGGCAGTACCCACAAGGCCCCGGCCGCCCTCTTCAGAGGGCGCGACCGGGGCTTTGTGCTGCCCGGACCACACCGGCCGGCCCGAGGGATCAGCGCTCGCCCGGCTCCCGCCGGGAGAGCGCGTAGGAGGGCTCGCGGACGCGACGCGCCCACTCGTAGGTCCGGGCCCCCGCGAGGGGGTGGATGACGGCGTCGAAGCGGAGATCCCTCTCCTCCGCCTCCGGGCTCAGGGAGAGGGTGAGGGTGCCGAAGTGCTGCCAGGGCCCGACGGGCGTCGCGAAGTAGAGGCCGAGCTGCCAGGCGGAGGATCCGAGGGTGCGTTCGAGCGCACGGAGCGACGCAGGGAGCCCGGCGGGGGCGAGGGTGCGCGCACCGAGGAGGACGGGGCCGTCGTCGCCCCGGTACGGCATCATCGTGCTGAAGGGAGTCGGGGAGATCCGGAGACGCGGGACGAGGACGAAGCGGCCGGGGAGGGACCAGCCGGTCGAGGACAGCAGGAGGTCGGAGAACGTCGAGGGCCCGGATCCGTTGCCGGGGTGGTGGAACCGTGCCGCGAGTCCCACGACGTCCGGTAGCCCGTCCGGAAGACCTGCCGAACGGGAGACGCGGGCTGTCGCGGCGGACCGTCCCGGCTCGTCGACCCAGGCGATGCCGCTGCGGAGGCCGTGCTCGTGGACCACGACGGTCCCGTCGAGCCGGAGCCCGCGCGTGTGGATGGGGCGGTGTCGCCGGATCCGCTTGATCCCGCGGAAGAGGCCCTCGAAGCCCGCGCCGATCGCGCCGCTGATCCGCCCTGCCATGTGCCGCCCCCATCCGATGCCCTGCCCTGCTGTCCCGTCCCACGGTAACGGGGCACAACGCAAGAGAGGGCGGAACCAGTGCGGGTTCCGCCCTCCCTTGCTTTCGGCGTCCGGATCGTGCCCGGTAACCGGACGGGTCCGGCCCCGGGGCAGCGCTCAGGCGGTGTCGGCCAGGGTACCGAGGTACAGCTGGATGACCTTCGGGTCCTTCATCAGCTCGCGGCCGGTGCCCGTATAGGCGTCCCGGCCCTGATCCAGGACATAGGCGCGGTCGCAGATCTGCAGGCAGCGGCGCGCGTTCTGCTCCACCATGATCACCGAGACCCCGGCCCTGTTGATCTCGTGCACCCGGAGGAACGTCTCGTCCTGCTTCACGGGCGAGAGGCCGGCCGACGGCTCGTCCAGCAGCAGCACGGCGGGATCCATCATCAGGGCCCGGCCCATCGCGACCATCTGCCGTTCACCGCCGGAGAGCGACCCGGCCCGCTGCGCCCGCCGCTTCGCGAGTTCCGGGAAGAGACTCGCCACGAAGTCGAAGCGCTCCCTGAAGTCCTTCGGCCGCTGGTACATGCCCATCTGGAGGTTCTCCTCGATGGTCAGCGTGGAGAAGACGTTGTTGTTCTGCGGGACGAAGCCGACGCCCAGGCTGACGAGCTTGTTCGCCTTCAGGCCGGTGAGGTCCTCGCCGCGGACGATGACGGTGCCGGAGTGCACCTTCACGAGCCCGAACATCGCCTTCAGGAGCGTCGACTTGCCGGCCCCGTTGGGTCCGATGATCCCGATGAGCTCACCGCGGCGCGCCTCGATGCTGCACCCGTTCAGGATGTTCACGCCGGGGAGGTACCCCGCGACGAGATCGGTGACCTTGACGACGGAGTCGCCCGTGAATTCAGCCATTACTTCGTCTCCTCATCCTTGTGCGCGGGGTCCGCCGCACGCGGTTCGCCTCCGAGCTCGACGACACCGTGGCCGAGGACCCCCTCGTTCTCGGTCCCGATGACCGATTCCTCGTCGTGGGCCAGCTCCGCCTCGAGGCGCTCGATGCCCTCGGCAGCGCCGAGGTCCACGTCGTGGTGCGCGCCCAGGTAGGCGTCGATCACGGCCTGGTCCTTCATGACGACCGCGGGTGGCCCCTCCGCGACGACCTTCCCCTCGGCCATGACCACCACCCAGTCGGCGATGTGGCGGACCATCTGCATGTCGTGCTCGACGAACAGGACGGTCATCCCCTCCGCCTTGAGGTTCTTGATGTGTTCCAGGAGCGACTGCGTGAGCGCCGGGTTGACGCCGGCCATCGGCTCGTCCAGCATCACGAGCCGCGGCCGGACCATGAGGGCGCGCGCCATCTCGAGGAGCTTGCGCTGCCCGCCGGACAGCGACGCCGCGTAGTCGTCGCGCTTGGTGTCGAGCTTGAACTTCTCCAGCAGGACGTCGGCCTGCTTAGTGATCTCCCGTTCCCGCCCACCCCAGAGGCCCTTGAACAGGGCCCGGCCGAGGCTCTCACCGGGCTGGTCGGCTGCGCCGAGGCGCATGTTCTCCATGACGGTGAGCTTGCCCATGACCTTGGTGAGCTGGAAGGTGCGCACCATGCCCATCCTGGCCACCTTGTGCGAGGCGACCTTCGCGAGCGGCTTGCCGTCGAACTCCCAGTCGCCGCTGTTCGGGGTGTCGAACCCGGTGAGCAGGTTGAACAGTGTCGTCTTGCCGGCGCCGTTGGGGCCGATCAGGGCGGTGATCTTGTGCCGCGGGATCTCGAGGTGCTCGACGTCGACGGCGTTGATGCCGCCGAAGCTGCGGGTCACCTTCCGGGCGACGACGATGGGGTCGCGCTTGCTGCATCCCGGCTTCGTCTCACCGGAGGCGATGGGCGCGGTGTCCGTCATGTAGTCCTGGCCCGGCGGGGCGCCGCCGGCGGCCGAGCCGCCCTGGGCGACGTCGTCCGGGGTCCCCGCAGCGTGTGCGCCGGACGCGGCCGGAGCGACGTCGCCCGGGATGATCTCCGGGTCGCCGTCGTGGTGGTTGTTGTCGTCTCGGTTGCCGGTCATGCGAACGCCAACTCCTTCTTGTTACCCAGGACGCCCTGCGGCCTGAAGATCATGAGCAGCATCAGGGCCACACCCACGAGGATGTAGCGCAGCTGACCCGCCTGGGAGGCGGTCAGGAACGTGATGGTGCCGGTCTCGATCAGGCCGTACAGGATTCCCTGCGTCAGCGAGAGCACCACCCAGAAGATCATCGCGCCGACCACGGGCCCGAGGACCGTGGCCATGCCGCCGAGGAGGAGGCAGGTGTAGAGGAAGAACGTCAGCTCCGTGGCGTAGTTCGCCGGCTGGACGGCGCCGCGCGGCAGCGTGAAGATGATGCCCGCGATCGACCCGAGCACGCCGCCGATGATCAGGGCCTGCATCTTGTAGGCGTACACGTTCTTGCCCAGCGAACGGACGGCGTTCTCGTCCTCGCGGATGCCCTTCAGGACGCGGCCCCACGGGCTGCGGACGAGGAGCCAGACCAGGAGGCACGCGATGGTGACGACGCTCCAGGCGACGATGCGGATCCACAGGTCCCGCTCGTTCATGCCGAGTGGGCCGACGTTGTAGGTCCCCTGGGGGAAGGGGTTGAGGCCGAAGAACCCGCCCTCGAACGCCGCGAGCCCGTTGGCCGAGCCGGTGATGTCCGTGAGTCCGTTGGTGGTCACGATGTAGCGGATGATCTCCGCCGCGGCGATCGTCACGATCGCCAGGTAGTCCGCCCGCAGACGGAGGGTGGGTATGCCGAGGATGATCGCGAAGAGCACGGAGGCGACGACGGCCACGAGGACGGCCACCGGGAGCGGTGCGCCGAAGGACAGGGTCGAGATGGCGTAGCCGTATGCGCCGACGGCCATGAAGCCGGCCTGCCCGAAGTTCAGGAGACCCGAGTAGCCGAAGTGCACGGCGAGTCCGAGGGCGGCAAGGGCGTACGCCGCGGTGGTCGGGCTGATCATCTCGCCGAATGCGTTGATGAGGATGTTTCCGAAGTCCATGAAGAGCCCTAACCTATCCGCTCACTGCGGCCGAGGATGCCCTGTGGCCGGAAGAGGAGCACGAGAATCAGAATGAGCAGTGCCCCGACGTACTTGAGGTCCGCCTCCAGCCAGATGGTGGAGATCTCCACGAAGAGGCCGACGATGATGGAACCGACGAGGGCGCCGAAGACCGTGCCCAGGCCGCCGAGCGTGACGCCCGCGAAGACGAGCAGGAGGATCTGCTGGCCCATGTTGTAGGAGACACCGGGGCGGTAGTAGGCCCACAGGATGCCACCGAGGGCGGCGAGCATGCCGCCGACGACCCACACGATCCGGATCACGCGGTCCACGTCGATGCCCGACGCCGCGGCGAGGGCCGGGTTGTCCGCGACCGCGCGGGTGGCCTTGCCGATGCGCGTGCGCAGGAGCAGGAACGCGACCAGCAGGATGGTCACGAGGCTCACGATCAGGGAGGTCAGGTTGTTGCGGGAGATGGCCACGGAACCGAACTCGATGATCGCGCTCTGCGACCCCGGCAGCTGCTGCGTGGCCCCGCCGAAGAAGAACTGGATGGTGTAGCGCAGCGCGAGGGCGAGGCCGATGCTCACGATCATCATGGGGACGAGGCCGGTCCCGCGGTGACGGAGGGGCTTCCAGAGGCCGGCGTCCTGGACGTAGCCGAGGAGGCCGCCACCGATGACCCCCAACACGATCGCGACGCCGATCGGCAGCCCGAGGGTGGCCGAGAAGGCGAAGGCGAGGACTGCGCCCACGGTGACCATCTCGCCGTGGGCGAAGTTGGTGAGGCCCGTGGTGCCGAAGATCAGGGAGAGTCCGACGGCGCTCAGCGCCAGGAGGAGGCCGAAGCTGAAGCCCGCGAGGGCGCGCTCGGCGAGCGTGTCCAGGAAGGTCGCCTGCTGGGAGACGATGCCCTCGCCGAACAGGAAGAGGGTGGTGGCGCTCGAGGTGTTGGCGAAGGTCACCTGGCGGGGATTCTCCTGGCCCTCCGCGAGGGCGACCCCCTCGGGGAGCGTCCCCTCGTCGACCTCCACCTCGTAGGTGCCCTGCTCGGGGACGCCGATGCTCCAGGCGCCATTGGGGCCGGAGGTGGCTTCACCCTCGAAGCCGTTGCCCTTGGCGGTGACCGTCACACCGGCGATGGGCCCGTCGGCGCCGCGGAGGACGCCCCCGATCCGGTTCTCGAACTGCGGCGCCTGGGTGGCGGCGGGGAGCTGCGTCTGGTGCACCGCGGGGACGGACGACGGCAGGGACGCCTGCGCCGCGGGAGCGCCGAGCAGCACGAGCATCAGGAGGCCGAGCACCAGGAGCAGCGACCTCCTGATCCGTGCAGGCGTGGACAGGGTGATCAAGATGGGACCTCCACGGTGGGGGCAAGCCCGGCTGGCAACCACCGGGACCAAGGTATGTGACGATTGTCACGGACGTGTGGATCATGTTACTAGGGGCTTGTTTCCACTCATCGAAAAAGCCCCCACCGAAGATAGCGATTCGATAACGAAAGTTTCACCAAGGGCCCTTGGTATTGAAATTCCGGGACGGCGTGAGAACGCTCGCCTCCCGGGAACGAACCCCGGGCCGGACCGTTGCTCTTGGTAAGATCACTACGACACCCAGCCCCCTGATGGAGGACTACAGATAATGGCACTTGGCGGTAATCCGGTATTCAACGGGAAGACCTTCCGTTCCGCGACCCGGGGCGGCACCCAGGCGGCAGGAGCCGGCACCACGATGTACGCCGGCCAGACCATGGCGGACCAGCAGCAGCTGGAGCACATGTACAAGCAGCCGTCCGCCGGGCCCGCGCAGACCGGTCGCATGACCTTCGACGACGTGATCGTGAAGACGCTGCTCTGCCTCGGCGTCGTCCTGGTGGGCGCCGCCATCCCCGCCTTCGTCCTCCGCGACCTCGCCCTGCCCCTCATGGTCGTGGGTGCACTCGGCGGCTTCGTGCTCGGCCTCGTCAACGCCTTCCGGCGCGAGCCGTCGCCGGCGCTGATCCTCGCCTACGCCTTCCTCGAGGGCCTGTTCGTCGGTGGCCTCACCATGTTCTTCGAGGCCATGTGGCCGGGCATCGCCGTCCAGGCGGTCGTCGGCACCTTCATCGTCTTCGGCGTCACGCTGGCGCTCTTCAAGAGCGGCAAGGTGCGTGCGACGCCGAAGGCCATGAAGTTCTTCATGATCGCCCTCATCAGCTACGCCCTGTTCTCGCTGGTGAACCTGGGCATGATGGTCTTCGGCGCAACGGACAGCATGTTCGGGATGCGGAGTGAGATGATCCCCGGCACGAACATTCCCTTCGGCGTCGTTATCGGTCTCTTCGCCATCGGCCTCGCGGCCTTCTCGCTGATCATCGACTTCACCTCGATCAGCGAGGGCGTCCGCGCCGGCGCCCCCCAGAAGTACTCGTGGACGGCGGCCTTCGGCCTGACCGTCACCCTGATCTGGCTGTACGTCGAGATCCTGCGCCTCCTCGCGATCCTCCGCGGCAGCGACTAGCAGCGACCGGCGCCGGCCGATCGGTCGGAAGAGCGAGAAGGACCCGCACCCCTCGGGGGTGCGGGTCCTTCGTCGTTCCAGGGCTGCTGGGCCGGGTCGTCAGGCCACGCGCCCCGCCCCGGCTCCGGGGAGGACACCGAAGATCGCCGGCTCCGGGTAGCCGGCGGACGAGAAGGCGGCCTCGACGGCCGCGCGGATGGCAGGGACGTCGTCGACGCGGGCCAGGGCGATCGCCGCGCCGCCGAAGCCGCCGCCGGTCATCCGGGCGCCGAGCGCCCCGGCGTCCAGGGCGGCGTCCACCGCGGTGTCGAGTTCGGGGCAGGAGATCTCGAAGTCGTCGCGCATCGAGGCGTGGCTGGCCACGAGGACGGGGCCGAGGTCGGCGGGGCCCTTCCGGGACAGGATGTCCACGGCGTCCTCGACCCGTGCGTTCTCGGTGACGATGTGGCGCACCCGCCGGAACGTCTCCTCGTCCAGGACGCCCGCCGCCTCGGCGAGGTCCTCGACGGAGAGGTCACGCAGCGCGGGGACCCCCATGAGTTCGGCGCCGAGTTCACAGGACCGGCGGCGGGCCGCATAGCCCCCGGATGAGTGGGAATGGCTGACACGGGTGTCGATGACCATCAGCTCGAGCCCCGCGCCCTCGAGGTCCAGCGGCACCAGCCGGGACTCCCCGGACCGGCAGTCGAGGAAGACGGCGTGCCCCACCTCCCCGAACAGCGACGCGGACTGGTCCATGACGCCGGTCGGCGCGCCGACCATGCGGTTCTCGGCGAGCTGCCCGATGGTGGCCAACTCGCGACGCGAGATCCCCGCCTCCGAGAGGTCGTTGGCCGCGACGCCGACGGCGCACTCGAGCGCGGCGGAGGAGGAGAGCCCCGCGCCGACGGGGACCGACGAATCCACGAGGATGTCCATGCCGGGGCACCGGTAGCCGGAGTGCTCCATGGCCCACAGGACGCCGAGCGGATAGGCCGCCCAGCCCGTGACGCTACCCTCCTCGAGGGTGTCGAGGTCCACGGTCACCGGGTCGTCGTCCGGGGCGAAGGTCGAGGCCACGCGCACCATCCGGTTCGGACGTACCGCGACGGCCACCGTCGTCGAGTGCGTGATGGCGAAGGGGAGGACGAAGCCGTCGTTGTAGTCGGTGTGCTCACCGATGACGTTCACGCGCCCGGGGGCGGCCCAGAGGCCGTCCGGTTCGGACCCGAAGCGGTCGGCGAAGGCGGCCGCGAGATCGTGGGGGGTGGTGTTCATGCCTGGTCCTTCCGGGCGGTGGCGGGAGTGGCGGCGCGGAGGGCCTCCGCCACCTTCTCCGGGGTGGTGTCGTTGATGAAGGCGCCCATGGCCGCTTCGGAGCCCGCCAGGAACTTCAGCTTGTCGGCGGCACGGCGGGGGGAGGTGAGCTGCAGGTGGAGGTAGCTCGCCGGCCGGAGAGCGGCGTCGACGGGTGCCTGCTGCCAGGCCGCGATGTACGGGGTGGGCGTGGGGTAGAGGGCGTCGAGCCGGCCGAGGAGCTCGAGGTAGACCGTCGTGAGCTCGTCCCGCTCCTCGCCCGTGAGGCCGGCGAGGTCCGCGACCTGCCGGTGGGGGACCAGGTGGACCTCGAGGGGCCAGCGGGCGGCGAAGGGCACGAAGGCGCTGAAGTGCTCGCCCTCGATGACCATGCGCTCCCCGGAATGCCGTTCGGCGGCGAGGGCGTGCCCCATGAGGGTCTGCCGCCCGTCGGAGGCCTCGAAGAAATCGGCGGCCTTCGCGGCGAGCGTCGCGGCGCGGGGCGGGATGAACGGGTAGGCGTAGATCTGCCCGTGCGGGTGCAGGAGCGTCACGCCGATGTCCGCTCCGCGGTTCTCGAAGCAGAAGACCTGCTTGATCCCGGGCATCGCGGACAGCGCCTCGGTGCGGTGGGCCCAGGCATCGATCACGGTCCGGGCGCGCTCGGGCTGCAGGGACCCGAAGGAGCCCTCGTGGGCGGAGTCGAACGCGACGACCTCGCACCGGCCGAACGCCGTCGTCGTCGTCCCCCACACGGGGCCGGCCGGGAGGTCGCCGAGATCGGGGCCGAAGGAGGAGAAGCGGTTCTCGAACACGACGACCTCGTAGTCGGCGGCGGGGATCTCCGAGAGGTTCTCCGCCGTCGTCGGGCACAGCGGGCACTGGTCCGCGGGGGGCAGGTGGGTGCGGGACTGGCGGTGGGCGGCGACGGCGATCCACTCGCCGGTCAGGGCGTCGTACCGGGCGGTGCCGGCCGGTCCGCGTGCGGGCAGCCCACGGGCGTCGTGCGCGGCGGCCGCGTCGCGGTGCCGTGCGGCGCCGGCCTCGTGCGCGTCGAAGTAGATCAGTTCGCGTCCGTCGGACAGGCGGGTGGGGGTGACGAGGGTCATGGGCGCTCTTCCGGGTGGGGGTCGGGGACGGGGTCGCAGAGGATGCGGGTACGGGCGGCGTAGTCGGCGCCGGGGTGCCGGTCGGTGACGAGGTCGGCCGCGGCCTCGAGCGCGGCGACGCGGGCGAGGCTCACGACGCCGATCTTGGTCGCGTCCGCAAGCACCACGAGCCGGCCGCAGGTGCGCGCGAACGCCTGGTTGGTGTCCGCCTCGGCGAGGTTGGGGGTGGTGATGCCCGCGGCGGCGTCCACGCCGTGGGCACCCATGAAGCAGACGTCCGCCCGGAGGGAGCCGATGGTGCCGGTTGCGAGCGGGCCCACGAGGGCCTTCGACGGGGTGAGTTCCCCACCGGAGAGCAGCACCCGGGGCGCGCTCCCGGAGGGCGCCCCGGCGCCGAGCCGGAACAGTTCGTCCGCGAGGGGCAGTGAGTTGGTGATCACCGTCAGCCCCCGGACCCGGGACAGGAGCGGGGCGAGGGCGAAGGTGGTGGTGCCGCCCGTGACGGAGACCGTCATGCCGGGGGCCAGGAGGGACACCGCCGTGGCCGCGATCTGCTGCTTCGCCTCGCCGGCCCGCGTCCGGTTGGCGTCGAAGCCCGCCTCGACGGAGCTGAGGCTGCCCGGGCGCACGGCTCCACCGTGGACCCGGACCAGCGCCCCGCGGGCCTCCAGGGTGTCGATGTCCCGGCGGACCGTCATCTCCGACACGCCGAGCGCGACCGCCAGCCCGCTCACCCGCACCGCCGGCTGACCGGAGAGTCGCTCGAGGATCGCCGCATGGCGCTCTGCTGCGAGCATGGCCCTCCTGTCGGGATGAAGACTGAATCGAACGGGTCCGCACTGAAACGAACAAAACCTATCATAGCGGGGCGGAGTCCTCGGGGCAGGGATCGTTCGCGCGCGGGTAGCATCGCTGCATGGCGACTCCACGACCGGCAAGCGGCATCAATCACACCCTGCGGGCAGGCGCGGCGACGGTCGTCGTCGCGACCCTCGCGGCGGCCCTGCGCTCCTACGAGTACGACGGCGTCGCACTCACCGAGACCTGGGGCGACGGCGACATCCCTGCCGGGGGCGGTGGGATCCTCCTCGCTCCGTGGCCGAACCGCGTGGCCGGCGGCCGCTGGTCGCTGCACGGCACCGAACAGCGCCTCGACATCACGGAGCCGGCCAGGGGCAACGCCATCCACGGGCTCCTCCGCAACACCGGCTACCGGGCGGTCGACGTCGGCGCCGCGCACGCCGTCCTCGAGGCCGAGATCTTCCCCCAGCACGGCTATCCCTTCCACCTCCTCCACCGCGCCACCTACGAACTCACGGAGGAGCAGCTCACGGTCACGCAGGAGCTGACGAACCTCTCCCCGGACGCCGCGCCCTTCGCACTCGGCGCCCACCCCTACCTCAGGATCTCGGACGTACCCACGGAGGAGCTGACGCTGACCGTGCTGGCGGACGAGATGATCGAGACCGACGACCGCTCGATCCCCACCGGCACGGTGGCCGTCACCGGGCAGCACGACCTGCGGACCGGCCGACGGGTCGGCGAGCTCCGGTTCGACACCGCCTTCGCGTCCCTCGCCACCGTCGGCGGGCGTCACGAGCACGTCCTCACCGCGCCGGACGGCCGCAGCGTCACCCTCTGGGCCGACGCCGCCTTCGCGTACGCCCACGTGTACGTGAGCACCGTCTACCCCGGAGCGGACAAGGCCGTGGCCATCGAACCGATGACCGCCCCGGCCGACGCGTTCAACTCGGGGGAGGGCCTGCGGTGGCTCGACCCGGGGGCGTCGTTCTCGGCCCGATGGGGCATCCTGCCGGCTCTCGGGTAGCGGGCACGCCGGGGTTCTGTGGAAAGATTGGCGCATGCAGCGTCTCCGCGGAGCGAAACCCCAGCGTGCCCTGCAGCGCGCCGTGAGCCGCGGTGCCGTGATCCTCCCCGAACCGTCGCAGCGCCGGGGCGCGGCCGTCCCTCTCCGGGCGGATGACCGGTCCGATGTCCCCTATGCCCTGCGCATCGCCGCGTCCTGGGCCTGGCGGCTGGGACTCGTCGTCGTCGTCGGCGGCGTGCTGATCTACCTGCTCACCTACATCTCGGTGCTGATCATCCCGCTCATGGTCGCGGGCCTGCTCGCCGCCCTGCTCACGCCGCTGAAGATCGCCCTGCATCGCCGGCGCGTCCCGAACGGCCTGGCCGTCGCCATCACGCTCGTCGGATTCTTCGGCGTCATCACGGGCGCCCTCGTGCTCGTCGGTCAGCAGCTGGTGGTCGGCATGGCGAGCCTGTGGGGGGAGGCCGTCGCCGGGGTGCAGCAGCTGCTGGGGTGGCTGGCGCAGGGGCCCCTGCAGCTCAGCGCGACGCAGATCGACCAGTACCTGCAGGACCTCGTCGGAGCCATCCAGAACAACAGCGCCTCCATCCTCAGCGGCGCCCTCTCCTTCGGGTCCACCGCCGGGCACGTCGCGGCGGGCATCTTCCTCACGGTGTTCGCCCTGATCTTCTTCCTGCTCGACGGCCCCCGGATCTGGCGGTTCGTCGTCGGACTCATGCCGCTCCGCGCGCGGGCCGCCGTCGACGGCGCCGGGCGCACGGGATGGCTGTCCATGGCGCGGTACGTGCGCGTCCAGATCCTCGTCGCTGCCGTGGACGCCATCGGCATCGGGGCGGGAGCCGCCATCATCGGGGTGCCCCTGGCCCTGCCGCTCGGCGTCCTCGTGTTCCTCGGCTCCTTCATCCCCGTCGTCGGCGCACTGGCCACCGGCTCCGTCGCCGTCCTCCTCGCGCTCGTCGCCAACGGGTGGGTCAACGCCCTGATCATGCTCGCGATCGTCCTCCTCGTGCAGCAGATCGAGGGACACATCCTCCAGCCGCTCGTCATGGGACCGGCCGTCGCCCTCCACCCGCTCGCGGTGGTCCTCGCCGTCGCCGGCGGCACGATCGTCGCCGGGATCCCCGGCGCCCTGTTCTCCGTCCCGATCCTGGCGGTCCTCAACGCGTCCGTGCGCTACATCTCGCGCCGGGCCTGGGAGGACGACGACGCCGTGCTCCGGCAGGGCTGGCCCCAGGGGGGAGGGGGCGGCATTAGCGGGCCGGTCGCGGGGGAGCACGAGTCTCCGTCGTCACCGGCCAGCACCCCGGACCAGCCCGCCGCGCCAGCCCCCCAGGAAGAGACCACCCCGTGACCGAGCAGACCGCACCAAGCACCGGCTTCGCCCCGACAAGCACCGCCTTCGCCGCCGACCCCGCCACCGACCTCGCCGTGACCCTCGCCGACGTCGAGGCGGCGCACCGGACCCTCGCCGGGGTCATCGCCCGCACACCCATCGAGCAGTCCCGGGCCCTCGGACGGCTCACCGGCTCCACCGTGTCCTTCAAGTGCGAGAACCTGCAGCGTGCCGGCTCCTTCAAGGTGCGCGGGGCCTACAACCGCATGGCGAAGCTGACCGACGCCGAACGCGCCCGGGGCGTCGTCGCCGCCTCCGCCGGGAACCACGCGCAGGGCGTGGCCGTGGCGGCCGCCCGGCTGGGTATCGCGGCCCGCATCTACATGCCCCTCGGCGTCGCCCTCCCGAAGCTCGCCGCCACGCGCGGCCACGGCGCGGAGGTGGTACTGCACGGCCACAACGTCGACGAGGCGCTCGCCGAGGCCCGGAGGTACGCCGACGAGACGGGGGCGGTGTTCGTGCACCCCTTCGACGACGTCGACGTCGTGGCCGGCCAGGGCACCCTCGGCCTCGAGATCCTCGAACAGGTGCCCGACGTCGACACCATCCTCATCGGCGTCGGCGGCGGCGGTCTTCTCGCCGGGGTGTCGGTCGCCGTGAAGGCGCGCGCGAAGGAGCTCGGACGGGACATCCGGATCATCGGCGTGCAGGCGGAGAACGCGGCCGCCTACCCGCCGTCCCTCGCGGCGGACGCCCTCGTGCCCCTGACCAAGGTCTCGACCATGGCGGACGGCATCGCCGTCGGCCGGCCGGGCCAGCTGCCCTTCTCGATCATCCGGGAACTCGTGGACGACGTCGTGACGGTGAGCGAGGACTCCCTCGCGCGGGCGCTCATCTTCCTGCTGGAACGCTCGAAGATGGTCGTCGAACCGGCGGGCGCCGTCGGTGTGGCGGCCCTGCTCGACGGCAAGCTGACGGAGGACGGCGCGGACCCGGGCAACACCGTGGTGGTGCTCTCCGGCGGCAACATCGATCCGATGCTCATGCTGAAGGTCATCCAGCGCGGCCTCGCCGCGGCGGGACGCTACCTGGTGGTGCGCATGCTCCTCGACGACCGCCCGGGCTCGCTCGCGACGATCTCCCGGATCATCGCGGAATCGGACGCCAACGTGACCGGCGTCGACCACACCCGGGTGGGCGGGTCCATCAGCATGGGCGACGTCGCGATCACCATCAACATGGAGACGAAGGGCGACGAGCACTGCGAGCAGGTCCTCAGCAACCTCCGCGCCGAAGGCTTCCAACCCATGGTCGTGCAGGGATGAGGACCGGGGACGTGCCGCCCCTCGCCCGGCGGGCGCAGGCCGGACTGATCACGGTCGTCGGTCTCGTCGCCGCGATGTGGGCGGTCTTCCTGGTCAACGCCGCACTCGGGGACCTGCTCGTGCGGACCCTCGGGATCGCCCCCCGCGACGTGGACGGGCTCGACGGCGTGGTCTTCGCGCCCCTCCTGCACGGCGGCGTCCAGCACCTGGCCAGCAACACGCTGCCCCTGCTGGTCCTCGGCTTCCTGGCCTTCCTGGAGGGTGCGCGCCGGTTCGTCGCGGCGATCGGCATCTGCTGGCTCGCCTCCGGGTTCGGCACGTGGATCTTCGGGGGCGGGCTCACGATCGGGGCGTCGGGCGTGGTGTTCGGCCTCTTCACCTATCTGATCACCCGCGGCTTCTACAACCGGGACTGGAAGCAGATCCTGCTCGCCGTCGTCCTCTTCGCCGCGTACGGGTCCATCCTGTGGGGCGTCCTGCCCACGGTCGGCTCGAACATCTCCTGGCAGGCGCACCTCTTCGGGGCCCTCGGGGGCGTCCTCGCCGCGTTCCTGCTCAAACGGAAGCGGCCCGCCCCCGGGAGGGCGGACCGCTTCGGGATCGGCGCGTAGCCGACCCCCGGAGCTGACGGATCAGCCCACGTACGGGGTGGCCGAGATGATCTCGACGGTGATCTCCTTGCCGTTCGGCGCCACGTAGGTGACCGTGTCGCCGGCCTTGGTCCCCTGGATGGCGGCGCCCAGGGGCGACTTCTCGCTGTAGACGTCGATGTCCGTGTCGCCGGCCACCTCACGGCTGCCCAGCAGGAAGTTCTCGACGTCGCCGGCGATCTTCGCGGACACCATCATGCCCGGCTCGACGACGCCGTCGTCCGCCGGGGACTCGCCGACGTGCGCGTTGTCCAGCAGGTGCGTGAGCTGGCGGATACGGGCCTCGGCCTTGCCCTGCTCCTCCTTCGCGGCGTGGTAGCCGCCGTTCTCCTTGAGGTCGCCCTCGGAGCGGGCCTGCTCGATCCGGGCGACGATCTCGGTGCGACCGGGACCGGACAGGTGATCCAGTTCGCTCTTGAGCCGGTCGTAGGACTCCTGCGTGAGCCAGGCGGTGGGAGCGCTGTTCGTGGACACGGGATAACTCCTTCGGTACGGCCGCCGCCGGGAGGGCGGGGCTCATGGTCGCTCGACGGGCCGGCGGTGCGGCCGTGTGTCACCGGCAAGCAAACACCCCGCCTCGTGGGACCGGGTTGCCGGTGCGCCGGTGAAGCGGGGCGATACGTATCCTCCCATGCTAGAGGGGGGACGGCCAGAACCCAAGCAGCCCGGGTCAGTCCTCCACGATCCAGCAGGCATTGACGCCGCCGGACACCCCGGGCGAGTCCAGGCGCACATCCGTCCGGTGCGCGGTGGTCCCGCCATCGTTGGCGCCCTCCTCGGCGCTGTTCGGGCCGATGGTCACGACCCTCCAGCCGACCACCGCATAGTTCTCGCTGAGCACCTGCACGGCACACTGCGCGGTCGACGAGCGGTCCTTCGTCACCTCGAAGTCGACGCTCGCCAGTTCGTCCGAGGCGAGGGAGAAGCCGACGTCCTTCGAGGACACCGGGGGACTGCCGGTGGTCAGGGCCACGGCCGCGATCGCTGCCACCGCGGCGAGGACCAGAGCCAGGACGAGCATCCGGACACGGCCCATCGGCTTCTTCGGCTTGGGGGTGCCGTAGCGATTGGCTACTCTGGGTGTTGGCGTTCCGGCGGAGCTCACGTTCCCATTTTACCGTCCGTCGACGGACGGCCCCCTCCGGCCGCTCCCACAGGTCCGTCCCCCGAATCCCGCAGTCCCCGAGAAGCCAGGAGCGCGTGTTGCCAGCCCAGGATCAGCCCGGCGAGTCCCGCGAGGGTCTGCGCCTCCTCGCCGTCCACGCCCACCCGGACGACGAGTCCAGCAAGGGCGCCGCCACGATGGCCGGCTATGTGGCGGCAGGAGCGGAGGTCATGGTCGCGACCTGCACCGGGGGGGAGCGCGGCGACATCCTGAACGCGGCCATGAACGACGACCCGCACGGCAAGCGCGACCTCCCCGGACTCCGCCGGCTCGAGATGGCCCGCGCCGCCGCGGAGCTCGGCGTCCGGCACCGGTGGCTCGGCTTCGAGGATTCGGGGCTGCCCGAGGGCGACCCCCTGCCCGATCTGCCGGTCGGGTGCTTCGCCCTGCAGCCGCTCGAGCGGGCCGCCGCGCCCCTCGTGCAGCTCGTGCGCGAGTTCCGCCCCCACGTGATCATCAGCTACGACGAGAACGGCGGCTACCCGCACCCCGACCACATCATGGCCCACCGCATCGCCGTGGAGGCGTTCGAGGCCGCGGCCGATGCGGACCGCTACCCCGGGACGGGCGAGGCCTGGAGCGCGTCGAAGCTCTACTACGACCGCGCGTTCAACCCGGAGCGCCTCCGCGCCCTGCACTTCGCCCTCGAGGAGGCCGGCCTGCAGTCACCGTTCGCCGAGCGCATCGCGCAGTGGCTCGAGTCGGACGCCGAGGGGCACCAGCCGCCTGCCCCCACCCACCCGACCACCACGCAGATCCATTGCGCGGACTTCTTCGGGCACCGGGAGCGGGCGCTCCTCGCGCACCGCACCCAGGTGGATCCCGAGGGCTTCTTCTTCGCGGTCTCGATCGAGATGCAGCAGAGGGTGTGGCCGTGGGAGGACTACTCGCTCATCACCTCGAGGGTGGAGTCCGCACTGCCCGAGGACGACCTCTTCGCGGGCATCACCGCCGACGCCTAGGGTTCCGCCGGGTCCGTGGGTCAGTTCTATCCCGCGTAGAATTGCACGGGGCGGTCACCGTGACCCGCCGCGAGCTTCGAAAGTGGTGCCTGCGTGATCCTTGACCTCGGACTGGCCGTAACGACGATGACGCCGTCGGGCGATCCGACCCTGAAACCCGGGCTGGACCCCGCCTCGGTGACACCCGGGACCCTCGGGTTCCTGGCGACCCTCTTCGTCGTCGTCCTGGTCATCCTCCTCATCCGCGACATGACCAAGCGCATCCGCCGGGTCCGATACACCGCGGAGGTGGATCAGGCGCGCGCCCTGCGCGAGGACGACGGCGCTGCTCCGGGGCCCGACGGCGCTCCGGACGCCGGGGGAGAGGCCGGTCGCCAGGCGCCGGGCGCGGACGGCACCGGTCGGCCCATGCCCGGCGGGAAGCACGGCCCGGACAACCGCTAGGTGTACTGCCGCTAGGTCCGGACGGGGTCCAGGACCGCCAGCATGATCGCGATGAAGTGTGCCGCGAAGGCCGCGACGGTGAACGCGTGGAAGAGCTCGTGGAAGCCGAACACGCGCAGCGAGAAGTTGGGCCGCTTGATCCCGTAGAACACGGCGCCCGCGATGTAGAGCACGCCGCCGACGACGATGAGGACGGCGGCGGCGACGTCCGCCCGGAAGAAGTCGGGCAGGTAGAACACCGAGGCGCAGCCCAGCGCCACGTAGATCGGGACGTACAGCCAGCGCGGGGCATCCACCCAGAGGTTGCGGAACAGCACACCGGCGATGGCGCCGCCCCAGATGATCCACAGCAGCGTCCTGGCCTTGCCCGGTTCGAGGAGCGCCCAGGCCAGCGGCGTGTAGGACCCGGCGATGACCAGCATGATGTTGGTGTGGTCGAGGCGTTTCAGCACCACCCTCACCCGGGGGCTCCAGTTACCGCGGTGATAGACGGCACTCACGCCGAAGAGCAGCACGCCGGTGAACGCGTAGATGGCGGAGGCGATCCTGAGCGCCGGCGTCGGCGCCAGTGCCACGAGCACGACTCCCGCCGCGACCGCCAGGGGCGTCGCCACGGCGTGGATCCAGCCCCGCCAGAGCGGCTTGGTGGCCAGGGCGTCGGCGAGGGGGCCGGCCAGCGAACCGACCGTGTCCTCGAACGCCGCGGCGGGTCCGCCGCCGGTGTCCGAAGGGCGGCGGTGAGGGGCCTGTTCGCGCGGAATCATAGCCCGGATTCTAGCCCACGACGCCGACACCGACGGACGGCGCCTGTGCGGCATCCGCAACCCCTGGACGGCGTGCAAGCGGCCCGTGGCCGGGCAACTGCCGGTACGGTAGGAAGAGGTATGCGGAGCGCCGGGCGCTCCGCCGCGACAGAGCTCCGGAACCTCCGGAGCACGGACTCAGGAGGTGTGGCCGGGCGTGACGTGGACGTTCCCCGAAGTCGGCTACAGCTTCTACGAGCGCAGGCTGCAGCGCCATCTCGTGCCCGAGCGCATCCCGCACCACATCGGTGTGATGGTGGACGGCAACCGCCGGTGGGCGAAGCTCGCCGGCGCTCCGACGAGCCACGGCCACCAGGCCGGCGCGGACAAGATCCACGAATTCCTCGGCTGGTGCGAGGAGCTCGGCGTGGACGTGGTCACCCTCTACATGCTTTCCACCGACAACATGGGCCGGCCCCAGGAGGAGATCGACCAGCTCCTCGACATCATCGCGAACACCCTGGACCGGCTGGGCGAGAGCAACCGGGTGCGGGTGCAGCCCGTCGGTGCCCTCGACCTGCTGCCGGAGGACCTCAGCGGCAAGCTCGTGGACCTCGCCGCCTCCACGGAGACGATCGACGGCATCCACGTCAACGTGGCGGTCGGGTACGGGGGACGCCGTGAGATCGTCGACGCCGTCAAGGAGCTCATGCGGGACGCCGCGGCCCGGGGGGAGACCCTGGAGACGCTCGCCGAGGAGCTGACGGACCAGCACATCTCCTCGCGCCTGTACACGCGCGGCCAGCAGGATCCCGACCTCGTCATCCGCACCTCCGGCGAGCAGCGGCTCTCCGGCTTCCTCATGTGGCAGAGCGCGTACAGCGAGTTCTACTTCTGCGAGGCCCTGTGGCCCGATTTCCGTCGGGTGGACTTCCTGCGGGCCCTGCGCGACTTCGGCCGACGCCAGCGCCGCTTCGGATCCTGACGGTTCACCGTCCGTCCACGTCACCGTCCGTTCACGCACGACACGGCTGCCCCTGCGCCGCCGGCCGGACGGGAGGCGTAGGGTCGAGCCATCGGCGGGGGTCCGGATCCGTACCTGCGCCACCCTACGACGGCGGGGTGCAGCCACCCCGGAGCGGAGTTCCTGTGGTCACGACCGGCATCCCATCGCCCGATGCACCGCCCCGCCGCTGCTACGTCGTCGACACGTCGGTCCTGTTGTCGGACCCCCGCGCCGTCCTGAGGTTCGAGGAACACCAGGTGGTCCTGCCCGTCGTCGTGATCTCCGAGCTCGAGGGCAAGCGGAACGACCCCGAGCTCGGGTACTTCGCGCGGAAGGCGCTCGGGCTGCTGGACGACCTGCGGGTGGCCCACGGGGGCCTCGACCGCGACATCCCCCTCGGGGACGAGGGCGGTTCGCTGCGCGTCGAACTGAACCATGTGTCCCCGGACGTGCTCCCGGTCGGGTTCAGGAGCGGCGACAACGACGCGCGGATCCTCGCGGTCGCGAAGAGCCTCGCCGTCGAGGGGCGGGACGTCACGGTGGTGTCGAAGGACCTGCCGCTGCGCCTCAAGGCCTCCGCGATGGGGCTCCAGGCCGAGGAGTACCGCAACGAGTTCGTCCGGGACTCCGGCTGGACCGGTGTCGCGGAGCTCGACGCCACCGCGGAGGAGGTCGACGCCCTGTACCAGCAGGAGACCGTGTTCGTGGCGGGCGCCGCCGAGCAGCCGGTCAACACCGGCGTCATCCTGGTCTCGCCTCGGGGCTCCGCGCTGGGGCGCGTCGGAGCGGACAAGCACGTCCGCCGGGTACGCGGGGACCGCGACGTCTTCGGACTGCACGGCCGCTCCGCGGAGCAGCGCCTGGCCATCGACCTCCTGCTGGATCCCGAGGTGGGGATCGTCTCGCTCGGCGGGCGCGCCGGCACCGGGAAGTCCGCCCTCGCCCTGTGCGCGGGCCTCGAGGCGGTCCTCGAACGCCGGGAGCACCGCAAGGTGGTGGTCTTCCGGCCGCTCTACGCGGTGGGCGGCCAGGACCTCGGCTACCTGCCCGGCGGCGAGACCGACAAGATGAATCCGTGGGCGCAGGCGGTCTTCGACACCCTCGGCGCCCTCGTGTCGCAGGAGGTCCTCGACGAGGTCCTGGACCGCGGGATGCTGGAGGTCCTGCCGCTCACCCACATCCGCGGCCGGAGCCTGCACGACTCCTTCGTCATCGTCGACGAGGCGCAGTCCCTCGAGAAGAACGTGCTCCTGACGGTCATGAGCCGCATCGGGCAGCAGTCCAGGATCGTCCTCACGCACGACGTCGCCCAGCGGGACAACCTGCGCGTGGGCCGGCACGACGGCATCGCGGCGGTCATCGAGATCCTCAAGGGCCACCCGCTCTTCGGACACGTGACCCTCACGCGGTCCGAGCGGTCGCCGATCGCGGCCCTCGTGACCGACCTGCTGGAAGGGACCGAGCTCTAGGTCACTCCACGATCCACGGCACGTGCCGGCTCACGTCGCTGAGGTCCGGCGGGGCCGCCCGGAAGTAGTCGTCGGTCAGGTACTCGTCCACACCGAGGATCTGCAGATCGTGGCCCGCGCCCCGCGAGGGGCCGTCGAGCGCCGTCGTCGACACGCACACCGCCGTGCCGACGTCGATGAGCACGCGCGTCCGTCCCTCGCCGATGAGCGGATGGCCGGGCGCGGTCGCGGTGTACCCGGCGTTGGGGGTGAGCGTCGCCGCGAGCACCGGGCGGCCGGCGAACACCTCCTCGGCGAGATCCTCGATCTCCACCCGTTCGGCTCCCGGGAAGACCATCGCGACGGGCGCGTTCCCGGCCAGCTCCACCGGGTCCAGCATCGAGGACCAGCGCGGATCACCGAAGACCGCCTCGCCGTAGGCCGCCTCGGGCCGGCGGCGCACGTACCCGGCGTCGTCGTACACGGGGGTCACCAGCCGCGGTGCGAGGAGCCAGGACTTCCGGGTGGCACTCACGTACATCGTGTCGCGGGAGGTCTCGTTGCCGGTGGTGGAGTGGAGGAGCGTGCCGTCCGCGGCCTCCACGCGCAGCGCCGCCGGCCTGCGCAGCCAGGCGGTGAGCGGCGGCGCCGTGTCGCTGCCCGACTCCTCCGGTGCGCGCCAGGTGATGGTGAAGCGGAGGGTCTCCCAGCGCCAGGGGGAGGAGCGGCAGAGCGAGCGGAACGTCTCCTCGGGACTGGAACTGTGCTGGGCGGACATGCGCACAGTGTAGCCGCCGCTGCGCCGCGGGATCAGGGCCGTCGCGTAGGTTGGAGCCGTGACCGCCGCGCTCGCCGACTACCTGGGCAGGGAGCCCGTGGCCTTCGTGCTCCTCGCCGCCGCGCTCGCGGGGTTCGCCGTCGTCGGGGTGCGGCTGAGCGTCATCGACTGGCGCACGCACCGGCTCCCGGACCGCATCGTCCTGCCGTCCTATCCCGCGGCGATCCTGCTCCTCGGGGCGGCCGCCGGGATCGCGGGGGACTGGCACCGGATCGCGGGGATGCTCGGCGGGGGCGCGGCGCTGCTGCTTGCCTTCGCGGCACTGCACCTGCTCCATCCGCAGGGGCTGGGCCTCGGGGACGTGAAGCTCGCAGGGCTCCTCGGCCTCTACCTGGGGTTCGCCGGACGGGCCGAGCTCTGGTGGGGTCCGTTCCTGGCCCTCGTGCTCGGCGGGCTGTGGAGCGTGCTGCTCCTGGCGACGCGGCGGGCGACCCTGCGCACGTCGGTGGCGTTCGGCCCGTTCCTCATCGCGGGAGCGGGTGTCGGCCTCGCTGTACTACGCTGAAAATCATGCCCAGCCCGGATTTCGTTCTCGCCCTGCGCCGTGTGATCGGCCACGACCCGCTCTGGCTCCCGGGGGTGTGCGGCGTGGTCTTCGACGACGCCGGGCGGGTGCTCCTCGGCCGACGGGCCGACAACGGGGCCCGGGCCCTCATCACCGGCATGGTGGAGCCCGGCGAAGAGCCGGCGGTGGCCCTGCGCCGCGAGGTCGAGGAGGAGACCGGGGTGCTCGTGGAGGTCGAGTGCCTGCTCGGGACGAAGGTGGTGGGGCCCATCACCTTCCCGAACGGTGACGTCGCCTCGTTCCTGACCCTCGACTTCCGGTGCCGCCGGGTCAGCGGCACCGCACGGGTCAACGACGACGAGTCGACCGACGTCGGCTGGTTCGCACTGGACGCCCTGCCCGACCTCGGCGCCCGGCACCTAGCCCTGGTGCAGGGCGCCGCATCCTTCGACGGCGTGGCCCGCTTCGTGGCCTGACCTACCCGGCGGCGCGTTCGCGCTCGAGGCGGTCTGCTTCCTCGCCGCCGATGGCCTCGCCACGCGCGACCATGCCCGACGTCGCCGACAGCGGGATCTCGCGCAGCAGGAGGGCCAGGACGAGGGCGATCACCAGGAACGGCACGAGGTAGAGGAACACCGGGGCCAGCGATTCGGCGTAGTCGCTCACGACGGCGTTCCGGACCGGGTCGGGCAGGGCGTTGAGCGCCGCCGGGTCCAGGGTGGACGTCGCCTGGCCGGCGGCCTCCGGGTCGGCGCCGAACGAGGCGAACGTTGCGGTGAGGCGCTCCGAGAGGCGGCTCGTGAAGATGGCGCCGAAGACGGCGACGCCGAGCGCCGCACCGACCTCCCGGAAGTAGTTGTTGGTGCTCGTGGCGACGCCGACCATGGTCGGGGACACCGCGTTCTGCACCACGAGGACGATCACCTGCATGATGAGGCCGAGCCCCGCGCCGAAGAAGAACAGCATGGTGCAGATGACCCAGATCGGCGTGGTGGCTGTGAGCGTGGACATCCAGACCAGCGTCAGGAGGGTGATCGAGACGCCGGCGATCGGGTACCTGCGGTACCGGCCCGTGCGGGAGATCGCGACGCCGGAGAAGATGGACGTGCCCATGAGGCCGACGATCATCGGGACGAGGAGCAGCCCGGACACGGCGGCGGACGTACCGGAGGCCATCTGCAGGAAGGTCGGCATGAAGGCCAGGGCGGCGAACATACCGAGGCCGAGGGTGAGGCCGATGCCCGTGCTGGTGACGAACGTGCGGTTGCGGAAGAGTTCCAGCGGGATGATCGGGTCCTCGGCGCGGCGCTCCACGAGGACGAACGCGACCGCCGCGACGACCATGGCGGCCCCGAAGGCCCAGGTGAGCGGCGAGGTCCAGCCCTCGGCCGCGTCCCCGCCGAAGTCGGTGAAGAAGATCAGGCACGTCGTGGCGATGGACAGCAGGACGACGCCGGGGATGTCCATGCGCTTCGTGGCCTTCTTGGACGGCAGGCGCAGCGTGAACCAGGCGATGGTGAAGGCGGCGATGCCGATGGGGATGTTGATGTAGAACGCCCAGTTCCAGGTGAGGTGGTCCACGAAGTAGCCGCCGAGGAGGGGGCCGGCGACGGCGCTGAGGCCGAAGATGCCGCCGAGCGGTCCCATGTACTTGCCGCGCTCGTTGGCCGGGACGATGTCCGCAATGATCGCCTGCGACAGGATCATCAGCCCGCCGCCGCCGAGGCCCTGGACGGCCCGGAACACCACGAACATCCAGAAGTCCGTGGCGAAGGCGCAGCCGATCGAGGCGACCGTGAAGAGCGCGATGGCGAAGAGGAAGAGGTTGCGGCGCCCGAGGACGTCGCCGAACTTGCCATAGATCGGCATCACGATCGTGGTGGCGAGGAGATACGCCGTCGTGATCCAGACCTGGTGCTCGACGCCGCCGAGCTGGCCCACGATGGTGGGCATGGCGGTGGAGACGATGGTCTGGTCGAGGCTGGAGAGCAGCATCCCGGCGATCAGCGCCGAGAAGATGATCCAGATGCGTCGCTGGGTCAGCAGGAGCGGGCCGTCCTGCGCCGTCGGTGTGCTCATGGGGTGTCCTGGTTCTGGGGAGGAGGGGAGGGGAAGAGGTACCGCAGGGCGTCGATGTTCCGCCGGAACACCTGCGCGTAGGAGAGGGTGTTGCCGTCCGCGAAGAACTCGTCGAAGGACCGGCGGGCCAGGCCGCCGAGGACGAACGTGGCGACCCGCGCCGCGGGGGCGTCCGCCGGCAGGTCCTCGCGGTCGAGGATGAGGTCGGTCAGGAGCTGGGACTTGGACTCGGCCCGCGCGAACATCCGGGCCATGAGGTGCGGTTCGCGGTGCAGGAGGGCGGACATCGTCTCGTACTCCTCCCGCGTGATCGCCATGCTGCTGCCGAAGTCGGCGAACAGGTCGGTGAGCGCGTCGAGGAGGGGCCGGGGCGGGACGGTGCGGCCGGAGTCGACGAAGGCGTCGAGGATCGCCTGCGGGAACCCCTCGTCGGAGGTGCCGAGGACGGCGTCCTCCTTCGACGGGAAGTAGTTGAAGAACGTGCGGCGGGAGACGCCGACCTCCTCGCACAGCTGCTCGACGGTGAACCCCGCGAGGCCGTGCTCGAGGGTGAGCCGGCGGGCCACCGCCACGATCGAGGCCCTGGTCCGGCGTCGCTTGCGCTCCCGGAGTCCGGGGGCCGCTGATATTGCACTGTCATCCACGGAGTACATATTTGCACTGTGTACAGACAAGTGCAAAATCAGCGGGCGTGGATACGACGGAGGGGCGCACCCGGGCGGTGCGCCCCTCCGTCGTGTCCGGGGACCGGCTGCGGGTCAGGCCTGCGGGGGCCGTGTCATCGCGAGGACGTCGAGCGCCGCATCGAGCTGCTCCTCGGTGAGCTCGCCGCGCTCCACGAACCCGAGGGCGACGACGGCCTCGCGCACCGTGAGGCCCTCGGCGACGGCCTTCTTCGCGATCTTCGCCGCGTTCTCGTACCCGATGTGCTTGTTGAGCGGGGTCACGATCGAGGGGGAGGCCTCGGCGAGGAACCGGGCGCGCTCGACGTTCGCCGTGATGCCGTCGATCATGCGGTCCGCGGACACGCGCGTCGAGTTGCTCAGCAGCCGGATGGACTCCAGGACGTTCCGGGCGATCACGGGGATGCCGACGTTGAGCTCGAACGCCCCGTTGGTGCCGGACCACGCGACCGTGGCGTCGTTGCCGACCACCTGCGCGCAGACCATGATGACGGCCTCCGCGATGACGGGGTTCACCTTGCCGGGCATGATGGACGAGCCGGGCTGCAGGTCGGGGAGGGCGATCTCCCCGAGGCCGGTGTTCGGGCCGGACCCGAGCCAGCGGAGGTCGTTGTGGATCTTCGTCAGCGACACCGCGATGGTGCGGAGCATGCCGGAGATCTCCACGAGGGAGTCGCGGTTGGCCTGCGCCTCGAAGTGGTCGCGCGCCTCGGTGAGGGGCAGCCCGGTGTCCGCGGCGAGCAGTTCGATGACCCGCGCCGAGAAGCCGGCCGGGGTGTTGATGCCGGTGCCCACGGCAGTGCCGCCCAGCGGTACCTCGGCCACCCGGGCCAGCGACGCCTCGATGCGCTCGATCCCGTAGCGCACCTGGGCCGCGTAGCCGCCGAACTCCTGGCCCAGGGTGACCGGGGTGGCGTCCATGAGGTGCGTGCGGCCGGACTTCACCACGGTGCTGAACTCGGCGGCCTTGCGCTCGAGCGCTTCGGCGAGGTGTGCCAGGGCCGGGATCAGGTCCTTGACGAGCGCCGACGTGGCGGCGACGTGCACGGAGGTGGGGAAGACGTCGTTCGAGGACTGCGAGGCGTTGACGTGGTCGTTCGGATGCACGGTGGTGGAGCTCCCCGCGGCCTCGAGGGCGCGGCTCGCGAGGGTCGCGATGACCTCGTTCGCGTTCATGTTCGACGACGTCCCGGAGCCCGTCTGGTAGATGTCCACCGGGAAGTCGCCGTCGTAGCGGCCCGACGCCACGTCCTCCGCCGCCGCCTCGATGGCCCGGGCACGCTCGGCGTCGAGCACGCCGAGCTCGGCGTTCGCCGTCGCCGCGGCCTTCTTGATGCGGGCGAGCGCCTCGATGTGCGCACGCTCGAGGGTGGTGCCGGAGATCGGGAAGTTCTCGACGGCTCGCTGCGTCTGCGCCCGGTACAGAGCGTTCACGGGCACGCGCACCTCGCCCATGGTGTCGTGTTCGATGCGGTACTCGGTCTCCGCGCCGGGCGCAGTGCCCGTCGTCGAGGTGGAGTCAGGGCCGGCTGCAGGCGTTGGAGTCATGCCGCAATTCTCACCGCTGCTCTACAGTGCGCCAAATCCTGACACCAGCACGGCGTTGCCCTCGTCCAGGCGGTAGGAGACGCCGATGACGGCGACCGACCCGCCCTCGACGGCGTCGGCGATGACGCGGGAGCTGTCGACCAGCCGCTGGGCAGTCTGTTTCGTGTGCTCGATGACGGTCGTGTTGACGTCGGTGACACCGGCGCGCCGCGCGGTGAGGACGGACGGCGTGATCCGCTCGACGAGGTCGCGGAGGAAGCCCGTGGGCATGTCGCCGGTCTCGATCGCGTTCATCGTCGCGGTGACGGCACCGCAGCTGTCGTGGCCGAGGATCACGATCAGGGGGACGCCGAGCACGCTCACGCTGTACTCGAGCGAGCCGAGGACGGCGTCGTCGATCACCTGGCCGGCCGTGCGGACCACGAAGACGTCGCCGAGGCCGAGGTCGAAGATGATCTCCGCGGCGAGCCGGGAGTCCGAGCACCCGAAGATCACGGCGAACGGGTGCTGGTCGTTCACGAGCGCGGTGCGGCGGGAGGCGTCCTGGTTGGGGTGCGAGACGTCGGAGGCCACGAAGCGCGCGTTGCCCTCCTGCAGTCGCTGCCAGGCGGCGGCGGGGGTCAGTTGCTGGGTCACGCCGCCCACTGTACTGGCTCCGTCCGTCACGAACCGTCCGTGTCCGAAGATGACAGGCGCTCGGCCTCGTCGACGGCGTTCTGCCGGACGTCCTCGACGACGGCCTCGCCCACGGCGTCGAACTCGGTGAGGGAGGCCTGCCCGTTGAGGATCACCGTGGCGCCGTCCACCTCGGAGGTCAGCACGGTGTCCCCGTTCGGTGCGTCGAGGAGCTCCCACTCGAGCCCGCCGATGGTGCGCGTCCCGGAGACCTGCGCGTCCTCGACGCGCTGCGCCGTCCAGGTGGGGTTCGCGTCGTCGGTCTGGGTGAGCTGGATGTACCCGGCGTCGGCGGTGAGGAACCCGACCTCCCAGAAGTCGACCGCGTCGCTGCGGCCGGTGACCCAGCGGGCGTAGGTGGAGGACCACTCCTCCGGCAGGGTCGGCGATGCCGGGAGGTAGCCGGCGTCGCCCGCGGCCTGGCGCGCGACGGTCTCGACGTCGATGTCGCGCCGGTACGTCTCGGCGGTGTACGTGGGGTTCAGGAAGTAGACCGGGAGCACGACGGCGATGGTCGCGCCCGTGGCGATCAGCATGCCGCGGGCCGTGGAACTGGCGCGCTTGGCCTGGTTCGGGGTGAGCGTGATGGGCGGGGCGTCATCGTCCAGGTCCTCCGCGGGTCCGGCGCCGCCGGCCGGTCGTCCTGTCTGCTGCGCGGGCGCTCGTCCCGCCTGCCGCTCGGGCGTGGCCGGTCCCTCGCCGGCGCCTGCTCGTGTCCCGGGGGTCGTCCGCTCGTCGCCTTGATCGCTCACCCCTCCATTTTCGCTGATGCCGGCCGTAGTGCCTAACCTGGTGGCGCCCCGGGGTCTGCACATCTGCGCCGTCGGCGGGCGCGGCGCGGCGGGCGCGCCTATGATGACAGCACCGGACTGGTGCGCCCGCTAGCGGCCGATGACCTTCGACGATGAGGATAGACGTGTCCCAGAATGCTACGAATGCCGAGTACTCCACCCTGTCACCGGCGCTGGCCGTCGGGGACAAGGAACCGGACCGGAACCTCGCCCTCGAACTCGTCCGCGTGACGGAGGCCGCGGCCATCGCCGGCGGCCACTGGGTCGGGTTCGGCGACAAGAACCTGGCCGACGGCGCCGCGGTGGACGCCATGCGCTCGCTCCTGCAGACCGTGCACTTCAACGGCATCGTGGTGATCGGGGAGGGCGAGAAGGACGAGGCCCCCATGCTGTTCAACGGCGAACGCGTGGGTGACGGCAGCGGCCCGGAGTGCGACGTCGCCGTCGACCCGATCGACGGCACCCGCCTGACCGCGCTCGGCATCAACAACGCGCTCGCCGTCCTCGCGGTCGCGGAGCGGGGCTCGATGTTCGACCCCTCGGCCGTCTTCTACATGGAGAAGCTCGTGACCGGGCCGGAGGCTGCGGACATGGTGGACCTGCGCCTGCCGGTCAAGCAGAACCTGCACCTCATCGCGAAGGCCAACAACAAGAAGGTCAGCCAGCTCAACGTCATGATCCTGGACCGCGACCGGCACAAGCCGCTCGTCGAGGAGATCCGCGCGGCCGGCGCGCGCACCAAGTTCATCATGGACGGCGACGTCGCCGGCGCCATCGCCGCGGCCCGCGAGGGCACCGACGTCGACGCCCTGATGGGCATCGGCGGGACGCCCGAGGGGATCGTGGCGGCCTGCGCCATCAAGTCCCTCGGCGGCGTCATCCAGGGCAGGCTCTGGCCCACGAGCGACGAGGAGAAGCAGAAGGCGCTCGACGCCGGGCACGACCTCGACCGCGTGCTGTCGACCAACGACCTCGTCACGAGCGACAACTGCTACTTCGCCGCCACGGGCATCACCGACGGCGACCTGCTGCGCGGCGTCCGGTACAGCAAGGACAAGGTCCTCACGCAGTCGATCGTCATGCGCTCGAAGTCCGGCACCATCCGGGTGGTGGACGGCGAGCACCAGGCCCACAAGTGGGAGACGTACGCCAGGGTCAGGGACTGACGGTCCGTCGCCTGACGGGTCGTCCGGGGACGGGTGGGGCGGCGCACCCCTATAGGCTGGTCGGATGAGCCTTTCCGTGTCGCCCTGCCCCGATCGCGCCCTCTGGGACACCATTGTCAACGAGCTGGGAGGCCACCCCCAGCAGCTGTGGGGCTGGGGTGCGACGAAGGCCGCGCACGGCTGGAGCGTGGACCGCGTGATCGTGCGGGAGGACGACGTCGTCGTCGCCGCCGCGCAGGTGCTGTGCCGGTCGCTGCCGTTCCCGCTGCGGCGCCTCGCCTACATCCCGCGCGGCCCGCAGGCCCTGCCGGGGCGCGAGGCGGACGCGCTGGAGGCCCTCGTCGGGTACGTCCGGGCCGCCCATCCGTCAGTCGCGCTGTCGATCGAACCCGACTGGGACGAGGCGAGCGACGCCGTCCGTGCGCTTCCGGGGGCGGGCTGGAAGGCGAGCACGAACACCATCCTCATCGGCCGGACGCTCATCCTGGACCTCCGGCGGTCGGAGGAGGACCTGCTGGCCGACATGACGAAGAAGCACCGCCAGTACATCCGCAAGTCCGGCCGCGAGGGTCTCGACCTCCGGCGTGTTGTCCGCAGCGAGCTCCCGGCGTGCCTCGACGTGTACCGGGTGACGGCCGAGCGCGCCGGGTTCGGCATCCACGAGGACTCCTACTACCTGGACATCTTCGACAACCTCGGTGACGCCTCCCCGGTCTACGCCGCGTTCCAGGGGACCGACGTCGTCGCCTTCCTCTGGCTCTCCACGACCGACGCCACCTCGTTCGAGCTCTACGGCGGCATGACCGACGAGGGCGAGCGGCTCCGGGCGAACTACGCACTCAAGTGGTTCGCGATCTCCGAGATGAAGGCTCGGGGCGTGCACCGCTACGACTTCAACGGCCTGCTCAACGACGGCGTCTCCCGCTTCAAGATGGGCTGGGCGAAGCACGAGGACCAGCTGGCCGGCACCTGGGACTACCCGCTCTCGCCCCTCTACCCGGTGTTCAGCCGCGCCCTCCCGGTCGCGAAGCGCGGCATGCAGCTGGCGCGCCGCCAGGCCGGACGGGCGGTCGGAGCAGCGCGGCGCGTGCGGGCGGGCCGGGCGTCCTGATCGGGCGCTGCGCCTGAGCGGCGCCGCCCGGGCTACACCTCGAGGGTGGGCATCCCGCCACCCACGGTCACGGCGAAGGCCAGCACCGGACCGTCCGTCGCGCCGTGGGCGTCCGCGGCCGGGCGCATCATGAGGGGCGCCTCCGACGCCGCGACGAAGGCGCCGGCGCCCCGCGGGACGACGAGCGTCGCGTTCGGTGTGTCCAGCAGGATCGGGGCGCTCACCGCGAGGACGACGACGGGACCGTTCTGCACCACCGGGACATGGGCGGGCGTGAGGCTCTCGTCCGTGCGCAGGGGAGCGTCCTGCCGGTCGTCGTCGGAGGGATCCCCGCCGGCTGCGGGGCCCGCCGCCGCGTCCGCCAGGACGATCCGCTGCAGCTGGAACTCCTCGAACGGCGGGCGGTACAGCTCCTGGTCGAGCAGTGTGTACTCGGGCGCGAGCGAGGGCGGTGCGAGGGGTTCGAAGACCACCGTGGACAGCAGCTCCGCGGTGTCCACGTGCTTCGGGGTCAGACCCCCGCGCAGCACGTTGTCCGAGGACGCCATGACCTCGATGCCCAGTCCGCCCAGGTAGGCGTGGATGTTCCCGGCCGGCAGGTACAGGGCCTCACCCGGGCGGAGCGCGACACGGTTGAGCAGCAGGGCCACGAGCACGCCCGGATCGCCCGGGTACTGGTCGGACAGCTCGGCGAGGGTCGCCAGGTCCCGGGCCGTCGCGTCCGCGGACCCCTCGACGCGGCGCGCAGCGGCCACCACCTCGTCGACCGCCTCGCCGGGCGCCCGGAGCAGGAGCGTGAAGGCCCCGCGCAGCCCGGTCCCCTCGCCTGCGACGAGCTGCGCGGCAACGCCGTCGAGGAGGTCGTGCGTCGTCGAGCCCGGCTCGACGGCGGAGGCGAGGGCCCCGATGATGCGCGCAGCATCGGCCAGGGGCCGGAAGCCGCAGAGGGCCTCGAACGGGGTGAGCGCGTAGATCATCTCCGGCTTGTGGTTGCGGTCCTTGTAGTTGCGGTGCGGGGCGTCGCGGGGGACTCCGCCGGACTCCTCGGCGTCATAGCCCGCCGCGGCCTGCTCGAGGCTCGGGTGCACCTGCAGGGACAGGGCCGACCCCGCCGCCAGCACCTTCAGGAGGAACGGGAGCCTCCCGTCGAAGCGCCCGGCCACCTCGTCGCCGAGCAGCGCCTGCGGGTCCTCGTCGATGAGCTCGTGGAGGCCAGTACGGGTGCCGTCCGGGTGCACGACCTCGGAGGGGGAGTCGGGATGCGCGCCGACCCACAGCTCCGCCTCCGGGCCTCCCGACGGCTCCCGGCCGAGCAGGTCGGCGATGGCATGCTCCGAGCCCCAGGCATACGGGCGGAGGGGATTGTCGAGGAGGTACATCGGTGTCAATCCTTCGGCTGGTGGGACGGCAAGCGGGACGGCAGGCGGGACGGTGTCGGTCAGGCGGCAGCGGTGTCGGTCGAACGATACCGGTCAGGCGGGGGAGCACTCGCCGTTGTCCGCCAGCAGGTCGCCGAGGGTGAGGTCGTCGCCGATCGTGGCGAGTTCCTGCAGGTACTCCTCGGTGATGCCGTCCTCCGTGACGCCGGTGCCGTCGTCGAGGGTTTCCGTCGGGACCTGCGCGACGACACCCGCGCGTTCCAGCGCCAGCGGGCCGACGGGAGACGGGCCGACGGGAGGCTCGTCGGCGGGAACCGGGCCGACGGCGGCCGGCTTCCGGGCATCGTCCGCGAGCATGTCCTGCACCCGGGCGTGGACGAGGTCGAAGTCGGGGTAGGTGACGAAGTTCTCGGCCGGGGTGCCGAAGTCCGGCGGGCCAATGGTCAGGCGGCGGGTCTCCTGGCCCTGGGCCTTGAGCCCCAGGTCGACGAAGCCGGCCAGCTGGTCCTGCGGGATGTCCGTCTCCACGATCTGCGTGCCGGCCGCGGCGATCGACTGGAACCGCGTGAGGAGGGTGGCCGGGTCCAGCTGCGCGATCATGGCCTGCTGGACGCACTGCTGGCGGGCGATGCGGTCGTAGTCCGTCACGAACTCGCGGCTCCTGGCGTACCACAGGGCGTGGTACCCGTCGAGGGTCTGGACGCCCGGCTTGATCCAGCCGTCCGGCGGGTAGTGGCGGATCGGGTCGGTGCCGGGGATCTCGGCGGCGGTGATGGGGACCCAGCCGCCGGCGTCGATCCTGATGCCGCCCATGGCATCCACGAGCTGCTCGAAGCCGTTCATGTCGACGAGGACATAGGACTGCACCTCGATCCCGAGGACACCGCTCGCGGCATCCATCATCGCCTCGGCGCCCGGGTCCTGGGAGTCCGGGTACAGGTCCGTGTGGTTCTGGGTCACCTCCGTGTACAGGCTGTTGATGATGCACGGGTCGCCGCAGTTGTACCCGTCGGGATAGACCTCCCAGAGGGGGGAGTCCTCGGAGAACGGGGCGTTCTGGAAGTTGCGCGGGATGCTGAACGTGACGGTGGCGCCCGTCTCGGCGTCGACGCTGATCACGGAGATGCTGTCGGGCCGCCGGCCCGTACGGTCCTCGCCGGCGTCGCCGCCCATGAGGAGGAAGTTGTACCGGCCGTCCACGGGGTCGAAGGCGGGCCCGGACTGGAAGATCGAGCCGACCGTCGACCGGCCCACGCCGAGGACGTAGGCGCCGTAGGTGAGGGATCCGCTCGTGAGCACCATGAGCACCGCGAGGGCCCCCGCCACGAGGGGGCGCGCGCCGCGGTCGAGCAGGGGCAGGCGGATGAGGCGCAGGGTGTTCAGGAAGAGCAGCGCCCAGCCGACGGCGATCCCGAGGAGCGCGCCGATCAGCAGCAGCGACCACCAGCGGTGGGTGACGACGCCGACGACGAGGGTCCGGTCCACCACGGAGAGCACGATCCCGAGAAGGAGCAGGCCCCAGCACGCGAACGTGGTGCGCAGCGCCCTGCGCCCCAGGCGCCGGTCCCCGGCGACGGTCTGCGCGGAACCCGGCAGGACCAGCGTCAGGGCGAGGAGGACGAA
Source organism: Arthrobacter pityocampae (assembly GCF_002927275.1). Classification (GTDB taxonomy): domain Bacteria; phylum Actinomycetota; class Actinomycetes; order Actinomycetales; family Micrococcaceae; genus Arthrobacter_D; species Arthrobacter_D pityocampae. Next base: position 364,696 of record NZ_PRKW01000003.1, on the reverse strand, counting down.
GGCCCGTTTCGTGCGGACCGCGGGCGGGGCGGACTCCGGGTACCGCACGGGATCGGACAGGGGGGCCGCGGAGGCCGCGCTGCCGTCGGTGCGGGTGGCCGTCATCACGCGCCGTCCGCCGTCGACTCCGCGATGCGGGACCGGAGGGCGGCACCCTTCTCCTCCGCGGTCAGCCGGAGCGCCCGGGCGAACTCGGTGAGCTGCCGCCGCAGGGTGGCCGCCTGCTCGTCCGTGCCGGAGGCGAGCATCCTGACGGCGAGCAGCCCGGCGTTGCGGGCACCGCCGATGGACACGGTCGCCACGGGGACGCCCGCCGGCATCTGCACGATCGACAGGAGCGAGTCCATGCCGTCGAGATAGCGCAGCGGAACGGGGACGCCGATCACGGGCAGTGGCGTCACGGAGGCGAGCATTCCCGGGAGGTGGGCGGCGCCTCCCGCGCCGGCGACAATCACGCGGAGCCCGCGCTCCTCGGCGCTCCTGCCGTAGTCGATCATGGCCTCGGGCATGCGGTGCGCGGACACGACGTCGGCCTCGTAGGGAATGGAGAACTCGGCCAGTGCAGCCGCTGCGGCTTCCATGACGGGCCAATCGGAGTCCGAGCCCATCACGAGGCCTACCTGGGCGTTCGTCACTGCATTCCCTTCGGTCATTACTGGGTGGGGGCGTCCCGGGCGCCGTCGCGAAGTATTGCGGCTACCCTCGTGGCCCGGGCGCGGACGTCCTCCAGCGGTTCCCCGGGGGCCGCCAGCGCGTTCACGTGGCCGATCTTCCGGCCGGGACGTACGTCCTTGCCGTAGAAGTGCACTTTAGCCGACGGTCCTGAGGACAGGGCCGTCGGGTAGGCGGCGTAGATGTCCTCGTTCGCTCCCCCGAGGATGTTCTTCATCACGGCGTGTCCCGCCAGCGGGGCCGTGGATCCCAGGGGGAGGTCGAGCACGGCGCGCAGGTGCTGCTCGAACTGCCCGGTGGCGGCGCCGTCCATGGTCCAGTGCCCCGAATTGTGCGGGCGCATCGCGAGTTCGTTGATGAGGTAGCCGGCACCCGCCCCGGGGGTCTCGAAGAGCTCGACCGCCATGACGCCGGTGACGCCGAGGCGTTCGGCGAGGTGCAGCGCGGCGGCGGTGACGGCGCGGGCGGTCTCGTCCGCCAGCCCGGGAGCGGGGGCGATCACCTCGTTGCACACGCTGTCCACCTGGATCGACTCGACCACCGGCCAGGCGACGGCCTCCCCGGACGGCCGCCGGGCCACCAGGACGGACAGTTCGCGGCTGAACGGGACGAACTGCTCGACCAGGAGCTCTCCGCCCGTGAACCAGTCCCGCGCCGCCTCGAGCCCCGCGGTATCGCGCAGCACGAGGACCCCCTTGCCGTCGTAACCGCCGCGGGGTGTCTTGAGGACCACCGGCCAGCCGGTCTCCGCAGCGAAGGATTCGACGCCGGCCGCGTCCGTCACCGCGCGCCACGACGGGTTGGGCAGCCCGAGCCCGTCCACGGCCCGCCGCATCACGAGTTTGTCCTGGGCGTGCAGGAGCGCCGCCGGCGAGGGGTGGAGGGCGACGCCGTCGCCCTCCAGCTGGGCGAGGAGCTCACCGGGGACGTGCTCGTGGTCGAAGGTGACGACGTCGACGTCCGCGGCGAAGGCGCGCAGCGTCTCGCGGTCGCGGTAGTCGCCCACCCGGGAGCGGGCGACGGCAGCCACCGCGGAGACGTCGGGGCCTTCCGCCAGCACGCGGAGTTCGAGGCCGAGTTCGACGGCGGGGCCGGCCATCATACGGGCGAGCTGGCCGCCTCCGATGACGCCTATCACGGGAAAAGTCACCACTACAGGGTACCCACGGGGCGGCCGGAGCCGGCCATCCGATCGGCGGACCGGAGGGTTGTGCACGCGCGTCTCACACGAAGCTCCGAGGCTTCCACCGGATGTTCCCGGACCGGTGGGGGACGGCGGAGCGCAGGAAGGCCGTAAAATGGGCCGGACGCGCCATGCAAGGTCAGCCTGGGTTGCCCGCTCCGCCGGCGCCATCGGTCTGTCCCGCAGGTCGGCCGGGAGCATGCCCGGCGGGACCGGCGTTCGTATCGGACCACGGAGGTTGGCAGTGGCAGGACTCATGGATCGGATCAGGGGCCTCGCCTCCATCTTCTGGCGCGAGGTGGCGAAGTTCGGAGCAGTCGGCGGTGTGGCGTTCGTCATCGACAACGGCCTCTACTGGTACCTGATCCACGGCCCCATGAGCGGCAGCGAGGTCAAGGCGCGCTTCGTCTCGGCCGGCGTGGCCACGGTCTTCGCGTGGGTCGCCAACCGCTACTGGACCTTCCGCCGCCGCCGCCAGCCCAACCCGGCCCGCGAGCTGGCGATGTTCATCTTCATCAACGTGATCGGCATGGGCATCGCCGCGGGCTGTGTATGGGTAGCCAAGTACCTGTTCGACGTCGTCGAGCCGGGACCGCTGTTCATCGTCGGGATCGTCGGCACGGTGCTGGCCACCTTCGTCCGCTTCGTGGCCTACCGGTTCTGGGTGTTCAACGTCGAACTCGACGAGGACCCCGAGTTCAGCCACGACCAGGAGCTCGTCCACCCGCACGACGGGCACGCAGGCAAGGCCGCCCCATCCGTGACAGCACCCGAGGTGGAGCAGGTCAGGCAGTCCCCAGCCGGTCAGTGACCTTCTCGCCGCTGAGCATCCGCTCGGTGACGGGGACGCCCTCCTCCACAAGGACGAGCGCCCCGTCCCGCTCCCACACGGCGAAGGCGGCAGCCAGGGCCGGCAGCAGGCCCGTGCCGGGTTCCAGGAGCAGCGTGGGTGGGTCGGCATCGGCGGTCCGTCCGAAGCCCACCGGCAGCGCCACGCGTCCCGTCAGCTCCGCAGCCGTCAGCGTCCGACCGCCGGCGAGGACCAGGGGAGTGGGCGGCGCCGCTGCGGCGCCGTCGGCCGCGTCCAGGAAGACATCGCCGTGGGAGCGCACCTCCGCCGCGAAGTCCACTGCTCCCCGCGGCAGCGGGCCGTCCCAGCGGAGCGCCAGCGAGCCCAGGGCCACGCAGGCCAGCAGCCGCGGAGGGTCGACCTCCACGCCGGCCCGCGAGGACAGCACGATGTCCGCGGGCGTCCCGGCGGGCGAGCCGGACCCGCCGTCGTCGTCCGCCGGCACGACGACGGCCCCTACCTGCCAGCAGGCGAAGACGAGGGCCAGGGTCTTCCAGTGGACCGGCAGGTCGACGGCGACGGTCGTCCCGTCGGTGGCGTCGAGTTCGTCGACGAGGAGGTTCGAGCTCTTGGCGACCCAGTTGTCGAAGACGCGGCCCGACAGTTCGATGCGGCCGTCCCGTCCGTGCCAGACGAGCCGGGGGGAGGTGGGGCTGACGGTCCGCATCCTCGTCAGGAGGTGCACGGGGGGCTGTGGCATGATGGGCCTCTTCCGGCTCGGGGGTCGGGTGGCGCGCTGCGCGCGGTTGGGACTACTTGCTTACGGATCGACAAAAACAGGTAGTTTGAACGGCGTGCCACTCGTGTTTGTCAAGCCCTGACTCTATAAGGTTCGGCTGGCCGCTTGACGTGACTCGTGTTACACCCGTGTAATTGGGGCAACGGATCTGTTCCGGCAGGCGGGCGCGAGGGTCGACCCATGCTGATGCCGGAACAGCAACACCGGGAAGGCTGATCATGGGGCAGGCAGAACGCATACAGGAACGACCGGATATCGCAGCGCAGGCTTCGGCCCGCTACGGGTCACGGGGCGTTCCCGCCGACTGGTTCCTCGATCCCGCCGACCCGCAGGCGAGCGAACGGTACCGCGAAGGCATGCGCTCGCTCGAGGACCAGGCCACCGCGTTCCTCAGCGCCCATCAGACCCTCACGCTTCTCCCCGACGTCGACGGCCCCAGCAGCCTCCTCGTCCTTCCGGGCCTCGCCCCGGAGGTGCCTGCTGAGGAGCCCGGATGGATCGAGGTCCCGCTCGTGCCGGGTAACGTCGACGACGACGGCGAGCTGTCGTGGCAGGCGGACGCCCTGTGCGCGCAGACCGACCCGGAGGCCTTCTTCCCGGAGAAGGGCGGGTCCACCCGCGACGCCAAGAAGGTGTGCGGATCCTGCATCGTGAAGTCGGAGTGCCTCGAGTACGCGCTGGAGAACGACGAGCGCTTCGGTATCTGGGGCGGTCTGTCCGAGCGGGAGCGCCGCCGGCTGCGGAAGCGAGCAGTCTGATTCAGGAGTACCTCCGGGTCACCGCCGTTGTCGTAGCCCACAACGGTGCCGGGTACCTCCCGGCAACCCTGGAAGCCCTCGCACGCCAGACCCGCGCTGCTGATGCCTGCGTCGGCGTCGACACCGGCTCGACCGACGGATCGGCGTCCGTCCTCCAGCTCCGCCTGCCGGCCGGAAGTCCCGTGATCGGCGCCCCCGCGCGTGCAGGATTCGGCGCGGCCGTGAGGACGGCCGTCGCCCGGATACCGCCGTACGCCGGGTCCGGGGAGGGCGGCTGCCACGACTGGCTGTGGCTCCTCCACGACGACTCCGCCCCCGAACCCGGTGCGCTCGCCGAACTGCTCCTCGCCGTCGAGCGGGCCCCCTCGGTCACCGTCGCCGGCGCCAAGCAGGTGGCGTGGGACGATCGCCGTGCCCTCGTGGACGTCGGACTGTCCATCAGCCGGTGGGCGGAACGGCTCACCCTGATCGACGTCGACGAGCACGACCAGGGGCAGTACGACGCCCGGAGCGACGTCTTCGCGGTCAACTCCGCCGGCATGCTGATCCGCCGTGACGTATGGGACGCCCTCGGCGGCTTCGACCCGGCCCTCCACGGCGTGGGCGACGACGTCGACCTGTGCTGGCGCAACCGTCTTGCCGGCCACCGCGTGGTCGTGGTGCCGACGGCGGTCCTGCGTCACGCGCGGTCCAGACCGCACCCGGTGTCCACCCCGCACGGTGCGCGGGCCGCCGAGGTCTACCTCCGGCTCAAGCACGCCGCGGCACCGATGGTGCCCGTCCTCGCCGTCGGTGCCGTCCTCGGAGGCCTGGTCCGGCTGCTCCTCGGACTCCTGGCGAAGGACCCCGCCCACGGTGCGGGCCAGCTGCTCGGCAGCGTCGCCGGCGCCTGCCGACCGCTCCATCTCCGGCGGTCCCGCCGCTCCGCAGCCCGTAGCCGGCGCCGCCCGCGCTCCATCGTCCGCCCGCTCGTCACGTCCCGCCGTGAGGTGTGGTCCCACCGCCGGTCCGTCATCGACGCGTTCACCTCGCGCGGCGCCTCCGCCGGGCCTGACCCGCTGCAGCGGACCGAGGAGTACGTCCCCTCGGGGGACGGCAACGACGACTTCGCGGCCCTCACCACCCCGGCGCGGCTCTGGGTCGGCGCCGGCGCGGTCCTCGCCGTCGGGGTGCTGCTCGCCGCCGCTCTCCTGGGACTCCACCGCCTCGTGGGCGCACCGGCCCTGGCGGGCGGGGCGCTGCTGCCGGTCGCCGCGACCCCGGGCGCCGTCTGGGCCGGTGCCACCACCTGGTGGACCGGTCTGGGAGCCGGCTTCGCCGCCCACGGCTCACCGTTCGCGTACGTGCTGTGGCTGCTGTCCCTGCTGGGCCTCGGCTCCACCAACACGGCCGTCGTCGTCGCCGTGGTCTGCGCGCTGCCCCTCGCCGGCCTGGCCGCGTGGCTCGCGGCCGGTGCCCTCACCCGGTCCCGCGCGCTGCGCCTCTGGGCCGCGGTCTTCTGGGGTGCGGCGCCCGCCCTGCAGGTCGCGCTCGGACAGGGCCGCCTCGGCGCGCTGCTCGCCCACGTCCTCCTTCCCCTGGTCCTGCTGGGCGTCGTCCGGGCCGTCGGCGGCGCCGTGACCGCCGGAGCCCTGCCGGACGGCGTCGTGAAGCCGGGCCTCGGCGGGACCCGCAGCTGGACCGCGGGTGCGGCCGCCGGACTCGTCCTCGCCGTGGTGGCGGCGTCGGCGCCCTCCCTCGGTGCCTTCGCGCTGGTGGGACTCGTCATCGCCCTGATCGTCGGGGGGAAGCGGGCGCGCCCGCTGTGGTGGACCCTGCTGCCCGGCGTCGCCCTGTACCTGCCGTACCTCCTCTCGGCACTGCCGGATGCCCGGGGCGTCCTCGGCGATCCGGGCGTGCCGCTCGCGGCCGATCCGGCCGCCCCCTGGCAGCAACTCCTCGGCTTCCCCGTCCGCTTCGACCCGATGCTCGGGCCCGCCGCCGGTGCCGGGTCGGTGCCCTTCCCGCTCGTCGCCGCGCTCGTCATCGGCGGGCCCGTGATCACCCTGGCCACCGTCGCGCTCTTCCGGCGGAGTGGACGCGGCACCCTCGTGCGGGGGTTCTGGCTCCTGGCGATCCTCGCCCTGACCCTGGGCGCACTCACGCCGCGCTTCCCGGTCGCGGTGGACGGTACGGCCCTGGTCGGTGTCTTCCCGGGTCCGCTCGTCTCCGCCGTGACCCTGTGCCTGCTCGCCGCCGCCCTCGCGGGACTGCCGGGCCGCCGGGATCCCGGCGTCCCCGCGGCACCGTCCGGCGCCGGCCGGCGGGTCCTGCGGGTCGCCGCGGGGCTGACCCTCGCGGTCGGCCCCCTGCTCAGTCTCGGTCTGTGGCTCGTCCCCATGCCGGCCGACCCTCCCGCGGCGGCCTCCGCGCCGGACGTGATTCCCGGCAGTCCGGCCGAGGAGCCACCCGCCGTGGACACCGGGCTGCCGGACTTCGGCACGGCGGTGCGCCTGGATCCCGCACCCGAGCGACCGCTGCCCGCGACGGCGGCGGACCGCGGGACGGGCCCCGACAGGACCAGGACGCTCGTGATCACGGTCGAGGACGACGACGGCGTCCGGGCCGCCCTGGCGCGCGGTGCCGGGACGACCCTCGACGCGCTCAATCCCCTCCACGCCGCCCGCACCCTGCAGGGCACCGGGGAGGTGACCCTCGGGGAGGAGGACGAGGCCGCCCGGCTCCTGCGGACGAGCGTCGCCGTGATCGTCGGCGCCACGGGTGCGGACCCACGCGCCGACCTGCGCGACCTCGGCGTCGGCTTCGTCGTCCTCCGGCAGTCCGCGGCCGCCGGGGACTTCCTCAGCGGCCGCATCGACTCCGTACCCGGCCTCACCGCCGTCGGCGACACGGAGACGGGGCGTCTCTGGCGGGTCGCCCCGACCACGCCCGGCGGCGGCACCGGGGACGGCGCGGACCTCACGGCCCGGGTGCGGGTCGTCGATCCCGAGGGGCGCACCGAGGCGACCGTCCCGTCGTCGGAGGTGGACGCGGCCGGCGCTGTCCCCGCGGGGGCGGAGGGCCGGCGCCTCGTCCTGGCCGAGGCGGCGGATCCCGGGTGGCGTGCGAGCCTCGACGGCCGGCGGCTCGACTCCGTGTCCGGCGGCTGGCAGCAGGCCTTCGCGCTGCCCGCCGCCGGCGGCACCCTGGAGATCTCCTACGTCGGCGTCCACCAGCGGTGGGTCGAACCCGTCCAGGCCGTCGTCCTCGGCCTCACCCTGCTCCTCGCCCTGCCTCTGCCCTCCCGGCCCGCCGTCGTGCGGCCGAAGAACCGCCACGGCGCCGTGCCCGGCCTCCCCGGAGACGGCCTGCCGTGGAACGGCCGAGGGGACGGCCAGGTGGACGACGCGCCGGACGGCGTCGCCCGGCCGCAGCCCGCGGCCAGCGGAAGCGGTGCCCGGTGATCCGGGGACGAAGGACCGGCCGGCCCCCAGGGGACGCCGTGCTCCGCGCCGTGCCGACGAACGCGTCGACGGACGCCTCGACGGGTGCGACCGACGTCGCTCCGGGGGACACCCGTGCCGCGAGGACGGCCGTCGCGGCCCGTGCCGACGCTCGGGACCGAGCGGCCGGCGTCGGAGCACCCACGCGCCTGCGCACCGCCCTGGGCGCCGCGACCGGCGTCGTCCTGCTCGCGGCGACGGCGGCGGTCGCCTCCGGAGGCGTGACCGCAGCCCTGCCCGCGGGCCCCGACGCCGACGTCGCGGTCCCGGCGGCCGCGGTCCCGGCCGGCGACTACACCGCGGTGTGTCCGGCGCCGCCCCGGCCGGTCGCCCCGAGCGGCGACGGCGACGACCCCGAGTTCGGTCCGGCCTCGCGCACGGCGAAGACCACGGTGTCCGGCCTGGTGCTCAGCGACCTCGGCGCCACCGTGACGGGGAGCGCACTGCTGCCCGTCGGCGGGGAGGAGCCCCTGGACCTGATCCGCGAGTTCGCGCCGGAGTCGTCCCTCGGATCACGCGGTCCCGCCGGGAGCAGCGAGGACGGCCTGACCACCCGCGTCGCCGGGGTGACCCGGGGCACCGCCGTCGACGCCCCGTCCGTCCTCCGAGCCCAGGCACAGGGCGGGCTCACCCCGGTGGCCGCCGCCAGCGCCACCTACACCGCCACCGACGGCGACCTCCGGGGGCTCGCAGCCACCGCCTGCCAGGTTCCCTCCAGCGATTTCTGGCTCCTGGGGGCCGCGACCACCGCGGGGCAGTCCTCCGTCCTCACCCTGACCAACCCCACCGGCACGCCGGCCGCCGTGTCGCTCGAACTCCACGGGCCGGACGGCCCCATCGAGGCGGCCGGGACGCGCGGCGAACTGGTGGCGCCCGGGGAGACCCGGCGCATCGTGCTGGGCGCTTTCGCCGGCGACCAGGAGCACGTGGCCGTGCGTGTGCGCAGCGCCGGCGGGCGCGTGACCGGGGTCATCCAGCAGAGCGTCCTGCGCGGGCTGACGCCCGGCGGGGTGGACCTCCTGTCACCGAGCGCGCCGGCGGGCCTGACCCAGGTGGTGCCCGGCGTCGTCGTCCAGGACACGGCGACGGCGCGCCGCATCCGCGAGCAGGACGGGTACGCGACGGCGTCCCCCGAACTGCAGGTACTCGTCCCCGGCGCGAGCGACGCCGTGCTCGATCTCCGCGTGTTCGGGCCCGACGGTGAGGTGGAGCTGCCCGACGGCGGAGTAGTCACCGCGCCGGCGGGAGCCGTCACCGGCGTCCCCCTCGATGCCCTGCCCGCGGGCAACTACACGATCGCCGTCACCTCCGACGTCTCGGTGGTCGCCGCGGCGCGCGTGACCCGCGGGACCGACGACGGCAAGCCGGTGGACCTCGCCGGCGCTCCGGCGGCCGTGCGCCTCGGCAGCGGCCACGCGATGGCGCTCGCCGAGGGCGTGGACGCCGCCCTGGTCCTGGGGGCACCCGGCGGTCGCGGCGAGATCACCCTGACACCCGTCTCCGCCGACGGCGTGCTGGGGAAGCCCGTGGTGATCGGCATCGCGGGAGGCACCTCGGTGACGGTGCCGGCGTCCTCCCTCGGCCGGTCACCGGTCGCGGTGCTCGTCGATGCCACCGGGGACCCGGTCTACGGCGCGCAGGTCATGACCCTGCCCGGGACGACGAGCGGCATCTCCGTCGTGGCCGTCCCGGTCGGTGTCACGGCTCCGCAGGACCTGCCCGTCGACCTCGGGTACTAGCCCGCAGTCGCCCCCGGTGATCCGGGGGACCGGTCCGGTGCGCCCGGCTCAGGCCTGGGAGCGCCCGTACGCGGGATCGACGGCCTCGGGGGCGAGGCCCATGAGCTCGGCGGTCTGTTCGACGACGACGTCGTGCACGAGCTCGCTCACGGACAGGACGCTCCGCGCGGCCATGAGGACGGGGTGCCGGTAGATGGTGATGACGGCGGGACGGTGCGGCGAGGCGGGGGAGCAGGAGCCGAGGAGCCCCCGCAGCATCTCGGGCGTCATGTCCTCGAGGCCGTCCGGGATCTCCTGCACCACGATCTGGACGTCCTGGATGCGCTCGCCCCAGAGGCGTTCGAGCCGCTGCGCGGATTCCATCACCCAGTCGTCGAACTGCTCCGACCGCGACCGCGCACCCGGCAGGTACTGCGGGAGCAGGTCACCGCGCATGCCGCGTCCCCGACGATTGCGTCGGCGCTCGTAGAACGACCGCGCCGGACGCTCGTCTGCGGCCGCCGGATCGGTCAGGTTCACCGAGAGTGTGGGAGCATCCTGCATGCAACGACTCTAAGCCTTCCACCGCCCCGCACGCACTCCCGCGCCGGTGCCCGGCAGGGTTGCCTCACCGACGCGGGGGAGCCGCGGGGCGCGTCCCGGCGTCCTCCGCGGCCGATCCCCGGTAGGGTGGATCCCCGTGGGATCACTCCGTCAATGCTCCAGATCGGCCTGCCCCCGGCGGGCGATGGCCACGCTGACCTATGTCTACGCGGATTCGACGGCGGTCCTCGGCCCCCTCGCGACCTACGCCGAACCGCACACCTACGATCTCTGCGCGGTCCACGCCGAACGCCTCACCGTGCCCCGCGGCTGGGAGGTGGTCCGCCTGGCGCTTCCCGACGCCGCGCCGGAGCACAATCCCGACGACCTCCTGGCCCTGGCCGACGCCGTCCGGGAGGCCGCCGCCGAGCCCACCGTCGAGGCGCCGCCGGTCGGACCCCGCGGGGCCAAGGCCCCCATGGAACCGCCGGCCGGCGTCAGCGGCCCCCGGCGCGGCCACCTCAGGATCCTGCCCGAACCCTGACGGGCAGGGCGCCTCCGACCGGGCCGCCCGGTGGAGGCCGGAGAAGTCGCCGGCGGTAGACTGGGGGACAGAATCCCCGTTCCTTCCGAGCGAAAGAGTTCCCCGTGGCGAACCTTCCACCCCGACTGCTCGACGTCCTCCGCTGCCCCGTCACGGGGTCGAGGCTCGTCCAGGAGGGCCATGTCCTCCGGACGTCCTCGCCGGGACCCGACGGCACCCGGCTGACCTACACGCTCGACGAGGGCATCCCCGTGCTCCTCCGCCGCGAACTCCTCGAGGGCGGCACGCGCGCCTGACCCGGCCGCCCGCACCCCGACCTCCCGACCCTCCAAGGACCAGGACACCATGACCTTCGACCACAAAGTTGCCGACCTCTCACTCGCCGAGGCCGGCCGCCACCAGATCCGCCTGGCCGAGCACGAGATGCCCGGACTCATGGCGCTGCGCCGCGAATTCGCCGACTCCCAGCCCCTCGCAGGAGCGCGCATCGCCGGATCGCTGCACATGACCGTGCAGACGGCCGTCCTCATCGAGACGCTGACCGCCCTCGGCGCCGAGGTGCGCTGGGCGTCCTGCAACATCTTCTCCACGCAGGACGAAGCCGCCGCGGCCGTCGTCGTCGGGACCGGCACCGTCGAGGAGCCCGCCGGTGTGCCCGTGTTCGCGTGGAAGAACGAGTCCCTCGAGGACTACTGGTGGACCGCCACCCAGATCCTCACCTGGCCCGGCCAGGCGGACGGCCTCGGCCCGAACATGATCCTCGACGACGGCGGCGACGCCACGATGCTCGTGCACAAGGGCGCCGAGTTCGAGGCGCTCGGAGCCGTGCCCGCGAACCCGCAGGAGGGCGACGACGACTACTCCCACGAGTACACGGTGTTCCTCGACACCCTCCGCTCCACGATCGGCTCGGAGCCGCAGAAGTGGACGACGATCGCCGCGGGCATCAAGGGCGTCACGGAGGAGACGACCACGGGCGTGCACCGCCTCTACCAGCTGGCGGCGCAGGGCAAGCTCCTCTTCCCCGCGATCAACGTCAACGACTCCGTCACGAAGTCCAAGTTCGACAACAAGTACGGTGTCCGACACTCGCTGCCCGACGGCCTGAACCGGGCCACGGACGTGCTGATCGGCGGCAAGGTCGTCGTCGTGTGCGGGTACGGCGACGTCGGCAAGGGCGCGGCCGAGGCCATGCGCGGCCAGGGCGCCCGCGTGATCGTCACGGAGATCGACCCCATCTGCGCCCTGCAGGCCGCGATGGACGGTTACCAGGTCGCAAGGCTCGAGTCGGTGCTCACGCAGGGCGACATCTTCATCACGACCACCGGCAACAAGGACGTCATCATGGCCCGGCACATGGCGGGCATGAAGCACCAGGCCATCGTGGGGAACATCGGGCACTTCGACAACGAGATCGACATCGCCGGCCTCGGGCGCATCCCCGGCGTCGAGAAGATCGAGATCAAGCCCCAGGTCCACGAGTGGGTCATCCCCGCCGACGAGGCCGCGGGCGTGGAGGAGCACTCGATCATCATGCTGTCCGAAGGGCGCCTGCTGAACCTGGGCAACGCCACGGGCCACCCCTCGTTCGTCATGAGCAACTCCTTCGCCAACCAGACGATCGCGCAGATCGAGCTGTACACGAAGTTCGAGCAGGACGACGCCGAGGGCAACCGCGAGTACGAGAACGAGGTGTACGTCCTCCCGAAGGTCCTCGACGAGAAGGTCGCCCGCCTGCACCTGGACGCGCTCGGCGTCGAGCTGACCGAGCTGACCAAGGGCCAGGCCGAGTACCTGGACATCGACGTCGCCGGTCCCTACAAGGCGGAGCAGTACCGCTACTAGCCCGCTGCCAGCCGGGCCCTCTTCGGCACGGCGGCCGATGGTACCCGTGGGTGCCGTCGGCCACCGTGTCCTGGTCCGACACCGCGCGGCCTCCGCGGTGAGGTGCGTCCTGGCACGTACAGTCGCTCAGAAGCAGTGCTAGGGAAGGGCTGGACGCATGCGCACGAAGCAGGAACCGGGCAGGGCAGCAGCGGGACGGAAGGGCTGGAAGGTCGCCGCCATCGGTGCCGCGGCGGTCGTCGCCGTCGGCGGCGGCGTGGGCATCGCGACGGCATCGCCGTGGGGCGATCCCGCGCCCACCTCGACGTCGTCCCCGGCACCCTCGCCCGCTGCGACCGGAACCCCCGACGCGGCGCCGCCCACACCCTCCCCGGCAGCGGGGACGCCGACGGCAGCGCCCGACGCCCGGGCCGGCGAGTACACCGTCGGCCTCACGCCCACGGACGGTGCGGTCGCGGTCAACCCCGGTACTCCGGCCGCGGTGAAGGTCACCGGGGCGACGCTCGACGCCGTCGAACTCGTCCCGCGGGCGGGCGGCACGCCGGTCGCCGGAACCGTCTCCGACGACGGCACGACGTGGACCGCGACGGACCGGCTCGCCTTCGACACCGAGTACGCGTTCTCCTACACGGTCCGCGACTCCGCCGGCCGGTCCGTCAGGAACACCTCCACGTTCCGGACCGTCGAGCCCGCGAACGAGGCCGACGCGGCGATGTTCCCGCTGGACGGCGCGACCGTGGGCACGGGCCAGCCGCTCGAGTTCACCTTCAGCGAGCCGGTGACCAACCGGGACGCCGTGGAGGAGGCCATCACCGTCACCAGCACCAGCGGGCAGTCCGGCGCGTTCTACTGGATCTCCGACACCAAGGCACGCTACCGCCCGGAGACGTTCTGGGCCCCGAACAGCACGATCACGGTCGAGTCCGGGCTGTTCGGCGTCGACTTCGGCAACGGCATGATCGGCAACAGCGACACGACCCGCACCGTGAAGACGCACGACACCCGCCTGGCCGTGGTGGACAACACCACCAAGACCATGAAGGTCTACCTCGACGGGAAGCTCGACCGCACCTTCCCCGTCACCCTCGGCACCGACGAGTGGCCCTCCACCGAGGGCTACATGGTGGTGATGGAGCACTACGAGAGCACCCGGTTCAGGGCCGAGTCGATCGGCCTGGAACCCGGCGATCCCGCCTACTACCCGCCGACGGTCGTGAACCATGCCAGCCGGTTGAGCAACGGCGGCGCGTTCGTGCACGAGGCGCTGCCCGCGGCGCAGGTGGCCCTCGGGGAGATCAACGTCTCCCACGGCTGCATCGGGATGTCCCCCGAGGGCGCCGAGTACTTCTACAACACCTTCGGGCCCGGGGACGTGGTGCAGATCCTCAACACGGGCTACGGCCCCATGTACGTGTGGGACGGCTTCGGCGACTGGAACGTCCCGTGGACCGAGTGGGTCGGCCAGCCCTAGTCGAACGGCAGGGTGTGGATCCGTTTCGCCGTCGACTCCGCCCGTTCGCGCTGACGCATCATCGCCGTGTAGTCGCGGTCACGCCGCGCGGCGATGACGGCGCGCAGGAACTCCTCCGGATGGGTGTCCGCCGGGGGTGCGGGGGAGACGTGGCGGCTCGCCTCGGCCGCGAGGTCCAGGGAGAGCGTGGTGCGGGCCGACGGCGTGAGGCGCGGCGCCTGCGCGAGGAACTGGGACATCCTGCGGCCGAGGGCGTCGGGCAGGCGGCCGATGTCCGCCGTCGCAGCCCAGGCCTCGAGGCTCTGCGGCATGACGAGGACGGCGCGTGGCCGCGCGACCACGCGCTCCCGCATCGCGTAGGTCCCGGCCAGCAGGTCGCCGAGGCGCTTGGAGCGCTCGTTGAACAGGGAGACGAGGAAGGCGAGCGACCCGACGAGCAGGTAGATCTCGAGGATCGCGAGCATGCCGCGGATGAAGGCGTGGCGGAAGCGGATGGCGCCGCCGTCGTCGCGCACGATCCGCAGTCCCATGACGAGGCGGCCCAGCGACTTCCCGCGGGTCACGGTCTCCACCGTCACCGGCAGGACGACGACGAGCAGGACCACGACGACGAGGCCGAGGGCCCTCGTCAGGGCGTCGTCGAACACACCGTCGAAGAGGTTCCCGATCAGCAGCACCAGCAGGATCCCGAGCACGATCTGGGCGATGATGTCGATGAGGACGCTCAGCCCCCGGGCGGCGAATCCGGCCGGTTTCAGCTCGAGGACCACTGCCTCGCCGGTGACGACCGAACTCATGAATGTCCCCCTGACCGCCGGTGACGGGCCCTGGTGTCCCGTGCTCCCTCCCAGCAGCGTAACGCCGTCGTGCCGTTGCCCGTGCCGTTGCCGCCGTGTGATGGTGCCGGAACTATAGGGTTGGCCCATGGACGTGGACGCATTCATCGCCGTGCACCGCAGCGACTGGCAACGACTCGACGAGCTCGTGGGCCGGCGCCGGCTCGACGGCGCGGAGTCGGACGAACTGCTGGTGCTGTACCAGCGCGTCTCGACGCACCTGTCCATCATCCGGTCCGTGGACCCCGAGAGCGCGTTGTCCGGGGCGCTGTCCACCCGGCTCTCCCGCGCGCGGACCCGGTTCACCGGGGCGAGGTCCAACACCATGGAGGACATCGCGCAGTTCTTCGTGTTCTCCCTTCCCGCTGCGTTCTACCGCGTCCGCTGGCTGACGGTCGTGGTCGGGCTGGTCTTCGTCGCGGTGGCCTGGCTCTACGCCTTCTGGGTGGGCACGCCCGGCGTGATCCAGGCGCTCGGGCCGGACGAGGAGCTCCGGCGCTACGTCGAGGAGGACTTCGTCGACTACTACTCGGAGAACCCCGCCGCATCCTTCGCCGGCCTGGTCTGGACGAACAACGCGTGGATCGCCGTGCAGGCCGTCGCGTTCGGCGTCACCGGCATCTGGCCGGTGTTCATCCTCTACCAGAACGCGCAGGGCGTGGGCATGGCCGCCGGCATGATGGCGTCCTACGACCGGCTCGACACCTTCTTCCTCTACATCCTGCCGCACGGCTTCATGGAGCTGACCGCCATCTTCATCGCCACGGCCGCCGGGCTGCGTATCTTCTGGGCATGGGTGGCTCCGGGACGCAGGACCCGCGCCGCCGCGCTCGCGGAGGAGGGCCGCGCGCTGATCACGGTGGCGCTCGGGCTGGTGCTGGTGCTGCTCGTCTCGGGACTCGTGGAGGGGTTCGTGACCCCGAGCGGGCTGCCGCCGTGGCTGCGCCTCACCATCGGCTTCCTCGTCCTCGGCGCCTACTGGGCGTACACCCTGATCCTCGGACGGCGCGCGGTCGCGGCCGGGCACCGCGGCGACCTCGGCGCCGTCGACCGGGGGGACGCCGTCGTCACCGCCTGACACGGTGGCTCCGGGCCCCGTGACGGGCCTGGCCGGTCGCGATCGGTGACCCCGCGAGGGGCGGGTGAGCGGGGAGCCTCCCTGCGGCGCACGCGAATGCCCGGTAGTGTCGAATGACGCCGGATGCAGGCACCGGCGGCAGACATCGAGGAGACATCGCAGTGGCAGAGACCGACAGCCCCCGTCCGAGCGCTTCCGGCGCATCCCGCGCGGACGGGATGCGCGCTGTGGGCGACGACCAGGCCGCCGTCGGGCCGGGCCCCGAGACGCCCGGTGCTGCCCCGGATCCCGGGGAGGAGCCGGCCCCGGCCGTCGCCCGGCAGGACGAGCCCCCCATGAGGGAAGCAGCCGTCCTCCCGGACGTCCCGGAGGTCCACGACGCCGGCGACGACGAACTCGCGCGTGAGTCGTCCGTCGACGAGTTCGACGACGTCGCCGAGCCCGACGCCGCGCCGGACGTCGAGAACGACGCCGGCGAGGCCGAGCCGGACGCCGAGCCGGACGCCGAGAACCACGCCGACGAGGCCGACGTCGACGGGACCGACGGCACCGACGCCGCTCCGTTCGACGAAGTCGACGCTGCCGCTCCGTCCGATGACGGCGATCGGCCCTCCGGCGAACGGGACCCCGCTCAGGGTCCTGCCGGAGCGCACGGTACCTCCGCCGTCCCGGCAGGACCGGCGTCGTCCGGCGCCGGTCCGTCGTCCGCCGGTCCCTCACCGGCGCACGGAAGCCACACCCCGGCCGCCGCCGGCCCGTCCACGGACACGGCAGCCCTGTCCGTACCCCCGTCGGACAGCGACGCCGCCCGGCGTGCTGCGGCCCGGGACAACGCGGCCACGGCGAAGCCCGCCCTTCCGCGCTTCCTGCAGGTCGTCGTCGCCCTGTTCTTCCCGATCATCGTGGTGGCCGTCGCGATCCGGGCCGTCGCGACGTCGTCGTTCCTGTGGCTCGAATACCACCGGCCCGGGTTCCCCGCGGACCGGTTCGGTTTCTCATTGGACGACCGCATGACGTACGGCTCGTACGCCCTCGACTACGTGCTGAACTTCGCGCCCCCGCGATACCTGGGTGACCTGGTGACGCCGGAGGGCGAGTCGTTGTTCCTCGAGTCGGAGGTGGGGCACATGGCGGATGTGAAGGGCGTCCTCGGGCTGTCCTTCTTCCTCGCCCTCGTGCTCTTCGTCCTCTCGGTCCTGGCCTGCATCTACCTCGCGCGGCGCTACAAGGGCGGGGTCCGGCGGGCGCTGTTCTCGGGGGCCGTGCTGACGCTCGTGGGCATCGCCGTCCTGACCGTGCTGGCGGTCCTCGCGTGGGAGACCTTCTTCACGCAGGTCCACGCCCTGTTCTTCGCGGACGGCACGTGGACGTTCCGCCTGGACGACACCCTCATCCGGCTCTTCCCCGAGCAGTTCTGGACGGACTCGGCGGTGACGGTCGCGGCACTGGTCCTCACGGCGACGATCCTCACGCTCGTCCTCACGTGGCCCACGAAGGCCCGCCGTGATCGCTCCAGAAGGGCCCAGGAAGCGGCGCAGGAACGGTACCGCAAGGCGCTGGACGCCTCCTAGCGACATCCGTCCGGGCGCGTCCGGGCGGAACGGACTGCTTCCGGAGGGGCCGCCGCGGCGGGCGTGCAGACCCGTGGGAACGGAGCAACGGCTCCGGGCCGCCGCGCCGGGTGCACGCCCCCGGAGCTGCGGCTACCGCCTGGCGTAGAGGTCCTCCAGCGCCCGGGCGTGGTCGGCGACGACGGCGGACCGCTTCAGCTTGAGGGTGGGCGTCAGGTGCCCCGACTCGACGCTGAACTCGACGTCGAGCACGGTGAACTTCCGGATCTGCTCCGCCTGCGACACGGTGGCGTTCGCGGCGTCGACGGCGGACTGCAGGTCGGCGAGCACCTCGGCGTCCTGCGCGGCCTGCTCCGCGGTCAGGCCGGACCGGCCGTGCGCGGCGGCCCAGGGCTCGAGGGCCTCCCGGTCCAGGCTGATGAGCGCGGCGACGAACGGCCGGCCCTCGCCGACGACGACGGCCTGGCCGACGAGCGCGTTCTCCCGGAGCTTCTCCTCGAGCGGGCCGGGCGCCACGTTCTTGCCGCCCGCGGTCACGAGCAGATCCTTCTTCCGCCCGGTGATGGTCAGGAAGCCGTCCTCGTCGAGCGCGCCGAGGTCGCCGGTCCTGAAGTAGCCGTCGTCGGTGAACACCTCCGCCGTCGCGGCGTCGTTGCGGTGGTACCCGGCGAAGATTCCCGCGCCCTTCACCTGCACCTCGCCGTCGTCGTCCAGCCGGACGCTGGTGCCGGGCATCGGGATGCCGACGGAGCCGACGCGCGTCAGGGACACGGTGTTCACCGTGCACGGGGCGGTGCTCTCGGTGAGGCCGTAGCCCTCCTGCACCAGGATCCCGGCGCCGCGGAAGAAGTGGGTCAGGTGCTCGCTGAGCGGGCTGGCCCCGGACACCGTGTAGGTGACCTCGCCGCCGAAGACGTCCCGCAGCCGGGGGTAGAGGAGCCTGTCGAAGACCGCGTGCGAGGCCCGCAGGACGGGGGAGGGGCCGCGTCCGCCCCGGCCGCGCGCGTCCACCGCCCGCGAGTAGGCGACGGCGGTGCGCTCGCCGGCCGCGAAGAGGCGCCCCTTGCCCGCCTCCGCCGCACGCCGGCCCGCCGTGGCGTGGATCTTCTCGAAGATGCGCGGGACGGCGAGCAGGAACGTGGGCTTGAAGGTCGTCAGGTCCTCGAGCAGCTGCGACGACGAGCCGGAGTGCGCGAGCGTGATGCCGCCGGTGAAGCACACCACCTGCACGGCCCGCGCCAGCACGTGCGCCAGGGGCAGGAACATGAGGGTCCGGGCGTTCTCCTGCTTCAGGAACTCCGGCAGGAACTCGAGGGTGTTGACGGCGAAGAGCGCGAAGTTGCCGTGCGTGATCACGCAGCCCTTCGGGCGTCCCGTAGTGCCCGAGGTGTAGACGATCGATGCGGCGTCGTCGAGGCCGCGCGAGGACCGCGCCGCTTCGAGGGCGTCGTCGGACACCGAGGCCCCGGCCTCGCCGAGCGTCGCGAGGGTCGCCACGCCGTCGATCGGCTCGGCGTCCAGCCGGACCACGGGGATGGCATCCGACCGGCCGGACCGCGCCGCGGCGTCCAGGACGAGCTGCTCCTTGTGCTCGTCCTCGACGAACACGAGCACGGGCTGCGCGTCCTCGAGGATCCAGGCGACCTGATGGGCGGAGGAGGTCTCGTAGACGGGGACGGTGACCGCACCGGCGAACCAGATCGCGACGTCGGCGAGCGTCCACTCGTAGCGCGTCCTCGACATCACGGCGACGGCGTCCCCCGGCCGCACGCCCTGCGCCACCAGTCCCTTGGCCAGGCGCCTGACCTGCTGCAGGAACTCCGCCGCCGGGACGTCCCGCCACTGCGTGCCCGACCGCAGCGCGTACAGCGCACGCCCCGGCTGGGTGTCGCAGGTCCGCAGCAGGAGGTCGGTGGTGTTGCTCGCCGACGGCAGGTCGACGAGGAGTTCCGTGATGGCTTCGCGCACCGGTGTTCGCTTTCGTTCGGGAAGTTCGGGGAGTTCGGGAAGTTCCGGGAGGAGTTCAGGGGGCCGCGGCCTAGATCCAGCTGGGCAGCCACATGCGGTCGCGCCACTGGTCGTAGGGGATGACCTCGGCGGTCCAGATGGGCAGGAAGTAGGCCGACAGCGCGACGGCGGCGGCGACGAACAGCCCCACCAGCACGATACCCCTCCGGCGGCGGGCCCCGTCCGCCGCGGGCCCGCCGAGCACGAGGCCGAGGCAGTACACCAGCGCGAGCACGAGGTACGGCTCGAAGGCCACGGCGTAGAAGTAGAAGGTGGTGCGCTCCGGGTACAGGAACCAGGGCAGGTAGCCTGCGGCGACGCCGGTGAGGATGGCCGCGGCGCGCCAGTCGCGTCGGCCCAGCCAGACGAACAGGAGCACCACGAGGGACAGGGCGGCGCTCCACCAGATGAGCGGGTTGCCGAGCACGGTCACCGCCTGCGAGCAGGCCTCCGCCCCGCACCCGGCCGGCTTCTCGTAGAAGAACGACGTCGGGCGGCCCACCACGAGCCACGACCAGGCGCTCGCCTCGTACGGGTGGTCGGAGCCGAGGCCCTGGTGGAAGGTGTAGGCGCTGCGGTGGTACTCGGCGAGGGAGCGGAGCCCGTCCGGCAGCCAGCCCCACTGCTCGGACGGGTTCTGCGCCGCCCAGCGGCGGTCGTAGGCATCCGAGGACAGGAACCAGCCCGTCCACGTGGCCAGATAGGTGAGTGCTGCCAGCGGGACGAGGCAGGCGAAGGCGAGCAGGCCGTCCTTCAGCGCCGCCCCCAGCACCCAGTGGTGCACGCCGGCGATGCGGCGCGCGCTCATGTCCCAGGCGACGGTCATCAGGCCGAACGCGGCGATGAACGGCAGGGCCGACCACTTCGTGCCGAGGGCCAGCCCGAGGCACACCCCCGCGGCCAGGCGCCATGGTCGGAAGCCCAGGAACGGGCCGTACGCCAGCTGGGCACGGGAGGGGATTCTGCCGTCCGCCCGGGCGGCGAGCCGGGCCGCGAGGCGTCGTCGTCCGTCGTCGCGGTCCACCAGGAGTGCCGCGAACGCGGCGAGGAGCCAGAAGCTGAGGAAGATGTCCAACAGCGACGTGCGCGACTGCACCAGATGGTGCCCGTCGACGGCGAGGAGCAGCCCGGCCGCGGCCCCGAGGAGCGGCGAGCCGAACATCCGGCGGGCGACGACGGCGAGCAGGAGCACCGAGAGGGTCCCGACGGCGGCTGCGGAGAAGCGCCAGCCGAACGCGTTGTCCGCGCCGAACAGCAGCATGCCGAACGCGATCATCCACTTGCCCACCGGCGGGTGCACCACGTAGTCGGGGGTGCCGAGCAGGACGTCGGGGGCGCCGGCGTTGAAGGAGTCGTTCGCGTCCTCGGGCCATTCACGCTCGTAGCCGGACTGCAGCAGCGAGTAGGCGTCCTTGACGTAGTAGGTCTCGTCGAACACGAGGGACGCCGGGTCGCCCAGGCGCACGAAGCGCAGGATCCCGGCGATCAGGGCCACGGCCAGCGGGAGGACCCAGTGCAGGGATCCGCCCGACGCCGCTCCCAGGAGCCGGGCCAGCAGCGCGTCGCGCGTGAAGGCGAGGGAGGGGGCGAGGACCCAGGATCCGGCCGGCTGAGGGCTGTCGCGTCGGTCTCGGACGGCGGTGGGACTCACCCTGCCATGCTACCGGCGGCGACGGCGCGGACCCCGCACCCGGACCCGCACCCGGCCGCGTGCCCGCCCGGGCGGAGCGTAGGCTGGTGCGGTGAACCAGCCACTCGACGACGCCGCCCCCGACCCCGTCCGGGAGGACCCCGACACGGACCAGGGGGACCAGCCCGGCGACGCCCGGGAGGACGCCGACGCCGTAGACCGGCCCGAGGACGCGGACCAGCTTGACGACGCGGACCAGCCCGACGACGCCGCCCGGACCCCCGTCACGGCCTACCGCGGCACGGCCGGCGACGACAGCGGCCGGGGGCGGATCGTCCTCGCGGCGACGCCCATCGGCAACATGGGGGACGCCACCGAACGGCTGATCGGCCTGCTGCACACCGCCGACGTCGTCGCCGCCGAGGACACGCGCCGGCTCCACCGCCTGGTGCAGGCGCTCGGCGTCACCGTGACCGGCCGGGTCATCAGCTACCACGAGCACAACGAGGCCGAGCGCACCCCGGAGCTGCTGGACCTCGTCCGGGAGGGCGCGACCCTCCTGATGGTGACGGACGCCGGCATGCCCTCGGTCTCGGATCCCGGCTACCGCCTGGTGGAGGCCGCCGTCGGCGAGGGCCTCGACCTGACGTCCGTGCCGGGCGCCTCCGCGGTCCTCGCCGCGCTCGCACTGTCCGGGCTGCCCACCGACAGGTTCTGCTTCGAGGGATTCCTGCCCCGCAAGCCGGGCGTGCGGGCGGGCCGGCTCGCGGACCTCGCCGCGGAACGCCGCACGATGGTGTTCTTCGAGGCGCCGCACCGCCTCGAGGCGATGCTGCGCTCGCTCCAGCAGGCGTTCGGCTCGGACCGGCAGGCCGCCGTGGCCCGCGAACTGACCAAGGTGCACGAGCAGGTCCTCCGCGGATCCCTCCTCGAACTCCTCCAGTGGGCGCAGGACAGCGAGGTGCGCGGCGAGATCGCCGTCGTCCTCGCCGGTGCCCCGGAGGTGCCGCCCTCCGAGCCGGCCGACCACGTGGCCGAGGTGAACGCCCTCCTGGACGGCGGGATGCGCCTCAAGGACGCCGTGGCGGCGGTCTCCGCCGACGCCCGCGTCAGCAAGCGGGAGCTGTATGCCGCGGTGATCGCCGCGCGCTGAGCCCATGCCCCGCGGAGCTGTGCACTCGTCCAAAGGGAAGGGCTTTCTGTGGTGCAGCCCCTACTGGACACCCGTTCGTCGCCCGGTCTAGCGTGAGCGGGAATGCCCCTCGGGGCGCGCCCCGAACGAAGGAGCCCACACATGGCTGTCACCGCCGACCAGGAGAAGGCCGTACTCGACAAGGTGCCCACCGGGCTCCTCATCGATGGACAGTGGCGGGCGTCGTCGTCCGGCGCCACCTTCGACGTCGAGGATCCCGCGACCGGCCGCACCCTGCTCACGCTGGCTGACGCCACCCCCGAGGACGGCATGGCCGCCCTCGACGCCGCCGTGGCCGCGCAGGCCGACTGGGCCCGCACCGCTCCGCGCGAGCGGGGCGAGATCCTGCGCCGGGCCTTCGACCTCGTCACCGCGCGCGCCGACGAATTCGCCCTTCTGATGACGCTCGAGATGGGCAAGCCGCTGGCCGAGGCGCGCGGCGAAGTCACCTACGGCGCGGAGTTCCTTCGCTGGTTCTCCGAGGAGGCCGTGCGCACCTCGGGCCGGTACTCCACCTCACCCGACGGGAAGTCCCGCCTCCTCGTGAGCAAGAAGCCTGTGGGGCCGTGCCTGCTCATCACGCCGTGGAACTTCCCGCTGGCGATGGCGACGCGGAAGATCGCCCCGGCCATCGCCGCCGGGTGCACCATGGTGCTCAAGCCCGCGAACCTGACGCCCCTCACGTCCTCCCTCTTCGCCACCGTACTGCAGGAGGCGGGCCTGCCCGCCGGGGTGCTGAACATCGTCAACACCACCACCGCCGGGGATGTCACCGGACCGCTCATCGAGGACGCGCGCCTGCGCAAGCTCTCCTTCACCGGGTCCACCCCGGTGGGCCGGAGCCTCCTCGCGGCCGCCTCCAAGAACGTGCTGCGGACCTCCATGGAGCTCGGCGGCAACGCACCGTTCGTGGTGTTCGAGGACGCCGACCTCGACGCCGCCGTGACCGGCGCCATGCTCGCGAAGCTCCGGAACATGGGCGAGGCCTGCACGGCCGCGAACCGCTTCATCGTCCACGAGTCGGTGGCCGACCGCTTCGCCGCGGCCCTCGCCGAGCGCATGGAGACCATGACGCCGGCCCGCGGCACTGAGGACGCCTCGAAGCTCGGCCCGCTGATCGACCAGAAGAGCCGCGACAAGGTCCACGAGCTCGTGACCGCGGCCGTCGGGGACGGCGCGGTCGCCGTCACCGGTGGCGCCCCCGTGACCGGGGACGGCTACTTCTACCAGGCCACCGTCCTGAAGGACGTCCCCCGGACCTCCCGCATCATGCAGGAGGAGATCTTCGGCCCCGTGGCACCGATCGTCACGTTCAGCACCGAGGACGAAGCCGTGGAACTGGCGAACGACACCGAGTACGGCCTCGTGGCCTACGTCTTCACCCGCGACCTCAACCGCGGCCTGCGGATGGGCGAGCGGCTGGACACCGGCATGCTGGGCCTCAACGCTGGCGTGGTGTCCAACGCGGCGGCACCCTTCGGCGGCGTCAAGCAGTCCGGCCTCGGCCGCGAGGGCGGCGCCGAGGGCATCGAGGAGTACCTGTACACGCAGTACGTGGGGATCGCCGACCCCTACGCCTCCTAGGGCTCGGCCCCGAAAGGGGGCTCGGCCCCGCACGAGGGCTTGAGGACACACGAAGGCCGGCACCCCGCGGGTGCCGGCCTTCCGCGCGCCCGGCGTCCAACCGGGGTTCAGCGGCGCCCGCTGCTCCGGAAGCGGTGGAGCAGCGACCGCGGGAACAGCCGGGCCCTGACCCGGGTGGGCCACGAACTGCCCGCCCGGAGTGCACGGGTGACGGTGTCGACGTCGTCCCAGCGCGGCGCCGCCGCCCGTGTCCGGGTGGACGTCGGGGCCTGTCCGGGCGGGGGCACCGGAACGGATCCGGTGCCGTGGTCCGCGTACTCCTCGTATTCGTAGGAGGCCCGCAGGCGCGAGAGGGACGTGGCGGGGGCGCCGTCGAACCGGGCATCGCGGGTGAGCCGCCCCGCGAACGCGCGCGGCGTGTCCGTCGGCTCGAGCCGGTACCCGTAGTCCCCGGCGATCTCCGTGGTCTCGGCCCAGGCCGCCGTTGCCGCCCCGTCCCCGCCGGCGCTGCCCGGGGCGCCTGCGGCCTCGCGGACGACGACGGTGCGGCGTCGGGCGCGGGTCCTCGCCGTCCGCACGAGCAGCGGCAGGAGCGCGAGCAGCACCACGCCGACGCCGGTCAGCGTGCCGGCCACGGAGTGGGCCTCGGCCTCCGCCGTTCCGCTCCCGGCCCGGGCCTCGCCTTCCGCGGGGTCCGTCGCGGGCGCCGACGCGTCCGCGACGTCCGGGAGGCTGCCGGGGTTCAGCGCATCGGTGTCGTCCGCCCGGGGTCCCACCGGCGAGAACGCCTGCTGCGCATAGGTGGGCACCACGCCGCGGGACGGGGTGGGCTCGAACCGCACCCAGCCCACGCCCTCGAAGTAGAGCTCGGGCCACGCGTGCGCGTTGCGGGAGTCGACCACGAACTCTCGGAGTTCCGTGCCGTCAGGCCCCTCCTCGGTGTCACCGGTGGGGCTGCCCGGGGTGTATCCGATCGCGACGCGGCTGGGGATGCCCGCCGCGCGGGCCATGACCGCCATGGTGCCGGCGTAGTGCACGCAGTACCCGGATTTCGCCTCGAGGAAGCGGGCCATCACGTCCATGCCGCTGCCGTCGTAGCCGCCGTCCACGGGGGCTTCCTCCGAGTAGGCGAAGTCGGGGCCGCGGAGGTAGCTCTGGATGGCGAGGGCCTTGTCGTAGGGGTTCACGAACTCGTCCGTGACCTCCGCGGTCCTGTCGCGGACGATTCCCGGGGTGTCCTCCGGCAGGTCCGTGAAGACGTCGGCGACGGCGTCGGAGGCCGCCGGTCCGATCACGCCGAGCCCCTCGCGCGTGAGCCCGGCCGTGCGGCTCCGCACCAGGTAGTCCTGGCGGGCGGTCGACCCGCCGTCGGTGGCGAGGATGGAGAGGTTCGCCGGATCCCAGGCCCACGTCCCGGCGAGGTTCGTGACGCCCGTGGCCGCGTAGGGGGTCAGGAGCCAGGGGCTCGCATAGCTGGCCGTGGTGACCCGCGTGAACACCGTGCTGCCCTCGGGCGGGTTCTCCGGCGTGCCGGCCTCCGCCCCGATCTCCGCCACGCCCGTCTCGCGGTCGTTGATGCGCTGGTCGGGCTCCCAGCGCCGGCCGCTGAAGTCCTCGAGGGTCACGGCCCGGAGATAGAGGGGGGCATCCGAAGTGGTGGCGTAGGTGATGCGGCCGAACCCGGTGGGATTGCGGAGGTCGTTGCCGAGCGTCACTGCAGGGTTGAGGCCGGTGGCCGTCCCCCAGACGTTGAACCGGGCACCTTGCGGGAAGGCGCCGGAGTTGAACCCCGGGATGACCGTCGGCAGCGCCACCGTCACGGCGAGCGCCGCCGCGCCGATGATCGCGGCCCGGCCCGCGAAGCCGGTGGACGCGCGGGCGCCGCCCGAGGCGAGACGGTCCTCGCGCCGCTGCGCGACGGCCAGGAGCAGCAGGAACGCCAGGACGGTGGCCACGAAGGCGGACAGCCCGACGCCGTCGGGCTTGACGACGGCGGGGGTCACCAGGATGGCGAAGAGCCCGAGGCCGCTCGCCGCCGGCATGCGGACGGTCGTCGAGAAGATGTCGACGATGACGGCGAGGAGCCCCAGGGCGGCGCAAATAACCAGGACCAGGCCCGCTCCCGGCAGGACGGGCGCCACCTGGGAGACGACAGTCTCCTCCGCCTGGGCGAGGAGTCGCTGCAGTTCGAACGCGGTGCCCGGCCCCGGGACGACCCCGAGGAGGCTCTGCCGCGGGAAGAACTGGGCCGTGAGCGTCCCGACGAGCGCGAGCACGCCGACCAGCGCCGTGAGCGCGCCGCCCAGGCGCACGGTCCTGGTCAGGGCCATGGCGAGGAGCACGGGGATGAGCGTCCGGAGCACGGGGCCGAGCCAGGTCCACGGCTCGACGACGCCGTTGAGGCTGGTGGAGGCGGCGAGGACGGCGAGCAGGACGGTGCCGGTGACGGCCCAGTGCCACGGGTCGCCCGGCGGCGCCGGGCGCGGCGCGGGGGGAGCGGGTGTCGGCGCGGGGCGGGAGAGGGTGGCGGTCATGGCCGGCTCCCGGGCAGGGAGGCGTCCGGGCGCCCGGACGGCGTGGGGCCTGCGGCCGGTGAGGCGTGCGCCGCGCTCCGGCCGACGGCGTGTTCGAGGCCCGCCCACACGGCGGGCAGCCCGGCCGAGGGCGACGCCGCCGTGGCATGCCAGCCCGCCTCCCGGAGGATGTCGAGCTGGGCGCGGGAGTCGGCGGGACGGTCGGCGGCGAGGATGGCGTAGGCCGGCGACCCGTAGTCGGAGGCCGAGGCGAGGACGTGTGCCTCCTCCGTGGTGATCAGGCCGAGGACGGCGATCAGCGGTCCCCGGTGCCGGGTCGCGGCGAGGCGGTCGAGGAGGTCGTCGCCGAAGACGGCGTGCGGGGTCCGGGCGTGCGGGGTCTTCGCGGGTGTCTCGGCCTCCTGCCCGCGCACGCGGCGTACCGCGCTCCGGGCGGCCTCGCCGGCCCGCACGGCGGTGCTGCCCGAGCGGTCGACGTGGCCGGGTGCCCGGTGCCCGGTCTCCGGGGCGAGTCCGAGCGCCGCGAGTCCCTCGGCGATGCCCTCGACGGCGCCCTGGCCGTGGTGCTCCTCCTCGGAGGGGAGCGGCGCCGAGGGGGAGTGCAGGAGCGCGGGGGCGCCCTGCTGGTCGAGGAAGCGCAGCGCGTAGCCGCGTTCGAGCAGGTGTGCGCTGATCGACATGGCGGCCGTGACCGCCCACTCGAAGGTCGGCGACGTGGACAGCGTGCTGTCGCCCGCGTCAGCGCCGAAGACCGCGCTGAAACCGGTGCTGAAGCTGGAGTGCCGCCGGTCGAGCAGCAGGGTGGCCTGGGGTGTGGTGACCGATTCCTCCTGGCGGACCATGAGTTCGCTGTGGCGCGCGGTCGCGGCCCAGTGCACGCGCCGCAGGGAATCGCCGTGCCGGTACTCGCGCGTCATGACGTCGTCGTCGCTCGGGTTGGCCTGGCGTCGCGTGACGGCCATGCCGTCGTTGCCGCGGGACCCGGCGAGCGCGGAGCCGAGCAGTTCCACCGGCGCGGGGGTGACCACCAGCGGGTCCGCCGTCCCGAGGACGTGGCGTGACTTCCCGAGGCCGAACGGGTCCGTGAACTCGGCGGTGACGGGCCCGATGTCGTAGACCCCGCGCGAGGTGGAGCGGATCCGGTACTCGTAGAGGGAGACGCCGTCGCGGGTGGGGTTGCGGGAGGGGTAGCTGAACCGGGGCGCCTGGCCGAACCGCGCGGGGAGCCGCTCCTCCATGGCGATGCTCGCCCCGCCGGCGACGCTCGCCGTGAGGGAGAGCGTGACGGTGGACGTCGACCCGATCTCCATGGTCTGGGGCTGGAACCGCCGGTTCACCGTGAACCGCGGTTTGACGAGCCGGAGGACGACGACGGAGGCCAGCGGCAGGGCGAGCAGCAGGACCCCCACGTAGAGCAGGTCCCGGCGGCCGAGCACCTGCGCGAAGAGCAGGGCGACAACGGCGGTCAGGACGAACCCCCAGCCACGGACCGTGAGGAGACCCGACGGGAGCTTCTCGATGAGGTTCATCAGGGACCCTAGGAGGTGGGGATGCCGGGACGGGGGAGGGTCATCGCCGGGGCGCCTCCCGGGTCACGGGGACGCGGGAGAGGACGTCCGCCACGATGCCGGACGCCGTCTCGCCGGCGCTCGTGGCCTTGCGGTCGAGCAGCAGCCGGTGGGCGAGGACGGCGTCGGCGATCGCCGCGATGTCGTCGGGGAGGACGAAGTCGCGGCCCTCGAGCGCGGCGCCGGCCTTCGCGGCCCGCAGCAGCTGCAGCAGCGACCGCGGGCTCGCGCCGAGCCTCAGCCGCGGGTGCTCCCGGGTGGCACGGCCGAGGGCCACCGTGTAGTCCTTCACGGCCGGGGAGACGTACACCTCGCGGACCTGGCGCATCATCCCGGCGATGTCCTCCACACCGGCCACCGGGCGGATGGCTGCGAGCGGTGACACGGACTGGTGGGTCTCCAGCATGTCGGCCTCCGCGCGGGCATCCGGGTAACCCATGGAGATCCGGGCCATGAAGCGGTCGCGCTGCGCCTCCGGGAGGGGGTAGGTGCCTTCCATCTCGATCGGGTTCTGCGTGGCGACCACCATGAACGGGTCACCGAGCTGGTGCGTGTGCCCGTCCACGGTCACCTGGTGCTCCTCCATGCATTCGAGCAGGGAGGACTGCGTCTTGGCCGAGGCGCGGTTGATCTCGTCGCCGATCACGATGTTCGCGAAGACCGGGCCGGGCCGGAACTCGAACCGCCGGGAGTCCTGGTTGTAGATGGAGACCCCGGTGACGTCGGAGGGCAGCAGGTCCGGGGTGAACTGGATGCGGTTCACGGTGCAGTCGATCGTCCGGGCGAGGGTCTTCGCGAGCAGGGTCTTCCCGACCCCCGGCACGTCCTCGAGGAGCAGGTGCCCCTGGGCCAGGAGCACCGTGAGGGCGAGCCGCGCGGCC
This sequence comes from Arthrobacter pityocampae, assembly GCF_002927275.1. Taxonomy (GTDB): domain Bacteria; phylum Actinomycetota; class Actinomycetes; order Actinomycetales; family Micrococcaceae; genus Arthrobacter_D; species Arthrobacter_D pityocampae. The sequence goes on along the minus strand of NZ_PRKW01000003.1, from coordinate 336,010 downwards.
TCGGGCTTGCCGTCGATCACCGTCTGGATGGAGTCGAGGATGCGCGTGGCGATGGCGTAGAAGCCGGCCTCGGGGTCCGGGGCCGTCACGAGCCGCGGATCCGCGGCGACCTCGGCGATGTTGTGCTGGACGTCCATCGGTACCCTCCATGCGGGCGGCCGAGCGGTGCCGTGAGGCCGGAATCGCTCGACACGCAGGGGACGGCGCGGCCGTTCCGGCGCTGGGCGGGTCGGACCGAGCTGAATGATTCAACAGGTTACTCGCTCAACTTGCTTCCCGGGCAAATGGTTCCCTGCCACAACTAGGCTGGGATCATGTGTACCAGCGCCTCGCCCGCCCCCCATCCCTACGCGGTGGGGGAGACGCCGCCCGCCTACCGCGACCCGGACGACGCCGGGACGTCCGACGGCGCCGACGGCGTCGGGGATGGCACCCCGGCCGCCCGTCGACGCCGCAAGGGCGCGTACCTGCCGCTGCCGGAGCCGCTACCGGTGCCCGTGATCGACAACCACACGCACTTCGACTTCCGGGAGGGGGCGGTCGAGGTGTCGATCCGCGAGGCCCTGGACGCGGCCGGTGCCGCCGGGGTGCGGGGCGCGGTCCAGGTGGGCACGGACCTGGCGTCCTCGCGGTTCACCGCCGCCGTCGTCGAGCAGGACACCCGGCTCCTCGGGGCGGTGGCCCTGCATCCCAACGACGCCCCGCTGCTGGCCGCGGCAGGGACGCTCGACGACGCCCTCTCGGAGATCGAGCAGCTCGCCGCCGGGCCGCGGATCCGCGCTCTCGGCGAGACGGGCCTGGACTACTTCCGCACCGGCGAGGACGGCCGGGACAGCCAGCGGGCGTCCTTCCGCAGTCACATCGACATCGCCCGCCGGCTGGGGAAGGCCCTGCAGATCCACGACCGCGAGGCGCACGACGACGTCGTGGCCACCCTGCTCTCCGACACGGCACCGGACCGCGTGGTGCTCCACTGCTTCTCGGGTGATGCCGACCTCGCGCGGACCTGCAACGAGCACGGCTGGTACATGTCCTTCGCGGGCACCGTCACCTTCAAGAACGCCGCGAACCTGCGCGAGGCCCTCCTCGTGGCCGATCCGGCGCTCGTCCTGACCGAGACCGACGCCCCGTTCCTCACCCCGCACCCGTACCGCGGCCGGCCCAACGCCTCCTACGCCGTCCCGTACACCGTCCGCGCGATGGCGGGGATCCTGGACGCCGACCTCGACGCCCTGTGCGCCCGGCTGACCGCGAACACCGAAGCCGTCTACGGCAGCTGGGACTGACCCGGGCCCGGAGCCGCCCGCCGGCGGACCCGTAGCGCGGACCCGTAGCGCGCACCCGAAAAACGGGTGGCGGGCGGACGGCATCCCAGTGTCCGCTCCCACCCGGTCGGGTGGGCGGCACGCGTGCCGGGCCCTGCACGCCTCCGTAAGGTCGTCGAGAGGCAGAGCCGCCCGCCGCGTCGCACCGGTGCAGGCGATGCCCGCGCCGCCGTCCTTCTCCTGAGACCGGAAGTCGGCGGCATCGGTGCTCTCCCGCCCAGACGGGAGACCACCCGACGGGCCGGCGGCGCCCGGAGCCCCTCCTGAGACCGGGGGTTCCACCAGGCGCCGCCGGTTCCGGCATACCCGGACCGATACGATGGCAGGGTGACAACGCCCCCCGCCGCCGGCCCGCCCGCACCCCTCTTCGGCGCAGCGGACATCCGCCGCCTGGCAGCGGAGGTGGACATCCGACCCACCAAGACCCTCGGCCAGAACTTCGTGATCGACGGCAACACCATCCGCCGTATCGTCGCCGCCGCGCACCTCGGCCCCGCCGAGACCGTCCTCGAGGTGGGTCCCGGCCTCGGCTCCCTCACCCTCGGCCTGCTCGACGCCGCGGAGCGCGTCGTCGCCGTCGAGATCGATCCCGTCCTCGCCGGGAAGCTGCCGGAGACCATCGCCCGGTGGCGGCCCGAGCGCGCCGCGGCCCTCGATGTCGTCCTCGAGGACGCCCTGCGCGTGACATCCCTGCCGCACGCCCCCACCTCGCTCGTGGCGAACCTGCCCTACAACGTCGCCGTCCCCGTGGTCCTGAACCTGCTGGAACGGTTCCCCTCCCTCACCCACGGGCTCGTCATGGTGCAGGACGAGGTGGCGGACCGGCTCGCCGCCCCACCCGGGTCCAGGACCTACGGCGTCCCGTCCGTGAAGGCCGCCTGGTACTCGGGCATGACCAAGGCCGGGGTGATCGGCATGAACGTGTTCTGGCCGGCGCCGAAGATCGCCTCGGGCCTCGTCCGCTTCACCCGCAGGGAACCGCCCGCGACCACGGCGACGCGCGAGCAGGTGTTCGCCGTCATCGACGCCGCGTTCGCCCAGCGCCGGAAGACGCTGCGTGCGGCGCTCGCCGGGTGGGCGGGCAGTCCCGTCCTCGCGGAGCAGGCCCTCCGGGCCGCCGGGGTGGACCCGACCGCGCGGGGCGAGGTCCTCGACATCACGGCCTTCGCGCGCATCGCGGAGGCCCGCGTGGACGCCCCGGGCGCCGCGCCCACGCACTGACGCACGGCCCTGCTCCGGCCGATCCGATCGGCGCCCTGACCAGGCTCAGCTATACACAGGATCAGCCCTGACCAGGATCAGCCGTCGGGGGAGTACGGGCGACGTCGGGCTGGGCGAGCCGCAGGTCCCGCAGCCTCGCCTTCAGCACGCCGGCGAGCCGATCGTGGCCGGCCTGGGTCAGGTGTACCGCGTCGGCCAGGAGGGCGTCGGCCCGGTAGCGGGTCAGCCAGTCGCCCACACCGATGAACGGGACCCGATGGTGCGCGGCGTACGCGCCCAGGACGCCGTCCACGGCGGTACGCCGCCCACCGCCGTGCGCAGCGTCCCGTGCCAGGGTCCCGATCAGAACGATCCTCGATGACGGGTAGGTCCGGGCCAGTGTGGAGACGACGGACCCGGCACCCCGGGTGATCTGCGCGTCGCTCGCACCCTGGGTGGCGTCGTTGCCTCCGCCCTGGACGACGATCAGCGCCGGGTCCGTGCAGGGGAGGGCCCACTGTCCCCGGGACAGCGCGGTGGGGTAGTTCGTGGCGCCGAAGCCGTTCGCGGCCACGAACCCCGTCCCGCCTGCGCCGACGTACCGGACGTCGTATCCTGCCTCGCGCAGCCCGGCCTGCGGCCAGGTCCGCTCGGCGGGGACGCCGGCCGCGCCGGCGGACTGGGAGTCGCCGATCAGCAGTGCCGTCCGCTCCGGCACCCCGGGGCCGGAGCCGACCGCATCGGTGCACCGGGCGAGGGGTGATTGCGCGGTGCCGGCCGGTGCGGTGGGGGCGCCACCGCCGGCGGCCCCCACGAGGAGCAGGAGGCCGACGGCGGCTTCCGCGACCATGGTCATGACCGCCCGACGACGTGTGCGTCCCGTTCCGCGCATGTTGTCCCCCCGCCAGCGTCCGAACCCTGAACCGGCCACCGATGCAGCGAGCATCGACAGCAGCATTATGGGCCAGGACCGCCGAAAGCACATCGGGCCGCATCCCGCCGGGCCGGGGCGGGACGCTGCCGCCCGCCCCGGCATCCCGCGACGGTGCCTTCGGGCCCGGAACACGCGTGCGTTAGGTTGGTGGGTATGGCCTCGGGCAGAACAGTCGACATGCGCTCCGGCGCCCGGTCCGTGCGCGTGCGGGCCCCGGGCAAAATCAATGTCTCCCTCACGGTGGGCCCTCCCCGGGAGGACGGATACCACGGGATCGCCAGCGTCTTCCTCGCGGTGTCCCTGTACGAGGAGGTCACGGCCACGGAGACCTCCGGGGACGGCATCGGCGTGAGCGTCAACGGTGAGGGCACCCTGAACCTCCCGGCCGCGTCCATCCCGCTGGACCGCACGAACCTCGCGGTCCGGGCCGCAGAGCTCCTCGCAGAGCTCAGCCCCGGGCGCACCGGAGTGCACCTCGACATCACCAAGCGCGTGCCCATCGCCGGCGGCATGGGTGGCGGGTCGGCGGACGCCGCCGCGGCCCTGCTCGCCTGCAACGCCCTGTGGGGCAGCGGCTTCACGCGCGACGAACTGGCGAGGATCGCCGTCGACCTCGGCGCGGACGTCCCGTTCGCGCTCGTCGGAGGGACCGCCGTCGGGCTCGGGGTGGGGGACCGCCTCACGCCGGCCATCTCGAAGACCCCCCTGCACTGGGTCCTCGTTCCCTCCGACTACGGCCTGTCCACCCCCGAGGTGTACCGCACGCTGGACAGGATCCGCGACCGCGAGGGCATCCACCCCGACCCGCAGCCGGCCATCGACCCCGCGATCCTCGGCGCCATGCGCGCGGGTGACGCCCTCGGGCTGGCACCGCTGCTGCACAACGACCTCCAGCGGGCCTCGATCGAGCTCGCCCCCGGGCTGGGCGATATCCTTGAGGCGGGGAAGACCGCTGGTGCGCTCGCCGGGATCGTGTCCGGATCGGGTCCCACCATCGCCTTCCTCACCCAGAGCTCGGGTCACGCGGCCGAACTGGAATCGCTCCTGGAAGCCGAGGGGCTGCAGGCGATGACCGTCCACGGTCCGGCCCACGGGGCGCGGATCGCCACTGAATCCGCGGCCTGACCGCGCACCGTTCCAACCGAAAGCAGCTTCTCCTTGGCACACCTCCTCGGCGCCGAAAGCCTCAGCGTCGCCTTCGTCACCCGCACCATCCTGGACAACGTGTCCCTCGGCCTCGAGGCCGGTGACCGCATCGGGGTGGTGGGCCGCAACGGTGACGGCAAGTCCACCCTCATGCGGCTCCTCGCCCAGCGCAGCGCCCCCGACTCCGGCCGGGTCACCAAGCGGCGCGACGTCTCCGTGGGCTACCTCGACCAGTCGGACGTGCTCGACGGCGACCTCGAGGTGGGGCGCGCGATCGTCGGTGACCAGGCGGACCACGAGTGGGCGTCCAACCCGAAGATCCGCGACGTCATGGGCGGGCTGGTCTCCGAGGTGGACTGGCACGCGAAGGTGTCCTCCCTCTCCGGCGGGCAGAAGCGCCGCGTGGCGCTGGCGAAGCTGCTGATCGCCGACGACGACGTCATCATGCTCGACGAGCCCACCAACCACCTCGACGTCGAGGGCGTCGCCTGGCTGGCCCGGCACCTCCAGCAGCGCTGGCGCCCCACCGAGGGCGGCATGCTCGTGGTCACCCACGACCGCTGGTTCCTCGACGAGGTCTGCAACCACACGTGGGAGGTCCACGACGCCGTCGTCGACGACTTCGACGGCGGGTACGCGGCCTACGTCCTCGCGCGCGCCGAGCGGGACCGCATGGCCTCCGTCGTCGAGTCCAAGCGCGTCCAGCTCGTCAAGAAGGAACTCGCCTGGCTGCGCCGCGGCGCCCCCGCCCGCACCGCGAAGCCGAAGTTCCGCATCGAGGCCGCGAACGAGCTCATCGCCGACGTCCCCGAACCCCGCGACTCGCTGGCCCTCAGCAAGATGGCCATGTCCCGGCTCGGCAAGGACGTCCTCGACCTCGAGGACGTCAGCCTGCGGATCGAGGACGCCGAGGGCGCCGAGCGCACCCTGTTCGACAAGATCACCCTGCGGCTCGCCCCGGGCCAGCGGCTCGGGCTCGTGGGGGTCAACGGCTCCGGCAAGACCACGCTCCTGCGGCTGCTCAACGGCGAGCTCCAGCCGAGCTCGGGCAAGTTCAAGCGCGGCAAGACGGTCCAGACCGCCGTGCTCTCGCAGGAGGTCAGGGAGCTCGACGACGTCGGCGACCGCCGCGTTATCGAGGTCATCGAGGCGGAGAAGCGCGTCTTCGCCGTCGGCGGCAAGGAAGTCTCGGCCAGCCAGCTCGTGGAGCAGCTCGGCTTCACCAACGAGAAGCAGTGGACGCGGGTCAGCGAGCTCTCCGGCGGTGAGCGGCGTCGCCTGCAGCTGCTGCGGCTGCTCGTGGGGGAGCCGAACGTGCTGATGCTCGACGAGCCCACCAATGACCTCGACACGGATACCCTGTCCGCCATCGAGGACGTCCTCGACGGCTGGCCCGGCACCCTCGTGGTGGTCTCCCACGACCGGTACCTCCTCGAGCGCGTCACGGACACCCAGATGGCGCTGCTCGGGGACGGGAAGCTCCGCGACCTGCCCGGCGGCGTGGACCAGTACCTCGAGCTGCGGAACGCGGCCGGCCCGCTCACGGCCACCGGCAGTGCGGCGTCCCCGGCCGTCAGCGGCGGGTCCGCCGGCACCACCTCCGAGGCCGAGCTGCGGCAGGCCCGCAAGGACCTCACGCGCATCGAGCGGCAGATCACCAAGGTGGACGCGCAGAAGGACAAGACGCAGAAGCAGATGGACGACGCCGGTGCGCGCCCGGACGCCGACTTCGAGCACATTAAGAGCCTGAACGCCCGCCTGCAGGAGCTGCAGGCGGAGATCGGGGACCTCGAGGGGCAGTGGATGGAGGCCGCCGAGGTCCTCGGCGAGTAGGCACCTGCCGCCTCCTGCCATGAGCCAAGTACTCCGCCGCTGAAGACAAGTAGCGGGCACGTGGACCTACTCTCGTCTCGCCGTGTGCCGTCCTGTTAGCTGGGCCCGAGTGGTCAAGGACGAGCATGACATGGGGAGTTATGGGTTACGGTCTCAGCGTCGACGTAGGTACCAGCTTTACCGCAGCAGCAGTCCTCCGGACGGACGGGGACAGTCCCGGCGTGCCGCAGATCCTCCCGCTCGGCAGCCGCTCCGCCGCCGTTCCCACCGTGGTGTACCTCGGCGCCGACGGCACGCGGCTGGTCGGGGAGGCCGCCGAACGCCGGGGTGCCGCGCAGCCCGAGTGCGTGTCCCGGGAATTCAAGCGGCGCATGGGCGACGACGTCCCCCTCCTGGTCGGCGGCCGGCCGGTCCTCCCGCAGCAGCTCGTCGCCGCCGTCGTCGGCTGGGTGGTGGGTGTCGCCACCGAGCGGGAAGGCGGGGCCCCGGACGTCGTCACCCTCACCCACCCCGCCGCCTGGGGCGGGCACCGCACCGACCTGCTGCGGCAGGCCCTGGCCGAGGCGGGAATCGGGGACGTCGTCCTGCTGACCGAGCCCGAGGCCGCGGCGCTCGCGTACGCCTCCCGAGAGAGGGTCCCCGCCGGCAGCACCCTCGCGGTCTACGACCTCGGTGGCGGGACCTTCGACGCCACGGTGCTCCGGAAGACCGACGCCGACACCTTCACGGTCCTCGGCAGACCCCAGGGCCTCGAGCGGCTCGGCGGGGCGGACTTCGACCAGGAGATCTTCGACCACGTCCTCGGCAGTCCGGACCTCCCGCCGCTCGAGTCGGAGCCCGCCCCCGAGGTGCTCGCCGCACTGGCCCGCCTCCGGAAGGAGTGCGCCGAGGCCAAGGAGGCGCTGTCCTCCGACTCCGAGGCCACGGTGTCCGTGATGCTGCCCGGGGCCCACTCCCAGGTGCGGCTCGTCCGGGCGGAGTTCGAGGCGATGATCGAACCGGCCCTCGACGACACCCTCGTGACCCTGCGCGCCGCCCTCGAGAACGCCGGGGTACGCGCCGAGGAGCTCGCCGCGATCCTGCTGATCGGCGGATCGTCCCGCATCCCGCTGGTCGCCCAGCTCCTGTCCGAGGAATTCGACCGCCCCCTGGCCATCGACGTGGACCCCAAGGCCTCCGTGGCACTCGGTGCTGCCTTCGCCGCCTCGACCCTGGACGCTGCGGACGGGCAGGAGCCGGCCGCAGCGCCGGACGAGGAAGCCGGCGCGCCGCAGGCCGGCCCCTCCGTCCCGCTCACCAACGCGGCCGGGTTCGCGCGGCCGGCCCCCCGCCCCGCCGCGGTGCCCGCCCACGGGCCGGCGGTCATGGCACCGAACCGGAGGCTGGGCGTGCGGATCGCGGCCGTGGCGGCAGGCGTGGCGCTGCTGGGGATCGCGACGGCCTCCGCCACCAACGCACCGATTCCCTTCGAGGCGTTCCCGGGATTCTCCGCCGGTGAGCGGGCCGAGGCCGCCGAGGGTACCGCCCCCACGGAGGAGTCGGGGAGCACAGCCACCGCCCCGGGCACCGAGGACGGCGTCGAGCCGGACGATACCGGCGAGACCTTCCTGGACACCGCGACGGAGAAGGCCGGCACCGCATCGGAGAACGCCGCGACGCCCTCTCCGTCGGGGAAGACCACGCCGTCGGGGAAGGCCACGGACAAGGGCGGCGGCTCGTCCGACGCCACGAAGCGGGCCGAGCCGACGCGCGACGCGAAGCCGGCGTCGGGGAAGGCAACACCCGGGAAGGCAACGTCGGAGGACGAAGCGCCACGGGGCGGGACGAAACCCACGCCACCGCGCACCAGCACACCGTCTCCGACCCCGCCGAAGCCCGGCACCACTCCGGTGGACCCGACGCCGCCCGCCCCCTTCCCCTCGCCCACGCCTCCCGCCGCTGGAGCTCCGCCGACCACCGCCCCGCCGGCGCCCGCTCCCACCACGCCGCCTCCCGCCCCGGACCCCATCCCGGATCCTCCGCAGCCCCCGGCGGATCCCACTCCCATCGACCCTCCGCCGCCCGCTGACCCGGAACCGCAGCCCACCATCACCGTCGATGCCCCGGCGACCGCCGCACCGGGGACCGCGGAACCGCCGCCCAGCGAGCCCATCACACCATCGTCCGCCACCTCGGAGCCGTGACCGTGACCGCCTATCACGTGGAGGCGGGCGTGCCCTCGCTCCACGGACGGCCCCTGGACGCTGCCACCTACGAGGTGGTCCTCGCGCTGTGCATCGGCTTCTCCATCCCGGGGCTCGTCCCCCCGCTGCTGTTCAACGAGGGCGTCCCCGCCGAACGGCTGGCCGCCGAGGCCCGGGCCGCAGGGCTCGTGGGGCCCGACGGCCGACCCTCACCCGAACTCCGGGCCGCCATGCTGCAGGACGCCGATGCCTTCCAGGTGCGCCGGCTGCAGCGGGCCCTCGTGGATCTCTACTGCGCGGAATCCCTGCCCCTCGGCGCGCTCGCGCGCCGGCTCGCCGCGGACGGCCTCGTGGACGACCGCGTGGCCGACGTGCTGGCCGAGGAGGGCACGTCGCTCCTGGGCACGGATCCCGCAGCCGCGCTCGACCTCCTCGAGCGGGCGGTCGCCGCCGGAGCGGATGCCCTCGCCACGGCCCCGCGCCGGGCCGAGGCGGCACTCGGCGTCGGCGACCTCGACGCCGCCTCCCGCATCCTCGACACCTACTTCGGACACGGGTCCGCCGACGCCGGGCCGGCCCTCCCCGACGCCGCGCGCGCGGTCCGTGTCGCCTCCGCCCTCTGGGCCCACCGGGGCATGATGTCGAGGGCGGCCGACGTGCACCGCTGGGCCGTGGGAGCGGGGCCCGCGGGCGCCGAATCCCTCGGCGCGCTGACACTGCTCTCCACCGGCGACGCGACGGCGGCCCGGGCGATGATCGCGGGCGGAGCCGCCGCGGCGTCCCCCTCGCTCGTCGACGTCGCGCACCTCCTGCTCGCCGAGGGGGCCCTGCACTCCCTCGGCCCCGACCCCGCCGGCGCCGTGCCGGTCCTCATCCGCGCCTCCGACACCCTCAACGCGACCGGACGGGTGTCCCCGGCCCCGGAGCTGCCCGCCTGCCTCGCGGCGACCGTCGCACTCCTCGCCGGCAACCACGAGACCGCCCTCACCGTGATCCAGGCGGCGCTGGCGAGCGGTCAGGGCGGCCCGGTGCTGCGCCCGCGGCTGTGCTTCCTCGGCGGGTGGGCGGCCATGTTCATGGACCAGCCCGCCCTGGCGCAGGACTTCTGCGCGGAGGCCCGGAGCCGAAACACGCAGCTCACGCCACGGGAGAGCCTGCTGCTGCAGGCACTCGAGGTGGGACTCGCCCGGCGGGCTGGTGACACCGCAGCACTCGTCCATGCGTGGGGGCGCGCCCGCGAGGCGCTCCTGCACGTGTCCGTGGACCTCTTCACGGTGCTCCCGCTCACCGAGCTGGTCATCGCCGCGGCCCGGGTCCGTGACGCCGACGGCCTCAGGCCACACCTCGACGAAGCGTGGGCGCTGCTCGCGAACCTCGGGAACCCGCCGCTGTGGACCGTCCCCCTGCACTGGGCTGCCGCCCAGGCCGCCCTCCTCCTCGAACGCCCCGGGGACCTCGCCCCGCACGCCGCGGCACTGGTCCATGAACCCTCCGCCTACCCCCTGGCGGCCACGTTCGCGGTCGCCGGCAAGGCGTGGGTGTCCGTCCTCGCCGGGCGCTTCGACACCGACGCCGTCGAGGCCGCCGCGCAGGGCCTCGCCGCAGCGGGGTTCGCCTGGGAGGGCGCGCGCCTGGCAGGCCACGCGTCGGCCCGGGCGGACGACCGCCGGGACATGACGCGGCTGCTCGCTTGCGCCCGCGACCTGCGCCCGGCGCGCGAGCGAATCCTGCATCCCGGCGGCGCCACCCCGGCGCCCGCGCCGGCGGTTCGGGAACCGTCCGATGCCGAGCCCATGAGCCCCCACGGCCCGCCAGGGTCCGGCGCCGCGACGCACCGGGCGGGCGCCCACGGGGCCACCGCCAGGAGCCGGGCTGCTGCAGCGCGGCGGCCGGGAGGGCCGGCGCTCAGCGGCCGTGAGCGGGAGATCGCGCAGCTGGTGCTGCAGGGGCGGACGTACCGCGAGATCAGCGAGGAGATCTTCATCTCCCCGCGCACCGTGGAGCACCACGTGGCACGCATGCGGCGCCGCGTCGGAGCCTCGTCCCGCTCCGACCTGCTGGCACGGCTTCGGGCGTCACTCGAGGCCACAGCAGGGGACACCTCCCCGGGTCATCCCTGACCGACAGCGGCCCCACCCCCTTGGGATCCCCTCATCGGGATCGGCGAATCCCCTAACGTCCGCCGGGGGTTAGGGGAGGAACCACCGATGTCCCACCCCCACCCCCACTCCTACGTTTGATCCAAGCCAGCAGAGACGCCGGCGGAACCCACTTCACCGAAGGAACATCTCATGACTACTCTCGCCTCAGATCTCCTCGACTTCCTGATGAACCTCTTCAACGACCAGGAGGCGGCCAGCGACTTCATCAGCGATCCCGAAGCCGCCCTCGCCAGCGCCGGCCTCGGTGACGTGTGCAGCGACGACGTCGACGCCGTCATGCCCGTGGTCCTCGACTACGCGCCGGTCAGCTTCGGCGGCCGCAACGAGAGCTCGTTCGATCGCACCTACGACACCGGCGGGAACTCCGCCGGCGTCGCCGCTCCGGGCGACCACGCCTCCGGCGGCTGGATGCCGGGCGCTCCCGGACACGCCGGCGCACCCGGTCACCCTGGCGCTCCCGGTCGCGACGGCGACGACGGTGACGACGGCCGCGACGGTGGCGACGGTGCAGCCGGTGGCGGCGGCGACGATCACGGCCACGCCGTGCAGCAGCTCATGCACATCGTCAACAACTACTCGTACACCTCGACCGTGGACGACCGCGACACCGTCACCGACCAGTCCGTGAACCAGAACATCTGGGCCAACGGCGACGTCACGCAGCTGTTCGACAACGACGCCATCATCGCCTCCGGCGACCGGGCGGTCGCAGCGGGCGAGGACGCGGAGGTCGACAACTCCGTCGACAACTCGGTGGACAACTCGAAGGACAGCTCCACCAACGTCGCGGCCGGCGGTTCCGCGACCGTCGCCGTCGGCAACACGGACAACTCCGTCGAGGACTCCTACAACGACAGTTCGGACAACTCCGTCGAGGACTCCAACAACGACAACTCGGACAACTCCGACAATTCCGACAACTCGACGACGAACAACGCCACGGACTCGTTCAACGACAACTCCGACAACTCCGTGGACACGGACATCGACACCGACATCGACGTCGATATCGAGGACTCGCTGAACACCGACAACTCGGACCGCTCGACGACGAACACCGACAACTCCGACAACTCGCTCGACGTGGAGCTCACGGACAACTCCGACAACTCGACGACGAACACCGCCACGGACTCGTTCAACGACAACTCGGTGGACACGGACATCGACGTCGAGCTCGAGGACTCGTTCAACACCGACAACTCCACGACGGACGAGTCGATCAACACGGATGTCGTCATCGAGGACTCCTTCACCAACGACGAGTCGATCAACACGGACGTCGAGATCGAGGACTCCTTCACCGCGACCGACAACTCCACGACGGACGAGTCGATCAACACGGATGTCGTCATCGAGGACTCCTTCACCAACGACGAGTCGATCAACACGGACGTCGAGATCGAGGACTCCTTCACCGCGACCGACAACTCCACGACGGACGAGTCGATCAACACGGATGTCGTCATCGAGGACTCCTTCACCAACGACGAGTCGATCAACACGGACGTCGAGATCGAGGACTCCTTCACCGCGACCGACAACTCCACGACGGACGAGTCGATCAACACGGATGTCGTCATCGAGGACTCCTTCACCAACGACGAGTCGATCAACACGGACGTGGAGATCGAGGATTCCTTCACGGCGACCGACAACTCCATCGACGACTCCGCCCTCTTCGTCGACAACGAGGTGGATGTCGAGCTCGAGTCCGAGGTCGTGCTCGTCGACCCGGCGCTCTGACGGCAGGACCGCCTGATCACAGCACAACGCAGGCAAGCCCAACGGGACGCTGTTCCCGTTGGGCTTGCCCGTGGTCTGATAGGAACAACTCACTGGGGAGTGCAACATGGATGATCTGATTCCGCTCGTGAAGAGCGGCCTGGCGCTGGTCGCCACGGGCGACCGCACCGACCTGCGCCTGCGGCTGGAGCAGACACTGGGACGCCTGGCGAACCCGGACATCCGCGTGATCGTGGTGGGGGAGTTCAAGCAGGGCAAGAGCAAGCTCATCAACGCGCTCGTCAACGCCCCGGTCTGCCCGGTCGACGACGACATCGCCACGTCCGTCCCCACCGTGGTGAGCTTCGGCGATCCCGCCAGCGCCGCCGTCGTGATGCCCCGCACGGACGGCGACGCCGTCGAACGCCGGGACGTCGCCCTCGAGGACATCGCCGGTTATGTCTCCGAACGGGGCAACCCGTCGAACCGGCAGGGCCTCGCCTCGGCGGAGGTCCGGCTCCCGCGCCGGCTGCTGGCCGACGGGCTGTCGGTCATCGACTCGCCCGGGGTGGGAGGCCTCGAATCGGCCCACGCCCTGACCACCCTCACCGCCCTGCCCACGGCCGACGCCATGCTCCTCGTCTCGGACGCCTCCCAGGAGTACACCGAACCGGAGCTGCGCTTCCTGAAGCAGGCCACGCGGATCGTTCCGAACGTCGGCTGCGTGCTGTCCAAGACGGACCTCTACCCGCAGTGGCGCACCGTCGCGGATCTCGACCGCGGTCACCTCTCGGGAGCGGGCATCACCGCTCCGCTCATCCCGGTGTCCTCCGATCTCCGCCTCTTCGCGACGCAGGCCAAGGACGTGGAGTTGAACCGCGAGTCGGGCTTCCCGGAGCTCATCGGCTACCTGCGCAACGAGGTGGTGGGCAAGGCGCAGTCCCTCCGCCGCACGTCGGTGGCCCAGGATCTGCTGTCCACGGCCGACCACCTGCGTCTCTCGGTCACGACCGAACTGCAGGCGCTCGAGAACCCCGACGGTGTGCCCCTGCTCCTGGCCGACCTCGAGGAGGCCAGGGAACGAGCCGACCAGCAGCGGAAGCGGTCCTCGCGCTGGCAGACCACCCTCAACGACGGCGCGACCGATCTCATCAGCGACATGGAGCATGATCTCCGGGAGCGGCTCCGGTCCATCCAGCGGGAAGCCGAGGCCGCCATCGACGACGGCGATCCCGGGCCCGTCTGGGACCAGTTCGCCGAATGGCTCGAGCAGCGCGTGGCCTCCGCGGTGTCCGACACGTTCGTGTGGACGAGTGAACGCTCGCAATGGCTCGCCGAGCAGGTGGCCGAGCTGTTCGCGCTCGACGAGGTCCCCCTGCCGCTGCTGGAGGTCTCGAGCACCGACGGCGTCCTCGCCCCCGTGGAGGAGGTGCCGTTCCTCGACCCCGGGCGCGTCAGCGCCGCGGGCAAGGTGCTGATCGGCATGCGGGGATCCTACGGCGGCGTGCTGATGTTCGGCCTGCTGACCGGCATCATCGGGATGTCGCTGATCAACCCGCTCTCCGTCGGCGCCGGGCTCCTGCTCGGCCGCAAGGCGTACCGCGAGGACAAGGAGGCACGCCTCAAGCGCCGGCAGGCCGAGGCGAAGTCCCTGGTGCGGCGCCAGATGGACGACGTCGTGTTCCAGGTGGGCAAGCAGCTCAAGGACCGGCTGCGGCTCGTTCAGCGCGAGATCCGCGACCACTTCGGGGCCATCGCCGAGGAACACCACCGCTCCCTGGCGGACTCCGTCGCGGCGGCGCAGCGGACCGCGTCGACGTTCCGGCAGGAACGCGAGGCGCGGATCACGGAGCTCAAGGGCCAGCTCGCCGCGATCGACCGGTTGCGCGCGCAGGCCGCGCGCCTCGTCCCCAAGCCCGCACAGCCCGCGCAATCCGCCGCCCCGGCGCAGTCCGCACAGCCCGACGGCGCACCCGACGCTACCCCCACCGGTGCCGTGCAGGCGAAGGCATGACGGACAGCGGTGCCGTCGAGGCCCTGCTCGCGGACGCGCTCCAGGTCTACGCGGACGACCCCGGCGTGCGCACCGAGCTCGAGGGGTACGCGCAGCGCTTGCGCGAGCCGTTGCGCGTCGCCGTCGCCGGCATGGTCAAGGCCGGCAAGTCCACGCTCCTCAACGCGATCATCGGCGAGGAGATCGCCCCCACCGACACCGGCGAGTGCACACGCATCGTCACCTGGTACCGCTATGCGGCGACGCCGCGGATCATCCTGCATCCCGTCGACGGGGAGCCGCGGCCCCTGCCCCTCACCCGGGTGGACGGACGGCTCGTGCTCGACCTCGGCGGGCAGCAGGCCGAGGACGTGGCGCGCCTCGTGGTCGACTGGCCGGCCGAGAACCTGCGCGCCATGACCCTGATCGACACCCCGGGCATCGCCTCCCTGTCCACGGACGTCTCCGCACGCAGTACGCGGTTCCTCACCCCGGAGGACGCCCCGTCCGAAGCCGACGCCGTCATCTACCTGATGCGGCACCTGCACGCCTCCGACCTGCTGTTCCTCGAAGCCTTCCACGACACCAGCGCCGCCCGCTCGGGTACCGTGAACGCGCTCGCCGTCCTCTCCCGCGCGGACGAGGTGGGCGCAGGCCGGCTCGATTCGCTGATCGCCGCCTCCCGCATCGCCGACCGCTACCGGGCCGACGCATCCCTGAGGTCGCTGGTGCTCGACGTCCTCCCCATGGCCGGCCTGCTCGCCCAGAGCGCGCGGACCCTGCGGCAGGCGGAGTTCCGGGTGTTCGCGGCGCTGGCGGCGCTGGAGCGGACCGAACGGGAGCGCACCCTGATCTCGGCCGACCGCTTCGTCGCGGCGAGCGCGGACCTCGGCATCGCGGCGGAGGACGCGGCACGCCTCCTGGACCGGTTCGGCATGTTCGGGTTGCGGCTGGGCGCCGCGCTGGTGCGCGGCGGTTCCGACAGTGCGACGGCGCTGGCCCACGAGCTGGCGCGGCGCAGCGGGCTCGACCAGCTGCTGACGCTCATGACCCGGCAGTTCCACGCGCGGGCCATCGCCCTGCGGGTGCGGACGGCACTGACCGGACTCGAGGTGATCCTCGCCGCGCACCCCCGGGACGCCGCCGCACGGCTGCACGCCGGCATCGAGAGGATCACAGCCTCCGCCCACGAGTTGAACGAACTGACGCTGCTGTCCGCACTGCGGGCCGGCCGCGTCCAGTTGCCGGCGCCGGCGACCGCCGACGCCGAGCGCCTGGTCGGGGGTTCCGGCACGGCCGCCGCGGACCGCCTCGGTTTGGCGCCGGGTGCCGGGCCGGGCCAGGTGCGGACTGCCGCGCTCGAGCGGCTGCACCGGTGGCGCGTGCTGGCCGAGAATCCGCTGACCAACCGAGGGGCCCAGGAGGCATGCCAGCTCGTGGTGCGCACCTGCGAGGAACTTGTGGTCCGCGCCGGCCCGGACGGCGCCTCGGTGCAGACGGATCCGGCGGCTGAGCCGGAACCGAGGGGCGAACCCGTCAGCGTCCGGGGCGCGCGTCCCTGAACCAGCGCGACGCCGGCGGGAGCAGGCCCAGGAGGACCGCGAGCGCCGCGACCGCCAGCTGGACACCCGCCAGGTGGACCGTGGGCTGGAAGTCCGCCGAGCCGTCGCCGAGGAAGACGAACACCAGCACCACGGCGCCGGTGTTGAGCGCGAGCATCAGCAGGAGCGCCCAGCGTGCGGCGCCGGCGCCCCGCAGCAGCGGGCGGACGAGGAGGGCCTCGACCACCAGCACCACCGCATAGAGCGCGAGCGTGCCCCAGAGGGCGATCGCGGCGACCTGGTCGAGCCGGGCCGCGTCCGCGGCGGCGTCGAGGCCGGCGGCTGTGTCGCGCAGACCGGCCAGGTGCGTATCGCGGTCCAGGTAGGCGAAGACGAGCGCCGCCGCACCGACCGCGGCGCCGATGAGCCACAGCGCGCCCACGTAGCGCACCAGCGGGGGAGGGGGCGCCGTCTTCAGCGCGGGCGGCGGAACAGCGTTGGACATCTCTGGCCGGGGAGGACGCATGATCGTAATCTAGCCCCGCAGCGGGAGGGCTTCAATGGCACCTCGGGGGCGGGTCCGCCCGGCGGCGGTGCCCGTCATGGCAAAGTCCCGCGGGCATGGCAAACTAGATAACCGTGCGCACCTGCTCCGGATCACCGGGGCACGTCGCGGTCCGCCCTGGTGTAACGGCAGCACCCCAGCCTTTGGAGCTGTGGAGTATAGGTTCGAATCCTATGGGCGGAACGCTGGGAGGTGCCGGCCGGACCGGCCGGCCCGCCGCGTACGCCGGTCACCTACAGGTAGGAGTGCTTCTTCGTGAGCCACCAGGACGAAACCACGCACGCAGGGGAGACCGGGGTCCCGGCAGCCGTCATCGTCCTCGCCGCCGGCGCGGGCACCCGCATGAAATCGCGGACCCCCAAGATCCTGCACCCCATCGGCGGCATCTCCATGATCGGCCACGCCCTGCGGGCCGCGCGCGCCCTCCAGCCGCAGGAGCTCGCCGTCGTCGTCCGGCATGAGCGGGACCGCGTGGCGGAGCACGTGAGCGGCCTCGACCCCCGGGCCGTCCTGATCGACCAGGACGAGCTGCCGGGCACCGGCCGTGCCGTGCAGGTGGCGCTCGAGGGCCTCGACGCCCGCGCCGGGAGCCCCGTGACCGGCACCGTCGTTGTCACCTACGGCGACGTCCCCCTGCTCACCGCGGAGACGCTGCAGCACCTCGTGGCCGTCCACGACGGCGAGGCCAACGCCGTCTCCGTGCTCACGGCCATCCTCGAGGACCCCACCGGCTACGGGCGCATCCAGCGCCACGAGGACGGCACCGTCCTCGCGATCGTCGAGCACAAGGACGCCTCGCCGGAGCAGCGCGCCATCCGCGAGGTCAACTCCGGCATCTACGCCTTCGACGCCGCCGTCCTGCGGCACGCCCTGACGCAGGTCGACGCCTCCAACGCGCAGGGCGAGATGTACCTGACGGACGTCCTCGCCATCGCCCGGGCCGGCGGCGGACGCGTCGCCGCCGTCGTGCAGGAGGACCGCTGGCAGGTCGAGGGTGCCAACGACCGCGTGCAGCTCGCCGCGCTCGGCGCCGAACTCAACCGCCGCACCGTCGAGCGGTGGATGCTGGCCGGCGTAACGGTCGTGGATCCGACCACCACCTGGATCGACGCCACCGTGGTCCTCGACGAGGACGTCACCGTCCTGCCCGGCACGCAGCTCCATGGCGGGACCACCGTGGCGCGCGACGCCGTCGTCGGCCCGGACACCACGCTCACGGACGTCGTCATCGGCGAGGGCGCGCACGTGGTCCGCACGCACGGCAGCGGCGCGCGCATCGGCGCCGGCGCCAGCGTGGGGCCGTTCACCTACCTGCGCCCGGGCACGGTCCTCGGCGAGGACGGCAAGATCGGGGCGTTCTACGAGACCAAGAACGTGACGATCGGCCGCGGCTCCAAGCTGTCCCACCTCGGGTACGCCGGGGATGCCGAGATCGGCGAGTACACCAACATCGGCTGCGGCAACATCACCGCCAACTACGACGGCGTGAACAAGCACCGCACCGAGATCGGCTCCCACGTCCGCACCAGCTCCAACACGGTGTTCGTGGCCCCGGTGCGCGTGGGCGACGGCGCCTACACCGGCGCCGGCGCCGTGGTCCGGAAGGACGTCCCGGCCGGTTCGCTCGCCCTGTCCGTCGCAGCCCAGCGGAACATCCCCGACTGGGTGGCCGCGAAGCGCCCCGGCACCGCCTCCGCGACCGCGGCCGCCGAAGCCCCCTCCGCCGGAACCACCACAGAATCCCCCACGAGTACCCCCACCGAAGAGAAGAGCACGCAGGCATGAGCGAGATCACCGCACACGGCGAGAAGAAGCTGGTCCTGGCCTCGGGGCGCGCGCACCCCGAGCTGGCGGAGGAGATCGCGTCCTGGCTGGGCACCGAGCTGCTGCCGGTCTCCGCCTACGACTTCGCCAACGGCGAGATCTACGTGCGCTCGGGGGAGAGCGTGCGCGGCACGGACGTCTTCGTGATCCAGGCGCACCCGGCCCCGCTGAACAACTGGCTCATGGAACAGCTCATCATGATCGACTCCCTGAAGCGGGCCTCGGCCAAGCGCATCACGGTCGTCTCCCCGTTCTACCCCTACGCCCGCCAGGACAAGAAGGGCCGCGGGCGCGAGCCCATCTCGGCGCGCCTCGTCGCGGACCTCTACAAGACCGCCGGTGCCAACCGGCTCATGTCCGTGGACCTGCACACCTCCCAGATCCAGGGCTTCTTCGACGGCCCCGTGGACCACCTCATGGCCATCCCGCTGCTCGCGGACTATATCCGCTCCCGCGTCGACGCCGACAACGTCACCGTCGTCTCCCCGGACACCGGCCGCGTCCGGGTGGCCGAGCAGTGGGCGGAGCGCCTCGGCGGCGCGCCGCTGGCCTTCGTGCACAAGAGCCGCGATCTGACGGTCCCCAACCAGGCCGTCTCCAAGCAGGTGGTCGGCCAGGTCGAGGGCCGCACCTGCGTGCTGATCGACGACATGATCGACACCGGCGGCACCATCTCCGGCGCCGTGCAGGTGCTCAAGAACGCCGGCGCCAAGGACGTCATCATCGCGGCTACCCACGCGGTCTTCTCGGAGCCGGCGTCACGCCGCCTCGCCGAATCCGGGGCCCGCGAGGTCGTGGTCACCAACACACTGCCGATCCCCTCGGAGAAGCGCTTCCCGCAGCTGACGGTGCTGTCGATCGCCCCGCTGATCGCCCGGGCCATCCGCGAGGTGTTCGACGACGGCTCGGTCACCAGCCTCTTCGACGGCAACTCCTGACCGGTCCCGGGCAGCCGCACCGCACCGGCTGCCCGGGCAGGTAGCACGCACCGGAAGAAACTGAGTAGATACTCAGTACTTTCACGGATGGAATTCGAGTAGGAGGGAGGTAACTCCCGTAAGTGCTACTCGTGTAGCACATCCTGACCCTACCTAGGCTCGGAGGCGAACGACCCCCCTCGATACTAGGATGTGGTCCTATGGCTGCGAACGGCCAGGGCGTGTCACGTGCTCGATCCACTGCCCCCCAGCGCTCCTCCGCAGGCCCCGGCCTGACGCCCGCGCTCGACGACGCGTTCCCCTTCGTCGGCCGCGCGGACGTCCTCGCGGCGGTCGAGGCCGCCCTCAGCACCCCCGGGTCCGTCGGTGCCGTCCTCGTGGGCGAGGCGGGCGTCGGCAAGACGGCCGTCGTCCAGCAGGTGCTGGCCTCCAGCGCGGAACCCCTGTACGTCGTGCGCATCCGGGGGTCCAGGGGGTTCCGGGACCAGGCCTACCGGTCGGTCAACTTCCTCCTGTCGGAACTCGAGGGGGACGTCGTCGAGCACCCCGTGATGGTGCTCCGCGCCGTCGGGGACTACCTGAACCAGCAGGCGCGGGGACGCCGCGCGGTCCTCGCCGTGGACAACGTGGAGTACCTCGATGCGTCCTCGGCGGCCCTGATCGGGCAGCTCGTCCTCGGCGGGACGGCCAGTGTGCTGCTGACCTCCCAGGACTTCGCCTCGGCGGACCCCCAGTTGGCCGGTCTGTGGCGGGACGGCTCCCTGCACCGGTTCGATCTCGCCCCGTTCGATGCCCTGGAGGCGCGGGACTTCGCGGCGGCAGAGCTCCAGGGGCCGGTGAGTGCGGAGGCCGCGGCGCTGCTGTACCGGATGAGCGGCGGCAACGCCCGCCTCCTCCAGGCCTCCATCCGGGCCGTCCGCGGGCGCAGCGTCGTGCTGCACGGGCGGACGTGGGTGCTCCTGCCGGGCGTCGTGCCCGTGCCCACCGAGATCGCCGAGGCCGTCCAGCTCGTCCTCGAGGATCTGCCTCCCGCGCAGCAGGAGATCGCCCACGTCATCGCCCTGGCCGGGCAGCTGCCCCTGCCGGTCGCGCGGTCCATCGCCAGCAGCGCCGACCTGGACGCCCTCCAGAGCGGCGGCCTGCTCGCGGTGCGGCACCGCGAGCAGGAGGGCATCGAGTTCCGCGACCCCGTGATCGGCGCCGGGATCGCGGCATCCCTGTCCGCCCAGCACGCCGGTGACCTGTACGGACGGTGGGTCGACGGCACCGCGACCGGGGACCTGCTCGACCCCGAGCGGCACGCGGAGTGGCTCCTGAAGTGCCAGCGGCCGGTCCCGCCCGCCCTCCTGCTCGCGGCTGCGCGGTCCGCGAACCGGGCCGGCCGGTTCGGCGCCGCCGCCGAGTACGCGGGGCTGGGTGACGCCTACCGTTCCTCGGCCGCCGTCGCCGTCGAGCGACTCCGCGCCCTGACCTTCGTGGGACGCTTCGAGGACGCCGGCAACGGCCTGCTGCTCGCCGCGCCCCTGCTCGACGGCGCGTCGGCCGCGGAGGCAGTGCCGTTGCTCCTCGCCGGGGTCTTCCTGCGCCACCGCCTGGGGCTCGGCGGGGTGGAGGGCGCCCTCGACGAGGCGGAGGAACGGCTGGAGTCCGACGCCGGCCTCGGCTCCGAGGACCGCGCCCGGCTCCGTGCGGACGTGGTGATCGCCCGCGCGGAGATCGCCTCCCTGCTGGGCCGGTTCGCGGAGGCGCGGGATCTTGTGCTGTCCCTCCGAACGGCGGGCGCCCTGCTGGGCACGGATCAGGGGATCGCCGCCGACGTCCTGCTGGCCGAGGCCTGGGCCATGCTGGAGAACCAGCTGGACGCGCTGCAGCTCGCCGATGCCGTGGCGGACCGCCTGCAGGAGCTCGACGTCGCCGCCCGCACCCGGGAACTCGCCTACCTGCGGCTGATTGCGATCTACAGTGCCACGGGGTGCTGGGGGCAGGGCGCCCACAGGCTCCGCCTGACGGACGGCGACAGCGGCGCGGTGCTGCACAGTTCCGCCGTCCAGCTGGCCCTGGGGCTCGTCCGCGGTCGGTACGGGACGCCGGCGGAGGCGCTGGCGGTCCTGGCGCCGGCCTTCGACCAGTTGCGGGTCGGTGACCCGCAACGCGTGCTGCCCCTCGCCGCCTCGGCCATCGCCTACTGCTACTCGGTGGGCGATGACATCAAGGCCGCCATCCCCCTGCTGGTGCATGCGGAGCCCACCGCGGGTGATCCGTGGCTCGTGCGCCGGATCGCCTCGCAGTTGCAGCTGCTCAGTGTCGGGCTGCGGGAGGCGAAGCCCGACGCCGCACGGCAGCTCCAGGCACTGGGGCGCAGCGACGCGGAGCGCGGCGCCTCCCTTTTCGCGCTCTCCGCGTTCACCAGCGCCGTGCGGCTCGGCAGCAGCGGGGTGCTGGCGGAGCTGTCCGACATCGCCGCCCGCGTGCAGGGACCCTACGCCCTCCTGTGCGAGACGTTCGCGAAGGGCGTGAACCACCGCGACGCCGAGGTGCTGCTGCAGGCCATGGACCTGGCCGCCGAGGGCGGGGACCAGAACTTCGGGCGGGATGCCGCACGCTCGGCCCTTCACGCGGCACGGGCCGCGGGGGACAAGACGACGGTGCGCGAGGTCCAGCAGCGGGTGCGCCGTGTCCTGGCCGACCTCGACCCCGACGGCCCGGCGTCCCGGCTCGACTGCCTCACCCCGCGGGAGGCGGAGATCGCCCAGCTCGCGGTGGGCGGCCTCATGAACCGGGAGATCGCCGAGGTCATGTGCGTGTCCGTGCGGACCATCGAGGGGCATCTGTACCAGATCTACTCGAAACTGCACGTGTCCTCCCGCTCCCAGCTTGCAGAGCTGTTCCCGGCGCCGCTCGGATGAGCGTCAACGGCGGGCGGGTGCCCCTCGTAGGGGCTCAGGGCCCCCTGGCGGCGATCACCCAGACGCTGTCCCACCCCAATCTGCACGGGGCGCTCGTGGTGGGCGAGTTCGGGACGGGCAAGAGCGCCATTGCCCGACAGCTCGTGACCATGGGGGACCCGCAGCAGACCCGGTTCTTCCTCGTCCGGGCCACGGAGAACCTCGCCGAGGTGCCCTACGGTGCGCTCGGCCCCTACCTCTCCCACGCGACGCCCCAGACCCTCGACTCGTCCCTCTCCGCGCTCCGCGCCCTCGTGGCCTACTTCCGGGCGGCGTCCGAGGGCCGGAGTGCGGTCGTCGTCGTCGATGACGCACAGTACCTCGACGACGACAGCAGCCACATCCTCACCCAGCTGGTCATCTCACGCATCATCAAGGTGGTCCTCTTCTCCGACGGCCTGCCGCCGCGGACCGGAGACCTGTTCTCCCTCTACACGGATGGATTCATCAGCAGGGTGGACCTCTCCGGCCTCGAGGACGAGGACGCCGTCGCCCTGTGCGAGGCGATCCAGGGCGGGCGCCTGTCCCGGGGGGCCGGCCACTACCTCGCCCGGCAGAGCGCGGGGAACCCCCTGATGCTGCGCGCGCTGCTGGACCACGCCGCAGCTACCGGGGAGCTCGTGGAGCAGGACGGCGTGTGGTGCCTGTCCGGCCGGTTCCATCCACCGGCCCCGCCCCTCATGGACCTGGCGAAGACCGTGCTCCGGGAACTGACGGAGCAGGAGCGGACCGCCTACGAGGTGGTGGCGCTCAGCGGCGGGATCTCACAGACGCAGCTGGCGGCCATCGAGGAGGACGTCGTGGCCCAGCAGCTCGTGCGGCGCGGCCTCCTGCGCCCCCGCGACTCGTCCTCCACGGACCTCAGGGTGGCCCACCCGATGATGACGCGCGTTCTCCGGGCGCTCGTCCCCGCCGGGCGCAGCGCGGACCTGCGCCGGCGCCTGTTCGACGACGCCGTGGTACCCCCCGCCGTGGACGACGGCATGATCGACTACCTCGACTGGGCCCTCGACTGCGGCATGGCCGTGCCGCCGGACATCCTCCTGACGGCGGCCCGCACCGCGGCGCACGTCTCCAGTACGGAGTCCGCCCTGCGCTTCGCGCGGGCTGCTCGGGCGGCGGGGGAGGAGTCCGCCGGAGGGGTCGAGGAGGCCCGGGTGCGGGTAGGCCTCGGCGAGTACGCCGTCGCCGTGGAGCTGCTCGATCAGGTCCTGGCGGATCCGGGCAGGCCCGTGGTCGCCGCGGATGCCGCGGCCCTGAAGGCGCTGGCCTGCGTGCAGCGCGGGGACGACCCGCGTGGCATCCACGCGATCGCCGACGCGTGCGCGGAGCGGCTGGTCGCCGTGTTCGGTGATGAGGACGCCGAGTCGGTGGAGCAGGCGGACCAGCGGGAGCGGGCCGGGCAGGGCCTGCGGCTGCTCCACCTGTTCGGATGGATCCTCGAGGGCGAGTTCGACACCGCCCTCGCCGAGGCAGATGCCTTCGACGCCGTCCTCGCGCCTCCGAACGCGGAATCCGAATCGTCGCTGCCGGTCCTCCTGCTCCTCTTCCGCGGTGAGATCGATGCAGCCCTCGGCCAGTGCGATACAGCCCTGGCCGGCATCCGGGCCGCCGTCGACGCCGTGGACCGCTCCCATGGGAACCTCGAGTATCTGCGGCCGCGCCTCGTGGCACGCTACGTCAGCGCCCTGATCCATGCGGGCGAGATCACCGCTGCACAGGGTGTCCTCGAGGAGTACCGGCAGCGGCCCGTGGTGAGCGTCGAGTACATCGCCGGTCCGCTGGCGGCCCTCGAGGCCGTCCTCGAGGCGCGCCGCGGGAAGTTCCGCACCGCGCTGACCCTCCTCGAGCCGGCCCTCGCATGCCTCCGGCGGGTCGACTCCGAGATGCTGCTGCCCTACGCGCTCGGGGTCGCGGCGTGGGCCGCGCACTCGCTGGGGGACCACGGAGCGGTTGCTGTCTTCGAGAAGGAGTTCGCGGGCGTGGCCTCGATCGGCAGCCGCCCGCTGCTCCTCCTCGGGCAGGCGTTCCTCGCTGCGGCGGGCACCGGTGGGACCGACGCCCCCGCGGACGTCGGAGGGCTCGAGGCCCTGGCCGATGCGGCCCGGGAGGCGTCCTTCCGCTCGTGCGAGAAGGACATGCTGGAACTCCTGGCGGTGCTCGGCGACACGGCCCGGACGTGGCGCCTCGCCGAGCTCGCCGATCAGTTCGAGGGCGCGGAGGCGCAGGTCCTCTCCCGGTTCGCCCACGCGCAGGCGGACCGCGATGCCAACGCCCTGCTCGCGGTCGCGGATCGAGCGGAGGAGATCCAGAAGATCCCCCTCGCCGCAGAGGCCTCGGCACGAGCCATGCGCCTGTTCGAGGAGGAGGGCGACGGCCGGGCGCGGCGGATGGCGCTGCGGGCCGTGCGCCATCGCCAGTCCCTGCTCGAGGGAGTCGTGGCGCACGAGGAGGGGGACACGCGCGGCTCCCACGATCTGACGACCCGGGAACGCGAGATCGCGCGGCTCGCTGCGAACGGGGCCTCGAACCGCGCCATCGCGGAGACGCTCGTGCTGTCCACGCGGACGGTGGAGGGCCATCTCTACCGCATCTACGGCAAGCTCGGCATCACCACGCGCGAGGAGCTCGAGGGTGAGATGAAGGCGTACGACGACGAGCACTGACTGCAGTTGTGGCCGGCGTTGATGCACGAGTAGTCGGCAGGATCGGCTTAGGTAGTCGGCCGGACAAACTGGAGTAGTGCGTACTGGTGAGCGGCTCCTACGGTCTGCGTAGGGTTGCATTTGTTGAACCGATCAGGGTTCGACCCGAGGGCTTCGGCTCTTACTCGCAGAAAGTGCGGGTCCCGGATCGGGGCCAGCGGCAAAGGAGTCTTCCTGAGACCAAGACTCCGTCCCCAGCTGCCGCTGGCCCCTTCCTGTGCAGGCCGAGGCGTGGAGCCTGGCATCACCCACGAGGGGCGCGTGATGCGCTGTACGGCTCATGAGCCGACGCCGTTCAGCCGTGGTGTGCCCTTATCAGCATCCAGGCCGCCAGCGTCCCGCAGACCGCACCGGCGGTATCGGCCAGCACGTCCCAGGGCGTCGCGACCCGCTCCGGGAGCAGCGCGAACTGCATGGCTTCGATCAGGATCGACAGGCCCAATCCTGCCAGGGGCCCCGCCCAGCGCCAGCCCCGCGGCGTGAGGACGAACCAGAACAGGCCAAGTGGTATGAACATGAGCACGTTGGCCGCGAACTCGACCGCACCGTAGGAGACGGACACCGGCAGGCCGCGTCCGTGCAGTGATGCCAGCACGAGGCGCACCGCCCCACCGACGGCCTGGTCCACCGGCGTCGGCCAGAGCACGATCGATGCGACAGTCAGCACCCACACCGTGCACAGGAGTGCGGCTGCGGTGCGGACCCTCGGGGAGGGAAGCGGCGCAGTACTCAGGGAAGATCCTTCGGGTATGAGGCCGGATGGCCGCGGAAAGTGGATTCAGTATGGCTCACGGTCCGGCGCGGTCCGTGACCCCCGGTCCTGTAGGATGGATCGCGATGCCTAGGCGAGGGAGCGGGCCGGATCGCATGATGTCCGGCCGTACTCCGTGATCGACGGTGGCTAGCGACTCGACTGGTTTCTAGACGACTGCCCACTCGCGTGTTCCTTCCGCCCCGGCTAGTGTCCCAGTGCTCCCGCAACCGCGCGGGGAGCCGCAATCGTTTCAGGAGAAGCCATGTCCGAGCAGAAGCTCGCAGCACACGTCCGCACCGAGTTCGGCAAGGGCTCGGCCCGCCAGGCCCGCCGCGCCAACATGATCCCCGCGGTCATCTACGGCCACGGTGCGGATCCCATCCACGTCCTGCTGCCCGCCAAGGCCACCACCCTGGCCGTCCGCACCCCGAACGCCCTGCTCACGCTGGACATCGAGGGCGAGGACCACCTGGCCCTCGTCAAGGACATCCAGCGCAACCAGCTCAAGCGGATCGTCGAGCACCTCGACCTCCTGACCGTCCGCCGCGGCGAGAAGGTCCAGGTGGACGTCGCCATCCACGTCGAGGGCGAGCCTGCTCCCGACGTCGTCTTCAACCTCGAGGCCACCACGGTCCTCGTCGAGGCCGAAGCCACCCACCTGCCCGAGACCCTCACCGTCAGCGTCGAGGGCCACCAGATCGGCGAGCACGTGCACGCCTCGGACATCGTGCTGCCCCAGGGCGTCACGCTCCTCACGGACCCCGAGACCCTCGTGGTCAACGTCATGGCCCCCACCGTCCAGGACCTGGGCGAGACCGAGGAGACCGACGCCGACACCGAGGCCATCGCCGAAGGCGCGACCGCCGGCGATGCCGACGCTGACGCCGTCGTCACCGACGCCGACGAGAAGTAGGTAACGATCGGTGTCCTCCGACACCTGGCTCGTAGTCGGGCTCGGGAATCCCGGGCCCGGCTACGCCGGCAACCGCCACAACGTGGGCCAGATGGTCCTCGACCTCCTCGCCTCCCGAATGAGCGGCCGCTTCACGTCCTCGAAGGCGCAGGCGGTCACCCTCGAGGGGCGTCTGGGGATCGGCGGTCCGCGCCTGGTCCTGGCGAAGCCGCTCACCTACATGAACATCACCGGCGGCCCGGTCTCCGCGCTGGCCCGCTTCCATGACATCGCACCCGATCACGTGGTCGCCGTGCACGACGAGATCGACATCCCCTTCAACACGCTGAAGCTCAAGCTCGGCGGCGGGGAGGGCGGCCACAACGGCCTCCGTGACATCAGCAAGGCCCTCGGCACCAAGGACTACCACCGCGTACGCGTGGGCGTAGGGCGTCCACCCGGACGCCAGGATGCTGCGGACTTCGTGCTGAAGGATTTCGGGACCGTCGAGAAGAAGGAACTGCCGTTCCTGCTCGACGACGCCGCGGACGCCGTCGAGCTCCTCATCCGCGACGGCCTGCTGGAAGCCCAGCAGAAGTTCCATCCCACGAAGTAGGCCGCAGGGCTCCGACCGGCGCATCACCGGACCCCTCGAGACCGTGCGTCCGGCCTCATGAGCTCGTTCAGCCCCCAGGCGCGAGGTCGCTGGCGCCCCGGAGGGCGACTGCCCGTACAGTGCAGAACGTGAAGAATCTTCTGGTGACCGGTGGTGCCGGCTTTATCGGGTCGAATTTCGTGCATTACCTGATGGAGCACACGGACGTGTCGGTCACGGTGCTGGACAAGATGACGTACGCGGGTAATGCGGCGTCCCTGGCGGGGTTGCCGGCGGACCGGTGCGAGCTGGTGGTCGGGGATATCACCGATGCCGCCGTCGTCGACCGGCTGACGGAGCGGGCGGATGCCGTGGTGCATTACGCGGCGGAGTCGCACAACGACAATTCGCTGCACGATCCGCGGCCGTTCCTCGAGACGAACATCATCGGCACCTACACACTGCTGGAGGCCGCCCGCCGGTACGGGGTGCGGTTCCATCACATCAGCACGGACGAGGTCTACGGGGACCTGGCGCTGGATGATCCGGCGCGGTTCACCGAGAGCACGCCCTACAACCCGTCGAGCCCGTATTCCTCGACGAAGGCCGGGTCGGATCTGCTGGTCCGGGCGTGGGTGCGCTCCTTCGGGGTCGAGGCGACGATCAGCAACTGCTCCAACAACTACGGGCCCTACCAGCACGTGGAGAAGTTCATCCCCCGGCAGATCACCAATGTGATCGACGGCGTGCGGCCCAGGCTCTACGGCGAGGGCCTGAATGTGCGTGACTGGATCCACGCGGATGATCATTCCTCCGCGGTGTGGACCATCCTCACCAGGGGGGAGATCGGGCAGACGTATCTCATCGGGGCGGACGGGGAGCGCTCCAACCGGGAGGTCGTGGAGCTGATCCTCACCGGGATGGGCCTTTCGGCGGACGCGTACGAGCATGTGGTGGACCGGGCGGGTCACGATCTGCGGTACGCCATCGACTCGACGAAGCTGCGCACGGAGCTCGGCTGGACGCCGGAGTTCGACCACTTCGAGGACGGTCTGCGCCGGACGATCGCCTGGTACCGCGACAACGAGGACTGGTGGCGCCCGCAGAAGGCCGCCACCGAGACCAAATACGCCGGACAGGGGCAGTAGGACCATGGGACCGATCTTCGCCAAGCCTCTTACAGCCCGCGAGACGCCCATCCCCGGCGTTCTCCTCTTCGACCTGCCGGTCCACGGGGACAATCGTGGCTGGTTCAAGGAGAACTGGCAGCACGCGACGATGACCGCGGCCGGGCTCCCGGATTTCGGGCCGGTGCAGAACAACATCTCCTTCAACGAAACCGCCGGGACCACGCGCGGCATCCACGCCGAGCCGTGGGACAAGTTCATCTCCGTGGCCACCGGGCGGGTGTTCGGCGCGTGGGTGGATCTGCGCGAGGGGCCGTCCTTCGGCGCGGTGTTCACCGCGGAACTCGATCCCTCGACGGCGATCTTCGTCCCGCGCGGCGTGGGCAACGCGTTCCAGACCCTCGAGGACGGCACCGCCTACACGTATCTGGTCAACGACCACTGGTCCGCCGACGCCCAGGACCAGTACGTGTTCCTGAATCTCGCCGACGAGACGGCCGCGATCCCCTGGCCTGTCCCGCTGGCCGACGCCGAACTCTCCGCCAAGGACCGCGCCCACCCGCGCCTGGCCGACGTCACCCCCCTGGCGCCGCGGAAGACACTCGTCGTCGGGGCCGACGGGCAGCTCGGCACGGCCCTGCGTGCCGCCCTCGCCGACCACCCGTCCGTCGAATTCGCGTCCCGGAGTGACCTTGACCTGCTCGGCGACATCGAGGCCGCCCGCCCGTGGGCGGCGTACGAGACGATCATCAACGCCGCCGCGTACACGGCCGTCGACGCCGCCGAGACCCCGGAGGGACGCGCCGCCGCGTGGGCCGTCAACGTGTCCGGAGTCGCCGCCCTCGCCCGGGTCGCCAGCAGGCACCGCCTGAGACTCGTCCACATTTCCAGCGACTACGTCTTCGACGGCACCCGGGACCTGCACGCGGAGACGGAGCCCTTCACACCGTTCGGGGTGTACGGGCAGACCAAGGCCGCGGGCGACGCCATCGTCGCGACCGTGCCGCGCCACTACATCCTGCGGACCAGCTGGGTGATCGGCGACGGAGACAACTTCGTCCGCACCATGGCGGGCCTTGCCGGCCGGGGCATCACGCCCCGCGTGGTCAACGACCAGGTGGGGCGCCTGACCTTCACCGAGGACCTCGCCGGCGCCATCCTGCACCTGCTGGCGACCGGCGCGCCGTACGGCACCTACAACGTCAGCTGCGACGGCGAGCCGCAGAGCTGGGCGGACATCGCCGCCGACGTCTACGCGCTGTGCGGGAGGGCCCGGAATGACGTCACCGGCGTCAGCACCGAGGAGTACTTCGCCGGCACGCAGGCCGCACCCCGCCCGCTGCGGAGCACCCTCGACCTCACCAAACTCAAAGCGGCAGGATTCGTGCCCGCATTGTCCTCCGAGCGGCTGAGGTCCTATGTCGGGCCCCTGCGGGGGCCTCGCACCAGGTAAAGGGCGCGGGTGTTTGTGGAGGCTCCATAAATGGACCATCATCAGGGCATGCGTGGGATAATTCTCGCCGGTGGGACCGGCTCGCGACTTCATCCGATCACCCTGGGAATCAGCAAGCAGCTCGTTCCCGTGTACGACAAACCGATGATCTATTATCCGCTGTCCACGCTCATTCTCGCGGGCATCCGGGACATCCTGATCATCACGGCGCCGCACGATACCGAACAGTTCCGACGGCTCCTGGGTGACGGCAGCAGGTTCGGGGTCACTCTGACCTATGCCGAGCAGCCCTCACCCGACGGGCTCGCCCAGGCGTTCATCCTCGGCAAGGACCATATCGGCAGTGATTCGGTTGCGCTCGTGTTGGGCGACAACATCTTCTACGGTCAGGGACTGGGCACCCAACTCCGCCGCTTCGCCGACATCGACGGCGGGGCCATTTTCGGCTACCAGGTCGCCGACCCGTCCGCGTACGGAGTCGTGGAGCTCGACGATTCCGGGAAGGCGATATCCCTCGAGGAGAAACCGAAAGTCCCGAGGAGCAATTTCGCAATCCCAGGGCTGTACTTCTACGACAATGACGTCGTCGGAATCGCTCAGGGTTTGACGCCCTCTGCGCGCGGGGAACTCGAAGTCACGGACATCAACCGGGAGTACCTGAACCAGGGCCGTCTCCAGGTCGAGATCCTCCCGCGAGGAACAGCGTGGCTCGACACCGGCACCTTCGAATCGTTGAGCGATGCGTCGATCTTCATCCGGACGGTGGAGCACCGCCAGGGACTCAAGATCGGCGCGCCCGAGGAGGTCGCCTGGCGGCAGGGTTTCCTCAGCGATTCCGACCTCGAAGCCGTCGCCGCCCCACTGGTCAAGAGCGGATACGGGAGGTACCTGCTGTCCCTGCTCGGCATCTCGGAGTCACCTCGGACCGAGACGGCCGAATAGCCCAATGGGTCTGGCCCCGGTCCATCAGGCTCACCTGAGCCGGACGTATCGCGTGAGGGCTCTCCACCGACGGTCGCAGACGGTCACGGCTTCCCGATGCCCCGGTAGGTCCACCCTCCTGTGCGCCAGGCCTGGGCGTCGAGGACGTTGCGCCCGTCGAGGATGGTCCGGGTGCGCACGAGCCGAGCGACGCGCTCCGGATCGAGGGTCCTGTACTCCTCCCATTCCGTCAGCAGGAGGAGTGCGTCGGCGCCCGAGACGGCTTCAACCGTGTCTGGTTCGTACGTGAGCTCGGGGAAGCGGAGCCGTGCGCCGTCGATCGCCTGGGGATCCGTCACTGTCACCTCCGCTCCCTGCAGCTGCAGTTGGGCGGCGATATTGAGGGCGGGGGAGTCGCGGACGTCGTCGCTGTCGGGTTTGAACGCTGCTCCGAGAACAGTGATGCGCCTGCCGAGGAGCGAGCCGCCCACGAGCCTGCGGGTCAGTTCGACGGCCCTCAGACGGCGCCGCACGTTGATGGCGTCCACCTCGCGCAGGAAGGTCAGCGCCTGATCTGCTCCGAGCTCTCCGGCGCGGGCCATGAACGCCCGGATGTCCTTGGGGAGGCAGCCGCCACCGAAGCCGATCCCCGCGTTCAGGAACCTGCGGCCGATCCGTTCGTCCAGGCCGATGGCGTCGGCCAGGACCGTCACGTCGGCGCCCGTCACCTCGCACACCTCGGCCATGGCGTTGATGAAGGAGATCTTCGTGGCCAGGAACGAGTTCGCGGCTGCCTTGACCAGTTCGGCGGTCGCGTAGTCCGCGACGAGGCGGTGGGTACCGAGGGAGAGCGGTGTGCTGTACACGTCATCGAGCGCCGCCGTCGCACGGGCGCCGGGTTCGCCGTCGGGCACGCCGTAGACGAACCGGTCAGGGGAGAGCGTGTCCTTCACGGCGAAGCCTTCGCGGAGGAACTCGGGGTTCCAGGCGAGCACGGCATCAGGGTGACGCCCGGCGAGGTCCTCGGCCAGCCGTGCCGCGGTCCCGACCGGCACGGTGGACTTCCCCACCACGATGTTGCCGGGTTCGAGACAGTCGAGGAGAGAGGCGAACGCTCCGTCGACGTGGCGCATGTCCGCTGCGTACTCTCCCTTCCGCTGAGGGGTTCCGACGCAGAGGAAGTGGACCTGCGCTCCCTTGGCGTCGTCGATGCTGGAGCTGAACTTCAGCCGACCTGTTCCGAGGACCTCCTCGAGGAGCTCGGGCAGGCCAGGCTCGAAGAAGGGGACGCGGCCGCACTGGAGTTCCCCGATTTTCCGGAGGTCGGTGTCGATCCCGACGACGTCGTGCCCCAGCTTCGCCATGCACGCCGCGTGGACCGCCCCCAGGTAACCACACCCGATGATCGAGATACGCATGCTGGGTACTCCCTGAGAGAAGGACTGATCCGGGTTGACGCTAACGGGGCGAAGTAGATTCCGGGTGAGCGTAGAGGGGGAGGGACTGAACGGGCGGTGAATTCACGGCGTTCAATGACGGCGGTGCGCCGAGCCCGGCAGCAGCTGCGGCCAAGGGTCCCTCCGTGGTTCATCATTGGCCCCACGTAGCGCAGACCCATGATCGCGAGTAGTTCCTCGAGCTTCGCCGTGGTGCCTGCGAGTAGGCCCCCGTGAACGCCGGTAGATCCCACTCGTGTCAGCAGCACGCGGTCTTCCTAGTGTGAGTGCAGGTCTTTCGCTGCATTCTCTGGGGAACAGGACGGCACCATCGTGGAGTCTCGAACACACGCTTTCAGCGGCACGGCCGCGCCCGCCACCGGCGCGCCGGCCGATCTGCGGGGGGAGCAGGCCTTCGTCGCCACCCGGACGGATCTGGTGGACGCCGTGCTGCGGCGCCTCCAGATGCCGGGAGCCGTCGGCGCCGCGCTTCTCGGCGAGGAGGGACGCGGCAAGACGGCGCTGCTGCGGACCGTGGCCCACCGAGCATCCCGGACCCACCACGTGGTGCGGATCTGGGCGTCCACCCGCGCATCCGCCGAGCCCTACCGGGCCATCGCTTTCCTGCTGGCGGAGCTGGAGTCCGGGGACACCCAGCATCCGCTGACCATCATCCGGGGGGTCCGTGCCCTCCTCGAGGAGCAGTCCGGTGGCCGCCCGGTGCTCCTCGCCATCGACAATGCAGCCCAGTTGGACGCCGAGTCCGCCATGGTCGTCAGCCGTCTGGTCGTGGCCGGGGCGGCGTCCCTGGTGATCACCGCCGAAGCGCTCCGAACCATGAACAGCGCCTTCTCCGACCTGTGGCGCGACGGCGACCTCGAGTGCTTCGACCTACCGCGCCTGACCCGGCAGCAGATCCGCACCATCGCCGAGGCGGTCCTCGGGGCCCCGGTGTCGCCCCCCGCCGTCGACCTGCTGGACCGCTCGAGCGAGGGTAACGCCCGCTTCCTCTCCTCGGCCCTCGAGGAACTGCCCCACCGGGGACTCGCCCTGCGCGGCGGGGCCTGGGTCACCGCCTCGGACCGGATCCTCGTCTCCGACGACCTGCGGACGAGAACCCGGTCCCTGCTTGAGGCCCTGCATGAGCGTGAGCAGCGGATCGTGCGGACGCTCGCCTTCGCCGGCTCGCTGCCCACGGCCGTTGTCCGGCACCTCGCCGGTGTGCCGGCGGCGCAGTCCGGTGACCCCGGCATCGAGGCTCCCGCCGCCGCCCTGCCCGGGGACGGAGCCGTCCACCTCGACGCCCTGCATCCGCTCACCGTCTCCGGGACGAGCGGGGGAACCGATACCGTGTCCCTGCGCTCGCCCCTCGTCGCCGCCGCGATCCGTGAGCAGACGACCGCGGAGGAGACCGCGACGCTGTACGCCGTGCTTGCTGCCGCATTCGATCCACGAGGGCTGGACCCTCTGCTGCACGCCGACTGGCTGCTCGCCGCCGGCCTCCCGGTCCCGACGGGCCTGTCCCTCGCGGCGGCAGCGCGCTGTGCCTTCCTCGGGCGCCCGGAGCGGGCGTTCTTCTGGGCGTCCCTCCACGCCGACGGCACCCCGGAGCGCCTGTTGGCGTCCGCCGGCGCCGCCCTCGACCTCGGGCGCGGCGACCAGGCGGCAGCCCTGCTCGCGGACCGCCCGGAATCCACCGACGGCGTGCCCATCCCCTTGCGGGTGGCACTGCTCCTGCTGCGCAGCCGCGCGTCCCGCCTCACCAGCGGCCTCCGGGACGCTCGGGGGGCGCTGCTCGACGACGCAGATCGACTCCTGGCGGGCGCGGAGCAGCACCCCGGGACCTCGGGGGGGCTCGACCAGCAGCTCCTCGAGTGCCGAGGGCACCTGACCATCGGGCGCGCCGAGGACGCTGCGTTCGCGGGCGACTACCCGGCGGTCATCGGCCTCCTGCACGGGACGGACCGTTCCGGGTGGACCCCGGACCAGGAGGTCCTCGCCGACGGGCTGCTGTGCGAGGCCCTCGCGGTGACGGACCAGCAGCTCGCCGCCGTCGGGCTGGCCCACGCGGTCCAGGGGCGCCTCGATGCGTCCGCGCCCGGTCGGCGGGTGCGCGACGTCACCCGGCTGCGCCTCGCCGTGGCCCGCTACGCGGCGGGTACCGCCGACTCCGCGGGAGACGCAGCCACCGCGGGGGGGCCGGCGTCCAGCGCGGCGTCGTCCGCGGCCGGCCCCGACCTGGTGCAGGACTTCGTCTCCGGTATGGGGGCGGTACTCCTCGGCCGGCCCGACGACGCGCGCGAACTCCTCCTGCCGGTGGCACGGCAACTCGAGGTCCTGGACCCGCACGGCCTCCTGCCCCTGGCATCCGCGGCACTCGCCGCAACCGACGCCCGGAACGGGGTGAGCGAGGCGCCGCCCGGGCACCTGCCGCGGGCGGAGACCGGACGGCCGGCGTCGTGGCTTGCCGCCGCCGTGGCCGAGCACCTGCACGCGGTGGCCGCGGGGCCGCGCCACCCTCAGCCGAAGACTGCCGCACGGTTCCGGCTCCTCGCGCAGTCGGCCGAGGCGCAGGGGGCGTTCCTTGCGGCGATGCTGCACCGACTGGCCGAGGTCCGGTCGGGGACCACGCGCGCCGCCGCGGCACTGGCGACGGCGGCGGCCCGCGTGGAGGGCGTCTACGGGTCCGCGTGCGAACTGTACGCGAAGGCCGTTGGGGCGTCAGACGCCGAACTGTTCGCGCAGGCGATGGAGAGTGCGGCGCTCGCCGGCGACCACGGGTTGTCCCGGGACTGCGCGGCCCAGGCGGTGCAGACGGCGCAGCTCTCCGGGGCTCGCGGCGCACTCCGGGACGTCCAGCGGCGGGCACGCGGGCTCTTCGGGGACACCTCGGACATGGAGCTGGGCGTCGCCCTCGAGCAGCTCACCCGGCGCGAGCGGGAGGTGGCGCAGCTGGTTGCCGCCGGCGAGAACAACCGGAGCATCGCCCTCATGATGGGCGTCAGCACCCGCACCGTGGAGGGGCACCTCTACCAGATCTTCTCCAAGCTCCACCTGCGCACCCGCAGCGAACTCGCCGACCTCATCCAGCCCGGCCCACGGTGAACTTCCTCCGCACCGAGGACCAGCTGCCCTGCCGGCAATCCGTGGTCCACGCGTTGCTCGGGGCGCTGCAGTGGGAGGGCCGGCAGGGGGCCCTGGTAGTCGGTGAGACCGGCATGGGCAAGTCCTGGCTGCTCCGCACCCTGGAGCGCTCGCTGCCGCCTGGTGGGGGTGCCCACGTGGTGCGTGCCTCCCGCGCCCTGCGTTCCGTGCCCTACGGGGCCCTCGACGAGGTCCTTGCCGGTGTCCCCGCACCGGACCTCGCCAGTGCCTTCCCCGTGCTGCGGGCCGCACGGCAGCGCCTGCGCGGAGCCGACGGCCGCCCAGGAGTGGTGCTGGTGGACGACGCCCAGTTCCTCGACGACGAGACCACCCACGTGCTGACGGAGCTCGTGGTCACCGGCAGGATCCGCCTCGTCGCCTTCACCGACCACGCCCTGGCCCCCGCCGCCGGGCTCAACGCCCTGGCCCATGAGGGCTACCTCGACCGCATGCAGCTGGAACCGCTCGCCGACGCCACGCTGCGGTCCGTGGCCGGCCTCGCGCTGGGGTCCGCGGCGGCGGGGCCCGCGCCGCTGGGAGCCCGTGCCCTGCTGCGCCTCCGGGAGGCCACGGGCGGCAACCCGATGCTGCTCAGGGCGGTCCTCGACCACGCCGCCGCGACGGCCGCACGTCCCGGACCGGACGGGCACCCGGAGCCGGAGCTGGACCTGATCCGGCACCCGCCCACCGGTGCGCTCACCGATCTCGTCGCCTCGGTCCTCGCTCCGCTGCCCGAGGCGCAGCGCGCCGTCCTGGACGTCCTGGCTCTCGGCGGGGCGGTCCCCGCCTCCGAGGTCGAACGCCTCGCCGGAGTCGACGCCGTCCGCGCCCTGATCGACCAGCGTT
Source organism: Arthrobacter pityocampae (assembly GCF_002927275.1). GTDB lineage: Bacteria > Actinomycetota > Actinomycetes > Actinomycetales > Micrococcaceae > Arthrobacter_D > Arthrobacter_D pityocampae. The sequence continues at coordinate 299,823 of NZ_PRKW01000003.1, read as the reverse complement.
TCGTGACCGCCCACCCCGCCGACGCCGGGTACCTGACGCTCCGGCACGGACTGTACGGGGAGGTGCTCCGGGCCACCCTGCCGCTCGGGCGGAAGGCCCTGCTGCACGCGGGAGTCGTGAATCTCGCGTCCACCCTCCCGCCCTACCAGTGCCACCGCCTCCGCCACCTCGACTGGGCCCTCGACGCCGGGGCGCCCGTCGACGCCGCGGTGCTCCTCGACGCCGCCAGGGTCGCCACCGCGCTGGGCCTGCCGGAGACGTCGGAGCGGTTCATGCGGGCCGTCCCCGGTGGGGACGGGCATGCTGCCGTCGTCGACCGCGCGCGTCCGCCCGCCGCCGGCGTCCGCCCGGTGGACGCCGGTGAGGTGCTCGCCGGACGGGATGCAGGATGGCCGGCGGAACTTGCGAGGGCGCAGGCCTTCCTCGATCAGGGCCGCCCGGAGGACGTGCTCGGGGAGTTGCCGGCGGAAGACCCGGCCCGCGGGACGGCGTCGCGCGCCGCTACCCTCGCCCTGCACGGTGGGGCCCTGGGCATGCTGGGCCGGGCGGTCGAGTCGGTGCAGTGCACCCGGGCCGCGCTCGACGCCGTCCTCGCCGACCCGTACCCCCTCGCCCACCTGTACGAGGACGTCCTGACCCACCACGTCCTCGTCCTCGCCCACACCGGTGCGGCCACGCAGGCGCTCGCCGCCCTCGCGGACGCCGAGACGGCCGTGCTGCCCTTCGGTGCCGGGGAGGTGCTGCGGGGCATCGTGCTCGTGCGACGCGGGGACGTGCGGGACGGCATGCGGGCCCTGGTGCCGGGGCTCACGCGGATGCGGAGGGACCGGCACCTCCTGCTGCCGTACGCCCTGGGAGTGGCCTCCTGGGGTGCGGCTGTCCTCGGGGAGACGGGACAGGCGGCAGCGCTGCTCGCGGAGCACCGTGCGCTGCCGGCCCGTGGGCGCCTGGACCTCGGGATCCTGGGGATCGCGTATGCTGCGGCAGCCGGCTCGCTCGAGTCCGGTACGCCGCAGCAGCCCGGGCCCGGTGCGCCGCAGCGGCCCGCGCCCTTCGCCGCCCTGCTCGCCCACGCGCGGCCGGCCGGGCTGCGGACCTGCGAGAAGGATCTCCTCGTGCTCGCCGTCCTGCTCGGCGTGCCAGGCGCCACCGACGGCCTGGCCCGGGTGGTCGCGGATCTGCAGGGGGAGGAGGCCCTGGTCCTCGCCGACCTCGCCGGGGCCACCGGGGCCGGGAACGGCGCCGCCCTCGGGTCGATCGCGGACCGCGCCGCCGCCGTCGGCCTCCCGCTGATCGCCCTGACCGCGGCCCTCCGCGCCGGGGAGGTTCGGGGAGAGCCCGGGACGCCGGCGGAGGCCCGCGCCGTGGCACGGCGCCTCCGCAGGTACAGCGCGCCCTTCGTCGGTACGCACTTCGAGGTGCGGGGAGGCGCTCAACGCCTGGCGGACCTGACGAGAAGCGAGGCGGCCGTGGCGCGGCGGGTCGCGGCCGGCGAGAGCAACCGGGACATCGCGCAGGCGCTGTACGTCTCGGTGCGCACCGTCGAGGGGCACCTGCACCGGACCTACGCGAAGCTCGGCCTCAGCGGACGGGCCCAGCTTGTCCGGGAGGTCAGGGAGGTCCGGGGGCTCCGCGCGGATCCGCTGCAGACTGCTCCCTGACCCCCGGAGCCGACCGCGCCCCTACGCCATGAGCGACTCGCCGGACATCCCTGAAGTATCGATGCGGGTAGACAACCAGATGATCTCGCGTATGATTCGGCGAAACCAACGTAGAAGGTGGCGACCCTTCCCGAGGCGGGTTGGGGGTGTCGAGGACCAGTCATGCGGTCGATGGGGATGGGCAATGACGGAGCACACGGAGACGAGGTGCGCTCGAGGCGCAGGCACGGACCGGCCCGACGCCTCCGAGGAGGCCGGTGTGTCCCATGCATGAGCGCGTGACGCAGGGCACCTGGCCTCTCGTGGGCCGCAGCGCCGAGACGGACCAGGTGCGGGCCGCCCTCCTCGGCGGGAGCTCGGGCGTGCTGCTCGTGGGTGCCTCCGGACAGGGCAAGACGGCGGTGGCCCGGCACGCGGTGAACGCCCTGCCGGCGGAGCAGGAGATCCTCTACATCCGCGGCTCCAGCCTCGGCGCCCCGACCGACTACAGTGCGCTCACGGTGCTCCTCGTCGACCTCGACGAGGCCGTGACCCGGACCCCCCTCCTGCTGCTCACCGCGCTGCAGGCGCTGTTCGCCGGACTGCCCGGCGGCCGGCCCGTCGTCGTCGTCGACAACGTGGCAGATCTGGACCCGGCGTCCGCCACCGCCCTGGCGCACCTCGCGTCCACGGACTCCGTGCGGCTCGTGGTCATCACCGAGCAGATCACCCGCACCCCCGAGCCCTTCGTCGAACTCTGGCAGAGCCGGGTCCTGGGACGGGTGGACATCGAACCGCTGACCTTCGAGCAGACCCGGGACCTGCTGCGGGAGGTCCTCGGCGGGGAGGTGTCCCGCGCCCTCGCGGTCGGGCTGTGGCGGGCGAGCGACGGCAACGCCGGCACCCTCCGCGTCCTGCTGTCCGTGGCGCTCGAATCCGGGCAGGTGCGGCTCAGGGACGGGATCTGGGTTCGGTGCAGGGAGCATCCGGGGAGCGCCGGCCTCGGGACGAGCGTGTTCGACGACGCCACCGGCGCCGCACGGACGGCCCTCGCCCTCCTGTCCGTGCTCGGCGAGACACCCCTGCGGATCCTCCTGGACCACATCCCGCGGGAGGAGGTGGACGCGCTCCGGCAGCGCGGGCTGATCAGCGTGCACGCGGGCGAGGATCCCACCGCGGTCATCGCCGCGCCGTTCGCCGCCACGTCCTTCAGGGCCACCCTGGCACGCTCCCCGGAACCCGCGATCCTCACCGCCCTCGACAAGATCGACGGGCGCACGGATCTGCCCCCCGCCGTCGGCGTCGTCCTCACGTCCTGGCTCCTGGACGCGGGCGGCGTCGTCGCGGATCACCGCCTCGGGGTCGCAGCGAGGCACGCGAACCTGCTCGCGCGCCCCGACGCCGCGCGCCGCTTCCTCGACGCGCTCGGCGACTGGCAGCAGCACCCGGCCGGCGTCGTCGAATACGCGCGCCTGCCCCGCGACGGCGCGGACGTCCGCGCGCTCCGCACCGCCATCGACACCCTCCTGCAGGATCCCGCGCTGGCTCCGGCGGACCGGGCGGCGCTCCGCCTGGCGGATGCGCGCACACGGCTGCGCTCCGCCCCCGTGGACGACGCCCTGCTGGACGTGCTGCGCCGGTGCGAGGCCGACTGCTCCGCCGTGGAGGGGGCTGACCGCGAGCAGCTGGCAGAAGACCTTGCCCTCCTGCGCCTCGAGCTGAGCCTGATCACGGGCCGGTACCGGGAGGTCCTCCGTGACGCCGCCGCCCTGACCGACTCCCTCCTCGACGCGTCGTCGACCGCGGTCCGAGGGAAGGGCATGCTCATGATGGCCCTTGCCGCGACGGGGCAGCACGAGCGGGTGGACGTACTGGCGGAGGCCCTGGCCCAGATCCGGCCCGCGGCCGCCCGTCCCTGCGACGGGCAGGAGGCGCACCAGAGCGCCCTGCTGGCCCTCGCCCTCGCGGGCCGCATCGACGAGGTGGTCCAGCGCCTCCGCAGCGTCTCGTCCTCCCGCCCCGACGTCCAGGACGAGGTGTGGGCGGAGAGCCTCGCGGGGATCCTGCTGGCCGGGGCGGGTCGCAGCCGGGAGGCGCTCCGGCTGCTCCTGCCCGCGCTGGCCGAACTGGGACTCGAGGACCGCTCGGGGATGCTGCCCGCGGCGAAAGCCGCCGCGGCGTACGCCTACGCGCTGGACGGCCAGGACGACGCCGCCCGGGGCTGCCTCGACGGGCTCCAGCACGGGTACATCGGCTGGCCCGCCGTGCGTCTGGTCGATTACTTCAGGGTGCTCACCGCAGCCCTGCTGGAGGACCAGGAGGACGCGGCGCAGGCGATGCTGCGGTTCGCGAACCTCGAACGCGCCCTCGGCAGCAAGGGACTCGAACTCCTCTTCCTCCTGCAGACCGTGCGGCTCGGGGAGGCGTCGGTCGCCCACCGCCTGCTGGTCCGTTCCGGTGAGCTCACCGGCCCGCTCGCGCACCTGGCCCGCCTCTTCAGCAGGGGGGTCCTCTCCCAGGACGCCGCCCTGCTGCTGGAGGCGGCCGAGGCCGCGCTCGCCGCCGGCCACCACGACCTCGCCGGATCCTCCTCCCTGCTCGCCGTCCAGTTACGCGCACCCGAGGACGACCCCCTGCTCTTCGTCCGCGCCGAGCAGATCCTCCGGCAGACCTCCGTGGAGCGGCGCCGGTCCCTGACCCGCCAGGCGCTCACGGAGCGTGAGCGCGCGGTGGCGAGGATGGTGGCCCGCGGCCTCTCGAACAAGGACATCGCCGCCGCAGAGCACGTGTCCGTGCGCACCGCGGAGGGTTACGTGCACCGCGCGATGTCCAAACTGGGCGTGCACAACCGCAAGCAGCTGCGCTCGGTGTTCGGGACGCGATGATGACCGGGGGAGACGGAATGCAGATGGTGGGCAGGAGGGCGGCGCTCGCCCGGACGGTCGCCGAGGCGCTCGCGGCGCCCGACGCGATGGGCGCCGTGCTCGTGGGAGAGGCCGGGATCGGCAAGACCGCCCTGGCTCACGGAATCTCCCGTCACCTGCAGGACACCCTGCGGGTCCTCCCCGTGCGGGGCGCCGCAGGGCTCCGCACGGTCCCCTACGGGGCCCTGTCCCGCTACCTGGTGGGGCTCACGCCCGCCGACGCGGAGTCCCCCTCCGCCGTCCTGCGCCAGTTCCTGCGGGGGATCACTTCTGATCTCAAGGCGCAGGCCCCGCCCCTCGTCCTCGTCGACGACGCCCACGCCCTCGACAACGAGTCCGCGCTGCTGATCATGCAGCTGGCCACGGCCCGCAAGGTGAAGGTCCTGGCCACCGCATGCCCGCTGCCGGGCCCGGTGGAGGAATTCGCCCGCGCCGGGAAGGACGGACTGCTGGCCCATCACGTCGTCGAGCCGCTCACCCTGCCCGACGTCCGGGAACTGTGCGGCCACGTGCTCGGCGGCCCGCTCCTCACCGGGACCGCGCGCCTGCTGGCCACCACCACCCGGGGGAACCCGCTCCTGCTGACCATGCTCCTCGAGCAGTTCAGGGCTGAGGGCCGGCTCGTAGCCTCGAACGGTGTCTGGCGGCTGCGGGGGCCCCGACCTGCCCTCGGAGCACCCCTGACCGATCTCCTGCTGCACGGGCTCAGGGAGCGCAGCGACGCCGAGCTGGCCGCCCTGGAAACCGTGGCCGTCCACGGGCGGATCCCGCTGGCCTCCCTCGAAGCCGTCGTGGAGCGCGGCGTCCTGGCGCGATTGGCCCAGGACCGGCTCATCGAGGTGGACCCCCTGAACGGGCAGTCCGTCTCCCTCCGGCACCCCCTGCACGCCGAGGCCCTGCGGGGCAGCGTCACCGCCGCCCGCGCCCTGGACCGCGCCGGGAACGGCCGGATCGGGATCGACGGCTCCGAGACCGGACCCGGAACCGTCGGCGATGCCCTGCCCCACCCGCCCCGGAACCCTGACCGGCTCGCCGACTGGACGGCCTCGGTGCTCCGGACGTCCTCGCCGGTCGCGGACGCCGTCCTGCTGCGGTCTGCGCGGGTGGCGAACCGCCTGCACAATCCGGGGCTGGCGCAGGAGGCGCTCAGGGCCGTCCGGGATCCGGCGCCCACGCCGGCCTCCCTCCTCGAGACGGCCTGGGTGCAGGGGACCGGCGGCAACCGGCAGCTCGCCCGGGTGCTCCTCGACGAGGCGCTCCGGACGGCGGAGGACCCCGCCCTCGCCAGGGACGGGGCCGCCCTCTCCCTGCACCTGGACCGGCACCTCGGGGACGGCGGGCGCGCGCTGCACGCCGACGTCGACCGGTGGGTCGAGCTGCTGGAGGCGGAGGCGGACCGCCGCGGCGGCGGCCCGCAGGAACGGGAGGCCGCCGACGCCGCGGTCCGCCTGCTCCGCACCGCCGTCGAGATCCTGGGAGGGACCCTGCGCGCGGCCCACGGCCTGGAGACCGCTCCGGTTTCTCCGGATCTGCCGGAGGAGGTGCGGCTGGTCCACCACACCCTCCTCGCGCACGCCCTGACCCGGTCCGGGCGGCCCATGGCGGCGTCCCGCGTCCTCGACGAATCCCGGCCGGTCCTCGAGGAGGATCCCGAGCACCTCCTGACCTACCGCGACGCCGTGTCCGGCGAGCTCATCCTGTCCCTCATCGGTGGAGGCGCCTGGGACCGCGCCCGCGACAGCTTCCACCGGTGCTACCCGCCGGAGGACGACGGCGCCTTCCTCCTCAGCGGCTGGCTCGACCTCATCGACGGCAGCAGGAGCCTGCACGCCGGCCGCTTCGGCGAGGCACGCGAGCACCTCCTCCTGGCCGTCGAGGCCTTCCGCGACCTCGACGGGCTGCATCTGCTCGAGTGGGTCTCCGGCGCAGCGGCCTACGCCTGCGCGCGGGCCGGTGACGTGCCGGGCGCCCAGGCCCTGATCGAGGCCCACGGGCCGCTGACGGGCGGGTCCGACGCCGTCGCCCGCCGCATGGGCGACGCCCACGTCGCGGCCGCGCTCGGACACCTGGGCGAGGAGGGCGCCGTGGCCCGCCTCCGGTCCATCGCCGCACGGGCCGAGGGCCGGGGCTCGCTCCTCGTGGCTGCCACCGCCCTCGACCACGCAGCGGGGCTGGGGGACAGGACGGCGCTGCGCCCCCTCGCCGAGGTGACGCGGGCGTTCGACGGCGATCCGGGCAGCAGCCTGCACCGCTTCGCCACGGCGGCCGCGGACGGCGACCGCGACGCGCTCGTCGCCGAGAGCGAGGCGTCCCGGCAGCAGGGGTACCTGCCCCTCGCCGTCCGGTGCCTGGAGGAGGCATCCCTGGTCGGTCCGTCCGGCGCGGTGGCCCGCGGCATCGACCGGCAACTGGGGGCCCTGCGCACCGAGCTTCGCGCGGTACCGGGCGGCAGTGCGGTGGCGCCCGCCCACGAGGCCTTGCTGACGCGCGGGGAGCAGGTGATCGTGAAGCTGGTCGCGGCGGGGCACACCAATCGTGAGATCGCGGAGATCCGGGGGGTGTCCACGCGCACCGTCGAGGGACACCTCTACCGTATCTTCGCGAAGCTTGGCATCAGCCGGCGCGAGGTCCTGCAACAACCCGATCCGCGCCCGTCGCACATTCCCGGGTAACCGCGGTCCAGCCGCGCGAGTGGCGTAAAGGGCTCGCACGTAGGCGTCACGGGTGAACGCGTACACACCACTCGTGTAGTGACGGGACCGGATCCCTACGATTTCCACAATGGCTTGAAGACAAGTTTGCGGAATTCACGAGAATCGGGTCCCTCCATGGGTCGTCCACATTGCGATAATTGCTGTGCCTCCCCGATGGATTTCCGCTCGAATTCGATGTTCCCGGACCATTTTCGTTCATTCACGACACCCCGGACCGATCCGGCCGGCGTCGCCCCCGTTCCGCCCGAGGAAGTCATTCCCGTCGGGCGCGGGAATCGGGGAATGCAATGACACAGGTGCAGAGCGCCTTCGGCAGTTCCAGCAGGGTGCCGGGTATCGCGGCCTTCAACCAGCCCATTCTGCTTTCCGGGACAACCTGGCGGAGACGCTACCAGCTGTCCCTCGTCGCCACGGATTCGGTCCTGATCCTGCTCGTCCTGGCCCTGAACATGGCGGCATCGACTGCGGGCGCGTCGTCAGGGGCCGGCCATCTGGCCCTCGGCGGCGCCGTGGCGGCCGGATGGATGACCGCCATGTCCCTGGCTCGCAGCCGGGATGCCCGGGTGGTCGGTACCGGGGCGGGCGAATACAAGAAGGTCGTCCGGGCGAGTGTCGGAACCTTCGCGGCGACGGCCGTCCTCGCCGTCGTCCTGGACCTCGAGCACTTCCGGGGGATGCTCGTCCTCGCGCTGCCGGCCGGCACCCTCCTCCTGCTGTCGGGCCGGTGGATGTGGCGGCGGTGGCTGCTCCACCAGAGCCTGCTCGGACACTACCTCTCGAAGGTCGTCGTCGTGGGCCGGCCGGCGGATGTCCGCTATGTCGCCTCCCAGCTGGCGAGGAAGTCCGGTCCTGCGTACACGGTCGTCGGAGCTGTGTACGAGGGCAAGGCCAGTCCCGCCGCCCTGCACGCCGGGGACCGTCTCGTTCCCGTCGTCAGCGGACTCCGGAAGATCAAGGACTTCGTGGCACAGACGGGGGCGGACGCCGTCATCGTCGCGGGACCCCTGCAGAAGGGCAGTTCCTACATCCGGGAGCTCGGGTGGCGCCTCGAGGAGTCCTCGACCGAACTGGTGCTCGCATCGGCGCTCACCAACGTCGCCGGTCCACGCATCACGATGCGGCCGGTCGAGGGACTCCCCCTCATGCATGTCGAGCTGCCGCACTTCACGGGCGGACGTCACGTCCTGAAGCGGGTGATGGACATCGTCGTCTCAGTGCTTGCCCTGGGCGTCCTGGCGCCGTTGTTCCTGCTGCTGACGCTCGCGATCCGCCACGATACTCCCGGGCCCGCGTTCTTCGTCCAGGAGCGGGCCGGTAAGGACTCGGCCGTCTTCCGGATGTTCAAGTTCCGCTCCATGGTCACGACGGCCGAGGACGAGCTCGAACTCCTCAAGGAGCACGACGAGGGCCACGGCGTCCTGTTCAAGATCCGGGACGACCCGCGGGTCACGCGGACCGGGCGGATCATCCGGAAGTACTCCCTCGACGAGCTCCCCCAGCTGTGGAACGTCCTGCGCGGTGACATGTCCCTCGTAGGGCCCAGGCCGCCGCTCGTCAGCGAGGTGTCCGCCTATGAGGAGCACACGCACCGCCGCCTCCTGATCAAGCCGGGGCTCACGGGCCTCTGGCAGGTCAGCGGCCGGTCGGACCTCGACTGGGACGAAAGTGTCCGTCTCGATCTCTGGTACGTGGAGAACTGGTCGGTCATGGGTGACCTGATCATCCTCTGGCGAACCTTCAAGGTCGTCCTCAGACCGGTCGGAGCGTACTGATGAGAGCGCAGAAATCCAGATCCCGGTGCTCCACCGGACCCGTTCGCCGGGTCGGCCCCTGGCGGGAGCAGCGATGACCATCCGGATCGGCTACGCAGCAGGCGCCTTCGATCTCTTCCACGTGGGACACCTCAATCTGTTGCGGCACGCGAGGAACCACTGTGACTTCCTCATCGCAGGCGTCGTCTCCGATGAACTGCTGGAGAGGAACAAGGGACGGCGCCCGGTCATCCCCCTGATCGAACGCATCGAGATCGTCCAGAGCGTGCGGTTCGTCGATCGTGCCGTCGCGGAGACCGCACCCACCAAACTCGACATGTGGACACAGCTGGGCTTCAACGTCTTCTTCAAGGGCGACGACTGGAAGGGCACCCCCCAGGGCCTTCTGCTCGAGGAAGCCTTCGCGCGGGTAGGCGTCGACGTCGTCTACTTCCCGTACACCGTCCACACCTCCAGTACCTTCCTGCGGCGGACCCTGGAGCTCCTCGATGCTCCCGCGGCCCGTGAGACGGCACTCTGATCCACCCACCCGTGCATCCGACTCCGGGGGAGTTGCCTGCACATACCGACCGGGAGTCCATCGATGTACAGGCTGTCCTCTCGCCCCGCACGCATCCGTATCGCGCTCGTCGGCACTCGCGGGGTCCCTGCCCGCTACGGCGGCTTCGAAACCTGCGTCGAGGAGGTCGGGCAGCGCCTCGCCGAACGCGGCCACGACGTCGTGGTGTACTGCAGGACGACCGAGGACACGGATCACGCCGTGACCGAGTACAAGGGTATGAAGCTCGTCCATCTGCCCGCACTCAAGAAGCGTTCACTCGAGACGCTCAGCCACACGGGGCTCTCCGCCTGGCACCTGTTCTTCAGGCGCGCGGATGTCGCCATCGTGTTCAACGCCGCGAATGCGCCGTGGCTGCCCGTCCTCCGTGCGGCCGGCATCCCGGTTGCGACCCACATGGACGGGCTCGAATGGAAGCGTGCCAAGTGGGGGCCGCTGGGCAAGAGGTACTACCGCATCGCCGAATCACTTGCTGTTCGCTGGTCCGACGCCCTCATTGCGGACGCCGCCGGCATCCAGGATTACTACCGTCAGGAATTCGACGTCGACAGCACCTACCTGGCGTACGGTGCCCCGATCCTCGAAAGCGGAGCGACGGACCGCCTCGCAGAGCTGAACCTCGTCCCCGGCGAGTACCACCTCGTCGTGGCACGCTTCGAACCGGAGAACCACGTCCACGTCATCGTCGAAGGATATGTGCGCAGCAGGGCGGAGCTGCCGCTGGTCGTCGTCGGGTCCGCCCCCTACGCCGACGACTACACCCGGCTCGTCACCTCACTCGGCGACGCGCGGGTGCGCTTCGTCGGAGGCGTCTGGGACCAGGAGCTCCTCGACCAGCTGTACGCCAACGCCCGGATCTACTGGCACGGCCATTCCGTGGGCGGCACCAACCCGTCACTCCTGCGCGCCATGGGCGCCGGCGCTGCAATCAACGCCTTCGACGTGAACTTCAACCGCGAGGTCCTGGGTGCCGACGGACGGTACTTCGCGGACGCTTCGGACATTCCCGCACTCGTTCACGCCGCGGAGACGTCGAGGTCGGACACGGTACTTCGTGGCAAGAAATCCCAGGCGGACGCCCTGGCATACGACTGGGATCGCGTCGCGGAGGGGTACGAGCAGCTGTGCCTCGGACTCCTGGGCCGCCGCAGGGCCGGTGGCCGCCGCTCCGGGGCCTTCCCGCTCACGACCAAGCTCCCCTAGGGTCGCGCGGCCGGCACCTCGACCCGCGTCCAGCGCGTCCAAGTGATGCTGCTCGCTTCCCCGGGGGAGTTCAGGTAGTTGGTACTCGTGTTCCGCCGTCTGCCGGGTTCTACGCTTTCCACAGATTTCGTCCCGCCGGGACGCATCGAACGATGGGTCTCTCATGGACAACCGATTCGTCGCCCGCCGCCGGACCAGCAGTCACCGCTGGGGCGGGATCCGACGCACGCCCCGCCCCGCCCTCGGCGCCGGGCGTGCACTCACGCCATCCCGTGCACCCTGCCCATGAGACGCCGCATCGGGCAGATGCTGCCGGCGGGCCTGGCGGGCATCGCCCCCTGTACCCAGGCCGCAGGAAGCCTGCTACTGATCCTCCTCGCCAGCCGGACCCTGGATCTGGCCGGGCTCGGTCGGCTCAGCCTCCTGTACGGGTTCTTCGTCCTGGCGTCCGGCCTGGTCAGCGGCTTCGTCGGGGACAGCCTGACGGTCCTGGACCGTGGCGCTCGACCCATACGGGGAGCGCTGCAGGCCTGGTTCCTGATCCTGGCCGGTTCCGTGTCCGTACTCATGACAGTGAGCAGTCACCTCATCGGTGCGTCCGGGATTGCACAGGCGCTGATTCTCGGCTCGGCCGGATTCGCCTTCGTGAGCGAGGAGATCGTGCGGCGCCTGCTGATGATCGACCTGAGATTCGGGCGGGTCGTCCTCGTCGATCTGGCGATGATCCTCGGCACGGGCCTCGCTCTCCTGGCCGCCGCCGGTGACGGCTTGCACCTCGCCGACTACGTCCTCGCCATCCTCGTCGGACAGGTGACCGGAGCACTCGCCGGAGTCTTCCTGCTTCCGCGGTCGGCGCGGTACGTCGTCACGATGCGAGGTTCCGCCCTCCGCCAGGTGGCTGGATTCGGGGTGTGGCGGGCAGCGCAGCAAGGCCTGAGGCCCGCTGTGCTGGCGGGGGTCCGCTTCATCGTCATCCTGTTCGTCGGTCTGGCTGCTGCGGGCGAACTGGAGGTTGCGCGGGTGTATGCCGCGCCGGCACTCCTCCTCGTCGGAGGGTTCTCGTCGTTCCTCTTCTCCTCCTATGCCCGGGATCCGTCGAAACCGCTGCAGGAACTCGTCCGCCGCGCGGACCGGGCCGTGGTGGCCCTCGCCGCCTTCACCCTCCTCGGTTCGGTTGCGGCTCTTCTCCTGCTTCCGGTGGTGGGTCCGATGGTCACCGGGCTGATGCCGGACCCCACGGCCGTGGCCGGCTGGCTGTGCCTGACGCTGGGCATCGGTGCAAGCATCCCCTACGGCTCGCTTGCCGCCGTCCGGGGGAGGGCCTCGACCGTGTTCGGCGTCCGCCTCACCGAGAGCCTGCTGTCGCTGGCTCTGGCCGCCGGGGTCGTCGCCCTGACGGATTCGTTCGTCCTCGCCCCGATGTGTGCGGCATGCGGCTCCCTGATCGGCGCCCTCGTTCTTCGCCTCGTCGTCCTGACCCGGCCCCCGCGCGCCTCGTCCCCCGCCCCTTCCTCGGGTACTTCGCAGAGCAGGCGGTCGACGTCGCATGTCTGAGCCCGAGGGAACCAGGGAGGCGCATCAGCGGAGTCCGTACGCACCTTGGCGACCCAATCACCCGAACACCTTTATCAGGTCCACCCAGTACGAAGGACAGTCATGACAGTGCGACTTGGGGCGCAATCACCATTCCGTCAGGCACTGGATTCTCTCGCCAGTGCGCAGAAGACATCGAAGGGAGCCCCTGCCTATTCCCGGTACATCAACAGGAGGCTGGGCAGGATCCTCGCGGCGGCGGCCTTTACGCGTGGCCTCACTCCGAACCAGGTCACGGTCACCAGCGCTGTGGCCACTTTCTCCGGGCTGGCGCTTCTGGTCCTGACGGACCCGACGACCGGGTTCGCCTTCCTCGTCGCCGGCCTGCTGGTGTTGGGGTACGCCCTCGATTCGGCGGACGGCCAGCTCGCGCGGTTGACCGGGAAAGGATCCGCGGCGGGGGAATGGCTGGACCACACCGTGGACGCCTTCAAGCAGGGGAGTGTCCACCTGTGCATCCTGGTGTGCTGGTGGCGCTACCTCGACCTCGACAGCGTCTGGCTGATCGTTCCACTCGCCTTCCAGGTGGTGGACACCGTCCACTTCTTCTCCTCTCTCCTGATCGACCACCTGCGCAGGGCCCGCCGATCAGGCGAGAACCCGCCCGCGCCGGAGCGCTCCTCGTCGTTCGCCTACTCGCTCGCCGTGTTACCGACGGACTTCGGCCTGTTGTGCATCCTGCTCGTGCTCCTCGTGGTCCCTCCCGCGTTCGTCGTGGCCTACAGCCTCGTCATGCTCGCCAGTGCCGCATTCCTGGTACTGGCTCTGCCGAAGTGGTACCGGGAGGTGAGGTCGTGGAGCTGATCGAGTACGGGCGCATCTTCCGGCGTCGATGGCTGCTGATCCTCGCCGCGACCATCTGCGGGGTGATGGCCGCCGTCGTCGTGACCGGCCTCGCCACTCCGCGCTTCGACGCCCGGGCCGCCCTCTTCATCAGGGCGGACTCGGAATCCAGTTCCAGTTTCGAGAACTCGCAGTTCGTCCTGCAGCGCGTGAAGTCGTACCCGGATCTGGTCGACAGCCCCCAGGTACTCACGCCCGTGCTGCAGGAGCTGAAATCGTCCGAGACCCTGGCCGAGCTGAGGGAGCGCGTGAGCGCGACCAACCCCGCGGAGACGGTCTATGTGGAGGTCACTGCATCCGCCGGGACCGCTGAGGAGGCAGCCACACTGGCGAACCTCGTCGCTGCGAACCTGCGGGACGTCATCCGACAGCTCGAGGGAGGCGATACCGTGCGCAATGCAGCGGTGGAAGCCTTCGTCACGGAGCCCGCTGTCGCCCCCGAGTCGGTGGCGGCGCCCAACAGCGTCCTCAACCTGGCGATCGGGCTGCTGGTCGGGCTCGCCGCGGGGCTCGTCGGGGCCCTCGTGCTGGGAGGCGCTCCTCGGAGGGTCCAGGGCAGCGCGGACATGCCCCGCTCGTTTGACACACGACTGATCGGCTCCGTCGACACCGGGGGAGCACGTGCGGGCGCGGCGGTATCCGCGGAGACCGAACTCCAGTACCGCGGACTGCTCACCGCGCTTCTTCTCCGGCGCAGCGGTCAGCTGCCCAGACTCCTCCTGCTGACCGTCGTCGGGCAACACGACGATGGCCACGACACCGTCGGTCACGAGTTCGCGAGCTTCATCGGCGATTCCGGTGCACGCACCTGCAGCATCGATTCGACGCGGGCCACCCCTCCCGGACGGACAGGCTCCAGCAGCGAGGACCCGGAACCCGGATTCTCCGAGGTGCTGCTCGGTGAGGCAGCGCTGCACGACGTGGTCTCCGTCATCGAGGATGGTGCACTGTGCCGGATCCCGATCGGCTCATCGGTCGACAGGATCACCCGCTCCCGGGCGAGCCGCCAGAGCGCGAGCCTGCTCAAGGAGCTGAGCGACGACTTCGACGTCACCGTCGTCACGACCTCGTCCACGTCCCATCCACTGGCGACGTCGACGGTCGCCCCGGTCTGCGAGGCGGTGCTGGTGCTCGTGACCTACGGCACCCCGGTCAGGACACTGGAGGACGCCCTGCGGGAACTCCAGGCCGTAGGCGTCGAACCGGTAGGCGTGGTACTCCTCCGCGGACCGCGCCGGTCCGGGCGGCGCGCCACGGGGAGCGGCCGGGTAAAGGTCCGGGCCCCCGACCGTGAGTGAGACGAGGTCGCGCGCAGCGGCCGCCGTCGTCATCTGGATCATCCTGATCGCCAGTGTCACCGCGTGGCGGAAGGGCGTCTATTTCGAGGGTGACCTGGACGGCGTGGTCCTCGCAAAGGGGATACTCCAGGGAGTGGCCCTCGGTATGGCTCTGCTCCTGCAGAGGGCACACGTCACGGCCTTGCCGGTCGCCGGTGGGCCCCTGCTGGCCGTCCTGGCGGTCCTGGCGATCTCCCTGGTCGGCGCGATCCACTCCGGGAGCTTCGCCGCTTCTGCGGTCCTCGCCGTGCGGATCGTCCTCCTGATCGTGACGGTCGTCCTGCTCGTGTCGGTCTTCCCCCGGGAGGCCGTTCTCCTGCAGCTCACCATCGCCGCAGGGATCGTCGGGGGCGTCCTTGTCGTGTCCGGTCTCGGTACGGTCGCGGGCGGCGGCCGACTGGAGGGGACGATCATCCCCGTCAGCCCCAACGGGCTGGTCGTTCTCTGCGCCCTCCCTGCGCTCGCAGCCATCCATCGCGTCGTCTCGCGGCGTGCGACGCCGGGTGCCGTCGTCGCCGCCCTCTTCTACACGCTGGCGTGCGTAGCGACGCAGTCCCGGACTGCCCTGCTCGGTCTGGCCGTCGCGATCGTCATCCTTGTGCTCGGTGCCTCGACGATCCAGCGCTGGGTGGCCTTCGTCATGATCGTGTCCGTGCCCGCCATCTTCGTGGTCGCCATCCGTACCTCCTTCTTCGAGTCGCTGCTCAACAGGGAGGGGAGTCCGTCCGACCTCACGCTCAATTCACGCACCATTGCCTGGGAGGTCGTGCTGCAGACCCCCGTCGAATCCCTGCAGAAGTGGGTGGGAGCCGGGCTGTCGGTCAAGACCGTGCGTGTGCAGGGGCAGTACTGGAACGAGCAGGTCCTGGATTCGAGCTGGGTCTCCGCTCTCGCGCAGACGGGACTGATCGGGACGGCCGTCCTCGCCGTCGTCGTCACCACGGTGCTGGTCGTCAATCTGCGAGGGGGGCGCAGGAATGCGCTGCCTGTCGCCGTCCTCGTCTTTCTCCTGATCAGGACCTTTCTCGAAACCGGACTCCTCGACGCGAGCGTCACCTTCCTGGTCTTCGTGGCCCTTGCAAGCACCTTCGTACCCGCACGGCATCGGCAGCCTGAACGTCATGAGCCACCGTGGGGGACCACGGCGGGGCAGGTTCAGTCCCGGACCGGTCCCACCAGGAGGGTCTCGGACGGGACACGCAGCAACGCGGCGATCTGATCGGACAGCGGCCGGGCAACCACGGACGACCGCACCGTGTCACTGATGCGGAAGGTCACCGGGTCAGCCACGTCGGCACCGGCCAGCTCCATGTCGTGCTTCGCCTGCCCGGTCGCATTCCTGAAGCTCCCGAGCGTCGTGTAGACGGCCGGATCCCCGGCGCCGCGTGACCAGATCACGAGCCAGTCGGGGCTGGAGCCGGAGGAGCGATTGAGCACGTTCCCCGCCGTCGACACTCCCATGTCCTCGGCCGTCAGCTCCTGCGAGTAGTCCTCGACGCAGAGCAGACAGTTCGCCGTCGTACCCGCGACCACGTTGTTGCGGACGGTGATCGGACCGTTGATCCACGTCATCGACGGGTCGGGGGGCAAGCGCCGCGGGTCGTGTCCCGGCGTCTCGCTGTCCGCCCCGCGTCGGGAGTCCTGCACGATGTTGATCGGGCGCCCGTTGCTGATGAACGAGTTGTTCCAGACCTCGACCTCGCTCGTGTTGTTGATCTTCAAGCCGTTGCCCTCGTTCTCGGCAACGACGTTGTTCGCGATGACGGCGTCGGCGGAGATCTCGACGGATATTCCATGGGCGCCGTTGCCGATGACGTCGTTCCCCGAGACGGTCAGATCCTGCACCGATTCATCCAGCCAGAGTCCGGTGCCGTCGTTCCCCTTGAAGAGGCTGTCCTGGACGTGCACGGTCCGGGTCCGCCCTATCTTGAATCCTCCGGCCGCCGGGGAATGGTTGAAACGTTCGGTGTTGTTGTCCGTGACCTTGAGATCGATCACGGACAGGCCGTCCGCGTAGGTCGCGGACGCTCCCAGCATGCCGTTCTCGGTCAGGGTGACCCCCTTCAGCCGGGCGTCGGCGCCCGAGACCGCGAGCCCGGTCACGGAGGTCTGCTCGACGACGACATTCTCGATCGAGATGTCGTTGCTCTCCACCGTCACAGCGCCCATATGGGGCACGGAGGGAGAGAAACGGCGCACGCCGATCCCCTTGACGGCGGAACCTGCCGACTGGATCGAGATCGCCTTGGCCAGCGCGCCCGCCCGCACCTGCTTCCCGGACGGATCCGACCCCAGGACCAACCGGTCGCTGCTGTAGTCGACGAAGAACGAGCCCGGGACCACGTCGTCGAGCGATCCGACCTGCTGCTGCGCCTGACCGTTGATCCACACCTGATCCGGATGGGAGGCCATCGGATGCTCCTCATTGACGAACGTCCAGCCCGGCGTCGTGCCGTCCGCCCTGCCCCGCGAGTAGGTCGGGCTCGCGTCGAACTCCACGGTCCACCCTTCGGCGACGAAGGTCTGCCCGTCCGGCTCGAAACCGGACACCGGGACACTGCCGTCCAGCCACACCTCCTCCCCGGGATAGGACTGGAGCGTGATCTGCTTGGTCGTCGGTATCTTCACCTGTTCGTGGTACGAACCGCGCCGGACGACGATGGTCTGCCCGGTCGCGGCCTCGGAGATCGCAGCCTTGATGGTCCTCAGCGGCGACTCCTGGGTCCCGCGGGCGGTGTCGCTGCCGGTCCGTGATACGAAGAGCGCATCGTCGGGTACGGCATACGCGGTCGACCCGATCGGAGCCGCGCCCGTCCTGACGCGTCCCTCGGCGTCCGGAGCCTGCCCCGGGAGCAGGACCCCGAGTGACTGGGCGATGAGGGAGTCCACCCGCCCGCTCGACGAGGACCAGGTGCTGTCGGTCTCCGTGCCGTCGACACTCGCGCCGGGGTCGGCCCTGTTCTGCGCGGGAGGGAGGACGAAGGCCGACACCAGGAGGACGGTGCCGAGCAGTACAGCGCGGCGCCGGAGCCGGCGGCCGCCGACTCGCCGGTTCTGCTCGATCATGGCTTCCCTCGTGACATCGGACCCGAGACCATCAGACGGATTCGGTCGATGTGGGCTCCGTCAGTCGACAGCTTAGCGGCAGGTCGGTACCGAGGGAATGGCGGAGGACGCCGGCCGGCGGGCGGCACCGGCGGTCGGGTCGCGGGCCTGCCGGGATGTCGTGGCGCACCCTAGGATAAGGGCCACGGAGCGGGCGGGCACGTATCGACCAAGTCCGCATCCGTCGTCGTGACAGCTATCGGAAGGTTCCCATGGACGTGACTGGACGGAAAGTCGTCATCGCGCACCCTTCGGCCGATCTGTACGGGTCGGACAGGATGATGCTCGAGACTCTCGACGGGCTGGTCCGGTCAGGTGCGGACGTCGTCGTCGTGGTGCCGACCGAGGGGCCGTTGACGGCCCACGTCCGCGCCCGGGGTGCCGAGCCGCTGGTGGTGAAGACCCTGGTACTGCGCAAGAACCTCCTCTCTCCGAGGGGGGCCTTGTCGCTGCTCGTCCAGAGCGCCCAGTCCATCGTCGCCATTGCCCGTTTCCTCGCGCGGTACAAGCCGGACGTCGTCTATGTGAGTACCGTGAGCATCCCCTGGTGGCCGGTCCTCGCGCGACTCGCGGGGTGCCGGGTCCTGGTGCACGTCCATGAAGCGGAAGGACATGTGCGGCCCGTGATCCGGTACCTGTTGGCCCTGCCGCTCCTCTTCTCCTCGGTCGTGATCGCCAACAGCCGGTACACCATCCGGGTCCTGGCTCGATCCCTGCCCGGGAAGGCATCGCGGGCGCAGCTCGTCTACAACGGAGTGGCCGGTCCCCAGAGCGTGCGAGAGCCCCGGGCGCAGCTCGTCGAGCCGGTGAAGCTCATGTATTTCGGCCGGATATCCCACCGGAAGGGCGTGGACGTCGCGATCGACGCCGTCGCCGAACTCAGGCGTCGGGGCCGGGGGGTGCAGCTGGACATCGTGGGAGCGGTGTTCGGTGGGAACGAGGCGTATGCTCACAGCCTCGCGGACCGGATCTCCCGGAAGGGTCTTCAGTCGTCGGTCAGGATGGTGGGATTCAGGGAGGACATCTGGGATCTGGTGGCGGACTCCGACATCGTGCTCGTCCCCGCCCGGCTCGATGAGTCCTTCGGCAACACTGTCGTCGAGGCGATGCTGGCAGCGCGCCCCGCCGTGGTCTCCGCCATGCCGGGTCTGCTCGAAGCGGGATCCGGTTATGGCAGCGTGCAGTTCGTCGAACCCGACGATGCCGGTCTCGTCGCGTCGGCCGTGGAAGCTGTCATCGACGACTGGTCCCGATGGAGTGCGCTCGCTGTCGAGGACAGCCGGCGCGCCCAGGAGCACCACGCCCCGACGAGGTACCGGGACGCTGTCGTCGCCTTGATCGCGGGAACGGGAGCGGGAGTGGGAACGCCCGGATAGCACGTCCCGATCAGGGGCGGGCCCGCTGACGGCCCCGACTTAGGCAGCACTGGGATGCCCCGCGCCGCCCGGAGTGGGAGGATTACAGCAGAGAAGCCTTGCGTAATTGGCGCGGGTTCTGCCGCCTGATCCGAGGAGACCGACGTGCCCGTGATCGACACACCCGTCACGCTCACCCCGACCGACGCCGGGCTGTCCGACGCCGAGGTGCACCGCATCCGCAACGACTTCCCGATCCTCGGCACCGAGGTCAATGGCAGGCCGCTGATCTACCTCGACTCCGGCGCCACCTCGCAGAACCCGGTGAGTGTCCTGGAAGCGGAGCAGGAGTTCTACGAGCAGCGCAACGCGGCCGTGCACCGCGGCTCCCATTCGCTCGCCGTGGACGCCACCGACGCCTACGAGGACGCCCGCGCCGCCGTCGCCCGCTTCATCGGCGCCCGTCCCGACGAACTGGTGTGGACCTCCAACGCCACCGAGGGCATCAACCTCGTCGCCTATGCGATGTCCAACGCGAGCCTCGGACGCGGGGGAGAGGCGGCACGCCGCTTCGCCCTCGGCCCCGGGGACCGCATCGTCGTCACCGAGATGGAACACCACGCCAACCTGATCCCCTGGCAGGAACTCGCGGCCCGCACGGGCGCGGAACTCCGCTTCATCCCGGTCGCCGACGACGGCACCCTGCGCCTCGAGGAGGCCGCCGCCGTCATCACGCCGGCCACGAAGCTCGTGGCCTTCTCCCACGCCTCGAACGTCCTCGGCACCATCAACCCGGTGGCCGAGCTCGTGCGGCTCGCGCAGGGCGTGGGCGCCTTCACCCTGCTGGACGCCTGCCAGTCCGTGCCGCACCTGCCCGTCGACGTGAAGGCCCTCGACGTCGACTTCCTCGTGTTCTCCGGTCACAAGATGCTCGGCCCCACCGGCATCGGGGCCCTCTACGGCCGCAGGGAACTGCTCGACGCCCTCCCGCCCTTCCTGACCGGCGGCTCCATGATCACCACCGTGACCATGGAGCGGGCGGAGTACCTGCCCTCCCCGAACCGCTTCGAGGCCGGCACGCAGCGCATCTCCCAGGCCATCGCCCTGGGCGCCGCCGCGAACTACCTCGCCGAGACCGGCATGCAGCGCATCGAGGACTGGGAGGCGACCCTGGGCGAGCGCCTCGTGCGGGGGCTCGGCGCCGTCGAGGGCATCCGCGTCCTCGGGCCGGACGCCGGCGTCCCGCGCATCGGGCTGGCGTCCTTCGACGTCGACGGCGTGCACGCCCACGACGTGGGGCAGTTCCTCGACGACAAGGGCATCGCCGTCCGCGTGGGCCACCACTGCGCGCAGCCGCTCCACCGCCGCCTCGGGCTCACCGCGACCACCCGCGCGAGCACCTACCTGTACACGACGACGGACGAGGTGGACGCGTTCCTGGACGCCGTCGCGCTGGTCCGTCCCTTCTTTGGAGCACATCGATGAGCACGGGCCTCGAACAGCTGTACCAGCAAATCATCCTCGACCACGCCAGGGCGCGGCACGGCTCGCCCCTGCGGGAGTACGACGGCGCGGGCCGCGTGGGGGAGTCCCACCAGCTCAACCCTGTGTGCGGTGACGAGATCACCCTGCGCGCGGGCCTGGCCGACGGCGCCGTGGACACCGTGAGCTGGGACGGCGCCGGGTGCGCCATCTCCATGGCGTCGGCGTCCGTGCTCACCGATCTGGTGCAGGGGCTGCCCCGGGACGAGGTGATCGCGCTCGTGGACAACTTCCGGGAGGTGATGCGGTCGCGCGGCAGGATCGAGGCGGACGAGGAGGCGCTCGGCGACGCCGCCGCGTTCTCCGGCGTCTCCCGGTTCCCGGCCCGGGTGAAGTGCGCGATGCTCGCGTGGGTCGCCCTCGAGGAGTCCCTGCTCGCGGCCAACGCCTGAGAGCCGGCTCCGGCGCTGTTCGCCTGCTGTAGCCGGGCCCGGCGCGGCCTGCCAGGGTCAGCGCGCAGCGAGCCGGGTCAGGGCGCCGGCTGCGGGATGGTCATGCTGAAGCAGGATCCGACGCCCGGCTCGCTCGTCACCGTGATGGACCCGCCGTGCTCGCTGACGATGCTCTTGGTGATCAGCAGTCCCAGACCCACCCCCTGCACGGTCGAGGAGCGGACGGACGAGGACCTGAAGAACCGGTCGAAGACCTGGTGCAGGTCCTCGGCATCGATGCCGATCCCGGTGTCCTGCACCCGGACGGTCAGGCCGTCCTCGCCGAGCTCGGCGTCGAGCGTGACCGTGCCGCCGGACCGGGTGTACTTGACCGCGTTGCTCAGCAGGTTGTCCACGGCCTGCGCCAGCCGCAGCGGATCCGCCACGGCCCGCAGGCTCGACGGCGCCCGGTTCTCCAGGCCCACCCCCGCGCGGGCGGCCCGCACCTCGCTCGACGACGCGGCCTCCGCCAGCACCCGGCCCACATCAGTGGGTTCGGGATGCACCGCGAACGTGCCCGCGTTGATCGCCAGCAGGTCCTCGACCAGCCGCTCCAGGCGCAGGGCGTTCCGCCGCGCCACCTGGAGGAAACCGGCCACACCCTCGGGCAGGTCCTCGCGCTGCTCCAGGCTGAGCTCGAGGAAGCCGAGGATGGACGTCAGGGGCGTCCGGAACTCGTGGGAGACGTTGGAGAGGAAGTCGTCCTTCGCGTGCAGGGCGCGCAGCAGCTCCGTGATGTCGTTGAAGGACACCACTGTCCCCGCGAACGCGCCGTCGTCGTCGTGCATGGAGCGCGAGGAGATGCTGAGGGCGCGCTGGGACCGTCCCGTGCCCACCCACACCTGCTCGCCGTCGAGGTCCTCACCGCCGATCGCGCGGAGCACGGGCCGCTGGTCCGGCGGGACGGGCGTGACCCTGTCCTCACCGAAGATCAGCAGCTCGGCCTCGGAGGGATCGTCGTTGCCCGGGGGCGCCGCCGCGGCGTGACCCTCCCGCTGACGGACGTTCATGAGGATGTCGTTCCCGCGGGCGTCCACTGCCAGCACCCCCACGCTCACGGTGTCCAGGACGGTCCCGAGGAGCCGCTCGCGCGCCCGACCGGCGTCCGCGCTCTCCCGCAGGGCTGCCTGCGAAGCGCGGAGGGCCGCCTGACGTCGCCGGTTGTCCTCCGTCAGCTCGCTGACGAACCAGGCCAGGCCGGTGAGCATGATCGGCAGCAGGATCGGGTCGACCAGGGTGTCGAGCGTGATCGGTCCGGGCCTGGCGACGAGCGGGAACCAGATGATCGCCAGCGACGCGATGCCCGTGACGGCGACCGCCACGGCCGTCTGCATGCGTGACGCCGCGATCCAGACGACCGGGAAGGCCGCCAGCAGCCCGACGCCGGACAGGGCCTCGCCGGCCGCCGCCCGGGACAGGCCGACGGCGACGAAATCCACGAGCGGCACCAGGACGACCCAGCTGCTCGGGATCCGGGACCACGGGAGGACACAGCAGAGCGCCAGGACGCCGAGGTTCAGGGCCCACCCGGCCAGGAACAGCGCCGTCGAGGCGAGGTCCTCCCGCTGCGCGAGGCCCAGTCCCGCCGCGAGGGTGAAGGTGATGGTGAGGGCGAGTTCGCTGAGGATGATGCGCCGGCGGTTCCGGGACCGCGCCGTCCGGGGCTCGCCGACGTCGTGGGCCCTGCCCGGTTGGCCGGTGTCCGTCACGTCCTGTGTCCGGCCGGTGTCCGTCATGGACCGATCCTAGTGGCCGCGCTCCTCGAAGACGTCCGGGATGCCGTCCGCGTCGGAGTCGATCTTCTCCTCCTCGTCGATCCGCCGGTAACGCTTGTTGCGGGCGCGCAGCACCACGCTCGCGAGGAGCGCCGCCAGGAGGGACGCGCTCAGGATGGCGACCTTCGCGTGGTCGTCGTGCACGCTGCCCGCGCCGAAGCTGAGATCGTTCACCAGCAGGGAGACGGTGAAGCCCACGCCGGCGAGGATGCCGACGCCGAGCAGGTCCCACCAGCTGAGGTCCGGGTCGAGGTTCGCCTTGGTCAGGCGGGTCACGACGAACGTGGTCAGCAGGACGCCGATGGGCTTGCCGAGGACGAGCCCGAGCACGATCCCGATGAACACCGGGTCGGTGACGGCGGACAGGAAGCCTGCGGCACCACCGATCGCCACGCCGGCGGAGAAGAACGCGAAGACCGGCACGGCGAAGCCGGTGGAGAGCGGACGGAAGCGGTGCTCGAGGACCTCGGCGAGGCCGGGCTTGTCCGGGCGGGGCGGCACGGTCTTCCCGTCGCGCTTGCGCAGCACCGGGACGCAGAAGCCGAGGAGCACGCCCGCAACCGTCGCGTGGACGCCGGAGGCGTGCATGAGGGCCCAGGTGGCGAAGCCGAGGGGCAGGAGGATGAGCCAGGGGCCGCGCGTGGTGCTGCCGAAGAACTTGGGGAGGCGCTGGGCGAGGAACGCGAAGAGCCCGAGGGGCAGGAGCATCCACAGCAGGAAGACGAGCTTGACGTCCTCGGAGTAGAAGAAGGCGATGATCGCGATCGCGATGAGGTCGTCGACCACCGCGAGGGTCAGCAGGAAGACGCGCAGTGCCCCGGGCAGGTGTGAACTGATGACCGCGAGCACGGCCAGCGCGAAGGCGATGTCCGTCGCGGTAGGAATGGCCCAGCCGCGCAGGGTCTCCGGGGAGGACAGGTTGACGGCGGTGTAGATGAGCGCGGGCACGACGACGCCGCCGAAGGCCGCGGCCACCGGGACGATGGCCCGGCTGATCTGCCGGAGGTCGCCGGCCACGAACTCGCGCTTGAGTTCCAGCCCGACGAGGAAGAAGAACACCGCCAGGAGACCGTCCGACGCCCATTGACCGACGGAGAGTTCCAGGTGCCACGGCTCGTAACCGAACTCGAAGTCGCGGATGGCGAAGTAGGAGTCGGCGAACGGCGAGTTGGCCCAGATGATCGCGAGGCTTGCGGCCACCAGCAGCAGGATGCCGCCCACGGTCTCCTTGCGCAGGATCTCGGTGATGCGCAGGTACTCGGGATAGCTGGAGCGTTGCAGGATCACCGGGTGGGAGCCGGCTGCCTTCGGGGACTCATCGTGGGCCATCGGGTCTCCTGGGTGGTGCGGGGCGGGCTGCGGGGATCGTCAGGCGACGAGGGTGCGGACGCCGATGACGGCGGTCGCGGCGCCGAGGATCATCGACGTGGAGATGAGCATCAGGTGCACCGTGAGGAACCGCGTGGCGGCACCGTTCCCGTCACGGGCGCGGGGGTCCTTGAGGATGCGCCGCAGGAACGGCGGCCAGACGATGAGCGTCCAGACGCCGGCGAGGATCAGGATGAGGGAGAGGGGGGTGGGGAGTTCCATGGACTGCGTGGATCCTTCGGGTCGGCGGGGAGGCGCGGTGGCGAGGCCTCGGGTCAGCGGCTCTCGAGCCACTTCCGGGCCTCGACGGCCTGGACGTTCAGCGCCTTGCCGATCATGGGCTCGGCGGCGCCGGCGATCTTGCCCCCGAGGAACGGGACGGACGAGGTGACGTTCCCCTGAAGGTCGACGACGGTGTCCGTGCCCTGGGGGATCAGGCGCTGCACGGCTGCCACGTTCAGCGGGACGCCCGCCACGGTCATCTCGAGCTTCGCCTCGCGCGAGCCGTCCGCGGACGGTGCGCTCCACTGCTCCGTCTGCGTGACGGAGAGGGTCTCCCCGACGAACTTGCGGGCCATGTCGGGGAGCCTGTCCGTGGGCATGGTGCGGACGGCCGTCAGGGTGAACGAACCGGAGGTGTCGCCGTCCACCGTGAGGGACTCCAGGGACCCGCCGACGTACTCGCTCATGTGGCGGACGAAACCCTCGTCCGTGAACACCCCAAGTACCGTCCGGGTGTCGTAGGGGAGTGTGGTGGACGCGTTCAATGCCATGGTTCCTCCGGAGGATGCACAGGTGGGTGCCGCGGGGCGGCACGGTCAGGGGTCTGACGTAATCCTACGGCCTGGCCCCTCCCGGTGTGCCGCCGATTACCCGCCGCCGGGAGCGTCGGTGGGGCTTGGTAGTGTGGCATCATCCCCGGGAACGCGTTCAGTTTCCGGGCTTTCGTGCTGTCGTCACCCCGATCGTCACCCGCTGCCGAGGAGTCCCACCCGATGAGCCTGAACGGATTGCGCGCAGCGCTTGCCGAGGATGCGTCCTACGCCCGCGTGCGGACCAACGCCTCCCGCCCGGTCGACGAGCGCAGCCCCGACCTGCAGATCGGTGCCCCTGCCGGGATGCGCGCGCCCCTGATCGCCGAGATGGTCGACGGCCTCGACGCCGTCCCGGGTGGCGCCGGCGATGACGGCGCAGCCCAGGCCGCCGCGCCCGTGGTCCTGGCGATCACCGCGACGGGCCGCGAGGCGGAGGACCTGGTGGCCGCGCTGCGCAGCTACCTGCCCGAGAGCGCCATCGAGGAGTTCCCCAGCTGGGAGACCCTGCCCCACGAGCGGCTGTCGCCGCGCTCCGACACCGTGGGCCGGCGCCTGTCCGTGCTCCGCCGGCTCGCGCACCCGGAGGGTCGCCCGATCCGGGTCATCGCCGCGCCCATCCGCGCCGTCGTCCAGCCCCTCGTCGCGGGTCTCGGCGACCTCGAACCGGTGTCGCTGAAGGTGGGCGACGAGATCGCCTTCTCCGACGTCGTCAGGGCCCTCTCCGACGCCGCGTACGCGCGCGTGGACATGGTCACGCACCGCGGGGAATTCGCCGTCCGCGGCGGCATCATCGACGTCTTCCCGCCCACCGAGGACCACCCGGTCCGCGTGGACTTCTTCGGGGACGAGGTGGACCAGATGCGCTGGTTCGCCGTCGCCGACCAGCGCTCGCTCACCTCCGGCGAACCGCCCACCGCCCTGTACGCCCCGCCCTGCCGGGAGATCCTCATCACCCCGTCCGTCATGTCCCGGGCCGCGACGCTGCAGCCCCAGCTGCCGGCGGCCGCAGCCATGCTGGAGAAGATCGCCGGCGGGATCGCCGTCGAGGGCATGGAGTCCCTCGCCCCCGTGCTCGTGGACGCGATGGTGCCGTTCCTGGGCGAACTGCCCCCCGGCTCCATCGCCGTCGTCCTCGAACCGGAGAAGGTCCGCACCCGGGCCCACGACCTCGCGGCCACGAACGAGGAGTTCCTCGCGGCGGCGTGGTCCACGGCGTCCGACGGCGGCGCCGCACCGCTGGACCTCGGCGGAGCGCTCGGCGCCGACCTGCAGGAGGCGAGCTTCCGGTCCCTCGCCGACACCCGGACGACGGCGCTCGAGCACTCCGTCGCCTGGTGGGGCATCACGTCCTTCGGCGCCCATGACGAGCTGGCCGACGCCGACAGCTTCACGCTGCACGCCCGCGAGCCGCGCGGCTACCAGGGCGACGTCGCCGAGATGATGGACTTCATCGGCGGGCGGGTCCGCGACCAGTGGCGCGTCGTCGTCGCCACCGAGGGCCCCGGCCCGGCGCAGCGCCTCGCGGAGCTCTTCCACGACAACGACATCCCGACGAGCCGCGTCGACTCCCTCGACGCCGCCCCGCAGCCGGGCATCATCGAGATCACGACGGCGTGCACGGGCCGCGGCTTCGTGGTGGACGGGCTGAAGCTGGGCCTGCTCACGGAAGCGGATCTGCTCGGCCGCACGAGCGCCTCGGGGACGCGCGACATGCGCAAGATGCCCTCCCGGCGCCGCAACGCCGTCGACCCCCTGCAGCTCAAGGAGGGCGACTTCGTGGTCCACGAGCAGCACGGCGTCGCGAAGTTCGTGGAACTGCTGCAACGCTCCACCGGCGCCGGGCCCACCCGCACCACCCGCGAGTACCTCGTACTCGAGTACGCGCCGTCCAAGCGCGGCGCCCCCGGGGACCGCCTGTTCGTGCCCACCGACCAGCTGGACCAGGTGACGCGCTACGTGGGCGGGGACGCCCCGGCGCTGAGCAAGATGGGCGGCTCCGACTGGAGCAAGACGAAGAACCAGGCCCGGAAGGCCGTCAAGGAGATCGCCGGCGAGCTGATCCGCCTGTACTCCGCCCGCATGGCGTCCAAGGGCTACGCCTTCGGCCCGGACACGCCGTGGCAGCGCGAGCTCGAGGAGGCGTTCCCGTACGTCGAGACCCCCGACCAGCTGACCACCATCAACGAGGTCAAGGCGGACATGGAGCGCGAGGTCCCCATGGACCGGCTCGTCTCCGGCGACGTGGGCTACGGCAAGACGGAGATCGCCGTCCGTGCCGCGTTCAAGGCCGTGCAGGACGGCAAGCAGGTGGCCGTCCTCGTGCCCACCACGCTCCTGGTGCAGCAGCACTTCGAGACGTTCTCCGAACGCTTCTCCGGCTTCCCGGTGCGCGTCCGCGCCCTCTCCCGGTTCCAGACGGCGAAGGAGTCGCGGGAGACGGCGGCGGGCCTCACCTCGGGCGCGGTCGACGTCGTCATCGGCACGCACCGCCTGCTGTCGAAGGAGATCGCGTTCAAGGACCTCGGGCTCGTGATCGTGGACGAGGAGCAGCGCTTCGGTGTGGAGCACAAGGAGGCGCTGAAGAAGATGCGCACCAACGTGGACGTCCTCGCGATGAGTGCCACCCCCATCCCGCGCACGCTCGAGATGTCCCTGACCGGCATCCGCGAGACGTCCACGCTGGCCACGCCCCCGGAGGAACGCCACCCGGTCCTCACCTACGTGGGCCCGTACACCCATAAGCAGGCGTCCGCCGCCATCCGGCGCGAACTGATGCGCGAGGGCCAGGTGTTCTTCGTGCACAACCGCGTCTCGTCGATCGACCGCACCGCCGCGCAGCTCCGGGAGCTCGTGCCGGAGGCCCGCGTGGCCGTGGCGCACGGCCAGATGACGGAGTCACGGCTCGAGCAGATCATCGTGGACTTCTGGGAGAAGCGGTTCGACGTCCTCGTATGCACCACGATCATCGAGACGGGCCTGGACATCTCCAACGCGAACACCCTGATCGTGGATCGCGCCGACTCCTACGGGCTGTCCCAGCTGCACCAGCTCCGCGGCCGGGTGGGCCGTGGCCGGGAACGGGCGTACGCGTATTTCCTGTACCCGTCGGAGAAGCCGCTCGGCGAGGTGGCCCTCGAGCGCCTCAAGGCCGTGGCGTCCCACAACGAGCTCGGTGCGGGTATGCAGCTGGCCATGAAGGACCTCGAGATCCGCGGCGCCGGCAACATGCTGGGCGGTGAGCAGTCCGGGCACATCCAGGGCGTCGGGTTCGACCTCTACATCCGGCTGGTCGGCGAGGCCGTCGCGAGTTTCCGCGGCGAGGCCGAGGAGAAGGCCGCGGAGATGAAGATCGAGTTGCCGATCAACGCGCACCTGCCGCACGAGTACGTGCCGGGGGAGCGGCTCCGCCTCGAGGCCTACCGGAAGCTGGCCTCCGCCGTGACGGACGAGGCGATCGACGCCGTCGTCGCCGAGCTCCACGACCGCTATGGGGAGCCGCCCGCGGCCGTGGTGAATCTCGTCTCCGTGGCGCGGTTCCGGGTGGCCGCTCGGGCCCTCGGCCTCACGGACGTGGCGCTGCAGGGCAACTTCATCAAGTTCGCGCCCGCGGAGCTGCCGGAGTCCAAGCAGATGCGCCTCACCCGGATGTACCCGGGTGCCGCCGTGAAGCCCGCGCTCAACGCGGTGCTGGTGCCGAAGCCGAAGACCGCGCGGATCGGCGGACGGGACCTCGTGGACGCCGAGATCCTGGACTGGGCGAAGACCGTGCTCGACACGGTGTTCACCGCGTAGGCATCGGCGCCGGATACGACGGAGGCCGTCCCCCGCGGGGGACGGCCTCCGTCGTCGGTCGGGTGGCGCCTAGGTGCGCGCCGTCGTCGTCACGAGCCGACGGCGGCGGAGGTCGACTTCTCGTCCGTCTGCTTGCCCTCGGCGAGGTTGTAGCCGGTGTCCGAGCGCCCGAGGATGCCCTGCGGGATGAAGAACGCGAGGAACGAGATGACGACGATGGCCGCCATCGGCCAGACGGTCTCCAGGGTCAGCCAGTTGAGCAGGTAGATGCCCAGCAGGAACGCCCCGAAGATGACCACGAACACCACGACGTTCTCGACGAGGTGACCTTCGCCGGCGTGGGAGGGCTGCTTCGCGGTGGTGGGTTCGTGTGACATGGGGTCTCCTTGACTGCGTTCGTGCGTGCCGGGTCTACTGCTGGAATGCTGCGGGATCTGCGGTCCGTGCTCCTGGAAGGTCAGTAGCCTGCCGCGCCCTGTTCACCCTTAACGATAGCGACTCCCGAGCTGGCTCCGATACGCGTGGCCCCGGCGGCGATCATGGCGCGGGCGTCCTCGAGGGACCGCACCCCGCCCGAGGCCTTCACGCCGAGGTCCGGGCCCACGGTCTTCCGCATCAGCGCGACGTCCTCCACGGTGGCGCCGCCGCCGTTGAAGCCCGTGGACGTCTTGACGAAGTCCGCGCCCGCCTCGACGGCTGCCTCGCAGGCGAGGACCTTCTGCTCGTCGGTGAGCAGGAAGGTCTCGATGATGACCTTCAGGATGGCGCCGTGCTCGTGGACGGCGTCCGCGACAGCGAGGATGTCCTGGACCAGCAGCTCGCGGTCCCCGGCCCGGGCCGCCGCGATGTCGATGACCATGTCGATCTCGTCGGCGCCGTCCGCCACGGCGCCGCGGGCCTCGAGGACCTTGATCTCGGTGGTGGTGGCGCCGAGGGGGAATCCGATCACCGAGCAGGTCAGGACGCCGGTGTCCTTCACCGCCGTGCGGACCGTGCTGACCCAGAGGGGGTTCACGCAGACGGACTTGAACGAGTACTCGACCGCCTCACGGCAGACCGTGAGGATCTGCTCACGGCTTGCCTCGGGCTTCAGGAGGGTGTGGTCGATGTAGGAGGCGAGGGATACGTCATTAGGCATGCTGCCCATCTTTCCATGTCGTGCGGGACGGGCGCGCGTCCCACCCGCGAACTCAGAGCCCGATGGCCGCGGCGACGTCCTGCTTGACCGCTTCGAGGCGCGCCCGGGCGGTCTCCTTGGCCTCGTCGAGCCCGGCGGCGGACCCGACGGGCTCCACCACCTCGAGGTAGCACTTGAGTTTCGGCTCCGTGCCGCTGGGACGGATGATGACGCGCGTTTCGTCCTGCGTGAGGTACAGGAGCCCGTCCGTGGGCGGCAGGTGCGCCGAGCCCTCGGCGAGGTCCTCGGCGGCGGCCACGGGGGAGCCGGCGAAGGACGGCGGCGGGGCCTGTCGCAGCCGGCCCATCATGGCGCCGAGCAGGCCGAGGTTCTCCACGCGGACCGAGAGCTGGTCTGCGGCGTGCAGGCCGTGCGCCAGGAAGGCGTCGTCGAGGAGGTCGAACAGGGTGCGCCCGGCGGCCTTCGTCGCGGCGGCGAGTTCCGCGAGCAGCAGTCCGGCGGAGATGCCGTCCTTGTCCCGCACGAGCCCGGGGGCCACGCAGTAGCCCAGGGCCTCCTCATAGCCGAAGGAGAGGTCATGGACGCGGGCGATCCACTTGAACCCGGTCAGGGTCTGGACGTGGTCGATGCCCGAGCCCGCGGCGATCCGGCCGAGCAGGCGGGAGGAGACGATCGAGTTCGCGAAGACGGGCGTCTCCGCGGCGGCCGTGTCTGATGAGACGGCGAGGCGCGCCGCGAGGTGCAGGCCCAGGAGCGTCCCCACCTCGTCGCCGCGCAGCATGCGCCAGGCGCCCGTGGAGGGTTCGCGGGCGGCCAGCGCCACGCGGTCGGCGTCGGGGTCGTTGGCGATCACGAGGTCCGCCCCGACCTGCGCCGCGGTCTCGAGGGCGAGGTCCAGGGCGCCGGGCTCCTCCGGGTTGGGGAACGCCACGGTGGGGAAGTCGGGGTCCGGTTCGGCCTGGCGTTCGACGACGGTGACGTCGTCGAACCCGGCGGTCGCCAGCACCGCCTGCGCGGTCCGGCCGCCGACGCCGTGCAGCGGGGTGAGGACGATCTTCAGGGCGCGGTCCGTGAGGGCGGGATCGACGAGGGCGGCGACGGAGGCCACGTAGTCGGTCTCGATGGTCTCCGGCAGGACCGTCCAGCCGGAGGCCGCGAGCGGGATCTCCCCGGCGGCGTCGATGTGGGCGGCGATCCCGGCGTCGTGCGGGGCCACGATCTGGACGCCGCGGGCGTCCTCCTCGACGGCGCGCCCGCCGAGGTAGACCTTGTAGCCGTTGTCCTGCGGCGGGTTGTGGCTCGCGGTGACCATGATGCCCACCTCGCATTCGAGGGCGCGGATGGCGTAGGCGAGCACCGGCGTCGGCAGCTCGCGGGGCATCAGGAACGTCTCGATCCCGGCCGCGGTGAGGATCGCCGCGGTCTCCTCGGCGAAGATGCGCGAGTTGTGGCGGGCGTCGAAACCGACGACGGCGCGGGGTGCGTAGGCGCCGGCCGCGAGGTCCAGCGCGTGGGCGCCGACGCCGGCTGCGGCCCGGCGGACCACCACGCGGTTCATGCGGTTGGGGCCCGCCCCGAGGGCCGCGCGCAGACCGGCCGTGCCGAACAGGAGCGGACCCGAGAAGCTGTCCTGCAGTTCGTGCTCCGCGGCCGGGTCGCCGGAGCGCACGCGCCCGGCGAGCGTCCGCAGTTCCTCGGCCGTCCGTGGGTCCGGGTCGGCGGCGGACCAGGCGTCGGCGGCGGCGAGGAGGGTGTCCAGGGCGGGGGTTCTCATGCGGGTCCCTTACGTGGGTCGGCGGACGAGGGCAGCGGGGGCTAGAGCGTGGCGACGATGTCGGCGAGGAGGCGGGAGATGCGGGGGCCCGCCGCCTGGCCGGCCTCGAGGACCTCGGTGTGGCTGAGCGGGACGGGGCTGATCCCGGCGGCGAAGTTCGTCACGAGGGAGAGGCCGAAGACCTCCATGCCGGCGTGCCGGGCGGCGATGGCCTCGAGCGCCGTGGACATGCCCACGAGGTCCGCGCCGATGCGCTTGGCGTACTGCACCTCGGCCGGCGTCTCGTAGTGGGGGCCCGTGAACTGCGCGTACACACCCTCCTCGAGCGTGGGGTCCACGCTGCGGGCGAGGTCGCGCAGGCGCGGGGAGTACAGGTCCGTGAGGTCCACGAACGTCGCCCCTTCGAGCGGCGAGGACGCCGTGAGGTTGATGTGGTCGCTGATCAGCACCGGCGTGCCGGGCTGCCAGTGCTCCTGCAGCCCGCCGCACCCGTTGGTGAGGATCATCGTCGTCGCGCCCGTCGCGGCGGCGGTGCGGACGCCGTGCACCACCGCGCGCACACCCTTGCCCTCGTAGAAGTGGGTGCGGGCCCCGAGGACCAGCGCGCGCTTGCCGGCGGGCGTGAGGACGGAGCGGATGGTGCCGGTGTGGCCGACGACGGCGGGCGCCGAGAAGCCGGGGATGTGCGCGGCGTCGAGGGTGTGCGTGGTCTCGCCGATCAGCTCGGCGGCCTCCCCCCAGCCGGAGCCGAGGACGAGCGCGGTGTCGTGCCGGTCGATGCCGGTGGCGCGGGCGATGTGGCCGGCAGCGTCGCGGGCCAGGTCAAAGGGATCAGAAGTCACCGCTACAACTTACCCTCTATTTCCCGCGCGTCAGTGGCATGCGCGATGATGGGGCGGTGACCAATCCACTCGATTTCAGTTCCCTGCGCCTGGCGATCCTCGGCGGCGGACCCGGCGGCTACGAAGCGGCCCTCGTCGCGGCGTCCCTCGGCGCGAAGGTGACCGTCGTGGAGCGCCAGGGCCTCGGCGGGTCGGCGGTCCTCACGGACGTCGTCCCGTCCAAGACCCTCATCGCGACGGCCGACACCATGACCCGCTTCACGGACGCCAGCGGACTCGGCGTCCGCTTTTCCGAGGACAGCAAGGTCTACGCGGACCTGGACAAGGTCAACCAGCGGCTCCTGAAGCTCGCGGTCGAGCAGTCCTCCGACATCCGGGCCACCCTGGAGCGCCTCGGCGTGCGCGTGATCATCGGCTCCGGCAAGCTGCTCGACAACCACCGCCTCGAGGTCGTCTCCGAGGGCGAGACGAGCATCGTCGAGGCCGACGCCGTGCTCCTCGCGGTCGGCGCCACACCACGCGAACTCCCGAGCGCCATGCCCGACGGCGAGCGCATCTTCAACTGGACGCAGCTCTACAACCTCCGTGAGATCCCGGACCACCTGATCGTCGTCGGCTCCGGTGTCACCGGCGCCGAGTTCGCCAGCGCCTACAACGGGCTCGGCTCCAAGGTCACCCTGATCTCCAGCCGCGACCGCGTGCTGCCGGGCGAGGACGCCGACGCCGCCGAGGTCCTCGAGGGCGTGTTCAAGGACCGCGGCATGACCGTCCTGTCCAAGTCCCGTGCCGAGGCGGTGGACCGCACGGACGACGGCGTCCTCGTGCGTCTGTCGGACGGCCGGACGGTCGAGGGCAGCCACTGCCTCGTCGCCGTCGGCGCCGTCCCCAACACCACAGGCATCGGCCTCGAGGACGCCGGGGTGGCCGTCAGCGAGTCCGGGCACATCACCGTGGACGGCGTCTCCCGCACCACGGCGCCCAATGTGTACGCCGCCGGTGACTGCACCGGGGTCTTCGCGCTCGCCTCGGTGGCGGCGATGCAGGGCCGGATCGCCATCGCCCACCTGATGGGCGACTCCGTGAGCCCCATCAAGCTCAAGCAGGTCGCCTCGAACATCTTCACCTCCCCGGAGATCGCGACCGTGGGCGTGACGGAGGAGGACATCGAGTCCGGCCGGTACCAGGGGGACGTCGTCAAGCTCTCCCTGCACACCAACGCCCGGGCCAAGATGATGAACGTCAAGGACGGCTTCGTGAAGGTGATCTCCCGCAAGGGCTCCGGGACCGTCATCGGGGGTGTCGTCGTCGGCCCCCGCGCGTCCGAGCTGATCTTCCCGCTCGCGCTCGCCGTGACGAAGAAACTGCACGTCGACGACGTCGCGAACACGTTCACCGTGTACCCGTCGCTGACCGGGTCCATCTCCGAGGCGGCGCGCCGCCTGCACGTGCACATCTGACCCTGGCGGGAGTTCCCGCTGTCCGGATGGTGGACATGCTTATCCACCTGCTGGACACCGGTGATCAGATGTTGGCTTCATCTGTTGCACGGGCGCCGTGCCGCGGGGGCCCCGTGCCCCCGCGGAGGCGCCTCGTTCGAGAAAGCCGACGACCATGACCTCATCCACCTCCGCCAGTGCCGGCGGCACCACCAAGCCGCTGAACTCCCGGGGCAAGGTGCTCTTCGCCAGCCTCATCGGGACGACGATCGAGTTCTACGACTTCTACATCTACGCCACGGCCGCGGTGCTGGTGTTCCCGGCCCTGTTCTTCCCGAACCAGTCCGACGCGAACCAGCTGCTCAGTCCCTTCGCCGTCTTCGGCGTCGCGTTCATCGCCCGGCCCCTCGGCTCCATCGTCTTCGGCCACTTCGGCGACAAGATCGGGCGCAAGGCCACCCTCGTCGCCTCGCTGCTCACCATGGGGATCGCGACCTTCCTGATCGGCCTCCTGCCGGCAGCGACCAATGACGGCTGGGTGCTCCTGGCCCCGCTGCTGCTCGTGGTGCTGCGCTTCCTCCAGGGCCTTGCGCTCGGCGGCGAGTGGAGCGGCGCGGCCCTGCTGGCCACGGAGAACGCCCCCGAGGGCAAGCGGGCCGTCTACGGGACGTTCCCGCAGCTCGGCGCGCCGATCGGCTTCATCCTCGCCAATCTCCTGTTCGTCCTCCTCAGCACCGTCCTGACGCCCGAGGAGTTCCTCGAGTGGGGCTGGCGTGTGCCGTTCCTGCTGAGCGCGGTCATGGTGATCGTGGGCCTCTACGTCCGCCTCAAGCTCATCGAGAGCGCGTCCTTCCAGAAGGTCCAGAGCGAGGGCAAGGTGGTGAAGGTGCCGCTCGGCACCACGTTCCGCCTGCACTGGCGCGGCCTGATCCTCGGCACGTTCATCATGTTCGCCACCTACGTGCTCTTCTACTTCATGACCGCCTTCACGCTCACCTACGGCACCGCGCCGTCGAGCCTCGCGCAGGCGCAGGCCAAGGCGGAAGCGGCCGGCAAGGAGTTCACCGACGCGCAGGCCGCGGCGTTCGTGCCCGGCCTGGGCATGGCGCGCACCGACTTCCTGTGGATGCTGATCATCGGCGTCGTGTTCTTCGGTATCTTCACGCTCGTCTCCGGCCCGCTGGCCGAGCGCTTCGGCCGCCGCAAGATGCTCCTGGGAACCACCGTGGGCATCGCCGTCTTCGGGCTCCTGTGGGCGCCCCTGTTCGGCGCGGGCACCGTGGGCGCCATGGCGCTGCTGATCATCGGCTTCATCCTCATGGGACTCACCTTCGGCCCCATGGCCGCGGTGCTGCCCGAACTCTTCCCAGCCAACGTCCGCTACACGGGCTCGGCCGTCGCCTACAACGTCTCGAGCATGATCGGCGCCGCCCCGGCGTCCTTCATCGCCGTCGCGCTGTGGCAGGCCGCCGGCGGGAGCACCGTGCTGGTGGGCGCCTACCTGACCGTGGCCGCGGTCGCCACGTTCATCGCGCTCTGGGTCTCGCGGGAGACCCGGGACCACGACTACGAGAACAACGTCGCCTGAGTTCCCGTAGCCCGTCCGACGGTGCCGCACCCGCCCGGGTGCGGCGCCGTCGTCGTTCCCGGGTCCCTGGGTGGCCGGCACCCGAAGCCCGGTCCGCAGCACGTCCGGCCACGCCTCATACCGTGTTAAGCGACTGCGTGCACGGTCACACTGCTTCTGCCGGGGCGGAGGCGGCCCCGTAGACTGAATGGGAAGTCGGCTTACTACACGGAGGCGCGCCGATCGCGTGCGCCCGGAAGCCGCGCAGCGGGGTAGCGGAAGCAGGTGGCATTGGAGAAGCAGGCACTGGCCGGGCGGTACGCCCTGGGGGAGCGCGTCGGCAGCGGCGGCATGGCGGACGTCTTCGCGGCCCGGGACACGAGGCTCCAACGGGACGTCGCCATCAAGCTCTTCCGGCCGGGCATCTCCGACGGCATCGAACGCGGGTCCGCGGAGGCCCGGATGCTGGCCGGCCTCGACCACCCCGGCCTGGTCCGCGTCCTCGACATGGACACCGGCGACGACATCGGCGACGACGCCTACCTCGTCGTGGAGCTCGTCGACGGACCGGACCTGGGCGTCCTGCTGCGCTCCGGCGGCCCCCTCGGCACCGAGGACGTCCGGCTCATGGCGCTGGACCTCGCCCGGACGCTCCAATACATCCACGGACGCGGGATCGTGCACCGTGACGTGAAGCCCTCCAACGTCCTGACCCGGCCTGCGGACGCTGACAGCGGCGTCTTCCGCTTCCTGCTCACCGATTTCGGGATCGCCCGGTTCTTCGACGGCAGCCGGATGACCGCCACCGGGCAGGTGGTCGGCAGCGCCGCCTACTTCAGCCCCGAACAGACACGGGGCGACGGCGTCGGCCAGTCCTCGGACATCTACTCCCTCGGCCTCGTGCTGATCGAGGCCCTGACGGGGGAGCGCGCCTTCCCCGGAACCGGCGTCGAGAGCGCTCTGGCGCGCCTGCACCGCAGCCCGTCGATCCCGCACGCAGCCGGACCGGCCCTGTCGGACCTGCTGGTGGCCATGACGCTCGACGACCCGGACGACCGCCCCGACGCCGCCCGCGTGGTCAGGGCCCTGACGTCCATGGGCCCGCAGCACGACCGCGGGAACGATTCGACGGTCGGTGTGCCCGTCGGCGTGTCACCGACGACGACGATGCCTTCCGGTGGCGCGGTGCCCCCGGCCCAGCGCATGGCCGCCCCGGACGGGTCGGACGCGACGACCGCGATGCCTGTCCCCGCGCCCGCCACCGCGGCGTTCGGGACAGCCCCGGACACGGCGGCCCCCGATGCCGTGGCACCCGATATCCGACGCTTTCCGGGGGAGTCTCCCCGCCCGGCGCCGGGTCGCGCGGCTGCGGGTCGCGCGCCCGCGGCGTCGAGCCGGCAGCCGTCCCGCGCCCGGGCCGCCGGACGACGTCGCCACGTCCTTCCCTGGCTGGTCACGCTGCTCGTCGTCGGGCTTCTGGCGGCCGCCCTCTGGGTCTTCACCACGACGACCGCCCCGGGCTCGGGGGCCGAGGTCGAGCCCCTGCCGGCTGTCCCCGGCGAGACAGGCGAGAAACTGCAGGAACTCTACGACAGCGTGCAGCGATGACGGCGGCCCGCAGGCGGCTGCTGCCCCTGCTGGTCGCCGCGGCCCTGCTCCTCACGGGCTGCGGGGACGAGGATCTCGACGCCGGCACGGCCGGGGACTTCCAGGCCAGTGTCCGGGCCATCGCCACGGCCGCCGCCGACGGCGACGCGGACGGCGCCGTCGTCCTGGCCCAGCGGCTGAGGAACGACGTCGACGGCGCGCGGACCGAGGGCAGCATCACCGGGGAGCGCGCCGCGCTCATCACCACCCGGATCGACGCGCTCATCGACACGCTCGACTCCGGGCAGGTCCCCGCCGAGACACCGGTGCCGTCGGACGCCCCCGCCGAAACGCCCACCCCGGCTGGACCGGCCCCCGCCGACGCGCCTCCGGCGCAGCCCGCGCCCGTCGAGGTGCCCCCGGCACAGCCCGCACCGGCCCCCGACGGCGCAGTTCCTGACGGCGCCGTTCCCGACGACGACGCCTCCGATGGCACCGAGGGTGACGGTGAAGACGGTGACGGGGGCGGCGAGGATGCCGACGGCGCCGAGCCCGGCGGCGGAGACGCCGACGATGCCGACGGCCAGGCGCCGGACAGCGGCAGGGCCGCAGATGAGAAGGCCGATGACAATGACAAGGCTGACAAGGCTGACAAGGCTGACAAGGCTGGGAAGGCTGCCGAGAAGGCCGCCGAGCAGCAGCGCAAGGCCGAGGAGAAGGCCAGGGACGCCGCCCAGCGCGGGGAGAAGGCTCCCGGGAACGGCAAGGGGAACGAGGGCGGCTGAGACGCCGTCCTCGGGCCGGCCCGACGGCCGGCCCAAGGACGTCAGTCGCGGATGGTGGCGAGGACGGAGCCAGCGGACACGGTGTCGCCGGGCTTCGCCGTGAGACCGGTCAGCGTGCCCGACCGGTGCGCCGTGAGGGGTTGCTCCATCTTCATGGCCTCGAGCACCACGATGAGATCGCCTTCGGCCACCGCGTCGCCGTCGGCCACCGCGACCTTCACGATGGTGCCCTGCATGGGGGACGTCAGCTCGTCGCCGCTGACAGCGGCCTTGCCGGCCCGCGCCCGCGAGGACTTCTTCGACTTCGCCGGTGCGGCCGTCTTGCCGTTCGACGTCGCACCGAACCAGGAGGGTAGGACCACCTCGAGGCGGCGCCCGCCGACCTCCACGGTGACGCGCTGGCGGGAGTCGTCGTCCGGAGCCGGTTCGGCCGGTCCCTTCCACGGCTCGATGCTGTTGACGAATTCCGTCTCGATCCAGCGCGTGTGCACCGAGAAGGGGCCGTCCGCGGGGGCGAACGCGGGGTCCGCGACGACGGCGGCATGGAAGGGCAGGACGGTCGGCATGCCCTCGACGACCATCTCCCCGAGGGCGCGGCGCGCGCGCTGCAGGGCCTGGTCGCGGGTTGCGCCACTGACGATCAGCTTGGCGAGCATCGAGTCGAAGTTGCCGCCGATCACCTCGCCGGCCTCGACGCCGGAGTCCACGCGGATCCCCGGCCCGGTCGGGAGGGTGAGGGTCTGCACCGTCCCGGGTGCGGGCATGAAACCGCGGCCGGCGTCCTCGCCGTTGATGCGGAACTCGAAGGCGTGGCCGCGCACCTCGGGGTCCCCGTACCCGAGCTTCTCGCCGCGGGCGATGCGGAACTGCTCGCGCACCAGGTCGAGGCCCGTGACCTCCTCGGAGACGGGGTGTTCCACCTGGAGCCGCGTGTTCACCTCGAGGAAGGAGATGGTGCCGTCCCGGCCCACGAGGAACTCGCAGGTGCCGGCCCCCTGGTACTCCGCCTCGCGCAGGATGGCCTTGGAGGCCTCGTAGAGCTGGGTGTTCTGCCCGGCGGAGAGGAAGGGCGCCGGAGCCTCCTCGACGAGCTTCTGGTTGCGGCGCTGCAGGGAGCAGTCGCGGGTGGAGACGACGACGACGTTCCCGTGGGCGTCCGCGAGGCACTGCGTCTCGACGTGGCGCGGGGCGTCGAGGAACCGCTCGACGAAGCACTCGCCGCGGCCGAACGCCGCCGTCGCCTCGCGGACCGCCGACTCGAACAGCTCGGGGATCTCCTCGTGGCTGCGGACCACCTTGATGCCGCGTCCGCCACCGCCGAACGCCGCCTTGATCGCGATCGGCAGCCCGAACTCGGAGGCGAAGTCGATCACTTCCTGGACCGACTCCACCGGGTCCGCGGTGCCCGGGACCAGCGGCGCCCCTACCCGCTGTGCGATGTGCCGCGCCTGGACCTTGTCACCGAGCTGCGCGATCGAGTGCGGGGAGGGTCCGATCCAGGTGATCCCGGCGTCGAGCACCCGCTGCGCGAACTCCGCGTTCTCCGACAGGAAGCCGTAGCCGGGGTGGATGGCGTCGGCACCGCTGCGCTCCGCGGCCTCCAGGATTCGCTCCATCACCAGGTAGGACTCGGCGGCGGTGTCCCCGCCGAGCGCGAATGCCTCGTCGGCCATGCGCACGTGCAGGGCGTTGCGGTCCGGATCCGCGTACACGGCGACCGACGCGATCCCCTCGTCGCGGGCCGCGCGGATGACCCGCACGGCGATCTCCCCCCGGTTGGCGACCAGGACCTTCGTCACCGGGCGGTACTCCGCGGGGTCGGTGCCGGCGGCGGAACCGCGTGCCGGGGTGGATGCGGAGGGGCTGAGGGGGGACTGGCTCATGGGGGAAAGGACTCCTTCTTCTCTCGTGGGAGCCTAGCCCGGTTTGGTGGCTTCCGCTCATGGATCGTGCCCAACGGGAGTGTTGTGCGGCGATCCTTTGTAGGGAACCTACAAGGACGGCGTCGGGGCCCAGAGATCCGTGACGGCGACGCCCGCCGCGCGCAGGAGCGAGCGGAGCGTGGAGATGCTGAGCCCGACGACGGCGTGCGGATCACCGTCGACGCGCTCGATGAAGGCGCCGCCCAGGCCGTCGATGGTGAAGGACCCGGCGCAGTGCAGGGGCTCGCCGCTGGCCACGTAGGCCTCGACCTCGGCGTCGGACATCGCACCGAAGTGGACGGTCGCCGAGGACACCGCCCCGAGGGTGGCGCCTGAACCGCCGGCGCGGGTGTCCACGAGCCAGTGGCCCGTGTGCAGGACGCCGGAGCGCCCGCGCATGCGGCTGATGCGTTCGATCGCCACCGCCGCCTCGTAGGGCTTGCCGTGCGCCTCGCCGTCGAACTCGAACACGGAGTCGCAGCCGAGGACGAGGGCGCCGTCCGCCGCCGGCAGCGCCGCGACGGCCTCGGCCTTCGCACGCCCGAGCAGCAGCGAGGTGTCGTGTGCGTCGAGGTCGCCGTAGGAGGCGACGACGGCGGGCTCGTCCACGTCGGAGACGAGCACCGCGTGCCGGATCCCGGCGTCGTCGAGGAGTCGGGTGCGGGCAGGCGATTTCGACGCGAGGATCAGGCGGAGGGTCATGCCCCCAGCCTAGGCGCCCCCGCACCCGGGGGCGCCGGCAGGATCATCACCAGCGGTGCGCGACGTCGACCACCACCCTCGATCCGGCACCGGGACCGGGGACCACGAAGACCCTCATGGGAAGGCGCGCCCGGACGCCGAGACCGAAGGTGGTCCGCCCCTCGAAGCTCCCGGCCAGGGCGATCTGGCGGAAGGTGGTGTAGCCCGCGACGTTGACGAGGTTCCTGGGATCGGCGGGCCGATAGGTGGGTCGTCCGGCGTCGTTGTAGGCCGGTGCGAGGACGGTCACGGACAGCCGTGCACCGCCACGCAGCGGGACGACGAACCCGGATCCGGGCTGGCGGACCTGATGGACGTACCGTACGTTGTACCCCGCCGCCCGGCCCCGTAGGTCGACGACCATGCGGTCGAAGCACGCATGCCGGCCTGCGCGGACATTCGTGATGGGAGCAGGACGGATGGTGGACGTGGCGACCTTCGCCGTCGAGCCCCATGTGATGCCGCAGTATGCGGCGGATGCCGGAGGTCCCCCTGCGAGGCCGCGGCCTGCAGTGAGGGCGAGGGCGGCGAGTGTGGCGGAGAGTCTCCCCGTCATGCGCGATGTTCTCATGGCGCACCACCTGGTCGAACTGGATAGGGACAACAATCGTCTACCCGCGCCCGGCGGAAAGCGCCGTCGCCGCCCCGAACGGCGCCGAATCGTTAGCAGGGGATGCGCGACGGCCCGCCCCGGGCAGGTGCCGGGGCGGGCCGTGGGTGTCGTGGGAGCCGGCGGGCGGGTCTACCGGGCCACGGAGGCCGAGATGCCGTCGTTGGGGGCGGTCCCGGCCGCGTCGGCGGCGTCGTCGACGCTGTCATCGGCGAACGGATCGCCGGTGCGCTGCGCGTCGTAGAGGTCGAGGTCCAGCAGGCCCTCGCGCCGGGCGACGATCGTCGGGATGAGCGCCTGGCCTGCCACGTTCACGGCGGTACGGCCCATGTCGAGGATGGGGTCGACGGCGAGGAGCAGGCCGACGCCGGCCAGGGGCAGTCCCAGCGTGGACAGGGTGAGGGTCAGCATGACGACGGCGCCGGTGGTCCCGGCGGTCGCCGCGGAGCCGAGCACGGAGACGAGCGCGATCAGCAGGTACTGGGTGAGGCTGAGCTCGATCCCGAAGAACTGGGCCACGAAGATCGCGGCGATCGCCGGGTAGATGGCCGCGCAGCCGTCCATCTTCGTCGTCGCGCCCAGGGGGACGGCGAACGAGGCGTACCCGCGGGGCACGCCGAGGTTCCGTTCCGTGACACGCTGCGTGAGCGGCAGGGTACCCACCGAGGAGCGGGAGACGAAGGCCAGCTGGATGGCGGGCCAGGCACCCGAGAAGTACTGCTTGACCGACAGCCCGTGCGCCTTGATCAGCACGGGGTACACGGCGAAGAGCACGAGGGCGAGGCCCACGTAGATGGCCAGCGTGAACTTGCCGAGGGACCCGATGGTGTCCCAGCCGTACACGGCGACGGCGTTGCCGATCAGGCCGACGGTGCCGAGCGGGGCGATCCGGATGATCCACCAGAGGACCTTCTGGATCACGGCCAGCGCCGAGGCATTGACGGCCAGGAACGGCTCGGCCTGCTTGCCCACCTTCAGGGCGGCGATGCCCACGGCGACGGCGACCACGAGGACCTGCAGCACGTTGAAGTTCAGGGCCGTGGTGACGGCGCCGGACTCGGCGACGGTGGAGGAGGCCTGGAGGCCGAGGAAGTTGGCGGGGATGAGCCCGGTCAGGAACGCCCACCAGCTGCCGGTGCTGCCGGTGTACTCGGCGGGCTGGGTGGCGTCCGTGCCGGCGCCCGGCTGGAACAGGACGCCGAGGGTGATGCCGATGACCACGGCGATCAGGGCGGTGATGGCGAACCACAGCAGGGTCTGGCCGGCGAGCCGGGCGGCGTTGGTGACGGCGCGGAGGTTCGCGATGGAACTCACCACGGCGGTGAAGATCAGGGGGACGACGGCGGCACGCAGCAGGGCCACGTAGCTCGAGCCGAGGGTGGCGAGCGTGGTGCCGAGACCGGTGGGCGTCTCCTGGGTGTGCCCCGTGTATTTGGCGACGAGGCCGAGGGCCAGCCCGACGACCAGGGCGGCGATGATCTGGGGTCCGAAGGAGGTCGCCCAGCGGGGCAGCCTGCGCCGGGAGGTCGGGGAGCTGGTTTCAGTAGACACGCCCGAAACTCTAGGGACGGACGTATACCAAGACGAAGCCGAGGTTGCGGAATGTTACGGGGCCTCGTGACGCCGTCGGGCCGGCCCGGGTGGCACTTCCGCGGGATACCGCCGTCGTCGCGGACGGACCGGGGAGGACCCCGGCCCGCCTGTGACGAACGTCTACCTCAGGAGACCAGTGCGCGGCGCAGCGTGTCGAGTCCCACGGAGCCCAGGTTGAGGGCGCGCGTGTGGAAGGCGCGGAGGTCGAACGCCTCTCCTTCCGCGGCGCGGACCTCGTCACGGATCTGCTCCCAGAGGCGCTGGCCGATCTTGTAGGACGGCGCCTGCCCCGGCCAGCCGAGGTAGCGCGTGAATTCGAAGCTGAGCTGGCCCTCGCTGATGGCGATGTTCTTCCGCAGGAAATCGTAGCCCTTCTCCGGCGTCCAGGCCCCCTCGCCCCACCGCTCGGGGATCTCCAGTTCGAGGTGGACGCCGATGTCGAACACCACACGGGCGGCGCGCATGCGCTGGGCGTCGAGCATGCCGAGGCGGTCCCCTGGATCGGACAGGAACCCGAGTTCCTGCATGAGGCGCTCCGCGTACAGGGCCCAGCCCTCGCCCTGCCCGGACACCCAGATGGCGTTGCGGCGCCAGGGATTCAGCAGCGCGCGCTGGTAGGTGGCCGTCGCGATCTGCAGGTGGTGCCCGGGGACGCCCTCGTGGTAGACGGTGGTGGTCTCCTTCCAGGTGGTGAAGGAATCCTCGCCCTCGGGTACTGACCACCACATGCGGCCGGGGCGCGAGAAGTCGTCGCTGGGACCGGTGTAGTAGATGCCGCCCTCGTTGGTCGGGGCGATCCTGCACTCGAGGCGCCGCATCTTCTCGGGGATGTCGAAGTGGACGCCGGCCATGGCCTCCACCGCCCGGTCGGAGAGTCCCTGCATCCAGGCCTGCAGTGCGTCCGTGCCCTGGAGCTGGCGGGCCGGATCCTCGTCCAGGATGCGGATGGCCTCCTCGATCGAGGCGCCCTCGCGGATCTCGTCCGCCACGGCCTCCTGCTCCGCGATGACGCGGTCGAGTTCCTCGACGCCCCACCGGTACGTCTCCTCGAGGTCGACGGCGGAGCCGAGGAACACGCGGGACATCAGGGCGTAGCGGTCCCGGCCCACGGCGTCCTTCTCCGGGGCGGAGGCGAGGAGATCGTCCTGCAGGAAGGACGCCAGGGAGCGGTAGGCGCCGCGGGCGGCCTCGGCGCCCGAGCGCAGCCGGTCACGCACGGCCTCGGGCAGGTTGCCGTCGTCGGCCGTGGCGGTCTCGCCGAGGGCGTCGAAGAATCCGCCGTCCTCCGCGTACTTGCCGGCCTGCTCGATCACGATGGCGACCTGCCGGCGCGCGGCGACCAGGCCGCGCTCGCGTCCGGTGCGGAGGGAGGAGATGTAGCCGTCGATGGCGCCGGGTACGTTCGCCATGCGTCCGGCGATGTGCCTCCACTGCTCCGCGGTGGCCGTGGGCATGAGGTCGAAGATCGCGCGGATGTTCTGGGCGGGGCAGGCGATGTTGTTCAGTTCGGAGTAGCCGAGTCCGGCGTCGTGGATCTCGAGGTCCAGGCCGAGCCTCTCCCGCATGGCGTCGAGCGTGACGGCGTCGACGTCGTCGGCCGGCTGCAGGCCCTCGAGGTGGCGCAGCGTGGTGCGGGCGGCGTCGGCGAGGGCATCGATCCCGGCCGGTGAGTAGTCCTGGTACTCCGTCTCGCGGCCGGGGAGTCCCAGCTCGGTGGCGAAGTCGGGCATCAGGTCGAGCAGCGTCTCGTAGTACGACGTCGCGACGGCGTCGATGGCCGTGGGCGGCCGTGCGGGCTGCTCGCTGGGGGGCGGGACGGGGGCTGGGGTGTCGTGGGT
This sequence comes from Arthrobacter pityocampae, assembly GCF_002927275.1. Classification (GTDB taxonomy): domain Bacteria; phylum Actinomycetota; class Actinomycetes; order Actinomycetales; family Micrococcaceae; genus Arthrobacter_D; species Arthrobacter_D pityocampae. Next base: position 255,222 of record NZ_PRKW01000003.1, on the reverse strand, counting down.
CACGCCCCGAGCCTAGCGGCAGGCCGTTGCCGGAGGCTATCGAGTGCGGCGGCGGGTCGAGCAGGCGTCAGCCTGCGTTCGCGTAGGCGTCCGCCAGCCAGCCGAGGACCTGCGCGTCCAGCTCGTCGGGCGTGTGGAGCTCGAGATGGTGCATCCACACGGTCGCCGACGGGTGGGCGACCTCCTTGAAGCGGGCGGATTCGGTCCGGCGAGGGAGCGCGATGGACAGGACGGCCGGGACATCGCTGGAGATGTACTGCCCCGGCCGCCAGAGGTATGCGAACACCCGACGACGCCGGAACGCGATCTGGCTCTTCGTCGCCGTGACCGACGCCCCGCCGAGCCGGGAGACGGCGTCCTGCACGGCGCGGCAGATCGCAACGCCCTCCGGGAAGCCGGCGAAGATATCCTCAGGGCTCAGCCCGCGCCCATCATCCACGGGCTTATCCTCCGCGTGCCGGGGGCAGCGATGTCTCACCGGACCTCGATGGCAGCCATCATGCCGAGGTCTTCGTGGTCCAGGATGTGGCAGTGGTACGCCGAGCGGCCGCGGAAGTCCTTGAATGCGACCCTTACCCTTACACGCCCGTTGGCGGGTACGTTCACCACGTCCTGCCAGAGTGCGGCATTCGTCCCTGCGCCGTCTTCCTCGATGATCTGCATCGGCCAGACATGAAGGTGGAACGGGTGATCCATGGGGCTGGTGTTGATTAACGTCCACTCCTCCACACCCCCGGCCGCGACGGTGGTGTCTGTTCTGGCCTCGTCGAACTCCCTGCCGTTGATGGTGAAACGCATCATGCCCCCGCCCATGCCCATCCCCATACCGGTCGCCAGGACGATCTGCCGGCGCGCCGCGACGGGCGCGGACCGAAGGTCTGCCGGCCCTTGCTGGGCGGGCACGGCTCTCGGGGCTGCCGCCGGTTCCCCGGCCACGCGGAGGGTGGCCAGTGCGGTGCTGTCCGACTGGTCTGCAGGGTTGCGTGCTCCGGCTCCCGACCCCACCATTCCCGGCATGGTTCGCCGGTTCTGGTAGAGAGCGAGCAGCGTGGAGTCCCCGGTCGTCGTGGTCACGAGGAGGTCTGCCCGGTTTCCGGGCGTCAGGAGAAGCTCGTTCACTGTCCGGGGTGTCGGGAAGCGGCCGGAGTCCATGCCGAGGAGCTGCAGCTGCTGTCCGTCGAGCCGTAGACGGAGGTAGCGGGACACACATGTGTTGATGATGCGCCACCGTTCGCGTTGTCCGGGGCGGGCACTGATGTGGGGGTTGCTTTGACCGTTGACCAGGATCAGTTCACCCTCCCGCCCCATCATCCGGTCCATCTCTGGGACTTCCGGGATATTCCCCATGCCGTCCAGGGTGGTGTCCGAGATGACCAGCACCCGTTCCGCACTCACCTCGATGGGTTCAGGATCCTCGACGATGATGGCACCGAAGAGTCCGGCGAAGATCTGATCGGCGACCATGCCGTGGTGGTGGGGGTGGTACCAGTACACGCCGGGGGGATGATCCTCGGGAAGTTCGTATGCGTAGTCGAAGGTGCCGCCGGGGTCCACTGCGACGAAGACATTGTCCCCGTTGCCCTCCGGGGACACGTGGAGGCCGTGCACGTGCAGGTTGGTGGTCTGGAGTAGCTTGTTGACGAGCCCGATCTTCAGGACGTCGCCCGCCCGTAGGCGCAGTGTCGGGCCGGGGATTCCGCCGTTGTAGCCAAGAGCCGCGGCCTGCCGGCCGGCCAGCAGTAGCTGTCCGGGTGCGGCTTCGAGCCGTACCTCCAGTTGGCCGTTGATGCTCCGTTCCTCCGGAGGCTGGGCCAGGTCGCTTCCGGTCGCGGGGGCCTCCCGCGAGGTCAGGGTCCAGATCAGCCCCACGCTGCCGGCCGCTGTCCCCGCAACGCCGACCCCGCCCAGCAACAACGCCTGACGGCGACTGATGGGCTTCACTGCCGGCCCTCACCGAGGACCTCGAGGTATTCGCGGTACTGATCCGCGGTGAGTTCTCCTCTCGCAAAGCGCTCGTCGAGGATCTCGCGGGCCCTGCTCCCTCCAGCCGGCGGCGGTCCGCCTGGCCCCGGGCGGCCTGGAGGTCCGTATCCATCACGGATGCCGCCGCCGAAGACCCTTACCGCCAGCAACACCAGCAGCGCGACCCCGATGAGTAGCAGAGGGATCCAGAGCCACAACCATCCCATGCCCTGTCCGTAGCCCGACATCATGATGTGCGCCTTTCATTTCCAGCGTTACCTCCGACTCTTCGCGCGGCCTCAGCTGACAGGTAGAGTCCGAAGACCTCGCCCACTCGGGTCACGGCTATCAGGCTTCTCCGACGGTTTGCTGCATCCGTAGCGGAGAAGTGCGTGTCGGGCAGACACCGTGAGTAGGCAGCGGCTGCCTCGTGCGCATCCGCGTCCTGTGGCAGGAGGTACTTACGGCACTGACGACTCGATCTTCGTAGCCGATCTGTAGTGCGGGGGACTGGGTGACGCCGAACAGGCCGTCATGAGTGGCCAGCAGGATGCGGCTGGTTTCCGGGTCCACGCTCAGTCCGTGCACATGCCCGGACGGGTACCCCGCGGGGGTGCCGGTGCGGGTGGAACGGGGACATCCACACCGGCACCTGTGAGAGGGCAATCACAGTCCCCGCAACGCCGGACCGGTCCGGATCAGATCACGGCGTGCGGGATCCGGGGCGGGGGACGGATTGCGGAGTTTGCTTGCGAGGTTCAGAGGCCCGCGAGCAGTTCTTCCATCTCGGTGATCTCGGCGTTCTGGGTTTCGACGATCGTCTCGGCCAACTCGATCGCTTCCGGGTCCTGCCCGTTCTCGATCTCGTTCTCCGCCATGCTGACCGCGCCCTCGTGGTGAGCGGTCATCGACTCCAGGAAGATGCGGGACGCCTCGGTGCCCTCGGCGGACTCGAGCTCGGACATCTGGTCCTCGCTCATCATGCCTTCCATCGACCCGGAGTCGCCCGTGTCGGATCCCATGGAGTGGCCGTCCATGCCGCCTCCGGGCTCCATTGGCTCATCCCAGGCTTCCAGCCAGCCGGTCATGGTCTCGATCTCGGGGCCCTGGGCGTCCTTGATCTTGGTCGCGAGGTCGGTGATCTCCGGGCTGATGTCGTCCTTAGAGAGCATCATGTCGCTCATTTCCACGGCCTGCTGGTGGTGGGGAATCATCATCTGCGCGAACATGGCGTCCGCGTCGTTGTGCGCGGCCGCAGTCTCGGATGCGCCCGACGTCGCGTCGGTGGTCGCCTCGGAGCCGACTTCGGCAGTGACGCTGGGGGCGGCCGCTGCGGAGCTTCCGCCGCTCGTGCCCGCGATTTCCCCGCCGGAGGAAGAGCCGCAGGCGGACAGGGTGATGAGCGCGGCGACGGACAGGGACGCAAGGGACAGGGAATGCTTCATGGTGGTCAGATCCTTCAGTGCTCAGGTGTTGGGGGTATCAGCGGGTCCGTATTGCGCAGGGCGGGTACCGCGAGGGCCCGGTGGGCGCACAGGCGCGCAGTCACGGCAGGAGGGTGGCCCCGCCGCCCGGGTAAAGGGGCAGGTGCGGGCCGCGGATCCTAGGTCCGGCTGATACAGAGCTGAGTCAGTGAAGGAGCAGGCGCAGGTCGGGACACCCAGGACAGTACAGGAGGGCCCCGCCGTCCCGACGTCGACAGGAGGGCGCGGTCGGCAGGAGTGAGCAGACCGGCGATGCCGACGACGATCATCGCCAGCACACACAGGCCCACCATCATGTCGTCGGAGCAGTCGCCACCGCACCCGACCGACCCACCGCTTTCCGGGACAGCCTTCGAGACGGTGTTCGAGGTGGCATGCGACGCGGTGTCCAGGACAGTCGCTTCGACCGTTGCCAGGACGGCGACGACCGCACTCGTGGTCTGGGCATGAAGAACCGTGCGGGCGTGGCCTGTCCCGTCGACCGCGTGAGTACTTGTGCTCGTGCCGGCGGCGGGGGCCGCGACATGGTGGGACGTCGATCCGTGACCGCCCATCCAGACGTGCATCGCGAGGATCCCGACGATGACGGCCGTCAGGCCGACGAAGGCGACGACTGACGGGACGGCGGCGCGCAGCAGTGAGAAAACAGTGTGTGATGCCCGCTTTCTGGTCACCTTTTCCCTCCTCTCCGTCCGCGCTGTCGCTGACGCCTAGGCGCCAGGGTCGTCCTCTGGTGTCGTCCTACCAACCTAGCGAAACGAGCGACTCGCCTCGTTCACGCCCTCTGCCCGGTCACAGGGTCGATCACGCCGTCGCATGACCAACGACCAGGCAGAGGAGTGTGTCCGCCGATGAGGCCGGGCTCACGTCCGGGCAGGGGGTGTGTCCGCTGCCTCGGGGCTGGTCCGGTCGGCGCCGATCTGCTCGGGACGGAGGTCGATCCGCCGCAGCAGCTGCGCGTTCAGGGCGACGACGATCGTGGACACGCTCATCAGGACGGCGCCCGCGGCGGGGGAGAGCAGGATCCCCGCGAAGGCCAGCACCCCTGCGGCGAGGGGCACGGCCAGCACGTTGTACCCCGTGGCCCAGATCAGGTTCTGGATCATCTTGCGGTAGCTGGCGCGGGACAGGTCGATCATCGCCAGCACCGATCGTGGGTCGTTGCCCGCCAGGACCACGCCCGCTGATTCCATGGCGACATCCGTGCCGGCTCCGATCGCGATCCCCACCTCGGCGCGGGCGAGGGCCGGGGCATCGTTGACGCCGTCCCCGACCATCGCGACCGCCAGGCCGCGCGCCTGCAGCTCGGCGACCTTGGAGTCCTTGTCCTGCGGGAGGACGTCGGCGAACACCTCGTCGATCCCGAGGTCCGCCCCGACGGCGTCGGCGACCTGCCGTGCGTCGCCGGTGATCATCGCGACCTTCACCCCGCGGGACTGCAGGGCCTTCACGGCGGACCGGGATTCCTCGCGGACCTTGTCCTCGAGCCTGACCGCGCCGATCACGGCGCCGTCGCTGATGACGTGCAGCACCGATGCGCCGCGGTCCACCCATGCCTGCACGGTGTCCCCGATGTCCGCAGGAGTATCGAGGCCGAGTTCCCTGAGCATGTTCGGCCCGCCCACGGCCACGTCATGGCCGTGGACGGTTGCCCGCACGCCGCGGCCGGTCATGGAACTGAATCCGGTTCCGGTGTAGGCGCGGCCTGCCGCAGCCGGGTCGGCCTGTGCGGCGCTGACGATCGCCCGCGCCACGGGGTGCTCGCTGTCTGCTTCCGCGGCTCCGGCCAGGGCCAGCAGCTCCGCATCCGGGACGCCGTCGACGGCGGTTGTCGCCGTGACCGCGGGGCGGCCCTCGGTGAGGGTCCCGGTCTTGTCGAACAGCACGACGTCGACCGTGCGCATGCGTTCGAGGGCCATCCGGTTCTTGATCAGCACGCCGGCCCTCGCGGCGCGTTCCGTGGAGATCGCGATGACCAGGGGGATGGCGAGGCCGAGTGCGTGCGGGCAGGCGATCACCAGGACGGTGACGGTACGGATCACCGCATCATCCGGGCTCCCGAGCAGCATCCAGGCGAGAAAGGTCAGGATGCCGGCGCCGAGTGCGAAGTAGAACAGCAGGGCCGCGGCCCGGTCCGCCAGGGCCTGGGCCTTCGAGGAGGAGGCCTGCGCTTCCGCGACCAGGCGCTGGATCCCGGCGAGCGTGGTCTCCGAGCCGACGGCGGTCACCTGCATGCGGACCGCGTTGTCGGTCGCGACGGTGCCGGCGACGACCGCCTCGCCGATGCTGCGGGAGACCGTACGGGACTCCCCGGTGATCATCGACTCGTCGAACTCCGCCGCCCCGTCGATGATCTGCCCGTCCGCCGGCACGCGCGCACCGGAGCGTACGAGCACGACGTCCCCGGTGACCAGCGAGTCGACCGGCACGGTCTCGACTCCGGCGTCCGTGACCTTGTCCGCCTCGTCGGGCAGCAGCGCTGCCAGAGCGTCCAGTGCGCCGGCCGCCGACCCGAGGGCCCGCATCTCCATCCAGTGCCCGAGCAGCATGATGACGATCAGCAGAGCCAGCTCCCACCAGAAGTCGAGGTCGAAACCGCCGAGACCCAAGGTGGTCACCCACGAGGCGGCGAACGCGACGCTGATCGCCATCGCGATCAGCAGCATCATGCCCGGCTGCCGTGACTTCAGCTCGGACACCCCGCCCTTCAGGAACGGGGCTCCGCCGTAGACGAAGATCACCGTGCCCAGGATCGGGGCGATCCACGCCGAGCCGGGGAACTCGGGCGGCATGTACCTCAGGAGCATGGTGAACATGGGGCTGAAGGCCAGGACGGGCACCGCGAGGGCCAGGCTGACCCGGAAACGCTGTCTGAACATCGCCGTCGAATGGCCGGCGTGCTCGCCCTGGGAGTGGACCTGGTGATCCTCATCCACGCCGTGACCCTCGTGCTCCGCCATCGGCGGAGCTTCGGTGAATCGATTCCTGTCCATGATGGTTCCTCCTTCTCCGATGCCCGCAAACATATACCCCCCAGGGGTATGCGTCAAGGTTCCGGAGGTCCGGTGTGCGCGGTCGGGCGCGACCGGCGATCAGGACGCACCCGGCGGCCATCACAGGCCCGTACCCATGGTCAATTCCCGGGTCCGCGCCTACCGTGGTGGGATCACGCGAGGGGGATCCCATGAAGCAGTCCAGGGCGTCTGTGGCGCGCATCGTCGTCGAGCCGGGACAGTATGCCGCGGCGGAGGAGGCCCTCCGCCGCGCGGCCTTCCGGCTCGGGGTGGCACTCACCGCGCACCCGGCCACGAATCAGGTCTCGAGCCCCGTCAGCGCGCTGTATGCCCTGTCGATGCTGCGCGCCGGTGCGGGGACGGCGACGGCGGCAGAGCTGGACGCGGTGCTGGGGCTCCCGGAGGAGCACCATGCGGCGATGAACGCGCTGCTCGCGACGCTGCAGTACTTCGACGGCGACCCGGTGGGCGTCGACGAGGAGGACCCGCCCGGGCAACCCCTCGTGCACCTCGCCAACGCCGTCTTCGTCCCCGACGGGGGTGTGATCGGGGCGGCGTTCCTCGACACCCTCGCCCGGTACTACGGTGTGGGGGTCCACCCGGTGGACTTCGGCGACCCCACCACGCCCGCCCTGATCGACGAGTGGGTGTGGAGGGAGACCGGTGGTCGCGTCGCGAAGGCCCCGCTCGCCGTCGGACGGGACACCGGACTGTCCCTGCTGAACGCCGTCTACTTCGCCGCGGCCTGGGACGAGCCGTTCGATCCCTCCGGGACGGGCGAGGACGCCTTCGCCCTGGCCACCGGGACGCGGGTCTTCGTCCCGATGATGCACGGGTACCGCTGGGTGCGCTACGCCGCAGGACGCGACTGGCAGGGCATCGACCTGCCCTACGGCGGAGGATTCTGCCTGCGGCTCGTCCTGCCCGCGGCGGGCGTCCTGCCGGCCTGGGGCGAGCAGGAGCTGGCGGGGATCGCGGCTGCCCTGGATGCGGCGGCGAGCATCCGCGTGGATCTCTCGCTCCCCACGTGGGAACACAGCCAGGGCCTGGACCTGATCACAGTGCTGGCGGGGCTGGGGCTCGAACGGGCCGTCGGGCCGGGGGCGGACTTCGACGCCATCCATCCCGGGCTCCAGGTCGCGGCGGCCGCCCAGGCCGCCACCATCACCGTCGCCGAGAAGGGGACCATCGCGGCCGCCGTCACGCAGGTGGCCATGATGACCGGCGCCCCGGTGGCTCCCGAGGTCAGTATCTCCTTCGATCGACCCTTCGGCTACCAGATCGTCCACGAGGACACCGGGCTGCCGCTCTTCCTCGGCACGGTCGCCGATCCGCGCTGACCCCGACCATCACCCGGGAGGGCGCAGGAGCGTCAGCGGACGCTGCGCCGCCAGGATCCGGGGCCCGGTGTGGGGCCCAGGCGCAGCAGCGCCCGCCGCACCCAGGACCGCCCCTGGCGTGGCCCGTCGTCCCCGGCGTCGGTTCCCTGGAGAGCGACGACGACGGCCGTGAGCGCCGCGAGCTCCTCGTCGGTGGGGTTGCCGGACACCACGGAGAGGATCTCGGTCTCCTGTGCGACCGGGAGGGATCCGGGGTCGCCGTCGAGCGGGTCGCGGCCGGTCACAGCGGGATGTTCCCGTGCTTCTTGGCCGGGTTGGCCGAGCGCTTGTCGCGCAGGGCGCGGAGCCCGCGCACGATCTGCAGTCGCGTCTCCGACGGGGCGATCACGGCGTCGACGTAGCCGAGTTCCGCCGCCTGGTACGGGTTCAGGAGCTCCTCCTCGTACTGCTGGACGACGTCGGCACGCGCGGCCTCGACGTCGCCTCCGGCCTCGGCAACGGCTTTCAACTGCCCGCGGTACAGGATGTTGACGGCCCCCTGCGCGCCCATCACGCCGATCTGCGCGGTGGGCCACGCGAGATTGAGGTCCGCGCCGAGCTTCTTGGATCCCATGACGATGTACGCGCCGCCGTAGGCCTTGCGCGTGATGACCGTCAGCTTCGGCACGGTGGCCTCGGCGTAGGCGTAGAGCAGCTTCGCCCCGCGGCGGATGATGCCCTGGAACTCCTGGTCCTTGCCGGGCAGGAAGCCGGGCACGTCCACCAGGGTGAGGATGGGGATGTTGAAGGCGTCGCAGTGGCGCACGAAGCGCGCGGCCTTCTCCGAGGCGTTGATGTCCAGGGTCCCGGCGAACTGCAGGGGCTGGTTGGCGACGATGCCGATGGTGTGGCCCTCCACCCGGGCGTAGCCGGTGATGATGTTCGGCGCGTAGAGCGCCTGCATCTCCAGGAAGTGGGCGTCATCCACGACCGCCTCGATCACGGCGTGCATGTCGTAGGGCTGGTTCGCGGCGTCGGGGATCAGGGCGTCGAGCGCGAGGTCCTCGTCCGTCTCCTCGGGTTCCTCCGCGAACGCCGTCAGGGGGGCCTCCGCGAGGTTGTTGGAGGGCAGGAAGTCGAGCAGCTCACGCACGAACCCGATGGCGTCCGCCTCGTCCGTGGCGAGGTAGGCGGAGGTGCCCGTGGTCGTGTTGTGCTGCCGTGCCCCGCCGAGGGTCTCCATGTCCACGTCCTCGCCCGTGACCGTCCTGATCACGTCCGGGCCCGTGATGAACATGTGCGAGGTCTTGTCCACCATCACCACGAAGTCGGTGAGCGCGGGGGAGTAGGCCGCCCCTCCGGCGCACGGTCCCATGATGAGGGAGATCTGCGGGACCACACCCGAGGCGTGCACGTTGTTGCGGAAGATGTCCGCGAACATCGCGAGCGATGCCACGCCCTCCTGGATGCGGGCGCCCCCGCCGTCGTTGATGCCGATCACCGGGCAGCCGTTGCGCAGCGCGAACTCCTGCACCTTGACGATCTTCTCGCCGTTGACCTGGCTCAGCGATCCGCCGTAGACGGTGAAATCCTGGCTGTAGACGGCGATCAGCCGGCCGTCCACGGTCGCGTACCCGGACACGACGCCGTCGCCCAGGGGCTTCTTCCTCTCCATGCCGAAGGCCGTGGAGCGGTGGACGGCGAGGGCGTCGAACTCCACGAAGGAGCCCTCGTCCACGAGGAGGTCGATGCGCTCGCGGGCCGTGTTCTTGCCCCGGGCGTGCTGGCGCTCGATCGCCTCGGGCCCGGAGGGCTGCTCCGAGAGCTCCTTGCGCCTCCGGAAGTCGGCGAGCTTCCCGGCCGTCGTGGTGAGGTCGGGCTGCAGGTCCTGATGCATGAATACTCCGGTCGGCGGGTGGGGGAGGTGGCCGCCGCTCGGGGTCGGGAATCCCGTGTCACTGGAGGTTTCCGACAACGGACGGCGCGTTCGTCCCAGTCTAGTGAGGATTCCGGGGCTGCCCGTTGTAGGAGATCTACAGTTTCCGTTCCCATCACTTAGCCGGGCCACCGATGTTACCCGCGAGTAATATCGGTGCGTCGCGGGCGGTCCGGCGCCTCCGGCTGCATATGGTGGAGCCATGACCGAACGCAACGAAGCGCAGGAACCCCAGGCCCCCGCCACACTCGCCGGGCGCACCATCCTCATGTCCGGTGGAAGCCGCGGCATCGGCCTGGCCATCGCCCTCCGCGCCGCCCGTGACGGCGCGAACGTGGCCGTCATGGCCAAGACCGGGGAGCCGCACCCCAAGCTCGAAGGCACCGTCTACACCGCGGCGGAGCAGATCGAGGCGGCCGGCGGGATGGCCCTGCCGATCGTCGGGGACGTCCGGAACGACGACGACGTCGCCGCCGCGGTGGACGCGACCGTCGAGGCGTTCGGCGGCATCGACGTCGTCGTGAACAACGCCTCCGCGATCGACCTGTCGAAGACCCCGGACGTGGACATGAAGCGCTACGACCTCATGGCGGACATCAACGTGCGCGGCACCTTCATGCTCAGCAAGTTCGCGCTCGACGCCCTGCGGTCCTCGCCGAACCCGCACATCCTGACGCTCTCCCCGCCCCTGAACCTCGCGCCGAAGTGGGCGGGCCTGCACCTGGCCTACACCATGGCGAAGTACGGGATGAGCCTGACCACCCTCGGCCTCGCCGAGGAGCTCGAGGACGACGGCGTGGCCGTGAACTCGCTCTGGCCCGCCACCCTGATCGACACCGCGGCCATCCGCAACATGCCCGGCGGGGGCCGCCTCGTGCAGGCGGCGCGCAGCCCGGAGATCGTCGCGGACGCAGCCCACGCCGTCCTCGTGCGTCCCTCGCGCAGCTGCACCGGGAACTTCTTCACCGACGAGCAGGTCCTGCGCGAGGAGGGCGTCACCGATCTCACCCGGTACAGCCTCGGCGCGCCGGAGGACCAGCTGGTCCCCGACATCTTCCTCTGACGCCCCCGGCCGGTGGGGGCGGGGCCGGATAGGATCGATGACATGTCCTCCCCCTACTCCAATCTCGAGCGCCCCGGCCTGAACCTCGGCGCCCTGAGGACAGCCCTGTGCATGCCGTCCGGCCCGTTCCCGCGGCTCGACATCGTGGCTACGACCGGCTCCACGAACACCGACCTCGTGCAGCACGCCCGGGTGGAGCCCGCCGGTTGGCCGGACCTCAGCGTGCTCGGAGCGGAGACTCAGACCGCCGGGCGCGGCCGGCTGGACCGCCGGTGGGAGGCACCGGAACGGTCCTCGCTCTTCGTGAGCGTGCTCCTGCGCCCCTTCAACCGGCACGGACGGCCCGTCCCCACCACCGCCTACTCCTGGTTCTCCCTCCTCGCCGCGCTCGCGCTCGCCGAGAGCGTCGAGGAGCGTACCAGGATCGCCCCGCAGCTCAAATGGCCCAACGACGTCACGGTGGACGGCCGGAAACTCGCCGGGGTCCTCGCCCAGTTCGTGCCCGGGGACGGCGCCGAGCCGCCCGCGGTCGTCGTCGGGGTGGGACTCAACGTCAGCCTCACCGACGACGAACTCCCCGTGCCCACCGCCACGAGCCTGCTCCTGGAATACGCCGGCACCACGGACCGCAACGTGCTGCTGAAGTCCTTCCTGCGCACCTTCGCCGACTCCTACCGCGCGTTCTGCGACGTGGACGGTGACGCCGAGGCGGCGTGGGACTCGGGGCCCTCGCTGCTGGCCCGCATCGGCGCCCGCATGGTGACGCTCGGCCAGGATGTCCGCGTGGACCTGCCCGCCGGCACCGTGCTGGCCGGGCGCGCGCTGTCCCTCGACGCCCACGGCGGACTCGTGGTGCGCGACGACGACGGCGAGCGGCACACCGTCTCCGCCGGCGACGTCGTGCACGTGCGCCCACAGGTGTAGGCCGTGCGGATCAGGCTGCAGCCCGGGGAGCGCGTCCTCGTCCGCACCCGGCCCAACCCCCTCCCGCTCGCCGGGCCGGTCGCCGCCGGGTTCCTCCTCCTCGCCCTCGGCGGGTTCGGGCTCGGCTACCTCGCCCGCTCGGACCTCCCCGGCACCCTGGCCGACTGGCAGCCCGTGCTCCTGCCGGTGGCGCTCGCCGCCGTCGTGCTGGTGCTCCTGCGGGTGGTCGCGCGGCCGCTGGTCCGCTGGGCCGGCGACCGGTACGTGCTCACGAGCCTGCGGCTCATCCACCGGACGGGGACGGCACGGCGCACCGAGCACCAGATCAACCTCTCGGCCATCTCGCAGCTCCAGACGGAGCAGGGGCTCCTGCAGCGGATGATGGGCAGCGGGACGCTCGTGGCGGACCTCGGGTTCGACCGCGCGCATGCCTACCGGCACGTTCCGCAGATTGCAACGTTCAAGGAATATGTGGTCCAGGCGATCGGCGAGCTTCCCCTGACCCGCATGTTCGACGGAGTAGACATGGAAATCGATCCGCAGTACGCCCGCGGCGGGACGCCCCGGGCCCAGCAGGAGTGGAGGGAAGCGCAGCCGTGACATTCGAGGACCGCCGCGAGGCCGGGCAACCCGCGAACCATGAGGACGCCGCCGGTGAGGCCATCCGGGCGTCCTCGGATACCGGCGGCGCCGCCGACGCCACGGCGTCGAAGCCCGTCTGGCAGCTCCTGCCGGACATGGCCACCGGCGGCGGGCCGGAGTCCGGGGCGTCGAACGCGGCTCCGATCGAACTGGACCGCGAGACGATCCGCCGCCTGGAACGCGAACTCCTCGGGGCCGAGCGCACCCTCAAGCGCCGGGACATCGCGGCGGGCGCGGGCGTGTCCCTGCTGTCCGCGCGCAAACTGTGGCGCGCCATGGGCTTCCCCAACATCGGCGACGACGACATCGCCTTCACCCAGAAGGACCTCGGCGCGCTCACCACGATCATCGACCTGGTCCGCCAGGAGCAGCTCACCGAGGACGCCGCCATCTCCATCACGCGGGCCGTCGGCCAGATGACGGACAGGATGGTGGTCTGGCAGATCGAGGCGATCGTGGAGGAGATGGTGGCCCAGCGCGGGCTCTCCGACGCCGATGCCCGCAAGACCCTCGTGTCCGAACTCCCGGACCTCATCGAGCCGCTCGAGAAGACCCTGGTCTACGCGTGGCGCCGGCAGATGAACGCCGCGGTCCAGCGCCTGGCGCTCCGTGCCGAATCGGGCCTGGCCGCGAGTGAGACGGGCCGCGACGGCGACGAGCAGGACGCCCCGCTGCCGCTCGCGCGCGCCGTGGGCTTCGCCGACCTCGTCTCCTACACGAGCCTGTCACGGCAGATGAACGAGCGGACCCTCGCGCAGCTGGTGCAGCGGTTCGAGAACAAGAGCGCCGAGATCATCTCCGTGGGCGGCGGGCGGCTCGTGAAGACCATCGGCGACGAGGTCCTCTACATCGCCGAATCCCCGGAGGCCGGGGCCGAGATCTCGCTGGCGCTCGCGAAGGCCTTCTCCGAGGACGAGTTCCTCCCCGCCGCGCGCTGCTCCCTCGTCTGGGGCCGCGTGCTCTCGAGGCTCGGTGACATCTACGGGCCCACGGTCAACCTCGCCGCGCGCCTCACGGCGCTCGCGGACCCGGGTGAGGTCCTCGTGGATTCCGGTACCGCTGCCACGCTCGCCGCCAACGAGAGATTCGTGCTGACCCCGCACGAGCCGCGGCAGGTGCGCGGCTTCGGCGAGGTGCAGCCGGTGACCCTCGCGCGGGGCACCGGTACCGGGATCGTCCTCGACTGACACCGCGACCTCGCAGGTCCTCCGGGGCGCCTCACGGCCCGGGGCCGGGCAGAGGGCAGAATGGGGACCATGACTGACCAGCAAGGCGGCCCCGGGCCGCAGGCGAACGGCTCCCACGCCGTCGACGTCGGGCCCCCGCCCTCCACCACCTCCGCCCCCCGCCAACAGGATGCGGGAACGGCACCCGGCCTCGACGTCCGGCTCATGTACGGCTTCGGCACCGATCGCGGGCTGCGCCGTGAACTGAACGAGGACTCCTTCCTCGCCGTCGAACCCATCTTCGCCGTCGCGGACGGGATGGGCGGCCACGAGGCCGGCGAGGTGGCCAGCAGCATCTGCGTCCGCACCCTGGAGGCCAGCAGCATCGCCGGGACCCGGTTGCCCCGGGTCACGGCGGCCGAACTCGACGACGTCATCCGGCAGGCCCACCAGAGCATCCGCAGCGAGGCCGGCGGACAGGCAGGAACCACCCTGACGGGCGTCGTGCTCGTCGAGGAGTCCGGCGCCCCCGCCTGGCTGTTCTTCAACGTGGGGGACTCCCGGGCGTACCGGCTGAGCAGCGGGACCTTCGGCCAGATCACCGTGGACCACTCCGAGGTCCAGGAACTCGTGGACCTCGGGAGCATCACCGAGCAGGAGGCCCGGACCCATCACCGGAGGCACGTGGTGACCCGCGCCCTCGGGACCGGCGACGACGCCGATCCCGACTTCTGGCTGATGCCGGTGGAGGACCGCGACCGCATCCTGCTCTGCTCGGACGGGCTGAGCGGCGAGGTCACCGACGAGGACATCCATCTGATCCTGGAGACCGTCCCCGATCCGCAGGACGCGTGCGACGCACTGATCGCCGCGGCCCTGCGCTCCGGTGCCCGCGACAACGTCACCGTGATCGTCGTCGACGCGTCGGACCCCGCCGGGAACCACCCCGGGGCCGGGCCGGGGTGCGGCGCCGCGGCGGGTGGCCGCTTTGCCGCGGACGGCGACCGGTAGCTGCGCTCCACGGACCGGGCGGACCCGCTTGACTGTCCGCCCGGTTGCACGGGACGGGCGGCTGCACGCCCCTAGAATCGAGACGGTCGGTGCTGCACGGTGAAGGGGACGTCCCTGCACGGCACCGGACAGGAAGACAGGGCTCGCCTCATGGCAACCAAACTCGTCAACGCACAGGCCCATCAGCGTGTCCTGGCCAAGGTGCTGGACACCGTGGTCCCCGCTCTCGCGGTGATCGTGGTCTTCCTGCTCGGTGGTGGTCCTGCCATCGTGCTGACCGCCGCGGGGCTGACCCTCCTGTACTGGATCGGCGTCCTCGTCTGGGAAGCGGTGAGCGGACGGACGCCGGGCAACGTGGCCGTCGGCCTGGTGACCGTGAGCGCGGTCGGCGGTCCGCCCGGCTTCGGCGCCGTCCTCGTCCGGGCCCTGGCACTCTCGGTGGCGTCGATCGTCCCGGTGATCGGCCCCTTCCTGCTGCTCGTCTCCAACCTCTGGGACCGGGACGGGCAGCGGAGGGGCTGGCACGACAAGCTCGTGGGCACCTACGTGCTGGACGTCCGGGCCGGCCGCGACCCGCTGCGCACGGGTGGCCTGTACGGCGACGGGGCACAGCCGACGTCGGAGGACGAGGCTGCGTCCCTGGCTCCGGCCGGGGACCGGTCGCAGGACCTGGCCCTCGCCGGGGGCCGGGGGCCCGCGGTATCCCCGGTCGGCACGGCGGGTCACCGGGTCGCGTCACCGGCACCCGCGGCCGTTGCGGCCCCGACGCCGCCACCGATCACCGGTCCGACGGCCGGCGGCCTGCCGTCGGGCGATGGACCCGCGGCCCCGTCTCCGGTCGAAGCCGACGAGGCAGCGGTGCCCGCGCAGCGCGTGCTCGTGTTCGACGACGGGACCGAGGTGGAGTTCGCCGGCCAGGCCCTGATCGGACGGAACCCGGAGCCCCGCCGGAGTGAAGCGGTCGACTACCTCATCAACTTCGCCGACCTCAACCGGTCCGTCGACAGGACGCACGTCCGCGTGGGCTTGGCGCAGGGCTCGGTCTGGGTCACCGATCGGAGCTCGACGAACGGGAGCTACATCGTGGACCAGACCGGCCTGGAGCAGCCCCTCCATCCGGAGGTGCCCATGCTGCTGCCCGCGGGGTGCAGCATCCGGTTCGGGGACCGTCGGTTCACCGTCCGGTAACAGGGGACGAGTCAGGCCGGCGGAGCGAGGGTCAGCGACCCCACGAGGGATGCGTAGGCCTCGAGCGGGTGTTGCCGGCCGGGGATCTCCTCCTGCGCGTACAGCACCGCCAGGGACCGGACGGGTGCCGATCCGAGCAGCCGTGCGTCCCCGCCGGACTCGTCCGCGAGCTCCGCGGCCCGCGCGGCTCCGGTCGCCGCGAGGGCCTCCGGACCGAAGAGGGCGACGGCGGGCACCGTGGAGCCGGTGAAACGCGCCGGGCGGGTCAGACCGGTGAAGCCGACGCCGTGCCCGATCAGGGCCGTGCGTGCCCGTGCCGCGTGCAGTATCTCGGCCATCGCCTGGAGCTCCGCGGCAGGGCGTGGGTCGTCGCTCTCGGCGAGGACCTCGAGCGACTCGACCACGGCATCGGCCGTCCGTTCGACCGTCAGGACCCCGATCGTCGGGATCGGCGAGCTGCTGCCGGCGCCCGGCGCGCCGAGGACCACGAGGCGCGTTGATCGGGGTGAACGCGTGTAGGTGAAGGAGGACACGGCCTCCGCGTCCCAGGACTCGCTGACGGGTTCGTGGAGTCCCCACGCCACGGGCTCCGCGCCGGTGAGTGCCGAGAACACGGCTTCGGTGAAGCTCCCGACCCGCGCCGAGAGGGAGGCCTGGTGGACCGTCTCCGCCCGCACGTGGAGGTAGCCGGAGGGGCGCGGTTCGGCGAGGAGGAAGGAGGATTCCACCTCGGGCCCGGTACGCGGAACGACGCCGTCGGACGAGAATTCGAGGGCCTGCCCCGTGAACCCGTCGTACAGGGTATTGGTGGGGCTCGTGGCGATCCATCGGCAGCCGGGACCACTGAGAAGTGTCGTGAGCGGGAGCGTGAGCGTCGCCGAGGACGGCGTGAGGACCGCGAACTGACGGCCCGAGGCGGCAGCCGCCGTGTAGCCGCGGGCGATCCAGGACGAGAGGGAGACGATCGGCTTGTCCTGCAGCACCGCGCACAGGCCGCCCGTCGCGTAGTCGAAGGGGTGCTCGCCGGTCGGGTCGTTCACGGAGCCTCCTGCAGCTCGGGTGGTCGGGAGATCGTCCGGGGCACGACGACGACCCCGCGGGAGCGCCTTGCGACGGCGTGCGCGAGGGCGTCGGCGAGGTGATCGGTGCGCGGGACGTTGGCGGACGCGTGCAGGTCCTGCCACCAGACGGGGGCAGGCCGGTCTCCGTGGGCCGGGCCGGTGAACACATCGGGGATGCCCGCGGTACCACTGGGTGCCGAGATGTCCGCGCCGGGGTGCAGCCTCGACACCTCCGCCGGCGTGCGGATGAGCTTCGGCCGTTCGACGACGAGGAGCACCACGCCCTGGTCGTCGAGCAGTCCGAGGAAGTGCCCGTCCGGGGAGGACCGCACGTCCACGGCATCGACCACCTCCCGAAGTGCCTCGAGGACGATGCCCTCCGTCGGCTCGTCGACCGACATCACGATCCAGTCGCTACTCACGTCTCACCCCTCCTGACCGGACACCGGGACGGCGATCGTCGCCGGCTCGTTCCACAACAGCTGGACGGTCTGCACGGGCCGGCCCGCCTGCACGAGCTGGCCGCGTCCGGGCGGGAGGGCCCGGGCGCGGACGCCGCCGACCAGGGGTCCCTCGCCGCGGTCACCCGAGAGTACGAGCGCGGCGGTGCCCGAGTCCCGGAGCGAACTCGAGAAGGCTTCGTACAGGCCCCGGGACGAGCCGCGCACACGCCGGGTCAGTACGGCGTGCAGGCCGATCTCGGCGGCGAGCGGGAGGTACGGCGCCAGCCGGGCGAGGGGGGAGGAACCGCCGGCCGTCAGGATGTCGTAGTCGTCGATGACGAGCACGATCCGCGGACGGCCCGCTACCGCGACCCGCCCGGCCCCCGTGCGCTCCTCCAGTTCGACGGCGACGGCGGCAGCGAGCTGCTCGGCCAGGGCCGCACTGGTGGCGTAGCCGCCGAGATAGGAATCGGGCACCTGCTCGGCCAGCGTGCGGCGCGGGTCGAAGACCGCCAGGACCACGTCGTCGGCCGTGTGCTGCGCCACCATGCTGCGGATGATGGTGCGCAGCACGTTGGTCTTGCCGGATCCCTCGTCACCCAGCACCATGAGGTGCCGTTCGCGCAGCTCGAGGTCGAGGAACTCGACGCCGAGGTCCGCCTCGCGCAGGCCCAGGGGTACCAGGGCCTGCCGTTCCGGCACGGGAACCGTGGAGGCGGGGACGGTCTCGGGCAGGACGCGCACGCGCATGGCCCGCTGGTCCGTGGAGGAGGCGATCGCCGCGACGAGGTCGCGCATGCCCTGGACCGCGGTGTCCTCGTCGGAGACGCCGTCGATGCGCGGGAGGGCGAAATGGACCTGCAGTCCGTCCGCGGCGAGGCCGCGTCCGGGCCGTCCGAGGCTCACGGCCTCGGCGGTCTTCCGCCCGTGCGCCGACTCGCCCGGGTCGGCGAGGCGGAGCTCGATCCGGTTGCCGAAGAAGCTCTGCTGGGAGATGCGGATCTCGTTCATGCGGGACGACGTCGTCACGACGTGGAGACCGTAGCCGCCGCCGCGCGCGATGATCGAGTGCACCTGCTTCTCGATGTCCTCGAACTCGTCCGTGAGCTGACCGTAGCCGTCAAGCACCAGCACCACATCCGCGCTCGTCACCTCCGGGATGCTGCCCTGGGCGCACAGCCGGCGCAGCGTCGGGAGGGAGTCGATCTGGTACCGCTCGAAGAGGCGTTCGCGTTCCGTGAGCATCGCGAGGAGTTCGTCCACGGTCCGGCGGATCACTTCCCGGTTGCTGCGCACGGCCACGCCGCCCACGTGCGGCAGACCCTCGAGGGCCATCAGGGAACTGCCGAGGAGATCGATGGCGTAGACGCCCACCTCGGCGGGGCTGTGGGTCAGGGCCAGGCTGGCGACGATGGTGCGGAGCGCCGTGCTCTTGCCGGTCTGCGGTCCTCCGACGATGGCGAGGTTCCCGCCGTTCGCGGACAGATCGAGCTCCCACACGCCCTGCCACTGGCGCGCGGGATCATCGAGGAGCCCGACGCCGATCCTGAGGGGGGCCGTCTGCACCATGGCGTGGCCGAGGCGCAGACCCTGGCTCGTGGTCTGGATGCCGCCGGCTGCGGCGTCGAGGGCGATGCCGACCGGCAGGGGCGGGAGCCAGATGGGGTCGACGGCACGCGGGAAGGTCGACAGCGTCTCCATCAGCGTCGACAGCACGGTGGGTCCCGTGGTGCGCTTCGACCCGGTGGTCGACTGCGGCGCCGGGGTGTCCGCCCCGGCCGGGTCCGTGGAGAGGAGCGTCGCGGCGTACCGCGGGACCTCGAGGACCGCGTCCTGCTCTCCGCCGTCGTCCTCCTGCTCCTGCTCCTCGAGCAGTGCCTCGAGGGGACCCGAGACGTACCCTGCCTTGAACCTGGTGTAGGTGGTGGTGTCCACCTTGAGATAGCCGAAGCCGGGCACGGGCGGTAGGTGGAAGGCGTCGGGTGTCTCGAGCACCGTCCTGCTCTCCGCCTCGGAGAGGGTGCGGAGGCCGATCCGGTAGGAGAGATACGTGTCGAGGCCGCGGAGCTTGCCTGCTTCGATGCGCTGGCTGGAGAGCAGGAGGTGGACGCCGATGGATCGGCCGATCCGCCCGATGGACAGGAACAGGTCGATGAAGTCGGGGCGGGCGGTCAGCAGTTCCCCGAACTCGTCGATGATCACCACGAGATGCGGCAGCGGCGGGAGATCCTCGCCGTGCGCCTTCCGCTCCTGCCGGTGGAGCTGGTAGTCGGTGATGTTCGCCAGGTTCCCGGCGGACTTCAGGACCTCCTGGCGCCGCTGGATCTCGCCGGCGAGGCTGGTGTAGACGCGTTCGATCAGGCTGAGGTCATCGGAGAGGTTGGTGATCACGCCCGTGACCTGGGGAGCCCGCTCGAAGGGGGCGAACGTGGCGCCGCCCTTGTAATCGACGAGCACCATGGCGAGCGTCTCGGGCGGGTGGGTGGCGAGCAGCCCGACGACGAGGCTCCTGAGCATCTCGCTCTTGCCCGATCCCGTGGCGCCGATGCACAGGCCGTGCGGTCCCTGGCCGAACTGGGCGGCCTCCTTCAGATCGAGGAGCGTGGGCCTCCCGCGGTCGTCGGCTCCGAGGGGCACGCGGAGGAAGTCCACCTCGCTGCGCGGCTCCCAGAGCCGGCGGATGTCCGCGGCGCTGAGCTCGGGCGTCAGGCCGAGCATCTCGAGGAAGCCGACCGAGCTCTCCGCGGCGTCGTGTTCGAGGGAGTCCGGCGAGAGTCGCAGCGGCGCCAGATCGCGCGCCAGCGCCTCGGCGGTGGGGAGGGGGAGCGTGTCGAGCATGCCCTGCTCGACGAGGGGATCGACGCTGTCCACCCGGTAGTTCTCGACGGTGAAGCCGGTCGCGGTCTCGCTGATGCGCAGTGCCACCTCGCCCGGTTCCTGCAGCCGGTCGGAGACCAGGTGGACGGTCGTGATGCCGAGCTGCCCTGGAGCGGCATGGGCGTCGGGGAGATGCAGCTCCACCGGGAGCCGCCCGTAGGCGTCCGCCACCACGAGGAGGCGGGGCAGGGCTGTGCCGACCCCGCCGCGGAGGAAGTTCTTGCGGGACTCGGCGGCGAGGCTCGACCTCTCGAGGAGGTCCTCGCGGAGGAGGTCGGACAGCAGGTCGACCGACGGCGCGAGCCGGCGCACCGGACCCGTGCGGTGGGTCTTCTGCTGGTCGGCCAGGTGGGGGAGCCAGGTGGCCCACTCCCAGTCGGCGCGGTCCTCCTCGTCGCAGGCGATCGCGAGGAGCAGGTCCTCGGGGGAGTGGAAGGACGCGGCCTCCGCGACGAGCAGCCGGCCCACCTGCAGCACGAACGCGCGCGACCCGACCACGCTGACGTTGCCGGCGCAGTCCAGGGGGAGGGTGATGGGCAGATCGGGGCTCGACTCGTACCGCTGCTTGAGGAGGTCCAGCTCCGTGGTCATGAACGTGTCCGTCTGCTGAAGGGCAGAACCGGAGTTGGCGACCTGGATCTCGCGGTTGCGCCGCGGACCCGTCCCGACGCGCACCCGCAGGAAGTCCTCATTGGCACGCCGCCGTTCCCACAGGCGCTGCGGGTTGCGGATGATGTCGAAGAGGGCGTCCGGCGGCGGGCTGCTGACCCTGGCGACGCGTTCGGCGAGCTGTTCCTCCGACCGCAGCTGGGTCCTCGACCGCTCCAGGTACTCGAGGTAGTTCTCGCGCTGTTCCCTGCGCTGCCGGCCCTGCTTGCCCCGCTGGCTGAGCATCATCACGACCGAGGCGAGCACGGTGACGATCATCATGAGCGCTCCGACCGCAGCCAGGGAGGACCCCCTGAAGAGCATCATCACGGTCATCGAGAGGCCCGCGCCGAGGAGCGGGACGAGGGACATCATGTTCATGCCTCCACCGCCGGACTCCACCGGTGGCGGGGCATCCAGGCTGAAGGGTGGGAGCTGGCGGGCCGGCGGCGTCGTGCGGGCGGGCCGGTGGACGATCCGGACGCTCACCGCGCACCACCGTCGATCGCCAGCCGCAGCGCCCGGGACGCGAGGCCGCTCGCCTGGAGCCGTGTCCGCCGGGCGAGCAGTGCCAGGTCGAGTTCGACGCCGGCCGCGAGATGCCGGTCGTAGTCGAGGTGGACCGCCGGGATGCCGGCATCGCCCAGCCTCGCGGCCTGGCGCGCGGGGTCGAGGGCGGCGCGGTCGTCCACCTGCACGACGACGACGAGCAGCGGCACGTGCCCGGGCCCGCCCGGCTGCGGGCGGCGGGACGCCACGGCGAGGGCGTCCTCGATCCCCGCGACGGAGGCGGGGGTGACCAGGAGCGCGGCGTGCGCCTGGTCGAGGGCCCAGAGCGTCGGGGCGAGGTCCATTCCCGCGCCGCAGTCGTAGACGGTGACGGGGCAGAACCGCGAGACGGTGCGCGCCAGGGCGGTCGCTTCGTCGGAACTCACGCGGGCGAAAGGAGGTGCTGCGTGGCGGTCCGCTCCGCTGCCGGTGACGAGCAGGTTGTCCTGGGCCCGCCCCATGGACCGGGCGAGGTCGGCGACCGTGGCCGCGGGACCCGCTGCAGCGAGCTCCGCTGCCGTGGGTGCGGAGTCCAGGCCGAGCCTGAGATCGAGGGTGCCGAGACCCGTCCCGGCGTCGATCGCGGCGATGGTGTCCGTGCGCAGGGCGGAGAACACCCGGGCGAGCAGGGCTGACGTCGTCGTGCGCCCTGCCCCGCCGCGGGACCCGACGACGGCGATGCGGCGTCCGGTCGTCACGGGCGCCTGGGCGCCGGCCGCGGCCCGGGTGAGTTCCTCGACGTAGGTACCGCTGCGGAACAGATCGGTGACGTGCTGCGCGGCCGCGCGCAGCGCGCTGTCCGCCGGCCGGGTCCTCAGGATCCGGCGGAAGCGCTCCTCCGGTGTCTCGAAGGGGTCGGTGCGTACTGGGCGGTCGGTCTCGGTGGTCATGGGGGTCACCGGAAACTTTCGAGGAGTTGGGCGAAGACACCGAACATCCCCACGATCAGGGGGACGGACGCGAGGATGGCGAGGGTTTCGAGGCGCTTTGCCTGCTGCCGGCCCCGCGCGGCGACGTGGTCGGCCGGTTCGACGGCCAGGGAGAGGGCGCTCAGCACGCCGATCAGGAGGACGACGGCGGCGCTCAGCCACGGCTGCTGGGGCAGGAAGCGGAGTGCGCTGA
This sequence comes from Arthrobacter pityocampae, assembly GCF_002927275.1. Lineage (GTDB taxonomy): Bacteria > Actinomycetota > Actinomycetes > Actinomycetales > Micrococcaceae > Arthrobacter_D > Arthrobacter_D pityocampae. Next base: position 232,813 of record NZ_PRKW01000003.1, on the reverse strand, counting down.
CGGCGAGTGCGGCGAGCCCGACGGCGGATGCGGTGTACAGGGCGAGCCGCTCCGCAGCCAGGGGGAACGCGCGGGCCCGAAGGGCCGTCGCCACGGTCAGCGCGGCGAGCAGCGGCAGCGTCCACACCTGAGTGGTGTCATCGGTACCGAGGATCCACAGGCCGGCGCCGATGGAGGCGGCGGTGATGACCGACCCGAAGCTCAGGGTCGCGTGGGCCGCCGCGACGGCGTCGAGCGCGTCGGTCCGGGCGATCGTGTCCCCCTTCGCGCGCTGGTCGTCGAGGGTGGCGAGACCGGATGCGGACAGCGCGATCTTGGGCAGCATGCCCAGCACCAGGATGCTCGCGAGCGCGGCGAGTGCGGCCGCCCTCGGAGGCTCGGACGCGAGGGTCGACGCCGCCACCCAGACGAGGGCGACAGCGCCGAGGGTCAGGGCCGCGCTGGTCATTGCCCGGCGCCGGGTTGCGACGATCCCGACGGCGAGGAACAGGAGGACGGTCAGCGCCGAGGTGAGGAGCGCCGTCATCGGCAGGCCCTCACCCCGGTGGACGATCCCGGCGAAGGCACAGATCCACCCGGCGGCGAGGAAGGCGACCCCCAGGGCCCGGAATCGGGGGACCGTCCCTGCCAGGGTGCCGGCCCCGAGGAGGACGGCCCCGAGGACGCACAGGACCCACCAGGCGCTCGTCGGGGCGTAGGCCGCGAGGAGCAGTTCCGCCCCGGCCCAGAGTCCGAGCGCGGCGAACACGATGGCCGTCGCCGCGGTGAACCCGGCGGTCCACCGGCCGCGCACCTCCGGAGTCCCGTCGACGACGAGATCGGTCACGTCGTAGACGACGGCGGCGGGCGGCGCTTCGGCCGCGTTGCACAGGAGGAGGGAGGATCCGTCCGTGACGCCGGCGTCGTCGAGCGTTCCCGCGGCGTCGAGCGGTGTGCCGTCGGGGCTCACGAGCAGTTTGGCGGCGACGTCCTCGCTCGGCTCGTCCTGCAGAAGGTCCAGGACCTGCGGCATGAGCCCTCCTACCGGGCGGTCGGAGGGCAGGAGGAGGTCGAGGTGGCGCTTGGCGCCGATGAGCGTCACCCGGGTGAAGGCGTGGGCCATCCGATCAATCTCCTGCGGTTCGGTGGGCTGGCCACGGCGAGGCCTGGACGTGGAGGTTCCACGCAGGCTGGTATGCGGCGCTTCCCTGCTGCTGTTGCTGCTGTTGCTGCTGTTGCTGCTGGCGTTCGCGCTGTTCCTCGAGAAGGTTCCCGACGAAGGAGATACCGACGCACACCGCGGCGACGACGGCCGCGAGGGCGACGCTGAAGAGGAACAGCCGCACGGAGTCGAGCCACCGCCGCTGGTGCGGATTGGCACCGAACAGGACCGCGTTGGTGAGGCGGTTCCGGCGGACGGTGACGGATTCGATGAGCTGGCTGTCATAGTCGTTCGCCACAAGACCCCCCAAGATGTTCCTGAAACCGTTCATATCCTCGCACCTCTCAGGGCAGTTTCCCGACCTTTGACCCTTGACAGAAGAGAAGTCGTCTTAGCGTGGTGCTTGACCGGGACGGCTGAGCAGGTTGTGATGTACACAGCAAGCCCGCGCGGACATTGTCGCGTCGTCGGGTGCGCGACCGGGAGCGGTCTCACGTCCCGGGTCATAACGAGGCATCGAAGAGCGCCGTACGGCGCCAAGGGGGAACATCGTGAAGTTCGACATGGGTTCGCAGACACTGTCCACACTGACGCAGCAGACCGGCACATCGAACGAGGATCTCGGGCAGCTCGTCCGCAGCCTCGTGGACGCCGTCGCCCCCCTCGAGGGGAAGTTCAACGGCCAGGGCCGGGTCCGCTTCGACGAGTTCAAGCACCGCACCGACGTCGTGGCGAGCGAACTGAATACCTCCCTCGGCATCATCCTGCAGGGCCAGTCGGAGATGGACATCGCTTTCCAGACCGGCGATCAGGAATCGGCCGACAACGCGACGCAGCAGCAGGGCTCGGCAGCGTTCGACGCCGCCCGCTTCGGCGGGCGCTGACCAGCCCCGACCACCCCGGACCGCCCCGCGCGGTCCCGCCCGGCAAGGGCTCCATTCATTCTCGAGCACGGCGCCGGACCACCGGCGCGGAAGGACACACCATGTCACAGGATCGCGTCAGCTTCGACACCGACATCTCCGCCTCCGTCCAGGGGGACATCCAGTCGATCGTCGGGCGCCTCGAGGCGCTCATCGCCGATCGCGAGAAGGCCGTCAGCACCGCCATGTCGGACTTCCAGGCCGACGGCGTCTCGGAGGAGTACCAGGCCGTGGAGATCCGGTTCAAGAACGCCGCCAATGAGACCCGCAACATCATCTCCCTCGTGAAGGCGACGCTGGGCCTGAACGACCAGACCGCGACCGGCGCGGGCTCGCGGGCACGATCGGCCGTCCAGAACATCGGCTGATACGCCCCGGCAGCACTGCATACGGGCACTTCTGCGGGACGAGACGGGGGAATTCGATGTCCTACGACATAGCGACCGGCGAGGTCGTCGCTGTGCTGAACAGCGTGAACGGTGAACTGCAGGCCTACGAGGCGCTCTTCGCGAGCGTCGGGGAGAATCTCTCAGCTCTCGCCACGGCCTGCATGGCAGAGCCCGTCTCGGCGGAACTGCAGTCGCTGAGCACCGAGGTGGTGCAGCCCGCCCTGCAGAACGTGGCGGGACGGTCCGGGGCAGCCGTCAGCGCGGTGAACGAGGTAGTGACCATCCTGACCACGGCGGACATCGACATGTCGACCGCCGCGAACCAGGCAATGGTGCGCACCGAGCAGGCGAAGGTGGACGACCTGCCGGACGGCGGCGGGACCGCGGTGCCGGCCGGTCAAACTACCCCCCGCTAGCCCACGCGCCGTGGGCACCATGCGGCTCTCGGCCGCTCCGCCCCCCCCCCCCGCGGGTCCGGAACCCATTTTGGAAGGTCTCATATGACGATCAACATCGCTGAGTTCGAAGCGGTGCTGCCTGATGCAGAAGTCATCCGGACGGCCGCGGGGGCATTCAAGGACACCGTCGGTTCGATCAACACCACGGCCACCGTCACCGCGTCCACGTGGACGCGGCTCGAGGGCGGTGTCTACGACGTGCCCGGCAAGGAGCAGGTCTTCAGTGCGTTCGTCCCGGTCCTCACGGCGTCCGGTGACCTGGTCGAGAACGCCGCGACGGTCCACACCGCCACGACCGCCTATGCGGAGGCCGTCGATGCCCTCAAGGTGAGGCTCGAGGGCGTGAAGGCGGACACGGCCTCGTTCTACCGGGAGGTCGACGGCAGGCCCCAGGACGAGTGGGACGACGACGAGGGCCTCGTCGAGAAGGAGCTCGCGATCATCGGGGCGCTCGACCAGCTGTTCGCGGACCTGCAGGCCGCGCAGCGGGACTGCGCCAACGCGATCAGCGGGATCTACGGTGGCCCCTCCTACGTCCAGACGACGGAGGAGGGCGTCACCGCCAACCAGGTGGCCTACGGGTACTCGAGTGATCAGCTCGACGCCGCGGCCGCTGCGGGGGACATCCCGTGGGGCAAGCCGACCGAGTGGGACAAGCCCTGGTACAGGGATGTTGGGGACTCGATCGCCTCCTTCGGCAAGGGTCTGTGGTCCGGGGTCACGGGGACGGTGACGGGCCTGGGGAACATGGTGGGCCTCAATGGGGCCGAGGCGTTCAAGCAGACGTGGGCGGGGATCGGCAAGCTCGCCGTGAATGTCGCGATCGTCACCAGTCCTGTCCTGCAGATGTCGTTGCGGGCTACCGGGAACGGGGACGTCGCCGACCGTGCCGGTGAGGAGCTGCTGGCGGTGGGCAAGGCGGCGATCCACTGGGACGAGTGGCAGTCGGATCCCGCGTACGCGGCCGGTGCGACGACGTTCGACCTCGCGGCCATCCTGATGACGGCCGGCGCGGGGGCCACGGCGAAGGTCGGCTCGGTGGCGGGCAAGATCGGCACGATCGGCGGCAAGGCGGGCACGGTCGTGAAGGTGACCGGGATCGGGAAGGTCGCCGTCGGCACGGTGAAGGCGACCGACTTCATCCAGGGCGTGAAGGTCAGCACCATCACGATCACGGCCGACGTCGGCCGCACCGTCATCGCCAAGGTCGATGACGTGTACCGGGCCGGGACCGCCGGGGTGGGGAACACCGTCCGCAACGGTGTGGCCGTCATGAACGACGCCGGGGACAGGATCGTCAATGCCCTGTCGCCGCAGCCGGTCCTTGCCGGTGCGGGAGGGGTGCCGACGCGCCCGGGTGCCCTGCTGAACGCCGTCGAGACGCACGCCGGTTCGCAGGGTGGCGGAAGCGGGGCCGGACAGGCTCCGACCGGCCGGGGCTCGGGCTCGGGCTCAACATTGGGTTCGTCGGCGTCATCGTCGTCCCCGAATCTCAGCGAGGAGATCCGTCGGCGGAACGAGGGCCGGTTCGGGCAGACGGTCGACGAGCAGCCGACGCCGGTGCGCACGAATATTGATCCGGCGCCCGATGAGCGGACGGGGGCCGCCGAGACAAGCCGGTCCTCCACGCCGGAAGCGCCGGAGCGGACCCAGCCTGAGGCTCCGGACGGGACCGGCACGTCTGCAGCTACCCCGGGTACTGCTGATGCTCCGGACCAGGCAGGCATGGCGGGCCGTTCCGCAGGAGCAGCCATCCCGGATCGACCCGAGGCACCCGAGCGTACGCGCGACCGGTCCGACGGCACCGACGAGAAAAACATCGGCAATGCAGGCTGGGCGCCCGAGAATTCGGACATTCCGTCCAAGACCGGCGGAGAACAACGGGAGTCTGCTGCAGTGGAGGCACCGGAAGGCCCGTCCGCGGGACGCGACAAGATGGCCGACGGCGAAAACCCATCTGACACAAACCCGCGCTCTATGCATGACGAGGATCAGACAGGCAGTGACAACGAACCTGCCGGGAATAACACAGCAGGAACTGCCGGGGATCATCCGACGAGCGAACCGGTCCCTGTACGCGATGACGTTGATGAGTCCACGTCTCATTCCACGCTCAGCGAGACGTGGGACAACTCCTCACCCAAAGTTGAGTTCGACGAGGCAGGCAATCCGGTCAAGCTGATCTTCTCGGACGGTGAGCACCGGGTCGCATTCTCCAATGATCACCTGGGCAACGGCGCCCGCGACATCATGGAGCACATCGTCCCGGCGCTGGAGCGGCATGGGCGTGACATGGAGTGGCTGAAGGACATCGTCAAGCGGGAAGCATCAGAGTCCCTGTCGGTCGCCGACATGCAGGCGCTGTTTGATGTGCGGCGTTCGATACCGGACTTAACCGGCGATTCAGTGATGCAGAAGGTCCTGAATCACAGTAGTGGGGACTTCGTGCTGTCCAACGTGCCGGACTGGAGAGGAACTGTTTTAGGATTCGTCACCGATGGCGCTGACGCCCGCGAACTGCTGACACCTTCAGAGATTTTCCGGGCGCTGAGGTTGGACTATGAGAATACTGGTTTCCGGAATGATGACAGCCTGCCTGTCCGGGCCATTCGCTTTTCGTCGACGAATGCATTTGAGGCCCTTATTCCAGACGAGTCTCTGGTCCAAAATCTACAACGGAACGGCGTAGATGTACCACAGGAGATTCTGGCCGAGCGGCCACCTGCCTCCAGGGAAGGTGACTCCTACCCCAATACCGGGCACGGTTTTACTGCAAGCGCTTTTGATCGGAAGCCGATCATGGTCGAGTACAAAGCGAGTGACCCGATGAAGATGAGAAAGGGTGCTGAGATGTGGGAATTGACTGGGGATCGCGTGCCGGTTCTCGTCGGAATATTTGACGGCGCGAATTGGCGTCGCATTGATATCAACGCTCCAACGGCATCATCATGATTGCGCGGTCTGGAATTAACAGCGAAATCATCCCCCTTCATGCGTCCGGCTTGAGAGCGACGGGCGACTGGATAGAATATCGAGGTCATCTGTACCCCATAACGAGTCACGAACCGAACTTCGAGATTCGGTACTTCGGGGTGGTGCCGCCTGATTCCGAATGGGCCCGACGGAAAGGCTCTGATGAGCAGAGCGGCGGACTGGCCGAGTACACGAAGATTATTTCTGCAGGTGAGGTCACGCGCCGTATAAGCCTGAAAGCCAAGGCTGTCTGGGACGGGACAGAGTTCAATCTGATGGGTTTCGACGCGAATGGTAACGCCTGGCTTCTCGCGTATGTTCCCGGCGAAATTGCTTTGGCGTTGGTCGCCGGGAAGCACTCTTGGGAGATGTTCGATCGAAGCAGTGTGTCGGGCAGAGTGCCGGTCAGTGAGCTCACTGACGTCAGCGAGACGATGAGGGAGCTCCCTCTTCCGCGGGCGTAATCGCCGCACAGGAGGAGGGAGCCTGACCTTTTGGGTGTCGGGCCTGTGAGGCCGGGACGTAGGGTTCAGCGTAGCGGGGTAGAGGTTTTCGGGTGCTGGTTCGTGTCGAGATGTTGAGGGGGTTCCCGTGATTTTTCAGAAGGCTTTGAGTCCGGCGCATACGCGGTTCCTGGTGGAGGGCAACCAGGACACGGTCGCGGGCTATGTGGTGGGCGCCGGGGAGGTGGCGAAGCTGTCCGCGGCCCAGTTGTTCGAGGCGCACGGGCTGGGGTTCCCGGGGTCGCCGTTCGATCCTGCGGCGGAGTTCGTGGATGTCCTGCGGTTCGCGGATCCTTTGCCGGTGTATGTGACGACGCCGGTCGCTCCCGAGTTCGTGGATCATCCGCCGTTCAAGGGTCATGGGTTCACGGCGTGGGAGGGCGGGTTCGCGCCCCTGTACTTCCTCGATGAGTGCCGTATCCCGGTGGAGTCTGAGCTGTGGCGGGTGCATGCGGATGCCCGGGAGGAACTGGTAGCGGTGTACCGGGATGTGGCGCGGGGGTGGACGGTCCTGCCGACCAGCGGGTTCGCCCAGCCCGCGGCCCGGGTGCCCGAGGTGGTGATGGGGTGGGTCGCGGTTTGGAACGGCGTCCGGTTCAGCGCGGATGTGCTGGTTGGCGGGGCTGAGGTGATGCTGGCGGCGTCGACGGCCCCGCCGGCCGGGGTGACCGGGTTCCGGCAGACCGGTCGGGGGTGTTGGGGGCGGATCGTCCCGATCGGCGAGGTGGACGAGGTGTTCGAGTTGCTTGCGCGGTGCCGGTTCGAGGGTCAGCCGTTCCGGATCACGGCGGTGGCGGAGCAGGACGGGCAGCGCGTGTTCCGCCTGTCCTATACCGGACATGATTCCGGGGTCGCCGAGGGTCTGGGGCTGAACAAGGCTGACGCGGGCGTGTATTGGACGGTGGTCCCGGAGACTGCGGTGACCGACGTCGAGTTCGTGCAGAACATCCCGCAGAACCTTCCGACACGGACGACCAGCTGATCCCAGTCTCGGCTTAGGGAGCGACCTACCGGGCAATGGGCCCCATGCAGGACTGACAGCCCGGCCGGACGGTCCACACCCACATCGAGGACTACCGACCGGGCGATAGCTTCCGGTCGGAGAGCGTCCAGCGCTCTGCGGGTCGCTCGGGTATGGAGGAGATGTACCCGGGAGTCAATCGCACTGAACTGGACCGTTTGTACCACTACGACGGCGGACATCTTCACGGGCTGGCAGCCGGTGGCGTTCCCGAGCGAATCAATCTTCAGCCCATGCTCAGCTCACTCAATCAAGGATCCACGTCCGTGCCCAGCTTCCACCAATTGGAGCGCAATCTTATACGGTTGGCGGAGGGACCCCCGGCTCGAAGGGTGACACTCGACATCGAGAGTATATTCGGTACTGGGTCGACGCCAGAAGGTTTCAAGGTCACGTACTTTGTTGATGGCCTGAGGCAGCCGCGGGAGTACTTCCCGAACAAAGTGGTCGGATGATCCACGCCATGTCGTCTTGAGGATTAGGTGCACTTTATGCAAATAGAACAGCGTGAACTCGAAGTAGCTTTAGCACGAGAGGTTGATGGTGCAGTTCCCGGTGGCTGGGATAAATTGCGCTTCGAGGCGACGCTGATGGGTAATGTCACCACCTGCCTCAGCTACGCCGTTCGGTCAGGGGAGGAAGAGCGACTGGATCCTCCTTCTTCGGTAGAAAATCTACTCGCCGACCTGAAAGACGCTGTGGCCCAGTTCGGCAAGGGCACATGGATCTCGCTGACAATGGTCTTGACTCCTGACGGGGGCCTTACGCTCGACTACAATTACGACCGGGAAACTGGTTTCGGTCTGAGCGTAACGGCCAATGACTTCTCTCTCGAGCTCGCATCATATCCTCGGGACAAGGAGTTGGTGCCGGCGTGGTGGCGGGAGCGAATTGCGCGGGGTGACGCGTGACGTCCCTCGAGGCGTCGTTCGATCCCGAGTTGTTGGCGGTCGCGGCCCGGTGGTTCGGGGGCGTCAATCCGGCGTGGCGGAACGGCGAATGGCTCTGCTACGACGCCAAAACGGACGGGATCGTGATCAGTGGTGCGCCAGGCGCGGTGTCCGTGTTCTTCAATATTCATCAGGGTGACCGTCGCAGGCCCGACGTGGTGTGCACGGATCCGCTCGATGCTTTGAGGTACGTGCTGTTCCGATCGGGTCTGAAACAGCGTCAGCGGTACTTGTACGGGCGTCTGCTGGTTTCGTTTTCGCCCTCGCTCGCGCGACCGGGGTTCGTCATCACACCGAATGAAGGAGTCGGGGCGACGCTGACGATGGAGGACGCGGAAGGCCGACCGTCGGGCCGGAGGGTGGGGTTCAAGCTGGCCGGGCGGGCGACGGAAGCGACGTTCTATCTGAATGCGGGCTTCCAGGACATCCTGGATTCGATCCACACGTTGAGCGGTGAGCCTTTGTTCGGGGACGTCCGGCAGGTGCAGCCGACCGGCGTCGAGAATGCCAGGCCCTGACCTGCTTGTGGTTCCCAGCCCGAGGTGCGGGTCTTCGCTTTTTATGAAAGTGGTGTTGTTGTGCGGGTGAGTGTTGGAAGGTCGAGGTTCGTCCGGCCTGCTGGTTCCGGGGTAGTGCGTCGATGGTTCGATACCGACGAGAACACGCCCGTGGCTGCCTTCCTGAAGCAGTGCGGGTTGCCGCTGCAGTTCGTGGATGGTGAGGGCCTGTGGGCCGTCACCATCGGTGGTGCGGGCCGAGTGGAGGCGGTGGTGCGTCAGGCTGCGGCCCCGGACGGGCGGGGTTCCGTTGCGGAGGTGGTGTACGCCGCCGATCGCGCATTGGGCGAACTCGTTTCCGGTGACGGTGTGGCGTACGTGGTGTTCACGTCCACGCCGGGGCCCGTGGTCGATGTCGTGGAGCAGGCGAGGGACGGATTGGTCTGGAGGCCATCGACGCCGAAGGGCGAGGTGCGCAACGATCGGGTGGCCGACGCCGTCGTACGGTTCGCGCAGGATCCAGGTCAGCGGTCGATGATCGATGTGCTGCGCGCCTGCCTGGCCGGGGAGTTGCTGGTGGATGTGACCGGCTCCGATCCCGCCTCGCCTGTCCTGCGTGGTTTCGTGGGGGCGAATGATGTTCCGGCGATCGGTGTCTTCACGGACCAGGGCGAACTCGCGCGGTTCCTCGGGGGCCAGGCGGCCGGATCAGGTGCGCCGCAGTCACTCGCGCTGCCGGGTGTCCTAGCCCTCCAGACGGTGCTGCGGGACGCGGCTGTGGGCTGGGTGTATGTGAACCCGGCAGGTCCTACGTGTGCTCTGGCCCGTCCGGACCTCGAGTTCGCTCTGCAGGGCCCGCCGAATGCGGCGCTGCGCGAGGTGGTGCTGCGTCAGGGATCGCAGCAGGAATTGTTCACGGCGATGCTGGGTGATACGAGGGTGTTCCTCGGGGAGATCGAGCGGAACGGCAGGAAGCAGCCTCTGACCGTGCCGGTCGAGAAGGACGGGTCCACGGAAGTCCACCTCGCCGTGTTCACCTCGGCTGCCGAGGTCGCGGCGTTCGACCCTGCCGCGGCGGTGCGGGCCTTCACACCCGAGTGGGTGGTGCAGCTCGTGTTCGGGCAGCGACTCGCCGGCATGCTGATCAACCCGGCGGGCCCGTCGGCGACGATCGGGTCCTTCCAGATCTGGCACCTGCTCGACAACCCTTCGCTTGACGGCCCGCCACGAACGTCAGCGGGTGAGGCATCTTCCCGTGATGGGTCCACGGAGCCTGGGGGGCTCCGGGCTGCTGATGACCCCCGAGGCCCAGCGTCCGGCGCTCAGGGCAACCAGTCAGAGCCGATGGTCGATCAACGCCAGCTCGAGGTGTCCCTCGCGCGGCAGATCGATGCTGCTGTGGCGCCGGGATGGGACTCGATTCGGTTCGAGGTGATCGGAGTGGGAAACGTGTACTCCGACATGCTCTACGTCGTGAGGAACGGTGTCGAAGAGTCCCAGTTTCCGCCCACGGACCTTCCGGATAGTTTGGTAGCTCTGAAAAAGGTCGCCTATCGTCCTGAGGTCGGAACTTGGCTCGGCTTCACCATGACCTTGACCACCTCCGGGGCATTGACCGTCGACTACACCTTCGACGACGAACCGGATTTCGACAGCGACCCGAGCCCTCGCGACTATGAGCTCGAGTTGGAGCTGTTCCCGCGCGCTGCGGCTTCGATTCCGGAGTGGTGGCGTCAGCGGATTGTGCGGAGCGACGACTGATTTCGGGCGCGAAGTCGTCGGATGTCACGGTCCCGTACGCGCGTCGATCCTGGTGCTCTCTTGTCGCCGTCGGCCCATGTTGCCCCTCCCGTTGAGATGTGGGAATTGTCGGGCGATCATCGACCTGTCCTGGCCGGGAATCAGTGGCGTCGTATCGATGCGGTAACGAGTTTGTGATGAGCGAACAAACGAGAAAGGTCGGAGATCCAGCGTCATGGGCTTCGCCGCACAAAGATATGTTTCCCTCGCAGCCGATGTTCCTCGAGAAACTGCTCTGGAGTTGGTCACTGGCGAGAACTCCTGGGAGATGTTCGGTCGGAGCAGTGTGCCGGGCAGGGTCCCTGTCAGCGAACTCACTGACGTCGTCGAGACGGTGAGGAAGCTTCCACTTTCGATGATGTTGTGTTGACCTCGGCTGCCGAGGTCGCGGCGTTCGACCCTGCCGCGGCGGTTCGGGCCTTCACCCCCGAGTGGGTGATGCAGCTCGTGTCCAGGCAGCGACTCGCGGGCGTCCTGATCGACCCTGCGGGCACGCCGGAGACGAACGGGTCCCTCCAGATCTGGCACCTGCTCGACGATCCCGCCGTTGAGAAAATCAAACATGATTGCATCGCGCTCTCACGAGGGGTAGCGGTGTGCATCCCGGTTGTCAGGTTCTCATCTCACCCGGCGGGTCGGGCGCGGTATCCGCACGCGGAGGAGAGCGTGGAGCGCGGCTAGAGTAGGCGGCGTTGGAAATCACAGTAATGGGACAGAATGAGGTTGCGGCTGATCGTCCCCGGATACGAGGCTACTGAAGCGATGACAATGACAAAATGCGCTGAGGTGTGGGATTTGTCCACAGGTCACGCCGCTGTTCTTCTGAGGTCCACGGGATGAATACGTGCAGAACGTCAGAAATATCGGACGGAGAATCGTGTGCAGTTTCCACCCCCGGTTCTTCGAGCATCCTACCGGCCTTCACGCCACTGATCACTGGGCGGAATGGAACGGCACTCTTTATCCGGCAACGAGGTCAGTCCCCGGGTTCACGATATGGTCAGCCGACCAGCATCCGCCGTCGACCGGGTGGGAACCGGTTCGTTCCCAGGAGGTAGGGAGTTTTAAAGCTATGGCCTTTCATCGCTCCGTGGCAGCCTCGGAGGTCGACCTCTACGTCAGGATCTCTACTACTGCGACGTGGCGTGGAAACGTAATCAGCGTTATGGGATTCGATCATGCAGGTGATGTGTTCATCTGGGGCAAAGTGTCCCGTGAGCTTGCTCAGGAAATCGGGCGGGAGAACGACAGACTCGACATCATTGGACGATGGCAGGTCAGCGGTATCGTCGGTTGGGCTGAACTGTCAGATGTCAACGAAGAAATCACTGCGATAGGCAGCTAGACCTGGGGGACAGGGCTCGATTGTGAGCGATCAATCGTGAGGTATCTACAGCCTGAAGATGCCTGGAGGTTCAGGAGGACGGACTGAAGGGTGAACAGTCGAGGGGCTCCGAGTATGTAATCCCAGTCGACGACAGCGGAATGCGGGCAGCGGGTCATTGGGTGGAGCTCGAGGGTCGCTTGTATCCGACGGTACGGTCTGATCCGACGTTCGAGATGAGGTGGTTCGGGGCCGACCCGCCAAGCGAGCAGTGGCGGCGTCGACAGCGTTCCTCGGGGCCGGCAGGGAGGTTGCATGAATTCGTAAGAGATGTCTCTGCAACGGACGTCGACCGTTATGTCCGTCTAGATGTCCGTGCCACTTGGGGAGATCCGAGATTCGGTGTGATGGGTTTCGACGCCCACGGATATGTCTTCCTCGAAGCAAGTGTCCCTCGCGAGGTTGGTCTGGCCTTGGTAGCGGACCAATACTCCTGGGAGAGGTTCGATCAGGACTGCGTATGGGGCAGGGTCCCGGTCAGCGAATTGACTGACGTCGTCGAGACTGTGAGGGAGCTTCCTCTTCCGCGGGCGTGATCGCTGCGTGGGAGGCGGGGCCGGAGTCGGGATCAGAGAGCAATCGAGAGGACCTAGACATATGATTCCGGTCGACAGCAGCGAAATTCGGGCAACCGGCCACTGGGTAGAGTTCGAGGGGCGCTTGTACCCAGCGGTAGAACTCGATTCAGAGTTCTACGTCAGATGGTTCGGGGACCACCCGCCGGGCGGAGGATGGAGGCTTCAGCATCATGACTCCGAGTTGGCGGAGAGGCCACCTGGATACGCAAAAGTTGTCTCCGCAAAGGACGTGACACGATTCGTCCGTCTGGACACCGAGGCCACCTGGGAGGGTCGGAGATTTGACGTCATGGGCTTCGACGCCCAAGGATATGTTTTCCTCGCGGCCGATGTTCCTCGAGAAATTGCCCTGGCGTTGGTCGCCGGGAAGCACTCCTGGGAGATGTTCGATCGGAGCAGTGTGTCGGGCAGAGTGCCGGTCAGTGATCTCACTGACGTCAGCCAGTGATCTCACTGACGTCAGCGAGACGATGAGGGACTACCCCCTTTCAGGAGTGTGATCGTTACGAGCCTGACGTAGGCTCGGTGTTGCGGGTGTCGGGTCGGTGAGGCCGGGACGTAGGGTTCAGCGTAGCGGGGTAGAGGTTTTCGGGTGCTGGTTCGTGTCGTGTTGAGAGGGTTCCCGTGATTTTTCAGAAGGCTTTGAGTCCGGCGCATACGCGGTTCCTGGTGGAGGGCAATCAGGACACGGTCGCGGGCTATGTGGTGGGCGCCGGGGAGGTGGCGAAGCTGTCCGCGGCCCAGTTGTTCGAGGCGCACGGGCTGGGGTTCCCGGGGTCGCCGTTCGATCCTGCGGCGGAGTTCGTGGATGTCCTGCGGTTCGCGGATCCTTTGCCGGTGTATGTGACGACGCCGGTCGCTCCCGAGTTCGTGGATCATCCGCCGTTCAAGGGTCATGGGTTCACGGCGTGGGAGGGCGGGTTCGCGCCCCTGTACTTCCTCGATGAGTGCCGTATCCCGGTGGAGTCTGAGCTGTGGCGGGTGCATGCGGATGCCCGGGAGGAACTGGTAGCGGTGTACCGGGATGTGGCGCGGGGGTGGACGGTCCTGCCGACCAGCGGGTTCGCCCAGCCCGCGGCCCGGGTGCCCGAGGTGGTGATGGGGTGGGTCGCGGTTTGGAACGGCGTCCGGTTCAGCGCGGATGTGCTGGTTGGCGGGGCTGAGGTGATGCTGGCGGCGTCGACGGCCCCGCCGGCCGGGGTGACCGGGTTCCGGCAGACCGGTCGGGGGTGTTGGGGGCGGATCGTCCCGATCGGCGAGGTGGACGAGGTGTTCGAGTTGCTTGCGCGGTGCCGGTTCGAGGGTCAGCCGTTCCGGATCACGGCGGTGGCGGAGCAGGACGGGCAGCGCGTGTTCCGCCTGTCCTATACCGGACATGATTCCGGGGTCGCCGAGGGTCTGGGGCTGAACAAGGCTGACGCGGGCGTGTATTGGACGGTGGTCCCGGAGACTGCGGTGACCGACGTCGAGTTCGTGCAGAACATCCCGCAGAACCTTCCGACACGGACGACCAGCTGATCCCAGTCTCGGCTTAGGGAGCGACCTACCGGGCAATGGGCCCCATGCAGGACTGACAGCCCGGCCGGACGGTCCACACCCACATCGAGGACTACCGACCGGGCGATAGCTTCCGGTCGGAGAGCGTCCAGCGCTCTGCGGGTCGCTCGGGTATGGAGGAGATGTACCCGGGAGTCAATCGCACCGACGTCGAGGGGCCCCTGCGTTATGACGGTGGTCACCTGCACGGCACAGCGGTGGGAGGCATTAAAGGAACCGATGGAAGGCTGCGAACATGATGACCAAACAGTCCGAGTTGGAGAAGGATATAGCTCGTGAGATCGACGGAGCGGTTGCACCCGGGTGGGAATCATTTCGCTATGTGAACGCGGGCGTAGGCAACTTCATGTCCGATCTGATTTTCGTTCAACGCGCTACCGGCGAAGAGAGGGCGCATGCGCCGTTGACAAGGTTGCTCGACAAGATTGACGAGTTGAAAAGGGCGTTATACGTGCCCGATGCAGGCACATGGATTGGATTCACGATGACGATGTCCTCCTCGGGCGGCCTATCGGTCGAGTACAACTACGATGAGAAGCCAGATTTTGGCTTCGAAGTCAGTGCGCATGATTATGCTCTGGAACTCGAACTGTTTCCGCGGGCTGAGGAGGCGGTGCCGGTATGGTGGCGGGAGCGTATTGCGCGGGGTGATGCGTGAGGTCTCTTGAGGCGTCGTTGGATCCTGAGTTGTTGGCGGTCGCAGCCCGGTGGTTCGGGGGCATCCATCCGGTGTGGCGGGACGGTGAGTGGCTCTGCTACGACGCGAAGACGGACGGGATCGTGATCAGTGGTGCGCCGGGTGCGGTGAGGGTGTTCTTCACTATTCATCAGGGTGACCGTGACGGCGGTCCCGATGTGATCTGTACGGAGCCGGAAGATGCTTTGCGGTACGTGCTGTTCCGATCGGGTGTGAAGCAGCGTCAGCGGTACTTGTACGGGCGTCTGCTGGTTCCGTTTTCGCCGTCGCTCGCGCGACCGGGGTTCGTGATCACTCCGAATGAAGGGGTTGGGGCGACGCTGACGATGGAGGACGCGGAAGGCCGAGGATCGGGCCGGCGGCTGGAGTTCAAGCTGGCCGGGCGGGCGACGGAGGCGACGTTCTATCTCAATGCGGGTTTCCAGGACATCGTGGATTCGATCCACACGTTGAGCGGTGAGCCGTTGTTCGGGGACGTCCGCCAGGTGCAGCCGACCGGCGTCGAGCACGCCAGACCCTGATCCGACTCAAGTCCTTCGTCTACTCGATGGGTCGCAGTGATGACCCCGGAACACCATGGAGCGGAGTGGTGTCCCGGGGAGCCGCCAACCAGCGAGGTCACCGAGGTGGTCGAAACTGACCGAGGGCGTCGGCCCCTCAACGTGAACATCATCGAGGGACTGCATGAGCAACCCCGGAAGCCAGGGTGATCCCTACGCGGTTCTCTTCCGTCCGGAACGGCTGGCGACGAAAGCAACTGCACCCGCACCGATGAGCCCCAGGGCGCTGATCATCAGAGTCACCGTTCCATCGGCTCCTGTCCGGGCCAACACCGCGGGTGTTGATGTGGCCGGGCGTACGACAGAAGTCGAGGAGGCGGTGGGACTGGTGGGCGCCGCACCGCTCACCTCGGGAAGCTGCGACGGCGCGAGGGCCGCAGGTGCAGGCGAGACCGCGACGGGCAAGACGGCCAGGGGAGATGTAACCCCGGGAGAGGCGACGACGGGGTTCGTCGGCGCCGCGGGTGTTGTCGGCACGATCGGAGCGGAGCCACCAGGCGAGGGGGCGACGGGACCAGGGACGGCGGGACCAGGGTCTACGGAATCAGTGTCACCCGGAGCGGGTTCCTCCGGGACGACGGGAGAAGGATCCACCGGGTCGGGGTCTGCGGGACCGGGAACCACGGGGTCGACGGGGTCAACCGGATCGGGGTCTGCGGGACCGGGGCCTTCGGGATCAGGGTCCGCGGGACCGGGAACCACGGGGTCGACGGGGTCGACCGGATCGGGGTCTGCGGGACCGGGGCCTTCGGGATCGGGGTCTGCGGGACCGGGAACCACGGGGTCGACGGGGTCGACCGGGTCGGGGTCTGCGGGACCGGGGCCTCCGGGACCTCCGGGGCCAGGAACGGTGGGGTCAGCGGGGCCGCCGGGGCCGCCGGGACGGCCGGGACCGGGGCCTTCAGGGTCGGGGTCCGCGGGACCAGGAACCTCGGGGATTACCCGATCGATGTCGGCCAGTGCCAGCGGAAATGCGGGAGCGTCCGTTTCGACGGCGGCAGCGACGGACGTGTCTTGTCCCTCGGAAAGCCGGCCGATCTCAGCCGCATGAGCCACGGGCGCCTGCGACAGGGCCAGCGCGGGTAGGCCGATGAGGACTGCCAGCGCCAGCGTCGAGCGGCGGTGGATCGTCGGTTTACGGTGGGCGGACATGAGGGCTCCTCGGTTCAGGGGCTGTAAAGGGCCAGTTGATCCCCGCTGATCGCGGGAACGGTGTCGGTGGGTGATGGGATCGGGCGCGTTCCTGCAGGCAGCGATGCTCCACTGCTGTCAGCGAAGATGTTGCCTTCGGAACACCATAGGGTGCGGCCGGACGGAATCGGATCGGAGCAGGGTGCGCTCAGCTTCTCGGGCGTGTCGCCATCGAGTGTCCAGTAGCTCCGTGGCACTGCCGCAGAATCGACCTCGGGCGGACTCGTGGATGATGTGATCCACGCCCCGGTCTTGTCGAAGATCTGCGCGTCGACCGGGGTCTGCTCGAGTATCTCCCCGGTGGTCAGCGCATGCGTCACCAGATCCTTCGTCCCGTCCGCGCTGGTCCAGACGACACCGATGAGGGTGTCTGTGATGAACGCTCGCTGCGTGGCCTCGACGGCGTTCTCCGGCGTCGTCAGCGTGCTCTCGCGGGTGATGTCGCCGCTGTAGTCGGTGAGCGTCAGACTGCGCCCTGTTCCCAGCCAGACCACGCTGCTCTCGGTGGCGGCCAGCGGCGCCAGGCCGGGCGTGGGCGTCTCCACTTCCTCCCACTGATCGTTCCGGTAGATGAGGGCGAACTGCTCCGCACCGGTCCCGCCGGCCAGGAACGGCACGGTTCCACGCCGGATGAGGGCCCCCGGTTCGTCAGTGAAGGGCACGATGCCGGTGGAGGTGATGACTGCCCCTGAGCTGGTGCCGTCCGTCGAGGTCGCCACCACCATGAAGTCCGGTCCTACTCCGACACGTGAGCCTTCCGGGGCCGGGGTAGAGCCGATGGCTTCGCCGTCGTCCTGCCGGAACGCCTCGGCCGTACCGCCGTCAACATTCAGGATCACTCCGGCCCCGGCCAGCTGCATCGCATCCGCCGTGATCGGCCCGCTCTCCGGGGACGCCGCCCACGTCTGCTGCCAGACCATCGGCGCTTGCTCGGTCGGCGGTTCTGATAGGCGCGGCACGATGATCGCGGCGAGTACGGCCAGCAGCACCACGGCCGCCAGAAGCGCGGCGATGATTGCGCGACGGGCTGAGCGGCCCGCCGCCGGCGGTGCCTGGGCAGAGACGGCGGTGGGCGACGGCGGTGCCTGGGCAGAGACGGCGGTGGCCGACGGCGGTGCCTGGGCCGGGAGGGCGGTGGCCGACGGCGGAGCCGGGGCGATGACGGCGGCCGGCTGCTCCGGTGTTCCGGGCGTCGGTGCTCCCTGGTGGGACGGCAGGACGACCGAGGCGATCCTGCGTGCGCCACCCTCCGCGGTGGACACGGTGGCAAGCGTCCCGGGCGGGTAGCGCGTACTCGCGTAGGCGAGGATGAACTCCTGGGCTTCGTGGCCCTGCGGAACGGTGACCGGTTGCCCTTCGACGGTCCATTCGTCGTCGGACACATGCACAATTCTGAGCGTGCGCGTGCTCATCGGACGGAAAGCCCCTGTCGGATGTCGTGGGCGTCGATCGTCGGACGGCCGGTAAAACGCAGCGGATGTACCCCACAGGGAATCGCCACCGCTTCCGGACGAATACCGCCCGCGACGTGACTGGGCGCCGGCCCGGTCATGGCGACGGACGACGATCGATCAGCACTCGGCGCCGACGCCGTGAACGCGGGGGTCGCGGTCCTTCTCATGCTGTGGCCTTCCGACAGGTATCGACGCAGGCGCGGTCGATCCACGCGCCCGGACTGGACCGCCTGCATATCGATCATCAGCCTTCGGCAGTATACGTTTCACTCCCGGCCCATCAGGCACATCCGTTCGTCCAGCGGGATCACCTACTGGCCGGTCGCGGTTCGGGGAAGCCCCTACTGCCCAAAAAGGTGGCGGCAATACTCCGCGTAGGGGCGGGGTCAGCAGCGGGCCCGGGGCTGTTGCACGCGCAGGGCAGAATGGGGTCATGACTGGCCAGTCCACCCGCGTCCCGGCGCAGCGCCCCCTGATCGTCGACGGGGGCCACCGTCCTGGAACGCCGTACTCGTGGACGATGTCCGGATGAGGGAACTCGGAAGCATCACACACCGTGGACTCGGCACCGGAGTGTTTCTGGGATTCCTCCTGCTGACGGGGTGTGGCGGAAATGAGCCCGATCCCCGGCCGACGATCGAGAGTGCCCCGTGGTTCGCCGGGTACGTCGATATCACGGTTCCGTCCACGTACGAGGTGGATGAACCACCCACGCCCGCGGCGGCGAAGGCAGTCCTCTCCTTCATCGTCGCCGGTGAGGAGGACCCCTGCGAGCCGTCCTGGGGTGGTGTCTACAGTCTCGACCAGGCCGGGGATGCACTCGGGCTGGACGACCGCCTGTCCCGCCTCAGGGAGGACGGGGGCGAGGCGGTGGTGTCCTTCGGCGGTCAACTCGGCAGCGAGCTCGCCGCCACCTGTGCCGATCCCGAGCAATTAGCGTCCGCCTACGCCGAGGTCATCGACCGCTATGGGATCACCACCATCGACCTGGACATCGAGGGTGACGACCTGGACGACTCCTCCGCGGGGATCCGGCGGGCCGAGGCCATCGCCGGGCTTCAGAGCGACCGTGCTGATGGTGAGGAGTTGCGCGTGTGGGTGACGCTGCCCGTGACGCCCGACGGGCTGACCGGACGGGGCCAGGAGGCCGTCGCGCAGCTGCTCGACGCGGACGTGCAGCTCGCCGGAGTCAACATCATGACGATGAACTACAGCATGAGTCGGATGGCCGACCAGACGATGGTCGAGGCGTCCCGCCAGGCAGCCGACAGTGCTCACTCACAGCTTTCGGCCCTCTACCGGGAACGGGGTGAGGATCTCGGCGCGGACGAGGTGTGGAACCGCATCGGTCTCACGCCGATGATCGGCTTGAACGACGTTCCAGCTGAGGTCATCGACCTCGATGCCGCCCGTGAGCTCAACGAGTTCGCCCTGGACAGGGGCGTCGGAAGGATGTCCCTCTGGTCACTCAACCGGGACCGTCCCTGCGGCCCGGACGATCCCGGGACCGCCCAGGCGTCGAACACCTGCAGCGGTCTGGACCAGGAGCCGGGTGCCTTCGCCGACGTGCTGGGCAACGGCTTCTCGGGCACTTCGAACTAGACCGGTCAGGGCAGTTCGCGCCGGAGGACGTCCTGCAGCGCCGTGTTGGGTTCGCCCGGCTGACCGCTGCCGCTCAGGTACAGGCCCATCTGCGTGCCGTGGTACTCCCAGTAGGCGAAGCTGAGGTCGTTCTCCTCGAGGAGTGCGAGCATGTCGGTCACCCACTGGTCGCCGCCCTTGTCCTCCATCTCGAAGGCCTGACGGACGGTCCCGAATTCCATGACGGACATGGGGACGTCGTTGTCCGCCCCGAACTCGAGGTGCTTCGCCATCTCGTACGCGAGATAGTCCTTGTCCCGTTCGATGAAGCCGCCTTCTGCTGCTCCGGGCGAGCGGGTATACACGTCCAGGTGAAGGGTGATGCGGGGGTCGGTCTCCGTCGTCGACGAGATGTTCTGTCCGCGCATGTACCCCTGGATACGGTACTGGTTGCCGGAGGTCACCTTGAAGAGCCGGCCGTCATTGCTCCAGCCGCTCACGGCTGAGGCGTCCTCGGCATCACTGATCGACAGGCTGCCGTCGTCCTCATGGCCGGTGGCTTCCCGTGCGAATCCCGGCGGCGCCGCGGGGTCGCCGCCGAAAGTCCACTGGTACCAGTCGAGTGTGCCGTTCTTGTCCATGGGCTCATCGATGATCGTGCGCAACTCAGTACCGTCAGGGCCGTATTCGGTCACTGTGATCGCATCGAAGGTGGCTGTTCCCTGCATGCCTCCCTGCACGGTGACCAGCGGTGTGGCAGCGATGGCGCTCGCATCGGTCAGCGGAACGATCCCGCTGTCATAAGCTGCCCAGTCCGTGGTCCCGGTCGGCAGCGACGGCGTGCTGATGCGGCTCTCCGGCAGCATGACCTTCTCGCCCGTCGGGAGGACGATGTCCGGATCAGGGTAGCCGCCGCCGTCCTGGATGGGTCCCTCGACCCAGGAAGCGTATTGATGGGTGTACTTGATGGGCTCGTAGAAATGGAAGTCGTACATCGCATTCTCGTCGTCGACCAGGAAGTGCTGATCGATCCCGGCGGCGCCGTACTTGCCGTCGACGCCATAGATCCCTCCGATGACCAGCAGATGGTTCGGGTCCTCCGATCGCACGGCGTCCACGAGCTCCTGCGCGAGTTCCTTCCACTGCTCGCCGGTGGCGTCGGTGGTCACCGGTTCGTTGAGGAGGTCGTAGGCGGCAATGGCGGGCTCGTCCTTGTAGCGGGCTGCAATCGCGCGCCACAGGTCGGCGTTCTTCTGCTGCAGCGCCGGATCGGACCAGACGTCGAAGCTCACGGCGTCGCTGGTGGGATCCAGCCAGAAACCACCGATGGGGGTGTGCAGGTCGAGGATCAGTCGTATGTCGTGGTCCCGTGCCCATGCCACGTTCTGGTCCAGCCACGCCATGAAAGTCTCCGGTGAATCGACGAACCACTCACCGTCGAAGGCGAAGCGGACGCTGTTGAACCCCAGCTCCTTCGCGCGCTCGAAATCGACCTCGGAGTGGTGCTGGGACTCGAGGAGATCGTTCCCGTCGAGGTTCCGGTGATACAGGTTCGAGAAATTCACCGCTTTCAGTCGGGTGGGCTCCCCGTCGACGACGAGGCCGCGTCCTTCGGCCGCCACGAAACCCGTCGTCGACGGCGGTGCGGCTGTCGGCTCGACCTCGCTGTCCCGGGACGGCGTGCACCCGGCGGCGGTGAGCGACAGGACCACCAGCAGGACTACCGCCAACGCCCTGACCCGAAGGCGGCCGACACCTCGGTGTCGAGCTCTGCCCGGAGGCGGATTGTCCTGCTCTGGCCGGTTACACCCCTGCATCGGTCACTCCTATCATCAGCCTCACCGGGACCCGAACAATCGAACTTCCGTCCGCCGGTACTGCGGCTCGGCACCCGCGCTGCGTTGCCAGAGGCGGAGTGGACCCGGCGAGGAATCCTCTCCACTCGTGGCGTACCGCGAAACGTTCGATCACTTCGGCGTGAGCAGTTGATCGACCTCGCGTGGCTGGGGTGCCACACTGTTGGTCCTCTCCGGCTTGTACCAGCCGACCGCGCGACCCCGGAGCGCCTGCAGCAGCGACGCATAGAGCAGGTACGCCCGGAGCGGTTCGTAGATGACCCGGTAGATCGGCACGATGGCGAGGTGCCAGAAGCTTTCCTTCACCATCACGAGGGCCACGAACGAGATGACGAAGTGGGTGCCCGCGACGAAGGCGGCGAAGGCGGCGATGCTCTCCCAGTTGCCGGCCGAGATGCTCAGGCCGGCCGCGACGACGGTCATCGGCAGGAACAGCAGCGGGATGACGGTCGCGAGCAGGGAGTAGGGGAGGGCGACCATTCCCAGCACCCCGAACTTCGGTCGGAGAATCATGGACCGATGCTTGTACAGGGCCTGGATGTTGCCGTAGGTCCAGCGAAGACGCTGCTTCGCCAGGCCCTTCACGGTCATCGGTGCTTCCGTCCAGGCAACGGCCCGGTTCTCCTGCACGAGCCTGTACCCCAGGCGCTGGATCGTGAGGGTCAGGTCCGCGTCCTCCGCCAGGGTGTCGTGCGAGTAACCCCCCGCCTCGCGGATCGCTTCGGCCCGCCAGGCCGCGCACGCCCCGGGCACGATCGAGATGGCGCCGACGAGTCCTTCCGCCATGCGTGTGACGCAGATGCCGGAGATGTATTCCAGGCTCTGCCAGGCCGTCAGGAGGTTCTTCCGGTTGCCGACCTTCACGTGCCCTGCCACTGCACCGACCTTGCGCCCCTCGGGGGTATCCGTGAAGTGCCGCGCCAGCATCCGGACGGTCTGCGGCTCGAGGAGGGTGTCGCCGTCGAGCGTCACGATGATCTCCCCGCGGGCGGACAGGATACCGAGGTTGCTCGCCGCTGATTTTCCTCCATTGGGCTGGGTCAGCACGCGCAGCTGCGGCCAGTCCCGGGCGAACCCCCTCATGATCGCCAGGGTGTCGTCCGTGGACCCGTCGTCGACCGCGATGACCTCGAGGGAAGGATAGTCACTGGCCTTCAGGGCTTCGAGTGTCCTCAGGATGACGGGCTGTTCGTTGAACACGGGCAGGACGATGCTGACCAGGGGGCAGGTGTCGGCGTCCAGGGGGGCCCACTGTGTCTTCTGCTGGCGGCGGTGGCCGATGATGGCCAGAAGCACGTACAGGACCGACATGATGGTCAGGGCAGCGATACCGAACCAGAACAACCACGTCATGAGCGTGACAGGTGTCACGATGAACATGGTCGACGCCGTCAGCGTCGCGTGGTCGGCGAGACCCGCCTGGACGGTCTTAAGGGGCAGCATCTCCTGCATGTCCGCCGGGATCAACGGCGCGACGGTGGAGAAGGTGTAGCCCTTGTCCTTGGCCTGCGCGATGAGATCCTCCAGCATGTCGACGGTCGCCGTGCGGTCGCCGCCGCCGTCGTGCATCAGGACGATCGCCCCGCTGCCGTCGAGTTGCGGCGTCGGTATCTCCTCGCCGGGCTCGTAGCTCCAGTCGAGGGTGTCGACGTTCATGTCGACCTGGAGATAACCCAGCTGCTGCGCCTGGAGCAGGGTGAGGGGCTTGTTGTCCGGGTCGCCCTCCGGGATGCGGAACAGGCGCGTCGCATAGCCGGCGGTCGAGCGCATGATGCGGTCGGTCGCAATCAGTTCCTCGCGATTCCGCAGTTCATCGTGCTGGTAGAAGTCCGCGTGCGTCATTGTATGGTTGGCGGCGACATGACCCTCCCGGATGATTCTTCGAAAGAGCTCAGGATTACGCACCACATTCTCGCCGACGCTGAAGAATGTTGCCGGGACTTTCTCCCGGGAAAGGACGTCGAGGATCTCCGTGGTGTATTCAGCTGTCGGTCCGTCATCGAAGGTGAGCATCAATTGCTTCTCCCCGGGCGTGCCGAACCGTTCCATCACATAGGGGTGGTCCCCGATCAGTTCGACCTCCTCGGGAGTGGCGTCTCGGAAGCGCGCATCACTGAAGGGATCGGCGAGATAGACCTTGCCGTTCTCGCGTTCCACGAGTGCGATCCGCACCAGGGCGAAGCCCTCGTCCGTCCCGAGGAGGGGGATACTCTCCGGATCGCCCGTGGCCAGGAGTCTTTCGGGGTAGTCCGGCTCCTGATTCGTCGAGGCATGCCATGTCGGTGACATGGCATGCGGTGTCAACCAGGCCAGCACGCCGGCGATCGCGACCATGATCAGCAGGAAGCCGGCAACCAGTTTCGCCCAGCGCCTGCCGGTGGGATCGAAGAATACGGGAACAGAGGTTGCCCCCGCCGGGACGACGGACGGGGTTTCCCCCCAGAGTGTCGAGCCTTTGCGCCGTAATCTATACATGAGACCCCGTACATTGAGTGATTTCGGTAGAATTCATTGCCCTCCGGTAAGTGCTTGTCGTGACCGGGGATCGGGCTGCATTCGCCCCCTAAAGGCTAGGAACCGTGTTCGTTCGGAGCCCGAGTAGGCGGCACTCGAAATCGCGCCGGCGAATAGGTAATTCGCATTTCTTTCGCAGTGGCATTACTTGCTTATCGAGGAGTGCTACTCGTTCCGCGGCTGGTCCTGCCCCGGTGGGTCTGGGGTGGATCGGCCATCTGTGGCGGTCGTCGAGCGCGTGGGGACGCCCGGTGTCAGGGCCGTAGGGCAAGATAAGGAAAGTGACCCCAGAACCTGAGAGCGCATCGGTAGACGCAGGCCCGGCCGAGCAGGGCGGGCCTCCCGGCGCGGCCCTGCGCGAGGAGTACGCGCAGCTCGCCGACAGCATCCGGGCGCACCGCATCGCGTACTACCAAGACGCTGCGCCCACGATCTCGGACGCCGAGTTCGACGCCCTGTTCCGGCGCCTCGAGGAGCTCGAGGCGCTCCATCCGGAGCTCGTCGCGAATGACTCCCCGACGCAGGAGGTGGGCGGTGAGGTGTCCGCTGCGTTTGCCCCCGTGGAGCATCTCGCCCGGATGTACAGCCTCGAGGACGTCTTCTCCCTCGACGAGCTGACGGCCTGGCTGGACCGCGCGACGGCCGGCGTCGAGCAGCGCAGCCCCGGCGCCACGATCGCATGGCTCACGGAACTCAAGATCGACGGCCTGGCCGTCAACCTGCTCTACCGCAACGGGGAGCTGGTGCGGGCGGCCACGCGCGGCGACGGGGTGACGGGGGAGGACATCACCCACAACGTCCTCACCATCGCCTCGATCCCGCGGCACCTCGAGGGCGCGGACCATCCGGAGGAGGTGGAGATCCGCGGCGAGGTGTTCTTCCCCACGAAGGAGTTCGGCCAGCTCAACGAGCGCATGGTGGCCGCGGGCAAGGCACCCTTCGCCAATCCGCGGAACGCCGCCGCCGGTTCGCTGCGCCAGAAGGACCCGGCCATGACGGCGGAGCGTCCGCTGGACATGTACGTCCACGGCATCGGTGCGCGGACGGGGCTGTCGGCACGGACGCAGTCGGAGACCTACGAGCTGCTGAAGGGCTGGGGCCTGCCGACGTCGCCCTACTACCGGGTGCTGCACAGTCAGGACGAGGTCGTCGACTTCATCGCCCACCATGGGGACCACCGCCACGACCTGCTGCACGAGATCGACGGCATCGTGGTCAAGGTGGACAGCTTCGCTCTGCAGCGCGCGCTCGGCCACACCTCCCGTGTGCCCCGGTGGTCCGTGGCCTACAAGTACCCGCCCGAGGAAGTGAACACCAGACTCCTGGACATCCTCGTGAACGTGGGCCGGACCGGCCGCGTCACTCCGTTCGGGCTCATGGAGCCGGTCAAGGTCGCCGGGTCCACGGTCAGCATGGCCACGCTCCACAACCAGGAGGTGGTCAAGGCCAAGGGCGTCATGATCGGCGACGTCGTGGTGCTGCGCAAGGCGGGCGACGTCATCCCGGAGATCGTGGGCCCCGTCATGGCCCTGCGCGACCCGGAGAAGGTGCGGCCGTTCGTCATGCCCACCGAGTGCCCGTCCTGCGGAACTCCGCTGCAGCCGGCGAAGGAGGGCGACGTCGACATCCGCTGCCCCAACGCCCGTTCCTGCCCCTCGCAGCTGCGCGAGCGGGTCTTCCACCTCGCAGGCCGCGGTGCCTTCGACATCGAGGCCCTCGGCTGGGAGGCGGCCATCGCCCTCACCCAGCCCGCCGAGCCCGCGGTGCCGCCCATCACCACCGAGGCCGACATCTTCGATCTCACCCCGGAGAAGCTGGCGGACGTGAGGATCGAGCGGGACAAGAAGGTCAAGGGCGTGGTCACGGGCCGCGAACTCGTGCCCTATTTCTACTCCAAGGGCACCGCGAAGAAGCCCTCCGAGCCGAGCGCGACCACCCGGAAACTCCTCACCGAACTGGAGAAGGCAAAGACGCAGCCACTCTGGCGCGTGCTCGTCGCGCTGTCCATCCGGCACGTCGGTCCGACGGCATCGCGTGCCCTCGCCACCGCCTTCGGGTCCATGGACCGGATTCGTGCGGCGAGCGAGGAGGAGCTCGCGGGCGTCGACGGCGTGGGCCCCACGATCGCTGTCGCGCTCACCGAGTGGTTCGCGGAGGATTGGCACCGCGAGATCGTCGATCGGTGGGCGGCCGCAGGGGTGCGTATGGAGGACGAGGTCGACGAGAGCACGCCGCGCACGCTCGAGGGCTTGACCGTCGTCGTGACCGGCTCCCTCGAGCGGTACAACCGCGACGAGGCGAAGGAGGCGATCATCACGCGTGGTGGTAAGGCCGCGGGATCGGTGTCGAAGAACACGAGTTACGTGGTGGCCGGCGAGAACGCGGGCACCAAGCTGGAGAAGGCCGAGACGCTCGGCATCCCGGTCCTCGACGAGGAGGGCTTCATCGCCCTCCTCGAGAACGGTCCGGCGGACAAGAGGGCCGACGACGGACCGGCCGGGTCCGAAGGGGATCAGGACGGCCCCGCCGATGGCCTCGCCGCGCCCGACGGGGATGAGAGCGAGGACGCCGAGGTGGCCGAGGAGCTCGAGGCCGGGGCCGGCACGGATCCCGACGCGCGGGCGGCCCGATGACCGCCGCGCCCGGTGCTGCCGGGGCATCGTCCCCGGCGGAGCTCCTCCATCTCGCCCGACAGGCCGCTGCGGCGGGCGCGGCGGTGTTGGCCCGGCGGGATCCCGGGGCGCTGGAGGCGACGAGCAAGAGCTCGGACAGTGACTGGGTGACCGCGTTCGACGTGGCTGCCGAACGCGCGGTCCGGACCGTGATCCTGGGTGCCCGACCGCACGACGCGATCACGGGCGAGGAGCTCGGCACCACGGTGCCCGCCGGGTTCACCCCCGACGGCGGCCGAGTCCGCTGGTCGATCGATCCCTTGGACGGCACCACCAACTTCATCCGCGACATCGTCTACTACGGCACGTCCGTGGCCGCAGCCGGCCCCGACGGCACCTGGCTCGCCGGCGTCGTGCATGCGCCCGCACTGGACCGCATCTACTGGGCATCGCGCGGCGGGGGAGCCTGGGTGAGCGATCACGGGTCCGTGCGGCGTCTCGTCGGCGCGCGCACCGGGATGGGGCGGCTGCTCGGTACCGGACTCTCCTACGACGCGGACACCCGGACGGAGCAGATCGGAGCCCTCGCGGCACTCATCGAGGGCTACGGCGACATCCGACGGCTCGGTTCGGCCGCCCTGGACCTGTGCCTCGTCGCCGACCGCACACTCGACGCCTTCGTGGAGCGCGGCCTGCACGAGCACGACTACGCGGCCGGCGCCCTGATCGCCGAGGAGGCCGGCCTGGCCGTCCACCGGCCGACGCTCCGGTCCATGCTCGACGGCGGGCCCACCGAGGCCGAGCGGCTGGCGGGTGTCACCGCGGCCGGGCCCGCCGCCCTCATCGGCTCCCTCATCGGTGCCGCGCCCGTCGGGGATCCGGCATGAGCGCGCCGTCGTGGCAGAAGGTTTTGTCCACGCTCTCCGGCGGACGATCCCGGGTGCTCTACGCGCAGGCCGTGCTCGGGCAGTCGCTCGACGCCGCGCCGAAGGAACTGCAGCGGCTCGTCGACGCCGGTTTGCTGACACCGGAACACGCCGTTGCGGACGGACTGTTCCGGCAGGTCCTCGCCACTGCGGCGGCTCCCACCCCGCGAGGGGTGGACCGCTTCTTCCGGGACGGGCGGATCGACGGTCTGCCGCGCGCCGGGCAGGACCGCACCGATCTGCTCGCGCACCTCGCCGGACGGCTCTTCCCGGCCGACGAGGAACTCGGCGAACGCGAGGTCAATCGGCTGCTCTCGACCGTCACGCACGATGTGCCGACCCTGCGGCGCGCGCTCGTCGATCACGGCTTCCTGGAGCGCCGTGACGACGGGACCGGATACCGACGGGTGGCCGGGGAGCTCTGAGGGAACCCGGGCAACCCTCCCAGGCCCAGTTTTCCGATGCTCGCAGGTCGGCGTTCAGCGGGGACGCTCGCAGCGCCGGACCCGGACTGCGAGTGCGCGAGCGGCCGCGACCGTCCTTTGCCCCAGCGGCGCCATTCCCACCTGCGCAAGCTACGGGATTCAGGCCCCGGGCAGGTATACCCGAACATGGCATCGACCGGCCTGTCGACCGCTACCCGCAGATCACGCGTAGACGAAGTCGACCCGCAGGCTCCGTTGCACGTATGGATATCCCTGAGCGCTGGAATCGTCCGGTGCATGGCCCGGCGATGGGGGCGGCGCCGAGAAACGGTGCTGCGTCCCGGCCTCCTGCTCACGTTCCCTCCTGCTAGGCCTCCCACTGGGCCTGCTGCCGGGGAGGGGTGGTGCGGTGGAGTGGTAGGTGTGCCCGGTGGGTGTGGTGACTTTGAGGGCGTGCCGTTCCCCGGGCGCGGAGACGGTTCGTGCTCTCCAGCCGTCGAGTTCCTTGGTGTGGTTGCACGCCTCGCAGAGCCCGGCCCCGTTGGCCAGTGTGGTGGGTCCGTTGGTGTGCCAGGGGATGATGTGGTCGAAGTGGCGGATCGGCGCATCGCAGTACGGGGTGCGGCAGAGATCGTCGCGGGCCTGGACAAACCGACGCTGCCCCGGGGTGAACAGCCGGGCTTTGGACTCGACGCCGATCAGTTCCCCGGTGCCCGGGGCGGTGTAGAGCCGCCGGAGCCACACCTGGAACCCAGGTGCGGCCGCCGGATCGGCTGAGGCCTCTGCGAGTCCGGCTGCTTGATCCGCAGACTGATCCGCTACGTTCCCCCCGAGTCCGGTTGCTTGATCCGCGGGCTGCCCCGCGCTCCCTGATTCACGTCCGGCTGACTTGTCGGCTGATCGCTTGTCGCGCCACCCGACTGCATCCCCGCTTGCAAGTCCGGCTGGCCGTTCGGTCGACCACCCGGCGGGCCGACCGGCTCCGCATTCCCCGGTCCGCCCCGGGTCCGTGGTCGTGAGGAGGTCCCGGGCCCAGCCGGCGGGGACGATCCCGTACCCGGGCAGCCGGGCCGGTTCGCTGTCGCCCTGCAGCAGGGTCCTATCCGTCATGATCAGCTGCACCTCGACGCGGGAGAACCCGCCCGGGGTTCCGGTGGTCCGCTCCACCAGGGCATCCGCCATCAGCTGGCCCCGGCTGCGGGTGTCGCCTGCGGCGCGTTGGGTGTCGGCGTGCCGGGTCAGTTCCGCATGCACCGCCACCCCTTGGGCGACCGGGAGCAGGGCGGTCAGGTAGGTCATGGTGTCCGGGGCCGGACGCAGACTCACATGCCGCTCCGAGGCGGCGTGGCTGGCCCGCTGCGCGACGCTGCGCGGATCCCGCCGATACGCCGCCGCCCTAGCCGCCGCGATGAGGGCCCTGTCGCCGGCGCCGTCGAAGGTGCCCGTGTCGGGGCTGAGTTCCTCGTCGACCGCGCACCGATCCGCAGCGGACAGGCAGGCGGTCTCCCGGACCAGCAGGGTCGCCCGCCACTCATTTAGCTTGCCCGTCTCCAGGGCGGTGAGGGTGTGGGGCATCTCCGTCACCAACGCCCTGGCCAACCCCAGCAGCCGGCCGCCGCGGGCCGGGGACTCCCTGCGGGCCAGGGCGAGCTGCGCGCCCACCCCACGACCCTGCTCCGCGACCGGGACACCAGCGGCCGCCTGCGACTGACGCTGGACCAGATCGAAGGCCACAGCAGCCCGAGCCTGCCGACCGGCGATCGCCGACTTCAACTCCTCCAGGGCCCGCACCTCATCGATCAACTCCGCACCGCCCGCACCCAGGGGAAGGGAGCCCACCGTGTCGATCAGGTCCCGGAGGCGAGCTGCCGAGGACGTAGCGATTGGACCAACGGACGATGCGCCGGCGGGATCAGGCATCCGGTCGGATGGGGTGGAGGGCCCCGCGGAGGTATCCGCCGGGACAGCGCCGGACGGGACTACCACCGACCGGATCGAACCCAAGGGAACTCCCACCTGCGGCAGAGCGCCACCGATATCGGT
Organism: Arthrobacter pityocampae; assembly: GCF_002927275.1. Classification (GTDB taxonomy): domain Bacteria; phylum Actinomycetota; class Actinomycetes; order Actinomycetales; family Micrococcaceae; genus Arthrobacter_D; species Arthrobacter_D pityocampae. Next base: position 202,780 of record NZ_PRKW01000003.1, on the reverse strand, counting down.
GGTCCCGAACGGGGCGTTCCGGCTGCTGCCCATACCGAATTCTCGCAGCCACCACCGACACTACTGGGGCCGGTCAGACTCCCGTTGGGACTGGTTTCGCGGCAACTTCCGGTCAGGGCCCACGTCCCCCATACGTCCCGTAAGTATCGCCTGATGCTGGGTCTCAACTCGTCGAGAACGGGAGGAGGGCGATTGGCAATTCTCGCCCTTGGACAGGGCCGACGCAGGCGTCCCGAGGGACGAACCGGGTCACCTCGGCCGCGTGATCCCAAGGTGGGCGATCCGGCGGTAGATGGTCGCGCGGCTGATGCCGAGCTCTGCCGCCGCCGCGGTGACCGTCGTTCCCGGCTGGGCGAGGCTCCGGACGATCTCGTCGCGTTCGATCGCCTCGATCCGGCTGAGGTGCAGGCTGTGCCGGCCCAGGACGTAGGCGGGCAAATGCCTGATGTCGATCCGTTCCGCTCGGACCGCCGCGTCGTGGACCACGGTGAAGAGTTCGTCGACGTTGCCGGGCCAGTCGTGCGCCAGGAGCGCCCGGTCGGCGGCGGGAGTGAAGTCGATCTCGCGAAGCCGGGTCTGGAAGGCTGCCAACCGAGCCAGGTGGAGGACGTCGTCGCCCCGGTCCCGGAGCGGTGGCACGGTGATCACGGTGTCGATGGCGGCGGCCAGAGGACGCGGAACGGCGTCCAGATCGGCAGCCGTCACGGCCCATGCGAGGGCCGGCGCTGTTCCGGACCCGGACGCTGGGAGGGCTCGCAGCGCACGGACGGCATGCCCTTTCAGCTCCTGGGCGGCCCAGGCGGGCAGGCGGTCGATGTTCTCGACGATCACCGCGGTGTCCGCCTTGGCCAGTTCCGGGGTCCACAGGGACAGCCAGGCGTCGACGTCGTCCGGCGCCGGGGCGGCGGCCGACAGGATGCGAACCCCCGGGCGGTAGGTACGGAACGCCTGCGCGAGGAGCGTCGCCCGCCCCGCACCATGTTCCCCGACCGCGGCGACGAGGCGCCCGGCGGCCAGCGCGTGTGTCGTCTGGTCCAATGCATCCGTCCAGGGTGAGGACAGGGCGCGGAGGGTCCCGACGGCAGGTTCGAGGCGCTCGCGCCGTAGCCTGAACACACCGCCCCTGGGCCCCTGCCTCTGCCGGCGGCCATGGGCCCGGCCGAGCATCAGTGCCGTGGCGTTGCCGGCCGCCGACTGCGCCAGGGCCAGCAGGAGGTCGGGGGAGGCCTCGGACCATGTGGTGATGTTGACGCAGCCCTCGAGCGTCCCGCTGACTGGATCGAAGACGGGCGCGGCGGCGCACGTATAGGTGCGCAGGCTGGCACTGTAGTGCTCCTCGGCGCGGACCAGGGCCGGTGAGCGGTCCGCCAGCGCCAGCCCCATGCCGTTGGTGCCGGCATCGCGCTCCGAATAGGTGAACCCGGGGGCCAGATGCACCCGATCGAGGGCACGGAGGAGGCTCGGATCTCCGCTCAGCCGCAGGAGCAGCAGGCCGTCGGCGTCGCTGAGCATGAGGCTCACGGGCTCGTCGGCCAGCGTGCTGCGCAGGGCCGTGAGCACCTCGTGTCCGCACTCGAAGAACAGGGAGTCCGTCGGTGCCGCACCGGACCAGCTGGGGTCCACCTCCTCGGCGGACACCCCGTACTCCTCGCTGCGCCGCCATGATGCGGACAGCCGTTTGGCGGCGACGAGCAAGGGCCCGGTATCCGGGTCCGTCCCCGGCGGAAAGTGAACGCCCTTCTGGTTCGGCGCCATTGCCGTCCTCCTCGTCGTGTATCGAGGCTGCCGGGATCGTCTCAGAATGAGACATACCCCGCGCGATGAAAGCCATTTTCGCACCTAACGTCGGTCCTGTCGCGGCTGCCCAGTCGCCAGGAGGAGATCGACGATGTACAGCAAAGACGGCGAGAACTATTTCATCGTGGATGCGCACATAGCGCTCTGGGACGCCCGTCCCGAGAACCAGCGCAATATCCACGGCAAGCAGTTCATCGACTGCTTCTACGACTACCACCGCAATCTCTCCCCGGAATCGGAGGTGTGGAGCTACGAGGACTATCTGTACCAGGGCGGTGAGCGCCTCATGAAGGACCTCTTCACCGACGGGTACGTGGATCACGCGATTTTCCAGCCGGCGTACCTCGGCGAGTTCTACCATCGGGGGTTCGGGCAGACCGAGGAGGCCTACGGCCTTGCAGCGGCGCACCCCGACAAGCTGACCTACAACCACTGCTTCGACCCCCGGAACGGCGAGGCGGGACTGGACCAGTTGCGCGCCGACCACGAGAGGATGGGCTTCACGGGCGTGAAGCTGTATACCGCGGAGTGGCACGGTGAATCGCGCGGGTACAAGCTGTCCGACCCGTGGGCCTCCCGGTACTTCGAGGAGTGCCGTGCTCTGGGCATCAAGAACATCCACGTTCACAAGGGTCCGACCATCCGGCCCCTGGACCGGGATGCCTTCGACGTGTCCGACGTCGATCACGCCGCCACCGACTTCACCGACCTCAACTTCATCGTGGAACACGTGGGCCTGCCCCGTCTCGAGGACTTCTGCTGGATCGCGACACAGGAGCCGAACGTGCATGGCGGTCTGGCCGTGGCCATGCCGTTCATGCACACCCGCCCGCGGTACTTCGCGCAGATCATCGGCGAACTCATCTACTGGATCGGGGAGGACCGCATCCAGTTCTCCAGCGACTACGCGCTGTGGACCCCGCGGTGGCTCGTGGAGCAGTTCGTGGACTTCCAGATCCCGGAGGACATGACCGAGTACGCGCCGCTCACCATCGAGCAGAAGAAGAAGATCCTCGGCCTCAACGCCGCGAAGATGTACGACATCCCGGTGCCGGCGGACCTCCGGCTTCCCGACGCCGAGGAGACGGCGACGGGTCCCCGGCAGCCGGAACGGGCCGATCTGGCGAGCGCACAATGACTGCTGCGCCCGCCGGGATCATGCATGCAGTCACCGAAGACGACGTCCGAATGGGGCTGGGGAAGGTGTTCGACCCCGAGCTCGACGAGCCCATCACCGAGCTCGGGTTCGTTCGTTCCGTCCGTGTGGACGACGTGGACGGGGGTACGGGTGCGCTGGTCCGGGTGCACCTGCGCCTTCCCACGTCCTTCTGCTCCCCGAACTTCGCCTACCTCATGGCCTCCGACAGCAAGGATGTCATCGCGGCGCTTCCCGGGGTGGCCGCCGTCGTCGTGGAACTGGACGACCACCACGACTCGGACCTGATCAACGCGGGCCTCGCGGCCGACGCCGGATACCGTGGCACGTTCCTGCACGAGGCCGAGGACAGCCTGGAGGAACTGCGGTGGACGTTCCGGCGGAAGGCACACACGGCCGCGATGGAGCGCTGCCTCACCGGACTGCTGCGCGCCGATCCCACCCTCCGGGTGGAGGACGTCGGCGGGATGCACTTGGGAGACCTCCCCGCGGGCCGGGAGACGGACGCGCTGATGCGCCGACGCGCGGCGCTCGGCCTGCCCGGGGACGCCGACGCGTCGGTGCTGGTCGACGACGACGGCCGCCCGTATCCCGCCGACGCCGTCCCGCTCGCCCTGCGCCGTGCCCGGTCCACCCGCATCTCGATCGACGGGAACGCACACTTCTGCCGGGGGCTCCTGCGCACCCGCTACGAGGGCTCCGGCGCGGATCAGGCGTTCCGTCCGGAAGGCGCCGAGCCCTCCGATCTCTTCCCGCTACTTCCCCTGACCACGAAGGAGTCCTCCACATGAGCAGCATGCGAGCAGTGCAGGTCGTCGGCTACCACGAAGCCCTCAAGATGGCCGAGGTGCCGATGCCGGGCATCACCGGACCGTTCGACGTCGTGGTCAGGGTCGGCGGCGCGGGGGTCTGCCGTACCGACCTGCACATCCTCGAGGCCCAGTGGGCGGAGAAATCCCAGGTCCAGCTGCCCTACACCATCGGGCACGAGAACGCCGGCTGGGTGCACGCCGTGGGGAGCGCCGTGACGAACGTCGGCGTGGGCGACAAGGTCATCCTGCACCCCCTCATCACCTGCGGGCTGTGCCGCGCCTGCCGGTCCGGGGACGACGTGCACTGCGAGACCAGCCAGTTCCCCGGCCTCGACACCAATGGAGGGTACGCCGAGTACATCCTCACGTCCGCCCGCTCGGTGGTGAGGATCGACGACTCCCTGGAGCCGTCGGATGTCGCCGCGCTCGCGGATGCAGGCCTCACCGCCTACCACGCAGCTGCGAAGGCCGCGCGGCGGCTCACCCCCCGGGACACGTGCGTCGTCATCGGGGCCGGCGGACTCGGCCACATCGGCATTCAGGTCCTGAGGGCGCTCACCCCGGCACGCATCGTGGTCGTGGACCGTAATGCGGACGCCCTGGACCTCGCTCGGGGCATCGGGGCGCACGAGGGTGTGCTGGCCGACGGCAGCCAGGTCGAGAAGGTGCTGGCCCTCACCGGAGGGAACGGCGCCGAGGCCGTCGTCGACTTCGTCGGCGAGGGTGGGGCGACCACCCAGGGCCTCGCCATGCTGCGGCGGGCCGGGGACTACTACGTCGTGGGCTACGGGGAGAACATCGACGTCCCCACCATCGACGTCATCTCCACCGAGATCAACATCATCGGGAACCTCGTCGGCTCCTACAACGACCTCCAGGACCTCATGGCGCTCGCCGCCCGCGGTGCCGTCACCCTGCACACCCAGAAGTACGCGCTGAACGACTTCCAGCAGGCCATTGACGACCTCGAGGGGGGCCGAGTGAGGGGCCGGGCCGTCCTCGTTCCCTGACACAAGTACCGCATCATCCGAACCAGTCCGCCCGCCCACGAGACCCAGGAGGTCCCCATGCCCAGCCCCATCCGCTCCGTCATCAGTCCCGGCCGGTACGCCCAGGGTCCGGGGGCCATCTCCCGGCTCGGCGAGTACCTCGCACCGATAGGGAGCACGCCGCTCGTCGTCGCCGACGACGTCGTCTGGGGGTTCGTGGGACACGACGTCACCACCTCCCTCGAGGCGGCAGGGCTCCCCGTCACGCGGGAGGCCTTCGGGGGCGTGCCCTCGGCCAAGGAGATCGACCGCCTCGTCGAGGTGATCAAACGGACGAACGCCGACGTCGCCGTCGCAGTGGGCGGTGGAAGCACCATCGACGCCGTCAAGGCTTCCGGGTTCCTGTCAGGCATCCGGTGGGTGACCGTCCCCACGGTCGCCTCGACCGACGCGCCGACGTCGGCCCTCGCTGTGGTCTACACCGAGGACGGCACCTTCGAGGAGTACCGTTTCTTCCCGCGCAACCCGGACCTCGTGCTCGTCGACTCCCAGATCGTCGCCAACGCCCCGGCGGCGTTCCTCGCCGCAGGGGTGGGCGATGCCTTGGCGACCTGGCTCGAAGCGCGGGCGACGGCGACGTCGAGCTCGCTGACGATGGCGGGTGGGCTCCCCACACTCACCGGGACGGCCCTCGCGCGGCTGAGCTGGGACGTCCTGTGGGACAACGCGCTGCCGGCCCTCGACGCGGTCCGCGACCACCTCGTGACCCCGGCCGTGGAGAAGGTCATCGAGGCCAACACGCTGTTGTCCGGCCTCGGCTTCGAGTCAGGAGGCCTGGCGGCAGCCCACGCCATCCATAACGGCCTGACCGCGGCGCCGCAGACCCACGGCCTCGCCCATGGCCAGAAAGTGAACATCGGCTCCCTGACCCAGCTCGTCCTCGAGGGCGCTCCCACGCAGGACATCCGGGACTTCATCGAATTCACCACGAGGGTGGGGCTTCCTACCACCCTCACGGAGATCGGGCTGACGCCCGAGGACACTAGGGAGCTCGAACTGATTGCCGCCACGGCGACCGTGGCCGGTGAGACCATCCACGCCATGCCGTTCGAGGTCAGGCCCGCCGACGTCGTCTCCGCTCTCACCTCTATCGAGCGCTTCGCGCGGCGGGTCCGGGAGGAAGCAGGCCTCCCCGCCCCGACGCCGTACAAAGCCCCGCACTGAGGCGCCTGAAGGGTCTTTCGTCCCTGTCGGTGCGGGAGCCTCCGGTGTCTACTCGAGGAATCCGGCCCTGAGCGGGCCGATCCCACCGAGAGTCTGGAGTTTGTCATGACTGATGCACGGCGATGGCCGCCGTTCGGACCCGGCCGGCGGAACTCCCCGTTCAATGCCGGCCCCAGGTCTCCTATGGACCTGCTCGATTCGATGGAACGGCTCTTCGAGTCGTCGTCGTCCGGGCCGGCCTCCATCCGGGTCGAGGAGTTCGTCGACGGCAAGGACCTGGTGGTCCGCGCGGAGATGCCGGGGCTCGATCCCGAGAAGGACATCGAGGTCAGCATCGAGAACGGCGTCCTGCGGATCAGCGCGCACCGGGAGGAGAAGGAGGAGCACAAGGAGAAGGACCGCTACCGGAGCGAATTCCGCTACGGGTCCTTCCGACGCGACATCGCGCTCCCCGACGGCGTGAAGGACGAGGACATCCAGGCGAGCTACGCCGACGGCGTGCTGAACGTCAGGGCGCCGCTCCCGGACGACGCGAAGCACGAGGGACCCCGGAAGCTCCCCGTCACACGGGGCTGATCGGCGACAGGAGCAGGACCGGCGCCCGCCGGGACGACGGCGTCCCGGCGGTATCTTCGCGTGGCAAAATGAGGCCGTGACCACTGCACCCACCGACGCCCGCATCACCGTCCGTCCCGTCCGTCCCGAGGACTACGACGACGTCCGCCGGATCACCCGCGGTGCCTACCTCGAGGCCGGCTACTTCACCGACGAGGCCCACCCCTACATGGCGGTGCTGGCCGACATCGAGCACCGCGCGGAGCACGCCGAGGTCTGGGTGGCGGAGCGCGACGGCGTCGTCGTCGGGTCGGTCGCCCTCACCTTCGCGGGTCAGCGGTACACCGACATCGCCGTCGAGGGCGAGCTGGAATTCCGCATGCTCGCCGTGGACCCGGCCGTGCAGCGCGGCGGCGTGGGCCGCGCCATGGTGGAGCGCATCATCGAGCACGCCCGCACCCTTCCCGGCATCGAGGCCGTGAGCCTGACGAGCGGCTCCGACATGGTGCGGGCACACCGCCTCTACGAGTCGATGGGCTTCGTCCGCGTGCCCGGCCGCGACTGGGAGGTCCCGAACGAGGACATCCTGCTCTGGGTCTTCCGCCTGCCCCTGTAGGCGCGCTCCCGCCGTCGTCGGCCGCTGCCCCCGCCGATGCCGGGGGCAGGACGCGCCAGCACTAGACTGGAGGCAGATACCCACCTCCGACTTCCAGGGGAGATCCATGGCTGAGATCAACCGGGACGACGTCGCGCATCTTGCGCGGCTCGCCCACATCGACATGACCGACGACGAGCTCGACCGCATGGCCGGGGAACTCGGGGGAATCGTCGATGCCATCAAGAGCGTGAGCGAGGTCGCCGGCGACGACGTCCCCGCGACGAGCCACCCGATCCCGCTGAGCAACGTGTTCCGCGACGACGTGGTGGGGGAGACCCTCAGCAACGAGGAGGCCCTTCTCGGCGCCCCCGACAACGCCGACGGCCGCTTCAAGGTCCCTGCAATCCTGGACGGGGAGTAACCCATGACAGAGCTGATCCACCTCTCCGCCGACGCCCTCTCGCAGAAACTCGCCGCGAAGGAGGTCTCCGCCGTCGAGGCGACGCAGGCCTACCTCGACCGCATCGACGCCGTCGACGGCGCGATCAACGCGTTCCTGCACGTCAACACCGACGAGGCGCTGCTGGTCGCCGCCGGGGTCGACAAGGCCCGCACGGACGGCGACACCCTGCACCCGCTCGCCGGCGTCCCGATCGCCGTCAAGGACCTGATCGTGACCAAGGGCCAGCCCACCACGGCCGGGTCGAGGATCCTCGAGGGCTGGCAGAGCCCGTACGATGCCACCGTGGTCCGCAAGCTCCGCGCCGCGCGGATGCCGATTCTCGGCAAGACGAACCTCGACGAGTTCGCCATGGGCTCCTCCACCGAGCACTCCGCGTACGGGCCCACCCGCAACCCGTGGGACCTTGACCGCATCCCCGGCGGGTCCGGCGGCGGGTCCGCGGCCGCCGTCGCCGCGTTCGAGGCGCCCCTGGCGCTCGGCACCGACACCGGCGGCTCGATCCGCCAGCCCGGCGCCGTTACCGGCACTGTCGGTGTGAAGCCCACCTACGGCGGCGTCTCCCGCTACGGCGCGATCGCCATGGCCTCCTCGCTCGACCAGATCGGCCCCGTCTCGCGCACCGTCCTCGACAGCGCCCTGCTGCACGAGGTCATCGGCGGCCACGACCCCCACGACTCGACGTCGCTGACCGACCCGGTCGGTGCCCTCGTCGAGGCCGCCCGCCTCGGCCAGGTCGAGGGGATGCGCATCGGCGTCATCAAGGAGCTCCAGGGCGAGGGCTACCAGGCCGGCGTCCTCACGCGCTTCCACGAGTCGCTCGACCTGCTGCGCTCGGCGGGCGCCGAGATTGTCGAGGTCTCCTGCCCCAACTTCCGGTACGCGCTCAGCGCCTACTACCTGATCATGCCGTCGGAGGCCTCCAGCAACCTGGCCAAGTACGACGGCGTGCGCTTCGGCCTGCGCGTCGTGCCCGAGGGAACGCCCACGATCGAGCGCGTCATGGGGGCCACCCGCGCGGCCGGCTTCGGCGACGAGGTCAAGCGCCGCATCATCCTCGGCACCTACGCGCTGAGCGCCGGCTACTACGACGCCTACTACGGATCCGCGCAGAAGGTGCGTACGCTCATCCAGCGCGACTTCGCGGCCGCGTTCGAGCAGGCCGACGTCCTGATCTCCCCGACCGCCCCGACCACCGCGTTCAAGCTCGGCGAGAAGCTCGACGACCCGCTGGCGATGTACCTGAACGACGTCGCCACCATCCCGGCGAACATGGCCGGCGTCCCCGGCCTGTCCCTGCCCGGTGGCCTCGCGGACGAGGACGGATTGCCCGTCGGCATCCAGCTCCTCGCCCCCGCCCGCAAGGACGCGCGCCTCTACCGTGTGGGCGCTGTCCTCGAATCGCTGCTCGAAGCCACGTGGGGCGGGCCGCTGCTGGCCCAGGCCCCCGAGATCACAGGTGGTAAGTAATGACTGCTGTAACCGATGAGGTCCTGTCCTTCGACGAGGCCATGGAGAAGTACGATCCCGTGCTCGGGTTCGAGGTCCACGTGGAGCTCAACACGCGGACCAAGATGTTCTCCTCCGCACCCAACGCATTCGGGGACGTGCCCAACACGAATGTGACGCCGGTGGACCTCGGGCTGCCCGGCGTCCTGCCCGTCGTCAACGGCGTCGCCGTCGAATCCGCGATCAAGATCGGCCTCGCGCTGAACTGCAGGATCGCCGAGAAGTGCTACTTCGCGCGGAAGAACTACTTCTACCCGGACACCCCGAAGAACTTCCAGACCTCCCAGTTCGAGGACCCGATCGCCTACGACGGCAGCATCGACATCGAGCTCGCCGACGGCACCGTGTTCACCGTGGAGATCGAGCGCGCCCACATGGAGGAGGACGCCGGGAAGCTCACCCACATGGGCGGGGCGACGGGCCGCATCCAGGGCGCCGAGTTCTCCCTCGTGGACTACAACCGTGCGGGCGTACCCCTGATCGAGATCGTGACGAAACCGATCGTCGGTGCCGGCTCGCGGGCCCCCGAGCTCGCGAAGGCCTACGTGGCCGCGATCCGCGAGATCGTCAAGAACCTCGGTGTCTCGGACGCCCGCATGGAGCGCGGCAACGTGCGCTGCGATGCGAACGTCTCGCTGAAGCCGAAGGGCCAGGAGAAGTTCGGCACCCGCACCGAGACGAAGAACGTGAACTCGCTGCGCGCCGTCGAGCACGCCGTCCGCTACGAGATCCAGCGGCACGCCGCCGTCCTGGACTCCGGCACGCCGATCCAGCAGGAGACGCGGCACTGGCACGAGGACACGCGCTCGACGACGTCCGGCCGGCCCAAGTCCGACGCCGACGACTACCGCTACTTCCCGGAGCCGGACCTCGTGCCCGTCGTGACGAACGACGCCTGGATCGAGAAGCTCCGCGCCGAACTGCCCGAGCCTCCCGCCGAACGCCGCAAGCGCCTGCAGGCCGACTGGGGCTACTCGGACGCCGAGTTCCGCGACGTCGTCAACGCCGGGGTCATGTCCTCGATCGAGGACACGGTCGCCGCCGGTGTCAGCGCCGCCGTCGCCCGCAAGTGGTGGATGGGCGAGATCTCCCGCCGCGCCAAGCTGGCCGACGTCGAGCCCGCCGAGCTCGGCGTCACGCCCGAGCTGATCGTCGAGCTCAACGCGCTCATCGAGTCCGGCAAGATCAACGACAAGCTCTCCCGCGACGTGCTCGACGGCGTCCTCGCCGGTGAGGGCACGCCCGCGGAGGTCGTCGAGAAGCGCGGCCTCGCGGTCGTGTCCGACGACGGCCCGCTGCTCGAGGCGATCGACGGCGCCCTCGCCGCCCAGCCCGACGTCGCGGACAAGATCCGGGGCGGCAAGGTCCAGGCCGTCGGCGCGATCGTGGGCGGCGTCATGAAGGCCACCCGTGGGCAGGCCGACGCCGGTCGCGTGCGCGAGCTCATCCTGCAGCGCCTCGGCGTCGAGGGGTAGTCCGCCCGCGTCCTGCTTCGGGCGGGGCCGCCGCGGCGGCGGTGCAGACCCGGGGCAACCTCCCCACGGGTCTCCACCGTTGCCCCGGCTCTGCGATCCGAGGAGGTCCCCATGGCCGCCATGCCCCGGGCGGAGATCGACGTCACGCCGTCCCTCGTCGCCGCCCTGCTCCGTGAGCAGCTGCCGGACCTCGCGCAGCTGCCGGTGCAGTTCGCGGGCGGCGGTTGGGACAACACGCTGTTCCGGCTGGGGGAGGACCTCGTGGTCCGCCTGCCCCGGCGGGCGGTCGCCGATGCCCTGATGATCGCCGAGCAGCAGTGGCTGCCGGAGCGTGCTGCCCGCGTGTCCGTCCCGACGTCGGCACCCCTGCGGAGCGGCCGGCCCGGCGCCGGCTACCCCTGGCACTGGTCCGTCTGCCGATGGATCGACGGCGTCAGCGGCAGCACCGTTCCACGCCGCGATCGCTCACCCGCGGCCCGCCCGCTCGCCCGTTTCCTCGCCGAGTTCCACCAGCCCGCGCCCGACGACGCCCCCGTCAGTCCCGTGGGCCGCGGTGGCCCGCTGGCGGCGCGCGACGACGTCGTCCGGGCGCGGCTGGCGTCCCTCCCGCAGATTCCGGGGGTACCCGAGGGTGCCCTGCTGCGCGGGTGGGACGCAGCCCTCGCGGCGCCGGCGTGGTCGGGGGAGCCGCTCTGGCTGCACGGCGACCTGCACCCGGCCAACGTCGTCCTCGCACCCGACGGCAGGCTCGCCGGCGTCGTCGACTTCGGCGACCTCTGCTCCGGTGACCCGGCGACGGACCTCGCTGCCGCGTGGCTGCACTTCGACGGCGCCGGCCGGGCCGCCTTCCGCGCCGAGCTCGAACGCCTGCGTGCGGTCGACGCCGCGACCTGGGAACGGGCCCGGGGCTGGGCTCTGAGCATGGGGAGCGCCCTGGCGGCATCGTCCGACGACTCCCCGGCCCTGTTCGACCTCGGTGCGGAGACCCTGACCGCCGTCCTCGACGACGCCCCCTGGCTCTGATCGCGCGGAACCCGGGCACACACCCGGCGCGGCGGCCCAGACCCGGTGCGGCGTTCCCCCGGGTCTGCCCACCCGCCGCGGCGGCCCGCGGACCGATCCCGCTGTTACTGTTGCTCCGGGCACATTCCGCCCTGGCACTCGTCCCGCACGATCCCGACGCGACCCGTCAGGGACAGGCGCGGCATGGAAGGAACCGTTCAGTGAAGGCGCTGTACAAATCCGGGGCGCACCCCGGCTTCGAGCTCGTGGACCGGCCCGAACCCGAGGCCGGGTGGGGCGAGGTCAAGATCCGGGTCATCACCACCGGCATCTGCGGCACTGACCTCCACATCGAGAGCTGGGACCCCTGGGCGCAGGGCATGATCACCGCACCCCTGATCCCCGGGCACGAGTTCTACGGCGAGGTCGTCGCCCTCGGCGAGGGTATCCGGGACGTCCGCATCGGCGACCGCGTCTCCGGCGAGGGCCACATCGTCTGCGGGATCTGCCGGAACTGCCGTGCCGGCCGCCGCCAGATGTGCATCCGCACCTCCAGCGTCGGCGTCCAGCGCGACGGCGCCTTCGCCGAGTACGTCGTCGTCCCCGAGACCAACGTCTGGGTGCACGACGCGACCATCACCCCCGAGCTCGGCGCCGTCTTCGACCCCTTCGGCAACGCCGTCCACACCGCCCTGAGCTTCCCGCTCGTCGGCGAGGACGTGCTGATCACCGGCGCCGGTCCCATCGGTCTCATGGCCGTCGCCGTCGCCCGCCATGCCGGGGCCCGCAAGATCGCCATCACCGACGTCTCGCCATCCCGGCTCGCCCTCGCGTGCGGCGTCGGAGCGGACCTCGCCGTCGACGTCAGCCGGAGGCGCATCGCCGACGCGCAGCGCGAGCTGGGCATGAAGGAGGGCTTCGACGTCGGGATGGAGATGTCCGGTCATGCGACGGCGCTGCCCGAGATGATCGACAATATGAACCATGGCGGGCGCATCGCCATGCTCGGCCTGCCGGCAGGTCCGATCTCCATCGACTGGGGCAAGGTGGTCACCCACATGCTGACCCTCAAGGGCATCTACGGCCGGGAGATGTTCGAGACGTGGTACGCGATGAGCGCCATGCTGCAGTCCAATGGGACCCTGCGCGAGGCGGTAGCGTCCGTGGTCACCGACTGCCTGCCCGCCCAGCAGTGGCAGCAGGGATTCGCGACGGCCCGCAGCGGAGCGAGCGGCAAAGTGGTCCTCGACTGGACCACCTTCTAGGAGACAGGAACACCATGTATTCAGCAGTCCGTGACCAGCTCGCCGGGGAACTCGACGAGATCCGCCGTGCCGGCCTGTTCAAGCACGAGCGCCGCATCACCTCACCGCAGTCCAGCCACATCACGGCCGGCGCGCTGGGGGCCGACGACGCCCGGGTGCTGAACTTCTGCGCCAACAACTACCTCGGCCTCGCCGACCACCCGGACATCATCGCCGCCGCGAAGGCAGCGCTGGACGAGCGCGGCTTCGGGATGGCGTCCGTCCGCTTCATCTGCGGCACCCAGGACCTGCACCTCGAACTCGAACGCCGCGTCTCGCGGTTCCTCGGCACCGAGGACACCATCCTGTTCTCCTCCTGCTTCGACGCCAACGGTGGCGTGTTCGAATCCCTCCTCGGTCCCGAGGACGCCGTCATCTCCGACGCCCTGAACCACGCGTCCATCATCGACGGCATCCGCCTGTGCAAGGCGCAGCGCTTCCGCTACGCCAACAGGGACCTGGCGGACCTCGAGGCGAAGCTGCAGGAAGCATCGGGGGCACGACGCCGGCTGGTGGTCACCGACGGCGTCTTCTCCATGGACGGTTACCTGGCACCCCTCGAGGCCATCTGCGATCTCGCCGAGCGCTACGACGCGATGGTCATGGTCGACGACTCGCACGCCGTCGGGTTCATGGGCGCCACCGGGGCCGGCACGCCCGAGCACGCCGGGGTCGCCGACCGCGTCGACATCTTCACGGGTACCTTCGGCAAGGCACTCGGCGGGGCGTCGGGCGGTTACGTGGCCGCCCGCGCGGAGATCGTCGCCCTCCTGCGGCAGCGTGCCCGCCCCTACCTGTTCTCCAACTCGCTCGCCCCCTCGATCGTCGCCGCGACCCTGACCGCGCTGGACCTCGTCGAGACCAGCGGGGAGCTCCGCGAGGCGCTGACCGCCAACGCGGCGCTGTTCCGCCGCCGCATGACGGAGAAGGGCTTCGACCTGCTCGACGGCGAGCACGCCATCGTCCCGGTCATGTTCGGCGACGCCGTCCTCGCCGCCCGGACAGCCGACGCCATGCTCGCGCAGGGCGTCTTCGTGACGGCCTTCAGCTACCCCGTGGTGCCGAAGGGCGCCGCACGCATCCGCGTACAGCTCTCCGCGGCGCACACGCCGGCGGACGTCGAGGCCTGCGTCCGGGCCTTCGTCGCCGCCCGCGCCGCGGTAGCGGCAGACCCGGCCGACGGCGGCGGGAGTGCTTCCGACGGCGATGCTCCCGGTGCCCACGTGGGCGGCGCGTGATCCGGGACCACCTGGCAGATCGCTGCAGCTCCTAGGGGCGCACGTCCCCGTCGACATACTTCCAGCGCCCCTCCACCCGGACGAACCGGCTGCGCTCCTGCAGCAGCCCTGACCGCCCGTCGTGCCGGAACGACGCCCGGTACTCCACTACGCCGGCGTCGTCGGAGTCGCCGCCGAGAGCCGTGTCGACGATCTGCAGGCGCCGCCATTCCACGTCCCCGTCGAGATCGACGGTCTCCGGACGGGTCGACGGGTCCCACGAGTCGAGCAGGTACCGCTCGAGCCCGAGAGCGAAGGCCGAGAAGCGTGAGCGCATCAGTGCGAGCGCCGTCGTAGGCGCGTCTCCCAGGTGGAGCGGCCCGCAGCATTCCCCATACGGCAGGCCGGTTCCGCAGGGGCAGTCCTCACGGGTCATGCGGCGCCCTCTCCTGAGCGGGACCGGTCAGTCACCGGAGGGGTTCCCGTCGGAGACGCGGACGACGACCTTGCCGGTGACACCGTTCTCGACGGCGTCGTGGGCGGCGGCGGTCTCCTCGAGCGGGAACCAGGAGAGGGGGAGCCCGGCGGACTCCCCGACGGGTAATGCCCCGCTGCGCAGCGCCGCAGTGATGTCCTCCGCCGCGGCGACGAGCGCCTCCTTGCCCACCGTGTAGAGCAGCAGGCCCTGCCAGCGGACGTTCTTCGCGAAGCTCTCGACGACGGGGGCGGTGAAGTCGTCACCGTTGTTGTTCGCGTAGTACGCGATGGAGCCATGGTTTGCGATCACCTCGACGTCGAGCGCCGCGTTCTGCCCGGGGGACACCTCCACCACATGGTCGACGCCGCCGGGAGCAGCCTCGCGGATGCGCCGGGCGAGGGAGTCGTCGGGGTAGCGGAGAACGTGGTGGGCGCCCGCGGCGAGAGCCAGCTCGGCCTTCGCATCGCTGCTGACCGTCGCGATGACGGTTGCGCCTGCCCAGACGGCGAGCTGGATCGCCGCATGGCCGACGGCTCCCGCGCCGCCTTGGACGAGAACAGTGCGTCCCTCGAGGGCTCCGGGGGCGAGTCGCGACGGCCCGTTCTCGTGGACGGTCAGGGCACGGTGCGCCGTCATCGCCGGTACACCCAGGCTGGCTGCCACATCGAGACCGACGCCGTCCGGCAGCCGGACAGCCCGTTCTGCGGGAATCACGGTGAACTCCTGGGCGGTCCCCGCCGGGCGGCCGTGAGCAGCCAGGTAGATCCACACCCGGTCGCCCACCTGCGGCTCGGTGACGCCGTCGCCGACCGCGTCGACGACCCCGGCACCGTCCTGGTTGGGGACCACCTCGGGGAACGGGATGTCGCCGTCAGCCCGGGCCTTCCAATCCGTGGGATTCACGCCGGAAATGACGATGCGCACGCGCACCTCACCCGGACCGGGCGTCGCGACGTCGCGGTCGACGAGGGAGAGGACAGATGAGGGACCGGTGGAGGAGTAGACGATTGCTTTCACGACTAGCCGGAACCGTCGATGCCCGGACGGTATTCCCCCGGCTCGGGATCCGCCCGATCGACAGGGAGAGCACACCGGACGCCTGTTGGGGGAGGGCGCGCACCTAGGATGACGGGATGAGCCCCCTCGAGTGCGACGTCCTGATCATCGGCGGCGGGATCGCCGGTCTCTCCCTGGCCTCCGCGCTGGCCCCGTTCTCCAGCGTGGTCCTCGTGGAGTCCGAGCCGACCCTCGGCTACCACACCTCCTCGCGGTCCGCGCGGCAGCTCATCCCGAGCTACGGTCCCGTCCCCGTCCTGGACCTGACCCGCCGGACGCTCGACCTGCTGGACGGCGTGCAGTCCTCCACCGGGCTGCCCCTGACCGTGCCGCGCTCCTTCGTCCTCGTCGGGACGGAGACCGGCGTCGACGCGCAGGCCGGCGCGACGATGCGCCGCCTCACACACGCCGAGGCCCTCGATCTCTGCCCGCAGCTGCGCCCCGGGGCCTTCGCGGCCGCCGCCATCGACACGGACTGCGTGGGGACGGACACGGACCTGCTGCTCGAGTACCACCGGCGGAGCGCGAGCGACGACGGCGTCATCATCCTCACCGGGGCGCCCGTCACGGCGGCCCGCTACGACGGCGCTACCTGGAGCATCCGGGCCGGCTACCGCGCGATCACCGCGGAGGTCGTGGTCGACGCCGCGGGAGCCTGGGCCGACGGCGTCGCCGGGCTCTGCGGGGTCGCACCCCAGGGCCTCGTGCCGCTCCGGCGGACCGCGGCGATCGTCGCCGCGGACGATGCGCCACCGGTGGGGTCGCCGATGGTCGCGGCCGCCGACGATTCCTTCTACTACCGGCCGGATGCCGACGGCGTCCTCATCTCGCCCAGCGAGTCCGAGCCCGCGGAGCCCGGGGACGCACAACCCCACCCGGGCGACGTCGAACGCCTCATCGAACGGCTCGGGGCGGTGACGACCCTCGGGATCACGACCGTCCGCCGATCCTGGACGGGCCTGCGGACCCAGCGGGAGTCCGGTGTGCCCGTGGTCGGGTTCGACCCCGGCCACCCGGGCTTCTTCTGGCTCGCCGGGCAGGGCGGATACGGGTTCCAGACGTCGTCGGGCATCGCGGAACTGGCCACCGTGCTCCTCACCGGCGCCGATCCCGCCGATCTCGGCGCCGATCCGGACCGCGTGGGAGCAGCCGCGGCGGCCCTCCGTCCAGTCCCGGTGTCCTGAGCCCCGCACGGCCCCCGGACAGTCGACAGGTCCGTACAGTGGAGCCGGGTGGTCCCGGGGCGATGTCGGGGGCACCCGGTCATCGCCGGGAACACCCGGCGGACGCGGGACAGACGGAACGGGACGGATCATGTCGGCAAGTGGTGGCAAGAAGGCGATCATCGCGGCCCTCGGCGCGAACCTCACGATCGCCGCGCTCAAGTTCGTGGCCTTCGCGCTCACGAGGTCCTCGTCCATGCTCGCGGAGGGGATCCACTCCGTGGCGGACTCCGGCAACCAGGTCCTGCTGCTCGTGGGTGGCAAGCGGTCGAGGCGCGGGGCCAGCGCGGAACACCCCTTCGGCTACGGCCGCGAGCGTTACATCTACGCCTTCATCGTCTCGATCGTGCTCTTCAGCGTCGGCGGCCTCTTCGCCCTGTACGAGGCGTACCACAAGGCGCTCGACCCGCACCCCATCGAGGGTTCGTTCTGGTGGGTCCCGCTGGCGGTCCTCATCGGGGCGATCGTCGCCGAGTCCTTCTCCCTCCGCACGGCCATCAGGGAGTCCAACCGGACGCGCGGCGGCATGGGCTGGGTCCGCTTCGTCCGCACCGCGAAGTCGCCCGAACTGCCCGTCATCCTCCTCGAGGACACCGGCGCGCTCCTGGGGCTCCTCTTCGCCCTGTTCGGTGTCTCCCTGACGCTGCTCACCGACAACGGCCTGTGGGACGCGGCCGGGACGGCGATGATCGGCCTGCTCCTCGTGGCGATCGCCGCGGTCCTCGCCGTGGAGACCAAGAGCCTGCTCCTCGGGGAGAGCGCCTCCGCCGCCGACATCGCGAAGATCGAGGAGGCCATCGGAGGCGACGGCACCACCCGGATCATCCACCTGAAGACCCTGCACCTCGGCCCGGAGGAGCTGCTCGTGGCCGCGAAGATCTCGGTGGGGAGCCAGGAGACCGGCGCGCAGATCGCGGCCCAGATCGACGGCGCCGAGCAGCGCATCCGCGCCGCCGTCCCCATCGCCGGGCTCATCTACCTGGAGCCCGATCTGTACGTGCCGAAGGACACGGGGACGCCCTCAGCGAACGGCAGCACGCCACACGCGATGCCCGCGGCCGAGTAGTCCGCGCGGGTCTAGGATGATCGCATGAACGTCATCGAAACGCGCCTGCCCGGCATCGGGGTACGGCGCGAGATCGTCACCGGGTCCGGCCGGAGGGTGGGCATCGTCGCGCAGCGCGACGGCGAGCTCGACCTCATCATCTCCAAGGCCAACGATCCGGACGCGTGCGTCGCGTCCATCCCGCTGACCCCTGACGAGGCGGCGACGATCGGCAACCTCCTCGGGTCGCGGCAGCTCATCGCGCAGCTGACGGAGGAGCACCGGGACCTCCCCGGCGTCTCCACCCGCCAGTTCCTCATCGAGCGCGGATCGCCGTTCGACGGCCGGTCCCTCGGCGACACCCGCATGCGGTCGCGCTCCGGGGCCTCCCTCGTCGCCGTGCTGCGGTCCGGCCAGGTCCAGGCGTCGCCCACCCCCGACTTCACGCTCGCCGCCGGTGACCTGCTGGTGGTGGTGGGTACCGCGGAGGGCCTGGACGCCGCGGCGGACATCCTGCGCAACGGCTGATCGCGGCGTATGCACACCACCGCCCTCACCCTGATCGAACTCGGCGCCGTTCTCCTGTTCCTCGGGGTCCTGGGGCGGCTCGCGGGCCGGATCGGGCTCTCGCCCATTCCCCTGTACCTCCTCGGCGGCCTGGCCTTCGGGCAGGGCGGCTTCGTCGAACTCGAAGGGGTCGTCGACTTCAGTGAGGTGGCCAGCGAGATCGGCGTCGTCCTGCTCCTGCTGCTCCTCGGCCTGGAGTACACGGCCAAGGAGCTCGTCACCGGACTCCGCCAGTCGTGGCTCGCGGGCGTCGTGGACCTCGTCCTGAACTTCACGCCCGGCGCGCTCGTCGCCGTCATCCTCGGCTGGGGTCCGGTGGCCGCGCTCGTGATGGGCGGCGTCACGTACATCTCGTCCTCGGGGATCGCCGCGAAGGTCATGAGCGACCTCGGGAGGCTCGGCAACCGGGAGACCCCCACCGTGCTGGCGATCCTCGTCTTCGAAGACCTCGCCATGGCCATCTACCTCCCGGTCCTCACCGCGGTGCTGGCGGGGCTCAGCTTCGCGGGCGGACTCGGCACGGTCGGCATCTCCCTCCTCGTGGTCACCCTCGTGCTCGTCGTCGCGCTGCGCTGGGGCAACGCGGTCTCGGCCGTCGTCGACAGCAAGGACCCCGAGGTCTTCCTCCTGACCCTCATCGGCGCCGCCCTGCTGGTCGCCGGGCTGGCCTCGGCCCTGCAGGTCTCCGCCGCCGTCGGGGCGTTCCTCCTGGGCATCGCGATCTCCGGGGCGACGGCGGAGAACGCCGCCCGCCTCCTCGAACCACTGCGGGACCTCTTCGCGGCCATCTTCTTCGTGGTCTTCGGACTCAACACCGACCCGGCATCGATCCCGCCGGTGCTCGGCGTCGCGCTGCTCCTTGCGCTCGTCACGACCGCGACGAAGATCGCGACCGGCTGGTGGGCGGCCCGCCGCCAGGGCATCGGGCGCCTGGGCCGCGCCCGGGCCGGCACCGCGCTCGTGGCGCGCGGGGAGTTCTCGATCGTCATCGCCGGGCTCGCGGTGGCCTCCGGGGCCGTGCTCGCGGACCTCGCCGCGCTCGCGACGACGTACGTGCTGATCATGGCCGTGGCGGGACCGGTGCTGGCGCGCCTCGCCGAACCGGCCATGGGACTCGTGGAGCGGCTCCCGAAGCGGCATCCCCGCGCCGTGCCCGCCGCCTGAACGGTGGATCCGGAGGACCCCGGGGTCAGTCGTCCAGGATCTTGCCGATCGGTTCGCGCTTCTCCGCCTGGAAGGTGTCCTCCTCGCGGCCGTACGCCCAGTAGCCCGAGAGCGAGACCTGGGAGCGGGCGAGCCCCCGGTCCCGGAAGAGGATGTCCCGGAGGGACTTCATGGCGCCGCGCTCCCCGTGGACGAAGGCGTCGACGCGACCCTCCGGCCACGGGCCGGCGGCGACGGCGTCCGCGAGCAGCGTCGTGGTGCCCGGGTCCCGGCCGTCCCGCATCAGCCAGTGCAGTGCGACACCCTCGGGGGCGGTGAGCGGGAGCACGTCCGCGGCGGTGTCCACCTCGAGGTAGGCGTGCCCGACGGCGGCCGGGGGAAGGGCCTCCAGGCCGGCGGCGATCGCGGGGAGCGCGGAGTCGTCCCCGGCGAAGAGGTGCCAGTCGGCGTCCGGGTCCGGCGACCACTTGCCGGAGGGCCCCATGAGCACCAGCGGGTCGCCCGGGGAGGCCTGCGCCGCCCACGGGCCGGCGATGCCGGCCTCGCCGTGCACCACGAAGTCGATGGCCAGGCGCTCGGCCGCGGCGTCGAGCCACCGGACGGTGTAGGTCCGCTTCACGGGGCGGTCCTCCGCCGGCAGCACGTGCTTGAGCGCTGCGAGGTCGTACGGCGGCGTCAGCCCGAGGGACGGTTTGGCGAACAGCAGCTTGGCGTACTTGTCCGTCGCGTCGCAGTCCTGCAGGTCCCGGAAGCCCGGTCCGCCCGCCACGACCCGCACCAGGTGCGGGCTCAGCCACTGCGTCTCGAGCACGGTGAGGACCGCCTGGGGCCGCGGGGGCTTGACGGACGGCGCAGCAACGGGGGAGGACATGGAGGGGTGCTTCTTTCTCGGGGTGGTTAGTCCACCCTAACAAGCCTTACTGCAGGGACGCCGGGAGGGCCTGCCCGGCCGCAGCGAGCAGGGAGCCGTCGTCCACCAGCAGCCGGGCCGCCTCGATCTCGGGGGCCAGGTAGCGGTCGGTCCCGGGCCCGTCGACCTCCCGCCGGAGCCGGGCCCGGACGGCGGTGATCGGCGCGGAACTGCGCGGCCCGACGGCGGCCTCCGCGGACACTGCGGACACTGCGGCCCCCGAGGGCCCGACGTCGGTCCCGGCAGTGGCCCCGGCGCCGCCGTCGCGCAGGTCCAGGGCGCGCGCAGCCGTGAGGATCTCGATCGCGAGGACGCGCGTGAGGCCGTCGACCGCCCGGCGCAGCTTCAGGCCCGCGGCCCAGCCCATCGAGACGTGGTCCTCCTGCATGGCCGAGGAGGGGATGGAGTCCACGGACGCCGGAGCCGCCAGCCGCTTGAGCTCGGACACGATGCCGGCCTGCGTGTACTGGGCGATCATGTGGCCCGAGTCCACGCCGGGGTCATCGGCGAGGAAGGCGTTGAGCCCGTGGTTGCGGGACGTGTCGAGGAAGCGGTCCGTGCGGCGTTCGCTCATCGAGGCGACGTCAGCGACGGCGATCGCGAGGAAATCCAGCACGTAGCCCACGGGTGCCCCGTGGAAGTTGCCGTTGGACTCGATCCGGCCGTCCGGGGTGATCACCGGATTGTCGATCGCGGATCCCAGCTCGATCGCCGCGACGGCATCGGCGTGCGCGAGCGTGGCGCGTGCGGCGCCGTGGACCTGGGGCGCGCAGCGCAGGGAATAGGCGTCCTGTACCCGCGTGAAGCGGTGCCGGCCGGTCGCGGACGTGTGCTGTTCGGCGAGCAGCGGGGACCCCGCCAGCAGGGCCCGGATGTTCGCGGCCGACGCCAGCTGGCCCGGGTGCGGGCGCAGGGCGTGGAGGTCCTCGGCGAACACGGCGTCCGTGCCCAGCAGACCCTCGACACTCATGGCCGCGGCGAGGTCCGCCGTCGTGAGCAGCCGATGCAGGTCCGCCGCGGCGAGGACGAGCATCCCGAGCATCCCGTCCGTCCCGTTGATCAGGGCCAGGCCCTCCTTCTCGCGCAGTTCGACCGGGGCGATGCCCTCCGCCGCGAGTGCCGCCGACGCCGGCACCAGACGCCCGGCGCCGTCCCGCACCTGGCCCTCGCCCATCAGCGCCAGGGCGATATGGGAGAGCGGGGCGAGATCACCCGAGCAGCCCAATGAGCCGTACTCGCCGATGACCGGCGTGATGCCGGCGTTCAGCAGGGCGGCGTAGCTGGAGGCCACGAGCGGGCGTGCCCCGGTCCGGCCGGTCGCGAGGGTGGAGAGCCGCCCGAGCATCAGGCCGCGCACCACCTCGCGGTCCACCTCGGCGCCGGAGGACGCGGCGTGGCTGCGGATGAGGCTGCGCTGCAACTGGGTGCGCTGGTCCAGCGGGATGTGCCGCGTGGCCAGGGCGCCGAAGCCGGTGGAGACGCCGTAGTGCGGTGTGCCGTCATCGACGAGCGCGTCGACCACGGCCCGGGACCGCACCATGGCGGTGAGGGCCTCAGGGGCCAGATCGACGTGGACGCCGTGCCGCGCCACGGCCACGACGTCGGTGGGGGAGAGCGGGCCCGGGCCCACGATCACGGTCTGCTGGTCCACGCTGCGCCTCGGTTCCCGCGGCCGCCGCCGCTCTTGCCATTGAGTGAAAAGAGAGTTTCAATAAGTGAAATCCACTGCGACCACGAAAGCAAGGAGGGACCATGGCCGAGTCGTCGACCCGCACCGTCGAGCGGGCCCTCGTGCTGCTCGGGGCGGTCTGCGGGGCCGGATCTCTGACCCTCGCGGACGCCGCCCGGGAGGCCGACCTGTCGGCGTCGACGGCGCTGCGGCTCCTGCGGACCCTCGAGGGCACGGGATTCGTCCGCCGGGACACCGCCGGCGTCTACCGGCCGGGCCTGCGCGTGGTGCAGCTCGGCGCGCAGGCACTCGGCCACGAATCCCTGGTCTCCCTCGCGGAGCCCGCGCTCGAGCGCCTCGTGGAGCTCACCGGTGAGTCCGCCTACCTCAGCGTCCCCTCGCACGACGGCGAGGGCGTCTATCTCGCGATGCGCGAGGGCACCCACCCGGTGCGCCACGCCAGCTGGGTGGGTCGCAGCATCCCGCTCGCGCACACCGCCGTCGGCGCGGTGCTCACGGGCGGTCCCCCGGACGGCGGGTTCGTCGTCGTGCGCGACGGCGTCGAGGCGGACGTCACGGCCGTCGCCGCCCCCGTCTCGCCGGGTGGCCGGACGGTCGCGGCACTCAGCGTCGTCGTCCCCAGCTACCGCATCACCGAGGCGGGAGCCCACCGCATCGGCTCGCTCGTGGCACGGGAGGCCGCGGCCCTCCTGGCGGGGCCCGCCACGGGCGCCGTCCCGGTGCCCGAGGACCTGACAGGAGAACCGGCATGACCCCCACCTCCGCGACCCACGATCCGTCCCGGTCCATCCGGGCTCCGCGCGGCACGCACCTGACCGCGAAGAGCTGGCAGACCGAGGCGCCGCTGCGGATGCTCATGAACAACCTCGACCCCGAGGTCGCCGAGCGGCCCGAGGACCTCGTGGTGTACGGCGGGACGGGCCGGGCGGCCCGCAGCTGGGACGCCTACGACGCCATCGTCCGCACCCTCGCCACGCTCGAGGACGACGAGACCCTGCTCGTGCAGTCCGGCAAGCCCGTCGGTGTCTTCCGCACGCACCCGTGGGCGCCGCGCGTGCTGCTCGCCAACTCGAACCTCGTGGGGGACTGGGCCACCTGGCCGGAGTTCCGGCGCCTCGAAGCGGAGGGCCTGATGATGTACGGGCAGATGACCGCGGGATCCTGGATCTACATCGGCACGCAGGGCATCCTCCAGGGCACCTTCGAGACGTTCGCCGCCATCGCGCGGAAGCGCTTCGGCGGCAGTCTCGCCGGCACCCTCACCCTGACCGGCGGCTGCGGCGGGATGGGCGGCGCCCAGCCCCTCGCCGTCACCCTCAACGGCGGGGCGGTCCTCATCGTGGACGTCAGCGAGGCGCGCCTGCGCCGGCGCGTCGCGAAACGGTACCTGGACACCGTCGCGGACACGCTCGACGACGCCGTCGCGCAGGTGCTCGCCGCCCGGCGCGAGCGGCGGGCCCTGTCCGTCGGCGTCGTCGGCAACGCGGCCACCGTCTTCCCGGAACTGCTCCGGCGCGGACTCGCCGTCGACATCGTCACCGACCAGACCTCGGCCCACGACCCGCTGAGCTACCTGCCCGAGGGGATCGCCGTCGACGAGTGGGAGCGTGAGGCCGCGGCGGACCCTGACGGCTTCACGAAGAAGGCCCAGGCCTCGATGGCCCTGCACGTCGAGGCGATGGTCGGCTTCCTCGACGCCGGCGCGGAGGTCTTCGACTACGGCAACTCCATCCGCGACGAGGCCCGGACCGGCGGCTTCGGCAGGGCGTTCGACATCCCCGGGTTCGTCCCCGCCTACATCCGGCCCCTGTTCTGCGAGGGGCTCGGCCCGTTCCGCTGGGTGGCCCTCTCCGGGGACCCGGCGGACATCGCCGTCACCGACGCCGCCCTCAAGGAACTGTTCCCGGACAACGGGCACCTGCACCGCTGGCTCGACGCCGCCGCAGAGCACGTGGAGTTCGAGGGCCTCCCGGCAAGGATCTGCTGGCTCGGCTACGGGGACCGCGCGAAGGCCGGCCTGCTCCTCAACCGGCTCGTCGCCGAGGGGAGGGTGTCCGCCCCGATCGTCATCGGCCGCGACCACCTCGACTCCGGGTCCGTCGCGTCCCCCTACCGGGAGACCGAGGCCATGGCGGACGGCTCGGACGCCGTCGCCGACTGGCCGCTGCTGAACGCCCTGCTGAACACAGCGTCCGGGGCCACCTGGGTGTCCATCCATCACGGCGGCGGCGTGGGGATCGGCCGGTCCATCCACGCCGGGCAGGTCTCCGTCGCGGACGGAACGGACCTCGCGGCGCAGAAACTGGAACGGCTCCTCACCAACGACCCCGGGACGGGCGTGATCCGCCACGTCGACGCCGGGTACGAGCGCGCCCGCGAGGTGGCGACGGAGCGCGGGGTGCGCATCCCCATGCAATCCTGAAGACCCACCGACCGGAAGGTACCCCCGTGCAGACCGTCTCCTCAGTCCTCGACGCCATCAGCGACGTCGGCCGCGATGCCACGCGCGGGGGCTACTCGCGCGGCGTCTTCACGCCCGCCGAGTCCTCGCTCCGCGAATGGTTCACGGCCGAGGCGGAGACCCGCGGTCTCGCCGTGGAGACGGACCGCAACGGCATCCTCTGGGCGTGGTGGGACGTCACGGCCGGCCGGGACGGCGCCCTCGTGACCGGCAGCCACCTCGACTCCGTGCCTGGCGGCGGCGCGTTCGACGGCCCGCTCGGCGTCGCGTCCGCCCTGGTGGCCGTCGACCTGCTGCGCGAGCGCGGGGTCCGGCCGCAGCGCTCGCTCGCGGTGGCCGTGTTCCCCGAGGAGGAGGGCTCCCGGTTCGGGGTGTCCTGCCTGGGGTCCCGCCTGCTCACGGGCACGCTCGACCCGGATCATGTGCGTTCCCTGACGGACCCCGACGGCATCACGTTCGCCGACGCCTCCCGCGCCGCCGGCCTCGACCCGGCGCACCTCGGCCGCGACGAGGAGGCCATCGCGCGGATCGGGGACTTCGTGGAACTCCACGTGGAGCAGGGGCGGGGGCTGATCGACCTCGACTCCGCCGTGGCCATCGGCTCCACCATGCTCGGCCACGGACGCTGGCGCCTCTCCATCACCGGGCAGGGCAATCACGCCGGCACCACGCTCATGGCGGACCGCGCCGACCCCCTGGTCGCCGCCGCGCAGGTGGTCCTCGCCGTCCGGAAGGCCGCCGCGGAGCAGGACGGCGCCCGCGCGACCGTCGGCCGGCTGCAGCCCGTGCCGGGCGGGACGAACGTCATCGCCTCCCGCGTGGAGCTCTGGCTCGATGTCCGCCACGAGGACGACGCCGTGACGGCCGCCCTGCTCGAGCGGATCCACGGCCAGGCCCAGAAGATCTGCGCGTTCGAGGGCTGCCGCGCCACCCTGACCGAGGAGTCGCGCAGCGGGACCGTCCACTTCGACGGCGCCCTCCAGCGCACCCTGGGCAACGCGCTCGGCCGCTCCTTCCCCGGCGCCCCGACCCTGCCCACCGGCGCCGGGCACGACGCCGGCATCCTCGGCGCCGTCGCGCCGACGGCCATGCTGTTCGTCCGCAACCCCACCGGCGTCAGCCACTCGCCCGAGGAGTTCGTGGAACGCGACGACGCCGACGCCGGGGCCACCGCGCTCGCGGACGTCCTCGACGACCTCCTGTGATCGGCCCCTTCCCATGAAGGGCGTCTGGTGCGAGCACGCGTGGCTGGGAGCCGAGGGCATCGCGGACGCGGTCCGCATCGAGGTTACCGACGCCGGGCTGGCCGCCTCCGTGCTGCCGGGCGTCCCGGCGCGGGTGGGCGACGTCGTCCTGCGCGGCGTCGTGTTCCCCGCCGCCGCCAATGCGCACTCGCACGCGTTCCACCGTGCCCTGCGCGGGCGCACCCATGATCGTGGCGGGACGTTCTGGACGTGGCGGGAGACGATGTACCGCGCGGCGGCCGCCCTGACCCCGGCCCTGTACGAGGAGCTCGCCACCGCGGTGTACGCCGAGATGGTGGTGGCGGGGTGGACGAGCGTCGCCGAGTTCCACTACGTGCACCACCGCCCCGACGGCACCCCGTACGGGCAGGGGTCCGAGGACAGCGACGCCGACGGGCCGCACGCCATGGAGCTGGCCCTCGCCCGGGCGGCCGTCCAGGCGGGCATCCGGCTGACGCTGCTCGACACCTGCTATCTCGCGGGCGGGTTCGGGACGCCGCTCGGGGCGGACCGGAGCCGCTTCTCCGACGGGACCGCGGAGCGGTGGCTCGCCCGGCTCGCAGCGCTGCGCACCGCGGTCTCCTCGCGGTACCCCGCGCACCAGGTGACGGTCGGCGCGGCCCTCCACTCCGTCCGCGCGGTGCCGGAGCGGGACCTCGCCGTGATCGCACAGCACCTGCCACCGGAGGTGCCCCTGCACGTCCACCTCTCCGAGCAGCCGGCCGAGAACGAGGACTGCCTCGCCGCCACCGGCTGCACCCCCACGGAGCTGCTCTCCCGGCACGGGCTCGTCACCGGACGCCTGTCCGCCGTGCACGCCACCCACGTCACGGAGCGCGACCTCGGGCTCCTCGGCGACGCCGGGGCGAGCGCCGTCCTCTGCCCCACCACGGAGGCGGACCTCGCGGACGGGCTCGGGCCGGCCGGGGACCTCCTCGACGCCGGGGTGTCGCTGGCGCTCGGTTCGGACCAGCACGCCGTCGTCGATCCGTGGCTGGAGATGCGGGCGCTCGAACACGGGGAGCGCCTGCGCACCGGACGGCGGGGCCAGGTCGATCCGGAGCGGCTGCACGGCATCGCGTCCCTCGGCGGGGCCGCCGCGCAGGGACGGCGCGGTGCCGGGTTCAGTCCGGGCCTGGCCGCCGACGTCATGGCCGTCGACCCGCACACGGCCCGGACGGCCGGCTCCTCCTGGGAGCAGCTCGCGTACACGGCGACGGCGCAGGACGTCACCGGCGTCGTCGTCGGGGGAGTGCTGACGGCGCGCGACGGCGTCCACGCGACCCTCGGTGCCCCCGGCCCCCTGCTGGCCGCGGCCATCGCACGCCTCGACGACGCAGCGAACGCCCGCAACGATCCCGCGAGCACGGCGACCTGGTACACCCAGCCCTGGGAGCAGCACTGATGTCCCTGCTCGTCACGAACATCGGCGAACTGATGACGCAGGACGCCGACGCCGCCGTGCTGCGGGACGCCGCCCTGGTCCTCGAGGGGGAGCGGATCAGCTGGATCGGACCGGCCGCCCGGGCCCCGGCGGCGGACGATCGGTACGACGCCGGCGGCCGTGCGGGGCTGCCCGGCTGGGTGGACAGCCACACGCACCTCGTGTTCGCCGGGGACCGGACGGCCGAGTTCGAGGCCCGGATGGCGGGGGAGACGTACGCCGCCGGCGGCATCGCGACCACGGTGGCGGCGACGCGCGCCGCCGGGGACTACGACCTCACACGGCTCCTGCTCGCCCGCGTCGCCGAGGCCGCCGCCGGCGGGACCACCTACCTCGAGACGAAGACCGGGTACGGCCTCGACGTCGCGCAGGAGGCCCGCAGCGCGCGGATCGCGGCGGGCGTGGTGGACGAGGTCACGTTCCTCGGCGCGCACCTCGTCCCGGCGGGGGAGGACGCCGAGGCCTATACCGACCTCGTGTGCGGGCCGATGCTCGACGCCGTCCGCCCGTACGTCCGCTGGGCCGACGTCTTCTGCGAGACCGGCGCCTTCACGGCGGAGCAGTCCCGCCGCGTCCTCACGGCCTGCGCCGCCGCCGGCCTCGGCCTGCGCGTGCACGGTAACCAGCTCGGGCCGGGCGCCGGCGTCGCGCTCGCCGTCGAGGTCGGCGCCGCGAGCGTCGACCACGTGAACCACCTCTCCGACGCCGACGTCGACGCCCTTACCGCCACCTGGGCGGGACCCGACGACGACGGCGTGCCGGGGACGGTCGCCACGTGCCTGCCCGCCTGCGACCTCTCCACCCGGCAGCCGTTCCCGCCCGCGCGGCGGCTGCTCGACGCCGGCGCGCGGATCGCCCTGGCGAGCAACTGCAATCCCGGCACCTCCTACACGAGCTCCATGGCCTTCTGCGTCGCCACCGCCGTCCTGCAGATGGGGCTGACGGTCCACGAGGCGGTCCGCGCCGCCACCCACGGCGGAGCCCTCGCCCTGCGCCGCCACACGGGCGACGACGCCGACGGCCTCCGCGCCGTGGGGTCCCTCGCCGTCGGGCACCGCGCGGACCTGCAGCTGCTGGACGCGCCGTCGGCCGCGCACCTGGCATACCGGCCGGGCATGCCGCTCGTGCACGCCGTCTGGCGGGCGGGCACGCGCGTCCGGTAGCCGGGCTGGGAGCTCCACGGGATCCGCTGGCAGGATAGCGGCATGACTGCCGGATCCTCGTCCTCCGCCGCCCCGCCCGCAGGCGATGCCCCCGCGGCCCCGCCGTCGCCGCGGCGGATCACCGCCGAAGTGCTGATCGTCCTCGGGCTCTCCCTCGGGCAGTCCGGCGTGTACGCCGCGATGAGCCTGGCGGACAAACTGACGCGCGGGCCCCTCGCCGGGCAGACCACCACCCTGAACCCTGTGCTCAACGAGCGCGAGTACTTCGACCTCGCCTACCAGCTCCTGGACATCGGCTTCGCGCTGATGCCCGTGGCCCTCGTCCTGTTCCTGCTCAGCGGGACCGGCGTCTCGGCCGTCCGGCAACTCGGCCTGACCTTCGACCAGCCGCTGCGCACCATCGGTGCCGGGGTGGGCCTCGCGGCGATCATCGCCGTCGGCACGATCGGCGTGTACACGGGGGGCCGCGCGCTCGGGATCACGACGGCGCTCGTGCCGGCCGCGCTCGACGACTACTGGTGGACCGTCCCCGTGCTCGTCCTCTCCGCCCTCCGGCATGCGGTGCTCGAGGAGGTCATCGTGGTGGGTTACCTGTTCATCCGGCTACGCCACCTCGGGTGGTCCACGCCGGCGATCATCATCACCAGTGCCCTCCTCCGGGGCAGCTACCACCTCTACCAGGGGTTCGGGCCGTTCATCGGGAACGTCCTGATGGGCCTGCTCTTCGCCTGGTTCTACGCCCGCACACGCCGGGTGATGCCGCTGGTGATCGCGCACGCCCTGATCGACATCACCGGCTTCGTCGGCTATGCGCTGCTCGGTCCGGTCCTCGACCTCGGCACGTGACGAGCGGGAACGGGACGCTCGTCGCCTCCTTTACGCACCGGAATCATGACTCAAATGATCGGAGGCCCCGGTGCTACGGTATGCACCACCGGGGCACCGGCACCGGGGCCCCGTCGGACCCGCCAGGAGGAACCATGACCGTCGTCACCAACGTCTCTGAGTGCACTGTCCACAACTGCTCGTTCAACCACGACGGCTGTACGGCCGTCGCCATCACGGTGTCCGGCACCGAGGAGCACGCCACCTGCGCCACGTTCATCGACACGTCCGCCACCGGCGGTCTGCCGAAGGTGATCGCGCATGTAGGCGCGTGCCAGCGCTTTGAGTGCACCTTCAACCATGACCTGCTGTGCAGTGCGCCGGCGGTGAAGGTGGGGCCCGGCGCGGACGCCGCCGACTGCCTCACCTACACGCACAGCTAGATCTCGACGCGCCCGTTGTCGGTCTCGAACGTCACCGACATGACGCCGGGCGTCCCGTTGGGGGCGATCCACTGGACCTGCACGTCGTCGAGGGTCTTCTCGACGTCCGTCCCGAGCCAGTCGGTCACCCGCTCGGACGAGCCGGCGATGGTCAGGCAGTCCAGCTTCACCGAGGCGGGGCGCGCCTTCGAGGGGTGGAGCTCCTCCGTGCCGTCGTCCCAGCGCAGCAGGTAGGGGACCTGAGGGTCCGCGATGAGCCCCTTGATGCCGATCTGCTGCCAGGTGAGCTCCTGGCCGTCCGGGAACTTCCGGTTGCCGGGGACGGCGCTGCGCCCGAGGCGCTCCTCGAACGGCGCGAGATCGTCGACGGCGACGCACCAGCCCATCCAGCCGCCGCCGGCTTCTGAGCGGGCGCGCACGGCCTGGCCGAACGGGGCCTTGTCCGACGCCGGGTGGTTGAGCACCTCGACGACCTCCAGGTACTGGCCGTTGACCAGGGGGAAGATCATGTTGCGGGTGCCGAAGCGGGGGTGCACACCACCCTTCACCGGCTCCACACCGAGCTTGGCCGAGATCCGCTCGGCCGTCGCGGCAAGTCCATCGGGTTCGCAGGCATAAGATACATGGTCCAGACGCATGCGGCTATCTTGGCACTAAGTGATGTGGGTCTCGACTAAGGCTTGCCTTACTCCCGAACGGCCGCTCGCGAGCCGCATCGCGGGTGCGTCCGCGGGCTGCTTCACGGAGGGTCACACGGTTGCCGGATCCGTCCTGATCGGCTTTCATGAAGTCAGGTCATGAGTGCCAGCACACAGCCCCGGCTTGCTGGCCGGCAACCCTCCAACCGCGGTGGGGTGCCCCGGGTGAAGACCAGGTCCGGCGTCTCATCGGCGCCGTTCAAGCGCGGGCTCCTGCGGGGTCCGGTCTCCTGGAGCGGCGTCCGCCGGCGGGAGCCGGACAGGCGGAGCCCCTGATCAGAGGGAGCACCATGTCCAACGATTGGTCCTTTGAAACACGCCAGATCCATGCCGGCCAGGTGCCGGATGCCGTCACCGGGGCGCGTGCGCTGCCCATCTACCAGACGTCGTCGTTCGTCTTCCCGAGCGCGGAGAGCGCCGCGAACCGGTTCTCCCTGACGGAACTGGCGCCCATCTACACGCGGATCGGGAACCCGACACAGGAGGTCGTGGAAACGCGCATCGCGAGCCTCGAGGGTGGCGTCGGTGCCCTGCTGCTGGCGTCCGGCCAGGCCGCCAGCACCTTCGCGGTGCTGAACGTCGCGGAGGCGGGGGACCACATCGTGGCCAGCCCCAGCCTCTACGGCGGTACCTACAACCTCTTCCGGCACACGCTGAAGAAGTACGGGATCGAGACGACGTTCGTCGAGGACCCCGACGACCTCGACCAGTGGCGCGCCGCGCTCCGGCCGAACACCAAGCTCTTCTTCGGCGAGGTGGTCTCCAACCCCCGGCAGGACGTCCTCGACGTCGAGGGCATCAGCGCCGTCGCCCACGAGTACGGCATCCCGCTCGTCGTCGACAACACGCTGGCCACCCCGTACCTGATCCGGCCCATCGAATGGGGTGCGGACGTCGTGGTGCACTCGGCCACCAAGTACCTCGGCGGGCACGGCAACGCCATCGCCGGGGTCATCGTGGACTCCGGCACCTTCGACTACGCGCGGTACCCCGAGCGGTTCCCGGGCTTCAACACGCCCGACGAGAGCTACCAGGGACTCGTCTACGCCCGCGATCTCGGGGTGGGCAGCGCCCTGGGCGCGAACCTCGCATACATCCTCAAGGCCCGCGTGCAGCTGCTCCGCGACCTCGGCTCGGCCGTCTCCCCGTTCAACGCGTTCCTCATCGCGCAGGGGCTCGAGACCCTGAGCCTGCGCATGGAACGCCACGTGGAGAACGCGCAGGCGGTCGCCGAGTGGCTGGAGGGGCACGACGACGTCGAGCGCGTCACGTACGCCGGACTCCCCGCGAGTCCCTGGTACGACCGCGGTCGGAGATACGGGCCGAAGGGCACCGGGGCGATCGTCAGCTTCGACATCGTCGGCGGGCTGGAGGCGGGGAAGCGGTTCGTCGACGGCCTCGAGCTGCACTCGCACGTCGCGAACGTGGGCGATGTCCGGTCACTGGTCATCCACCCCGCCTCGACCACGCACAGCCAGCTCGGCGCGGAGGCGCAGCTCACCGCCGGCGTACGGCCCGGCCTGGTGCGGCTGTCCGTCGGCCTCGAGAACATCGCCGACATCCTCGCCGACCTGGACGCGGGCTTCCGCGCCGCCAAGGGAGCCTGACCGTTCGTGACCACGTACCCTCCTGCCCCGTTGCCCGCCAGGACCGCCGACGCACCGCACGGGGACGGCCTGCTCCGCGTCGGGTCGATCGGGCCGCTGGTCCTCGAGACCGGCGGTGAGCTGCCCGACGTCCGGCTGGCGTTCGAGACCTGGGGGCGGTTGAACGAGGACGGCTCCAACGCCGTCCTCGTGCAGCACGCCCTGACCGGCAGCTCGCACGTGGCCAGGGGGGACGCGGAGGAGGAGGGCTGGTGGGACTCCCTCGTGGGTCCCGGCCGCACCGTGGACACCGACCGCTACTTCGTGGTCTCCGTCAACATGCTGGGAGGCTGCTACGGCTCGACGGGGCCGGCCTGCCTCGCACCCGACGGCACGCCATGGGGCGCACGGTTCCCCTTCGTCACCATCCGCGACGCCGTCCGCGCGGAGAGCCTGCTCGCCGACCAGCTCGGCATCGGGCGCTGGCACTCCGTCCTCGGGGGGTCGATGGGCGGGGCCCGCGCCCTCGAGTGGGCCCTGATGTTCCCGGAGCGCGTGGAACGGTGCGCCGTCATCGCCTGCAGTGCCGCCAGTTCGGCCGAACAGATAGCGTTCGCCCAGGCACAGCTGCAGGCCATCCGGCTCGACCCCGCCTACCGCGGCGGCGACTACTACGACGGCCCGCATCCGGAGGCGGGCCTCGGGGTCGCCCGGCGGATCGCGCACATCACCTACCGCGCGGAGCAGGAACTCGAGGCGCGCTTCGGTCGCGCGGAGCAGGACGCCGAGCGGCCCCTTGGGTCCGTCCTGCCCGCCGACCGCGGCCGGTACCAGGTGGAGAGCTATCTCGACCACCAGGCCGACAAGCTCGTGGACCGCTTCGACGCCAACAGCTACGTGATCCTCACGGAGGCGCTCATGAGCCACGACGCGGCGCGCGGGCGCGGAAGCCTGGAGGACGCGCTGGGGGCGGCGGCATCGGAGTTCTTCATCGCCGCGGTGGACACCGACCGGCTCTACTTCCCGTGGCAGTCGCAGCGGCTCGCGGCGGCACTGCCCGGCGACGTCCCCGTCCACCTGATCTCCTCGCCCGTGGGCCACGACGCCTTCCTCACCCAGATCCACCAGCTCGACGACCAGCTGCGGGCGGCCTTCTACTCGCGGTAGCCGAGTGCCCCGCCGAGCGCCTACGCTGGCAGTAAGCCTGCTTAGCACGTGGCGGGCACGGCCGGGCGAAGGCTCCGGACGGATCGATCGGCAAGAAAGAGGAGCTGTTCATGGAACTGAGCACCATCGGCTGGAACCAGGAAGCCCGCGACAAGATCCTGCTGGACGCGGACCGCGCACTGCAGGGCGCCGTCAAGGAGGCTGCGGAGACGATGGACGGGAAGTCCCGCGACGAGGTCTACGAGTTCCTCTTCCAGAAACTGCAGCCGCAGTTCGTGGACTTCAAGCCCGGGCCCGACCTCAGCGCCTGCGCCGACGCCGTGGCCAACGGCGAGGTCTCGCTCGAGAGCTGAGCAGGGGGCGGCGACGCCCGCGCCCGAAGGAGCAGCAGGAACCGGTCGGAGTCCCTCCGACCGGTTCCTGCCGTCCTCCCGGCGGGCGTCTCAGTCGAGGTGTGCGCCCGACGCCTCGGTCCGGTCCGCGGTGCCCGGCGGCATGCCCGGACCGAAGATGGGCCCGGGCTCGAGGCGCTTCGCGGTCACGCCGTCGCCCGAGGACTGATGCCGGAGCCGCCGCAGAACCCAGGGGACGAGGTGCTGGCGTGCCCACACGAGGTCCTCGGCCCGCGCCGTCCGCCATTTCCGTGCCGGCAGGTCCTTGGGCTGCAGCGGCAGCAGGGTGTGCCGGACGGCGAGGGTGTCGAGCACCATCATCGCGATGGTGTGGTGCCCGAGGGGGGAGAAGTGCAGCCGGTCCGCATCCCACATCTGCGGGTTCGTGAGCTGGCGCAGGGCCCACATGTCGCCGATGACCGCTTCGTGCCGCGCGGCGATCGTGCGGAGGTTCTCGTTGTAGATGGCCGTCTTCGCCCGGACGCCCCCGAGGACGGTCTCGCGGACGTCGGGGCCGGTGAGCAGGACGACGGTCGCGCCCGATGCGGCAAGGGTCCCCACCACGGGGTCGAGCTTCTCGGCGAGCAGGTCCGGGTCCCCGCCACGGCGCAGGAGGTCGTTGCCGCCGGCGGAGATGGTGACGAGGTCCGGATGCAGGGCCAGGGCCGCGTCCACCTGCTGGTCGATGATCTGCTGCAGCAGGCGCCCCCGCACCGCGAGGTTCGCGTAGGCGAAGTCCGCCTGGCCCCGCGCCAGCTCCTCCGCGGTGCGGTCGGCCCAGCCCCGGTTGCCCCCGATGCTCTCCGGGTTGGGGTCGCCGATGCCCTCGGTGAAGGAGTCTCCCAGCGCCACGTAGCGGTGCCACGGATGGGGGTCGGGGTTGATGCCGGTATCCGCCGTCGGGGAGTGCGCCTCGGGTGCGGGGTCGTGGGGTACGGGGGTCTCGTCTGCTGAAGGACTCACGGGGCCAGCGTACGGCCCTGCGGGGGAGAGGTGAAAGGATGGGAACCATGACCGAACCTGCCACCGGCACCACCGCGCCCTCCGCCGACCACCGCACCCCCGCGGTCCTGTGGTCGAAGCCGGAGTCCGAGCGCTCGGGCACGCCCCTGCTCGTCCTGTTCCACGGCTACATGGCCGACGAGCAGGACCTCATGGGTCTCGCCGACCACCTGCCCGCCGATTTCACCGTCGCCTCCGTCCGCGCACCCCTGCCGGCGGGACCCGGCTACTCCTGGTTCCCGCTCGCCCGTGAGGGCGGCTATTCCGTGGAGCGCGTGGTCGAGAGCGTCACCGCTGTGGCCGGCTGGCTCGACGACGTCCGCGGGGACCACTCCAGCGTCAGCCTCCTCGGCTTCTCCCAGGGCATGGCGGTCGCGACGTCGCTCCTGCGGCACCGGCCCACGGACTTCGCGTGCGTCGTCGGGCTCTCCGGGTTCACCGTGCCGTCGGAGGGCCACGCGTTCTTCCGTGACGACGAGGCCGCGGCGGCACCCGTGCAGTTCTTCTGGGGACGCGACCAGGAGGATCAGGTGATCACGCCCGAGATGATCGAGCCCACCCACGCCTGGCTGGTGAAGCACACGAAGCTGACGAAGATCCTCTACCCGAACATGTTCCACAGCATCAACCAGCAGGAACTGGCCCACGTCCGGGAGTTCCTCACCATGACGGTCCTCGGCCGCCGCTGAGCTGGGCAGCGGCCGTCACGCCTCCGCGCGGCTGATCCGGATCGTCTGCCCGTTGACGCTGACGGTGTCCCCGGCATGCAGCTGGCGGCCGCGGCGCTCCTCGATCTCACCGTTCACCTGTACGAGTCCGTTGTCGATCAGTGTCTTGGCCTCGACGCCGTCCTCCGCGAGGGAGGCGAGCTTCAGTGCCTGCCCGAGCCGGATCATGTCGTCACGGATGGGCAGGTCGGCGGTGGCTGGGTTCTCGGTCATGCATCCCATCATGCCGGACGCGCCGCACTAGGCTGGACCGGTGTCTGCCACCCCCGTGCTGTCCCCGGCCCCCGTGCTGCCCGCCGCCCTCGGTCTCCCGCTCGCCCTCGTCGCCGGGCTCGCGATCCCCGTCCAGGGCAGGATCAACGGCGCCCTGGGCACCGCGCTCGACGACGGCATCGCCGCGGCGCTGATCAGCTTCGGAACGGGACTCGTCGTCATGATCGTCCTGACACTCGCACTGCCGAGTGCGCGGGCGGGTGCCCTGCAGATCATCCCGTCCGTCCGGGAGCGGCGCTTCCCACCCTTCTACATCGCGGCCGGAGCCATCGGGGCGTTCTTCGTGTTCTCCCAGTCGCTGACCATCGGCATCATCGGCGTGGCCCTCTTCACCGTGGCGACCGTCATGGGCCAGTCGCTCAGCGGCCTCCTCGTCGACAGGGCAGGGATCGGGCCCGGCGGCAGACGCGCCGCGACGCCCATGCGGATGATCGGCGTCGTACTGACCGTGCTGTCCGTCATCTGGGCCGTGTCCCCGCGGTTCGGGGCCGCCGGAGACGTCTCGGCCTGGCTGATCCCCGTCCTCCTGCCCGTCCTCGCCGGGGTGCTGATGAGCTTCCAGCAGGCCATGAACGGGACGGCGGCGCTCCACTACGGGACGCCGCTCGCGGCCACGCTCATGAACTTCATCGCCGGCACCGTGGTCCTGCTGGCTGCGTGGCTGATCAGGGTCGCGGTCGCCGGGTTCGGCAACCCGCTGCCCACGGAGTGGTGGTACTACCTCGGCGGTCCCATGGGCTGTATCTTCATCGCGCTCGGTGCGCTCCTGGTGCGGAGCCTCGGCGTCCTGCTCACGGGGCTGTGCATGATCGGCGGCCAGCTCGTCGGCTCGCTCCTCCTCGACCTCGTGGTTCCCGCGCCGGGCACCATCGTGGTGTTCGCCACGGTCGCCGGTACGCTCCTGACCCTCGTGGCGATCATCCTCACCACGCTGCCCTGGCCGCGGCGCGCCCGGGCCCCGCAGACGGACGGCAGGGGCTGACCCCTGAGGATCAGCCCCTGCCGCGTACGGTCCTGTTCAGCGGTCCTGGCTAGCGGTCCGCGAGGTCGTGGTCGTGATCGTGCTCCGGGTGGAGCCCGCCGCCACTCTCGGTGCCGCCGCCGAGGGGGTTGCCCTCGAAGCGGTCCTTCGGTCCCTTGCCCTTCACCGAGGCGCCGGCGCCGTTCACATCCAGCGTGCTCATGGCGTAGGTCACTGTGAGGTGGGCGACGGCGTCGCTCATCTGGTCGAGGGCCGTGAGGCTGAGGTTGTCGGTGTCGTCGCACGCCGCGTGGTAGCAGGCGTCGTACGGGGCGCCCGCGACGCCGCCGAAGAGCGCCGCCTGCTCGGCGGTCTTGATCCCCTCGGCACCCGTGAACAGGCCGCCCGCCGGGATGCCCTCGGCGATGAAGGGCCCGTAGTCGCTGCGGCCGCTGAACGCGGTCTCCCCGGAGGCGAGGCCCACCGAGGCGAAGTAGTCGTGGAAGTCCTGCTCGATCTGCCCGGAACCGGCGGGTCCCTCTGCTGCGCCCGGGCCGACAGGGAAGGCCGAGTTGTCGCCGTCGTACACGAACCGGCCGAAGTTCGGCGAGCCGATCATGTCGAAGTTGAGGTAGAGGCCCACGGAATCCAGCTGGTCCTTCGCGACGAGGTCGGCGACGTAGTGCTCGGAGCCGAGCAGGCCTTCCTCCTCCGCTCCCCACCAGGCGAAGCGGACCTTGTTCGCGGTCTTGACCTTGCTCATGCCCTCGGCCACGGCCAGGATGCCCGCGCTGCCCGTCCCGTTGTCGTTGATACCCGGGCCCGCCAGGACGCTGTCCAGGTGGGCGCCGATCATGACGACGTTGTCGGGGTTGCCGCCGGACGTCTCGGCGATCACGTTGTACGTCTCGCGGTTCTCCGAGATGGTGTCCACCACGACCCTGCCGGTCACGTCGTCACCGATCAGGTCGGTGCCGGCGGCGAAGCTCGCCCCCACCACCGGGATGCCCACGAGGTCCGGTGCTCCGAGCGTGCCGGCGACGGCGCCGGTGTTCGCCCCCACCCCGGTGTTGAAGATGATGACGGCGGTGGCGCCCGCCTCCTCGGCGTTGGCGGCCTTGACCGCGAAGGTGCAGCCGCCGCGCTGGATCAGGGCGATGGAGCCGGGCGTGAAGCCGGCGAAGTCGGCCGCCTCGCAGCCGCTGGTGCCGGTGGCGCTCGCCGTGCCGGTCGTGTCGATGGCCTCGATGGCCCCCGACGCCTCGCCGGCGCCGGAGTAGGTCATGGTGGCCACGTCGTCGGGGCCGTAGGTGACACCGTCGGGTGTGGACTGCTCCAGCACCGCGGGGCTCAGTTCCGCGAAGAACGGGAACAGGAAGGGCTGGACGGTGGGCTTGTAGCCCGCGGCGGTCAGCTTCCCGACGATGTAGTCCACCGATGCGGAGTAGCCCTCGGTGCCGGAGGACCGGGTGTTCCCGTTGGCCTCGGCGATGGCATCCAGGGCCGTGAGGTGGCCCACCACCTTCTCCACGGTGACGGCGGAACGGAGCTTCTTCGAGGAGTTGTTGTTGCTGGCGTCGTAGGTCGGGGCGGCGTTCGCCGCGAAGCTGCCACTGGCCACGAGGGCAACGCTGCCGGCGAGGGCCAGTGCCGAGCGTCCCAGGCGGGCGCGCGGCGGTAGGGATAGGGTCATGGGGAGTCCTCAGGATGCGAGCGCCCGGTCGGTCCGGACTGGGGTGACATGGATCACACGCCACAGTGGACCCAACCTAGGAACAGTTCGGGGCCGCGTCAAGGCCCGGGGGCCCGAGTGCTGCCCGCTGCTGCGGCAGCGGACCCGGGCGGGCAGGGCGGACCCGGTAGGCTGGCGGGGAGCCTCCGCGCCCGTCCACCGGGCCGGATCGCCCGATCCACGCGACCCCCACCAGCGGACCGCACCCAGCGGCCTGCCCAGAACTGGAGACACACCATGGCAGCAGCCAAGTCAGCACTCGACCCCATCATCTCGCTCGCCAAGCGGCGCGGCTTCGTGTTCCAGTCGGGGGAGATCTACGGCGGTTCACGCTCTGCCTGGGACTACGGGCCGCTCGGCGCCGAGTTCAAGGAGAACATCAAGCGGCAGTGGTGGCAGACCATGGTGCGCGGCCGCGAGGACGTCGTCGGGCTCGATTCCGCCGTCATCCTTCCCCGCCAGGTCTGGGAGGCCTCCGGGCACGTCGACGTCTTCAGCGATCCTCTGGTCGAGTGCCTCTCCTGCCACAAGCGCTACCGTGCCGACCACCTCGAGGAGGAGTACGAGGAGAAGAAGGGCCGCGCCCCGGAGAACGGGCTGAAGGACATTTCCTGCGCCAACTGCGGCACCCGCGGCCAGTGGACGGAGCCGCAGGAGTTCTCCGGGCTCCTGAAGACCTTCCTCGGGCCGGTGGCCTCCGAGGAGGGCATGCACTACCTCCGCCCCGAGACGGCGCAGGGCATCTTCGTGAACTTCAACAACGTCCTCACCACGGCGCGGAAGAAGCCGCCGTTCGGCATCGGTCAGATCGGCAAGAGCTTCCGCAACGAGATCACCCCGGGCAACTTCATCTTCCGTACGCGGGAGTTCGAGCAGATGGAGATGGAGTTCTTCGTCGAGCCGGGCACCGACGAGGAATGGCACCGGTACTGGATCGAGCAGCGGCTCTCCTGGTACACCGACCTCGGCATCGCCCCCGACAACCTCCGCCTCTTCGAGCACCCGCTGGAGAAGCTCAGCCACTACTCCAAGGGCACCACGGACATCGAGTACCGCTTCGGCTTCGCCGGTTCCGAGTGGGGTGAGCTCGAGGGCATCGCGAACCGCACGGACTTCGACCTGTCCACGCACTCGAAGCACTCGGGCACGGACCTCGGCTACTTCAACCAGGCCACCAACGAGCGCTACACGCCGTACGTGATCGAGCCCGCCGCGGGCCTGACCCGCTCCTTCATGGCGTTCCTCGTGGACTCGTACACCGAGGACGAGGCTCCCAACGCCAAGGGCGGCGTGGACAAGCGCACCGTGCTGAAGCTCGACCCGCGCCTCGCGCCCGTCAAGGCCGCCGTCCTGCCGCTCAGCCGCAACGAGGACCTCTCCCCGAAGGCCAAGGACCTCGCCGCCCAGCTGCGGAAGTCCTGGAACATCGAGTTCGACGACGCCGGCGCCATCGGCCGCCGCTACCGCCGCCAGGACGAGATCGGCACACCGTTCTGCATCACCGTGGACTTCGAGACCCTGGAGGACCAGGCCGTGACCATCCGCGAGCGCGACAGCATGGCGCAGGAGCGCGTGTCCCTCGACAGGGTGCAGGGCTACCTCGCCGAGCGCCTGATCGGCGCCTGATGGCCCTCGAGTACCGCGCCTGGCAGGACGGGGACGACCTCGAGCTCCTCCAGCTCTGGGGAGGCCCGGAATCAACGGCCGCCGAGCAGTTCCGCGGCTCGTTCCGCCCGTCGTCGGACAGCCCCTGGAACCGCTGCATCACGGCGGTCGACCAGGGCGTGCCCGTGGCCGCCGGCTGCGCGTACGGGGCGGCCCTCCACCCGGACCGGCTCTGGTGCTACATCGAGGTCGCCGAGGACCACCGGCGCACCGGCGTCGGCTCGACGCTCCTGACGATGCTGCAGCACGAGGCCGCGGCGTCACCGTCCGGTGTCACGGCCCTGCGGTCCAAGGTGTCGCCCGGCACCACCGGCGCGGCGTTCGCCGCGGCCACCGGCTTCGGCGCCCTGCAGCGCTCACGGCTCGTCACCGTCGCCCCGGGTGCCCTCGCGGCGCCCGCCTTCGACGACGCCGCCGGGCCGCAGCTGGAGGAGGCGGCCACCGGATCCGTGGAACTCACGCGCGCCCTCGCGGCCTTCTACGCGTCCGTCCACGCCTGGGACCGGGCGGACATCAGCCTGGGCCGCGCCCAGCAGCTGTTCCTCGGGGACGCCAGCGGCGCAGGCGGAGCGATTGTGCTACGGGACCGGCCGAAGGCCGACGGCGGGACCATCGCGGCCTTCGCGGTCAGCTACACGCAGGCCCGGACGGACGACCCCGCGGACGTGCTGCTCGGCTACGACACGACGCTGCCGCCGCAGGAGCAGCAGGCCGCCGTCGCCACCCTGATTGCGATGCTCGTGCACCAGTACCCCATCCAGCTGGAGGTCGACGACGCGATGGAGGCCCTCGCCGCCGTCGTCGACCCCCTGCTGGCCACGGGTGCGGCGCGGCTCGCCGGGCCGGAGACGCTGGTCGTCGCGACGGCCTGACCTGTTCCTCGGCCCGGGGGCTCGTGCACGCGGTCAGCCGCGGTCGTGCCGGCCGGCCTCCAGGTCCGCGAGGTCCGCGGCCTCCCGCTCGTCCACGGTCATGGCGCCGCCGCCGTGGTGCGCGGGCATCCACCAGGCGCCCGGCTCCGGGGTCACCGGGAAGTCGGCGATGCACGTCTCGATGCCCTCCTGGAGTTCCCTCCGGAGCTCCTCCGTCTCCTCGGTGACGTCGAGTCCCGGTGCGTGGTGGATGGCGGGACCGATGTGGACGCGGACGGGGGACTTCCAGGCGCGCCGGACCGAGAAGCCGTGGCCGCGGGTCAGCAGCCGGTGGGAGCCCCACACGGAGACGGGGATCACGGGCACGCCGGCCTCGGCCGCGAGCCGCACCGCGCCGGTCTTGAGCGCGCGGACGGTGTAGCTGCGGGACACGCCGGCCTCGGGGAGGATCGCCACATATTCGCCGGCGCGCAGCTTCGCGAGGGCGTCGTCGTACGCTGCCGCGCCGGCCTTCCGGTCCGTGATGACGTGGCCGAGGCCGAAGACGAACGGGCTGACGAACCAGTGCTCCGCCGCGCGCCTGGAGATCATGTAGCGCGCCTGGATGCGGGCGTGGTTCCACAGCACGAGTTCCGCGAGGGCGAAGTCCAGGTAGCCGAAGTGGGTGATGGCGACGACGGCGCCGTGCCCGGGGACGGCGCGGCGCGAGCGCCCGTTCAGGGGGTCCGAGGCCGGCAGGTTCTCGGTCCCGGTGACCGTGACCGGCAGCCTCAGGGCCGCGAACGCGGTCTTGCCCGCGTAGACGACGAACCGGTACATGCGGTCGTTCTGCCGCGGCTTCCATCCCATGCTCTGATCCTTCTTCCTGCCCTCGGCGGCCGCGGGAGGACCCACGGGTGTTCTCTGTGTAC
The DNA here is from genome assembly GCF_002927275.1 of Arthrobacter pityocampae. GTDB lineage: Bacteria > Actinomycetota > Actinomycetes > Actinomycetales > Micrococcaceae > Arthrobacter_D > Arthrobacter_D pityocampae. The sequence continues at coordinate 160,982 of NZ_PRKW01000003.1, read as the reverse complement.
TCTTTGTACCCCGGACGGGCGGGCCCGCGCTGCAGGGGCGGCAATCACGCGGTGATGTCGATCGAGAGCACGGGGTCCCTGTCCTGAGCCGGGGGTACTGCCTCCCTCACTGCGCACCACCTCTCCGCCCCGGGCGGGGCCTCCGTGCCGGCGGGGTCCCTGCGTAGAATCGCAGGCGGTGCCCGGCGCACCGCACCATCCAACCACCCCGACCATCGAGGATGCCCGTGGGCTTCAGCCACCAGCACGTCAGCAGCGCGGAGCCGTCCGTCGCCGCGATCGCCGCGCGGCGCCGGGCCACGCTCCTGCTCTCGGCCATCCTCGTCCCGCTGGGCCTCGTCACCCTCGTCGCCATGATGCTCCTGTGGCCGAGCGGGGACCGCAGTTCGGTGAGCGTCGCCGATCCGTACGCGACGGCGGACGGCGTCCGCTTCGACCGCGGCACCGTCCGCGAGGTCGCCGAGGCCGACTGCCCGTCCTCCCAGCCGACCGTCGACGCCGGCGGCACGGCGCTCACCTGCACCATCGCCTTCACGCAGCCGGCCCGCGGCGGTGCGCCGGTCCCCGTCGAGGTGACACCCGAGCTCGCGATGACCGGGGCCGTCGAGCCGGGCGACGAGATCCGCTACCTCGACCTGGCGTCCGTCGTGGAGGGCGGGGCGGCGCCCTACGTGTTCGTCGACTTCGTCCGCTCGGTCCCGATCGTCGCCCTCGCCGTCCTGTACGCCGTCGTCGTCATCGCCGTGGCCCGCTGGCGGGGCCTGCGGGCCATGATCGGACTCGTCGGTGCCCTCCTGGTCCTGGCGCAGTTCATCCTGCCCGGGCTTGTCGAGGGCGCGCCGCCCCTGCTGCTGGGCCTCGTCGGGTCGATCGCGATCATGTACGGCGTCCTCTACTTCGCGCACGGCTTCTCCGCGCGCACCTCGACGGCCCTGCTCGGGACGGTCTTCGGCCTCGCCGTCACGGCGGGCCTCGCGGCCTGGTCCACCGACGCCGCCCACCTGACCGGGGTGGGCGACGACAGCGCGTACGCGCTCGTGAACGCCTCGGACGAGCTGTCCATCTCCTCGATCATCCTGTGCGGTCTCATCATCTCCGGCCTCGGTGTCCTCAACGATGTGACGATCACGCAGTCCTCGGCCGTCTGGGAGCTGTACGAGCTCGCCCCGGACACCTCCGGGCGTCGGCTCTTCGGCTCCGCCATGCGGATCGGCCGCGACCATATCGCCTCCACCGTCTACACCATCGCCTTCGCCTACGCGGGGGCTGCGCTGCCCGTGCTGATCCTCGTCTCCCTCTACGACCGCGCCCTGATCGACACCCTCACGAGCGGCGAACTCGCCGAGGAGGTGGTGCGGACCCTCGTGGGCTCGATCGGCCTCGTCCTGGCCATCCCGCTCACCACGCTGATCGCGGTGCTGGTGGTCAAGGCGGTGGGCCCGAGGTCCGCACGCGGCCGGCACGACGACGTCCCCGGCGAGGGGGCGACGGTTCCGATCGCCGGCGGCACAGGACCCCTCGCGCCGGGAGAGCGGCTCGTGGCGCTCGGCGAACGTCGGGCCCGCGGCGCGGAGCCGGGCGAATGACGAACGCGTGGCGCCGGGCGGCCCGGGAGCGCAGGCGTGCGGGAACCGACGGATTTGCGGGTGCTTGCGACAATGGAGGGGTGACCGCAGTTCCCACCCTCCCCGTCCCCTCCGGCGATCCCGGCCACGGCGACCCCGCGGATGCTCTCCCCGATGCACCCGTCGGCGCGCCGAGACTCGATCTGCCGCCGCTCACCCTCGGCCCCATCACCGTGGACACGCCGGTGATCCTCGCCCCCATGGCCGGCATCACCAACAGGGCGTTCCGCAGGCTCTGCCGCGAGTACGGCGGCGGTCTCTACGTCTCCGAGATGGTCACCTCCCGTGCGCTCGTCGAACGCAGCCCCGAGTCGATGCGCATCATCTCGCACGACGACGACGAGGCCGTACGCTCCGTCCAGCTCTACGGCGTCGATCCCAGGACCGTCGGCGCCGCCGTCCGCCTGCTCGTCGAGGAGGACCGCGCGGACCACATCGACCTGAACTTCGGCTGCCCCGTCCCGAAGGTCACCCGCAAGGGCGGGGGAGCGGCCCTGCCCTGGAAGCTCGACCTCTTCACCGGCATCGTGCAGACCGCCGTGCGCGAGGCGTCCAAGGGCAACGTCCCGCTGACCATCAAGATGCGCAAGGGCATCGACGAGGACCACCTCACCTTCCGCGAGGCGGGCAGGATCGCGCGCGACAGCGGGGTCGCCGCCGTCGCCCTCCACGGACGCACGGCGTCCCAGTTCTACTCCGGCAAGGCCGACTGGAACGCCATCGCGGAACTGCGCGAGGCCCTGCCGGACATCCCCGTGCTGGGCAACGGGGACATCTGGAGCGCCGAGGACGCCGTCCGCATGGTGCACCAGACCGGGGTCGACGGCGTCGTCATCGGACGCGGCTGCCAGGGCAGGCCGTGGCTCTTCGGGGACCTGGTCAACGCCTTCGAGGGCAGCTCCTCCCGGCACCGGCCCGGTCTCGGGCAGGTGGCCGACACCGTGTACCGGCACGCCGAACTCCTCGTGGAGACCTTCGGCAGCGAGATGATGGGGCTGCGCGACATCCGCAAGCACATGGCCTGGTACTTCAAGGGCTACGTCGTGGGCGGGGACCTCCGGGCCAGGCTGGCCACCGTGCCCACCCTCGAGGTGCTGCGCGGGCTCCTGGACGAACTCGACAAGGACTCCCCGTACCCCGGGCAGGACGCCGAGGGGCCCCGCGGCCGCGCCGGCTCACCCAAGCGGACCGCGCTGCCCGAGCACTGGCTCGACGGCCGCGTCCTCAACGCGGCGCAGCAGGCGGACATCGCCGCGGCCGAGGTGGACGTCTCCGGTGGCTGACCGCCGTCCCGTACCCCACATCGGCTCGGACCGGCACGCATTTCCCTCCCCGTTGCGCTAGAAAGGCATCATGAGCTTCCCCGATCCGTCCCTCCCGCCCGGCTACACCGCCGCGGACACCGAGCGGTGGGTCGAGGAGCCGCCGAAGAGCTCCCACCGGACCGACTTCGAGCGGGACAGGGCGCGGGTGCTGCACTCGTCGGCGCTGCGCCGCCTCGGCGCGAAGACGCAGGTCGTCGCGCCCGACACCGACGACTTCGTGCGCACGCGCCTCACCCACTCGCTGGAGGTCGCGCAGGTGGGCCGGGAACTGGGCAGGACCCTCGGCTGCGACCCGGACATCGTGGACACCGCGTGCCTGGCCCACGACCTCGGGCATCCGCCCTTCGGGCACAACGGCGAGTCCGCGCTCAACGACCTCGCCCACGGCATCGGCGGCTTCGAGGGCAACGCCCAGACCCTGCGCCTGCTCACACGGCTGGAGCCGAAGGTCCTCACCGCGGACGGTGGTCCCGCGGGCCTGAACCTCACGCGGGCCAGCCTCGACGCCGCCTGCAAGTACCCGTGGACCGCCGCCGCCGCGCCCGTCATCAGCGGCCGGCGCACCACGAAGTTCGGCGCGTACGACGACGACCTCCCGGTCTTCGCGTGGCTGCGCGACGGCGCCCCGGAGGGACGCTCCTGCCTCGAGGCGCAGGTGATGGACCTCGCGGACGACATCTCGTACTCCGTGCACGACGTCGAGGACGCCATCGTCGCCGGTCACCTGCAGCTGAAGTGGATGGACAGCGCCGACGCCCGCGCCCGCGTGGTGGGCTACACGCAGCAGTGGTACCTCCCGGGCAGCGACCCGGCCGCCGTCGACGCCGCCCTCGCCCGGCTCGAGCGGACTCCGGTCTGGGTGCGCGAGGCGGACGGCACCCGGCGGTCCATGGCGGCGCTGAAGAACATGACGAGCCAGCTGATCGGCCGGTTCTGCCTCAGCGCCATGCAGTCCACCCGGTCCATCTACGGGCCCGACCCGCTGACCCGCTACAACGCGGAGATGGTGGTCCCGGAGGAGACGGTCATGGAGATCGCCGTGATGAAGGGCCTGGCCACCACGTACGTGATGACCACGGACCACCGCCAGCCCCTCTACGAGCGCCAGCGGGAGATCCTGGCGTCCCTCGTGGCGCAGATCCACGCCGACGGGGACCGGCACCTCGAGCCGATGTTCGCCGCGGACTGGCGGGAGGCCGCCGACGACGACGCCCGCCTGCGCGTCGTCGTCGACCAGGTCGCCTCGCTCACCGACGTGTCCGCCCTCGGCCTCCACGAGCGCATCGTCGGTCCGGTCCCGGCCCTCTGGTAGGTCGTGTCCGGTGCCTGTCCGCGCCGGTCCCGATACGTCGCGGGACCGGTCGGAGTGTCGGTGGGGCGGGCCTAAACTGGGGTCATGGCCGGACTCATCAAACGCGAAGACATCGATGAGGTACGCCAGCGCACGGACATCAAGGAGGTGGTCGAGGCCTACGTCACCCTGAAGTCCGCCGGGATCGGCTCGTGGAAGGGCCTCTGCCCCTTCCACGACGAGCGGTCGCCGTCCTTCCACGTGCGGCCGCAGATGGGCTCCTACCACTGCTTCGGCTGCGGCGAGGGCGGGGATGTCATCAGCTTCGTGCAGAAGGTGGACCACACCACCTTCAGCGAGACGGTCGAGAAGCTCGCCGCGCGGATCGGCTTCGAACTGCACTACGAGGACGGCGGGACCGGGCCGCGCCGCGAGGACGTCGGCCGGCGCCGGCGGCTCCTGGACGCCCACAAGATCGCCGCGGAGTTCTTCCGCGACCAGCTCCTCACGCCGGGCGCCGGCACCGCCCGCCAGTTCCTGCAGGACCGCGGCTTCGACCGCGACGCGGCCGCGCACTTCGGCGTCGGCTATGCACCCCAGGGCTGGGACGGCCTGCTCACCCACCTCACGGGGCGCGGCTTCACGCTCGACGAGCTGAAGCTGACCGGCATGTTCAGCGCCTCCTCGAGCAACGCCGGGCGCTTCTACGACCGCTTCCGGGGGCGCCTGATCTGGCCCATCCGCGACATCACCGGTGACACCGTGGGCTTCGGCGCCCGCAAGCTGTTCGAGGACGATCAGGGGCCGAAGTACCTCAACACCCCGGAGACCTCGCTCTACAAGAAGTCCCAGGTGCTTTACGGCATCGACCTCGCCAAACGGGAGATCGCGAAGAACCGGCAGCTCGTCGTCGTCGAGGGCTACACGGACGTCATGGCCTGCCACCTCGCCGGCGTCGGCACCGCCGTCGCCACGTGCGGCACGGCGTTCGGCACGGACCACATCAAGATCGCCCGCCGGCTCCTGTCCGACGACGGCACCGGCGGCGAGGTGATCTTCACGTTCGACGGCGACGCCGCGGGCCAGAAGGCCGCGCTGCGCGCCTTCGAGGAGGACCAGCGGTTCAACTCCCAGACCTACGTGGCCGTCGAGGCCTCCGGCGCGGACCCGTGCGAGCTGCGCCAGCGGCGGGGCGACGACGCCGTGCGGGAGCTCATCGCCGACCGCCGGCCGCTGTTCGAGTTCGCGATCAAGGCGTCCTTCGCCAACTTCGACCTCTCCTCCGGGGAGGGCCAGGTCAAGGCGCTGCGCCATGCCGCGCCGATCGTCGCGCAGATCCGTGACGTGTCGCTGCGGTCCACCTACACGAGGGAGCTCTCCCGCTGGCTCGGGATGCAGTACGTCGGGGAGGACCAGGTGGCCCGGGCGGTGTCCGCGGCGGCGCGGCGGGAGAACTCGTCCTCGACCGGACGCGGCGGTCGCCAGCAGGGACCGCACGCGCAGCAGGGCCAGGGGAGTCCGGGCCAGCAGGGCCAGCAGGGGAGCGCTGCCTCCGACGGAGCCGGGGCGGCACCCTCCTCCGAGCCGTTCTTCGAGCGGCCCGACCCCCGGGACCCGATCGCCCGCATGGAGCGGGAGGCGCTCGAGGTGGTCCTGCAGCAGCCCACGCTCCTCACGGCGCCCCAGTGGGAGAGTTTCTCGACGATCCACTTCACCGTCCCGGTCTACGAGGCACTCCACAACGCCGTCCTCGCGGCGGGTGCCGCCGGCACGGAGCTGTCGCGCTGGGTGGAGTCGGTGCGGGACGGCGTGCCGGACGTGCTGCGTCCCCTCGTGAGCGAACTGGCCGTCCGTCCGTTGCCGGCCAAGGACGCCGACGCCATGGTGAGCTACTGCCGGGACATCCTGAACCGACTGACCGAACTGCGGATCACGCAGCAGAAGGCGGAGAAGCTCGGGCAGCTCCAGCGGATGGATCCGGCCGCCGACCCGGCGCTCTACAACCAGCTGCAGCGGGACCTGATGGAGCTCGAGATGCGGCGGCGGCAGCTCCGCGAGGAGTGAGCCCGGGCCGATTTCACTTCACTGCCTGCGGTATGTAAAGTAGAGACCGCGCTTTCCTCCGTAGCTCAATTGGCAGAGCATTCGACTGTTAATCGAAGGGTTACTGGTTCAAGTCCAGTCGGAGGAGCAACGAAGGGCCGGTGACGGGGTTCGTACCCCAAGTCACCGGCCCTTTTCCTTTGCCCCGCCCTTCTCCCTTGCCCGCAGTGCCGTCTGGCAGAGGTCGAGCGCTCGCGCCAGCCGTCCCCAGAAATCTGTCAGAGGGCAGGCGTAGGCTTCTCCCATGAACACTGATGGTCCTGACGGCAAGCTCATCCTGGTCACCGGCGCCACCGGGTACATCGGCGGTCGGCTGGTGACGAAGCTCGTCGCCGAGGGACGCCGGGTCCGCGTCATCGTCCGGTCCCCGCAGAAGCTCAAGGACGTCCCCTGGGCCGCATCCGTGGAGATCGTGGAGGGTGACCTTCAGGACCGCGAGGTCATGCGCAGGGTGACCGAGGGCGTCGACACGCTCTACTACCTCGTCCACTCCATGGGGTCGGGGCGGAACTTCGACACGCGTGAGGCGGACATCGCGACGATCGTCTCCGAGGCCGCGACCGCCGCGGGGGTTCACCGCATCGTGTATCTCGGCGGTCTCCACCCCGAGGGTGTGGAGCTGTCCACCCACATGCGCTCCCGCACGCAGGTGGGCACGATCCTCCTCGGCTCGGGTACGCCGACCATCGCCTTCCAGGCCGGTGTGGTGATCGGGTCGGGGTCGGCGTCGTTCGAGATGATCCGGCACCTGTCCGACGTCCTCCCTGTCATGCCGGCGCCCAAGTGGGTGCTGAACCACATCGAGCCGATCGCGGTCCGCGACGTCATCCATTACCTCATCGGAGCGCTCGAGCTCCCCGCAGGGCTGAACCGGACGTTCGACCTCGGGTCCCGCGAGGTGCTGACCTACGCCGAGATGATGAACCAGTACGCCGAGGCCGCCGGGCTGCCGCGCCGCAAGATCCTCGCGCTGCCGGTCCTCACGCCTCGCCTCGCCGGACACTGGGTCAACCTCGTCACGCCCATCCCGCGGGCGATGGCCATGCCCCTCATCGAATCGCTCCAGCACGACGCCGTCACCAGCGAACACGACATCGACCAGTACATCGGCGTGCCCGAGGGCGGCCTCACCGGGTATCGCCGCGCAGTGGACCTGGCCCTCGGAAAGATGCGCGGCGGAGAGGTGGAGACCAGCTGGGCGGGCGCGACGCAGGTGGACTCCGCAGCCGACCCGCTCCCGTCGGACCCCCAGTGGGCCGGGCACACGGTCTTCACCGACGTCCAGACCTACAGCTCGAGTGCGTCTCCGGACAAGCTCTGGAGCGTCGTCGAGGGGATCGGCGGCGAGAACGGATGGTACTCCTGGACCGTGGGCTGGGCGGCCCGCGGCTGGATGGACAAGCTCGCCGGGGGCGTGGGGCTCCGGCGTGGCCGGCGGGACGCCAAGGAACTGCTCACGGGCGAGGCCCTGGACTTCTGGCGGGTGGAGGAGATCGTGCGCGGCAGGAGCCTGCGGCTCCGGGCGGAGATGAAGGTGCCCGGCCGGGCGTGGCTCGAGTTCAGGGTGGAGCCGGACGGCTCAGGCAGCTCGTTCTACCAGCGGGCTGTGTTCTTCCCGCAGGGGCTCTCCGGGCGGCTCTACTGGCTGGCGGTGCTGCCCTTCCACGGCTTCATCTTCAAGTCCATGGCCCGTAACATCGCCACCACGGCGGAGGCCCTGCCGGACTCCGGGGCGGTGTCGGAGGCCGAAGCCGCCTGAGGCCGGCCCGCGGCAGCGCGGTGCACAAGCGTGCTGCCGTAGCGCTCCCGCAGTCCGCTTCTGCAGTGAGCTACTGCAGGGCGGGGACGGTCCTCGGGCGGACGACCGTCCAGAGGAACAGCACGCCCACGGCGATGCACGTCGCCATGACGAGCGCCATGGGGGTAGCCGATTCGATACCCTCGCCCAGCAGGCCGACGAGCGGCGAGATCAGGCCCGCCGTCCCGAAGGTCACCGCTCCGAGGAGCGACGCCGCGGTGCCGGCCTGCGCGCCGTTGTTGATGAGGGCCAGGACCTGCACGCACGGGAAGATGAATCCCGTCGCCATGATGTAGAACCACAGCGGCACGGCCGTCCCCCAGAAGCCGAGCCCCAGCTGGTCGAAGGCGATGATGAGCATCGCCATGATGAGCTGGACGACTGTCGCTGTCGCGATGACCCACTGCGGGCCGACGCGCCGGAGGACCCGCGCACTGATCTGCACGCCGGCGACGATGCCGAGCGAGTTGACGGCGAACAGCAGGCCGTACTGCTGCTCGCTCAGTCCGTAGGGTCCCTGGAACAGGAAGGGCGACGCCGACAGGTAGGAGAAGAGCCCGGAGAAGTTCATGCCGCCGACCAGCAGGATGCCGATGAAGATGCGGTCGCTCAGGACCGTCCGGTAGCGCTGCAGGACGGTGAGGCCGGACCGGCGCCGGTTCTCCCGGGGAAGGGTTTCGACGATGAACAGCGACACCGCTGCGATCACCAGCACGCCGTAGCCGGCGAGGAACCAGAAGATGCCGGGCCAGGGGAACAGCAGCAGCAGCTGGGAGCCGATCACGGGGGCGAAGATGGGCGCCATCCCGTTGACGAGCGCCATGTAGGACAGCATGCGCACGAGCGTGTACCCGCCGAAGAGGTCGCGCACCATCGCCATGGCGACCACGCCGCCGCCCGCGGCGCCGACGCCCTGGAGCACGCGGAACAGCATGAGCACGTCGATGTCCTCGGAGGACGCCGCGGCGATAGAGGCGCCCACGTGCAGCGCGGTCGCGAAGATGAGCGGCAGGCGACGGCCGATCTTGTCGCTCAGCGGTCCGACGAGGAGCTGCCCGCACGCGAACCCGATGATCGTGCCCGTGAGCGTCAGCTGGATGGCCGCCTCGGAGACGCCGAAATCCGACCGCAGGGCGGGGAAGGCGGGCAGGTACAGGTCGATGGTGAACGGCCCGAGCGCGGTCAGGGTGCCGAGGATGACGACGTAGATGATCTTCTCGCGGCGGGAGAGGGAATCGCCGAGATGGGTGATGGTGCTCACGCTGGTGCTCAAGATACTGCCTAACGGAACGGGGTGCGGCCGGATGCGGATCGGGTGGGGCTGGGGATGCGTCGATGGCGGCGGCGGCCCGGCGACGACGGCGGAGCGGCTCGCGACGCGCGGCAGGCCGTCCCGGTCGGGACGATTTGGTTGCTGCGGCGAATCAACGGTTGTCTCATCCTACGATGCCGCGTCAAGCCCGCCAGGGCTCGGAGCACGGCGGGGCCGGTCGAGGCGCTGCTAAGCAGGCTTCGGACTGGCGTAGGGTGTTGGAGGGCCGAACGAGCAGGGAGAACCGAACATGAGCGAGCACGACGTCGACACAGGGACCGCCGAACCGCCGCGGCACCTCGCACGGGTCATCGGCATCACGATGGCCGCCGCCGTCGGAGGCCTCCTCTTCGGCTTCGACACGGCCGTCATCAACGGTGCGGTCGATTCGATCCAGGCCGACTTCGAGCTGAGCGCGAGCGTCCTGGGATTCACCGTCGCCATCACGCTGCTCGGCTGCGCTGTGGGCGCCTGGTTCGCCGGCGGGCTCGCCGACCGCTGGGGGCGTAAGAAGGTGATGGTCGCGGCGGCCTTCCTGTTCGCGATCAACTCCGCCGGATCGGCCTTCGCCGTCTCCGAGTGGGACCTCATGGTGTGGCGTCTCGTCGGAGGCCTGGCGATCGGTATCGCGTCCGTCATCGTCCCCGGCTACATCGCCGAGATCGCGCCCTCCAAGTGGCGCGGGGCCCTCGCCTCCGTGCAGCAGCTCGCCATCACGATCGGCATCTTCGTCGCGCTGCTCTCCGACGCCTCGTTCGCGAGCGCCGCCGGTGGTGCAGCGAACGAGTTCTGGTGGGGGTTGTCCGCCTGGCGCTGGATGCTCCTCGTCGGCGTGGTCCCGGCCGTCATCTACGGCGTCCTCGCCCTGATCATCCCCGAATCGCCGCAGTTCCTGATCCGGGCCCACCGCGACAAGGACGCCGCGCGCATCCTGTCCCGGGTCTCGGGCGTCCGTGACACCGACGGCAAGATCCGGCAGATCCGTGAGAGCTTCGAGCGCGAGGACCGCGCGAGCTACCGCGACCTGCGCGGACCCGCCCTGGGGCTGCAGCCCATCCTGTGGGTCGGCATGGCCATCGCGGCGCTGCAGCAGCTCGTCGGCATCAACGCGATCTTCTACTACTCCACGACGCTGTGGAAGTCCGTCGGCTTCAGCGAGAGCGATTCCTTCACGACGTCGGTCATCACCTCGATCATCAACGTGAGCATGACCTTCGTCGCCATCTTCTTCGTCGACCGCGTCGGACGCCGCAAGCTGCTCCTCGCCGGCTCGATCGGCATGACGGTCGGCCTGCTCGCCGCGACCCTCGCCTTCCTCCAGGCGGAGGGCGCCGGTGAGGATGTCGCACTGCCCGGGATCTGGGGACCGGTCGCCCTCGTGGGTGCGAACCTCTTCGTCATCTTCTTCGCCGCGACCTGGGGCCCCGTCATGTGGGTCACGCTCGGCGAGATGTTCCCCAACCGCATCCGGTCGATCGCCCTCGGCGTCGCCACGATGGTCAACTGGGTCTTCAACTTCATCGTCACCCTCACCTTCCCGTGGGTCAGCGCGAACCTCGGCCTGTGGGTCATGTACGCGGCCTTCACGGTTTTCGCCGTCGTGTCCTTCGTCTTCGTCCGGACGAGGCTCCCGGAGTTCGCGGGCAAGGACCTCGAGGACAACGCCGAGCTCGCCTCCGCACGATGAGCGGCAGTACCGCATCGGGGCGCCCCGTGCGCCCGACGGCGCCGAGGCGGGCGAACCCGGGCCCGATGGTAATTTGGGTTCAGCGAATGTCCAGCAAGACACACACGAATGGAGGCAGGGCCTATGAACAGCTCGGCTAGTACGCGCGGCAAGCGGTCCACAGGCTCACTCTCGATCGTCGGGCTGATCAGGCTGCTCGCGCGCCTGACACCGCGGCAGGTCAGCGACGAGTTCTCGATCGCCCTCGAGCAGATGAAGAAGAAGGGCACCAAGGCCGGCATCGCGGTCGCCCTCCTCGTCGTCGCCCTGGTGTTCGTCCTCTTCTTCGCCGTCGCGCTCGTCGTCGCCGCCATCATGGGCCTCGCCGAGGTCATGCCCGCATGGCTGGCCGCCCTGCTGGTCGCCCTGGTCTTCATCGTCATCGGCGGCATCCTCGCCCTGATCGGGGTCTCCCGCCTCAAGAAGCAGCTCCCGCTCGTGCCCGAGGACGCCATCCGCGGCATCCGGTACGACCTCGGCGTGCTCAAGGAGGGCCGCAGCTTCGACCCGGCCACGCTCGACGTCAAGAAGCCCAAGGAGGAGAAGAAGCCGAAGGACACCGGGAAGGATGCCCAGCCGAAGGAGCCGACGCCCTCCTACGAGGAGCTGCGCGGCCGCACCGGGGAGCGCCGGACGCACATCGCCGATGCCCGCGACTCGCTCGGAGCCCGCGTGGACGTCAAGTCCCGCATCGAGGGCGCCCGGCACCGCTCGCCCCAGGGCGCACAGTCCACCGGCAGCCCGACCGGCACCGGCAGGCCCGCGGCCGTCGCCGTGCGCCGCGACGTCCCCCTCAACACGACCCTCGCCGACCGCTGGAAGCCGCTGAGCGTCCTCGCTGCATCCGTCGCGGCGATGATCGTCATGCTGCGCCGCCTCCTCAGCAAGTAGCAGGCAGTCCGACCGACCGACGGCCGGTTCCCCGATCCCCGCCCGAGCGGGGGACGGGGGACCGGCCGTCGGCCTGCATAATGGGATGGGGAGGCACGGGTGATGAGACTGATCGGGGCTGGAGGGCGGCCGGGCGACGACGGCCCGGTGCTGACGACGGCCTGGACCCTCCCCAACCTCATCACGATCATCCGGTTCCTCGGCGTCCCGCTGTTCGTCTGGTTCATTGCGGAGCAGCGCTACGGGGCCGCCGTCATCACGCTCGTGGTGATGGGGTCCACCGACTGGGTCGACGGATATGTCGCACGGCGGTTCAACCAGGTGTCGATCGTCGGGAAGTGGCTCGATCCCGTGGCCGACCGCACCGCCATGATCGTGGTCGCCGTGACCTTCGTCGTCGACGGCATCGCACCGGCCTGGCTCGTCTGGCTCATCGTCATCCCGGACCTCATCCTCATCGTCAACGCACTCGTCCTCTTCCGCGGACCGCTGCACCTCCCGGTCATCACCGTCGGGAAGATCCGGACCGCGCTGATGCTGGTCGGGGCGCCGCTGCTCCTGCTGCATCAGGTCGAGGGCTTCGGGCAGGACTGGATCCTCGTCCTCGCCTGGGTCCTGCTCGTCGCAGCGTGCGTTCTGCACCTCGTCGCCTTCTGGGCCTATTTCGTCGCAGCGCACCGCAAGTATCGGCTGGAGCGGGACGAACAGCAGTCGTGCCCGTCCTAGCCATCGCGCTGGCGCTCCTCGGTGCCGTCTTCCTCGCGTTCGGAGCGCAGCGCCAGGGCAGTGCCGTGCGCGCGAACACCGGAGGGCTCACCCTCAGCTCGTCCGGCTTCACCCGGCTCCTGACCAACCCGCGATGGCTCTTCGGGCTCTTCCTGCTCGTCGTGGGGACGGCGCTGAACGTGATCGCCCTGTCGCTCGCCAGCCTGACCGTGGTGCAACCGATCGGAGCGATCGCGCTGGTCATCACCACGATCGTCAACTCCCGCGATCAGGGCATTCGTCTCAACCGCCCCACTGTCGCGGCGATCACTGCGTGCGTGGCGGGCAGCGCGCTCTTCGTCACCCTCGCCGTGAACGTCACGCGTGAGAACCACTCGATCGAGCCGGCGCAGGAACTGTCGGTGGTGCTCCTGCTGGCGGCCGCGGTCCTGCTGTTCGGCTCCCTGGCCGTGGTGGGACGGCACCGCCTGAACGCGGTCGCCTACATCCTCGGGGCCGGCGTGCTGTTCGGGTTCGTCGCCGTCCTCACGAAGATCGTTGCCGGGCACCTGCTCGAGGCGAACGGCAGGTTCCTGCTCAACGTCCCCATCCCGACGCTCCTGGCCCTCGCCGCCGCCGTGGCACTGGGAGTCTGGTTCGTCCAGAGCGCCTACGCGACGGGCCCGCCCGATCTCGTCATCGCCGGCCTCACCGTGATCGACCCGATCGTCGGCATCGCCGTGGGCATCGTCATCCTCGAGGAGCTCCAGCCCGAAGTCCGGACGGTGGTCGCGCTGGGCATGGGCGCGGCGGCCCTCGTTGCTATTGTGGGGGTCGTTGCCCTGGCCCGACACCACCCCGACGTCGTGAAGCGGCAGCGCTGATCCACGCCATCGACAGACCTGTCCAGCACACCGACGTAGGGAATCCCCCGTGAGTTACCCGGCTGATTTCAAGCCCCTGACCATCCTGATCGCCGCGGACACGTACCCGCCCAACGTGAACGGTGCGGCTCAGTTCGGCTACCGGCTGGCGAAGGGGATGGCCGGACGCGGTCACACGGTCCACGTCCTCGCGCCGCGCCCGTCCAACGGCCCGAGCGTCACCGAGCCCGACGGCGACTGGTCCGTCCACCGCCTGCGCTCGCACAGCGTCCCCACGCACGACTACTGGCGCATCTGCCTGCCCTGGGAGATCAAGCGGGACATCAGCCTGCTCTTCGACCGGGTGCAGCCCGACGTCGTGCACATCCAGTGCCACTACATGGTGGGGCAGTACGCGCTGTACGAGGCCGTGAAGCGGGGGATCCGTGTGGTGGCGACCAACCACTTCATGCCGGAGAACCTCAACCCGTTCCTGCCGTTTCCCGAGTGGTTCAAGAAGATCGTCGCCAAGAACTCGTGGAGGGACATGGGCAAGGTGATGGGCCGGGCCGCCGCCATCACCACCCCCACGCCGCTGGCCGCGAAGGCCATGCACGACCACGCCTTCCTGCGCGAGGTGCTCCCGGTCTCCAATGGCATCGATGCGGCCGCCTACGAGGTCCGGCCGGGCGAGGCGATCGAACCCCACGACCACCCGACCGTCCTCTTCGTGGGCCGGCTCGCCGAGGAGAAGCACATCGACGTGCTGATCGACGCCGTCGCGACGACGCCCGAGCACCTGGAGGTCCACCTCGAGATCGTGGGCGGAGGCGAGGTCAAGCCGGCGTTGCAGGCGCAGGCCGCCCGCCTCGGGATCGCCGACCGCGTCCGCTTCCGCGGCCTGATCGACGACGACGAACTGCGCCTGAGCTACATCCGCGCCGCGCTGTTCTGCCAGCCGGGCACCGCCGAGCTGCAGTCGCTCGTCACCCTCGAGGCGATGTCCGCGTCGACGCCGGTGCTGCTCGCCAATGCCATGGCGCTGCCCCACCTGGTGTCGGACGGCGAGAACGGCTACCTGTTCGAGCCCGGGAACGCCGTGGAGCTGGGCAAGCGCATCACGGAGATCCTCAGCCTCTCCCGCGAGGACCAGGAGGAGATGGGCGCCGCGAGCCGGGCCATGGTGGGCAAGCACGACATCACAGCGACACTCGAGACCTTCGAGGGCCTCTACTACGGGACCCTCTCCTCGCAGGCACCAGCCCACCGTGAAGAGGATCTCGCCGGCCGCATACAATGAAGGCTGCGTCCGGTGCCGGGGCTGGTGTCCCGGCGGTGACGCACCAGGGGCTCCGCGCTTCCTGGGGGCTGTAGCTCAGCTGGTTAGAGCAGCGGACTCATAATCCGTTTGTCCTGGGTTCAAGCCCCAGCAGCCCTACATCCGTGGTCCACGACCCAGGCATGCGCCATCCTCCGGGGTGGCGCATGCGTCGTTCCCCGGCCCGTCGGCCACCACCGGCGGGCCGCTGGCGCCCTAAGTTACTGGCGGGTAACATGAGGGCGTGGGCGCTTGCCCGCACAGGATCCAGTGGTCGAGTGCTGGTCGCCGACGACCAGAGTGAGGGGCATCCCATGAGCAAGACGACGATCGACGTCGACAACCTCCCGTACGCCGACGGCGACTTCCTCGCCTTCGAGGAGCTGTTGTCCGACAAGGAACGAGCGAGGCTGCAGGAGATCCGGACCTGGCTGACGCGCGAGGTCCGCCCGAACGCCGCCGACTGGTGGAACAAGGGCGTCTTCCCCCGGGACCTCATCCCGAAGATCGCGGAACTGGACCCGATGAGCCCGGTCTACCGGCAGGGGTACTCCAATCTCTTCGCCGGCATCATGCACGCCGAGTTCACCCGGGCCGATACCTCGTTCGCCACCTTCATGGGCGTTCATGATGGGCTCTTCACCGGGTCCATCGAGGCCCTCGCCTCCAGGGAGCAGCAGGAGGAGTGGCTGCCGGACATCTATGCGATGAAGAAGATCGGTGCCTTCGGCCTCACCGAGCCGCTCGGCGGCTCGGACGTCGCCGGCGGGACCCGGACGACCGCGCGTCGCGATGGCGGGTCGTGGGTGCTCAACGGTGCCAAGCGCTGGATCGGCAATGCCACGTTCTCCGACTGGGTGGTCATCTACGCGCGGGACGTCGCGGACAACCAGGTCAAGGGCTTCCTGGTGGACACCACGCTCCCGGGCTTCTCCTCGTCCAAGATCGAGAACAAGATCGCCCTCCGCACCGTCGAGAACGCGGACATCGTCCTCGACGACGTCGTCGTCTCGGACGACTTCCACCTGAAGGGCGCCAACAGCTTCCGTGACACGAACAAGGTCCTCAAGGTGACCCGTCTGGCCGTCGGCTGGCAGGCCGTCGGCCAGCAGCTCGCCGCCTTCGACGTCGCCCGCCGGTACGCCGTGGAGCGCGAGCAGTTCGGCCGGCCCATCGCGAGCTTCCAGCTGGTGCAGCAGCAGCTCGTGCAGATCCTGGGCAACGCCATGAGCTCCATGGGCATGATGGTGCGGCTGTCCCAGCTCGAGGATGCCGGCAAGGCGAAGGACGAGCAGTCCGCCCTCGCCAAGGCATTCACCACCGCCCGCATGCGCGAGAGCGTCGCAGCAGGACGGAACATCCTCGGCGGCAACGGGATCGTCGTCGACTACGAGATGGCGAAGATCTTCTCCGACGCCGAGGCGATCTACTCCTACGAGGGCACGCAGGAGATCAACACGCTCGTCGCCGGCCGGTCCATCACGGGCATCGCCGCGTTCGTCTAGGCAGGACCAGGCGGCTGCGGCGGCACGCCTCGCGTGCCGCCGCGGCGCAAGTCGGCGCATCACCGGCGCCGCCCCTCACGTGCCGCCGCAGCGAAGGTCCCACTGCGCGTCACCGGCGCCGCCCCTCACGCGCCACAGTGGCGCAGATTCCAGGGCGCATCAGCGGCGCCGCCCCTCACGTGCCACCGCGCCGACGGTCATCGAGGGGCAGGAGCACCGACGGACGCCGGTCCGTCACGAAGGACAGCGGGTCCACGTACTCCCCGTCCCTCCGCACCCCCCAATGGATGCACGGCTGAGCGCAGTGCCCCCGGCCGGTCCCGTCGGGGAGGGGAGCGAGCGTGGCCACCGCCTGGCCCCGGGCGACGTGCTCGCCGCGGGACAGGTCGGTGGAGACCGGTTCGAAACTGCTGACCCGACCGTCGCCGTGGTCGATCGACAGCACGCCCCGGTCCACCACGGTCCCGGCGAAGGACACGATGCCGTCCGCCGGACTCAGCACACGGACGGATCCGCCGACTCCCGCACCGCCGACACCAGCGCCGGCGAGATCCACGCCCCGATGGCCCCGTTTCCATTTCTGCGGCGGCTTCTCGAACGGCCGCAGGACCTCGGGCACCGGAGCCAGTGGCCAGGACCACTCCGGCACGTACGGTGCCGGCGCGTACCACACCGATGCTGACGTGAACTCGATGACAGCGGCCGCAGCGGGTGGGGTGCCGGACGGGGAGCAGAGCAGCACGGCGAGGAGTGCTGCGCCCACCGCGCGGACGGCACGGGCAAGAGCGGCGCGGGCAGGAGCAGTACGGCTAGGAACAGTACGGCTAGGAGCAGTACGGCTAGGAACAGTACGGCTAGGAACAGTACGGGTAGGAACAGCACCGGCAGGAACAGCGCGAGCAGGAACAGTACGGGTAGGAACAGCACCGTGGCGGCCGAGGCGACGGCGACGCTGGGACCGGGGTGCCGGAGGATCGGGAGGACAGGCCATGGCTCCAGCCTGGCCCCCTCGGGCGTGGGGGATGAGGACGGAGGCCCGTATGTGGACATCCTGCAGCAGGACAGCAGGACAGCAGGACAGCAGGGGCCCCCTCGCCAGCTCTTGGAACAGCCTGGAGTCCGCCCGGCGTCGGCCCGGAGTCCGCCCGGCGTCCGCCCGGCGCCGTACCGCCGCTGTAGTACACTGGATCCAGCAGTCCGCTGCTCCCACCTCCGCGTGCCCCTGGCATCGATGGGTCGTGGAATCAGCGGCCTGACTACGCGTACCAGTGATTCGGCGCCTGCCTCTGGCGCCGAAGTGCCCACCCTGCGGTCCGGAGAAGTCCGGTACGGGCGGGCACGTCCATCCGACGACCGGGTACCAGGACGTACCGGCCACCCCGGCCGGTACCGAGACAACCGTCAACAAGCTCCAGGCGGCGCATCGCGCCCGAGCCGGAGCTGAAGAAAGGCAGAACATGCCAGTCGTAACCATGCGCCAGCTGCTCGACAGCGGCGTCCACTTCGGTCACCAGACCCGCCGTTGGAACCCGAAGATGAAGCGCTTCATCTTCACCGAGCGCAACGGCATCTACATCATCGACCTCCAGCAGTCGCTGGGCTACATCGACCGCGCCTACGAGTTCGTCAAGGCCACCGTCGCCCACGGCGGAACCGTGCTCTTCGTCGGCACCAAGAAGCAGGCCCAGGAAGCGATCGCCGACCAGGCGACGCGCGTCGGCCAGCCCTACGTCAACCAGCGCTGGCTCGGTGGCATGCTCACCAACTTCCAGACGGTCTCCAAGCGCATCCAGCGCATGAAGGAACTCGAAGAGATCGACTTCGACGACGTCGCCGGATCGGGCCACACCAAGAAGGAGCTCCTGCTCCTCAAGCGTGAGCTGACGAAGCTGCAGAGCAACCTCGGTGGTATCCGCAACCTGACCAAGGCCCCCTCGGTCGTGTGGGTTGTCGACACCAAGAAGGAGCACCTCGCCATCGACGAGGCGAAGAAGCTCAACATCCCCGTCGTCGCGATCCTCGACACCAACTGCGACCCCGACGAGGTCGACTTCCCGATCCCGGGCAACGACGACGCCATCCGCGCCGTCAACCTGCTGACGCGGGTCGTCGCCGACGCCGTGGCCGAGGGCCTCATGGCCCGCCACAACCGCTCGGGCAACAACGAAGCCGCAGCCGACGAGCCCATGGCCGAGTGGGAGCGTGAACTGCTCCAGGGCAACTCCGACGCCGCTGCTGCCGCGCCCGAGGCGACCGAAGCTGCAGCCGAGGCCCCCGCCGCCGAAGCACCCGCCGAGGCTCCCGCCGTCGAGGAGGCGCCCGCAGGACTGCAGGCCCCCATCGCCGAGGAAGTCCCCGAAGCAGTAGCTCCCGCCACGGAAGCCGCCAGCGACACCAAGTAGTCCTCGCTGCGTAAGGGGTGTGGGTCGAACCATGCCCCTTACGCATGTTCCGATCCACCCAACTTAGGAGTTCATATGGCAAATTTCACTGCCGCTGACATCAAGGCCCTGCGCGAGCGCACGGGCGCAGGCATGATGGACGTCAAGAAGGCCCTCGACGAGGCCAACGGCGACGCCGACAAGGCCCTGGAACTGATCCGCATCAAGGGACTCAAGGGTGCGACGAAGCGCGAAGGCCGGTCGACTGCCGAGGGCCTCGTCGCCGCTCGCGTCGACGGCAATGTCGGCGTCATGATCGAGGTCAACTGCGAGACCGACTTCGTCGCGAAGGCCGGTCCCTTCATCGAGTTCTCCAACAAGGTGCTCGGTGCGGCCGTCGAGTCCGGCGCCGCCGACGTCGCGTCCCTCCTGGCGTTCGAGCTGGACGGCAAGCCCGTCTCCGAGCACGTCATCGAAGCCGGCGCGCTGCTCGGCGAGAAGGTCGACATCCGCCGCATCGCCCGCATCGAGGGCCAGCTCGTCGACGCCTACCTGCACAAGACGTCCAAGGACCTCCCCGCCCAGGTCGGCGTGCTCTTCGCCGCCGAGGGTTCGGGCGACGCCGCCGTCGCGGCGACGCACGATGTGGCCGTCCACATCGCCGCGTACTCGCCCACGTACCTGACCCGCGAGGACGTCCCCGCCGAGCTCGTCGAGTCGGAGCGCCGCATCGCCGACGAGACGGCCCGCGCCGAGGGCAAGCCCGAGCAGGCCCTCACGAAGATCGTCGAAGGGCGCCTCACCGGCTTCTTCAAGGAGAGCGTCCTTCTCGACCAGGCGTTCGCCAAGGATGCCAAGAAGTCCGTCGCCGCGGTCCTCACCGAGGCCGACGCCAAGGCCACGGCCTTCGCGCGGTTCCGCGTCGGAGCCTAGTACCCCAGGCCGGTCTCCAGTACAACGGTGAAGGGCGGCCACCCCTCGAGGTGGCCGCCCTTTCCTGCGCCCGGGAAGCGCGCCGTATCCTGTTACGGATCCGGCACCATCCCACCCTTCGCACCACGGCCGTCCGACCAGGACCGGCCCACAGCACTATGCCCGGGAGGCACTTCATGGACACCACTTCCACTGCTCCGACGGGTGGTCCCGCCGGGCGGCGCCGGGTCCTGCTCAAGCTCTCCGGTGAGGTCTTCGGCGGCGGCAAGCTCGGCGTAGACCCCGAGACCGTCCGCGGGATCGCCCAGCAGATCGCCGCGACCGTCGGCGAGGTCGAGGTGGCGATCGTCGTCGGCGGCGGCAACTTCTTCCGCGGCGCCGAACTGTCGCAGAGCGGCATGGACCGCTCCCGCGCCGACTACATGGGCATGCTCGGCACGGTCATGAACTGCCTCGCCCTGCAGGACTTCCTCGAGCAGGCAGGCGTCGAGACGCGTGTGCAGAGCGCCATCACCATGGGTCAGGTCGCCGAGGCGTACATCCCCCGGCGCGCGATCCGCCACCTCGAGAAGGGGCGCGTGGTCATCTTCGGTGCGGGCGCCGGACTGCCCTACTTCTCCACCGACACGGTCGCCGCCCAGCGTGCGCTCGAGGTGCACGCGGACGAGGTCCTCATGGCCAAGAGCGGTGTCGACGGCGTCTACACCGCCGACCCACACAAGGACCCGACGGCGGAGAAGCTCCTCGAGCTGTCCTACGACGAGGCCCTGCGCCGGGACATCCGCGTGATGGACCAGACGGCCATGACCATGTGCAAGGACAACAACCTCACCATGGTGGTCTTCGGGATGCAGGGCGAGGGCAACGTCACGCGCGCCATCCGGGGCGAGAAGCTCGGCACCCTCGTCACCACCTGACCCCGGGGCCGGACGGCCACGCCGCCGGCGCCGCCGTGGCGCGGCGCGTCGTTGAACTAGGATGAACCACTGGAACGGTTGCCGTGCAGCCGACTGCGGACCGAAGGAGACATTGTGATCGAAGAGACCCTGCTGGAAGCCACCGACAAGATGGACAAGGCCGTGGAGGTCGCAAAGGAGGACTTCGCGACGGTCCGCACCGGCCGGGCGAACGCTTCCCTGTTCTCCAAGGTGGTGGTCATGTACTACGGCGCCCCCACCCCGCTGCAGCAGCTGGCGTCCTTCCAGAACCCCGAGGCACGCACCCTGCTCATCACCCCGTTCGACCGCGCCTCCCTCAACGACATCGAGCGCGCCCTGCGGGACTCCGACCTCGGTGCGAACCCGTCCAACGACGGCAACGTGATCCGGGTGGTCCTGCCCGAGCTCACCCAGGAGCGCCGCAAGGAGTACGTGAAGCTGGTGAAGACCAAAGCCGAGGACGCCAAGATCTCCCTCCGCAACGTGCGCCGCAAGGCCAAGGACGGCATCGACAAGGCCGTCAAGGACGGCGACGCCGGAGAGGACGAGGGCTCGCGCGCGGAGAAGGAACTCGACGCGATGACCAAGGCGCGCGTGGACCTCGTCGACGAGCTCCTCAAGCGCAAGGAAGCCGAGCTGCTCGAGGTCTGATGGCGGATCACCAGACCCCCGGCGCGGGCCTCGGGCGTGCCCCGAAGGCCGACGCCGGGACAGCCACGGCCGCCACATCCGGAGCCCGCGGGGCGCGCCGTCCCGGGGGATCCGTCCTGGGGCGGCAGAAGCGGCGACGGCCCGCCCGGGAGTCCGGAGCGCCCTCGCGGGTAGGGCGCAACCTCCCCGCCGCGATCGGCGTCGGCGCCGGGCTCCTGATCCCGGTCCTGGCGGGCCTGCTGTTCTTCCCGGTCGTCTTCGGGGGCATCGTCACCCTGTTCGCCGCCGTGGGCGTGTGGGAGATCTCGCGGGCCCTGGGCCTGCGGCGCATCCGCGTGCCCCTCGCGCCGACCCTGGCGGGGACGCTCGTCCTCCCGTTCTCCGCCTACTTCGGCGGACCCGAGGGGCTCACCGCCGCGACGGTCGCCGCCGTCGTCGGCATCTTCCTGTGGCGCTCGCTCGACCCGGCACCGGATGCCGCGAAGAGCCTCATGGCCGGGACGTTCACCCTGCTCTGGGTGCCGTTCATGATGAGCTTCGCCATGCTCCTGATGCGCGCCGAGGGTGGCTACCTCATCATCGCCACGCTCCTGCTGCTCGTCGTCGCGAACGACACCTTCGGGTACCTGATCGGAGCGTTCTTCGGCAAGCACCCCATGGCCCCGAAGATCAGCCCCAAGAAATCGTGGGAGGGCTTCGGCGGCTCGATCGGCGGTGCGATGATCGTGGGCGGCTCCTGTGCGGTGTTCCTGCTCGGGCAGCCGCTCTGGATCGGCCTGGTCCTGGCCGTCGTCGTCGTCGCCTCGGCCACCGCCGGCGACTTCGCCGAGTCGATGATCAAGCGTGAACTGGGTGTCAAGGACATGGGCACCATCCTCCCCGGCCACGGTGGGGTGATGGATCGCCTCGACTCGATCGTCCTGGCGTGCCCGGTGGCCTATCTCCTGTCCGCCGTCTTGATCCCGGGCATGATCTGACCCTAGGCTGGCCGCGGAACCCCGGAGCCGATGGCCCCGGACCCGTCCCTCGATGGTTCCAGGTGGAAGGAGCAGCGCTCATGGACCTTGCTCGCCCTGACAGCCCCCCGTTCGCACGTGTCGGACGGCGGGAGTTCGGCTACAACACCCGCCAGGTGGACCGGTTCCTCGCCCGGGCGCGCGGCTGCTACGAGGCCGCGGACCGGGCCAAGGAGGCCATCACGAGCAGGGATGTCCGGTCCACGGCCTTCGACCCGGCCCGCGGGGGGTACGAGCCGCAGGCCGTCGACGCCGAACTGGACCGCCTCGAGGACGTCTTCGCGCAGCGGGAACGCGATCACCTGATCAGGACCGAGGGCGAGGACGCGTGGCTGCGGCAGATCGGCCGGACCGCCGCCGTGCTGCGCAGCAGGCTGCACCGCCCGGCCGGCGAGCGCTTCCGCCGGCCCTCGAGGCACAGCACGCCCAGCTACAACCTCGAGGACGTCGACCGCCTGTGCGACGAGCTCCTGCAGTACCTCGAGAACCACGTCCCCATGAGCGTCGACGTCGTCCGCCGTGCCGTGTTCCGCGAGGCACGGGGATCGGAGGGCTACGAGGAGAACCAGGTGGACTCCTTCCTGGACCGCGTCGTCGAACTGATGGCCGGGATCGACTGACCTAGCGCGGCTCGGGCGTGTGGAGGCGGGCGAGGACGCGCGACGCCGTTGCCGGCCGCCGGCCCGCCGTCGCGCGTGACACGAGCACCATGGTGAGGAACGCGGCCGGCACCGTCCACAGGGCCGGCTGGCCGAGCCACACCCAGCCCCCGTCCGGCCCGAGCGCGGCGGTGACCGCGATCGCCCCGCCGCACAGGATCGCACCGACGAGCATGCCCGCGATCGCGCCGGCGTCGGTGAGGCCCCGCCACCAGATCCCGAGCAGCAGCAGCGGGCAGATGGTGGACGCGGTGAACGCGAAGACG
The DNA here is from genome assembly GCF_002927275.1 of Arthrobacter pityocampae. Lineage (GTDB taxonomy): Bacteria > Actinomycetota > Actinomycetes > Actinomycetales > Micrococcaceae > Arthrobacter_D > Arthrobacter_D pityocampae. The sequence goes on along the minus strand of NZ_PRKW01000003.1, from coordinate 137,676 downwards.
GACCCCACGCTGCCGGCCAGCGCAAGCGTGTCGGTGAGGAGGGCGATCACCAGGGGGACGATCGTCGACAGCAGCGCCGCCCGCCGGAACCCCGTCACGCTTCCCTGGAAGAACTCCTGGCTGATCACGCCGGCGAGGGAGACCACGAGGCCGCTCGTCGTCGACAGGAACGCGGCGAAGGCGCCCGCAGTCACGAGGGCGGAGAGCAGGTCCCCGGTCGCGCCGTCGAAGATGCGCCCGGGGAGCAGGAGGACCGTCGCGTCCGCGGCGCCCCCCGCGGCGAGCTCCGGTGTATGGATGCGCCCGAGGATCCCGTACACGGTGGGGAACAGGTAGAAGACCGAGAGCAGGCCGAGCACGAGGACCGTGGTCCGCCGTGCCGATGCCCCGTCCGGGTTCGTGTAGAAGCGCACCAGCACGTGGGGGAGCCCGAGCGTGCCGAACAGGAGCGCGATGACCAGCGAGATCGTCCCGTAGAGGGAGGCGTGCGCCGTCGTGTTCAGGTCGGTGGTGAACGCGCTGCCGCCCGCCGTGATCGAGGCACCGTCGGCGCCCAGACGGAACAGGATGAACGCCGCCGGGACGGCGAGGGCCGTCAGCTTCAGCCAGTACTGGAACGCCTGGACGAACGTGATGGAGCGCATGCCGCCCGTGACCACGCTCAGGCACACCACGACGACGACGGCGAGCGGCCCCACCCACGACGGCAGGCCCGTGGTGATCTGCACCGTCAGGGCGGCGCCGTGGAGCTGCGGTACGATGTACAGCCAGCCGACGACGACGACGAGCATGCTGGTCACGCGGCGCACCAGCAGCGAGTCCAGCCGGGCCTGCGCGAAGTCGGGGATGGTGTAGGCGCCGGAGCGGCGCAGCGGAGCGGCGACGAACAGCAGGAGCATCAGGTAGCCGGCGGTGTACCCGATCGGGAACCAGAGGGCGTCCACCCCGGAGATGAGGATGAGCCCGGCGACGCCGAGGAAGCTCGCCGCGGACAGGTACTCGCCGCCGATCGCCGAGGCGTTCCACCACGGGCGCACCGTCCGGGAGGCGACGTAGAAGTCCCCGGTGGTGCGGGAGATCCTCAGCCCGTAGATGCCGATGAGCACGGTGCTGAGGGCCACGAGGAGCAGCGCGGTGTAGCCGACGGCGGGGCTGAGGTGCAGGCCGCCGGCGTCGAGGGCGTCAGTCATCGTCGACGAGGTCCTGGAAGCGGCGCTCGTTGCGGGAGGCGCTGTGCACGTAGAGGATCGCGCAGCCGATGACGAGCGGGTAGACCCCGAGGCCGAGGATCAGCCAGGGGAGGGGGACCGTCAGGACGGTCATCGCCTCGATGTCCGGGAACACCGCGAGCAGCACCGGGATGCCCATCAGGATGACCAGGAACCCGCCCGCCACCACGAGCGCGAGGCGCAGCTGCGACCGGATCAGGGAGGTGACGAACAGCTGGCCCAGCTCGGACTGTTCGGCCATCTCGCGGGCCACCGGGAAGGACGCCCCCGTGGCGCGGGCGGCGGTCCGCGGGGCGGTCACCCGGACGCGGCGGGGCGGCCCGGGCTGTTCCTGCGTCATCGGGGATCGTCGGGGCTCACTGGCCCGGCCGGAGGCGGGTGGCCTCGAGCTTCTCGCGGACGTCGGGCAGGTGCCGCCGGCTGACCGGCAGCTCGGCGTCGCCGACGAACAGGCTCGCCCGGCCGGCACCGATCCGGACCTTCCGGACCTGGTCCATCGCCACGAGGTAGGAGCGGTGCGTGCGCAGGAACCCCGCCTCGGCCCACTGGCGTTCGAGGTCGTTGAGGGGGATCCGGATGAGGTAGCTGGCCTCGGACGTGTGCAGGCGCGCATAGTCGCCCTGCGCCTGGACGTAGCGCACGTCGTCGCGGCGGATCATGCGGCTGACGCCGCCCTGGTCCACGGTGATGACCTCCGGCGCCGGCGTCGAGCCCTCCATCAGTTCGCACACCCGGCGGACGGACTCCGCGAGGCGCTCGGTGCGCACGGGCTTCAGGAGGTAGTCGACGGCGCGCAGGTCGAAGGCTTCCAGGGCGCGGTCCTCGTCCGCGGTGACGAACACGACGGCGGGCGGCCGGGCGACGCGGGAGATGACCCGGGCGATGTCCAGCCCCGAGAGGGACGGCATGTGGATGTCGAGGAACAGGGCGTCGACGCTGTGCTGCTCGAGGACCCTGAGCGCCTCCGCGCCGCTCGAGGCGCGGTGGATGGTTCCCACCCGTGCGTCCCTGCCGAGCAGGAAGGCCAGTTCCTCGACAGCGGGGAGTTCATCGTCGACGACGACCACAGTGAGCATGCGTCCTAGGGTACGCGCCTCACGCCCGGTGGTCGGGCTGGGACTTGGGCACGCGCATCGTGATGAGCGTACCGGCGCCGGGCGCGGTGTCGATGATCAGCCCGTGGTCGTCGCCATACACCTGCCGGAGGCGGGAATCGACGTTGCGCAGACCCACGTGCACGCCCTCCGTGTGACCGGCCAGGACCGAGCGCAGGTGCTCCGGTTCGATCCCCACGCCGTCGTCCTCGATGGTCACCTCCGCGAAGGAGCCGACGTCGTGCGCGGTGATGGTGATGTTCCCGATGCCGTCCTTCGAATCGAGGCCGTGGCGCACCGCGTTCTCGACGAGCGGCTGGAGGCTGAGGAACGGGATGACGGTGCTGAGGACCTCGGGGCCGATCTCGAGGCTGACCCTCAGCCGGTCACCGAACCGGGCGCGTTCCAGCAGGAGGTAGCGGTCGATGCTGCGCAGTTCCTCCGCCACCGTCGTGAAGTCGCCGTGGCGGCGGAACGAGTAGCGCGTGAAGTCCGCGAACTCGACCACGAGCTCGCGGGCGCGCTGCGGGTCGGTGTTGATGAAGGACGCGATGGCGTTGAGGGAGTTGTAGATGAAGTGCGGGCTGATCTGTGCACGGAGGGCACGCACCTCGGCCTCCGCGAGGAGCCGGCGCGACGAGTCCAGCTCGGCGAGCTCCACCTGGGTGGACACCCACCCGGCGAGCTCGTTCGTGGCCCGGACGAGGCCGGCGCCGACGTCCTCGGCCAGGGCGCCGACGGTGCCGACCACGCGGCCGTCCACGCGGACGGGGGAGAGCACCAGATCGCCGGGCTCCGCGAGTCCCGCCGCCTCCAGGCGCTGGCGGCGGAAGATCTGGGTGCGGCCGCTCTCGAGCACCTGCCGGACCAGGGGCATCACCTCCGCCGGCGTCCCGCGCCCGCCGTCCCAGGCCAGCACCGCGGCGTCGTCGCTGATCATCAGGACGTCGCACCGTAGGAGTCCGTGCAGGTGGCGGCTCGCCTTCGGGGCGCCGGCCGGTGTCAGGCCCTCGCGCAGGTGTTCGGAGGCGAGCGCTGCCGTGTGGAGCGTGGCGTAGGTGGCGCGGTCGGCGTCGGACCCGAGGTCGCGGGACGAACGCGACAGCCGGAACCCGAGCGAGGCGACGACGGCGAGGGTGACGACGACGACGGCGCACACCAGCGCGGTGTCGACGGCGGCGCTGAACATTGCTCCACAGTAGCCGTCACCGGACACCCGTCCCGCGCGTCCGGTGACCGTTCACCGCATCCACCGGCGCGCTCGGCGACGGACGCCCGTGTCCGGCTGGTGTGCTCCGCGACGGTCCCGCACAGTGATGGGAGTCACACCGACGTGCCTTCCTGTGCTGCGACGGTGCCGCCCTCGCGGCTGGAGTGACTCCCGAGAATGAAGGAGGAACCATGGGCTCGCACCCAGGAGAGCCGGCCGCCGGCTCCGGTCCTGCCGTCGACTTCACCGAAGTCCAGCAGACCGAGCAGTTCAGGGAACTGCGCAAGCGCCACCGCAGTTTCGTCTTCCCCATGGCAGTGTTCTTCCTGCTCTGGTACTTCGCCTACGTGCTGCTGGCCGACTACGCGCACGAGTTCATGGCCACCCCGGTGGTCGGGAACATCAACATCGGCATCGTCCTGGGGCTGCTGCAGTTCGTCAGCACCTTCGCCATCACCATGTGGTACGTCAGCTATGCCAACCGGCGCCTCGACCCGATCGCCGCGAACCTTCGGCACGAGCTCGAGGAAGCGGCCCCCGAAGCGTTCATCGACCCGTCAGGCGGAAAGAAATGATCCCTCTCGTGAGTGCGGGTGTGCGCGTCCCGCTGCAGACGGCCGAGACGACGACGGTCGGCTCACCGCTGCTCAACATCACCATCTTCGGGCTCTTCGTCGCGATCACCCTGGTGATCGTGCTCCGGGCGAGCCGCAACAACAAGACCGCGGCCGACTACTACGCCGCCGGCCGCTCCTTCACCGGCGGGCAGAACGGCACCGCCATCGCGGGGGACTACCTCTCGGCGGCCTCCTTCCTCGGCATCGTCGGCGCGATCGCCATCAACGGCTACGACGGGTTCCTGTACTCCATCGGGTTCCTCGTCGCGTGGCTCGTCGCACTGCTCCTGGTCGCCGAACTCCTCCGCAACACCGGCAAGTTCACCATGGCGGACGTGCTGTCCTTCCGCCTGAAGCAGCGACCCGTCCGCATCGCCGCGGCGATCACCACGCTGGCCGTCTGCTTCTTCTACCTCCTCGCGCAGATGGCCGGCGCCGGCGGGCTCGTCTCGCTGCTCCTCGGCATCGACGACCGCCTCGGGCAGTCCCTGGTCATCACCGTCGTCGGTGTGCTGATGATCATGTACGTGCTGATCGGCGGCATGAAGGGCACCACCTGGGTGCAGATCATCAAGGCGTGCCTGCTGATCGCCGGCGCGTTCATCATGACCGTCTGGGTCCTGGTCCTGCACGACTTCAACCTCTCCACGCTGCTGGGAGCCGCGATCGAGACCTCCGGCAACGCGGCGATCACGAGCCCCGGCCTGCAGTACGGCATCAGCGCCACCACGCGGCTCGACTTCCTCTCGCTGGCCCTCGCGCTGGTGCTCGGCACCGCGGCCCTGCCGCACGTGCTCATGCGCTTCTACACCGTCCCGACGGCCAAGGAGGCCCGACGGTCCGTGGTCTGGGCCATCTGGCTCATCGGCGCCTTCTACCTGTTCACGCTCGTGCTCGGCTACGGCGCCAGCGCGCTGATCGGGTCGGACCGCATCCTGGCCGCCCCGGGCGGCGTGAACTCCGCGGCCCCGCTGCTCGCCTACGAGCTCGGCGGGTCCATCCTCCTCGGGCTGATCTCCGCCGTCGCGTTCGCCACGATCCTCGCGGTCGTCGCGGGCCTCACCATCACGGCCGCGGCGTCCTTCGCCCATGACATCTACGCGAGCGTCATCCGCAAGGGCAAGGTCAACCCTGACGGCGAGGTCAAGGTGGCCCGCCGCACCGTCGTCGTGATCGGCCTGCTGTCCATCCTGGGCGGCATCGGTGCGCAGGGGCAGAACGTGGCGTTCCTCGTGGCGCTCGCCTTCGCCGTGGCCGCCAGTGCCAACCTGCCGACCATCCTCTACTCGCTGTTCTGGCGGAAGTTCAACACCCAGGGCGCGGTGTGGAGCATGTACGGCGGCCTCGGTTCGGCGATCCTCCTGATCGCGCTCTCGCCCGTGGTCTCCGGCGGCGAGAAGTCGATGATCCAGGGCGCCGACTTCTCGGTGTTCCCGCTCAGCAACCCGGGCATCGTCTCGATCCCGCTCGCGTTCTTCCTCGGCTGGCTGGGCACCACGCTCTCCAAGACCGCGGAGGACCCCATGAAGCAGGCCGAGATGGAGGTGCGCTCGCTGACCGGCGTCGGAGCCGAGAAGGCCACCGACCACTGACCCGCTGACCGGTAGAGCAACGAGGCCGTCCCACCGTCCGGTGGGGCGGCCTCGCCCGTTCAGGGACCGACGACGGCAGGGACCACCGGCGTCCCCGACGGTCAGGGCGCCGGGAGCGACGCGCGGGCCAGCAGCGGCTCGACGCGGAACGGGATGAGCTCGCCCATGGCCAGGGAGGTGTCGCAGCGCTCCACGCCGTCGCAGCCGAGGATCTTGCCGTTGATCCGGAAGAGGTCCTCGGCGTCGACGGCGACCACGCGCACCAGGATGTCGGCCTGCCCGGTCAGGCCGAACGCCTCGATGACCTCGGGGACCGCGGCGATGCTCCGGGTGATGGCCGCGAGCTTCTGCTGCTGCACATGGACGTGGATGAACGCGGTCAGGGGGTAGCCCAGCGCCGCGGTGTTGATGCGCCGTTCGAAGGAGAGGAAGACCCCCTTCTTCTCCAGCTGCGCCATCCTCGCCTGGACCGTGTTGCGGGAGAGGCCGAGCTTCTGGGCGAGGGCGACGACGGTGCGCCGGGGGTCCTTCGACAGGGCCTGCAGCAGGCGTATGTCGGTGAGGTCGAGGGGATGCATAGTGCGCAACGCTAACACGGCCGTCGAGGCCCGGACAGGGCACTCTGCTCAGTTCGGGACGCCATGGTTGTGCCGCCTGTACGGTGTGAGTAGGGTCACAATCACTCCGGGCAATGGTGCCCGGAGCCCTTCCAGCCGTGCGGACCGCCGGCGGAGGGCCTCTGCGAACTGCGAAGGTTGCGTGCAATGGCTCAGGACGGCACCCGGCCAGGACCGGGATCCACCGGTGGGATCGACGACGCCGGACCGGCGACCGGGACGGTGCTCCCGGGCCCCGCCCGACCCGGCGCGGACGACCTCGTCCAGCTCATCGACTCCCACGGCGTCCGCCACCCCCACGCGCACTACGACGCTCTCGTGGCCGACATCGACGGCCCCGCGCTGCAGAAGCTCTACGAGGACATGGTGGTGGTGCGGCGCATCGACGCCGAGGCCACCGCGCTCCAGCGCCAGGGCGAGCTGGCCCTCTGGCCGCCGCTGCTGGGGCAGGAGGCGGCGCAGATCGGTTCCGGCCGTGCCCTGCGCTCCGACGACTTCGTGTTCTCCAGCTACCGGGAGAACGCCGTCGCCTACTGCCGCGGCGTGGACCTCTCGGACATCCTGCGGGTCTGGCGGGGCAACGCGTCCTCGGGCTGGGACCCCTACACGATCAACATGGCCACCCCACAGGTGATCATCGGGGCGCAGACCCTTCACGCCACCGGGTACGCGATGGGCATCATCAACGACGGCGACGATGCCGTGGCGGTCGCCTACTTCGGCGACGGCGCCACGAGCCAGGGCGACGTCAACGAGTCCATGGTCTTCGCCGCCAGCTACCAGGCGCCGGTGATCTTCTTCTGCCAGAACAACCACTGGGCCATCTCCGAGCCCGTGGGACTGCAGGCGCACGTTCCCATCGCCCGGCGGGCGCCCGGCTTCGGCATCCCGTCGGTGCGCGTGGACGGCAACGACGTCCTCGCGTGCCTCGCCGTCACCCGGGAGGCCCTCGCCCGGGCCCGCTCCGGCGGCGGCCCCACCTTCATCGAGGCCGTCACCTACCGGATGGGCCCGCACACGACGGCGGACGACCCCACCCGGTACCGGGACGCCAACGAGCTCGAGGACTGGGCGGCGCGTGACCCGCTGGCCCGCCTCGCCGCCCTGCTCGACTCCCTCGGCCTGCTCGAGGCCGAGTACACGGATTCCGTGAAGGCCACGGCCGACGCCGTGGCCGCCGAACTGCGGCAGGGCTGCCTGTCGATGCCGGAACCCGCGCCGTCGGACGTGTTCAAGCACGTGTACAGCACGCCGAACTCCTGGCTGGACCGCCAGCAGGACCACTACGAGCGCTACCTCGCCTCCTTCGCGCAGGCACCCCAGGAAGGACCCCGCTGATGTCCACCATGACCTTCGGCCGCGCGATCACCGCCGGTCTCCGCCGCGCCATGGACGAGGACCCCAAGGTGATCCTCATGGGTGAGGACATCGGCAAGCTCGGGGGAGTCTTCCGCATCACCGACGGCCTGCAGAAGGACTTCGGACCGCACCGCGTCATGGACAGCCCGCTCGCCGAGGCCGGCATCATGGGCACCGCCGTCGGCATGGCGTACCGCGGCTACCGGCCCGTCGTCGAGATCCAGTTCGACGGCTTCATCTACCCGGCGTTCGACCAGATCGTGTGCCAGGTGGCCAAGCTGCACTACCGCACGCAGGGCGCCGTGAAGATGCCGATCACCGTCCGCGTGCCCTTCGGCGGCGGCATCGGGTCCCCGGAGCACCACTCCGAGTCGCCCGAGGCCTACTTCACGCACACCTCCGGCCTGCGCGTGGTCAGCGTCTCCAACCCGCAGGACGCCTACACGATGATCCAGCAGGCCATCGCGTGCGACGACCCCGTCCTCTACTTCGAGCCCAAGCGCCGCTACCACGTCAAGGGCGAGGTGGACGAGGGCGTGGACCCGGCGGCGTCGGACATGGGGGCCGCCCGCGTGGTGGCCGAGGGCACCGATGTCACCCTCGTGACCTACGGCCCGCTGGTCCCCACCGCCCGCGACGCTGCTGTCGCGGCGTCCGACGACGGCATCTCCATCGAGGTGATAGACCTGCGCTCCCTCGCGCCGATCGACTTCGCAACCGTGGAAGCGTCGGTACGGAAGACGGGCCGCCTCGTCGTCACGCACGAGGCCGCGCAGTCCGGCGGCCTCGGGGCGGAGATCGCCGCGAGCATCACGGAGCGGTGCTTCGACTACCTGGAGCACGCGCCGGTGCGCGTCACGGGCTTCGACATCCCGTACCCGTACTCGAAGCTCGAATTCCACCACCTGCCGGACCTCGACAGGATCCTCGACGGAGTGGACCGCGCCCTGCGTCGGCCGAACTCCCTCAGCGGGCTCGACCGCCCGGACAGCAGCCAGGGAGCAGGACAGTGACCGTGACGACGTCCAGGACCAACACCAGGATCCGTGAATTCCGCCTGCCGGACCTCGGGGAGGGGCTGACGGAGTCGGAGATCGTCCAGTGGCACGTCGCCGAGGGCGACACCGTGGAGCTCAACCAGATCATCGCCGACGTCGAGACCGCGAAGGCCGTCGTGGAGCTGCCGTCGCCCTACGCGGGCGTCGTCGTCCGCCTCCACGAGGCCGCGGGGACCGTCGTCGACGTCGGGGCGCCGATCGTCTCGTTCGACGTCGAGGCAGGGCCCGACCTGCCCACCGCGCCGTCGGCTCCTGATCAGGCGGTGTCCGAGGAGGAGGCGGCGCGCGACGAGCCGGCGCCCGCCAAGCGCGAGCCGAACCTCGTGGGGTACGGCGCCGCGGTGGAGAAGGGAGGCCGCCCCCAGCGGCGCAGCCGCGGCCTCTCCGCAGCCGGCACCCCGCAGCCCGCAGCGGCGGCGCTGCCCGCGGCGTCTCCCGCCGCAGCTGCTCCTTCCGTAGCTGCCGGGACTGCGCAGCACCGCGAGCGACCCCGATCGACGCCGCCGGTCCGCAAGCTGGCACGCGACCTCGGAATTCCCCTCGATTCCCTGACGGGCACTGGTCCGGGGGCCCTCATCACGCGGGCCGACGTCCTGGCCGCGCTCGCGGGAGCGCCGTCGTCCGTGGCGCCGACCGTCGTGCAGGACCGGCCGGAGGCCCTGCCCTCGCCGACCCCGCCGACCCAGCCAGGCGCCCGGGAGACGCGCACCCCGATCCGCGGCGTGCGAAAGCACACGGCCGCCGCCATGGTGGCCAGTGCGTTCACCGCGCCGCATGCCACCGAGTTCCTGACCATCGACGTCACGCCGACCATGGAGCTGCTCGCCGAACTCAAGGCGAGCCGCGCCTTCGAGGGCACCCGGATCACGCCGCTGACGGTCGTGGCGAAGGCCGTCTGCATCGCGATCGCCCGCAACCCGAGCCTCAACTCGTCCTGGGACGAGCCGGCGCAGGAGATCGTGCAGTACGCGGACGTGAACCTCGGGATCGCCGCGGCCACGCCGCGCGGGCTCCTCGTGCCGAACATCAAGGCCGCGCAGGCACTGACCCTCAAGGGCCTCGCGCAGGCGCTGGGGTCGCTGACCGAGACCGCCCGGGCGGGCAGGACGGCCCCGGCCGATCTCGCGGGCGGCACGGTCTCGATCACGAACATCGGGGTCTTCGGCATCGACGCCGGCACGCCGATCCTGAATCCCGGGGAGGCGGCGATCCTCGCGATGGGCGCCGTCCGCAGCATGCCGTGGGAGTACCGGGGGGAGATCGCCCTGCGGTCCGTGATGACCCTCAGCCTGTCCTTCGACCATCGGCTCGTGGACGGCGAGCAGGGCTCACGCTTCCTGGCCGACGTCGGCACCATCCTCCGGAACCCGGCGATGGTCCTGACGATGGTCTGAGGTCGGGGCGGGATCCTTGGAGAAGAGGGCGCGGTAGCCCTCGGAGCGCCCGAGGTAGGGCTCCCACAGGATCAGGTCGGTGTCGGTGCCGCCGATCACCGCATCGAGGCGATCGAGGTAGTAGTCCCAGCCCGGGCCGACGCTCGCGGCCATGGCCGCACCGACCGGTCCGTCGGGCACCGCCTGGGTGAACTGCAGGAGCGTTGCTCCGTCCGCCTCGCTGAGCTCCAGGGTGTGCTGCCAGGCGACGCGCGGGCCGGACCCGTCGGCCGAGAAGGGGGCACTGTCGCGGCTGCGCACGCGGAGGCGGCGCGGCGGCTCGCACACCTCCACGAGGTAGACCTCCTCGGGGACGTCGTCGCCCTCGGCGGTCATCCGGAGGACGATCTCGCCCGAGGCCGGGGCCCCGGTCCAGGTGCCGATCCAGCCCTGCATCCGCCCCGGGTCGGTGCAGGCGGTCCAGACGTCGGCGATCGTGGCGGCGAACGAGCGGGTGAAGACGAGCTGTTCCGTGTCATCGCGAGTCTCGCGACGGCCGAGCGGGGCGGTACCCATGCAGTGTCTCCTGGCGGTCGGCAGTACTAGGGCAGTACTAGGGCAGTACTAGGGCAGTTCGAGGATGAGTTCCCGGACCACGGCGCCGCGGGCCGGGGCGAAGCCCTGCGTCTCGCCGACCTGCCGGAAGCCCCAGCGCTCGAGGATGCGGATGGAGCTCACGTTGTCGGCGACCGCGCGGGCGCGGAGGGGCCGCTGCGTCACCTCGTCCAGGAACTGGCCGACGGCGGCGGTGGTGATGCCCTGCCCCCAGCGCGACCGGTCGATCCAGTAGCTGATCTCCGGCGTCTCGCCGTCGTGATAGGCGAGGATGCTGCCCACGACGTCGCCGTCGGACAGGATGGTCCGTACGGTGATCCGGCGGTCGTTGAGGATGTCCTGCCAGTGGTTGTCGAACACCCCGCGGTCGGACGGGTTCTTGGCCCCGAAGGCGGCCATGTGGTTGGCGCTCGGGTCCAGCTGGTGCGAGAAGAACTCGTCGAGGTCGGTGGCTTCAACGGGACGTAGCGTGATCACGGCGGTACCTTCAGTCGGTGGAGTGGCCGGGCGGTCGGCGCGGCAGGGACTTCTCGTGCTTCAGCGTACTAGGGGGCGCGGCCGCTCACACTGTCAGCGCCGCCCACGCCATCTGCTCCAGGAGGTCCCTGAAGACGGCCAGTTCCCGGGCGGAGCTGGGGCGGTGCGTGGTGTGCGGGGTGGAGTTGATCAGCCCGAACACCGCATGGACCTTCCGCCGCAGCAGCGAGGTCTCGGTGTCCGGCCGGTACGCGGCCAGCTCGTCCACCCACACCTGCACGTAGTTGCGCTGCAGGGACCGCACGGTGCGCTGATCGTCGGCCGCCAGCGCGCCGAGGTCGCGGTCCTGGACGCGGATGACGTCGGCGTGGCTCACGGCGAACTCCACCTGGAACGCGATGAGGCCCTTCAGGGCCGCCTCCGGGGACCCGGCCGCTGCGGCGACCTCCCGTCCGCCGTCGAGCAGGTCCTCGCTGACCCCGGTGAGCAGCGCGGAGAGCACGGAGGGCTTGCCCGCGAAGTGCCGGTAGACGGCGGGTCCGCTCACGCCGGCCGCCGCTCCGAGGTCCTCGATGGACACCCCGTTGTAGCCCCGCTCCGCGAAAAGCCGGGCGGCGGCCGTCAGCAGCGCGGCGCGCCGGGTGGCCTTGGCGATGCTCCGGCCGGTCACACGCTCTTCGATGGGCGATGCCTCCATGCGGGTCCTCGTCTGATGGGTCCGGGCCGTCCAGGGGGAACGGTTCCCTCATTCTGATGGACTTCCGGGTTAATGACCACTAACCTGAAACGAGTTAGCGCGTGCTAACTGAGCCGTGCTCGAGGAAGTTGTCGATGGAGACTCTGACGTCGAAGGTGGATCCGCTCTCACCGGCGTTCACCGCGAACCATGCCGCCCAGGCCACGCTGGTCGAGGACCTCCGCGCACGCCTGGCCACCGCCGCCCTCGGCGGGCCCGAACGTTCCCGGGAACGGCACGTGGCACGCGGCAAGCTCCTGCCGCGGGACCGCATCGACCAGCTCCTCGACGACGGCAGCCCCTTCCTCGAGATCGCCCCGCTGGCGGCGAACGGCATGTACGACGACGAGTGCCCCGGCGCCGGCGTGATCGCCGGCATCGGCATGGTGCACGGGCGCCACGTCCTCGTGATCTCGAACGACGCGACCGTCAAGGGCGGCACCTACTACCCGCTGACGGTGAAGAAGCACCTCCGCGCGCAGGAGATCGCCCTCGAGAACAACCTGCCGTGCGTCTACCTCGTGGACTCCGGCGGAGCGTTCCTTCCCCGTCAGGACGACGTCTTCCCCGACCGCAACCACTTCGGCCGCATCTTCTTCAACCAGGCCACCATGTCGGCGCGCAAGATCCCGCAGATCGCCGCGGTCCTGGGGAGCTGCACCGCCGGCGGTGCGTACGTGCCCGCGATGAGCGACGAGACCGTGATCGTCCGCAACCAGGGCACCATCTTCCTGGGCGGCCCGCCCCTGGTGAAGGCTGCGATCGGCGAGGTGGTGACCGCGGAGGAGCTCGGCGGCGGCGAGGTGCACTCCCGGATCTCCGGCGTCACGGACCACCTGGCGGACAACGACCAGCACGCCCTCGAGATCGTCCGCGACATCATCGCCACCCTGCCGCCCGCGACGCCCGCACCGGACGCGCAGGTCCTCGAGCCGGCCGTCGCGGAGGACGAGCTCTACGGGGCGGTGCCGACGGACGTCAACGCCTCGTACGACGCCCGCGAGATCATCGCGCGCATCGTCGACGGCTCGCTCTTCCACGAGTTCAAGCGTGAGTACGGGACCACGCTCGTCACGGGCTTCGCGACGATCCACGGCCACCGGGTGGGCATCGTTGCCAACAACGGCGTCCTCTTCAGCGAGTCCGCGCTCAAGGGCGCCCACTTCATCGAGCTCTGCGACCAGCGCGGGGTCCCCCTGGTCTTCCTGCAGAACCTCTCGGGCTTCATGGTCGGCAAGGACTACGAGGCCGGCGGCATCGCGAAGAACGGCGCCAAGATGGTCACCGCCGTCGCCACCGCTCGGGTGCCGAAGCTGACCGTCGTCGTCGGCGGCTCCTTCGGCGCCGGGAACTACTCCATGTGCGGCAGGGCGTTCTCGCCACGGTTCCTCTGGATGTGGCCTGCCAGCCGGATCTCCGTCATGGGCGGCAACCAGGCGTCGTCCGTCCTCGCCACGGTACGCCGCGACCAGCTCGAGGCCCGCGGCGAGCAGTGGCCGCTCGAGGACGAGGAGGCGTTCCGCGCGCCCATCCGCGACCAGTACGAGGCGCAGGGCAACCCCTACTACTCCACGGCACGGCTCTGGGACGACGGCGTGATCGACCCCGCCGACACCCGGACCGTCCTCGGTCTCGCCCTCGACGTCTGCGCCAATGCGCCCCTGCCCGAGACCTCCTTCGGCCTCTTCCGGATGTGACCAGATGACTCCCAGCCCGATCCCGAGCCCCACCTCCAGCCCCGACCCGGCCGGCACGGCCGACTGGCCCTTCGACACCGTCCTGGTGGCCAACCGCGGGGAGATCGCCTGCCGCGTGATCCGGTCCATCCGTGCACTGGGCCTGCGGTCCGTCGCCGTGTACAGCGACGCCGACGCCGGCGCCCGGCACGTCCTCGAAGCGGACGTCGCCGTCCGGATCGGTGCCGCCGCGCCGTCGGAGAGCTACCTCTCCATCCCCGCCGTCGTGGACGCCTGCCGCCGCACCGGAGCCGGAGCCGTGCACCCCGGGTACGGGTTCCTCAGCGAGAACGCGGCCTTCGCCGACGCACTGCAGGAGGCCGGGATCGTCTTCATCGGACCGAGCGTCCACTCCCTCGACGTCATGGGCGACAAGATCCGGTCCAAGAACCACGTGGCCCGCTCCGGCGTGCCCGTGGTCCCGGGCATCGCCGAGCCGGGCCTGACCGACGAGGACCTCGTGCGCGCGGCCTCCGGCGTCGGCTTCCCGCTGCTCATCAAGCCCTCGGCCGGCGGTGGCGGCAAGGGCATGCACGTCGTCGACCGCGCCGAGGACCTCCGCGGGGTGCTCACCACGGCCCGCCGCGTGGCCGCCCGCGCCTTCGGTGACGACACCCTGTTCCTGGAACGGCTCATTACACGGCCCCGGCACATCGAGGTGCAGGTCCTCGCCGATGCCCACGGCACGGTGATCCACCTCGGCGAGCGCGAGTGCTCGCTGCAGCGCCGCCACCAGAAGGTCATCGAGGAGGCGCCGTCGCCCCTGCTCGATCCGGCCACGCGCCGGCGGATCGGTGAGGCCGCCTGCAACGCGGCGCGCAGTGTCGACTACACGGGCGCCGGGACGGTCGAGTTCCTCGTCTCCGATGCCGCCCCGGACGAGTTCTTCTTCATGGAGATGAATACGCGCCTGCAGGTGGAGCACCCGGTCACGGAGCTCGTCACCGGGGTGGATCTCGTTCAATGGCAGATCCGCGTCGCCGCGGGGGAGCGGCTGCCGCTCACCCAGGACGACGTCGTCCTCACCGGTCATGCGGTCGAGGCCCGCGTGTACGCCGAGAATCCGGAGGCGGGCTTCCTGCCGTCCACCGGTACCATCCTCGCGCTCGCGGAACCGGCGGGGGACGGGATCCGCGTGGACAGCTCGCTGCTGCCCGGCGGGACCGTCTCGTCGTCGTACGATCCGATGCTCGCGAAGGTGATCGCCTGGGGGACGGACCGTGCCCAGGCGCTCGACCGGCTCGATGCGGCGCTCGCCGGCACCGTGGTGCTCGGCGTGGACACCAACCTCGAGTACCTGCGCCTCCTGATCGGCGACGACGACGTGCGGGCCGGGCGGCTCGACACCACCCTGATCGAGCGGAAACTCCCCGCGCTCGCCTTCCGGCACGTCACGGCGCAGGATCTTGCGCTCGCCGCCGTCCTCCTCGTCGAGGCGTCGACGGCAGGACCGGCCGGTCCCGGGACCCGGAGCGGGTCCGCGTGGAGCCGCGGTGACGGTTTCCGCCTCGGCCCGGCGCGCCCGCGCACCGTCCCGCTCGAGTACGACGGCGGCACGGCGACCGTGTCGCTGCTGCGCGACGGCGCGGGATGGACGGCGACGGTCGACGACACCACGATCGCCGTCACGCTCTCCGGCACGGTCGAGCCCGGCGTGCCCGGCGTGCCCGGCGCGACCCTCGACGGCCTCCGGTCGCAGGCCCCGTATGCGGTCGACGGGGACACCGTCTGGCTCGGCGACGCCGGCTGGTCCACGCGCATCCGCCGGCCCGGCCGCCGTGAACTCGTCGACGCCGCCCGCTCGCGCATCCTGCGGGAGGAGGGCGCCGCGGACCCCCTGGTCCGCAGCCCCATGCCGGGGACGGTCGTGTCCGTCGCCGTCGTGGACGGCGCCACGGTCGAGGCCGGCGACGTCCTCGTCGCTGTCGAGGCCATGAAGATGGAACACCAGCTCACCGCCGGACTGTCCGGCGTCGTCCGCCTATCCCTCAAGCCCGGGGACCTCGTCAAGGCCCAGCAGATCGTCGCGACCATCGAGGCCGCCACTACATCCAATCCCGATACCACCTCCAGCACCACCGAAGGGAACGCAGCATGAACTTCGAACTGAGCGAGGAATACCAGAGCCTCGTGGACACCGTCCGCGAATTCGCCGACGAGGTGGTGGCCCCGGTCTCCGCCAAGCACGACGCCGAACACAGCTTCCCGTACGAGGTCGTCAAGCAGATGGGCGACATGGGCCTGTTCGGGCTCCCGTTCCCCGAGGAGTACGGCGGCATGGGCGGCGACTACTTCGCGCTGTGCCTGGCGCTCGAACAGCTGGCCCGCGTGGACCAGTCGGTCGCCATCACGCTCGAGGCCGGTGTCTCCCTCGGCGCCATGCCGGTCTACCGGTTCGGCACCGAGGAGCAGAAGCAGCAGTGGCTGCCGTCCCTCGCCTCGGGTTCGGCGCTGGGCGGCTTCGGCCTCACGGAGTCGGAGGCAGGGTCGGACGCCTCCGGCACCAAGACCACCGCGAAGCTCGAGGACGGCGCGGGCGGATCCGAGTGGGTCATCAACGGGACCAAGGAGTTCATCACCAACTCCGGCACCGACATCACCTCCCTCGTGACCGTCACCGCCGTCACGGGCACGTCCGAGCGGCCCGACGGCACGGTGAAGAAGGAGATCTCCACCATCCTCGTGCCCTCGGACACGCCAGGGTTCACCGCGGAAAAGGCCTACAACAAGGTGGGCTGGAACGCCTCCGACACGCACCCGCTCACCCTGAAGGACGTCCGCGTCCCGGAGGCGAACCTGCTCGGTACGCGCGGCCGCGGCTACGCCAACTTCCTGCAGATCCTCGACGAGGGCCGCATCGCCATCGCAGCGCTCGCCACCGGCGCGGCCCAGGGCTGCGTGGAGCAGTCCATCAGGTACGCCGGGGAGCGCAGGGCGTTCGGCAACACCATCGGCGCCTACCAGTCCATCCAGTTCAAGATCGCCCGCATGCAGGTCCGCGCCCACACCGCGCGCCTCGCCTACTACGACGCCGCCGCCCGCATGCTCGCCGGCAAGCCGTTCAAGACGCAGGCGTCCATCGCGAAGCTCGTGGCCGGCGAGGCCGCCATGGACAACGCCCGCGATGCGACACAGATCTTCGGCGGCTACGGGTTCATCAACGAGTTCGTGGTGTCCAGGCACTACCGTGATTCGAAGATCCTCGAGATCGGCGAGGGGACCACGGAGGTCCAGCTCATGCTCATCGCGAGGGAGCTCGGCCTCTAGCACCATCCAGCCGTCGGTCCATCCAGCAGGCAGCGGCGACACGAAGGAGAAGCAGTGATCAACAAGGTGGTTGGCAGCGCGGCGGAGGCCGTGGCGGACATTCGCGACGGCGCGTCGCTCGCGGTCGGCGGGTTCGGCCTCTGCGGCATCCCGGCGACCCTCATCGAGGCCCTGCACGCCCAGGGGACGGCGGAGCTCGAGACGGTGAGCAACAACTGCGGGGTGGACGACTGGGGCCTCGGCATCCTGCTGTCCGACCACCGCATCCGCCGGACCATCAGCTCCTACGTGGGCGAGAACAAGGAGTTCGCCCGCCAGTACCTCTCCGGCGAACTCGAGGTGGAGCTCACGCCGCAGGGCACACTCGCCGAGAAGCTGCGCGCAGGGGGTGCGGGCATCCCGGCGTTCTACACGACGGCGGGCGTGGGCACCCAGGTCAGCGAGGGCGGTCTGCCGCAGCGCTACGACGCGTCAGGCAACGTCACGCAAGCCTCCAAGCCCAAGGAGGTGCGGTCCTTCGACGGCGTCGACTACGTCCTGGAGGAGTCCGTGCGGCCGGACTACGCGCTCGTGCATGCGTGGAAGGGCGACCGCCACGGCAACCTCGTCTTCCACGCGACCGCCATGAACTTCAACCCGCTGTGCGCCCAGGCGGGCCGCATCACCATCGCGGAGGTGGAGGAACTCGTGGAGCCCGGTGAACTCGACCCCGCGCAGGTCCACACGCCCGGCATCTTCGTCCAGCGCGTCGTCGTCGCCCCCGACCCCGAGAAGCGCGTCGAGAAGCGGACCGTCTCGCTCGCTGCGCCCTCCTCGTCCTCCGCGCCCGCCTCCGAAGGAGCCTGACCATGGCACTGACACGCAACGAGCTCGCCGCGAGGGTGGCCCAGGAGCTCGAGAACGGCCAGTACGTGAACCTGGGCATCGGCATGCCGACGCTGATCCCCAACTACATCCCCGACGGCGTCGAGGTGGTGCTGCACTCGGAGAACGGCATCCTCGGGGTGGGGCCGTACCCGGCGGAGGACGCCGTCGATCCCGACCTCATCAATGCCGGCAAGGAGACCGTGACCGCCAACGCCGGGGCGGCGTTCTTCGACTCGGCGTCCTCGTTCGGCATGATCCGCGGCGGGCACGTCGACGTCGCGGTGCTCGGAGCCATGGAGGTGGCGCGCAACGGAGATCTCGCCAACTGGATGGTGCCCGGCAAGATGGTCAAGGGCATGGGCGGCGCCATGGACCTCGTCTTCGGGGCCAAGCGGGTGATCGTCATGATGGAGCACGTGGACCGCGCCGGGCGGCCGAAGATCGTCGAATCCTGCTCCCTGCCGCTGACCGGCAAGGGCTGTGTGGACAGGATCATCACGGACCTCGCGGTCATCGACGTCGAACCCGACGGACTCGTGCTCCGCGAGACGGCACCCGGCGTGACCATCGACGACGTCGTCGCGGCCACCGGCGCACCGCTGCGGGTGGAGCGCGGGGGAGAGGCGTGATCGAGCAGCGCGGCCTGTACTTCGACGAGCTCGAGGTCGGGGCCGTGTACGCGCACCGGCCAGGCCGCACACTCACGGAGGCGGACAACGTCCTGTTCACCACGCTCACCATGAACACGCAGGCGCTGCACCTGGACGCGGCGTGGTCCGCGGGCCAGCCGTTCGGGCAGCGGCTCGTGAACTCGATGCTGACCCTGGCGACGCTCGTGGGGCAGTCCGTCTCCCAGCTGACGCAGGGCACCATCGTGGCGCAGCTCGGGCTCACCGACGTCGCGTTCCCGAAGCCGCTCTTCCACGGCGACACCCTCTACACGGAGACCGAGATCACCGGTGTACGGCCGTCCTCGTCCCGGCCCGGGCAGGGCGTCGTCTCGATGGCCCACACCGGGCGCAACCAGCACGGTGACGTCGTGGCGACGGCGACCCGCAGCGTCCTCATGTGGTCCTCGACGGCGCCCCGGGACGGACTGGCATGAGCGGTATCGTGCTGGGTCCCGCACTGCTGTTCTGCCCGGCGGACCGTCCGGAACGCTACGGGAAGGCGGCGGAGCGCTCCGACACCGTGATCCTCGACCTGGAGGACGCCGTCGCGCCCGCGGCCAAGGCGTCCGCGCGGGAGGCGCTCGCCGCGTCCGCGCTCGACCCGGAGCGCACCGTGGTGCGCGTGAACCCCGTGGGGACACCCGACTTCGCGCTCGACTGCGACGCCGTGCGTGGCACGTCCTACCGCACGGTCATGCTCGCCAAGACGGAGTCGTCCGACGACGTCGCCGCCGTCCGGGCGGCCCTCGGCGACGTGGACATCGTTGCCCTGTGCGAGACCGCGCGCGGTGTCGTGAACGCCGTGGACATCGCCCGCGCCGACGGCGTCAGCGCGCTGATGTGGGGCGCGGAAGACCTCGTGGCGTCCCTCGGAGGTACCTCGAGCCGACGGCCCGACGGCGCCTACCGTGCGGTGGCCCTCCAGGCGCGCTCGCAGGTGCTCCTCGCGGCGGGCGCGGCGGATCGGCTCGCCATCGACGCCGTGTACGTGGACATCAGTGACCTCGACGGTCTCGCGGCGGAGGCCGACGACGCCGTCGCTTCGGGCTTCGCGGCGAAGGCCTGCATCCACCCCGGCCAGGTCGCCACGGTGCGGGCAGCGTTCGCCCCCGTCGAAGCCGACGTCCAATGGGCGCGGGCACTCCTCGCGGCGGCCGAGAACGAGCGAGGGGTCTTCACCTATGACGGGCGGATGGTGGACGAGCCGATCCTCCGGCACGCGCGAAGCGTCCTGAGACGGGTGTCCGGCGGCTGAGACCCACCATGCGCTCAGGGTCCTGGCCCGGGCGTCGGGGTGCTCGCCCGGCCGCTGAGCCGAGCGATGCCTTCTGCGCCTTGACCCGGGCGCCGGGGAGCTGAGCTCGGGCGTCGGGGTGCTGAGCCCGGCCGCTGAGCCGAGCGATGCCTTCCGTGCCCTGGCCCGGGCGCCGGGGAGCTGAGTCGAATGTCCTGCCGCGTCTCAGAAGGGCGGCGGGTCGTCCGCATCGGGCCCTCGCTCAGAACACATCGCCGTCTCGAGCTCTCGCAGGATGCGTGTGGTCGCGGACGAATCGGCGTCGCCGGGCGGTGGTTCGGGAGGCGTCGAATACGTCCGGCCACCCGGCGACAGCCACCTCAGACCGCCGTCCGGATCGGGGCTCGGTGTCCAGTCGGTCTGATGCTTCAGCATGTGGTGGCGCCTGCAGACCGGGTAGAGGTTGGTCGCGCTCGTGGAACCGTCGTCGGCCCAGGCCAGCAGATGATCCAGGTCGCAGCGGCTCGCTGCGCGGGAGCAGCCGTAGAAGCTGCACGTCTTCTCCCGGAGCTGGACCCAGGTCCGCAGGTCCTCGCTCGGGCGGTAGCGGGTCCGGTCCAGGCCGAGCACCGCCCCCGTGTACGGATGCGTGAGCAGGCGCAGCCACGAGGTGGCGTCCGCTGCCAGTCGACGGGCCGCATCGGCCGGGATCGGGCCGTAGCCCTCCAGCTCGGCCGGCTCGTCGGTGAGCCCCATCAGCGAGAACACCGGGACGGTCACCACGATCTTCGCCACCGAAGACCGCACGCCCTGGCACGCGCCGCCGCCCCCGGAGCTCCCGCAACGGCAGGGCCCTCCGGCGGAAGGATCCGCACACCCGGGCCCACCGCCGCCGAGCAGCATGTCCGCCAGGACGTCGGCCCGCAGTTGGGGGAGCGTCCGCGGATCATCACCACTCTGCAGGGAACGGGCCAGGGCGTCCACCGACGTATGGACGGCGAGTGCCTGCTCCGCCGGCAGGTAGGCGCTCAGCCACGCCATGCCGTCGCGGTCGGGCTCGAAGACGACGCACCGGTCGGCCGCCGCCCGGACCCGGCGGGCAGTCACCGTCTCCGGGTGGAGCTTCTCCCGCAGCCGTCGGCACCGCGCCGTGAGCCTCGGGCGGTTCAGCTGTCCTGCCACCGTGAGGATCTCGGCTTCGAAGCCGGACACGGCTTCATCGGGGAGGGTGCGGGACTGCTCCACGATGACCGACGCCCGCCCCGGGCAGATCTCTCCCTTCTCGAGGGCCGCCAGCGTGTTCGTGAGCGCACCGGTCAACGCCAGTGACTCCGAGACGACCCGTGCGGCGGAGCCTTCGGACTGCTTGAGCAGCGCTGCGGTCTCGGCGACGGTCTCGGTGAACGCCAGGGAGGAGGCCGGCCCCGACCAGGAGTGGTGGTCCGGATTGCTGAAACTATGGACCCGCGCGATCAGGCGGGCACGCTGCGCAGCTGCCCAGGACGCCAGCCGGTCCGCGGCCCGCAGCAGGTCGAGCGTGGACGCGAGGCCGGAAGGCTCGATGGCGCCGGACGCCGCTGCCTGCAGGGACCCGACCAGGCCGTACGGCGAGGCGTCCTCGATGCGCCCCCGGGCGTACTCGTCGACGCCGTCGTCGTTGAACTCCCCGTCCGACCCGAGGATCTCCTCGAACGCATCCGCAGGCCAGCCCTCGGTCGCCTCACGATAGGCGTCCTCGATGGTCAGCATCGCCGGTCCCTCCATGGTCTCATTCCATCACCCGGCACTGACAGAACAAGAGGCCCGAAAGACCACCGAGAACGCCGCAGGGAGCACGAGCGCCGGCAGTCTGCGGGATACTGGGGCCATGGATTTCAGCAACCCCACCCGCGGACATCGGCGCGTCATCGTTCTCGGCTCCACCGGTTCGGTCGGCACCCAGGCACTCGACGTGATCGCGGCCGCGCCGGACCGGTTCAGCGTCGCCGGACTCACCGCAGGCGGACGGAACCTCGACCTCCTCGCCCGCCAGGCCGTCGCCGTCCGGGCCCCCGCCGTCGGCGTCGCATCCGGCACGGAAGCCGACCTCGAGCACGCCATCTCCCGGGCCGCCGACGACGCCGGCGTCACCGGCTACGCCCCGCACCTGTTCGCCGGCGACCGCGCCGCAGCGGACGTCGCCGCCTGGCCGGACGCCGACGTCGTGCTCAACGCGATCACCGGGTCGATCGGTCTCGAGCCCACCCTCGCCGCCCTCGGCGCCGGGCATCTGCTCGCGCTCGCCAACAAGGAGTCGCTGATCGCCGGGGGAGCCCTCGTGCGTGCGGCGGCCGCCCCTGGGCAGCTCGTGCCGGTCGACTCCGAGCACTCGGCCATCGCGCAGGCACTCCGCGGCGGGACGGCGGACGAGGTGGACCGCCTCATCCTCACGGCCTCCGGCGGTCCGTTCCGCGGCATGACCCGCGCGCAGCTGCAGCACGTGACGCCCAGCCAGGCTGTCGCCCACCCCACCTGGGACATGGGCCGCGTGATCAGCACCAACTCGGCGTCCATGGTGAACAAGGCCCTCGAGCTGGTGGAGGCGCACCTGCTCTTCGACATCCCGCTGGATCGCATCGACGTCGTGGTGCACCCGCAGTCCATGATCCACTCGATGGTCCAGTTCGTGGACGGGTCCACCCTGGCGCAGGCGTCACCGCCCGACATGCGCCTCCCCATCGCCCTCGGCATGGGCTGGCCGTTCCGCGTGCCGGGTTCGGCGCGGGCGTGCGACTGGAGCCGCCCCGAGGAGTGGACCTTCGAACCGCTCGACGACGACGCCTTCCCCGCCGTCGCGCTCGCGAAGCGGGCCGCGGCCGAGGGCGGCACCCGGATGGCCGTCTACAACGCGGCGAACGAGGAAGCCGTGGAGGCGTTCCACAGCGGGGTCCTAGGGTTCACTGACATCGTGGACACGGTCGCCGCGGTCGTCGAGGAGCAGCGCGCCCAGGACACGGGTGCCGCCCCCGGCGAACTCACCCTCGACGCCGTCCTCGCGGCGGAGCGCTGGGCACGGCGGAGCGCCCGTGTCCGTTGTGCGCTCGAGGAGTCGCCCCTGCCGGAGCGTGCGGGGGACATGCAAGACCAGAAGGAAACGCTGTGACCGTTCTGCTGTTCATCGTCGGAGTGCTGTTCGTCGTCGTCGGGATCGCGGCGTCGATCGCGCTGCACGAGGTGGGCCACCTGGTACCCGCGAAACTCTTCCGGGTCCGCGTCACCCAGTACATGGTCGGCTTCGGGCCCACCGTCTGGTCGAGGCGCCGCGGCGAGACCGAGTACGGCCTCAAGGCCATCCCGGCCGGCGGCTACGTGGCCATGGTGGGCATGTTCCCGCCCCCGACGTCGGAGGCCGACGCCGTCCGCCAGTCCAGCACGGGCGTCTTCCAGCAACTCTCCAACGACGCGCGCCGGGCCGCCGCCGAACAGCTGCAGCCCGGCGACGAGGACCGCGTGTTCTATCGGCTGCCCATCTGGAAGCGCATCATCATCATGCTCGGCGGGCCGCTGATGAACCTGATCATCGGGACCGTCCTCTTCGCGGTCCTCATCATGGGCTTCGGCACCGCGCAGGCCACCACCACGGTCTCCGAGGTGTACCGCTGCGTGGTCCCCGCCAGCCAGCAGGTGGCCACCAACCAGACCGACTGCGGACCCGACGACCCTGCCGCCCCCGCCTTCCAGGCAGGCCTGCAACCGGGGGACCGCGTCGTCGCCTTCGACGGCCGGGAGGTCACCGACTGGGACGAGCTGTCCGGCTGGATCCGCGACGCCGCCGGACGCGAGGTCGCCATCTCCTACGTCCGCGACGGCGAGAGAATCGACTCCACGATCACGCCCCTGCTGACGGAACGGCCCGTCCCGGCGGAGGACGGCACGGCAGCGGTCGACGACGACGGCACCGCGCTCACCCAGGAGGTCGGCTTCATCGGCGTCGGGTCCACGCAGGAGCTCGTGCCCCAGCCGGCCACCGAGGTGCTGCCCGCCGTCGGGGACTCGCTCGCGAGCGTGGCCGGCGTGGTGGTGAATCTGCCGCAGCGCGTGGTTGAGGTGGGCCAGGCGGCGTTCTCCGACGCACCGCGCGATCCCGAGGGCCCCATCAGCGTCGTCGGCGTCGGCCGGATCGCCGGGGAGGTCTCCGCGATGGAGGAGATCCCCGTCGCCTCCCGCGCGGCGACCCTCATCGGGCTCGTCGCCGGCGTGAATCTCGCCCTGTTCGTGTTCAACCTGATCCCGCTCCTGCCGCTCGACGGCGGGCACGTGGCCGGAGCGCTGTGGGAGGGGCTCCGCCGCGGCATCGCGCGCCTGTTCAAGCGACCCGATCCGGGCCCGTTCGACATGGCGAAGCTGCTGCCCCTCACGTACGCCGTCGCGATCCTCCTGATGGGCATGGGCGTCCTGCTGATCTACGCCGACATCGTGAAGCCCGTCGATCTCTTCGGCTGATCGGTTGTAAATCGAATTTCAACCTCATACGGTTGAAGAATGTTCGTGCTCACCATCGACCAGGCCGCCAGTCGGACTTCCCCGGACCGCATCCCCGAGCTCCTGGAGCTCCTGCGGCCGGTCCGCACCGTCCTCCCGTGGGAACGCTCGGTGGGGGACGAGGCGCAGGGCGTCCTGGCCGATCCGGCCGACGTCGTCGACGCCACGCTGCTCTGCATCCGCGCAGGCGGCTGGTACGTGGGGATCGGCATCGGCGGCGTCGAGGAGCCCCTTCCGCCCTCTCCCCGGGAGGGCCGGGGATCCGCCTTCATCGCCGCCCGGACGGCCGTGGACCGGGCCAAGAGGACCGGTGACCGTGCGCCGCTGGCCGTCGAGGGTCCGGACGGCCGCGCCGACGTCGCTGCCGAAGCCGAAGGCGTGCTCGCACTGCTCGGCCGGCACGTCCTGGGCCGCTCCGAGGCGGAGTGGCGCATCCTCGATCTCCTGCAGCCCGGCGAGCGCGGCACGCAGACCGCCGTCGCACGGACCCTCGGCATCAGCCCGCAGGCCGTGAGCAAGGCGGCCGCCCGTGCGGCCTGGCACGAGGAGCGCGCGGTCCGGAACGCAGCCGCACGCCTCCTGGCCTGGACCGACCGGCAGGGCTGAGGCACGTCACGCGACGAGAGGCCACAGAAGACCGCCGGAACGCCCTCTCGACGCCGACGCGCATGGCTCCCCGCCGCGCTGCGCTCCGACGGGGGTGGCGTGCGGTAGACATGACGGACGACGGTGAGCGGCACGGTCGGGGACGGCTGGGGAGGTATCGGTGGAGGCACTGTGGATCGCGGTGGCCGTCGTCGTCGCGGGCGGCCTGGGCTCGCCCGTCACCAGACTCGTGCTGCGCCTGGCGCGATCGGTGGACACCGCGGAACGGCGCCGGGAACTCCTCGAGCCCGCGGACCAGCCGCAGCTCGAGATGCCGGAGCCGCCTGCCCATCCACCGCAGGCGCCGATCGACGCCCTGCCTCCCGGGGTGCTCCGCGGCGGGCTGGTCATCGGCGTGCTCGAGCGCCTCGCCGTGACCGTCGCCATCCTCGGCGGCCAGCCCGTCGCCATCGCCTACGTCGTGGCGGTCAAGGCCCTCGGACGCTATGCCGAGCTGAAGGAGACCCCCGCCGCGGCGGAGCGGTTCATCATCGGCACACTGACGTCCCTGCTGTGGGCGGCCAGCGTCGCGACCGTCGTCAAGGTCTACCTGCTGGGAGTCACGTAGGGTGAAACCCATGAGTATCTTCGCTGTCGAGTACGTCTACAACCCCGACCACGACCACCTCCGTGCCGAGCACCGCCCGGCGCACCGCCAGTGGCTCGAAGGACTCGTCGGCGACGGCCGCGTCCTCGCGTCGGGCCCCTTCGCCGACGGCACGGGCGCGCTCCTGCTCTTCGCCTCCGCCACCGAGGCCGACCTCCACCAGCTCGTGAGCGAGGACCCGTTCGCGCAGGCGGGAGCGATCTCCGCCGTCAAGACCACCGCATGGAATCCCGTGATCGGGGCCTTCCGGGACCTCGTGTGAGCTCCGTCCCGCCAGGACGCCGCAGCGTCCCGCCGGGTGGATAATGAGAGTACGTATGTCGTCACGAGCGCGGCCAGGGCCGCCAGCATGGAGGAAGTTTTGACCTCGGTCAACCTAGGAATGCCAGCAGCACCGCCGCCCGTCCTCGCTCCCCGGCGCAAGACCCGCCAGATCAAGGTCGGCTCGGTGGGGGTCGGATCCGATTCCCCGATCAGCATCCAGTCGATGACGACGACGCCGACCACGGACATCAACGCGACCCTGCAACAGATCGCGGAGCTCACCGCCACCGGCTGTGACATCGTCCGCGTCGCCTGCCCCTCGGCGGACGACGCCGCGGCACTGCCGATCATCGCCAAGAAGTCGCAGATCCCGGTGATCGCGGACATCCACTTCCAGCCGAAGTACGTGTATGCCGCGATCGACGCCGGCTGCGCGGCGGTCCGCGTGAATCCGGGCAACATCCGCAAGTTCGACGACCAGGTCAAGCAGATCGCCGACGCCGCCAAGGCTGCCGGCACCTCGATCCGCATCGGCGTCAACGCCGGATCGCTCGATCCCCGCATCATGGAGAAGTACGGGAAGGCCACCCCCGAGGCGCTCGTCGAATCGGCCGTCTGGGAGGCGTCCCTGTTCGAGGAGCACGACTTCCACGACTTCAAGATCTCCGTGAAGCACAACGACCCCGTGATCATGGTCCGGGCGTACGAGCTCCTGGCCGAGCGCGGCGACTGGCCCCTGCACCTCGGCGTGACCGAGGCCGGGCCGGCCTTCCAGGGCACCATCAAGTCCGCCACCGCCTTCGGTGCGCTCCTGTCCAAGGGCATCGGCGACACCATCCGCGTCTCCCTCTCCGCGCCGCCGGTGGAGGAGATCAAGGTGGGCAACCAGATCCTCCAGTCCCTCAACCTGCGCCCCCGCAAGCTCGAGATCGTGTCCTGCCCGTCCTGCGGCCGTGCGCAGGTGGACGTCTACACCCTCGCCGAGGAGGTGACCGCCGGTCTCGAAGGCATGGAGGTCCCGCTGCGCGTCGCCGTCATGGGCTGCGTCGTCAACGGACCCGGCGAGGCCCGCGAGGCCGATCTCGGCGTCGCCTCCGGCAATGGCAAAGGCCAGATCTTCGTCCGCGGAGAAGTCATCAAGACCGTCCCCGAGGACCAGATCGTCGAGACCCTGATCGAGGAAGCCATGCGGCTCGCGGAGGAGATGGGGGAGGCTGATGGCGAAACTGCTGGCCAGGGTGGCCCCATGGTTACCGTTAGCTAGGCCCCAGCCCGATCCGGAAGGGCCGTGGTCCTTCCGGGTGCTCGGCGAGGCCGACACCCCGGATCTCTGGACCCTCGTCAACGCGGACCCCGTGGCCAACGTCTTCGTCGCCTCGCACCTCGAGGCCACGCGCAGCGCCGCGCCGTCGTTCGCCGGCGGCGAGGTGATCGGGATGTTCCGCCACCACGAGCTCCGCGCCGCCTGCTGGGCAGGCGTGAACCTCGTGCCGGTCGGCGTGACGGACGAGACCGGCGCCATCTTCGGCGACCACCTCGGCCGGTCCGGCCGCACCTTCTCCTCGATCTTCGGCCTGTCCGAAGGCGTGATGGACCTGTGGTCCACGCTCGAGGACTACAGCGCCGAACCCTTCGACGTCCGGCCCACCCAGCCCCTCATGGCCATCGACACGGACCCCCTCATCACCCCGGCGCCGGATCTGCGCTTCACCCGCCCCCATGAGCTGGACCGGCTCCTGCCCGCCTGTGCCGCGATGTTCGAGGAGGAAGTGGGCTACTCGCCGTTCATCGGCGGCTCCGACCACTACCGCCGGCGGGTCGCCTCGCTGATCGGCCGCCGACACTCGCTGGCCGCGTTCGACGACGACGGCACCGTGATCTTCAAGGCCGAACTCGGCACCGTGTCCTCCCAGGCCGTCCAGGTGCAGGGCGTCTGGGTGCACCCCGACCACCGCGGCAAGGGACTCAGCGCCGCCTACATGGCCGGCGTCGTCGTCGCCGCCCGATCGCTGGCGCCCACCGTGAGCCTCTACGTGAACTCCTACAACGCCCGTGCCATCGCCGCGTACAAGCGCGTGGGCTTCGAACAGATCGACACGTTCGCGACGATCCTCTTCTGAGGAGGGCGCCGGCGCGCAGGGCCGACGGCGGCGGGGTGCACCCTCCCCGGGCAGTACAGCTAGATTGGTACCTGTTGTTTCCCGCCGGACGGCGGGGGAGTGAAGCGCCCGATGAATACGAACGGACACCCGCGTGGTCTTACGACTCTCGACCCTTTTCCTGCGCACCCTGCGTGAAGACCCCGCCGACGCCGAGGTCGCCAGCCACCGCCTCCTCGTGCGGGCCGGCTACATCCGGCGTGCGGCCCCCGGCATCTACAGCTGGCTGCCCCTGGGCCTGAAGGTCCTCGCGCGGGTGGAGGGCATCATCCGCGAGGAGATGGAGGCCATGGGCGCCCAGGAGGTCCACTTCCCGGCACTGCTGCCCCGGGAGCCCTACGAGGCCACGAACCGTTGGACCGAGTACGGCGAGGGTCTCTTCCGGCTCCAGGACCGCAAGGGCGCGGACTACCTCCTGGCGCCCACGCACGAGGAGATGTTCACACTCCTCGTCAAGGACCTGTACAGCTCGTACAAGGACCTGCCGCTGAGCCTGTTCCAGATCCAGACCAAGTACCGCGACGAGGCCCGCCCCCGCGCCGGGCTCCTCCGGGGCCGCGAGTTCATCATGAAGGACTCCTACTCCTTCGACATCGACGACGAGGGGCTCGAGGCCAGCTACCAGCTCCACCGGGCGGCCTACCTGCGCATCTTCGAGCGCCTGGGCCTCGAGGTCATCCCCGTGACGGCGACCGCCGGCGCGATGGGCGGCTCGAAGAGCGAGGAGTTCCTGCACCCCACGCCCATCGGCGAGGACACCTTCGTCCAGTCGGCCGGCGGGTACACCGCGAACGTGGAGGCCGTCACCACCGTGGCCCCCGACGCCATCGACTACACCGACGCCCCGGCCGCCGAGGTGCTGGACACCCCGGACACGCCGACCATCGAGACGCTCGTGGCGAGTGCCGCCACGGTGGCCCCCCGCGAGGACCGTCCCTGGACGGCCGCGGACACCCTGAAGAACGTCGTCCTCGCCGCCGTCCTGCCCACCGGCGAGCGCGAGATCGTCGTCGTCGGCGTCCCCGGCGACCGCACCGTGGACCTCAAGCGCATCGAGGCGAACATCGCCGGCCACCTCGAGACCGGCGGGGAGGTGGCCGTCGAGGCCGCCACCGACGACGACCTGAAGAAGCACCCGGGACTCGTCAAGGGGTACATCGGCCCGGGCCTGACGACGGACGCGGCCGTCCTCGGCGCCGAGTCCGTCACGGGCCTGCGCTACCTCGTGGACCCCCGCGTGGTCAGCGGCTCCGCGTGGATCACCGGCGCCAACGAGCACGGCAAGCACGTCTTCGGGCTCATCGCCGGCCGCGACTTCACCTGGGACGGCGTCGTCGAGGCCGTCGAGGTGCGCGAGGGCGACGAGGCGCCCGACGGTTCGGGACCGCTGGTCGCGGCCCGCGGCATCGAGATGGGCCACATCTTCCAGCTCGGGCGGAAGTACGCCGATGCGCTGGGCCTGAAGGTCCTCGACCGCAACGGCAAGCTCGCCACGGTGACCATGGGCTCCTACGGCGTCGGCGTCACGCGCGCCCTGGCCGCCCTCGCGGAAGCGAACCACGACGACCGCGGCATCATCTGGCCGCGTAACGTCGCCCCCGCCGACGTGCACCTCGTCGCCACCGGCAAGGGGACCGAGGTGTTCGAGGCGGCCGAGAAGCTGGCGGCGGAGCTGGAGTCCTCCGGCCTGACCGTGCTGTACGACGACCGCCCCAAGGTCTCCCCGGGCGTGAAGTTCGGCGACGCCGAACTCATCGGCGTGCCCACGATCGTCGTCGTCGGGCGCGGTCTCGCGGACGGCGTGCTCGAGGTCAAGGACCGCCGCACGGGCGAGGCGCAGAACGTGGCCGTGGACGAGGCCGTTCCGCTGCTGCGCGAACTCACCGCGCACTGACCTTGGCGGGTTCGGGACTCGAGGAGCTGCACCTCGCCACGATCCTGCTGGTGCTCGTCGCCGGGTTCGCGGCCGGCTGGGTGGACGCCGTCGTCGGCGGGGGTGGCCTGCTGCAGCTGCCGGCGCTGCTCCTCGTGCCCGGCATCGCCCCCGTGGAGGCCCTGGCCACCAACAAGATGGGGTCCATCTTCGGGACGACGACCAGCGCCGTCACCTACTACCGCCGCGCCCACCCGGACCTGCGGACGGCGCTGCCCATGGCGGGGGTGGCCCTCGTGGGCAGCTTCGGCGGGGCCGTCCTCGCGTCGTCGCTGCCGTCGTCGGTCTTCAAGCCGATCATCGTCGTCGCGCTGGTCGGGGTGGCGGTGTTCACCGCCCTGAAGCCCACCGTCGGGACGCTCACGAAGCTGCGGTACCAGGGTGCACGGCACTACGCGACGGCGTGCGCGATCGGGCTCGTCATCGGGTTCTACGACGGACTGATCGGCCCTGGTACCGGATCCTTCCTGATCATCGCGATGGTCACGCTCCTGGGCTACAACTTCCTCGGCGCGAGTGCGAAGGCCAAGATCGTGAACATGGCCACCAACCTCGGGGCCCTGATGTTCTTCCTGCCCAGCGGCGCCCTCCTGTGGGGCCTCGGGCTGCTGCTCGGCGTCGCGAACATGGCCGGCGGCTACACCGGGTCGCGGATGGCCATCAGCCAGGGCAGCCGCTTCATCCGGATCGTGTTCCTCCTCGTCGTCGGCGCCCTGATCGTGAAGCTCGGCTACGACGTGTGGGTCGAGAACGTCCGCCCGCTCGTGGACGGCTGACGATCGGTCAGGGGACAGGCAGCCGATCCACGGGCGGCAGACCGTCCAGGGTGCGTCCCAGGACGGAGCTCGCGACCCAGAGCGATCGCTGCGCCTCCCCGGTGGAGCCGTGCGCCAGATAGGACAGCGCGTTGCGGACCTCGCGGACCACGGTCCAGCCCCGGGCCAGCTCGGCGTCGAGACCCCCGGCGGACGCCAGCGCCCGGCAGTGAGCCTGCAGATGACCGGCGGGGTCGGCGGGATCGAGCTCGCCCAGCCGATTCCACAGCAGGGGCGCCACCGCGTACTCGGCGTCGCCCACCACGGGCTTCGGGTCGATCGCGACGAAGTCCCCGAGCCGGCCCGGCGAGGACGGCAGGAGGTTGTCGTAGTGCAGGTCCGCGTGCACGAGGACGTCCCGCTCCGAGCGCCGGCCGATTGCTCCGCGCGACTGGCACACCTCCAGTGCGGCCTCCATGAGCCAGCGGGGGAGCGGCTCGCCGAGCTCGTCCCACCGGGCGGGGAGCGTGTCCGTCCACTGCTCGGCCTCGGAGGCCAGGTGGGGGAAGGCGGCCCAGCGGGCACTGTCTCCCGCCGGGAGGCACAGCCTGCGCAGGACCGCGCCCCACGGCGCGGGCGTCTCGTCGAGCGGTACGTCGCGCAGCGAGTGGTCCCCGTCGAGGCGCTGCAGGAGCAGGGCGTAGTCGGAGCGCGACGACGCCAGCAGGCGGACCGCACCTCGTCCGTCCCACAGCGCCAGTGCGTCGGGCTCCGGCAGGGCCTCGTCGTGGGGGATGCTCAGCTTCAGGACGGCCGGCGTGCCCTGATCGCGCTCCAGGACCGGGACGACGACGCCGCACCGGCCCGCCCAGGCGGGCTGCCCCGGCTGGAGGTCGAGGTCGAGGTTCCACTCCTCGAGGCGCTCCCCGAGGAGGCCGTGCCATGTGCGGGTCCAGCGGGCCCCGCCGTCGATCGTCCGCGCGGACCGGACGAGGGACGGCGGGAGCTCCGGGAACGTGGCGAGTCGTCCGGAGACCGACGACCGCCCGCTCGCGCCCGCACCGGTATCACTACCCACCGGGGTCCGCCGTCGGGGGAGCTGCCGGTGGCGCTGGAGGAGGCGCAGGCGCAGGGGCCGTGGCAAGCCCCGGGAGGGCATCGAGGGGTGTGCCGGCGTCGAGGCTGCGCTGGGCGGCCGCGCTGAACGAGACGACCGCCCAGGCCCGCGCGTCCGGCCCGACCGTCGCGATGAGGCCCGCATAGAACTCGGTGTGCGCCTGCTCGATCGCGCGCGTCGCGGCGACGGGATCGGCGCGGAAGTCCGGCCCGATCGCATAGCCGGTCGCCGTAGGGGCCTCGGGGACGCACAGGGCGGCGAGGCGGTCGGTCACGGCTTCCGCGGCCGACCGGTGGACGGACGCCGACTCGAGGGCCCGCGCGGGCTCCGGGAGCAGGGCTGCGGCGACCTCGTACGCGTACCGGGCTTCGTCCTCCGCGGTCCTCGCGTGGAGGAGGCCCTGGCGGTCGGCGTCGGGGCCCAGCGGGGTTCCCGCGCACTCCGCCGGCGCCTCGGGCAGCGCCTCGGGCGGAGCGGAGCCGGTCGGAGGAGCGGCCGTGGGTTCCGCGCCGGTCGACGCGTCGGGGGTCGGCAGGTCCGCGAAGGGGCCGGTCCCGGCGGCGAGGTCGACGGCGGACAGCGCGCCGGGCGAGGGCAGCCCGGGGTCCACGCCCAGGGTGTCGCCGAGCCGCAGGGCGTGCCGCCACTGGTTCACCCCCGCAGCAGCGAGCACGCGGCCGGGACCGGGGTCCGCGCGGCTCGCGTCGCTGAGGCTTCTCAGTGCGCTGTCGCGGAGGGCCGTCAGCACGGCAGGGCCGTCGGCGGGTGTCGGGGCGGCAGAGGGCCCGGTGGTGGACCCGGTTGGGGACTGGGCGCCGGCGCCACCGACAGCACCGGTGGCAGGGTCGGTGCCCGGCTCCGCCGTCGGATCGGGGGAGCGCGGGAGGGCCACGGCGTCCGCCTGCTCGTCGAGGTCCGTCGCGGCCGCCGCCAGCTCCGCCGCGGCCTCCGGATCCAGCGCGGGGGCCGCCGCTGCGATGCGCGCCTGGCCGGCCGCTGAGCGGTAGCGGAGCTCGGCGTCGAGCTGCGCCTGCTCGGACACGGAGTAGACGCGCTCCTGCGGTTCCGGGGACCGGACGGCCAATCCCACACCGACCACGAGGAGCATCACGGCGAAGAGCCCGACCAGGCCCAGGGACCGCCGCGCCAGGCGCCCGGCACGGGATCCACGGCGCCCTCCGCCGGCTCGCTGCCTCTCCGTCCCCGCCCGTCCCATCACAGTTCCCGATGATGTCACGCCCCTTCCCGTTTCGACCGCCGATACACCGGGTGCCCCGGAATGTCGGTACTCTTGGACGACAACATCATCGAGTGGGAGGCAGCCATGGCGGTCCGGTCCGGGAACGAAAATCACGCCTCGACCCGCAGGTCGGCCTCGGAGGCCGAACTGCAGGACGAAGCGCAGCGTCTCAGGACACGGCTGAAGCCGGTCGTCGACCAGCACAACCTGTACCTCGAGGACGTCGAGGTCAGGGTCGCAGGGTCCCACCGCACGGTCCACGTCGTCGTGGATCTGCCCGAGGAGACCACGGGCAGTGTCGGTTTCGATCTGATCTCCGCCATCTCCACGGACCTCTCCACCGCGATGGACGACCTGGAGGACGACGACCGTCCGTACAACCTCGAGGTCTCGTCCCCCGGAGTCTCCCGTCCGCTCACCGAACCGCGGCACTGGCGCCGCAACGTGGGGCGCCTGATCGAGGTGAAGCCGGTGACCGGCGACGTGATCCTCGGCCGCCTGCAGGACGTGTCGGACACCGGGGTCCGGCTGATCCCGCAGCTGCCGGTGAAGAAGGGGATGAAGCCGAAGCTCGGCGATCCGCTCGCCCTCGATTTTTCCAGGATCCGCAAGGGGACCGTCCAGGTCGAATTCGCGCATCCCGACGACGACCACCACGACGACACCGATGGGGCCGATCCGGAGATCTCCGGCGCCGTGCACCACGCGTAAGGAGACCCACATGGACATCGATATGAGCGCGCTGAGACTCCTCGAGCACGAGCGCGAGATCCCCCTCGACAAGCTGGTTCCCACGATCGAGCAGGCACTGCTGATCGCCTACCACCGCTCGCCCGGCTCGCACGAGACCGCCCGCGCCGAGCTCGACCGCCGGACCGGGCACGTCACCATCTGGGCGACCGAGAAGGACGAGGACGGCGCACCCGTCGGCGAGTTCGACGACACGCCCACCGGCTTCGGTCGCATCGCGGCGAGCACCGCGCGCCAGGTCATCCTCCAGCGCCTCCGGGACGCCGAGGACGACAACATCCTCGGGGAGTTCCGGGGCAAGGAGGGCGAGCTCGTCGCCGGCATGATCCAGCAGGGCACCAACCCCCACATGATCCAGGTCAATCTCGGCTCGGTGGAGGCGGTCCTGCCACCGCCGGAGCAGGTGCCCGGGGAGAAGTACCTGCACGGCACCCGCCTGCGCGCGTTCGTGGTCGACGTGCACCGCGGCATGAAGGGGCCCTCCATCACGCTGTCCCGCTCACACCCCGGGCTCGTCCGGAAGCTCTTCGAGCTGGAGGTGCCCGAGATCGCCGACAGGACCGTCGAGATCGTCGCCCTCGCCCGCGAAGCCGGACACCGCACCAAGATCGCGGTGAAGGCCAACATCCCCGGCGTCAACGCCAAGGGTGCCTGCATCGGCGAGATGGGCAGCCGTGTCCGTGCGGTCATGAACGAGCTGAACGACGAGAAGATCGACATCGTGGACTACAACGACGACGCCGCCGCGTTCATCGCCAGTTCCCTCTCGCCGTCCCGCGTGACCTCCGTGACGATCACCGACGAGGCCACGCGGTCCGCGCGCGTCGTCGTCCCGGACTACCAGCTCTCCCTCGCGATCGGCAAGGAAGGCCAGAACGCCCGCCTCGCCGCCAAGCTCACGGGCTGGCGGATCGACATCGTGTCCGACGCCGCGCAGCAGGCGTCCGCGGCGAAGGCGTAGGCCCGCGGGTCGGGCGGCGGTATCGGAAGGGGTAGAATGGACGAGACTGCCGCGCGGTCACGCCCGGAACAGGCTGCACGCCGAAACGATTCCGGGCACCGACCGACGGACGCCCATCCGATACGCACCTGCGTGGGATGCCGTCGGCGGGATCGCCAGTCACACGTGATGCGGGTTGTTGCACGACCGATCGACGGCCACCTGACGGCCGTCCTCGATGAGCGGCGCCGGTTATCCGGACGGGGTGCTTGGCTGCACCCCGACCCGGCATGCATGGAGACCGCCGTCAAGCGGAAAGCCTTCTCGAGGGCCTTCCGCGGGCCGGTGGACACTGCGGAGTTCGCAGCGTCCTTCCAGGCACACCTGGAGCGTCGAGACGGACGCTCCGTCCCCACCGTCCCCCCTGAAAGCGGGTCAGCACCCTATGGAAACCCGATGAGCACCCAGCGATGAGTGCGCAACGATGACCAATCCGTTGCGCTCGACATTCGATCTGCCAGACGCGCTTGCGACTGGGATCAGCAGTAGGAAATAGACGGTTCGTGCCTGACTCGGTGCGGACCGAGACAGGAGTAATGTGGCCAAGGTCCGCGTACACGAGCTCGCGAAAGAGCTCGGTATCACCTCGAAAGACGCAGTCGCAAAACTGCAGGAACTGGGCGAATTCGTCCGTTCGGCATCATCCACCATCGAAGCCCCCGTCGTGAAGAAGCTTCGCGGCGCCTTCCCGAACGCCGCACCCAAGGCTGAGGCAGCCCCCGCGCCCTCACGCCCCTCGGCTCCCTCACCGGGCCCGAAGCCGGGTGCCGCGCAGGCAGCACCCGAAGCGCCGGCCCCGGCGGCGCCAGCAGCACCCGCCCCGGCAGCGCCGGTCGCACCGCAGGCATCGCCGTTCTCCAACGGTTCGGTCCCAGCACCGGCGGCCCAGGACGCCCCGGCAGTACCGAGCACCCCCGCACCGAGCACCCCCGCACCGAGCACCCCTGCACCGGCAGCACAGGAGACCCCCGCTCCGGCACAGCAGAGCACCCCGGGCGAAGGTCCGGGCGAGGGTGACCGACCCGGTCCCCGCCCGGCGACTCCTCCGGCCGCGCCGTCGGCAGGGACCACGCGCCCCTCCGGTGCCCGTCCCGGTGGCGCTCCCCGCCCCGGCAACAACCCGTTCGCCCCCTCGCAGGGCATGGGCTCACGCCGCGGTGACACCGATCGCGGTGCCGAGCGCGGTGCGGACCGTCCCCCGCGCCCCGGCAACAACCCGTTCGCCCCCTCGCAGGGCATGCCCCGCCCGGGTCGTCGCGACGATACCCAGCAGCGTCCCGCTGCCGGTGCCGGCGGACCCCGCCCGGCCGCCGGTGCGGGTGGACCCCGCCCCGCAGCCGGTGCCGGTGGACCCCGTCCGGGCGCCCCGCGTCCGGGTGCACCCCGTCCCGCCGGAGCGCCGGGCTCGCGCCCCACGCCCGGCATGATGCCGAACCGTACCGAACGCCCCGCCGCCCCCGGCCGCGGAGCACCCGGTGCCGGTGCCGGTCCGCGCCGCGGACCCGGAGGAGCGCCGAACAGCCCCAGCGGTGCACCCGCCGGTGGCGGCTTCGGCAAGGGCGGCCGCGGACGCGGCGGCACCGCCGGTGCCTTCGGCAAGGGTGGCGCCGGTCGCGGCAAGCAGCGCAAGTCGAAGCGCGCGAAGCGGCAGGAACTGGAGCAGATGTCGGCTCCGTCGCTGGGCGGCGTCAGCGTGCCCCGCGGCGACGGCAACACCGTCGTCCGCCTGCGCCGCGGCTCGTCCATCACGGACTTCGCCGACAAGATCGAGGCGAACCCCGCCGCGCTGGTCACCGTGCTGTTCCACCTCGGTGAGATGGCCACGGCGACGCAGTCCCTCGACGAGGACACCTTCCAGGTGCTCGGTACCGAGCTGGGCTACCTGATCCAGGTCGTCTCGCCCGAGGACGAGGAGCGCGAGCTCCTCAGCAGCTTCGACATCGACTTCGATGCGGAGCTGGAAGCCGAGGGCGACGAGCAGCTCGAGGCCCGTCCCCCGGTCGTCACGGTCATGGGCCACGTCGATCACGGTAAGACGCGCCTGCTCGACGCCGTCCGCAACACCAAGGTCGTCGAGGGCGAGCACGGTGGCATCACCCAGCACATCGGTGCCTACCAGATCCAGCACGTCCACGAAGAGACGACGCGCGCCATCACCTTCATCGACACCCCGGGCCACGAGGCGTTCACCGCCATGCGTGCCCGTGGCGCGAAGGTCACGGACATCGCGGTGCTCGTCGTCGCGGCCGATGACGGCGTCATGCCGCAGACTGTCGAGGCGCTGAACCACGCCCAGGCGGCCAACGTGCCGATCGTCGTGGCCGTCAACAAGATGGACAAGGAAGGTGCGAACCCGGACAAGGTCAAGGGCCAGCTCACCGAGTACGGCCTGGTCCCCGAGGAGTACGGCGGCGACACCATGTTCGTGCACGTCTCGGCGCTGCAGGGCATGGGTATCGACGAACTCCTCGAGGCGGTCCTGCTCACCGCCGACGCCGCACTCGACATGCGGGCCAACCCGAACAAGGACGCCCGCGGTATCGCGATCGAGGCGAACCTGGACAAGGGCCGCGGTGCGGTCGCGACCGTCCTCGTCCAGTCCGGTACGCTGCACGTCGGCGACACCATCGTCGCCGGCACGGCCCACGGCCGTGTGCGTGCGATGTTCGACGAGAACGGCGACGTCGTCACGACGGCGGGGCCCTCGCGTCCCGTCCAGGTCCTGGGCCTGTCCAATGTGCCCCGTGCCGGTGACACGTTCTTCGTCACCGACGACGAGCGCACCGGCCGCCAGATCGCCGAGAAGCGTGAAGCGGCGGACCGCAACGCGGCCCTCGCGAAGCGCCGCAAGCGCATCAGCCTCGAGGACTTCGACCAGGCCGTCGCCGAGGGCAAGGTCGACACCCTCAACCTCATCCTCAAGGGCGACG
Source organism: Arthrobacter pityocampae (assembly GCF_002927275.1). GTDB lineage: Bacteria > Actinomycetota > Actinomycetes > Actinomycetales > Micrococcaceae > Arthrobacter_D > Arthrobacter_D pityocampae. The sequence goes on along the minus strand of NZ_PRKW01000003.1, from coordinate 100,003 downwards.
TCTCCGGTGCCGTCGAGGCCCTGGAGGACTCGCTGCTCAAGATCGACGTCGGAGAGGGCGTGCAGCTGCGCGTCATCCACCGCGGCGTCGGTGCGATCACGCAGAACGACGTCAACCTGGCCACGGTCGACAACGCGATCATCATCGGCTTCAACGTGAAGCCGGCAGAGCGCGTGGCGGACCTTGCCGAGCGTGAAGGCGTCGACATGCGCTTCTACTCGGTCATCTACGCCGCGATCGACGACATCGAGCTCGCCCTCAAGGGCATGCTCAAGCCGGAGTACGAGGAGGTGCAGCTCGGTACCGCAGAGGTCCGCGAGGTGTTCCGCTCCTCGAAGTTCGGCAACATCGCCGGTTCGATCGTCCGCTCGGGCATCATCCGACGCAACACCAGGGCCCGTGTCCTGCGCGACGGCAAGGTCATCGGGGACAATCTCTCCGTGGACTCGCTCAAGCGCTTCAAGGACGACGCCACCGAGGTCCGCACCGACTTCGAGTGCGGTATCGGCCTCGGTTCGTTCAACGATGTCAAGGAAGGCGACACCATCGAGACCTTCGAGATGCGGGAGAAGCCCCGCGCCTAGCAGGTAGCGCAGGTCGGGCGCCCCGGTTCTCCGGGGCGCCCGACCTGTCGAATCGCCGGAACCCTCACGGGTTCCTCTTCAGAGACGCTTCAGTAGGAGTAACAGCAATGGCAGATCCGGCTCGCGCCGCGCGGCTCGCGCAGCGCATCAAAGTCATCGTCGCGGAGGCGCTGCGGCGCCGCGTGAAGGACCCCCGGCTGGAAGCCGTGACCATCACCGACGCCCGCGTCACGAACGACCTCCAGCACGCAACCCTGTACTACACCGTGCTCGGCGACCCGGAGGAGCAGCAGGCCACCCGGATGGCGCTCGAATCCGCGCGCGGCGTGCTGCGGTCGGAGGTCGGGAAGAACATCACGGCCCGCCTCACGCCCACCCTCGAGTTCGTCCCCGACGAGGTGCCGGTCAACGCCAGCCACCTCGAGGAGCTCCTGCAGAAGGCACGTGAGCGCGACGCCGAAGTGGCCGCGATCGCACAGGGCGCGAACTTCGCGGGCGACGCGGACCCGTACCGCACGTCGGAGGACGACGAGGCGGCACGCTAGTCCCGGACCCGTCCGGTAGCGACGAGAAGGCAGCCGACCCCCGGGGTCGGCTGCCTTCCGCGTTGTCGGGGGAGGTCAGGTGCGCGACGGGGCGGGGAGCCGCGAGAGTCCTTCGACGAGGTCCTCGGCCCGCCCGCAGAGGGCGATCCTCACCCAGCCCTCGCCGCGGGCGCCGAACGCCGTCCCGGGGGCGAGGGCCACGCCGCGGTCCGCGAGGAACGAGCGCGTCCAGGCACGCACGTCGCCGCCGGTCGCATGGGACAGGTCGGCCCACAGGTAGAAGGCGCCGCGGGCGTCGAGGTACCCGATCGCCAGGTCGTCGAGAACCGCCGTGGCAGCGTCGCGGTTGGCCCGGTAGTGCCGCAGGGCCGTGGACACGTAGTCCTGGGGGCCGGTCAGGGCAGCGACGGCGGCGTACTGCGACGCCGCGGAGACGCAGGACACCGTGGCCTCCATGATGTTGCTGAGCAGCGGCTCCATGCCCGGCGGCGTCACGAGCGCGCCGATGCGCAGGCCCGTCAGCCCGTAGGTCTTGGACAGCGTCAGCGACGTGATCACGCGCGGCTCGTGGGCCTCCGGGACCGCCTCCGGCCCCCCGGCGTCGAAGCGTGCCGGGCTGACGTGGGGGACGTCGTAGGTGAAGGCCTCGTAGCACTCGTCGGAGAGGACCCACAGGTCCTGCTCGTGCGCGAAGCGGACCAGCTCACGCGTGAGGTCGTGGTCGAAGACCGAGCCGAGGGGATTCGAGGGGGAGTTCAGCAGGAGGACCTTCGTGCGATCGGTGACCAGCTCCCGCAGGTCCTCGATCCGCGGCTGGAAGTCGTGTTCGGGCACCAGGGGATAGGGCACGGGGACGCCGCCGAGCAGGCCGACCGTCATGGCGAAGGTCGGATACCCCGGATCGGGCAGCAGGACCTCGTCGCCCGCTCCGAGGAGTGTGCTGAGCGCCAGGTGCAGCCCCTGCTGGGCGCCGGCGACGACGAACACGCGCGACGGGTCGTCGTCGACCCCGGCCTGCCGCGAGAACCGTTCCGCGAAGGCGGCCCGGGCCGGGGCGATCCCGGCGTTGGGGGTGTAGTTCGTGTCGTCGCGGTCCAGGGCGGCCATACCCGCCTCGAGGACGTGCCGTGCCACCGGGAAGGCCGGCTCGCCGATGCTCAGCACGATGGCGTCGGGGGTGGCCCACGCCGCCTGGGTGATCTCTCGGATCTGGTTGACCGGGACGTTGACCACGTGGGCTGGAGCGGAAGGCATACGGAGGATGCTATCGCGCACGGGGCGGGGGGACCCGGACCATATACTGGGAGGCGTGAATGCCGGGCAGGTCCACTCAGGGCTGATTATCGTGGACAAGCCGCAGGGCTGGACCAGTCATGACGTCGTCGGGCGCCTGCGCCGCCTGGCCGGGACCCGGAAGGTCGGCCACGCCGGCACCCTCGATCCGATGGCCACGGGCGTCCTCGTTGTGGGGATCAACCGGGCCACCCGCCTCCTGACCTTCATCGTCGGCACCACGAAGACGTACACCGCCACGATCCGGCTGGGCCAGTCCACCCTCACCGACGACGCCGAGGGCGAGGTCACCGGGGGGAGCATCGCCGCGGCGGTGACCGAGGAGGAGATCCGCGCCGCCGTCGCCGCCCTCATCGGGGAGATCCAGCAGGTCCCGAGCAGCGTCAGCGCCATCAAGGTCAAGGGCGAGCGGTCCTACGCGAGGGTCCGCTCCGGCGAGGAGGTCCACCTCCCCGCGCGCCCGGTGACCATCCACCGCTTCGACATCCACGCGATCCGGCGCGTGAGCAACGGCCGTCTCCAGGACGTCGACGTCACCGTCGAATGCAGCTCCGGCACCTACATCCGCGCCCTCGCCCGCGACCTCGGCGCGGCGCTCGGCGTCGGCGGCCACCTCACGGCGCTCCGCCGGACCCAGGTGGGCCCGTACACCATCGGGCAGGCACGCACCCTGGAGCAGCTCGCCGTGGAACTGGACGTCCTTTCGCTCGACGACGCCGGACGGGCGCTGTTCTCCGTCCGGGAACTCTCGGACACCGAGACCGCCGACGTGTCCCACGGCCGGAAGGTCGCGCCGAACGAGGATCCCGACGGGCCGGTCGCGGCGTTCGCGCCGGACGGCACCCTCGTGGCGCTGCTCGAGAACCGCGGGGACGCGGCCCGGACCGTCCTGGTGTTCGCCCCCGGGGGCAAGGAGTAGGCGTGGATCCCTTCTTCCTCATCGGGGTCATCGTGTGCGCCGTCTCCGCCGTGCTGTGCATCGGTGCCGGCGTGCTGCGCCGCCCGCCCAACGACATCACGATCCTCTCGATCGCGGCCGTCGAGCTCTTACTCCTCGCCTACACCGTGGGCGCCGTCATCCGGCAGCTCGCGGGGGAACCGGTCCTCGGGGAGGCCTGGGAGTTCTGGGGCTACCTGCTCACGGCGCTCCTCGTGCCCGTCGGGGCGTTCTGGTGGGCGATCCTCGAGAAGACGCGGTGGAGCAATTTCGTACTGGGCGCGGCGGGGTTGACGGTGTTCGTCATGCTCTTCCGTATGGAGCAGATCTGGGACGGAGTGGCGGGACTGTGAGCAGATCCGAGCACGGAGCGGTCCCGGCCGCGCCCGCCCCGGAGGGAGCCGGCCGCGCGAGCGGACCCGGGAGGCTCCTGATCGCCGTATACGGCGTGTTCGCCCTCGCGGCGACGGCCAGGGCCGCCTTCCAGATCGCGACGAAGTTCGACCAGGCGCCGCTCGCGTACCTGCTGTCGGCGTTCGCCGCCGTCGTGTACGTCGTCGCCACCGTCTCCCTCGCCCGGCCGGGCGCGCGGGCCTACCGTGTGTCCGTCGTCGCCGTGACCACCGAGCTGGTGGGCGTCATCGCGGTGGGACTCCTCAGCGTCCTCGACGCCCAGGCGTTCCCGAGCGAGACGGTGTGGTCGGCCTTCGGGCGCGGCTACGGGTTCGTCCCGCTCCTCCTGCCCGTTCTCGGCCTTCTCTGGTTGCGCCGGAACCGGCCGGCCCGGGCCTGACGCGGCTGCCGCCGGACGGGAACGGATGGCCGCCACCCGTGTCAACCGCCGCCGACGGCAGGCCGCATCATGAGAGTATGACCGCAAGCACACCATCCGGCCCGCCTCCAGGGAGCGACATGACCAGCAACAGCCCCGAGCACGACAACCTCTCCTCGTCCGGCGGCGCCACGCCGCGGACCTCGGGCGCGGCGTCCGAGACCCCCGGGGCCGGCGCCCCCAGGGCCGGGGCCCCCAGGACCGGCACTCCCAGGGCCGAGACTCCCAGGACCGGCACCCCCGGGACCGAGACTCCCGGGGCCGGCGCCCCGGGGAAGGGCGGGAAGGCGGGCAGGTCCGCGTCCACGGGCGGTGACTGGAACGTGTTCCGCACCGTCGTCGTCCTCGTGGGACTGGCCCTGGCCGCGTTCGGCGCCTACTACCTCATCCTCGGGACGGCGGGCCTGCCGGACACCGAGGGCACTCCCGTCAATCCCACCCTCGAGAGCCAGTTCCGGTTCTACTCGGCCATGATGGTCGGGGTCGGCGCGGCGTTCATCACCATCGCCATCAAGTTCCAGTGGGCCAACATGCTCTGGCTCGTGTGCCTCATGGTGTTCATGGGCGGCATCGGCCGCGTGCTGTCCTGGGCGTTCTCGGGCACCCCCAACTACCTCATGATCATCCTCATGGTCATCGAACTCGCCTTCCCGGCGGCCCTGCTCGTCTGGCACAAGTACATCGCGAAGACCACCGAACTCCGCAAGGAGTTCGCCCGGCGCAGCTAGCAGGCGCACGCCCCTCGGCCCGTGGGCGATGCCGTCCGGAACGCGGCCGTCGGCCATAATGGGATCGGCGCCGACCGGCCGGACCACACCTTCGCGGTTCCGGGGGAGCGGCCGAACCGCGAAGGAGATGCGTGTACTACTGGAGAGACCTGGACAGTGTGCCCGAAGATTTCGGGCCCTCCGTCCTGACGCTCGGCAACTTCGACGGCGTGCACCGCGGGCACCAGCGTGTCCTGCAGCAGGTCGTCGAGGCGGCGCGGCAGCGATCCGCCGAGGCCGTCGTCGTCTCTTTCGACCCGCATCCCGCGCAGGTCCACCGGCCGGACTCCGCGCCCGAACTGATCATGGGTCTCGAGGACCGGGTGGAGACCCTCGCCGGGACCGGCATCGACGCTCTCCTGATGATGCACTACACGCTGGAGCTGGCCTCCAATTCGCCGGAGGAATTCGTGGAGCGCGTGTTCGTGCGGGCCCTCAGGGCGAAGGCCGTGGTCATCGGCCACGACGTCCGGTTCGGCAGGGGCAACAGCGGGGACCTCGACACCATGCGGGAGCTCGGCCGCACGCTCGGCTTCGAGGTCATCACCATCGACGACTTCGGCGCCAGCTATCCGGAGGACGCCACGGACGCCGACGGAGACCGCCGCTGCTCCTCCACCTGGGTCCGCGAGGCGCTGGAGGCCGGTGACGTGGGAACCGCGGCCCGCGTGCTCGGCCGGCTCCACCGCATGCGCGGTGAGGTGGTGCACGGCGCGGCCCGCGGCCGGGAACTCGGCTACCCGACGGCGAACCTGGGAGCCACCGCGCAGGGATTCGTCCCCGCCGACGGCATCTACGCCGGCTGGCTCATCGACGGGGCCGGGACGCGGTGGCCCGCCGCCATCTCCGTCGGATCCAACCCCACCTTCGACGGCGTGGACCGCCAGGTCGAGGCGCACGTCATCAACCGTCCGCCCGAGCGGGTACAGGACTTCGACCTCTACGGGCAGTCCGTGGCCGTCGAGTTCGTCGAGCGGCTGCGCGGGCAGATCACCTACACGGGGCCCGAGGCGCTGGTCGAGCAGATGCGGCTGGACGTCGACAACGCCCGCGGCCTGCTTTCGACAGAACATCAGCCCAGACGCTAGACTCAGGGTAGATCCGGCTGCAGTCCGTGGTGGCTGGATTTTTCTGTGTCGTCGTGCAAGCGATGCTCAGCACCTGTTCACGGTACAACTCTAGGAGTTACTCGTGGCCCTTGACGCCGCCATCAAGCAGGAAATCATCAAGGCATACGCCCTGGCCGAGGGTGACACCGGTTCGCCCGAGGTCCAGATCGCGATGCTTTCCCGCCGTATCCTCGACCTGACCGAGCACCTGAAGATGCACAAGCACGACCACCACACGCGTCGTGGCCTGCTTCTTCTCGTCGGTCGCCGCCGTCGCCTGCTGGACTACCTGCGGGACACCGACATCACGCGCTACCGTACGCTCATCGAGCGTCTGGGTCTGCGTCGATAAGTAGCATCAGAAGGCGGCATCCTCTCCACCCGAGGGGGAGCCGCCTTCTTGCTGGCAACAGCACCGAAGTACCCCACGCATAACAGGAGTCAACCGGCACCGCGCATTCGCGGTCCTCGGTAGTGATCTCCGGCAGCGCCGGTCCGGCGCTTTCCGTGGATCTCCATCGAAGACCGGGTGCTGTGGGCCGTCCATGAGGGACGGGCCACGTCGGGTGCCGGCTGCCTCCGCCTACCAGGAAACGGAGGTGACTCTCTTGGAGGGTCCCGAAATTCAGTTCGCCGAAGCAGTGATCGACAACGGTCGCTTCGGAACACGCACCGTCCGGTTCGAGACCGGTCGCGTCGCCCAGCAGGCCGCCGGCTCCGCCATGGTCTACATCGACGAGGACACCGCGCTGCTCTCGGCCACCACGGCCGGCAAGCACCCGCGCGAAGGCTTCGACTTCTTCCCGCTCACCGTCGACGTCGAAGAGCGCATGTACGCCGCGGGCCGCATCCCGGGCTCGTTCTTCCGCCGCGAGGGCCGCCCCTCGACGGAGGCCATCCTGGCCTGCCGCCTCATGGACCGGCCGCTGCGCCCCGCCTTCGTCAAGGGGCTCCGCAACGAGGTCCAGGTCGTCGTCACGATCCTCGCGATCAACCCCGACGTCCGCTACGACGTCGTGGCCATCAACGCGGCCTCCATGTCCACGCAGCTCTCCGGCCTGCCCTTCTCGGGTCCGATCGGTGGCGTGCGCGTCGCCCTCGTCTCCGACGGCAGCGGCCAGGACCAGTGGATCGCCTTCCCGAAGCACTCCGAGCTCGAGAACTCGGTCTTCGACATGGTGGTCGCCGGACGCATCGCCGGTGACGACGTCGCCATCATGATGGTCGAGGCCGAGGCCACCGACAACGCGTGGACCCTCATCAAGGAGAACGGCGCGACCGCGCCCACCGAGGAGATCGTCGCCGACGGCCTCGAGGCCGCCAAGCCGTTCATCCGCGCGCTGTGCGAGGCGCAGGCCGACCTCGCAGGCCGTGCCGCGAAGCCGACCGTCGAGTTCCCCGTCTTCCTCGACTACCAGGACGACGTCTACGCGGCCATCGAGTCCGCCGGGGCCGAGAAGCTCGGGCAGGTCTTCCAGATCGCCGACAAGCAGGAGCGCGAGAGCGCGTCCGACGCCCTCAAGACCGAACTCATGGACGCCCTCGGCGCCCAGTTCGAGGGACGCGAGAAGGAGCTCTCCGCAGCCTTCCGCTCGCTGACCAAGGCCGTCGTGCGCCAGCGCATCCTCAAGGACCAGGTCCGCATCGACGGCCGTGGTCTGAGCGACATCCGCAAGCTCACCGCCGAGGTCGAGGTCCTGCCGCGCGTGCACGGCTCCGCGATCTTCGAGCGCGGCGAGACCCAGATCCTGGGTGTCACCACGCTGAACATGCTCAAGATGGAGCAGCAGATCGACTCGCTGTCGCCTGTCACGCGCAAGCGCTACATGCACAACTACAACTTCCCGCCCTACTCCACCGGTGAGACCGGCCGCGTCGGTTCGCCGAAGCGCCGCGAGATCGGCCACGGAGCCCTGGCAGAGCGGGCCCTCGTGCCCGTCCTGCCGAGCCGCGAGGAATTCCCGTACGCCATCCGCCAGGTCTCCGAGGCGCTGAGCTCCAACGGCTCGACGTCGATGGGCTCCGTCTGCGCCTCCACGCTGTCGCTGCTCAACGCCGGTGTTCCCCTCCGCGCGCCGGTCGCCGGTATCGCCATGGGCCTCGTCTCCGACGTCGTCGACGGTCAGACCCGCTACGCGGCCCTGACGGACATCCTCGGCGCCGAGGACGCCTTCGGCGACATGGACTTCAAGGTCGCCGGGACGTCCGAGTTCGTCACGGCCATCCAGCTGGACACGAAGCTCGACGGCATCCCCGCATCCGTGCTCGCCGCAGCGCTGAAGCAGGCCCGCGAGGCGCGCCTGCACATCCTGGGCGTGCTGCAGGCCGCGATCGACACCCCGGACGAGCTCTCCGAGTTCGCACCCCGGATCATCTCGGTGAAGATCCCCGTGGACAAGATCGGCGAGGTCATCGGCCCCAAGGGCAAGATGATCAACCAGATCCAGGAGGACACCGGGGCAGACATCTCGATCGAGGACGACGGCACCGTGCTGATCGGCGCGACGAACGGCGAGTCGGCGGAAGCCGCCCGCGCCGCCGTCAACGCCATCGCCAACCCGCAGGTCCCCGAGATCGGCGAGCGCTACCTGGGCACGGTCGTCAAGACCACGACCTTCGGCGCCTTCGTCTCGCTGACCCCCGGCAAGGACGGCCTGCTGCACATCTCGGAGCTGCGCAAGCTCGCCGGTGGCAAGCGCGTCGACAACGTCGACGAGGTCGTCTCCGTGGGCCAGAAGGTCCAGGTCGAGATCACCAAGGTCGACGACCGCGGAAAGCTCTCGCTCTCGCCCGTCGTCGCGGAGGACGTCTCCGAGGACGCCGGTATCGAGCTGCCCGAGGCCACCGAGGGCGACGACTGACCTCTCGCCCCGCTCCCCGTGAGCACCGTACGGCCCCGGCGCGTCCCGATCGTTTCGATCGGCGCCGGAGCCGTCTGCCGTTCCCCGACCAGTCGACAGACCAGAAAGTCCAGGATGTCCCTGACCTCCATAGTGTCCCTGCCCCTGCAGCCCACCATCCACACCGGTGGCGAGGGTTCCGATCCCACGTTCGTGGCCGGTGATCCCGGCGGCAACGTGGTGCGTCGCAGCGTGCTGCCCGGCGGCGTGCGCGTGCTCACCGAGGCGATGCCGGGCCAGCGGTCCGCGACCATCGGCTTCTGGGTGGGGGTCGGGTCCCGCGACGAGGCCGACGGCCAGCACGGGTCCACCCATTTCCTCGAGCACCTCCTGTTCAAGGGGACCGCGCGGCGCAGTGCCATGGACATCGCGTCCGCCTTCGACGAGGTGGGCGGCGAGTCCAACGCCGCCACCGCGAAGGAGAACACCTGCTACTACGCGCGCGTCCTCGACTCCGACCTGCCGATGGCCATCGACGTCATCGCGGACATGGTCACCTCCGCCGTGCTCGACCCGGAGGAGCTCGAGCAGGAACGCGACGTCATCCTCGAGGAGATCGCGATGGACAGCGACGACCCCGCGGACGTCGCACACGAGCGGTTCGTCGAGCTGGTGCTGGGGGAGCACCCTCTCGGCCGACCGATCGGCGGGACCCCCGAGGCCATCCGCGCGGTGCCGCGCGAGTCCGTCCTCGCGCACTACCGCCGCTACTACACGCCCGCCGAACTGGTCGTCACCGCGGCGGGCGGGCTGGACCACGACGTCGTCTGCCGCCTGGTGCAGGAGGCGCTGGAGAGTGCCGGGTGGACCCTCGAGGAGGGCGCCCTGCCTGTCCCGCGCCGGCGGACCGTGGAGGCCCCGGTCCGGGGCGAGACCGGCGTCCATGTGATCCGGCGCGCCGTCGAGCAGTCGAACATCCTGATCGGCTGCCCCTCCCTCACGGCGACGGACGAGCGCAGGTTCGCGATGAGCGTCCTGAACGCCGTCCTGGGCGGCGGGATGTCCTCGCGCCTGTTCCAGGAGGTCCGCGAGAAGCGCGGACTCGTGTACTCCACCTACTCGTTCTCGGCCGCCTACGCCGATGCGGGCTATTTCGGTATGTACGCCGGGTGCTCACCGGCCAAGACGGGCCAGGTCATCGACCTGCTCGGCGCCGAACTGGACCGCCTCGCCGCCCACGGCATCGACGCCGAGGAGCTCCGCAAGGCCGTCGGGCAGCTCTCGGGCGGACTCGTCATGGCCCTCGAGGACAGCAGCTCCCGCATGTCGCGGCTCGGCCGGTCGGAGCTCGTCTCGGGCGAGTTCGTCGACATGGACACCTCCCTCGACCGCATCCGGTCGGTCACCGCCGAGGACGTCCAGTCCCTGGCACAGGAGCTGGCCGCGGCGCCGCGCACCACCGTCGTCGTCGGGCCGTTCGACTCGGAAGCCGACTTCGCCCCGTAGGCCGAGCAGCAACGTCCGGGTGTCCACCCGTCACGGGGGTGCTGGCGCCCATCCATCAGACGACATCCCATGACGAGGAGACACCACTGTGGCAACACCCGCACCCAGCGCCACGCCGGAGACAAAGAACCGACTGAGCCTGCCGAACCGGATCGCGGTCGGCCTGCTCGCCGCCGCTGCCGCCGTCGTCGGCCTCGTGATCCTCCTCGACGTGCTCGGCCAGGACGAGGGCCGGACCGATGGCACGACAGCGACCGCCGCGGAGGTGGTCCGGGAGGACAGCCACCGTCTGTCTCAGGCGCCGGACGAGAAGGCCGTGCTGGTCGAGTTCCTCGATTTCGAGTGTGAATCCTGCCTCGCCGCATACCCCGTGGTGGAGGACCTGTCCGAGGAGTACGGGGAGAACCTCACGGTCGTGTCCCGGTACTTCCCGCTCCCCGGCCACCCGAACTCCGAAACCGCAGCCGCGGCCGTGGAGGCGGCCGCCCAGCAGGGTCGGTTCAAGGAGATGCACGCCCGCATGTACGAGACGCAGACCGAGTGGAGCCACACCGACGAGGACAGGTCGCCGGTCTTCCGGGGCTACGCGGAAGGGCTCGGCCTGGATCTGGCGGCTTACGACGCGGCGATCGCCGACCCGGCCACGATGGAGCGCGTGAACGCCGACAAGGCCGACGGCATGGCCCTGGACGTCGAGGGCACCCCGACGTTCTTCCTCGAGGGCCGGAAGATCCAGCCGGCGACGATCGAGGAGTTCCGCAGCCTCATCGAGACAGCGATCGCGGACTGAGCACCATGACGGAGGGCGTTACCGACCGGCGGGACGGCGTGGCCCTGACCGGCTTCGCGCGTCGGATCCCGTTCGGGGCCATGCTGGTGGCCACGGGTGTCATCGGCTGGATCGCCGCCGGCATCCTCGTCCTCGAGAAGCTCGAGCTGTACCGCGATTCCGACCACGTCACGAGCTGCGACATCAATCCGTGGGTGTCCTGTGGACGGGTCATGGAGACCTGGCAGTCCGAGCTCTTCGGCTTCCCCAACCCGTTCATCGGGCTCGTGGGCTTCACCGTCGTCATCACCACCGGCATGGCCCTGCTCGCCGGAGCCCGCTTCAGCCGCTGGTACTGGGTGGGACTGCAGGCGGGCGTCACCCTCGGCATGGTCTTCGCGGCCTGGCTGTGGAGCCAGGCGCTCTTCGACATCTACATCCTCTGCCTCTACTGCATAGTCGTGTGGGCGGTGATGATCCCGTTGTTCGTCCTCACCACCGTCCGCAATCTGGTGCACGGGGTCATCCCCGCACCCGCGAGTCCCACCCGCATCCTCGCTGCCTGGGTGGGGCCGATCATCGTCCTGGCCTGGATCGCCGTCGCCGCCTCGGTGTTCCTCCGCTTCCTCCACGTCTTCACCTGACTAGGAGTCGATGGTCGGTGTCGCCCTGACGGCGTTGACCGTCCTGTCCAGGAGCACCTGTGTATCTGTGCCGGAATCGAGGATCGTGTTCCGACCCGATCCGGGATCGACGAGGACGGTCGTGACGGCCCGGTCGTTCGAGGCCGTCGTCGTCAGCAGGGCATCCACCTGTGCCTCGAAGCAGGAGTCACTCGATGTGGAGTGGACGTCCAGCGCCACGACATGGTTGGTCGACACGAAGTTACCCGTTCCGGAGACGAGCCGGATGACCACCGGCGTCGCACCTTCGGGCCGGATGTCCTGTGCGTCGATGATCTGGGAGAAGTGGTTGCCGATGACGGAGTTGTTGCTGCCACTGACCCGCAGAAGTCCGTGAAGGTCGTCCAGGCCGTTGTCCACACCACGGAAGGGCGTCCACGGCTCCTGGTCCCGCAGGAAGTGGTTCGTGGCCACGAGGTTCTCCGAACTGTCCCCCGCCAGGATCAGCATCCCGGGGTAGAACGAGTGCAGGCGGTTGTTGGTGACGCTGGAACGCGTGACGCCCTCGAGGTGGACGCTGCTCGCGCCGCGGGGGAAGACGTTGTTGGCGGTGATCAGGAGTCCGCCGTGGTTCTCGGCGTAGATCGAGTGGCCCTTGAAGCCTGCCCCGATCAGATTGTCGGTGATCTTCGATGCCTGCCCCCACCCGCGCAACTCGATGCAACTGCCACACTCGGCGATGAAATTGTCATGGACGGAGAGCGCGTCCGCGTGGTGGATCGTGAGTGCGTTCTCGAGGTACACGAAGCCCATACCGGTCACGCGGAAGGAGTCGTTCGCAGAGGCGACGTGAATGCCGGTCTTGCCGTTGACGTAGGTGTTCTCAGGGTGCATTCCCGAGCCGTCCGGGGTGAAGTGCAACCCGTCGATGCAGAAGTCGACGAACTCGACCGAACTGATCCGCGGGCTCCCGCTCCGCTCGACGTGGAAAGCGGCTCCCGTGGCCTGTTCCTCATCCCCGGCGGGAGGAAGATCGACGATGATGCGGCTTCCGCCGGGCCACAACTCGTGCAGGCCGGCCCATTCGTCCTCGGGAACGTTGAACCGGATGCTCGAGGAGGTGAACCCGTGCCCCGCACCCTGGATTCTGAGGAAGCTGATATCGATGAGCACCTGCGTCCGGAGGTGATAGTCCCCGGGCGGAATGGTGATGACTGCGCCTGGTTTTCCGCCGTGGTTCACATCGTTGGCAACCTGCCGCACCTTGATGTCAGCGATGATGCTGTTGATGACCTCACCGACGTCTTCGGACGCGTCGCCGATGGGCCAGGTTGTCACGTCGTAGCAGTTGCCCTCAGTCGACGTCGACATAGTGCCGTACCTCGAGCTGTGGGTCGTGGGCGCCTGTCAGCGTGAGTTTGCCGTCGCGGAAGGAGACGGGCTGCGGGTCGGTGATCCTGCCGACGAAGGCCCCTGCCTCGTCGGTGTTCTCGAAGGCGAGCATCTGCCACCGGCCGACACGGTTTTGGATGAGTCGTCCCACGTACAGGGACTGGTCGGCCACGAGGTAGGCCTCCGAGATGTCGAAGGGGCCGAGGGCACTCGGCGCGTTCACGGCCCAGATACCTCCGCGGTCCTGGCGTGCCTGCCGTTCGACGGACAGTTCGGATCCGAGGCAGGAGAACAGGAGCACCGTCTGCTCGTCGATCACCTCCGTCTGCAGGACCTCGAGCTGGCCGAAGCCGTTCCCCGGGCCGCTGAGCGGGGAGCGGATCTCCCAGTGCACGAGATCGGGGGAGAACGCGTGCCCGACGACGCCGCGCTGGTCGGGGTCACCCGCCGTCGCCCGGGCAGTGATCAGCATGTCCCACCCCGTGCCGTCCGCACTCCGGGTGACCCACGGGTCGCGCCACGCCTCGTCGGGCCAGGACGCCTGGGTCAGCTTCTCGTAGTGGGCGCTGTCCGCTTCGAGGACCAGGTCCGTGCGGGTCCAGGTGAAGAGATCGGGGGAGGTGGCGCTGCCGATGCGCTGGACGAGTCCCTTACCCTCGCGGTCCACTCCTGTGTAGAACATGTGCCACAGTCCGGCGTCGTCGCGGACGACGGAGCCGGTCCAGGTGGCGAGGTCGTCGAACGCGGGCCCGTCTGCCGGGACGAGGGCGTCGGCATGCTCTTCCCAGGTCCGCAGGTCCGTCGAGGTGGCATGGCCGACGGAGGCGCGCCAGTGCCGGCGGTCGGGGTCCTGCAGGGCGCGCGAGGCCTTGAGGAAGAAGAGGTGGTAGCGGTCGCCGTCATCGGCGAACCAGAAATCCCACACCCAGGAGGAACGCAGTTCAAACATCGAGTGTCCTTATCTAGTCGGTCAGCGCGGCGTCGGCGCCGGCCGGAGTTGAGGCATGGGGCGGCGCAACGGAGTCGCGCCGGATGAGCGGGCAGGAGAGGATCGTGGCTTCGTCCGCGAGGAGCTTCTCCTCGTCGTGGCCCTCGATGAGCCTGATGAGTGTCTGGACGGCCCAGGCGCCCATCTCGTAGTGGGGGAGCGCCACGGTGGTGAGGCCCGGGAACAGTCCTTCGGCGATGAGGGTCTGGTTGTCGAAGCCGACGACGGACAGCTGCTCAGGAATGCCGAGCCCGAGTTCGCCGGCGGCACGGTAGGCGCCCATCGCCATGCGGTCGTTGTAGCAGAACAACGCCGTCGGACGGTCCTCGCGGGACAGCAGCTCCTTCGCGGCGGCATAACCCCCTGCCGCCTCCGACTCCTGCGCCGCAACCAGTCCCGGATCGAAGGTGATCCCCGCTCCCTGAACGGCGTCCCGGTAGCCCTGGAGGCGCCCATGGGTGGCGGGGACGTCGTCGGTGTTGGTGACGAAGCCGATGCGGTGGTGGCCCGCGTCAAGGAGTGCTGTGACGGCGGTCCGGGCGCCGCCCCGCTCATCGGGGATGGTGCAGGGGACCAGTCCGGTCCTGTCGGTGGAGTCGATGAGGACGGCCGGAACCTCGAAGAGTCGGGGCGGCAGGGAGACCGCGCGGTGGTACATGGTGGCGTACAGGATGCCATCCACCTGCCGCTCGAGGAGGGCATCGACATCACGCCTCTTGGACCGGGTGTCGGCGTCCTTGTCGGTGTTGATGATGACGAGTGTGTAATCGTGCTTCCGCGCGGTCTCCTCGGCCCCCTTGATGATCATGCCGGCATGCGGGGTCGTGGCGATGTCCTCGCTCAGCAGGCCGATCATCGCCGAACGCTGCGTCCGCAGGCCCTGGGCCATCCGGTTGGGTCCGTATCCGAGGGCAGCCGCGGCGTCCCTGACCTTCTTGCGGGTCTCATCACTCGCCCGGGCGTGGGGGGTGTCGTTGAGGATGTGGGACACCGTGGTCACGGAGACACCCGCCGCGGCTGCGACGTCCCGTATACCGACTGTCTTCCGTGCCATGTTAATCCCCTGTCGTGATGGAGCCGATGCTGGTTGTTCCTGGTTCCCGGGTCCGGGATCGCTTCCTCAGCGGAGCCGGTGCACCGGGTCAGCCCTTGACCGCGCCGAGGGTGAGGCCGGCGACGATGTGCCGCTGGAGGACCAGGGTGAGCAGGACGACGGGGATGGAGTAGACGGCCGCCAGGGCGGTCATGGACCCCCAGTCGAGGCCGAACTGGGTCTGGAAGTTCGCGATCACGATCGGCGTCGTCTGGGCCCTGACGGATGTCAGGAGCAGGGAGAAGAGGAACTCGTTCCAGGAGGCGAGGAAGGCGAAGATCGCCGTCACGGCGACACCGCCGGAGACCACCGGCAGGACCACCCGGCGAAGCGCCCCGAGGCGGCTGCAGCCGTCGATCTTCGCGGCCTCGTCGAGCTCGTCGGGCACCGCGTCGAAGAAACTCGTCATGAGCCAGATCGACAGCGGCAGGGACAGGGTGGCGTGGGCGATGGCGAGGGCGAGCGACGTATCGGCGATTCCGAGGTCCCGGAACAGGGAGACCAGGGGGACGCCGACGACGATCGCCGGGACCATCCGGCAGACCAGCGCGACCAGGATGAAGACCTGCCCACTCGGTGTCCGGTAGCGGGTGATGGCGTACGCGGCCGGTACTGCGAGGACCAGGGAGATGGCGGTGCTGAGCACGGCGGTGACGGTGCTGTTGATGAACGATGCGATCACACCCTCGCGTCCGAGCGCGGTGGCGTAGTTCTCCAGGGTGAACTCCGAGCCGAAGACCGTCGCCGGTACGGCGATGGTCTCCAGTGGGGTCTTGAAGGAGGTGAGCAGGAGGTAGACGAAGGGGAAGCCGTAGAGGACGGTGACGACTGCGAGCAGTACCCACAAGACGGTGCGGGCGGTCTTCCCCCGGACGACGAGGCCGTTCATGAGCGATCACTTCCTGGGCGCCAGATGGCGTAGACGGCGACGACGGCGACGAGCAGCATGCCCATCAGGTACATGGTGCCCATGGCGCTGGCCAGGCCGGGGTCGCCGAAGCGGACGAGGGTCCGGTAGACGAGCAGGGACAGCGTCTCGGTGCTGCCCTGCGGTCCGCCGTTGGTCTGGATGAGGATGATATCGAAGGCCCGTGCGGCGTCGATCCCCCGGATGATGAGGGCGACCGCGATCACCGGCCGCAGCAGCGGCAGGATGATCCGGAACAGGATCGTGGGATAGTTCGCGCCGTCGATCCGGGCTGCCTCCAGCAGCTCTTCCGGGACGTTCTGCAGACCCGCGAAGAGGATCAGGGTGATGAACGAGGTGGTCAGCCAGATGTCCGGGAGCGCCACCGAGAACAGTGCGATGTCGGGGTTGCTGAGCCACTGGATCTGGTCGGTGCTCTGCAGGATCCCGACCCGACGGAGCAGTTCGTTGAGGATGCCGAAGTTGTCGATGAGCAGGAACCGCCAGAGCAGGCCTGCCACCACGGGCGCGATCATGAGCGGGTACATGAAGATGGTCCGGAAGACCCTCGACCGGTCGCCCAGGGCCGAGAAGAGCAGGGCCACCGCCAGACCCAGCGTGAATTCGAGGGCCACGACGATCACGGTGTACACGAGGGTCCGCCACGCGGCCCCGGTGAACGCGTCGGAGGCGAGTGCCGCCGAGTAGTTCGCAAGCCCGATGAACTCGCGGTCGCCACCGAAGGGTTCGATGGCGTAGAAGCTGTCCCGGACGAACTGCACCAGCGGCCACCCGACGAACACCGCTAGGAATGCGACGGCGGGAAGCATCATCAGGGCGGCGAACCGCCGATCGGTGAAGCCCCTCTTCCGGCGGACCGGAGGGGGAGTGACCGGTGAGGACCCGGCCTTGGGAGGACGGGACGCCCGGGGTCGCGGGGTCGGAGCCCGCTGATCGGTTACGTGCACGGGGTGAGCCTTTGCTGGGAAGAATGCGGAGGCGGGCTGTGAAGCGTGGGGCGGTGGTGGCGGACCGCAGGGCCCGCCACCACCGGTCGGCTACTGGACGATGGCTTCGATCTGTTCTTTGGCGTCGTCGAGGAGCTGCTGGTTGTCGGCGCCCGGCTCGAGGGCCTTCTGCAGCATCGGGATGAGCGCCGAGTCGACGATCTCCTGCCAGTTCTCCGTGGCGGGCCGGGGTTTCGTGCCCTCGGCCGAGAGGGTCTCCACCAGGGCGTCGAAGTGTTCGTAGCCCGGCTTGCCCTCGTACTCCTCGAAGGCCGAGACGCGGGCGGCCAGGCCCAGTGACGAGTCGATGCCCATGGCGTTGTTGTCGTAGGCGAACTGCAGGAACTCGTTCGCTGTCTCCTGCTTCTCCGTGGTCTTCGGGATGGACAGGTACCAGGGTCCGGGGACGCCTGCGACGCCGCCCGGCCCGCCGATCATCGGTGCTGCGCCGATCTTCCCTGCGACCGGTGAGTCCTCCGGCGTCTGGGGGTAGGCGTGCGCCCAGAAACGCATCATCGCCGTCTCGCCCTGGTAGAACAGGTTCTGCGCGCCGGCCCAGTCGATCTGAGCGGCCCCGGGAGGGGAGACCTTCAGGTCGTTGTTGAGGCCGACGTAGAAATCGAGGGCCGCGAGGTGATCGGCGTCGTTGACGGTGACGTCGCCCTCGGGGCTGAGGACCATGTTCTCCGCGCCGGACTGGGACACGGTGGCCAGCCACTCGGTCTCCACGGCGCCCTTGACATCCGTGCCGTAGAGGTCGGTCTGCCCGTCCCCGTCGGTATCCCGGGTGAAGAACTGTGCGACGTCCTGGTACTGCTCCCAGGTAGTCGGGGGATCGAGGTCGTAGCCGTACTCGTCCTTGAACGCAGCTTTCTCGGCCGGGTCCTCGAACAGATCGGTGCGGTAGAACAGGATCTCGGAGTTCGTCCACACGGGCATGCCCACGAAGTCCTCCCCGACCTGGGCCTCCTCGACCAGTGCCGGGAAGAGATCGGACGTCACCTCGTCCGTGAACATGTCGTTCAGCGGTGTCACGGCGTCGGCGAAGGTGGACAGCCAGATCGCGTCGAGGGCCGCCACGTCGAAGGACGTGCTGCCCGACGAGAATTCCGTGTTGAGACGGTTGTAGAGGCCTTCGTACGGGAGTTCGACGAATGTGACGTCCGTGCCGGTCTCCTCCGTGAATTTCTCGGCGACGCCCGTGAGCTCGGCCTTGCCGCCGGCCTCGACGAGGACGGTCAGGGACTCGGCGTCGTCGGCTGATGCCGTGCCGCCTCCTCCCGCCCCGCACCCTGCGAGGGTGAGGGCGGACAGGACCGCTGCGGCGGACAGGAAAGTCTTCGTGGTGCTGCGTGCTGCTGCGCCGGAGGGGCGCCGGCTGGCGAGGTGCTGCATGACAGGGACTCCATTCTGAGCTTCATTGCTGAGGGGTATGACAAAACGTTTTGCCAAAACGTCTTGGCACTCAGAGTAAAGACCCCTCCGGGGATCGTCAAGACCTGATCGGACGATTCTCCGCTTCCTGCTCTCCGCTTCCTGCTCTCCGCTTCCTGCTCTCTGCGGGCCGGTGCGGACAAGCTGCGGAGAAGCTGCGGGCGCCCAGCAGGTCCTGGACCCGATCGGTTCGTAGGATGAAGAGCTGACGACACCACCGTGGCCTGGGAGCTGAGACGTATCGACGATCGACTGATCGAGCAGGCGGTGCGGCCTGGTGCGGGTCCCGTACCGATGCCCGGCCGTGCCCCGATGAGGACGGCGCCGGCGGCAGGCGGCAGGGCGACACTCACCCTGCTCCGCCCTGCCCTGCTCCGCCTGAGCTGGGTGCCGGACACCGAGGTGCAGGCGGCCGACGCCCGGGATGTCCTCAGACAGAGCCTCGAGCTCGTCGGTCATGTCCCGTACACGGTGCTGGTGGACATGCACCACATCACGATCATCAACGCGGGTGCGCGGGCCGCCTACGGCTCCGAGACGATGGTCCTCGCCGCAGCGATGCTCGGCGCCACACCCGTGGACCGGGTCATCGCCGCGTCGGTGCAGCAGTCGGTGCACGCGGTCCGCTTCTTCACCGACGAGGCCGCCGCCCTGGCCTGGCTGGGAAGCCACCTCCCCGACGCGTCGCCCCGCCTCCAGTAGGAGCACCGACTGGCCCGATAGTCTTCGACCGGACGACGTGGGACGGAGAAGCAGAGATGACGATCGACGACGCACCGCGGACGGCGGTCGAGACCTTCACGGCAACGATGTGTGACGGGGTGCTCTGGGTCGAATGGCACGCCGGCACGAGCGTGGATGACGCGGACGCTGCGGCCCTCGTCGCGCGGGCGGATGCGATCAGCGAGAACGTGTGCCCGCCCATGCTGGTCGAGCTCAACGGCATGGTGACGCTCAGCCGGAACGCCCTCCTCCGGTTCGCCCGGGACCTGAACATCGCGGCGATGGCGATCGTCGGACCGACCGCCGTCGACAGCACCCTCGCGGCATTCTTCGCCGAAGTGCACGATCCGCCCTATCCCACCCGGTACTTCCGGCACCGCGCCCACGCCCTGCCCTGGCTCACGGGCTGTCCCCACGCATCCTGACGTGCGATCGGTCCCGCGCAGGAGGAGTAGCTCCGGCCTCGTGGTGCGCCCGGCAGCGTTGGAGGGACTACGGGCTTTCGGCCTGCTGACGCCATCGGGTGTCCCGATATAGAGTGCCCTATGGGTCCTGATCCTGCGGTGGAGATCGAGCGGAAGTTCGACGTCGACGACGACGCCGCGGTGCCTCTGTTGCACGACCTGCCCGGGATCGGGAGGGTGGCCCAGCCGGTGGAGTACCAGCTGAAGGCCGAGTACTTCGATACGGAGGACTTCCGGCTCGCCGCACGGCGCATCACCGTGCGACGACGCACCGGGGGTGAGGATGCCGGATGGCACCTGAAGATCCCGGTCGGCCCCGACGAGCGCCACGAACACCATGCGCCGCTGGGCAGGAAGGGCGACGGTGTCCCCGCGTCACTGCTGGACCTGGTCCGCGTGCATATCAGGGACCGGGCGCTGGTGCCGGTCGCCCGGCTGTCGACGCGCCGCATCGTGCACCATCTCCACGGCGAGGAGGGCGGGATCCTGGCCGACCTCATGGACGACCGCGTGCGGGCGGAGGTGCTGCATCCCGAACAGGACAGCCTGCACTGGCGTGAATGGGAGATCGAGCTCGTCGACGGGTCCAGGGACCTGCTCGACGCCGCACAGACCCGCGTCACGGATGCCGGTGCGCGCCCCGCCACCCACAGCTCCAAGCTGGAGCGGACCCTCGGCCCGCTCCTGCGCACCGTCACCGACGCCCGACCGGCGCCGACGCCGGACGGCCCGGCCGCGGACGTCCTGCTCGCCTACCTCCACGAGCAACTGAGCGCCCTCGAACAGCAGGACCCCCAGGTGCGGCGGGATGCCCCCGACGCCGTCCACCGCATGAGGGTCGCCACACGCCGTGCGCGATCGGCCCTCGCCACATACCGGTCCCTGCTGGAGGACGCCGACGCCGTCCGGAGCCTGCGCGAGGAACTGAAATGGCTCGCCGGGGTCCTCGGGAAGGCGCGCGACGCGGAGGTCATGCACGCCCGCCTCCGGGAGATGCTCGCCGGCGAGCCGGCCGACCTCGTGCTCGGGCCGGTGGGGCGCCGCGTGGACCTGGAGCTCGGGGGCGATTACCGGAGAGCCCACGCCCAGGTTCTCAAGACCCTGCGCGGGAAACGCTACTTCCGGCTGGTCGACACCTTCGAGTCACTGCTGACGGCTCCGGCGCTGACCGCCCGGGCCGCCGAGCCGGCGGCCCGGTTGATCCCGGAACTCCTGAACCGCGACATACGACGCCTGCGCTCGGCCGTGCACGAAGCCCGGCACCACCCCGCCGGGCTCGGCGACCACCCCGCACTCCACCAGGCCCGCAAGGACGCCAAGCGGCTGCGGTACGGGGCCGAGGCCGCGGCCCCGGTGGGTCGGAAGAAGATCACGCGCATCGCGGACTCGGCCCTCGGGATCCAGAAGATCCTCGGCGAGCACCAGGACAGCGTGGTGACCCGCGACCTGCTGCGCCGCCTCGGCGCCGCAGCCTCCCAGCAGGGCGAGAACGGCTTCACCTACGGCAGGCTGCACGCCCTGGAGCAAGGTGCCGCCCTGCGTGCCGAAGAGCGGTTCCGCAAGGAATGGAAGTACTTCCCCACCGCGCTCGGTACGCAATAGGAACGGACCACCGCCATGACGACCTACCCGCGGTACGAGACCGTCAGCTTCCTCCGCGCGGCAGGCGCCGGCTACATCGAGGGCCTCGTTCTGATGCGCCACGCGCAGAAGGCCGTCGAGGACCGCGTGCTCGCACCCCACGAGCGGGTGGTGCACGTGGAGGTCTGGGGTGAGGAGACGTGCGGCATCAGCGTCCACCAGGGGCATCCGGTGGACCTTGGCGTCGATCACAAGGCCATCTACTGGTATCGCGTCACCATCGGCGGGCCGGCGGAGCGACCGGAGCACGAGCAACAGGACAGCTGGCGCCTCGTGGCGGATGCCGCCCTCGTCGCGGACACGGCGCTCATCCCGGATGCGGCAGCGCCCGAGGCATCCTCTGCTCTCTAGCCCCCGGCGAAGGGCGGCAGGACGTCCAGTACGTCGCCGTCCCCGATGACCGTCGAGGTGTCCCGCAGCGCGACCTCGTTGAGGAGGAAGCTGCTGCGGTCCAGAACCGTCGCGAGCGACGGCGCGCCGGGGGAGGACCGGCGTGCCCGCAGCTCGTCGAGGACGGCGTCGAGGGTACGGCCGCCGGGCAGCCGCTCCTCGCCGACGCCGGTGGCGGCCTTCGCCGCCCCGAAATATCTCACCAGCACCTCAGCCACCGATGGCGCTCATCGACCGGTCGGGCTGGACGAAGTCGTCGGCGCCGAGCCCCGTGTGGCTCATGCCGTGCGCCCGTGGCTTGAGCCACATGGCGTCGCGCCACCGCTGGGCCACCGCTTCGTCGTCCGCACCCGAGCGCAGGAGGCCGCGCAGGTCCGTCTCCTCATGGGAGAAGAGGCAACTCATGATCTTGCCCTCGGCCGTCACCCGTGTCCGTCGGCAGTCGGCACAGAACGGTTCCGTGACGGACGCGATGATGCCCACGGTCCCGAGGACGATGTCAGGGGACTCCTTCGCCCGGACCTCCCACCGCTCGGCCGGCGCTCCGTCACGGTTCCGGGGGTCCGGGGTGAGGACGAAGCGGGTCTCTACGAGCGCGCGCATCTCCGCGGCGGTCACCATGCCCTCCTTCGTCCAGCCGTGGTCGGCGTCGAGGGGCATCTGCTCGATGAAGCGCAGTTCGAAGCCGCGGGCCACCGCCCACGCGACGAGATCGGGCGCCTCGTGGTCGTTGATGCCGCGCATCAGGACGGCGTTGATCTTCACGAGTCCCAACCCGGCGTCGGCGGCCGCCTCGATGCCCCGGAGCACGCGATCCAGGAAAGGACGGCGGGTCAGCTGGGCGAAGGTCTCGGGGTGCAGGGAGTCCATCGAGACGTTGATGCGGGTGAGCCCGGCGTCCTTCAGCTGTACGGCGCGTCGGTCCAGGCCGAGGGCGTTGGTCGTCATCGAGATGGGCAGGTCGGCGTGGTCGGCACGGATGTCCCGGATGATGTCCAGCAGATCGGCGCGGACGAGGGGTTCCCCGCCCGTCAGGCGCAGTTCGCGGATGCCGAGCAGGTCGACGCCGATGCGCACCAGCCGGACGATCTCCTGGCGGGAGAGGACCTGGTCCTTCTGCAGCCAGTTCAGGCCCTCGGCCGGCATGCAGTAGGTGCAGCGCAGGTTGCATTTGTCCGTCAGTGACAGACGCATGTCCGTCGCCTGCCGCCCGTGGGTGTCCAGCAGGCCTTCGATCGTGCCCCCGCGGGCAGTACGCGGCATTCCCAAGTGGATTCCCATGGGATCGAGGTTACGCCCTCCCTCCGCCTGCGCCCTACCCGCGAGCGCCCGCGGGGGCAGGGCTACCGCCCGGTAGCGCGACCCTGTAGAACGCGGGGAACCTCCTCCCACCCGCGGTCGTGTAAGGAACGGACCCCCGCGCCTCGGACAGCCCAGCGGCCGGGACACGACGGAAAGGCGGGACTTACCCCTGGTGAGCATGCGACGCACGGCGTGGGCAGCCGTCTCCGGTGTGCTGGCGGTGGGCCTGGGCGTCATTGCCGGTGAGCTCGCCGCGGCGGCGCTGAGCCCCTCCGTCACCCCCGTCAGTGCCGTGGGCGCCGCCGTCGTCGATCTCGTGCCTCCGCCGGTCAAGGACTGGGCGGTCGCCTGGTTCGGCACCGCGGACAAGGCCGTACTCCTGGCGACGATCGCCGTGGTCATCGCCGTGATCGCCGCCGCCGCAGGCGTGCTCGAGGACCGGCGAAACTTCGCCGGCCGGGCGGTGATCGTCGGTTTCGGCATCCTCGGTGCCGTCGCCGTGGCCTCCCGCCCGCAGTCCTCCACCGTCTCCTTCGTGGCGCCCGCGGTCGCGGCTCTCGTCGGGATCGCCGTCCTGGCCGCACTCGTCCGTGCGCTGAGGACGTGGTCCAGGGCGGCCGACAACGGTGGGGAGGACCCGCTCCCGGCGCGCCGCCGGTTCCTCCAGGGGGCAGGGGGCACCGCCGCCGTCGCCGTCGCCGCCGGCGTCGCGGCCACCGGTGTCCGCTCCTCCCAGTCCGCCGTGACGCAGCAGCGCTCGTCGATCACGCTGCCCGCGCCCGTGAAGACGGCGCCGCCGGCGGAGGGGTCCTTCGTCCCCGATGGTGCGGAGCTCGACGTCGAGGGCATCAGCGAACTCGTGACGCCCACCGCCCACTTCTACCGGATCGACACCGCCCTCGTGGTGCCCGTCGTCGATGCCGCCCAGTGGTCCCTGACGGTCACCGGGCTCGTGGACCGGGAGATCGAGATCACGTTCGAGGACCTGCTCGCCCAGCCCCTGATCGAGCGCCACGTGACGCTGGCCTGCGTGTCGAACACCGTCGGCGGGGACCTGACGGGCAACGCCCGCTGGCTCGGCTGGCCCGTGCGCGAACTCCTCGCCCGGGCCGGTGTGCGGCCCGAGGCCGACATGGTGCTGTCGCGGAGTGCCGACGGTTTCACGGTCGGCACGCCCCTCGAAGCCCTGACCGACGCACGGGACGCGCTGCTCGCCGTCGGCATGAACGGGGAGCCGCTGCCCGTGGAGCACGGCTTCCCGGTCCGGCTCGTGGTCCCGGGGCTGTACGGCTTCGTGTCCGCGACGAAGTGGGTGACCGAGCTGAAGGTGACCCGCTTCGCCGACGACACGGCGTACTGGTCCACCCGCGGCTGGTCCGAGCGCGGCCCCGTGAAGACGTCCTCGCGGATCGACGTGCCGCGCACGAACGCGAGCGTGCCCGCCGGCGACGTCGTCGTGGGCGGGGTGGCCTGGGCGCAGCACCGGGGCGTCGAGGCCGTCGAGGTGAGGGTCGACGGCGGGGCCTGGCAGCCTGCCACGCTCGCACGTCCGATCTCCGCGGACACCTGGTGCCAGTACAGTGCCACCCTGCAGCTGGAGGCCGGCGAGCACACCGTCCAGGCGCGGGCCGTGGACCGTGAGGGCGCCGTGCAGTCCGAGGACAGCGTGCCCCCGGCACCCGACGGCGCCGAGGGACTCCACACGGTAACGTTCTCGGTGACCTAGGCCACGCCCTCCGGGCGGTCCCGGCACGAGCGCGCGGAAGGCACCCATGAGACGAACCGTCGCCGAACACCAGGCCGCCGTGGCCGGACTCCTGCAGGCCGGCGGCGGGACCCGCCGCGCTGCCGAGGTGCTCGCGCTCCGCGACGCCCCGGGTCGGGCCCTGGCCGAGGACGTCAAGGCGCCCGTGAACCTCCCGCCGTTCGACAACGCGCAGATGGACGGCTACGCCGTCCACGCCGCCGACCTCGCGGGAACGGCCCCGCTGACGGTGGCCGACCCCATCCCCGCGGGCATCGCGCCCCCGCCGCTCGCGCCGGGGACGGCGGCCCCGATCATGACCGGCGCCATGCTGCCGGCCGGTGCCGCCGCCGTCGTGCCCATCGAGCGTGCGGACCCGGACCGGTTCTACTCCGACGCGGAGCGCGCCGACGGGACCGCGACCGTCCGCCTGCCCGGAGGCATCGACGCCGGACTGTTCGTGCGGCGGGCCGGGAGCGACCTCGCCCAGGGCGGGACGGCGCTGCGGGCCGGCGCGCTGCTCGGCGCCGCCCAGCTCGGGCTCCTCGCCGCCTGCGGCGTGGGCGAGGTCCGCGTGGCCCCGCGCTTCCGCGTGCTGCTCCTGTCCACCGGCAACGAGGTGACCGAACCCGGCGCGGACCTCGCCCCCGGACGCATCTACGACGCCAACACGACGCTGCTCGAAGCGGCGCTGCGGGAGGCCGGCGCGGACGTCACGCGCCACCGCCTCCTCGGGGACGATCCCGCCGTGCTCCGGGAGGACCTCGCGACGATCACGGCGGGCAGCACCGACCTCGTCCTCAGCACCGGGGGGATCAGCCAGGGCGCCTACGAGGTGGTGAAGCAGGCACTGGCGGACAGCCGCGTGGAGTTCTCCTCCGTGGCCCTGCAGCCGGGCGGACCCCAGGCGCACGGCACCCTCGCCGGTGTACCGTTCCTCGGCTTCCCCGGCAACCCGGTGAGCGCCATCGTCTCCTTCGAGATGTTCCTCCGGCCGGCCCTGTCCCGGGTGACCGGCGTCCCGGCGCCACGCCCCGTGCTCGGGGCGGTCCTCGCCGAGGGCGTCGACAGCCCTCCCGCCAAGCACCAGGTCCGCCGCGGCATCTACCGCGAGGGAAGGGTCTCGCTCGTGGGCGGCCCCGAATCCCACCTGTTGCACGCCCTGGCCGCCGCCAACTGCCTCGTCCACCTGCCCGAGGGCGTCGCATCGCTCCCCGCGGGCAGCCGCGTCGAAGTCACGCTCATCGGGCCCATACCGGTGGAGCCCCTGGCAAGCGGAGCCCCGATCGCGGTTTACCGGGCCGCATCTGGTGGAATGGACTCCGCAGAAAGGACTCCGACATGAGCACTCCACCCCCTCCCGAGGGTCTCTCCCACGTCCGCGCCGACGGCACCGCCCACATGGTCGACGTCTCCGGCAAGCAGGCGACCGTCCGCCAGGCCGTCGCCGAGGCGATCCTCGAGACCACGCCCGACGTCGTCGCGCTCATCACCGACGGGGCCCTGCCGAAGGGCGACGCCCTCGCCGTCGCCCGCGTCGCCGGCATCATGGCGGCCAAGCAGACCTCCACCCTTATCCCGCTGTGCCACCCGCTGCCGCTGTCGAAGGTGACCGTCGACTTCGAGCCCGACGGCGGCCGCGTGCGGGTCGTCGTGCTCGTGAAGACCACCGCGCTCACCGGCGTCGAGATGGAAGCCCTGACGGGCGCGTCCGTCGCCGCACTGACCGTCTACGACATGATCAAGGCCGTCGACAAGCACGCCGTCATCACCGGCACGAGGGTGCTCGCGAAGTCCGGCGGCAAGAGCGGGGACTGGTCCGTATGACACCCCTGCGCACCGCCGCCGTCGTCATCGCCTCCACCCGCGCCGCGGCCGGCACGTACGAGGACGAGTGCGGCCCGGAGATCGCCCGCTGGCTCTACGACCACGGGTACGCGGTCGCCGACGCCGTCGTCGTGCCCGACGGCGACGCCGTCGGCGCCGCGATCGGCGCCGCCCTGGAGTCCCGCCCGGCCGTGCTCGTCACGAGCGGGGGCACGGGGCTCAGCCCCGATGACGCCACCCCCGAACAGACCGCGCCGTACCTGACGCGCAGTCTGCCCGGCATCATGGAGGCCATGCGCCGCGCCGGGGCCGACGCCGTCCCGACGGCGGTCCTCAGCCGCGGGCTCGCGGGCACCGCGGGTCCGACGTTCGTCGTCAACCTGCCCGGATCACCCGGGGGAGTCCGTGACGGCCTCGCCGTCCTCGCCCCGCTCATCGACCACATCTGCTCCCAGCTGGAGGGCCACCATGACCACGGGTGAGGTCGTCCACGCCGCCGTCGCCGACACCCCGATCACCCCGGAGGAGGCGCACGCCGGCGTCGACTCCCCGTACTGCGGGGCGGTCGTCGGCTTCAGCGGCGTGGTGAGGGACCACGACGGCGGCCGCGACGTGAGGTCGCTGAGCTACTCCGCGCACCCGAGCGCGGGGCGCGTCATCCGGGAGGTCGCCGAGGAGATCGCCGCCCGGCACGACGGCATCCGGATCTGGGTGGCGCACCGCGTGGGACCCCTCGCGATCGGGGACCAGGCGCTCGTCGCAGCCGTCGGGGCCGCACACCGCGGAGAGGCGTTCCGGGCCTGCTCGGACCTCGTGGACCTCGTCAAGGAGCGGGTCCCCATCTGGAAGGAGCAGTTCTTCACGGACGGCAGTGTGGAATGGGTCGGGGCAGGAGCGGAACAGTAGGCTGGAGGGCATGACTGAACTACTGCCGGTGGCCGTGCTGGGCGCCAGGGGTCGCATGGGGGCGGAGGCCGTCCGCGCGGTCGAGGCGGCGGAGGACCTCGAGCTCGTCGCTGCCCTCGGCAGCAGCGACCCCCTCGACTCGCTCGTCTCGGCCGGTGCGCGCGTCGTCGTGGATCTGACCGTGCCCGACGCGACCGTCGGGAACGTCTCCTTCGCCGTCGAGCACGGCATGCACGCCGTCGTCGGGACCACGGGCTGGACCGCCGACCGCCTCGCCCGGCTGGAGACCCTCCTGGCCGGTACACCGGCGACCGGCGTGCTGATCGCCCCGAACTTCGCGCTCGGCTCCGTGCTCGCCACCGCCTTCGCGGCCGCCGCGGCCCGCTACTTCGACTCCGTCGAGATCGTGGAGCTCCACCACCCGGACAAGGTCGACGCCCCCTCCGGGACCGCCGTGCGGACCGCGCAGCTCGTGGCCGCCGCGCGGTCCGCCGCGGGCGTCCCCGACGCGCCGGACGCGACCCGGGACCAGCTCGACGGCGCCCGCGGCGCGCGCGTGGACGGCGTCCCCGTGCACTCCGTGCGGCTCCGCGGACTGACGGCCCACCAGGAGGTCCTCCTCGGCAGCGCAGGGGAGCAGCTGACCATCCGCCACGACTCCTTCGACCGCGCCTCCTTCATGCCCGGCGTCCTCCTCGGGATCCGGTCCGTGGCCCGGCACCCCGGGCTGACCGTCGGCCTCGACGGCTACCTGAACCTGCAGACCGGCGGGACGGGGTCGTGACGTCGAACCCGGTGGCAAGGTTCTACCAGCGGCACAAGGTGAAGGCGGGCGTGCTGTTCATCACGGCGCTGCTCGTCTTCTGGCTCGCGGTCGCCTTCCAGCGCAGCTTCCTCCTCCTCGGCGATCCTGAGCCCGTGGCCAAGGCCCTGGGTGCCGGGTACCTCCTCCTGCCCTGCATCGGCGCCTGGGCCCTGATCCGGGAACTGCTGTTCGGCGCCCGGACGGAGCAGATGGCCCGCCGGCTCGGTGCCGAGGGCGGCCTGCCCGTCGATGACCTCCCGAGGACTCCCGCGGGGCGGATCGTGCGGTCCGCGGCCGACGCCGCCTTCCCCGCCTACCAGGCCGAGGTGGAGGCCGATCCGGAGAACTGGCGGGGCTGGTTCAGGCTCTCCTGCGCGTACGACGCCGCGGGCGACCGCAAGCGTGCCCGGCGCGCCATGCGGGACGCCGCCGCGCTGTACCGGGAGCACGGAGCGGGCACCCCGTCCTAGCGGGACGCCGCCGCGCTGTACCGGGAGCACGGAGCGGGCACCCCGTCGTAGGGGGCGTCGGCGTCAGCGCCGTACCTGGGTGCGACTGTCCCGGGCTGCGTTCGCTGCACCGGACGCGAGCAGCTCCAGGGGCCCGCGGGAGTGCAGGCGCTGGAACAGGATGCCGATCGCGATCGCCGCGACGACCTGCAGCCAGAGCACCAGCAGCGGATCCGGTTGCGGGACCAGTTCGTCCGCCCAGCTCATGACGCACACGTGCAGGGCGTACAGGGTCAGCGTCATGGCGCCCGGCGCCGAGAGCGGCAGGAGCGCCTGCGGGAACCGGCGGGTGAGCAGCAGGCAGAGCCCGACGACCGCCGCAGCGGAGCCCGCCACGTGCACGAGGTCCAGCGGGGCCCCCGAATGGGGAGCGCTGACCGCGAGCCACCACCACGAGCCCGACTGGTCCACAGCCTCGAGCCCGACGTCGAGCATGGCCTCCAGCGGGTAGCGGCTGCCGTCCGGCGTCGCCAGGAGCGCGGCGAGGCCCCCACCGGGCCCGAGGAGCTGGGCGCTGAGCAGCCGGGCCCCGACCGCGGCGAGCACGCCCACGCCGAGGAGTCCCAGCTGCACGCGGAGCCGCGACAGGTCCAGCCGCCCGATCACGAGGCCCACGAGGAGGAAGCCGAGCCACTGCAGCACGGGGTAGTACCCCGTGAGGAAGAGGTCCGCGGCGAGCGTCCCCGGGACGAGGAAGTGCTCGAAGACGGGATTCCCGTCGACGGAGGGCGGGTCCACGACCGCCGTCACCATCGGCCGCAGCAGGTAGGCGGCCACCGGGGCCACCAGCAGCCAACCGGCTGCCCACGCCGCGAGCGCCCGCAGCCGCAGCCCCACGAACGGCAGGGCCAGGAGGAAGAGCACGCCGTAGTGCACGAGGATGATCGCGATGTTCGTCTCCACGCCGCCGAGGACGAACCCGATCAGGGCGATCACGACCGCACGGACCGCGATGCCCGTGCGGTCGGCGGAGAGCGTCCGGTCGCGGTGGGGGACGTGCCCTCCCGTCAGCAGGGCCAGGCCGATACCGGCGACGACGGCGAACAGACCGGACGCGCGGCCCGAGAACAGCAGGGCCGTCCAGGTGGCGTCCGTGGTGCCCGGTACGTAGAGGGGCAGGACGTGGGTGCTCATCATGCCGAAGAGGGCCACGCCGCGCGCCGCGTCGATCCCGGTCAGGCGGCGGGGCGCGGACGTCGAGTGCATCCAGTCATGGTCCCACAGGTACCTCCCGGCTCCCCGGCGCCGGGTCCCACCGGGTCCTGCCCGACCGGGTAACGTTTTACCCATGCCTGAAACCCCCTCCCGCATCCTTCCGTTCGGTTCGCTCGTGGCCGCCATGGTCACGCCGTTCACCGACGACGGCGGCGTCGACTTCGATGCCACCGCCGCCCTCGCCGCGAAGCTCGTCGACGACGGCTGCGACGGCCTGGTCGTCTCCGGCACGACGGGGGAGACCTCGACGCTCGAGGACTCCGAGAAGGAGGACCTCTACCGGGTGGTCGCAGAGACGGTGGGCGACCGCGCCCGGGTCATCGCCGGCACGGGCACGAACCACACCTCGCACTCGGTGGAGATGGCGCGCCGGGCCGAGCGTGCGGGAGCCCACGCGCAGCTCGTCGTGACGCCCTACTACAACAAGCCCACGCAGGCCGGCGTGCTGGCCCACTTCGAGGCCGTGGCCGACGCGACGGACCTGCCGATCATGGTCTACGACATCCCCGGCCGGTCCGCCATCCCCATCACCACCGAGACGATGCTCCGGCTCGCGGAGAACCCCCGGATCGGCGCATTGAAGGACGCGAAGGCGGACTTCAGCGCCATCACGCGGGTGCTCGCCGCCACCGACCTCGACGTGTACGCCGGCGACGACGCCCTCACCCTGCCGTGGATGGCCGCCGGCGCCGTCGGCGTGGTGAGCGTCAGCGCGCAGGTCGCCACCGTCGCCTTCCGTGCGCTGGTCGACGCCGCGACCGCCGGCGACCTCGACGAGGCCCGCCGGATCCACTTCGCCCTCGACCCCGTGGTGCGCGCCGTGATGACCCACCTCCCGGGGGCGGTCTCCGCGAAGCAGATCCTGCGGCTGCGGGGGGTGCTCCCGAACGCCGTCGTCCGCCTGCCCCTCGTCGAAGCGGACGCGGACGAGCTGGCTCCGGTCCTCGCCGACCTGGCCGAGGCCGGCTGGGACGTCGGCGCTGCGGGGACCGCCCGGGTCGCCGGGGCATGAGCGACGCGGCCGGCGTCGGTCCCGCCCCGAGGGTCCTCCCTCCGGCGCTGGAACCGGGCACCCTGCGGATCATCCCGCTCGGCGGGCTGGGGGAGATCGGCCGCAACATGGCGGTCTTCGAGATCGACGGCAAGCTCCTCATCGTCGACTGCGGCGTGCTCTTCCCCGAGGAGACCCAGCCCGGCGTGGACCTGATCCTGCCCGACTTCTCCTCCATCGAGGACCGGCTCGACGACGTCGTCGGCCTGGTGCTCACGCACGGCCACGAGGACCACATCGGGGCCGTGCCGTACCTCCTGCGCCTCAAGGCCGACATCCCCCTCATCGGCTCGCAGCTCACGTCGGCGCTCGTCGAGGCGAAGCTGCAGGAACACCGCATCCGCCCCTTCACCCTCACAGTGTCCGAGGGGCAGATCGAACAGCTCGGGCCCTTCGAGTGCGAGTTCGTCGCCGTCAACCACTCGATCC
Source organism: Arthrobacter pityocampae (assembly GCF_002927275.1). Classification (GTDB taxonomy): domain Bacteria; phylum Actinomycetota; class Actinomycetes; order Actinomycetales; family Micrococcaceae; genus Arthrobacter_D; species Arthrobacter_D pityocampae. The sequence continues at coordinate 68,371 of NZ_PRKW01000003.1, read as the reverse complement.
CGGACGCCCTCGCGGTGTTCATCCGCACCGCGGCCGGCAACGTCCTGCACACCGGTGACTTCAAGATGGACCAGCTGCCGCTCGACGGCCGCATCACCGACCTGCGGGCCTTCGCGCGCCTCGGCGAGGAGGGCGTGGACCTCTTCATGGTCGACTCCACGAACGCCGACGTCCCGGGCTTCACGACGGCGGAACGGGAGATCGGGCCGGTCCTCGAGAACCTCTTCGGGAAGGTCCGGAAGCGCATCATCGTCGCCTCCTTCTCCTCCCACGTGCACCGCGTCCAGCAGGTCCTCGACGCCGCCCACGCCCACGGCCGCTTCGTGTGCTTCGCGGGCCGGTCGATGGTGCGCAACATGGCGATCGCCGCGCGCCTCGGCTACCTGAAGGTGCCCGAGGGCATCCTCGTGGACATCAAGAACGTCGACGACCTCCCGGACGACCGCGTGGTGCTCATGTCCACCGGATCCCAGGGCGAACCGATGGCGGCGCTGTCCCGGATGGCGAACGGCGACCACCGCATCAGGGTGGGCAAGGGCGACACCGTGATCCTGGCGTCCTCGCTCATCCCCGGCAACGAGAACGCCGTGTACCGGGTGATCAACGGGCTCCTGAAGCTCGGCGCCGACGTGATCCACAAGGGCAACGCCACGGTGCACGTCTCCGGCCACGCCGCAGCCGGCGAACTCCTCTACTGCTACAACCTCCTGAAACCCCGGAACGTCATGCCGGTGCACGGCGAGACCCGCCACCTCATCGCCAACGGGAAGCTGGCGCAGCAGACGGGTGTCCCGGCGTCGAACGTCCTGCTCACCGAGGACGGATCCGTCGTGGACCTCGTCGACGGCCGGGCGCGCGTGGTCGGGGCGATCGAGTGCGGCTACGTGTACGTGGACGGATCCAGCGTGGGCGAGATCACGGACGCCGATCTCAAGGACCGCCGGATCCTCGGCGAGGAGGGCTTCATCTCCATCATCACGGTCGTGAACCGCAGCACCGGGACGATCGTGTCGGGACCGGACATCCACGCACGCGGATTCGCCGAGGACGACGCCGTGTTCGACGAGATCAAGCCGACGATCGCCCGGGCCCTCGAGGAGGCCGTGACGAACACGCCGGACCACACGACGCACCAGCTGCAGCAGGTCGTCCGGCGCATCGTCGGCACCTGGGTCAACCGGGGTTACCGCCGACGCCCGATGATCATCCCGGTGGTCCTGGAGGCCTGAGGACGCCACGCCCTCGGGCCCCGTCGACGCGCCGGGATTCGACGGATGAGGGGAGATCTCCGGTACCGTGAGGAGCATGGCCACTCGAACGTCCCCTGCCCCGCGGGGCCAGCACCAGACCCGCAGCAAGGGAGCGTCCGCCGTCGCGGGGTCCCCCCGGAGCAAGGGCCCGGCCAAGCCGCCCGCCGGTTCATCGGCCAAGGGGGCCGGCCGCGCCCCGGCGAAGACCCGCCAGGGCCCCGTGACACCCGCACCGCGGGACGAGGACCAGCTCGCCCTCCCGCTGCGGGCCGTCCGGGCGGTCTGGATGGGCACCGCGCGCGTCGTCGGCTCCGGTGTCCGGACCTTCGGGCACGACGTCAACCCGGACCGCGAGCTCCGCCGTGACGGATCCGGCTTCTTCCTCCTCCTGCTGGCCCTGGCCGTCGCCGCCGTCGAGTGGTGGGCCCTCAGCGGCACCGCCGCCGACGTCGTCCACGCGGCCGCCGGCGGCACCTTCGGCTGGATGGCGCTGCTCGTGCCGTTCATGCTCGGCCTCGGCGCCGTCCGCCTGTTCCGGTACCCGGAGCGGCACCGCGCCAACAACCGGATCGCCATCGGCCAGCTCGTGATCCTCTTCGCCGGCTCCGGTATCGCCCACCTCGTCGGCGGCCGCCCGGGCCTCTCCGACGGCCTCGACGCCCTGTGGCGCGCCGGCGGCGTCGTCGGGTTCCTCGTCGCGGGGCCGCTCAGCAGCATCCTCACGCCGTGGCCCGTGGGCGTCCTGCTCGCCGCAGCGATCTTCCTCGGCCTGCTCATCGTCACGGCCACCCCCTTCCGCCACATCCCGGCCCGCCTGCGCACCCTGTACGAGCACCTGATGGGCCAGGACCCCGACGCCGCGGCGGCCCGCCGCGACGACGGCCACGACCAGAGCTACCTGTACGAGACCCACGGGGCCACCGCGAAGCCCGAGCCGAAGCGCCGCAAGCGTCTGTTCGGCAAGGACAAGCCCGACACGTCCGCGAACGACCACGACCAGCACGACGACGGCTACGTGGGCGACGAGGCATTCGAACGCGCCGTCATCGAGGACGAGGAGCGGCGCGCCCGCGAGGCCGAGTCCGCCGTCCGCCCCGGCGTCCGGCGCCCCACGCGGCAGGAACTCGCCGCCGAGGAACTCAAGCGGTCGCAGGGCATCGGCACCCCGGACCGCGCGCCCGAGCGCGAACCCGAGGGCGCGACCGAGGCCATCGACATCGTCCCCGCCGCGAAGGCGCTCATCGTCCCGTCCACGCCGGTCCAGCCGCAGGTCCCACCCACGCCCATCCCGCAGCGCACCGAGCAGCTGCAGCTCGCCGGCGACGTCGCGTACACCCTGCCGCCGTCGGACTACCTGCCCGCGGGCACTCCGCCCAAGGAGCGCTCGGAGGCCAACGACGCCGTCGTCGCCGCCCTGACGCACACCATGGACCAGTTCAACGTGGACGCGAAGGTGACCGGGTTCTCGCGCGGCCCGACCGTCACGCGCTACGAGATCGAACTGGCGCCGGGCACCAAGGTGGAGCGCGTGACAGCGCTGTCCAAGAACATCTCCTACGCCGTTGCCAGCTCGGACGTGCGCATCCTCTCGCCGATCCCCGGGAAGTCGGCCATCGGTATCGAGATCCCGAACACGGACCGCGAGACGGTGTCCCTGGGGGACGTGCTGCGGTCCGGGAACGCCCGCAAGACGGACCACCCCATGGTGATGGGTGTCGGCAAGGACGTCGAGGGCGGCTTCGTCGTCGCCAACCTCGCGAAGATGCCCCACCTGCTCGTCGCCGGTGCCACGGGCGCGGGCAAGTCCTCGTTCGTGAACTCCATGATCACCTCCATCCTCATGCGCTCCACACCCGACGAGGTGCGCATGGTCATGGTGGACCCGAAGCGCGTGGAGCTCACCGCGTACGAGGGTGTGCCCCACCTCATCACGCCCATCATCACGAGCCCCAAGAAGGCCGCCGAGGCGCTGCAGTGGGTGGTCCGCGAGATGGACACCCGCTACGACGACCTCGCGAACTACGGCTACAAGCACATCGACGACTTCAACAAGGCCGTCCGGAACGGGAAGGTCGTCCCGCCCGAGGGCTCCAAGCGGGTCGTCCGCCCCTACCCGTACCTGCTGGTCATCGTGGACGAGCTCGCCGACCTCATGATGGTCGCCCCGCGCGACGTCGAGGATTCGATCGTCCGCATCACCCAGCTGGCGCGCGCCGCCGGCATCCACCTCGTCCTGGCCACGCAGCGGCCGTCGGTCGACGTCGTCACCGGCCTGATCAAGGCGAACGTGCCGTCCCGCATGGCCTTCGCGACCTCCTCCGTCACCGACTCGCGCGTGGTGCTCGACCAGCCCGGCGCCGAGAAGCTGATCGGCCAGGGCGATGCGCTGTTCCTGCCCATGGGCGCGTCCAAACCGATGCGCGTGCAGGGCGCCTGGGTCACCGAGTCGGAGATCCACCGGGTCGTCGAGCACGTGAAGGGGCAGCTCCAGGCCATCTACCGCGAGGACGTCGCGGTCGACGCCCCGAAGAAGCAGATCGACGACGACATCGGGGACGACCTCGAGGTCCTGCTCCAGGCCACCGAACTCGTGGTCACCACCCAGTTCGGCTCGACGTCCATGCTGCAGCGCAAGCTGCGCGTCGGATTCGCGAAGGCCGGGCGGCTCATGGACCTCCTCGAGTCGCGGGGGGTCGTGGGACCCTCCGAAGGGTCGAAGGCCCGCGACGTGCTGGTCAAGCCCGACGACCTCGCGCCCGTCCTCGCCGCCATGCGCGGGGACGAGCCGTCCGTGCCGGTCCAGCCGCAGTCCCAGGCGCCGATCGACCTCGTCGCCGACGACCTCGCCTCCCGGGCGCAGGCGGTCGACTACTACGACGGCGCCGACGCGTCCGGCTCCGACGACGACGGCGAAAGCACCGACGCCTGGAACCTCACCGGCAGGTAGCCTGAGAACGTGAACAACTCCCCGAGCCCGGCCGTGCCGGTCCTGAACATCGCGAACGTCCTCACGGTCGTGCGTATCCTCATGGTGCCGTTCTTCGTCTGGTTCCTCCTCCTCGACGACGGCCGCGACGGCCTGTTCCGCTGGCTCGCCGTCCTGGTCTTCGCGGCGGCGATCTACACCGACAAGCTCGACGGCGACCTGGCCCGTAGCAGGGGCCTGATCACGGACTTCGGCAAGATCGCCGACCCGATCGCCGACAAGCTGCTCATCGGCTCCGCCCTGATCATGCTGTCCTACCTGGGCGAACTGTGGTGGTGGGTCACCATCGTCATCCTGGTCCGCGAGATCGGGATCACCCTCCTGCGGTTCGCCGTGATCCGCTACGGGGTCATGCCCGCCTCGCGCGGGGGCAAGCTGAAGACGGTCGTCCAGACCGCCGCGATCCTGCTGTTCCTCATCCCGCTGCAGACCATGCTCGGGCCGTGGGCCTGGTGGCCCGCCGCCGCGGTCATGGCGGCCGCCGTCGTGATCACCGTGGTGACCGGCGTCGACTACATCGTCCAGGCCATCCGCCTCCGGGCCGCCGCCCGCTCGTGACCGGCGCGGGACGGGCGGCCGACGTCGTCGGGCTGGCCACGCGGCGGGGTCTCACCGTGGCCACGGCCGAATCCCTGACCGCCGGGATGGTCGCCGCAACGCTCGCCGACGTCCCGGGAGCCTCCTCCGTCCTGCAGGGCGGTGTAGTCGCCTACCAGATCTCTGTCAAGCAGAAGCTCCTGAACGTCGACGCCGACCTTCTTGCCCGCGCGGGAGCCGTCGATGCACGCGTCGCCGCGGCGATGGCGGACGGCGCGCGGGCCGCGTTCTCGGCGGACATCGGTGTCGCCACGACCGGCGTCGCCGGACCCTCACCCCACGAGGGGAAGCCCGTAGGGACCGTATTCACGGCGATTTCCACCGCGTCGGGCACGACGACGGCCGAGCATCACTTCTCCGGAGGCCGCGACGCGATCAGGGCGGCGTCCCGTGATGCGGTGCTCGACGAGCTCCACGCGGTGCTGGTCGGGGGAACAAAGAGTGACCAAGGGTAGTTATATAGTCTGTCGGCCGTTGATAGGGTTGGCGACTCAGGCTCAAGTAGAACGGGCAGGTCATCATCACGGGGCGGTCGTCCATCGGACGCCGCCACATTATGAGGGAGCAAGGCGATCCAGATGGTAAAGCAGCCCGTATCCGTAAACGGCGTGGTCCGTTGGCGTGATGTGGGGTTGGCGGATGATGCACAACGCAAGCCCAAGGAGCGCAAGCTGGTGGTTCTCCGCCACGAGATCGGTGACGTCCTCCGGGACGTGCGCCAGCGCCAGGGCCGTACCCTGCGTGAGGTGTCGCACAGTGCGAGGGTCTCCCTCGGATACCTCAGCGAGGTGGAGCGTGGACAGAAGGAAGCATCTTCCGAACTCCTCTCATCAATCTGCAGTGCACTCGAGGTGCCACTCTCCTCGATGCTCCGGGAGGTCAGTGACCGCCTGGCAGAAGCAGAAGGCGTGTCGATCCCCGACACGATCCCCCAGGAGTTCTCCCGCGAATTCGGGGACGACCTCACGGACGATCTGAACGACGACTTCCGCCGGGGGCTCGCGGCCACGAACCGCTAGTCACCCGTACAAGGAAGGCCCGTCCCCGGTACGAACAGGGGACGGGCCTTCCTGCCGTCTGCTACCAGTTGTCGCGGGTGTAGGTGTTGTTGAGCTGCGCGATCAGGGTGCCGAGGCGGGTGAGGTCCTCCACGTCCCAGTCCTCCATGAGCTGGTGGAAGGCCTGCTTCCGGGCGGTCTGCGCGGCCACGAGCTGCCGCGTGCCGGCATCCGTCAGCGAGATGGACTGCGCCCGGCCGTCGAGCGGGTCCGCTTCCTTCCGGACGAGGCCCAGTTGCTCCAGCATCGCGATCTGCCGGCTGACGGACGGCTTGCCCACTCCCACGCTCGCGGCGATGTCGGTGAGGCGCATCGAGCCCTCGCGCTGCAGGATCACCAGGAGTCCGTACGCTGCCGGTTCCATGTCGGGGTGCACCCGGCGCGCCACCTTGTAGGAGTTCGACCGGGCGCGGCGCCACAGCATGCTCAGCTGCTGTTCCAGGGCTTCGATGGCCACGTCGGTGTCGGCATCCTCCCCGGGATAGCCTGCCCGGCCCGGGCCGGGGTCGGTGGTGCTCGGCTTCGCATTCATGGGGCCATTCTAGGGCGACGGGGCGGAATCGCCATGCCCCACCGCCTGAATCGTGATACGGACCGCGCATTCCGGGTGCGAGTCATCCTCTCGGGTGATTCCGCCGGGACGCTACAGGTGATCGGTGTGCCGGTGGTGCGGACAGGACCGAGAATGGTAGGAGTGTCGGAACGGACGACCGGCCCACGACGAGAGCAAGGGACAGCGTATGCGGTTGAGCGACTTCTGGCGGTTGATGGACGACGAGTTCGGGGAACGCTACTCGCGGACGCTGGCCCGCGATCTCGTCGTCGACGGCCTGGGGGACAGGACGGCGTCCGAGGCGCTGGGCGCGGGCACCGATCCGAAGACCGTCTGGGAAGCGGTGTGCCGGGCGCAGGATGTGCCCGTCAGCCGCTGGCTCGGCCGGGACGTCACGCCGCGCTGACCCGAGGGTCCGTCCGTCCCGCGGCCCGGGGACACACGGAGGAACGGCCAGATAATCGAATATCTGTTCGGACAGGGATAGAATGGACGAACGGCCCGAGCGCTGTTGTGCACATGGCGACGACCCCTCCGCAAAGTGTCGGTGCGGGCCCCTACAGTCGAATCGAACACGTAATCACAGGCCGGCAGGCCATGAACAACCGAGGTGAAGAATGGCCGCTCCAGACCGCGAGAAAGCCCTAGAAGCTGCTCTCGCCCAGATCGACAAGCAGTACGGCAAGGGCTCGATCATGCGACTCGGGGACGAGACCAGGGCCCCTATCGAGACCATCTCCACGAGCTCCATCGCCCTGGATGCGGCTCTCGGCATCGGCGGACTGCCCCGCGGCAGGGTCGTCGAGATCTACGGTCCCGAGTCGTCGGGTAAGACCACCGTCGCCCTCCACGCCGTCGCCAGCGCCCAGCGCAACGGCGGCATCGCCGCCTTCATCGACGCCGAGCACGCCCTCGACCCCGAGTACGCGAAGAAGCTGGGCGTCGACACCGACGCGCTCCTCGTCTCGCAACCCGACACCGGCGAGCAGGCGCTCGAGATCATGGACATGCTCATCGGTTCGGGCTCGATCGACATCGTCGTCATCGACTCGGTCGCGGCCCTCGTGCCCCGCGCCGAGATCGAGGGCGAGATGGGCGACAGCCACGTCGGCCTCCAGGCCCGGCTCATGAGCCAGGCGCTCCGCAAGATCACCGGCCGGCTCGCCCAGACCAAGACCACGGCCATCTTCATCAACCAGCTCCGCGAGAAGATCGGCGTGTTCTTCGGCAGCCCCGAGACCACCACGGGCGGCAAGGCGCTGAAGTTCTATGCGTCGGTCCGTATCGACGTGCGACGCATCGAGACCCTGAAGGAGGGCGTCAACCCGGTCGGCAACCGGACACGCGCCAAGATCGTCAAGAACAAGATGGCCCCGCCGTTCAAGCAGGCCGAGTTCGACATCCTGTACGGCTACGGAATCTCCCGTGAGGGCGGCCTGATCGATGTCGGTGTCGAGAACGGACTGGTCAAGAAGTCCGGCGCCTGGTTCACCTACGACGGCGACCAGCTGGGGCAGGGCAAGGAGAACGCCCGGAAGTTCCTCAAGGACAACCCGGGTCTGGCCGACGAGCTCGAGCAGAAGATCAGGGTGAAGCTGGGCATCGGAGTGCAGCCGGAGGAGCCGGACGCCCCCAAGCTCAAGGCCGTCAGCGGCGAGTAGGCCCCGGTGGCATCGGAGACCGGACCGGACCCGGGCGGTTGGGGGACCTCCTACGACCTGTTCGGCTCGGACAGTTCCGCCGAACCGGCGAGCCCCGAGCAGCCACGGCCGCCCCGGTCCGCACGGCAGAAATCGTCGCGGTCGGCGTCCTCCTTCAGCAGGTCGACGTCGGCCCGGGGGCAGGGGACTCCGCGGGCCCGGCGCCGCGGAGGCCCGTCAGGCCGGGCGTCCTTCGATGATCCGTTCGGCCCGGTGGTCGGTGCCTCCGCCGACGCCGACCTGCCTGATGGTGCGTTGGCCGACGACGCACGGCCCGACGAGGCCCTGTTCGACAGTCCCGAAGCGGGCGACGGAGACGACACCGGTCGGCGCGCACGCGGCGGCGGACGCCGGTCCCCGGGAGCGCGGCGCGGGCGTCGCGGCGACGGCGGGTCGCCCGGCGGCGCAGGCAACTCCCGCACGGGCGCAGATCCCCGCGACACCGCGGATGATGCGGCGTCGGGGGAGGACGCGCACATCCGGACCGACGAGGAGTGGACGTCGCTCGCGCGGTCGGTCCTGCTCCGCCAACTGGCCCTGGGGGCGCGGAGCCGGCATCAACTCGAGCGGAAGCTCGCCGAGCGGGACGTGCCATCGCCGATCGCCACAGCCCTCCTCGACAGGTTCGAGGAGGTGCAGCTCATCGACGACGCCGAGTTCGCCCGCATGTGGGTGCGCACCCGCACCGCCGCCAAGTCGCTCTCCCGGTCCTCGCTCCGGCGCGAGCTCGCGGACAAGGGCATCGACGCCGACCTGGCAGAAGACGCCCTGCTGCAGCTCTCCGACGAGGACGAGGACGAACAGGCCCGGGACGTCGTGCGCCGCAAGCTCCGCCGCAGCGCCGACCTCGCGGACCGCACCGTGCGGGAGAAGGAGATGAAGCGCCTCGTCGGGGTGCTCGCCCGCAAGGGGTACAGCCCCGGCAGGGCGTTCTCGATCGTCAGGGACGTCATCGCCGACGCCGGGTGACCGCATCGGACAGGGCCAGGCCTGGCATCGGGAGGGGCGCCGGGATTGTGGGGGCTCCGCCTGCCCGCCGTACGCTTGAGGACGTGAGTACGACACTTCCCGTCTCCCTCGATGAGGCCCCCCGCAGCATGCCCGACGCGCCTGATACACGAAGGGCGCCCGGCCTGACCGCAGCGGCCGCTCCGCCCGTCGCGCCCGGAGCAGGCGACCGGCGCACCTACGAGGTGCGGACGTTCGGCTGCCAGATGAACGTGCACGATTCGGAGCGGATCTCCGGCCTGCTCGAGGGCGCCGGACTGTCGCGCGTGGAGGGCGGTCAGGCGGACGTCGTCGTATTCAACACCTGCGCGGTCCGGGAGAACGCGGACAACAAGCTCTACGGCAACCTCGGGATCCTCAAGGCCGTCAAGGAGGCCCGACCTGACCTGCAGATCGCCGTCGGCGGGTGCCTCGCGCAGAAGGACCGGGAAACCATCCTGAAGAAGGCGCCCTGGGTGGATGCCGTCTTCGGCACACACAACATCGGCGCACTGCCCGCCCTGCTCGAGCGGGCACGCCACAACCAGGACGCCCAGCTGGAGATCCTGGAGTCCCTCGACGTCTTCCCCTCGACCCTGCCGACGCGGCGGGAGTCGGTCTACGCCGGCTGGGTCTCCATCTCCGTGGGGTGCAACAACACCTGCACGTTCTGCATCGTGCCGTCGCTGCGGGGCAAGGAGCGCGACCGCCGGCCGGGGGAGATCCTCGCCGAGATCGAGGCCCTCGTCGCGGACGGCGCCGTCGAGGTCACACTCCTCGGCCAGAACGTCAACTCCTACGGCGTCGAGTTCGGCGACCGGGGTGCCTTCGCGAAGCTGCTGCGTGCCTGCGGCTCGATCGAGGGCCTCGAGCGGGTCCGGTTCACGAGCCCCCATCCGGCAGCGTTCACCGACGACGTGATCGACGCGATGGCCGAGACGCCGAACGTGATGCCGCAGCTGCACATGCCTCTGCAGTCGGGCTCGGACCGCGTCCTCAAGGCGATGCGCCGGTCGTACCGGTCCAGCCGCTTCCTCGGCATCCTGGAACGGGTCCGCGACCGGATGCCCTCCGCCGCCATCTCCACGGACATCATCGTGGGCTTCCCGGGCGAGACGGAGGAGGACTTCCAGGCCACCCTCGACGTCGTCGAACAGTCCCGCTTCGCCACGGCCTTCACCTTCCAGTACTCCAGACGGCCCGGGACCCCCGCCGCGGACCTGCCCGACCAGCTGCCCAAGGCCGTGGTGCAGGAGCGCTTCGAGCGACTGACCGCCCTGCAGGACCGCATCAGTCGCGAGGAGAACGCCCGGCAGGTCGGGACGGTGGTCGAGGTGCTCGTCACCGACCAGCAGGGCCGCAAGGGCGGCGAGACGCACCGGCTCACCGGACGTGCACGGGACCAGCGGCTCGTCCACTTCTCAGTCCCCGACGGCGGCCCCGTGCCCCGGCCGGGGGACGTCGTGACGGTGCCCGTCACCGAGGCGGCCTCCTTCCACCTGCTGTCGGACCCCGCGCCGGAGCAGTACGCCGTGCGCCGCTCCCGGGCCGGCGACGCGTGGGACAGGAGCCAGGCCGACTCCTGCGGTGTCCCCGCCCCGTCCGGTGCCGGGCCCGACGGCGGCGGTCCTGCTGGTGCCCCGCGGCCCGTCGCGCTGGGGATGCCGTCCCTGCCGGTCCGTGGAGGGCGTCCTTGACCCTTCCCGTGGTCGCGGTCGTCGGCCCCACGGGGTCCGGCAAGTCGGAGCTCGGGATCGCCCTGGCCCGGCGCCTCGATGGGGAGGTCGTCAACGCCGACGCCCTCCAGTTCTACCGCGGCATGGACATCGGGACGGCCAAGCTGCACCCGGCGGAGCGTCAGGGCATCGACCACCACCTGCTCGATGTCCTGGACGTCACGCAGGAGGCGAGCGTCGCCGCCTACCAGGAGGACGCCCGCCGAGTCATCGGGGAGATCCGTGCCCGGCACCGGGTGCCCGTCCTCGTCGGCGGATCCGGCCTGTACCTCCGCGCAGCGCTCGACAATCTCGAGTTCCCGCCGACCGACCCCGCTGTGCGTGCCCGCCTCGAGGCGGAACTCACCGCCACCGGGAGTGCGGCGTTCCGCGGGCGCCTGCGGGCCGTGGACCCTGCCTCCGCCGACCGGATCGACGACGACCGTCGGCTCATCCGCGCCCTCGAGGTGCACGAGATCACCGGACGGCCGTTCAGCGCCTTCATGCCGCGCCGGGAGTACCACCAACCCGCCGTGCAGATCGGCCTCGCCGTCGACCGCGACGTCCTGCGGGGACGGCTCGCCGACCGGGTCCACGCGATGGTGCGGGCCGGGCTCGCGGACGAGGTCGCCCGCCTCGCCGGGGCCGGGCTCCGGGACGGGCGGACGGCCTCGCGCGCCCTCGGATACGGGCAGTTCCTCCGGGTGCTGGACGGCTCCATGACGGAGGCCGACGCCGTCGAGGACACCATCGCCGCGACCCGCCGATTCGCCCGGCGCCAGCTGACCTGGTTCCGCGGGGACCCGCGTGTGGCCTGGACCGACTGGCAGGCTCCCGGCCTCGTCGACCGCGCGGTCGGCCTGGTGCAGCGGCACGGGGACCTATCCTAGAACGGTGACCGACCACCGAGCCTCCGCCACTTCCGGGCAGTCCGCCGGCCTCTCCTTCACCAAGGGCCACGGCACCGGCAACGACTTCGTCCTGACCCTCGACCCGGACGCTTCGGCCCCCGACGACGCAGCCTTCGTCGCCGCGCTCTGCGACCGGCACCGGGGGATCGGTGCCGACGGCTACATCCGCGCCGTGCGGTCGTCCGCCCTGCCCGAGGGTCGGGCACTCCTGCAGACCGCGCCGGAGGCCGAGTGGTTCATGGACTACCGCAACGCGGACGGGTCCGTGTCCGAGATGTGCGGCAACGGCGTGCGCGTCTTCGCCCACTTCCTGCTCTCCTCGGCGGTGGCGGACCTCCCCGAGGGTGGTGAACTCGCCATCGCCACCCGCGCGGGCGTCAAGCGCGTGACCCGCTCGCACGACGGCTACGCGGTGGATATGGGCCCGTGGGAGTTCATCCACCCCGACGCCGCCGTCGCCCGCGGCATGGACTCCCTCGTGGAGATCGGCGGGCTCGACGTCGATCGCCCGGCCCTGTCCATCAGCATGGGCAACCCGCACACCGTCGTCGCGCTGGCCGAGTCCGCCGAACTGCAGAGGACCGAACTGCACCGGGCCCCCACCGTGCAGCCGGTGCCGCCGGAGGGGACCAACGTGGAACTCGTGGTGCCCGCCGATCCGCTGGTGGGCGACGACGGCGTGGGCCGGCTCAGCATGCGCGTCCACGAGCGGGGCGTCGGTGAGACGCAGTCCTGCGGCACCGGAGCGTGCGCCGCCGCGGCGGCCACGCGCTTCTGGGCCGGCCAGGGCGCGCCGACGCGGTGGCAGGTGGCCGTCCCGGGCGGCGTCGTCGGCGTGGAGTTCGTCGACGGCCCCGACGGCCGCGAGCACGTCCTGCTCAGCGGCCCCGCGGCCCTCGTCGCCGAGGGCGTTCTCCTGCCGTCCGACTGATCGGGTCGGGCCGGCCGAGCCGGACGAGCGAGCCGGACGACCGAGTCGGCCGACCGAGTCGGACGACCGAGTCGGGTCGGGTTGGTGCCCGTGCAGGCCGGGGTCAGTCCGCGCGATGCACCTCGAGGATGCGGAAGGATTTCGACGTGTCCGCACGGCGCACCCGGAAGCCCTCCGGCAGCTCCTCGGCCAGCCAGCGCTGCAGCGAGTCCGCGCCGAGGTTCTTCTGCACCACCAGCCAGGCGCGGCCGCCCGGGGCGAGGCGCGGAAGCCACCGCAGGAGCAGCGCGTGCAGTTCCTGCTTGCCGATGCGAATGGGCGGGTTGGACCAGATGGTGTCGAACTCCAGGGCGTCGTCCACGGTGTCCGGGGTGCCGGCCGCCACATTGCGCAGTCCGAGGCGCGCCGCGTTCTCCGCAGTCAGCGCGATGCAGCGCTCGTTGACGTCCACGGCGTGGACCTCGGCGTCGGGCGCCTTCAGGGCCATCGTGAGGGCGATCGGCCCCCATCCGCAGCCGATGTCCAGCAGGCGGCCGCCCGGGGGATCAGGGACGGCGTCGAGCAGGATCGCGGTGCCCTTGTCCACGCCGTCGGGGCTGAACAGGCCCGACGACGTCACGAGGTCCCGGCGCACCCCGCCCAGGACGACGGAGAGCGGTCGGCGGGTGTCCGGCCCTGCGGGCTGGGCGCTGAAATAGTGCTGGGACTCCATGGACAGAAGCCTATCGGCACGCCGGAGGGACCTCCGTGCGAGCGGGTTTCGCGCTGGGAGAATACGCTGGAGCCCGCCGGGCGCCCGCCGTAGGATTGGACGACATCCATCTAGGGAGACTATGACCGAGAATCACGGACATTCCACCGGCGCCGACATGGGCCCGGAGGAAATCCAAGCCGTCATCGACCGGATCCTCGCCAGCGATGAAGCTGCCGTGGCGAAGGCAACGAAGGACACACCGGGAGCGGGGGACAGCCCCGCCCCGACCGAGAAGACCTGGCGAGCACGGGCCCAGGCGCTGTCCCACGACGACACGCCGTCGGACGCCGACGGAGACCAGCAGGACCTGGCCGAGCGCCGGGCTCTGCGGCGTGTCGCCGGCCTGTCCACGGAGCTCGAGGACGTCACCGAGGTCGAGTACCGGCAGCTCCGCCTGGAGCGCGTGGTCCTCGCCGGCCTGTGGAGCGAAGGGACGGCGCAGGACGCCGAGAACTCCCTCCAGGAACTCGCCGCACTGGCCGAGACCGCCGGGTCGGAAGTCCTCGACGGCATCGTGCAGCGGCGCCTCAAGCCGGACCCGGGTACCTTCCTCGGCTCGGGCAAGGCCCAGGAGCTCAAGGGCATCGTCCAGGCCACCGGTGCGGACACCGTCATCGTGGACAGCGAACTCTCGCCGTCGCAGCGCCGCGGGCTGGAGGACATCGTCAAGGTCAAGGTCATCGACCGCACCGCCCTGATCCTCGACATCTTCGCCCAGCACGCGAAGAGCCGCGAGGGCAAGGCGCAGGTCGAACTCGCGCAGCTCGAGTACCTCCTTCCGCGCCTCCGCGGCTGGGGCGAATCGATGTCCCGCCAGGCCGGTGGCCAGGTCGGCAGTGCGGGCGCCGGCATGGGCTCGCGTGGTCCGGGCGAGACCAAGATCGAACTCGACCGGCGCAAGATCCGCACGCGCATGGCGAAGCTCCGCCGTGAGATCGCGGGCATGAAGCCGGCCCGGGAGACCAAGCGGTCCAACCGACGCCGCAATCAGGTGCCGTCCGTGGCCATCGCCGGCTACACGAACGCCGGCAAGTCGTCCCTGCTGAACCGGCTCACCGACGCCGGGGTGCTCGTCGAGAACGCGCTGTTCGCGACACTGGATCCCACGGTCCGCCGGGCGGAGACCCCGGACGGGATCGGCTACACCCTCGCCGACACCGTCGGGTTCGTCCGCTCGCTGCCCACCCAGCTCATCGAGGCGTTCCGCTCGACCCTGGAGGAGGTCGCCGACTCCGATCTCATCCTCCACGTCGTCGACGCCTCCCACCCCGATCCCGAGGGGCAGATCGCCGCGGTCCGCGCCGTGCTGACCGAGGTCGACGCCCGCAGGGTGCCCGAGATCATCGTGCTGAACAAGGCCGACGCCGCCGATCCCTTCGTCATCGAGCGGCTGCGGCAGCGCGAACCCCGCACCGTCGTCGTCTCCGCGCGCACCGGCGAGGGGCTCACGGAGCTGCGCCAGCTCATCAGCACGAGCATCCCCCGCCCCGGCGTGAAGCTGGACCTCATGGTGCCGTACGAGCGCGGGGAGATCCTCAGCCGCCTCCACGAGGAGGACGTCGAGATCCTCGGCCTGGAGCACATCGGTGAGGGGACACGTCTGGAAGTGATGGTCCGGGAGGGCCTGGCCGCCGAGCTGGAGGCGTACGTCCGGCATGAGTGAGAGCACGCGGTCCGGCGCCGTGGCGGCGCCGGACGCGTCCCGCCACTCGGACGAAGCACGGCAGGCCCTCGAACTGCTCGACGCCGCAGTAGGCGCCATGGGCGGGGAGATGCGCGGCGGCCAGCACGAGATGGTCCGCCAGGTCAGCGAGTCGATCCGCTCGGGCGAGCACCTGCTCGTCCAGGCCGGCACGGGCACCGGAAAATCGCTCGCGTACCTCGTCCCACTGATCGCCCACGCGATGGACAGCGACCGGCCCTCGGTCGTCTCGACGGCGACGCTCGCCCTCCAGGCGCAGATCGTGGGCCGGGACCTCCCGCGCCTCCTGGACGCCGTACGGCCCGCGCTGACGCGGCCCGTCGACGTCGCCCTGCTCAAGGGGCGGTCGAACTACGTCTGCCTCCACAAGACCGGCGGCGGATTCCCGGAGGAGGACGCCCCCGGCACCCTCTTCACGCTCGGCGAGGACGCCGCGCCGCATCCGTCCCCGGCGGCGGACGCACCGTCCTCGGCCCTGGGTCGGGAGGTGGTACGGCTGCGGGACTGGGCCGAGGAGACCGCCACGGGTGACCGCGACGATCTCGTGCCCGGGGTGAGCGATCGCGCCTGGCGCCAGGTCTCCGTCTCCAGCATGGAGTGCCTCGGTGCTGCCCGGTGTCCGATGGCCGCAGAGTGCTTCAGCGAGAAGGCGCGGGCGGCCGCGGCGGACGCCGACATCATCATCACCAATCACGCGATGCTCGCAATCAGCGCCTTCGAGGGGCTCGCAGTGCTGCCGGAGTACGACGTCGTGGTCATCGACGAGGCGCACGAACTCCACGACCGCGTGACCGGCGCCGTCTCCGGCCAGCTCTCCGCCTCGATGGTGAGCGCGGCCGCCGCGGCCCTCCGCCGCCACGCCTCGATCACCACGGGCACGCTCGACACGGCGGCCGACGCGTTCGAGGCGGCCGCGGAGCTCGTCCCCTCGGGCCTGCTGCCCGGCGGCCTCCCGGAGGACCTCGAGCAGGCCCTCGCCCAGGTCCGGGACGCGTGCCGCGCCGCGCTGTCGGACACGAAGACGGACGGCAAGTCCGAGGCCGACGTCGACGGCGGCCGGCAGGTCGCCCGCTCCCGCACCACCCTGGTCTTCGAGCTCGCCGAGCGGATCCTCGCGGCATCGGACCTGGGCGAGGTGGTGTGGGCGTCGCGGCCCAGCACCTTCACGCCCGGCTCCGGCTACGCCCAGCCCGACGAGAGCGCGCCCGCCACGTTCAATGTCGCGCCGCTGTCCGTCGCCGGGCGTCTGCGGGAGGGACTGTTCGAGGACCACACCGTGATCCTGACCTCCGCGACCCTCGCCATCGGCTCCGAGTTCGGTCCCGTGGCCGGGTCACTGGGACTCAGCGGCCCCGGAGCGCCCGCCTGGAGCGGCGTCGACGTCGGAAGCCCCTTCGACTATCCCCGGCAGGGCGTCCTCTACGTGGCGAAGGACCTGCCGAAGCCCGAGCGCGGCACCTCGGAGGCCCAGCTCGAGGAGCTCCTGCGCCTGCTCACCGCGTCCAGGGGAGGCGCGCTGGGCCTGTTCTCGTCGAAGCGCGCCGCCGAGGAGGCCGCGGAGGCGCTGCGTCCGAAGGTCGACTTCGAGATCCTGTGCCAGGGGGAGTCCTCGCTCAACGCCCTGGTCACGCAGTTCACGGACGAACCGGACACTTGCCTGTTCGGCACCATGTCACTGTGGCAGGGCGTGGACGTGCCGGGGTCCTCGTGCCGCCTCGTCGTGATCGACCGCATCCCGTTCCCGCGGCCCGATGATCCGCTGATGACCGCACGGACCCGGGCGGTGGCCCGTAGCGGGGGCAACGGCTTCATGAGCGTGTCCGCGACGCATGCGGCGGTCCGGCTGGCGCAGGGCGCCGGGCGCCTGATCAGGGCCACGGGGGACCGCGGCGTGGTCGCCGTCCTGGACAGCCGCCTGGCCACCGCACGGTACGGGGGCTTCCTCCGTTCCGCCCTCCCGCCCTTCTGGGCGACGACGGACCGCGCGACCGTCACGGGCATCCTGGAACGGCTCTCCGGGCGCTGACACGTCCGGGCGTGCCCGCGCCGGGCGGGCCCGCCCTGCGCGGGCTACAGCGCGCGCATCACCGAGACGACCTTGCCCATGATGCTGGCATGGTCACCGAGGATGGGCTCGTAGCGGGTGTTCTGCGGCAGCAGCCACGTGTGCCCGTCCCGCTGCCGGAAGGTCTTGACGGTGGCCTCCTCGTCGAGCAGCGCAGCCACGATGTCGCCGTTCTGGGCGCTCTGCTGCCGGCGGACCACTACCCAGTCGCCGTCGCAGATGGCGGCGTCCACCATCGAATCCCCAGAGACCCGGAGCATGAACAGATCCCCGTGACCCACGAGCTGGCGCGGGAGGGGCATGACGTCCTCGACCACCTGGTCCGCGAGGATCGGTCCGCCCGCGGCGATGCGCCCGACCAGCGGCACCAGGGCGGTGTCGACGGCGATCCGGTGCTCGGCGGGCTTGCCGTCCGCGGACGTCCCGGGCTGGGCGTTCGAGGTGTCCGGGGCGAGGGTCAGGGGGAGGAGGACCTCCATGGCGCGAGGGCGTTTCGGGTCCCGGCGTACGTAGCCGAGCCGTTCCAGCTGCGACAGCTGATGGGTCACGCTGGACAGGCTCGCGAGGCCCACGGTGTCGCCGATCTCCCGCATGGACGGCGGATAGCCCTTGTCGGCGATCGACCGCTGGATCGTCTCGAGGATCGTCAGCTGCCGGGCGGTCAGCCCCTTGGACGCCGAGCGGCCGCGCGGCCTGCCCCGGCCCGCGGAGATGGGCACGGCGTCTGCCGACACATCGGCAGTGTTCGATTCCTGCCGGGCTGCCTCTGGTGATTCCGCCACTGTTGCGCCTTTCGCCTGGGATCGCTGATCCCGTCATCACCGCCGGTGCGCTTCCGTGGATCGGAAGCCGTTTTGTCAGAGGCGGCTGGTTGTGTGAGATGCATCGACCAGTGGACCGCCCTCGGAGGGCAGTATCCGCCGACGATGTCCTGATCTTTCTACGCTAGGACAGACGGAGGCAGTTTTCAAACATATGTTCGAGCGAGTCTCGACACGGGTCGATCGTAGATGCTAGAAATAGGCAGAGGCTTATTAGAACGTGTGTTCTAACCGGGATGTTCGTCCGGTCAGAGCATTCGAAGGAAAGAGGAACGGCAATGGTTACACCCGTACTGCATGGCAGCTCGCTGTGGACGCCCGCTCGCCCCGAGAACCACCTCCGGCTCGTCTCCGCGCCCGATCCGTCCTGGCCCACGACCCCGACCCCACCGGCCTTCGCGGCCGGCACCTCCACGCAGTCCCGTACCTCCACGCAGTCCCGTACCTCCATGCAGCCCCGTACCTCCACGCAGCGGAGTGCGGACCGTCCCCTGACCCTTACCCGGCGGGGACGCCTGCTGCTGGTCGGCCTGCCGATCGCGCTGGGCGTCGCAGCCCTGATCCTCCTCGCGGCCTTCCTGACGTCGCAGGCCCAGGCCGGGGAGTCGGCGCCGGCGTCCACAGCCACGGTCGAGGTGAGTGTCGCCAGCGGCGACACCCTGTGGGATCTCGCCGTCCATTACGCACCGGAGCGCGATCCCCGGGACGTCGTCGCGGAGATCGTCGAGCTGAACGACCTCCGGAGCTCCGTGGTGCAGGCCGGGCAGAGTATCGCGGTACCCGCCGCGGGATGAGCGGAACTGCCGCGGGATGAGCATCGCGCGCTCGCCCCGGCCCGTTCGCCCCTGGAAGACGGCGTCCCTTAAACTGGCGGGGTGCCCTCCTCTGTCGAAGCCCTCGCCAACCTTCCCCTGCGTGACGACCTCGTCGGGTTGCACCCGTACGGCGCCCCGCAGTTGGACGTCCCGATCCTGCTCAACGTCAACGAGAACACCTACGGCGTTCCGGCAGACGTGCACGCGGCCATCGTGGAAGCCGTGGCGGAGGCGACCCAGGGCCTCAACCGCTACCCCGACCGTGAATTCACGGAGCTGCGGAAGAATCTCGCCGCTTATCTCGGGCACGGTCTGACACCGGATCAGCTGTGGGCCGCCAACGGATCCAACGAGGTGCTGCAGCAGGTCCTCCAGGCGTTCGGCGGGCCCGGTCGGACCGCGATCGGGTTCCCTCCCACCTACTCGATGTACCCCCTGCTCGCCAGCGGAACCGGTACGCGCTACGTCACCGCCGCCCGCGGCGCGGCCTACACCATGACGCCGGAGGGCACCGCCCGGGCGGTCCGTGACTCGGGAGCGAACATCGTGTTCCTGTGCTCGCCGAACAACCCCACCGGGACGGCGCTGGGACTCGACGTCGTCGAGGCGGCCTACGAGGCAGGCGAGGACGCGCGCGCCATCATCATCGTGGACGAGGCGTATGGCGAGTTCGCCCAGGAGGGCACCGCCAGTGCCCTCACCCTGCTGCCCGGACGCCCGCGCCTGCTCGTGTCCCGGACCATGAGCAAGGCCTTCGCCCTCGCCGGGGCGCGGATCGGCTACCTCGCGGCGGCGCCGGAGATCACGGACGCCCTGCGGCTGGTTCGGCTGCCCTACCACCTCTCCGCCATCACCCAGGCTGCCGCCAACGCCGCGCTCACCCACGCGGACACCCTCCTGGCGAACGTCGAGGCGATCAAGGTGCAGCGCGATCGCATCGTGCGGGAACTCGAGGCCCTCGGGCTCTCACCGGCGCCGTCCGATTCGAACTTCGTCTTCTTCACGGGCCTCGACGATCCCCACCGCGTCTGGCAGGGCCTCCTGGACGCAGGCGTCCTCATCCGGGATGTCGGTATCCCGGGATCCCTGCGGGTCACCGCCGGCACGGAAGCGGAGACGACGGCATTCCTGAAGGCGCTGGCGACGCTGCTCTGACGCCTGACGCGGGACGCACTCAGCCCGACCGGAGCCCTGGCTAAGCCCTGCCGCAGCCCTGTCGGAGCCGTGCCGTCGGCACTTGCGCCGTTCAGGGCGATCACCCATCATGGCTCGCATGGCTCGCATGGATCGCCCGATCTTCGATGAGGCGCAGGCGTTCTTCGCCCAGCTGGAGGCGGAGAACACGCGCGAGGCCTGGGCGCGCCGGCGAACGCTGTACGACACCGGCATCCGGCCGGTCTTCGCCGCGGTGTGCGCAGCGCTGACGACCTTCTCGGACTGGCGGATCTACCGCCCGCACAACGACGTCCGCTTCCGGGCGGACAGTCCGCCCTACAAGACCTTCATCGGCGCGGTCTCCGAGCGGCCCGACGGGGTGGGGGCATTCCTCCGTGTGGGCAGCCTCGGCCTGCTCGTCGCGACCGGCCTGCCGTTCCCCGCGGCGGACCAGCTCGCCGCGTTCCGGGCCGCGGTGGCCGACGACGCCTCGGGCCCGGCCCTGATCGCGGTCATCAGTGCGCTCACCGTGCGGGGCATGATGATCCGGCCCGGACGGGCCCAGCCCCTGAAGGGCGTCCCGCGGGGCTACCCCGCGGACCACCCCAGGGCGGATCTGCTGCGGTGGAAGGGGATCGAGGTCAATCACCGCGTCCGCCGGCCCGCGTGGGCGGATGTTCCCTCCGCCTCGGCCGGGATCGACGACCTCCTGCGCGAACCCGCAGCGCTGCACGAGTGGCTGGCCCGCTACGTGGGGGCGTCCGCCCTCACCGCCGAGGACCGGTTCGGTCCCCGTCGAGGGACCGGCGCACGCTGACGCGAACCTCTCGACCCGCTGCGCCTAGACTTGAAGGGCAGGACCGCCGGGCGGCTCGCGCCGCCCGTCCTGGTCCCACGACGATCCGCGCCGGAATGGTGCACACAGAAGGAAGAAGCCATGACAGTTGATGCCGCCCGCGGCCGTACGGCCCGTATCGAGCGCGTCACGAGCGAGTCCAAGGTCCTCGTGGAGCTCGATCTCGACGGCACCGGGGTGTCGTCGATCGACACCACGGTGCCGTTCTACGACCACATGCTCACCGCCCTGTCGAAGCACTCGCTCATCGACATGACCATCGCCTCCTCCGGGGACACCCACATCGACGTCCACCACACGGTGGAGGACACGGCCATCGCGATCGGCGAGGCCCTGCGGATCGCCCTCGGCACGAAGGCCGGGATCCGGCGCTTCGGCGAGGCCACCGTCCCGCTGGACGAGGCACTCGCCAACGCCGTCGTCGACATCTCGGGCCGCCCCTTCCTCGTGCACGGCGGGGAGCCGGCCGGCCAGGAGTACCACCTCATCGGCGGGCACTTCACGGGATCGCTGACACGCCACGTCTTCGAGGCGCTCGCCCTGCACGCCCAGATCTGCCTGCACGTCACCGTCATCGCCGGCCGCGACCCGCACCACATCGTCGAGGCGCAGTTCAAGGCACTCGCCCGTGCGCTCCGCGCCGCCGTCGAACCGGACCCCCGGGTCGAGGGCATCCCGTCCACGAAGGGAGCCCTGTGACAGCGCGCACCGTCACCGTCCTCGACTACGGATCGGGCAACGTCCACTCCGTGGTGCGCGCCCTCGAACACGTGGGCGCGAACGTCGTCCTGAGTGCCAAGCCCGACGACGTCCTGAACGCCGACGGACTCCTCGTCCCCGGTGTCGGGGCCTTCGCCGCCGTCATGAAGGGCCTCAAGGACGTCGACGCCCTCCGGATGATCGGGCGCCGGGTTGCCGGCGGCCGCCCCGTGCTGGGGATCTGCGTGGGACTGCAGGTCCTGTTCGACGAGGGCGTGGAGCACGGCGTGCGCACGCCCGGCATGGGCGAATGGCCCGGCACCGTCGAACGGCTCAAGGCCGACGTCGTGCCCCACATGGGCTGGAACACCGTGGAACCGCCGGAGGACACCGTCCTGTTCGACGGCCTCGCCGACGAGCGGTTCTACTTCGTGCACTCCTACGGCGTGCAGGACTGGTCCTTCGACGTCACCCAGCCCGCCATGAAGCCCCCGCAGGTCACCTGGTCCGACCACGGCGGCCGGTTCATCGCCGCCGTCGAGAACGGCCCGCTCAGCGCCACCCAGTTCCACCCCGAGAAGTCCGGTGACGCGGGGGCGCAGCTCCTGCGCAACTGGATCGACGGGCTGCGCTGATCCAGTGGTGAACCGATGCTGAGCCTCGTGCTCATGGGCGTCGCCGGTCTCCTCATCGGCGGCGCCTTCTCCCTGCGCGGCCAGGAATTCCCGCGCTGGGTGTGGATCGCATTCCTCGCCCTCGCCGGTCTGGCCCTCCTGGCCGCCTACCTGTTCACACTGCCCGGCGACTGACCCAGCCTCCCACCGCCACAACCCACCGCGGCCCCGCCGCCCGTACGAAAGCAGACCATGAGCCCCCTCACTGAAACGCCCACCCTCGAGCTCCTCCCCGCCGTCGACGTCGCCGACGGCCAGGCCGTCCGCCTGGTCCAGGGAGAGGCGGGCAGCGAGACCGGTTACGGGGATCCGGTGGACGCCGCCCGTGCCTGGCAGGACGCCGGCGCCGAGTGGGTGCACCTCGTGGACCTCGACGCCGCCTTCGGCCGCGGGTCCAACAAGGACCTGCTCGAGCGCGTCGTCCGGAGCCTCGACATCAAGGTGGAACTGTCCGGGGGCATCCGCGACGACGCATCGCTGGACGCGGCGCTGGAACTCGGTGCGACGCGCGTCAACCTCGGCACCGCGGCCCTCGAGAACCCCGAGTGGACGGAGCGGGTGATCGCCCGGTACGGGGACGCCGTCGCCGTCGGGCTCGACGTCCGGGGGACCACGCTCGCAGCACGCGGCTGGACCGAGGAGGGCGGGGACCTGTGGGAGGTCCTCCAGCGACTCGAGGACGCCGGCTGCGCGCGCTACGTCGTGACGGACGTGACGAAGGACGGCACGCTGAAGGGCCCGAACCTCGCGCTCCTGCGGGAGGTCCTCACGAAGACCACCCGCCCCGTCGTCGCCTCGGGCGGTATCTCCAGCCTCGACGACATCGCCGCCCTCCGCGAGCTCGCGCCCCTCGGGCTCGAAGGCGCGATCGTGGGCAAGGCCCTCTACGCCGGGGCCTTCACCCTGCCGCAGGCACTGGACGTGGCAGGGCTGCCCGCCTCGGACGCGTGAGCGGCCGGCAACTCCCCGCCCACATCGCCGCGGCCCTCGCCGGCAACACGACCGATTCCGCCGGGCGGCCCTGGGCGGGCCGCGACCTGTCCGGTCCGGAGAACCCGCTGCACGCCTTCGACGACGACGACGGCTCGGCCGACCCAGGGCTCGTCGCAGCGCTGGCCGGGCTCCTGCAGCCCGGAACAGGGAGCGGGACTGCCGAGCGGGCAGTGGTCGAGGCCCTCACCACGGCCCGGGTGTTCATCCCGATCGTCGCCCTGCTCAGCGAGCAGGCCGAGGGTGCCTCCGGGCTGCACGCCGACAAGGAGGCCGAGATGGCGCTCGTCACGCTCACGTCGCCCGACGGCCGGAAGGCACTTCCGGTCTTCTCCACGACCGAGGCCCTGGCGCGCTGGCACGGCGAGGCGCGGCCCGTCGCGGCGTATGCGTCGCGTGCGGCCCTCGCGGCGGCCGCCGAGGACGCGCAGCTGATGGTGCTCGACCCCGGGGCCGACCTCACCTTCGTTGTGCGGCGCCCCGCCGTCTGGGCCCTGGCCCAGCAGGTCCCCTGGACGCCGTCGTACGAGGACCCGGCCGTGGCGTTCCTCGTCGAGGAGGCGGCCGGCCGGCAGGAGGAGGTCCTCACGGTGGGCCTGCGCCCGGCCGGCGGAGTGCTGACGCGGACCGCCGACGGTAGCATTGCGTCCGGTGGGGGACCGGGCCCCGAACTCCGCATGGATCTCCAGCTCCGCCCGGGCCTGTCTCCCGACGGGGTGCGCGACGCCGTCGCGTCCTTCCGCGGGAAGCTCCTGGACCTCACCGACTTCGTGGACCGCGTCGATTCGCTCGACATCAAACTCACCCGCTGACGGGGTCGTCGGCCAGAAAGTCGAACAGTGAACTTCGCCGTATACCGGGACCTGCTGCGCATCCGCTCCGTCCGGAGGCTGCTCCTCGTCGGGATGATCGCCCGCTTCCCGCACTCGGCCGCCGGGGTACTGCTCACGCTGCACGTGGTCCAGACCCTCGACCGCGGCTATGCGGAAGCGGGCGCCGTCGCCGCCGTCGTCACGATCGGCATCGCCGTGGGTGCGCCCTGGCGCGGCCGGCGGATCGACAGTGCGGGACTGCGCCGCGCGCTCATCCCGTCGGTCGTCGCGGAGGCCGTCATCTGGTCCGTCGCCCCGCACCTGTCCTACCAGTGGCTGCTCGTCGCGGCGCTGATCGGCGGGCTCTTCACCCTGCCGGCCTTCTCCGTGATCCGGCAGGCACTCGGCGTCCTCGTGGACGGCGACCGGCGGCGCACCGCGTACACGCTCGACGCCATCTCCACCGAGGTCATCTTCATGGCAGGCCCTGCCGTGGGCGTGGTCCTGGCCACCCAGGTGTCCACCGTGCTCGGCCTGACCCTGGTCGGGATAGCCTCGGCTTCCGCGGGCCTCTTCCTCATGTGGTTCAACCCGCCCACGCGATCGGACCAGCTCCCCGACGCCGTCACGGTCGCGGCGTCCGCCCCGGCCGGCATGAACGAGGCAGCGGCCGATCTCATCGGTGCCCGGAGCGCCGGTGCCCCGGAGCGGCGTACGGCGTCGCTACTGCGTAGGGGGATCCGGAGGGCGCTGCCCTGGCTGACGGTGCCGCTGGTCATGGTCATGATCACCGCCGCGGGTGCCGGACTCCTCCTCTCGGGAACCGAGGTGGGCATCGTCGCGGCGCTCGAGCAGACGGGCAACGAGAGCAGCCTCGGCCTCGTCTTCGTGGCGTGGTGCGCCGCATCGGTGGTCGGCGGGCTCGTCTATGGCGCGCTGCACCGGCCGATCCCGCCGTCGCTCCTGCTGCTCGGGATGGCGCTGCTGACACTGCCCATGGGCTTCGCCGAGACCACGCTGTCGCTGGCCCTGCTCTCCATCCCGGCCGGTCTGCTCTGCGCGCCCGTCCTCTCCGCCGCCTCCGAGAAGGTGGCGGACCTCGTGGCCGAGGACCGACGCGGCGAGGCGATGGGCTGGTACGGCTCGGCGCTGACCTCCGGGGTCGCCCTCGGGGCGCCGGTCGCCGGACTCCTCATCGATGCCGTCGGACCCTGGGGCGGCTTCACCGCGGTGGGCCTCGTCGGGGCGCTCCTCGGCGCCGCCGGCTTCCTGGCGCGGAACCTGGGCAGTAGGACGAAGGCGACGGACACCGCGGGCCTCTCCCGGTAGGTCGGCGGCGCGGTCGGGACTCCGATGGAAACGGCCCGCACCCGGATGGGTGCGGGCCGTTCCCGTGCCTGCCGGTCAGGGGCGGGTCAGTTGACCGGACCCGTGTACTTCTCGCCGGGGCCCTGGCCGGGTGCGTCCGGGATGATCGAGGCCTCGCGGAACGCGAGCTGCAGCGACCGGAGCCCGTCACGCAGCGGTCCTGCGTGCTGGGATCCGATCTCCGGCGCGGCGGCCGTGACGAATCCGGCCAGCGCGGTGATCAGCTTCCGGGCCTCGTCGAGGTCCTTGAGCTGCTCGGCGTTCTCCTCGTGGCCGAGGCCGCACTTCACGGCGGCGGCGCTCATGAGGTGTACTGCCGACGTCACGATGACTTCCACCGCGGCCACCTCGGAGATGTCCCGCATCTGCTGCCGGACGCCCTGCTCGGCCTCCTCCGACGGGCCGGAGGCGTGGTCCTGCTCCTCGGAGAAGCTGCGGCGCGAGGGCGTGGCCGGTCCGTCGGAGGGGGAGTGCTGCGGGTTGTCGTGTGGCGTGTCCATGCTGGTAAGCTTGGCATAGACCAACCGGTCGCTGTTAGTCGCTGTGCTCTTCGAGCAGACTCAGATGCCGGTATGCAAGCGGAGTCCTCTCCCACCCGCGTTTGCCTGGTGCGACCTCAGGTCGCATTGCAGGTAGCCGGGTCCCTGGTCGGTCCTGCCGGCGATCGTGCAGGAAGCTCCGGCTTCCGCGCATCACCGATGATCGATCGTCGAGGCCTCCTATTGCGCATGCGATGGGAGGCCTTCTTTCGTCCGCAGGCGGTTTTCAGCTCGAGAATCCACAGGAGTCACACATTAGCGAGCCAAGAATCAACGATCGTATCCGCGTTCCCGAGGTGCGGTTGGTCGGACCTGCCGGCGAACAGGTAGGAATCGTCCGTATCGAAGACGCCCTCCGACTTGCCGCCGAATCCGACCTGGATCTTGTCGAGGTGGCACCGCAGGCCAAGCCGCCGGTCGCCAAGCTCATGGATTTTGGTAAGTACAAGTACGAAGCGGCCGTCAAGGCGCGCGAGGCACGGAAGAACCAGACCAACACGGTCCTGAAGGAGATCCGCTTCCGCCTCAAGATCGACACCCACGACTACGAGACCAAGCGCGGGCACGCCATGCGCTTCCTCGGCGCCGGTGACAAGGTCAAGGCCATGATCCAGTTCCGCGGTCGTGAGCAGCAGCGCCCCGAGATGGGCATCCGCCTGCTCCAGAAGTTCGCGGACGACGTCGCCGAGGTCGGCATCGTCGAATCCTCGCCGCGCATCGACGGACGCAACATGGTCATGGTGATCGGTCCCACGAAGAACAAGGCCGAAGCCAAGGCGGAGGCGCGCCGGGAGACCCAGCGTGCCGAGGCGAAGGCCGCCAACGAGGTCGCCAAGGCCGGTGGCGAGCCCAAGCGGGTCGACACCTCCGGTTCCAGCGGTGCACCGTTGACGCAGTCCCTCGCGGACCTGCTGCCCGAGGGCTACGAGATCAGGAGCGAGCCGGCGCCCGTGAAGGCTCCCGTGCAGGAAGCCCCCGAGGCTCCTGTGAAGGAGGCTGCACCGGCGCCCACCGAGGCTCCGGCCGCGGCGGCACCGGCTGCGTCTGCCCCGACTCAGGCTGCACCCGCCCGACAGGCCGCACCGGCCCGTTCGGCGGCTCCCGCCCGCACCTCGTCGGCCCCGCGGTCCACATCGTCGAGGCCCGCGGCCGAGCGCCCTGCGCCGTCCCGTTCCTCCGCCCCCGCGGCACGGACCGAGAACGCCGCTCCGGCAGCCTCGCCGGAAGCGGCGCCTGCGCCGAAGCCGGCCGTGTCGGCAAAGCCCATGGCGATGCCGAAGCCCGGAGTGCCCAGGCCACCGGCCCCCAAGCCAGCCGGACGGACAACTCCTCCCAAGAGCCCGACCAGCCGCCCCAAGCCCGGAAGCACGGACTAGGGCTCCGGCCCTGTCCTACCGGGTACGACAAACCAGCAGGCACCCCCGGGTGCCGAACTCCGGGTGCACCTGCCCCGGCTATCCAAAGGAGATCGGTTCCCATGCCGAAGATGAAGACCCACAGCGGCGCCAAGAAGCGCTTCAAGCTCACCGGCAGCGGCAAGCTCAAGCGCCAGCAGGCCAACCGCCGCCACTACCTCGAGCACAAGTCCTCGACCGTGACGCGCCGTCTCGCCGGCGACAAGATCGTCTCGAAGGCCGACACCAAGACCATCAAGAAGATGCTGGGCGTCTAACCACCAATCCACCCCCTCCCGGGAAAGCGTCGGCACTCACGGTGCAACGCTCACGGCTCCAGCCGTGACCGGAGAAGAACTGAAGGAGTACGCACGTGGCACGTGTGAAGCGGGCAGTCAATGCCCACAAGAAGCGTCGGGTCATCCTCGAGCGCGCCAAGGGTTACCGCGGCCAGCGTTCGCGCCTGTACCGCAAGGCGAAGGAGCAGCTGCTCCACTCGTTCGTCTACAGCTACGGCGACCGCCGCAAGCGCAAGGGTGACTTCCGTCGCCTCTGGATCCAGCGCATCAATGCTGCGTCCCGCGCCAACGGCCTGACCTACAACCGCCTGATCCAGGGCCTCAAGGCCGCCGACATCCAGGTCGACCGCCGGATGCTCGCCGATCTCGCCGTCACCGACGGCGCGGCCTTCGCTGCCCTCGTGCAGCTCGCCAAGGACGCCCTTCCGGCGGACACCTCGGCCCCGCTCAAGGCCTCGGCCTAGGCGCATCGGCTGCTGCGGGCCCTCGAGCCCGCGCACCGGATGACGATGACTGTGAACGGACGCCCCCAGGCGCCACTGATGACCAACACCCATGCTGACCGGGTGAAGGAGGTGGCCCGCCTGGCCGGGCGTCCGTCGCGTTTAAGGCGACGGGAGTTCCTGGCCGAGGGGCCCCAGGCCGTCCGGGAGGCCCTGCGCCTGCATCTCGCCCGCCACGCGGACGGGCAGGACGGCGTCGTCGTCGATGTGTACGCCACGGCCGACGCCCTCGAGCGCCACCCCGACATCGCCGACCTCTCCCACCAGGACGGCGTTCCGGCCGTGCGGCTGGTCACCGCCGAGGTCCTCGCCGCCATGTCCTCCACGGTCACGCCCCAGGGCTTCATCGCGGTGTGCCGGTTCGTGGACGTCCCCCTCGAGGCCGTGCTCTCCGCCGCCCCGCGCCTCGTCGCCGTCCTCGTGGAGGTACGGGACCCGGGCAACGCCGGCACCATCATCCGGGCGGCGGACTCCGCCGGCGCCGACGCCGTCATCCTCACCGGCGCCAGCGTGGACCCCTACAATCCGAAGACCGTGCGCTCCACCGTGGGCTCCCTCTTCCACCTGCCGCTCGTGCTCGGCGTCGACCTCGACGGGCTCCCGGAGCGTCTGCGGGACGCGGGCATGACCGTCCTCGCCGCCGACGGCTACGGCAGCACCAGCCTCGATGACCTGCAGGACGCCAGCGCGCAGCGCCGGTTCGCCGTGGCCGGTGAGGCACGGACCGACGACGCCAGGACCGACGGCTCCCCGGTGCACCTGGAGGACGCCGGCGCCTGGCTGTTCGGCAACGAGGCGCAGGGCCTCCCCGCCGAGGCCACCGCTGCTGCGGATGCGCGGGTCGCCGTGCCCATCTACGGCAGCGCGGAGTCCCTCAACGTCGGCACCGCCGCCACCGTGTGCCTCTACGCCTCAGCCCGCGCGCAGCGCGTCCGCTGAGTCCGCCGGCTCCGACGATCCTGCCTCCGGGCGCCCTCTGCGCTCGGTGCTGCGCCGATCCATCCTGCCGCTGAGCAGCGCGATGCCGAGCCCCAGGACCGCGAGCACGGCACCCACCAGGGCGGGTGCGGTGAAGCCCCAGCCGGCGGCGATGACCGCGCCGCCGAGCGCCGCGCCGAGCGCGTTGGCCGTGTTCAGCGACGAATGGTTCATCGACGACGCGAGCGACGGCGCTCCGGGCGAGACGTCCAGGAGGCGGGCCGTCAGGGGCGGGATGAGCGCCGATCCGCTCGTGCCGACCAGGAAGACGAAGAGGCAGGCCGTCCAGGGAAGAGTCGCCGCGAGGGGGAACAGCAGCAGCACCACCGTGATGGCCACCATGACGCCGTAGATGCTGCCCATGATGGACCTGTCCGCGAGGCGGCCGCCCACGATGTTGCCGACCACCATGCCCACGCCGTACAGCGCGACCACGAGGGGCAGGAGCGATGCGCTGAGGCCCGCCACCTCGGTCATGGTCGGGGAGATGTACGAGTAGACCGCGAAGAACCCGCCGAAGCCGACGATCCCGATCAGCAGGGTCATCCAGAGCTGCGGGCGGCGCAGGGCGCCGAGTTCCGTGCGGATGCTCGCGCCGGGCCTGACAGGGACGTCAGGGACGAAGGCGCGGACGAGCACCAGCGTCGTCGCCCCGATCAGTCCCACCAACAGGAACATGGAACGCCAGCCGAACTGCTGGCCGAGCCAGGTGGCGAACGGGACACCCACCACATTGGCGATACTGAGGCCGAGCATCACCATGGCGATGGCGCGTCCCCGGCGCGCGGGGTCCGCGAGGGACGCGGCGATGACGGCGGCCACACCGAAATAGGCTCCGTGCGGGAGGCCCGCGAGGAAGCGCGAGGCGAGCATCCAGCCGAAACCGGTTGCGAAGTAGGAGGACAGGTTGGCCACGGTGATGAGGGCCATGAGCGCGAGGGCGACGGCGCGCTGCGGCCTCTTCGCGCCCAGCGTGGCGAGGACCGGCGCGCCGACCACGACGCCGAGGGCGTAGGCGGAGATCACGTGCCCGCCCTGCGCGTAGTCGACGCCGAGATCCGCCCGCATCTCCTCCAGCAGACCCATGATGGTGAACTCGGTGGTGCCGATGGCGAAGCCGCCCACCGCGAGTGCGCCGATGGCGAGGAGGAGCGGCCGGCCGGTGAGCCGGTTCGGCGTCGACGGGGGAGCGGAAGCGGTCATGGGTGTCCTTGCGGCTGGATCTCGGGAACGGGAGGATCGGCCGCCGGGGATACCCCGGAGGGGGAGAGGGACGGCGACGCGGACGCCGTCGTCCGTTCCAGCCTAGGTGACGATGAGGCGCGGCCCCGAAATGCAACCGGGCGGAGCGGCACGAGGGGATTTGTGTTGCGATCGTCGTCGGGTCCATGGTGAGGAGGCGATCGTCGACGTGGACGACGATCGACGACCGACTGATGGGAGCACACCATGGGCTGGACACCGTCCCCCGACCAGCTGCCGCAGAGCGAGCATCTGCGCGACGACATCAACCTGCCGGAGGAGCCTGAGGCCGAGAGCGCAGCGGAGTTCTCCGAGGAGGGCTATACGTCCACCGAGCTCAACGCCGGCCAGCAGGTGCCCGGGCTGAGCCCGCACGGGGAGTACCGCCGCGGCGACAACCCCGAGCACCGGACGGAACCGGGAGACGGGCTCGCGTCCCCGGAGGAGAGCTGAACCGGCTTCCCGGGCGGCTGCTGCGGTCCGGGGTGCCGGCCGTCGTCGATAGACTCGGCGGGTGACGCAACCACCTCCCCACCAGCTCCTCCAGATCGTGGGGGCGGCCCTCGTCGACTCCCTCGAGCATCCCGCCCGCCTGCTCGTCGCCCGGCGGTCGGCGCCGCCGCAGTTCGCCGGCATGTGGGAGTTCCCCGGCGGGAAAGTGGAGGCCGGCGAGAGCTGCGAGGACGCCCTGCTGCGGGAACTCGAGGAGGAGCTCGGGGTCACCGCCCGGCTCGGCGCCGAGATCACCGGGCCCGGGCCGCAGGGGTGGCCGTTGAACGAGCGGGCCGCGATGCGCGTCTGGCTGGCCGAGGTGGCAGTCGGGGAGGCGCAGCCGCTGCAGGACCACGACGACCTGCGCTGGCTGCCGCTGAGCCCGGGCGACCACCTCGAGGCGCTGCCGTGGATCCCCGCCGACCGGCCCATCCTCGCAGCGCTGCGGGCGGCCACCGCGTCCCCCGCCATCCCCTGACGAGTACGCCGCCCCTCTCTCAGAAGAGCGATGCCTGCACGGGATCCGGTGCGGGAGCGATCGGAACGACGGCGTCAGCGCCCGGCGATCCTTCCGCCGACAGGTTGCGGAAGAACCCGGCGCCCGCCACGAGGCCGTGCTTGCGGCGGAAGACCCGGATCCTCCCGGACAGCCACTCCCGGTACTCCTTCGACGCATAGCTCCCGCCCCGGTAGAGCTCCTCGTACCGCGGGACGAGCTGCGGGTGGTGCGCTGCGAGCCACTGCATGAACCATTCGCGGGAACCGGGCCGGAGGTGCAGTGGCCCGGCCGTCACGCCCGTGGCTCCGGCGCCGGCCAGGGCACCGAACAGCTCATCGAGCGATGCGTCGCCGTCGGTGAGCCAGGGGAGGATCGGCATGGCCATGACCCCGCACGGCAGCCCGGCCTCGCGGAGCCGGGAGATGAGCGCGAGCCGCGCCTTCGGGGCAGGCGTGCCCGGTTCGATGGCTTCGGCGAGCACCGGATCCACCAGCGCGAGGGAGATCCCCATGCCCACGCCGACCGACCGCGATGCCGCCGTCAGGAGCGGGATGTCGCGGGCGAGCAGGGTTCCCTTGGTCAGGATGGAGAAGGGGGTCCCCGAGTCCGCGAGGGCGGAGATGATGCCCGGCATGAGCCGGTAGCGACCCTCGGCCCGCTGGTAGGGGTCGGTGTTGGTGCCCAGGGCCACGTGCTCACGCGTCCAGGAGGGCTTGCCCAGCTCACGGGCGAGCACCTCGGCGGCGTTGATCTTGACGACGAGCTGAGCGTCGAAGTCGAGTCCCGTGTCCAGGTTCAGATAGCTGTGGGTCTTGCGGGCGAAGCAGTACACGCAGGCGTGGGAGCAGCCGCGGAACGGGTTGATGGTCCAGGAGAAGGGCATCGACGACGTCGGCGGGACCCGGTTGAGGACTGACTTCGCGGCGACCTCGTGGAACGTGATCCCGGCGAAGTCCGGCGTCCGCACCGTCCGGACGAGCCCCGCGAGCGGCAGCAGCGGCGGCGACTCCGGCGCACCGTCGTCGCCCGTGATCCTCTGGCCTTCCCATCGCATGGATCTATTAGAACACGCGTACTAATACTCCGTCAGGTGGTCGATGAAGCGTCTAGGCTGGGGGCATGATCCTCCTGACCGGCTTCGAACCCTTCGGGGGAGAATCGACCAATCCGTCCTGGCAGGCCGCGGAGCGTGCGGCGGACCTGCTGTGTGCGCAGGGTCGGGCTGCGGTCGCCGTCGAGGTGCCGTGCGTGTTCGGGCGAAGCATCGAGGCACTGGAGGCCGCGCTCGGGGAGTACGAACCGGCGATCGTCCTGTGCGTCGGGCAGGCCGGAGGGCGGGGGAGCATCTCGCTGGAACGCGTGGCCATCAACGTCGACGATGCCCGCATCCCCGACAACGCCGGGAACCAGCCGATCGACGAACCCGTCGTCGCGTCCGGCCCCGCCGCGTACTTCAGCACCCTGCCGATCAAGGCCTGCCGGGAGGCCGTCGCCGGGCTGGGTATCCCGGTCGAGGTCTCGCAGACCGCGGGTACCTATGTGTGCAACCACCTTTTCTACGGGCTGATGGATCTGCTCGGGGATCGGCGGAGCACCCGCGGCGGGTTCGTCCACGTGCCCTACTCCTCCGAGCAGGGAGCGGCCCACGGGCAGCCCGGACTCGCCGTCGAGGCGATGGCCGAGGCCCTCGCGATGATCGCGACGACGACGGCGGACACCCCCGTCGACGCTCGGGTCACCGCGGGCGCGGAGCACTGACCGGCGTCACCGCGAGCCGGAGCGAAGGCGGCCGGCACCGGCCAGGGGCCTGATCGCTGCCACGGCCGTCTCGCGTAGCGGACGCACCGGGCGCTCCCGGTAGCCGCCGTCGGCCAGCCCTGCCCCGCGCTCGAAGAGGTTCCGCGATGCGGGGTCCCCGGTGCGCAGGAGCGAGTAGCCCGCCGCCGCCAGATACGCCGGGAGGAACGGCAGGCCGAAACACACCGCGTACTGGCGTGCGTGACGCGCCTCGTGCTCGAGGAGCCGGAGGAACGCCCGCGACGGGGGACGGGGTGCGGTGCCCCGCAGCAGCACCACGCTGCCCACCGTGAAGGCCCGCGCCTTCGGCAGGCGACGGCGGTAGCCCTCCGCGAGCAGGATGCCGTACGGCCCGGACGAGACGCGGCAGCCGGACAGCGCCGCGACCGCGAGGCCGCACGGCGTCGACAGGTTGATCCAGTTGAGGAACGGCACGAGCCTCCGGTTCATGCCGCCATCGTAGAGGCTGTTGCTCCTCCGCCGAACC
Source organism: Arthrobacter pityocampae (assembly GCF_002927275.1). Classification (GTDB taxonomy): domain Bacteria; phylum Actinomycetota; class Actinomycetes; order Actinomycetales; family Micrococcaceae; genus Arthrobacter_D; species Arthrobacter_D pityocampae. The sequence goes on along the minus strand of NZ_PRKW01000003.1, from coordinate 34,742 downwards.
CGTCGCCTAGACTTGAGACGCCGGTGCGCCCTGCTGCGTCCCGGCGTTTTCCTGTCCACGGCGTGGCCCGCAGCAGCGAACCGCCCGCCGCACGCTTCGAGAGTGCAAGGTACGAGAACCCCATGGCCGAAACCCCAGAGCACGCCGCGCCCACCGGCCGCGATGCCCAGGTCCCCGATCCGCTGGACGCCGCGTCGGTGGCCTCAGCCGTCGAGGCAGCGCTCGCCGACATCGCGGCCGCGGCCGACCTCGACGCCCTGAAGGCGGTCCGGATCGCGCACACCGGTGAGAAGTCGCCGCTGAGCCTCGCCAACAGGGGCATCGGCGCCCTGCCCAAGGAGCAGAAGTCGGCGGCCGGCAAGAACATCGGCCCCGCCCGGGGACGGATCAACCAGGCGCTCGCCGCCCGCACGGTCGAGCTCGAGGCCGAGCGCGACGCGCGGATCCTCGTGGAGGAGGCCGTGGACGTCACCGCTGCCCCGCGCCGTCGTCGGACCGGCGCCCGGCACCCGCTGTCCACGCTGCAGGAGCGGGTCATCGACGTCTTCGTCGGCATGGGCTGGGAGATCGCCGAAGGCCCCGAGCTCGAGTCCGAGTGGTTCAACTTCGACGCCCTGAACTTCAAGCCCGACCACCCGGCCCGCGAGATGCAGGACACGTTCTTCGTCGACCCGCCCGAGGCGCACCTCGTGCTGCGCACCCACACCTCCCCGGTCCAGGTCCGCTCCATGCTCGAGCGCGACCTGCCCTTCTACGTGCTGTGCCCGGGCAAGGTCTTCCGCACGGACGAGCTCGACGCCACCCACACGCCGGTCTTCCACCAGTTCGAGGGCCTCGTCATCGACAAGGGGCTCACCATGGCGGATCTCGTGGGAACGCTGGAGCACTTCACGCAGCAGCTGTTCGGTGACGACGCCAGGGTGCGCCTGCGTCCCAACTTCTTCCCCTTCACGGAGCCGAGCGCGGAGCTCGACATCTGGCACCCGGGCGCCAAGGGTGGTCCGCGCTGGATCGAGTGGGGCGGCTGCGGCATGGTCAACCCCAACGTGCTGCGCGCCACCGGCATCGACCCGGACGTCTACTCCGGGTTCGCCTTCGGCATGGGGATCGAGCGGGCACTCATGTTCCGCAACGAGGTCGTCGACATGCGCGACATGATCGAGGGCGACGTACGTTTCAGCGAACACTTCGGGATGGAGATCTAGATGAGAATCCCACTGTCCTGGCTGCGCGAGTACGCAGCCGTGCCTGCGGATGCAACCGCGGAAGACGTGATGGCCGAGCTGGTGAAGGTGGGCCTCGAGGAGGAGGACGTCCACCGTCCCACGGACGAGCTGACCGGCCCGATCGTGGTGGGCCAGGTCCTCAGCATCGTCAAGGAACCGCAGTCCAACGGCAAGACCATCAACTGGTGCGAGGTCCGCGTGGTGCCCGAGGGCGCCGAGCAGACCCTCGCGGGCGACGGCATCGATCCCTCGGGCGTGCAGGGGATCGTGTGCGGTGCGCACAACTTCGTCGAGGGTGACAAGGTGGTCGTCACCCTGCCCGGTGCGGTGCTGCCGGGCGATTTCCGCATCAGCCCCCGCAAGACCTACGGCCACGTGTCCGCGGGCATGATCGCCTCCGTCCGCGAGCTCGGCATCGGCGAGGACCACGACGGCATCCTCGTGCTGTCAACCCTCGGACTCGACCCCGACGTCGGCACCGACGCCCTGGAGCTCCTCGGCCTGTACGACCAGGCCGCGGAGATCAACGTGACTCCCGACCGCGGGTACTGCTTCTCCATCCGCGGCGCCGCCCGCGAGTACGCGCACGCCACCGGGACGGCCTTCACCGACCCGGCGGACGCCGTCGTCGTCCCGCCCGCCGCGCCCGGGGGATACCCGGTGCGACTGGAGGACACCGCTCCCGTCTACGGCACGCCCGGCTGCGACCGGTTCGTGGCGCGCACGGTCCGCGGCGTGGATCCCACGCGCCCCACGCCGCCGTGGATGTCCGCGCGGCTGCGCCTCGCCGGCATCCGCTCCATCTCGCTCGTCGTCGACATCTCCAACTACGTGATGCTCGAGCTCGGCCAGCCGCTCCACTTCTACGACCTCGACACGCTCTCGGGCGACATCGTGGTCCGGCGTGCCGCAGCAGGCGAGACGCTCCGGACCCTCGACGACAAGGTGCGCACGCTCGACGCCGAGGACCTCCTCATCACGGACGCGTCGGGACCCATCGGCATCGCCGGCGTCATGGGCGGCGCCTCCACGGAGGTCTCTGCGGGTACGGACAACGTGCTCATCGAGGCCGCGCACTTCGACGCCGTCAGCATCGGCCGGTCCCGCCGCCGCCACCGGCTGCCGTCCGAGGCGTCCAAGCGCTTCGAGCGCGGTGTGGACTGGACCGTCGCGGACATCGCCGCGCAGCGCGCCGTCGACCTCCTCATCGAGCTCGCCGGCGGGACCGTCGACGACGCCGTCACCGACGTCGGGCAGGCACCGGAACCGCGGGTCATCGAGCTCGCCGCCGACTTCCCGGCCCGCCTGATCGGACGCGAGTTCACCGACGAGCAGATCCGGGGCACGCTCACGGACCTCGGTGCGACGGTCGAGGAGATGGACGGCGGCTACCGCGTCACCGCGCCGAGCTGGCGCAGCGACCTTGAAACCCGAGAAGACCTGACCGAGGAGATCATCCGGCTCGTCGGCTACGACACCATCCCGTCGTCGCTGCCGGTCGCCCCGCCAGGGCGCGGCCTGACGCGCGTGCAGCAGCAGCGGCGTCGGCTCCTGAACGCCCTCGCGGCGGCAGGGCTGACCGAGGTGCTGTCCTACCCGTTCGTCAGCGAGGCGTCGAACTCCGTGTTCGGCACGCCCGACGAGGGTGCGCCACCGGCGTCGGTGAAGCTCGCGAACCCGCTCAGCGCCGAGCTGGGCTTCCTCCGGCGGTCGATCCTGCCCGGCCTCGTGGAGCTGGCGAAGCGGAACCACTCACGCGGCTTCCGCGACCTGGCCCTGTTCGAGGCGGGATCGGTCTTCCTGCCCGACGGCGGTACCCTCGGTTCCGAGTCGATCCCGCCGCTGGGCATCAAGCCCGACGACGCCGTCCTCGACGGACTGCACTCCGGGATCCCGGACCAGCCGCTGGTGGTCGCCGCGCTGTTCACGGGCCACGAGACGGCGCCGTCCGCCGGTGTCATCCCACGCGCCTGGGACTGGGCGGACGCCGTCGACGTCGTGCAGCTCATGGCTCAGGTGACCGGCGTGGACGTCGTGGTCCGGCAGGGCAACCACCAGGCGTTCCACCCCGGCCGCACGGCGGAATTCTCGCTGCGCAGCGGTGAGGTGCTGGGCTACGCGGGCGAACTGCACCCCAAGCTGATCGCCGCGCAGGATCTCCCCGCGCGCACGGTGGCCCTGGAGATCACCGTGGACCTGCTGTTCGAGGCCGCCGCCGACGTCATCGTCGCGCGGTCGCTGTCCACCTATCCGCCGGCCACGCAGGACGTCGCGCTCGTCGTCGACTCCGCCGTGGTTGCGGGCGACGTGCTCGAGACCCTGAGGGAGGGCGCGGGGGAGCTCCTCGAGGACGTCAGCCTGTTCGACGTCTACATCGGACAGGGCATCCCCGAGGGGCGGAAGTCCCTGGCGTTCGCGCTGCGTTTTCGCGCTCCGGACCGCACCCTGACGGCGGACGAGGCCAGCGCGGCGCGGGACGCCGCGGTGGCCCTCGCGGCCGAGCGGCACGCTGCCGTGCAGCGCTGATCCTGTAGCAGCGCGACCGACGGAAGGCCCGTTCCCCCGGTGGGAGCGGGCCTTCTCCCTGACCGGGGGGATCCCAATCGACGACGCCCCTCCCCGTGGGTTCCACGGCGAGGTCCCAGGCCGCAGGCAGGGTATGCGCATACTGCTTGAGTTCGCGGCCACGCGGATTCTTCCTGCGGGGCTGGCAGCGAGGGCATCGCGTCGTATTCGGGCGCAGTCCGTGCCGATTCGGCCGCGAACGATGCGGGCACTTTCGTCGAAGGCTCCGAGGGTTCAGATTCCAACGCGTTGGGCGGTCAGGTCTTGTTCGGGGGTCCAAACCTGGGGTACCCGATGAGCATGCCGGCTGACGCTCAGGGCACCTTTACCGGGTATTCTCTCGGGCGGGTCTTATGGGAATCACCGCGATCGGAATTCGGGCGGGCGTGTCCTTCTTCCGCAGGTCGGCGAGTAGGATTCCGGTCGCAGGCCGGCCTTACGTGACTCCTTGACCCGCCACATAGGGCGGCGGGATTCGTGCGATTGACCGCTGCAGCTCACACGGAAGGAGTGGCTGTGACTTGTCGGACAATGTGTTCCAACATTGGGGACACGACACCGCGCATGCGAGGCATACTCGATTTCAAATGTAGAGTTGGGGTATGCCCTCTTTGAGCGATGTCTTTCCACTATCCGGTGTCCCGACAATCACTTTTGTGGAACCCGTCGAGTATGCAAGGCTCAAGGTCGCCTTGGAAGCAAAGGGGAGAGGTATAGTCATTGAGGGTCCGTCGGGAATAGGAAAGACTACGGCTGTTCGTCGAGCAATCGAAGAACTTGGGATCAAGCAAAGTGTGACTGAACTAAGCGCCCGAAAACTTGGTGACGTCGAAGTAATTGAGTCGCTCCCCGATTTTCCCGATGCCGGCGTCGTTGTGGTCGACGACTTTCATCGGTTACCCAGCCGCGTCAGCCAAAAGGTGGCTGACTATCTGAAGACATTGGCTGACGAGAGCGTTGAAACAACCAAGCTTGTGATTTTGGGGATTAACAAGGCTGGCGAATCGCTAATCTCATTTGGACGAGACGTGGCAGCGCGTATGGAGGTAATTCGCTTTCAACGTGAACCCGACGATCATCTGAGAGAGGTTGTCCGACTTGGCGAAGAGTCATTGAACATGTCGATACCGATCTCAGACGAGATCATCGCTGCAGCCAATGGCAGCTTCAACCTTGTGCAGTTCCTTTGCCATGACGCCTGCTTGGCGAAAGGCATTACAAAGACTGTTGCAGGACCTAAAGCGACACTGGACATCAGTTTCGAACTGGTGAACGGGCGCATTATGGATCGGTTCGAGGCGGAGTTCGGCCGCGCTGCTATTGCTTTCGCAAAAGGTACAAAGCTAAAACGCGAAGGTCGAGCTCCCTATCTACATCTACTTAAATGGCTAGGAGAAGCCGACGAATGGTCTATCGACGTCGATAGAGTTCTCGCGCTGCACTCGGAACTTCGAGGCAGCATCGGTCAAGTTGTGAAAAAGGGGTACCTCACCGACCTCATCAACGACCCCACTAAGCAGTTAAGTGACCTCCTTCACTACGAACCCACGACTAAAGTCGTTTCGGTTGAAGACCCAAAGTTCTACTACTTCATCCGAAACCTTGCATGGAGCAAGTTGGCCATTCAAGTCGGTTATCTAAACATATCGTTTGGTCAAACCAAGGACTTTGCACTCAGTTTCGCAGGCGCGGACCGGGACGTCGCCGAAGCGCTTTTCGACGCTCTGACCGAGAATGAACTTGAAGTATTCTACGACAAGAATGAGCAGTCACGGATTTTGGCCGAGAATGTAGAAGAGTATCTCGGACCTATCTACCGAACAGAAGCCAGCTTCGTGGTCTGCCTCCTCGGCCCTGAATACCCGAATAAAGTTTGGACCAAATTCGAGAGTGACGCTTTCAAGGCCCGCTTCGGGACAAACGACGTGATTCCTGTCTGGTTCGCCGACGCTTCGCCAGGCATGTTCGATGAGAGTCGCAAGGTTGGTGGTCTTACATTTGATCGAGCCAATGATTTCCAGGAACAGATCGCATCAATAGTCGAAGAGCTATGCAAGAAAATCGCGGACCGAAGGCTTTCAGCGGCGCATGTGGCGCGCGATGACTTGGACGCGGAATAGCTCGATACAAGCTAGTGAGAAATTGTGTGTACAGCAGGTGCGTCAAAACCCAGCTGAGGCAGAAGGATGACTCACGAAGCTCGTCACGAATGAGGGTGCGTTTGAGACCTGAAGCTGCCTGGTTCTAGGAGTGGTGGGGTAATGTAAGCCGGCAGCGCGAGGAGTAACGATCGAGGCGCGATCGCACCGTTCAGCTTCAGATGCTGGGAACCGCCGCCGCCGGTTACGGCGCGCAGACGAACACAGACCGAAGCCGAACAGCAGCCGCGGCATTCGGAGCTCAGAGACTTTGATCCACCCGCCACGACGGCTGCCCATTGCTCTCTGAAGGTGTCCGTGACGGTCATCGCCGGCGCGGTCGGTGTCGGACTCCCGATGCCGATAATGCAAGAGCACGTCGACCTGTTCCCCGAGGCATTGCTTTCTATCCAAGCTTGGGCATGGCATTTTTCGTGGCTCGACGCTCTCGAACGTTCGTTCAGGCATCGCGGTGGGCTCTGAACCGGCGTTAGTGCCGAGACCTCGGTCGTCTAACTCGTCGGCGACGAACCGATACGTGAACGTGGGATTGTCCCGACGCACGTCGATCGCCGCGTTGGTCAGGTGGTGCCTCTATAGTTTTCGTCAGCCAGCTGAGGTCAGGTTGCTTGTGTGTCGGGTCTTGGTTGAGGTTTCCGTCGTGGAGCATGGCAAAGACAACGTCAGAGCGCCTCCGTGCGAGGGCGACTAGGGCCTGGTTGTGGCGTTTGTCTTCGGTTCGTTTCCGGTAGTAGTAGGTCCTTAAGGGTGGGTGGCGCAGTGCTGCGAAGGCGGAGAGGAACAGGGCGCGTTTGAGTTTCTCGTTCCCGCGGCGGCTCGGGTGCTCGCCGCGTACGGATGTTCCCGAGCGCCGTGTGACGGAGATGATTCCAGCGTAGGAGGCAAGGTGGGCGGAGCTGGCGAAGTGTTTGCCGGTCACTTCGGTGAGGATGCGGGCGCAGGTCCTGACGCCAATGCCGGGCATCGGGGTCAGGACCTTGTGAAGAGGGTGGGCCTCTACGAGGGTTTCAACCTGGGCTCCGATGGCTTCGCACTGGTGCCCGTGACGACGACAATTTTTCCCCGAGCGTGGTGAAGATGGCCTCGGTGAGGCGGTGAGGCGGTGAGGCGGTGAGGCGGTGAGGCGGTGAGGCGGTGAGGCGGTCGGCGGTGCAGGGTGCGTGTTTCTTCAGCCGGGCGCGGATGTGCCCGCGGCCAGTGGTCTTCAGCGCGGGCGGTGTCGGATAACGGGTCAGCAGATTGGCCACGGTTGGGTGGTAAAGGTGCGGGCCTGGGGCTCGCTTCAGGGTGGAATGGACCTGGGTGAGCAGTCCGCGGATCCGGTTCGACGCCGCGGTGATTTGCGCTGCGAGGTCGTCGTCGAAGCCGCAGAGCACGCCGAGTTCGGCCAGCGTCTCATCATCCAGGGCGATCGAGCGCGGGTGTGCGGCATGGACCGGACCGCCTCGGCGATGGTCATGGCGTCCCGGGCATCAGTCTTGGCCTGGCCTGGGTGCAGGTTTGCAATCCGACGGCCGTGTATACGAATCCTCTTGCGGGCGTTGGCCGAGGGAGCGGTTCCTGGTCCCACCGAGTCTGTCGACAAGCCGTTGGCATTGTAATGAGCCCTCACAGGAAGTGGCTCGTAGCGGTCCTCAAAATGTCGGTGGCGGTTGGGAAAATTCGGTATGGACAGCAGCCGAAACGCTCCGCTCAAAGTAGTCATCGTTGGCGGTAGCGCTCTTGGGCAAAGTGCGGGACCGGCTGGTCCTGTGCAGATTGGCCGCACGCGGGATCTCATCGACGGAATGGCCTCCTTGCCTTTGAGCGCGGGTGATCTGGAGCTGATCGATGAGGTGCGTGCCCTGGAGGAGTTGAAGTCGGCGATTGCCGGTCGGCAGGCGCGGGCCGCGGTCGCGTTCGATCTGGCCCAGCGCCGGGTCCAGGCACGGGCTGGTGTCCCGGTGGCGGAGCAGGGTCGTGGACTGGGCGCGCAGCTCGCCCTGGCCCGCAGGGAGTCCCCGGCCCGGGGCGGCCGGCTGCTGGGGTTGGCCAGGGCGTTGGTGACGGAGATGCCGCACACCCTCGCAGCCCTGGAGTCGGGTCGCCTGAATGAGTGGCGGGCGACCCTGCTGGTCCGGGAGACCGCGTGCCTGTCGGCTGCGGACCGGTGCGCGGTCGACGAGGAACTCAGCCCCGACACGGGCGCCTTCGACGGCGCCGGGGACCGGCAGCTGGTGGCCGCGGCGCGGGCGGCGGCGTACCGGCGGGACCCGCGCAGCGTCACCCAGCGGGCCAGCCACGCCGCCAGGGACCGGCATGTGAGTCTGCGCCCGGCCCCGGACACCATGACGTATCTGACCGCCCTGCTGCCGGTCGCCCAGGGGGTGGCGGTGCATGCGGAGCTGACCCGGCACGCCGACACCTGCCGTGCCATCGGGGATGAGCGCAGCAGGGGCCAGTTGATGGCGGATGCCCTGGTGGAGCGGACCACCGGCACCTCGGGCGGGTTCTCCCGCGTCGAGGTGCAGCTGATCATGACGGATAGGACCCTGCTGCAGGGCGACAGCGAACCGGCCCGGCTGACTGGGTACGGGATCGTGCCCGCCGGCTGGGCCCGGGACCTCCTCACCACCACGAACCCAGGGCAATTCAAGGAATTCCCAGTCGACCAGGCAACTGGTCAGGTCTCCGGCGGGGCAAGCGGGTCATCGATCGAGCCAAAGCGAGGCTTTGAGGTCTGGCTCCGGCGGCTCTACACCGCCCCGGGAAGTGGGGAGCTGGTCGGCGTCGACTCCCGGTCACGGCTCTTCACAACCGGGCAGCGCCGGTTCCTCCAGGCCCGCGACGATCTCTGCCGGACCCCGTACTGCGACGCGCCGATCCGCCACTACGACCACATCATCCCCTGGCACACCAACGGACCCACCAGCCTGGCCAACGGGGCCGGGCTGTGCGAGGCGTGCAACCACACCAAGGAACTCGACGGCTGGAGAGCACGACCACACGCGGACCCCCGGCGACGGCATGGCCTGAAGGTCACCACGCCTACGGGGCACATCTACCACTCCACCGCGCCACCGCTGCCCGGCAGCAGGCCCAGCGGGAGGGGCCGTGAGCAGGAAGCCGGGACGCAACACCGTTCCTCGGCGCCGCCCCCATCGCCGAGCCACGCACCCGATGGTCGCAGCACTCAGGCATATCCTCACGTACAACGGAGCCTGCGGGTCGACTTCGTGTACGCGTAAGGCTCCCTGACGGTCCTTGAGACTCACCGACACTCGGCCCACCGCTCCAACCACAGTCAGCCTGCCGACCCACGCAGGGCTCAGGGGATGAGCAGCACCTTGTCCGTCATGCGCCGTCCGTTCAGCCGCCGTCATCCACCGAGGCGCGTCCGCCTCAGGGGATGAGCAGCACCTTGCCCGTGGTGCGCCTAGCCTGCAGGTCCTCGTGCGCACGGGCCGCATCGGCGAGGGCGTACCGGGCCCCGATACGAACGTCGAGCTGACCGGACGCTACCGCGCCGAAGAGCTCCTCGGACCGCCACCGCCGCTCCTCGGGAGTGAGCAGGTAGTGCCCGAGTGTGGGACGGGTGACGAAGAGTGAGCCGCCGCTGTTGAGGCGTTGCAGGTCGAGCGGGGGTACCGCACCTGATGCCGCCCCGAAGAGCACGAGGGTGCCACGGATCCGCAGTGAGCGCAGCGAGTCGTCGAACGTCGCCCGGCCTACGCCGTCGAACACCACGTCCACACCCACCCCCTCCGTCAGGGTCTTCGCGGCCTCGGCGAATCCCTCGTAGCGGAGCACCTCGTCGGCGCCGGCAGCGCGCGCGAGCTCCTCCTTCTCCGGGGTCGAGACCGTGGTGATCACCCGGGCGCCCTTGGCCTTGAGCAGCTGGATGAGCAGCAGGCCCACACCGCCCGCACCCGCATGGACGAGGACTGCGTGCTCCGGCCGGACCGGGAAGGTGGAGTTGATCAGGTAGTGCGCGGTCATGCCCTGCAGCGGGAGCGCGGCCGCGGTCTCCAGGTCCACGCCCTCGGGCACGGGAAGCGCCCGGTCGGCCGCCACGAGCGCGTACTCCGCGTACGTCCCCGTCCCTTCCGCGAACGCGACGCGGTCACCGACGGCAAAGTCCGTGACGCTCTCACCCAGTTCTTCTACCGTCCCGGCAGCCTCGGCGCCCGGGGTGAACGGGAGGTCGACGGCGTAGGCGCCGCTGCGCTGGTAGGTCTCGATGAAGTTGACCCCGGCCGCGGCGACCCTCACCAGCAGCTGACCCGGACCGGGTGCAGGGCGGTCGACGGTCGCGACGGTGAGGACGTCCGGACCGCCCGGTGCGGTGACGACGATGGCTGACGGCATGGTGGTTCCTTTCGGTGGCGTTCCCTCATGCTATTCCCGCGGCGGTCCCTGTCCGTCCGGGCCGGGGTATGGCAGGCTGACGTGATGCCCACCACAGCCGCACCCCTCGTCTACCTCAGCTTCCCCGGTACCGCGCGGGAGGCCCTGGGTTTCTATGCCGACGTCTTCGGGGGCGAGCTGACCCTGCACTCCTACGAGGAGTTCGGCAGGACCGACGGCCCGCCGGATGCCGTCGCCCACGGGGTGCTCGACGGCGTCGTCGCCCTCGCCGGATCGGATGCCGCACCAGGGGAGCCGGCCGTACGGTTCCAGGGCCTTCTGCTGTCGCTGCTGGGAACCGCCGCGCCGGCGGTTCTCGACGCCTGGTTCGACGCCCTGTCCGTCGGCGGAACGAACATCGACCCGCTGACGCCGAAACCGTGGGGAGCCTCGGACGGCCAGGTCACCGACCGCCACGGCCTCCGCTGGCTCATCGGGTACGAGCCCCAAGCCTGAGCGACCGACCGGTTCGAAAGGACGCCCCATGCCGCAGTTCGCCATCCTCATCTACGCCGACGAATCCCTCCATGCGACGGACGCGCCGGCGACCGACCTCGAAAAGAACGATCAGCACGCCCGGGACCTCTCCTCCACCGGCACCATGTCACTGGCCTACGCCCTGACACCCCGCGCCCAGGCGGTGTCCATCCGACGGGACGGCACCGCGGCGGGCCCGTTCGTGCAGGCCGACCAGTTCGTCGCCGGCTTCTATGTCGTGGACGCTCCGGACCTCGACGCAGCCATCGCGATCGCCCGCCAGAATCCGGCGGTGCGCACCAGCACGGGCGGCGTCGAGGTCCGCCCCGTCCACAGTGGTGGCATCATCGCCTAGACCCGGCGATCACACGGCGCAAGAGTGCATAACTATGTGTAGACGTGCATCATGTTGTTGTAGGCTGATGTCATGACGTTCACCGCAGCCGTATCCGGCGCCAGTGGCTATGCCGGGGGAGAGATCCTGCGCCTCCTCGCCAACCACCCCGACATCGAGATCGGGGCGATCACGGCCCACAGCAGTGCCGGAGCACGCCTCGGTGATGTCCAGCCCCATCTGCATTCCCTTGCCGACCGGGTACTGCAGGAAACGACCCCCGAGGTCCTCACAGGGCACGACGTCGTCTTCCTGGCCCTGCCGCACGGCACCAGCGCCGAGGTTGCCGCCCAGCTGCCCGCGGACACGCTCGTGATCGATGCCGGCGCCGACCACCGCCTGCAGGACCCGGCGGCGTGGGCGAAGTTCTACGGCTCGGCCCACGCGGGCACCTGGCCCTACGGACTGCCCGAACTTCCCGGCCACAGGGCCGGTCTCGGCGGAGCGCGCCGCATCGCCGTCCCCGGCTGCTACCCCACGAGCGTCCTCCTCGCCCTCACCCCCGGCTTCGCCGCGGGACTCCTCGAGCCTGACGACGTCGTCGTCGTCTCCGCGTCCGGCACCTCCGGGGCGGGCAAGGCCGTCAAACCGAACCTCCTCGGGTCCGAGGTCATGGGCGGCATGAGCCCCTACGGCGTGGGCGGCGGACACCGCCACACCCCCGAGATGGAGCAGGGCCTGAGCCGCGCGGCCGGCGAGCGCGTCTCGCTGTCCTTCACGCCCACCCTCGCCCCCATGGCGCGCGGCATCCTGACGACGGCGACCGCCCGCGTGAAGCCCGGCGTCGGGTACGGGCAGCTGCGGCAGGCATGGGAGGACGCCTACGCGGCCGAGCCGTTCGTGCGGGTCCTGCCGGAGGGTCAGTGGCCCACCACCAAGGCGGTCCTCGGCTCGAACTACGCGAACCTCCAGCTCGCCTTCGACGACCACGCCGGCCGCGTGATCGTCAGCTGCGTCATCGACAACCTCACCAAGGGGACCGCCGGCGGCGCCGTGCAGTCCATGAACATCGCCCTCGGACTCGACGAGACCGCGGGCCTGACCATCCAGGGGATCGCACCGTGAGCATCACCTACCCGGGCGGGTTCCGCGCTGCGGGCGTTGCCGCCGGCCTCAAGAGCACCGGCAAGCCCGACGTCGCCCTCGTCACCAACGACGGACCGCTGCACAACGCGGCGGCGGTCTTCACCTCCAACCGCGTGGCGGCCGCGCCCGTGCACTGGTCGCGGCAAGTCGTCTCGGACGGCCGCGTCGACGCCGTCGTCCTGAACTCCGGTGGCGCCAACGCCTGCACCGGTCCCGAGGGTTTCCAGAACACCCACCGCACCGCCGAGGTCACCGCCGAGCTGCTCGGGGTCTCCGCGACGGACGTCTTCGTCTGCTCCACCGGCCTGATCGGTGAGCAGCTCCCGATGGAGCGGCTGCTCGCCGGGGTCGCGGACGCCGCGGGCTCGCTGGGCAGGGGCGGCGGCCCCACTGCCGCCGAAGCGATCATGACCACGGACACGGTGGCCAAGGAGGCCCGCTACCCGGCGTCGGCCGACGCCCCGAGCGAGGGGTACGCGATCGGTGGCATGGCCAAGGGTGCCGGCATGCTGGCGCCGGGCCTGGCCACGATGCTCGTGGTCCTCACCACGGACGCCGCCCTCGACGCCGAGGCCCTGGACGCCGCCCTGCGGGAGGCGACCCGCGTGAGCTTCGACCGGACCGACGCCGACGGCTGCATGTCCACCAATGACACCGTGGTGCTGCTGGCCTCCGGTGCAGCCGGTGTCGCGCCGGAGCAGGCGCAGTTCACCGCGGCCCTCACACGGGTCTGCCTCGACCTCGCCGCGCAGCTCATCGAGGACGCGGAGGGCGCGAGCCACACCATCGCCGTCACCACGGTGAACGCCGCCACCGAGCGCGATGCCGAAGTGGTCAGCCGCGCCGTCGCCCGGTCCAACCTGTTCAAGACCGCCATCTTCGGCAACGACCCCAACTGGGGCCGGGTCCTCTCAGCCGTCGGCACCACGGACGCCGTGTTCGAACCGGATGCGCTGAACGTCTCGATGAACGGTGTTCAGATCTGCCGGAACGGCGGAATCGGGGACCCTCGCGACCTCGTGGACCTCACGGACCGGAACGTGAGCGTCGAGATCGACCTCGCGGCCGGATCTGCGAGCGCCACCATCTGGACCAACGACCTCACGCACGAGTACGTGCACGAGAACTCCGCCTACTCGAGCTGACGGGAGACGCCATGACGAAGAGCGACACACCCTCGACGGCGACGCCGTCGGCGTCGACCCTGAAGGCCCAGGACAAGGCCGCCACCCTGGTGGAGGCGCTGCCGTGGATCCAGCGGTTCGCGGGCACCACGATGGTCATCAAGTACGGCGGGAACGCCATGGTGAACGAGGAGATGCGCCGGGCCTTCGCCGAGGACGTCGTCTTCCTGCACCACGTCGGCATCCGGCCCGTCGTCGTGCACGGCGGGGGCCCGCAGATCAACGCCATGCTCGGCAGGCTCGGCATCGAGTCCGAGTTCCGCGGCGGCCTCCGTGTGACGACCCCCGAGGCCATGGACGTGGTCCGGATGGTCCTCACCGGCCAGGTGGGCAGGGAACTCGTGGGCCTCATCAACTCCCACGGCCCCTACGCCGTCGGCCTGTCCGGGGAGGACGGCGGGCTGCTCCGTGCGGTACGCACCGGGACCGTCGTCGACGGCGAGACCGTGGACCTCGGGCTCGTCGGCGACGTGACCGAGGTTCACCCCGGCGCGATCCTCGACCTCCTCGAGGCCGGGCGCATCCCCGTCATCTCGACCGTCGCGCCGGAGTACGACGCCGACAACGAGGCAGTGCAGCAGGTGCTCAACGTGAACGCCGACTCGGCCGCCGCGGCACTGGCCGCCGCCCTCGGGGCTTCGAAGCTCGTGATCCTCACCGACGTCGAGGGGCTCTACGCAGCCTGGCCGGACCGCAGCTCCCTCATCTCCTCGCTGACCGTGAGCGAGCTCCGCGAACTCCTGCCCGGTCTCGAATCCGGCATGATCCCGAAGATGGCCGCGTGCCTGCAGGCCGTGGAGTCGGGCGTGGAGCGCGCGCACATCGTCGACGGGCGGCTGGCCCACTCGATGCTGCTCGAGACCTTCACCGCCGCGGGCATCGGCACGCAGGTGGTCCCCGACGACGCCGCAGGTACCCAGCCCCCAACCCCGGGAGGGACGACATGAGCGACACCGCCACCACCGAGACCGCCGACCTGCTCACAGGAGGCGCGTCGGGCGCGGACTGGCTCGCCCGCTACAACACCTCGCTGATGGGCGTCTTCGGGACGCCGCAGCGCGTCCTCGTGCGCGGCTCCGGCTGTCACGTGTGGGACGCCGACGGCCGCGAGTACCTCGACCTCCTGGGCGGCATCGCGGTCAACGCCCTCGGCCACGCGCACCCCTTCGTCACCTCCGTCGTCACGAGCCAGCTCGAGACCCTCGGACACATCTCCAACTTCTTCACCAGCCCCACCCAGGTGGCGCTCGCCGAGAAGCTGCTCGGCCTCGCCGAGGCGCCCGCCGGGTCCCGCGTGTTCTTCACCAACTCCGGAGCCGAGGCCCTCGAAGCCGCGGTCAAGCTCGCGCGGCGCAACAGCACACCGGGACGGCAGCGCATCCTCGCCCTGGACGGCGCCTTCCACGGCCGCACCATGGGCGCGCTCGCCCTGACCTCCAAGAAGGCCTACCGGGAACCGTTCGAGCCCCTGCCCGGCGGCGTCGAGCACATCCCCTTCGACGACATCGAGGCCCTCCGCTCCGCCATGGACTCCTCCGTGGCAGCACTGGTCATCGAGCCCATCCAGGGTGAGGCCGGCGTCCGGCCGCTCTCGCCCGACTACCTGCAGGCCGCCCGGGAGCTCACCCGCGAGCACGGCGCCCTGCTCATCCTCGACGAGGTCCAGTCCGGCGTCGCCCGGACGGGCCGCTGGTTCGCCCACCAGTGGGTCGACGGCGTCCTCCCTGACGCCATGACGCTCGCCAAGGGCCTCGGCGGCGGCTTCCCGATCGGCGCCCTCGTCACCTTCGGCGAGGACGTCTCCTCCCTCATCGGCGCGGGACAGCACGGCACCACCTTCGGGGGGAATCCCGTGGCCACCGCCGCGGGCCTCGCCACCCTGCACGTCCTCGAGACGACGGGCGCACTGCAGAACGCGTCCGACGTCGGCGGCGTCCTCACCACAGGCCTCGCCGCCACCGAGGGCGTCACCGCCGTGCGGGGACAGGGCATGCTCATCGGGTTCGACGTCGACGGCGGGTACGCACCGGCGGCGGTCCAGGCTGCACTCACCGCAGGCTTCATCATCAACGCGACCGGCCCCTCCACCATCCGGCTCGCGCCGCCGCTCATCCTCACCCCCGACCAGGCCCGGACGTTCCTGGACGCCCTGCCCGCCATCCTCACCACAGCCCGGGAGGCAACCCCATGACGCGCCACTTCCTCGTCGACACGGATCTCTCGCCCGCCGAGCAGGCCGAGGTCCTCGACCTCGCCGCCGAGCTCAAGGCGAAGCCCTACTCGCACGCGCCGTTCGCGGGGGAGGGCGCCGGCCGCAGGACGGTCGCCGTGATCTTCGACAAGACCTCGACCCGCACCCGGGTGTCCTTCGCCGCCGGGATCGCGGACCTCGGCGGAGTGCCGCTGATCATCGGGGCGGGCGACTCCCAGCTCGGGCACAAGGAGTCGATCACCGACACCGCGAAGGTCCTCGACCGGATGGTCGCGACGATCGTCTGGCGCACCTACGCGCAGGCCGGCCTCGAGGAGATGGCCGCGGCGTCCGGCGTCCCGGTCATCAACGCCCTCTCGGACGACTACCACCCGTGCCAGCTGCTCGCGGACCTGCTCACCATCCGCGAGCACAAGGGCACCCTCGCCGGCCTCACCATGACGTACCTGGGGGACAGCGCCAACAACATGGCCAACTCCTACCTCCTCGCGGGAGCCACGGCCGGCATGCACGTCCGGATCGCCGGGCCCGGGGGCTACCTCCCCGACCCGGCCGTCGTGGCCGCCGCCGAGGAGCGGGCCGCAGGGACCGGCGGGTCCGTCCTCGTCACCACGGACGCGGCCGTCGCGCTCGCCGGGGCCGACGTCGTCGCCACCGACACCTGGGTGTCCATGGGTCAGGAGGACGAGAAGGCGGCCCGGCAGGAGCTGTTCCGCTCCTATGCCGTGGACGCCGCCGCCATGGCGCA
This sequence comes from Arthrobacter pityocampae, assembly GCF_002927275.1. GTDB lineage: Bacteria > Actinomycetota > Actinomycetes > Actinomycetales > Micrococcaceae > Arthrobacter_D > Arthrobacter_D pityocampae. The sequence goes on along the minus strand of NZ_PRKW01000003.1, from coordinate 18,305 downwards.
GGCCGCATCGGACGCCGTCGTCCTCCACTGCCTTCCCGCCTACCGCGGCTACGAGATCGCCGCCGACGTCATCGACGGCCCGCAGTCGCTCGTCTGGGACGAGGCCGAGAACCGGCTGCACGCCCAGAAGGCCCTCATGACGTGGCTCGTGCAGCAGTCCGGCCGGCCGGACCGGCGGAGGAGCGGCTCATGACCGTGCAGCGCGACTCCGTCCGCCTCACCACGAAGACGGCCCGCCACGCCCGCATCACGGACCTCCTGACCGCCCAGTCCGTCCGCTCGCAGGTGGAACTGGCCACCCTGCTCGCCGCCGAGGGTGTCCAGGTCAACCAGGGGACGCTGTCGCGGGACCTCGTTGAGCTCGGCGTCGTACGCGTCCGCGGAGCCGAGGGCGCGCTGATCTACGCGGTGCCCGTCGAGGGCGGCGGCCGGCACGCGCGCAGCGGCGTGTCCCAGGAGATCCTCGACGCCCGGCTCGCGAAGCTCTGCAACGAACTGCTGGTGACGGCCGAGGCCTCCGGCAACATCGTCATCCTCCGGACGCCGCCGGGAGCCGCGAACTTCCTCGCCCTGGCCATCGACCACTCGGTGATGCCCTCGATCCTCGGCACGATCGCCGGGGACGACACCGTGATGCTCGTGAGCCGGGACCCCGACGGCGGGGCCGCCGTCGCCGACCGGTTCCTCGGCCTCGCGCAGGAACCGCAGGGATCCGCCGAGCCGTCCTGACCCCGTCGTGACGCCCGGCCCCACGCCCGCCGGCGGCATGACACCCTGAATATCCACACACCTGTACCCCCACGGGCGCACCGCCCGGACAATCGAAGGAGCACCTCCCGTGACCGAACGCATCGTCCTCGCCTACTCCGGCGGACTCGACACCTCTGTCGCCATCGGCTGGATCGCCGAAGCCACCGGGGCCGAGGTGATCGCCGTGGCCGTCGACGTCGGACAGGGCGGCGAGTCCCTCGAGACCATCCGCCAGCGCGCACTCGGCTGCGGTGCCGTCGAAGCCTACGTGGCCGACGCCCGTGAGGAGTTCGCCACCGACTACTGCATGCCCGCCCTGAAGACGAACGCGCTCTACATGGACGCCTACCCCCTCGTCTCCGCGCTGTCCCGGCCCGTGATCGTCAAGCACCTCGTCGCCGCCGCCCGCGAGTTCGGCGCCACGACCGTGTCCCACGGCTGCACCGGCAAGGGCAACGATCAGGTGCGCTTCGAGGTGGGGATCCAGACCCTCGGCCCCGACCTGAAGTGCATCGCCCCCGTCCGCGACCTCGCCCTCACCCGCGACAAGGCCATCGCCTTCGCCGAGGAGAAGGGCCTGCCGATCGAGACCACCAAGAAGAACCCGTTCTCCATCGACCAGAACGTGTGGGGCCGCGCCGTCGAGACAGGATTCCTCGAGGACATCTGGAACGGGCCCACCAAGGACGTCTACGAGTACACGGCGTCGCCCGAGTTCCCGCCCGCCGCCGACGAGGTCGTCATCTCCTTCAAGGAGGGCATCCCCGTGGCCATCGACGGCAACGCCGTCACGCCGCTGCAGGCCATCGAGGAACTCAACCGCCGCGCCGGAGCCCAGGGGATCGGCCGCATCGACATCGTCGAGGACCGCCTGGTGGGCATCAAGAGCCGCGAGATCTACGAGGCCCCCGGCGCCATGGCGCTCATCGCCGCGCACCGCGAACTCGAGAACGTCACCATCGAGCGCGAGCAGGCCCGCTTCAAGAAGACCGTCGACCAGCGCTGGACCGAGCTGGTGTACGACGGCCAGTGGTTCTCCCCGCTGAAGCGCTCGCTGGACACGTTCGTCGACGACACGCAGAAGTACGTCACCGGCGATATCCGCATGGACCTCCACGGTGGCCGCGCGACCGTCACCGGCCGCCGCTCCGACGTCGCGCTCTACGACTTCAACCTCGCGACCTACGACTCCGGGGACACCTTCGACCAGTCGATGGCCCGCGGCTTCATCGAGATCTTCGGCCTGTCCTCCAAGGTGGCCTCGAGCCGGGACCAGCGGGCGGGCGCCTGATGGCGCCAGAGCACGGGGTTGCAGGGCCTTCGGGGCGCCCGGGGACGAACGAGGGCTCGCTGTGGGGCGGCCGGTTCGCCGGCGGCCCCGCCGACGCCCTCGCCGCGCTCAGCAAGTCGACACACTTCGACTGGCGGCTGGCGGTCTACGACATCGAGGGCTCGCGCGCCCACGCCCGCGTGCTCCACCGTGCGGGCCTGCTCGACGACGGCGAACTCGCCGGGATGATCGACGCCCTCGACCGACTCGACGCCGACGTACGCTCCGGCGCCTACGTGCCGGCGCAGAGCGACGAGGACGTGCACGGATCGCTGGAACGCGGCCTCATCGAGCGCACCGGACCGGCGCTCGGCGGCAAACTGCGCGCGGGCCGGTCCCGCAATGACCAGGTGGCGACCCTCGGGCGCATGTACCTCAGGGACCATGCCCGCATCATCGCCCGCGGAGTCCTCGCGACGATCGGCGCTCTGGTGGAGCAGGCCGAGGCGCACCTCGACGCGCCCATGCCCGGGCGCACGCACCTGCAGCACGCGCAGCCGGTGCTGCTGAGCCACCATCTGCTGGCCCACGCGTGGGCACTCCTGCGGGACGTGCAGCGGCTGCAGGACTGGGATCGCCGCGCCGGGATCTCACCCTACGGATCGGGTGCCCTCGCAGGGTCCTCGCTGGGTCTGGACCCGGAGTCGGTCGCCGCGGATCTCGGCTTCTTCTCCGCGACGCACAACTCGATCGACGGAACGGCCTCGCGCGACGTGTACGCGGAGTTCGCCTGGGTCGCGGCGATGATCGGGGTGGATCTCTCCCGCGTGAGCGAGGAGATCATCATCTGGGCCACGAAGGAGTTCTCCTTCGTCACGCTCGACGACGCCTTCTCGACCGGCTCGTCGATCATGCCGCAGAAGAAGAACCCCGACGTCGCCGAGCTCGCCCGCGGCAAGGCCGGACGCCTGATCGGCGACCTGACGGGGCTGCTCGCCACGCTCAAGGGCTTGCCCCTCGCCTACAACCGCGACCTGCAGGAGGACAAGGAGCCGGTGTTCGACGCCGTCGACACCCTCGAGGTCCTGCTGCCCGCGGTGTCCGGCATGATCGCGACCCTCGTCTTCGATACGGAGCGCCTGGCCTCCCTCGCCCCGCAGGGCTTCGCACTCGCGACGGACATCGCCGAATGGCTCGTCCGGCAGGGCGTGCCGTTCCGGGAGGCGCACGAGCTCTCGGGCGCCGCCGTCCGCATCGCCGAGCAGCGAGGCGTCGAACTGTGGGACCTGACGGACGACGAGTTCGCCGGGATCTCCGCGCAGCTGACGCCCGCGGTGCGCGAGGTGCTCACGGTCGAGGGATCACTGGCGAGCCGGGACGCGCAGGGCGGCACGGCTCCGGCCGCCGTCCGGCGGCAGCTCACCGCGCTGCGTGCCGAGCTCGACGGCGTCGAGGCGTACGCCGCGGGCTGACCGTCGACTGCGGCGCGGCTCCTGAACGGGGCCGCGCCGCAGTCGATCATTCCCGGGACCGTTCCATCCGGACGACGATCTTCCCCCTCACATGGCGCTGGGCCAGACGGTCAAGGGCGTCAGGCGTGTCCGCCAACTGGACGGTCTCGATCGGCAGAGGGATCAACGTGCCTTCGTCGACGAGCCGCAACAACTCCGTGAGCATGCCGGCCAACTCGACCCGATCCTCGGCATCACCATGCGCGTACGCCGCCCCGAGCGCGATCTCGTGCAGGCTCGGGGCGATGCCGAACGGCTCGACGGTATCCAGTGACGGCCGCCCCGCAACCGCCGCCAGCCCGCCCCCATGGTGCAGCAGTAGGAGTCCTTGGGCTGCGGATGACGGCGAGACGGTATCCACCACGGCGTCGAAACCCCGCTCCGCAGTGGCGGCCCGGAGCGCTGCGGCAAGATCAGCCCGACGGTAATCCAGCACCGTGTGGGCGCCGAGGCCGCAAACGTAGGCGTGGTTGGACGGGGAGGCGGTGGCTACCACTCTGGCTCCGGCTGCGGCCAAGAGTTGTACCGCGAATCCGCCGACGCCGCCCGCGCCGCCCTGGACCAATGCGTACTGGCCGCGCCGTACCTGGAGCCTGCGCACCACGGCCTGGTAGGCCGTCATGCCGGCGCACGGAAGGCTCGCCGCCACGGTCATGCTGATCCGTGGCGGCACTACCGCCAGGACGTCGACCGGAGCAGTGACGAAGGCTGCCAGGCCGCCGGGTCGGCGCAGGTCCTGGTGCCACACCACACGGGTGCCCGCCGGCACGCGCCCATCCGGCGCGCATCCCGTGTCCTGGATCACGCCGGCGATGTCCAGGCCGGGAATGTGCGGGTACGTCCAAGCCGAGTGCCCGCCGGAGGCAATCTGGTAATCGACAGGGTTGAGGCCCACGGCGTCGACGCGGACGAGGACCTCGCCGACGCCGGGAGTAGGCCGGGGGACCTCGCCCAGGCGCAGGGACGACGGCGGGCCGGGCCGGTCCAGGAGGAGTGCCCGCATCATCCGATCGGTCCTCGGTGCGCAACTGTCGACGCGATGTCCATGCCGCCCAGCGTACGGCGGCGGGGACTGACGACAGAAGCGCCGACCGCCTCACCTGAAGGCTGGTCGCCGTGCCTCGACAGGCGGATCTATCCGGCACAGACTGTCGAGGACAATGCGTCACTTCGGGGCGCATCCCGGCTCGGAAGACTGATCAAGGAGACCACACCATGAAGATCGCCATCCTCGGAACCGGATCCGTGGGGCGAACCCTCGCCGTGCGGCTCGCCGGACTGGGCCACGACGTCACCATCGGTACCCGCGACGTCGAAGCGACACTGGCCCGCACGGACGCGGGCGGTGGGGGTGACGCACACTTCGCCGACTGGGTTGCCAAGAACCCCGCCATCACCCTGACCGGCTTCGCCGACGCCGCAGCGGGAGCCGAACTCGTCGTCAATGCCACGAACGGTGGAGCGTCCCTGGATGTCCTGACCGAGGTCGGGAACCGGGGCCTCGACGGCAAGATCGTCCTGGACCTCGCCAACCCGCTCGACTTCAGCCGCGGCATGCCGCCTACCCTGTTCGTCAAGGACACAGACTCCCTCGGCGAGCAAATCCAACGCGCCTTTCCCGCCGCCCGCGTCGTGAAGTCCCTGAACACTCTTACTGCAGAACTGATGGCCCATCCCGGGAACCTGCCCGAGGCCAGCACCGTCTTCGTCTCCGGGAACGACATCGACGCCAAGCACACCGTCACTGCGCTGCTGACTGAATTCGGCCATCAGGACGTCATCGACCTCGGTGATATCACCACCGCCCGCGGCCCCGAGATGCTGCTGCCCGTATGGCTCCGCCTCTGGGGTGCTCTCGGCACGCCCGTCTTCAACGTCAAGATCGTCCGCTGAACGGCACGAGTTGGCCGGGATGGCACCGTCCTGAGCCTCGGCAACGCCATGTAGGGGCCGATCCGTCAGGACCGGCCCCTACATGTGTGCTACTGGATTGTGCTACGCCTTGACGGCACGGCGGCGGCCACGGCCCGCGAGGACCATACCCGCACCGAGAGCCAGAAGACCGGCGCCGATGCCCCCGGCGACCTTCATGCTGTCATCGGTGCCCGTGTAGGCAAGCTGCCCTGTGCGGTCAGCGGTCTCGCCATCATCGGCAACGACGACCGTTTGGGTGCCGGTGGTGCTGTCGGTGCCCTTGTCGGTCACGGTGCCGTCGGTGTCGAGCTCGCAGCCGACGCCGTCGTTGTCCCGGTCGAGACCGGCACGGAAGCCTTCCTCACCCAGCAGGATGGGGCGGCCCAGTACGTCCCGCACCTCGGTGCAGTTCTCGTAACGGGCCTCCACCGCTGCCTTGTCGACGACCGGGAGGACCTTGCCGGGAGTGTCCACGACGACGGGCTTCCCCACAACGGGACTGCCTTCGGCCGGCGTCCCGTCGGCGGGGGTCTCCTCGATGGGCATCTCCTCGGGGGTCTCGGCAGGCGCTTCCTCGACGGGCGCCTCCTCCACAGGGGTTTCCTCCGCAGGGAGTTCAGGCGTCGACTCCTCCGGGACCTCGGGGGTCGGGTGTCCGGGCTCTGCGGGGGTTTCCGGGCTCTCGGGGGTCTCCGGGTTGGGCTCTGCGGGGGACTCCGGGACCTCGGGGGTTTCCGGAGCGGGCTCCGCCGGGGTGTCCGGCGCCTCGGGGGCCGGGGGCACCTGCACTTCCGGGGTCTCCGGGACGGGCGGAACGACGACCGGCGCGGGAATCGCCGTGTAGGAGTAGTGGGAGATGTCCTTCCCGGTGGAGTGGCTGATCGTCACCTGGGACTCGGCGGGAGTGAGGACGACGGTCTCAGGACCGTCACCCTGATTGGAGGAACCGGCCTTGACGCAGTAGCTCGCGATCAGTTGGCCCTCCGGGGCAGTGATGGTGAGCGTGGGGCGTGCCCCGGTGACGTCCTGCTTGCCGCTCGTCCCTTCGTCGCATACCTGCTGGACCGGGTCGGTCATGCCCCCTGTGGCGAACGCGGGTGCGGTGGAGAACGTGCTGAGACCGGCAGTGACGGCGAGGGCGAGTAGCCCTGTGCGCTTGTTCATGTGTACCTGTTGTTCCTTCTGATGTGTCCTGGCGCGGATCCGGCGCTCGGTAGCGCCCCTCGATGTGTCCATCGAGCTCGACGTCGAGTACGACGAGGGGATCTGCGCGGAATCGATGGCACTGGCGTACTGCAGCGCTCTGCGGAACGTGGTCGGGAACCGACATCCGAATGGTCGGATCGGTCTTTTCCGCTCAGGTTGTTCGGAGCCGCATCGGAGGCCGCGGATACTGCGATCACTTTCCAATGAATGCAGAAGGCGCGGTCCCCTCGCGCAAAGTATCCAGTCGTACAGAACCCAACCTACGAATCATGAGACAAGGAAGCACGAGCAGCAACTACGTGTGAATTATCAGCGTGACTGAGAAAACTAAGTAGTTACTACTGTGTACTTGTTTATCCACTACTCGAGAATTGGAAAAGACTACTCAGGGGTCCGTGATGATGGCCTTGATGGCGGAGGCCAGGGCGGACTCCTCGATGGGGAGATTCATGAAGACCGTGGCGCTGATCATTCCGTCGATCATCCCGACGATGAGGGCGGACTTCTCCTCCGGACGCGTGGCGCCGATGGATCGCAGCGCGTCCGTACCCCATGCGACAAGGCGCAGTCGGCCCTCAGCGAGGACTGCTGCGGATGACGGGGCGTCCGAGGCGTGCACCAGAAGTGCGTGCCGGGCCCGCGCGTGCTCCCGCCCGGTGGTCCGGGCTGCCGAGGCGAAGCGGGCGAGCGCCGTCGCCAGATCGTTCGCGCCTGTCGGGGTCTCGCGTCGGAGATGTCTCAGCCCGCGGTAGTCCACCTGCACCAGGAAGTCGACAACAGCACCCACCAGTGCCTCCTGCGTCCTGAACAGATTCGACGTCGAACCGAGCGGCACGCCTGCCCTGCGGTCCACGGCACGGTGTGTGAGGGCACGCGGTCCGCCCGATGCGAGCAGGGACACCGCGGCCGTACAGAGCAGTTCTCGACGTTCCACCCGATGAAACTACATCTGTTGTGAGACCGTACTACAAATGTAGTACGGTCTCGGCATGGTGAAGGCGACGGTCGTGGGCGCGGGCATTGCAGGACTTGCGGTCGCGGTCCGTCTGCACCGTGCGGGGTGGGCGGTGCAGGTCCTGGAGCAGGAGGCGGAGGTGCGCACCTCAGGGACGGCGGTCGTCCTGCACCGGGCCACAGTGCGGGAGCTCCGCTCGCTCAGCCTCGGCCCGGGTATCGATGCCTTGGCGCTCCCGCTCACCGGTCTCCGACTGCGCACGCGCACAGGTCTTCCTCTCTCACCACCGTCGTGGCCCGCCTCCGGTTCCGTCCTGATCGAGCGGGCGGACCTCATCGGCCTTCTCCGGGACTCGCTGCCGAGCACCGCACTCGTTCTCGGTCACCCTCTGGCGGCACGCGACCTTTCAGCCGCCTGCGGCGAGGCCGCCGTCGTCGTAGGGGCCGACGGCGTCCACAGCGCCCTCCGCCAGCAGTTGTTCGGTCCTGCGTACCGCGCGGCCTCGACCGGCACCACCGTGTGGCGGGGAACGGCGGAGGTGTCGACGTCGGGCCTGACCGAGTCCTGGGGTCGGCGACGCCGCTTCGGGATCAGTAGCCGACCGGGCGGGGGGACGAACTGGTACGCGACGGCTACGCTGCCATCGGCAGGGCTCGCGCCGGCGCCGTCGGACCTCGAGGAGCTTCGACGGCTGTTCGGGCACTGGGGCGGGGCGGTGGCGGCGACTGTTGCACGCATCAGCGAGGGGAGCATCCTCCGGCACGAGATCCATCATCTGGCGCGACGGCTGCCGCGGTATCACCAGGGAAACGTGGCCCTCATCGGTGATGCAGCCCACGCCATGACGCCCGATCTCGGGCGCGGTGCCAATGAAGCGATTCTCGACGCGATGTCCCTGGTGCAGCATCTCGAGGCCCACGACGACGTCGGGAGCGCGTTGGCCGCCTACGACAGGTCACGGCGCCGAGTCACCCAACGAATCGCGAGCGGCTCCCTGGCTGTGCACACCCTCATCCACGGCTCGCCACCTCACCGGCAAGACCGACGACCGCGGGCCATGACATGGGATGACGAGAAGGACCCTCCCGTGCCCACCTACCTCGAGGGCAGCTCGCTGAAGCGTGTCCACGAGGGTCGGGTCGGGGAGGAGCACGACGACGACGCCGGGTCCCCGGAGGTCGACGGTCGGACCAGCTAGCGCGTCGTCGCCTCAGGGCGTAGCTCGTCGGACGGTCCGCTACGCCCGTCGCGAAGTGCTTTGACACGGTGCACCGCCCGGCGCATCGTGTGAGCATGCAGCCCACCGCCCCGCGCGCCACGCTCCGGGAATTCTTCCCCTACCTGCGGGGGCACGTGCGCGTCCTCGTCCTGGTCGCCGTCGTCTCCCTCGTCTCGACGGGCCTGTCGATCGCGCAGCCGCTCATGGTCCAGCAGCTCGTCAACGCCGTCTCCGCGAGCCGCCCCGCCACGATCTTCGTCTGGCTCCTGGTGGCCGTCACCCTGTCCGGGGCCGTCTTCGGGGCGGCGCAGTCCTATCTCCTCCAGCGGACCGCGGAATCCGTGGTCCTCGGGGTGCGCCGCTCCCTCGTGGGGCAGCTGCTCGCGCTGCCCGTGCGGGAGTTCGACCGCCGGCGCGTCGGCGACCTCATCTCGCGGGTCGGCTCCGACACGACCCTCATGCGCAGCGTCATCACCTCCGGCCTCTTCGAGATCGTCTCGTCCGTCCTCATGTTCTGCGCCGCCGTCGTCCTCATGGTCCTCATCGACCCCCTGCTGTTCGGGATCACGCTGACCGCCGTCCTGGTGGGCGCGGGCGGCGTCGTGTTCCTCGGGCGCCTCATCCGCAAGCGCAGCCGCGACGTCCAGGACGCCGTCGGCTCCATGACCGCCGCCGTCGAGCGGGGCCTCTCCGGCATCCGCACCATCAAGGCGTCGGTCGCCGAGCAGCGCGAGGCCGCGGTGATCGACGTCGAAGCGACCAGGGCCTACGACGCCGGCATCGCCATGGCCCGCCTGCAGGCCGCCGTCCAGCCGATCATGTCCATCTGCATCCAGGGCGCCTTCATCGTCGTCCTGACCGTCGGCGGGATCCAGGTGGCCGCGGGTGAACTGCTGCTCGGCGACCTGATCGCCTTCATCCTGTACCTGTTCCTGCTCGTGATGCCCATCGGATCCGCCATGAGCGCGTTCGTGCAGATCCAGTCCGGTCTTGCGGCGCTGGACCGCATCCAGGAGATCGCCCGGCTCGATCCGGAACGGGCGGACGAGGAGCGCCCGGAACGGCCCGCGCCCGCGACCCGGGCGGCCCACGGCAGCAGCATAGAACTGCGCGACGTCAGCTTCTCCTACGGCGACGACGACGGCGGGAACGGCGCGGACGCCGCGGACGGACCACCAGCCTCGGCGGACCAACCGAGATCGCCCGTGTCGCCCGCGGTGACAGGCACCTCGGAGGGGCACGGGCCGGACGATGCAGGCCGGCCGGTCCTCGACGGCGTCAGCTTCACCGTCCCCGCGCGGAGCAGGACGGCCCTCGTGGGTCCTTCCGGCGCCGGCAAGTCCACGGTGCTGGCGCTGCTGGAGCGGTTCTACGAGCCGACGTCGGGCGGCATCCTGCTCGACGGCGTCGCCCTGCCCGGCATTCCGCGCTCCGACCTGCGCTCGCGCATCGGCCTCGTCGAGCAGGAGGCACCCGTCCTCAGTGGCACCCTGGCGGACAACCTCCGGCTCGCAGCACCGCACGCCACGGACGACGACCTGCGCCGCGTGCTCGCGGCGGTCGGCCTCGACGCGCTGGGGGACCGGTCGGACGACGGCCTGGACCTCAACCTGGGGGAGGACGGGATCCGGCTCTCGGGTGGCCAGCGGCAGCGCCTGGCGTGGGCCCGGGTGATCCTCGCCGACCGTCCCGTCCTGCTGATGGACGAGCCGACGTCGGCCGTCGATTCGCGGACCGAGCAGCTGCTCCAGCAGACCCTCGGGGAGGCCTCGCGGAACCGCACCGTCGTCGTCGTCGCCCACCGCCTGTCCACGGTGGCGGACTTCGACCAGATCGTGGTGCTGGACCAGGGGCGGGTCGCCGCCGTCGGCACGCACGACGAGCTCCTCGAGAGCAGCGACCTCTACCGCGACATGGCGGCCCGGCAGCGGCTGGTCGCCCACGCCTGACGTTCGCCGGTCACCTCGCGGGCACCCGGCTCGCCTCCCGGTCGAGGAGCCGCTGCTTGAGGGGCAGTCCCCAGCGGAAGCCGCCCAGGGAGCCGTCCGTCCTGATGACCCGGTGGCAGGGGACGAAGAGCGCCGCCGCGTTCCTGGCGCATGCTCCCGCCGCGGCGCGGACCGCGGACGGATTGCCCGCCCGGGCGGCGTACTCGAGGTAGGTGACCGGTGCTCCGGGGGCGACGGTGCGCAGGACGTCCCAGGCGTGGGCGCGGAAGGGCCCCGAGACCTGGCGCACCTGCACCGCCGTGATGGCGTCGACGTCGCCGTCGTAGTAGCGGCCCACGGCCTCGAGGATGGGGCCCATCGCGGACGCCGCCGGGTCGAAGCGGGCCGCCCGGAGGCTCGGGTGGATCTGCCCGATCAGGTCTTCCGGGAGGGAGGTCCAGCCGGACGAGAGGACCGCCCCTTCCGCCTCGATGACGCTGAAGGGGCCATCGGGCGTGTCGACGGTCTCCGTGGTGGCGCCCTTCAGGACGGCCGGCGGGGTGAGGGTTGCGTTCATGGCGGAAGTATCCGTTCGGTGGGTCGGTCCAGGGTGCGTGGGAAGGTCCTCAGGCCGCGTCATCGACGGCTCCTTCGGCCCCTGGTGGTGACGCGGCGGTCCGCCACAGATGCAGGGTTGCGTAGGAGCGCCAGGGCCGGAGGCCGGCCATGGCCGCCTCGAGGGTCGCGGGGGAGGCGCTCGCGGACGCCTGCGTGAGCCGTGCCCACCCGGTGCGGACGGCGGCGTCGCCCGGCGGGTGGATGTCCGGGTGGCCGAGCACCCGCATGACGACGTAGTCCGCCGTCCAGGGGCCCACGCCGTCCAGCCGCAGGAGGTCCTCCCGCAGCTCGGCAGGGTCGGAGCCGATGCCGAGTGCGAGCCCCCCGGCGGCGAGCTTCCCGGCGGCCGCGCGCAGGGCAGCATCACGGCGGCGTGGCCCCCGCAGGAGCGGCCCGGGCGCCTCGGTGAGATCCTCGGCCGAGGGGAAGATCCGGTCCAGTCCTGTGCCCGGAACGCTGATGGCGGGGCACGCTGTGGCGAGGCGGCCGAGGGCCGTCGTCGAGGCGGCCACCGTGACCTGCTGGCCCGCGATCGCCCGGATCAGTGTCTCCTCGGGATCCAGCGACCCGGGAAGACGCAGGCCCGGCTTCTCCGCGACCAGGTCCGCGAACCGGGCGTCGCTGGACAGTGCGGTGTCGACCGCCACGGGGTCGGCGTCGAGGTCGAACAAGCGCCGGATACGGCCGAGCAGCGTCGGGAGGTCCCCGAGCCCCGCCACCGAGACCGTCACGGGCAGGGCGGCCCTCCCGTCCCCCTGCGGCACGACGGCCTCCGCCCTGAACCAGGCCGGTCCGGCCGGCAGGCGGAGCAGGCGTTCATAGCTGCTGGCCGTACCGAGCTCCGGGCCTGCGACGGCACGGGCAGCGAGGAAGCGGAAGATGCCGTTGTCGTACGGCAGTCGCGCGGGCAGGGACAGTGAGAGCCGGAGCGGCCCACCGGATCCATCAGTGGGCGGGCCGTTCGTCCCGGCCCGCCGTGGCGAAGCGTCCCGCAGCTGCCCGGGGGTGAGGTCGAAGACCTGCTGGACGGTGTCGTTGAACTGACGGATGCTCCCGAAGCCCGCGGCGAACGCCACGTCCGCGAAACGCAGCGTCGTGCCGGTGAGGAGGGTCCGCGCCGTCTGGGCGCGGTGGGCGCGGGCCAGCGCGAGCGCACCGGCCCCGAGTTCCTCCTTGAGAATGCGGTTGAGCTGCCGGGTGGAGTATCCGAGCCGCGCCGCCAGGCCGGGCACACCGGCGCGGTCCACCTCGCCGTCGGCGATGAGCCGCATGGCCCGGGCCGCGGCGTCACTGCGCAGATTCCACTCCGGGTCCCCCGGAACGGCCTCGGGCAGGCACCGCTTGCAGGCGCGGTACCCGGCGTCGTGCGCGGCGGCCGAGGTGCGGAAGAAGGTGACGTTGCCGGGCTTCGGCGTCCGGGCGGGGCAGGAGGGCCGGCAGTAGATCCCCGTACTGGAGACGCCGGTCACGAACTGCCCGTCGAAGCGGGCGTCCCGGGCGTCGATCGCCCTGTAGCGCTGCCAGAAGTCCATGCCGTCATCCTGCCACCCTGACGGGCACCGTCCTAGCGGGATTCGGACACGACGGTGGGGAGCGCCGGAGCGGCCTTTGCTACGGTCGAAGCGTGAACCACCAGAACGCGACAGCCCCGGATCTCCGCGCGCGGCTGGGCGGCAGCGCCCTCGACGTCGCCCCCTCGCTGCTGGGCGCGCACCTGACGCACAGCACCGACGACGGCGACGTCACCGTCCGCATCACGGAGGTCGAGGCGTACCTCGGCCCGGATGACCCGGGCTCGCACGCGTTCCGTGGCAGGACCGCACGCAATGCGACGATGTTCGGGCCCGCAGGGCACCTCTACGTGTACTTCACCTACGGCATGCACTACTGCGCCAACATCGTGTGCGGCGACGAGGGATGGGCCACCGGACTGCTCCTGCGGGCGGGGGAGGTCGTCGACGGCGCGGGCCTCGCCCGCGACCGGCGCTCGCACCCGGCCACGGACCTCGACCTCGCCCGGGGGCCGGCCCGCCTCGCACAGGCGCTCGGCCTCGACCGGCGGAAGGACGGCGCGGACGTCCTCGCGGACCCCTTCCGGCTGGTCCTGCCGGACCTGCCCGCGACGGCGGTCCTCCGCGGACCGCGCGTCGGCGTGAGCGGCGTGGCCGGGACGGAGGAGTACCCGTGGCGCTTCTGGCTGCCGGACGAGCCCACCGTCTCCCGCTACCGTCCGGGGAAGCCCCGCGCAGCCCGTAAGGTTGATCCGTGATTATCAGCGAAACGGACCGCCTCCCGGCCCGGACCCCCGACGCGTCCGGACGGGCCGCTCACGCCCGGGACGCCGTCGACCGCCTCTGCGCGCGGGTCCCCGACTTCCCGTCGCCCGGCATCATGTTCAGGGACCTCACACCGGTGTTCTCCGACGCGCAGGCCTTCCGCGCGGTCGTCGACGCGCTCGCCGACGCCTTCGCGGGCCAGTTCGACGCCGTCGCCGGGGTCGAGGCCCGCGGTTTCCTCCTGGCCGCCGCCGTCGGCTACGCGACCGGCACTGGCGTCGTCACCGTCCGCAAGGCGGGCAAGCTGCCCCGCGCGGTGTACCGGGAGTCCTACGACCTCGAATACGGCCAGGCCTCCCTCGAGATCCACCAGGCGGACCTGCCCGCCGGGACGCGCGTCCTCCTGCTCGACGACGTCCTCGCCACCGGGGGAACACTCGCCGCCGCGGGTGCGTTGCTCGAACAGGCCGGCGCCGTCGTCGTCGGGTGCGGCGTGGTCCTGGAACTCGCGGATCTCACCGGACGCGCCGCCCTGGCGGGCCGACGGGTGCACGCGCTCGAAACCGTGTAGCGTCCACTCCGCTAGGATTGACGGTCTGCCTTTGATGGAAGGAAATGTCCGATGCACGAGACCTCCCAGGCCAAGGCCGAGCTGGAGCACGAGCGCGGCTACGTCGATGGCCTGTACCACCGTCTCGACGAACTCCGAGCGGAGAAGGCCCGGCAGCTCGCCGAAGTGCGGCGCACGCAGGCGGCCGGATCCCACCAGAACCGCTCCGAGCGGGACGCCTTCGCGACCATGTACGAGGACCGCCTCGCCCAGCTCAACGCCGTCGACGACCGCCTCGTCTTCGGGCGCCTCGATCTCGACGACGGCGACCAGCGGTATATCGGCCGGATCGGACTCTCCGACGAGGACCTCCGCCAGCTCATGGTCGACTGGCGGGCCCCCGAGGCCGGCACGTTCTACCAGGCGACGGCCTTCGAACGCATGGGCGTGCGTCGTCGCCGGCACCTGATCCTCTCGCGGCGCGACGTCGTCGCCATCGAGGACGACGTCCTCGATGCGGACCTCCTCGGCGACGACGACTCCCTGCAGGGCGAAGGCGCCCTGCTCGCCGCGCTGAACACGCGGCGCACCGGCCAGATGTCCGACATCGTGGGGACCATCCAGGCGGAGCAGGATCGCATCATCAGGGCACCGCTGCCCGGTGTGACCGTGGTCCAGGGCGGCCCGGGTACCGGCAAGACGGCGGTCGCGCTCCACCGCGCCGCCTATCTCCTCTACACGCACCGCGACCGGCTGAAGTCCGCCGGTGTGCTGCTCGTCGGTCCCACCGACGCCTTCATGAAGTACATCGAGCGCGTCCTGCCCTCGCTCGGCGAGACCGGCGTCGTCATGGCGGGCATCGGCACCCTCATGCCCGGCGTTCATACCGTGCAGGAGGCGGACGAGACCGCGGCGGCCCTCAAGGGCCGGCTGGAGATGGCGCAGGTGATCCGCAACGCCGTCGCGAACCGGGAGCGCGTGCCCGCGGAGAACAAGCGACTGAACGTCGAGGGCACCATGCTCACCCTCACCCCGCGTCAGGTCTCCCGCGCCCGCGAGCGGGCCCGGGCCACCGGGAAGCCGCACAACGAAGCGCGGGTCACCTTCGTCAAGATCCTGCTGCGCGAGCTCACCGAGCAGCTGCTGGACAAGCTGGAGGAATCCTCCGGCGGCGGCAACAACGCCGACCGCTCGTACCTCGCCGAGGACGTCCGCAGTTCCCGCGACGTGAGGATCGCCCTCAATCTCGCCTGGATGCCCCTGACGCCGCAGAAGCTGGTGTCCGAGCTGTTCGCCCGCCCGGAACTGCTGCGTGCGGCGGCCCCCCACCTGGACGAGGACGAGCTGGCCGTCCTCACCCGGCCCGTCGGGGCACCCTGGACCGAGGCGGATGTGCCGCTGCTCGACGAGGCCGCGGAACTGCTCGGCGATCTCGACCCCTCGGCCGGTCGAGACACCGCGGCCCGCGACCAGGAGCAGAAGCGGGATCTCGCCAATGCGGAGCGTGCCCTCGAGAACGTCAACGCCTCCCTGGAGGATTCCGGGGTGGACGGCGTGCTGACCGCCGAGGACCTCGCGCAGCACAACGCCGTGACCGCCACGCGGCTGTCGGCCGCCGAGCGCGCCTCCGTCGACCGCACCTGGGCCTACGGGCACATCGTGGTCGACGAGGCCCAGGAGCTCTCCCCGATGCAGTGGCGGCTGCTGATGCGGCGCTGCCCGCTGAAGTCCTTCACCATCGTCGGGGACATCGCGCAGACCAGCTCGGCAGCCGGGTCGAGGTCCTGGCAGCAGGCCCTCGAACCCTTCGTGCGGGATCGCTGGCAGCTCGAGGAACTCACCGTCAACTACCGGACCCCCGCGCAGATCGCGGAGGCCGCCGTCCGCATGGCCAACGCGGCAGGGCTCGTCGTGTCCGCCCCGAAGGCCGTGCGCGAGGGACGTTTCCCGCCGGTCCTGGACACGGTGGGCGACGCCGTGACCGCCCTGGTGCAGGCCATGCCGGAGGAACTGGCAGCCATCGACGGCGGACTGCTCGCCGTCATCGCGCCGGATTACCTGCTCACCGCGGTCCGGGACGCCTTGGCGCCCACCTACCGGGACCGCGTCGGTTCCGGTGCGGGCGGGCCGGGCCAGGACATCGTGGTCATCAGTCCGCGCGAATCGAAGGGCCTGGAGTTCGACGGCGTGGTGATCCTCGAGCCGCAGGAGATGCTCGACTCCGCGACCGCGAGGGTCGGCGACCTCTACGTCGCGATGACCCGCCCCACGCAGCGCCTCCGCGTCATCTCCGGCGGCCGGATGCCCGCCGGTATCGCCGACTGATAATTTGGACTCGTGTCCCAGCAAACAGAGATCCCGGTCAGTGGCCTCGCAGGCCAGCGCAACGATCCGTCCTTCGACGGCATCTACGACGAGCTCGTGTGGCGTGGTCTGATCCATGTCTCCACTGATGAGGGGGAGCTGAAGGAACTGCTGGGCGGGCCGCCCATCACGTTCTACTGCGGGTTCGACCCCACCGCCCCGAGTCTCCACCTCGGCAATCTGGTGCAGCTGCTGACGATGCGCCGGCTCCAGCTGGCAGGCCACCGCCCTCTCGGCCTGGTCGGCGGTTCCACCGGTCTGGTCGGCGACCCGCGCCCGACGGCGGAGCGCACCATGAACACGAAGGAGACCGTCGCCGAGTGGGTCGGATACCTCGAGGCCCAGGTACGACGCTTCCTCGACTTCGAGGGTGACGCCGCGGCACGGGTGGTGAACAACCTCGACTGGACCGCCCCCATGAGCGCCATCGACTTCCTGCGCGACGTCGGGAAGTACTTCCGCGTGGGCACGATGATCAAGAAGGAGACGGTCGCCAAGCGGCTGAACTCCGACGAGGGAATCAGCTACGCCGAATTCAGCTACCAGATTCTGCAGGGCATGGACTTCCTGCAGCTGTACCGCGACTACGACTGCGTCCTGCAGACCGGCGGGTCCGACCAGTGGGGCAACCTCACCAGCGGCACCGATCTGGTCCGGAAGGTGGAGGGCAGGAGTGTCCACGCCATCGGCACACCCCTGATCACCAACTCGGACGGCACGAAGTTCGGCAAGAGCGAGGGCAATGCCATCTGGCTCGATCCCGCCATGACCAGCCCGTACGCGATGTTCCAGTTCTGGCTCAACACCTCGGACGCCGACGTGACCGAGCGACTGCGCATCTTCACCTTCCGCAGCCGGGCGGACATCGAGGCGCTCGAGCAGGCGACCGCCGACCGGCCGCACGAGCGGTCCGCGCAGCGAGCCCTGGCCTACGACGTCACATCGTTGGTGCACGGCGTCGATGCGACCGAGAAGGTGATCGCCGCCTCCGCGGCCCTCTTCGGCCAGGGCGATCTCCGGTCCCTCGACCTCGCGACCCTCGAGGCGGCCACGGCCGAACTGGACTCCGCCGCCCTGTCCCGCGACGGGCTGGGCATCATCGAGCTGCTGGTCGCGTCCGGTCTGTCCGCGAGCAACTCCGCCGCCCGCCGCACGGTCGGGGAGGGTGGGGCGTACGTGAACAACACGAAGATCACCGATGTCGACCACACCGTCGGCGAGAAGGACCTGCTCCACGGTCGCTACCTCCTGGTGCGCCGCGGCAAGCGGAATCTCGCCATGGTGGACGTCGCCTGACGCACGCGGCCTTCAGCAGGAGAGCCGGTACGCCCTACGAGGGTGTGCCGGCTCTCCTGCTGTCGGGCGTGATCGGGTAGACACTGGTTGGGTTTGCTCGGGGGTGGTGGTGGGTGTAGTGTTTTCTGAGTTGCCCCGGTGAGGGCTGCCAACCCCTTCCAATTGTTTTGGTCGGTTCGTGCGCTCTCGGGCGGTACCGGATTAGGCCTTCTATTTGTCATGGGATTGTTCTGTCTTTTGTGTTTTCACGGTTATCAGGCCGGGAAGCGGATTTGACAGGGGAAATGAAAGTGAAATAAGCTGTAAACATAACGGCGAGGGAAAACGAAGCCGAATGGGTCGCATGTTGTGGGCCGGGTTTCGTGAGTAATCGGTTGTTCCTGTTGTTTGAGAACTCAATAGTGTGCCAAGTTTGTTGATACCGATTGTTTGTTGATTGGTTGAATTG
>NZ_PRKW01000035.1 GCF_002927275.1 Arthrobacter pityocampae | reverse complement strand
CACACCGGGCATCTCGCTAGACTCACCGCCATGACCAGGGGGACGAAGGAACACGGCAGCCGGAATGACTCCGCCGATACCGGTGCTGACATTGGCGTGCCGGGCTTCTGTGGTGTGTCGGGTCGCTGACGTTATGACCGCCGTCCACCGTATGGCTCCGGGCCTGACCGCGCTGATGCTCTCAGTCCTGGCGACCTGCCTCTGGCAGTACTCGGGACCCGACCACCCTTCACTGTTCACCGCCGCCCACACCGGATCCGCGGTCCTCTGCCTCCTCGTTCCGGTCGGCTTCGTGCTCGTCGGCCGGGCCACCGGCTGCCGGGCCGATCTGCTGAAGCTCGGCGGGGTCCTGCTCGCCCTCGCGTCGATCCCCATGATCACCGCCAACAGCATCTACCTGTTCTTCTTCGGCTCCGTCGAGGCCTCCTACGGCGACATCGGCGCCTTCGGCATCTTCATGCTCGGAACCGCAGCGCTTTTGACAACATCAGCGGCCTGCACTCTCGGGCTGCTCCTCGCCCAACCCACCACCAACCCCACGCCCGGTCCCACTGCTGGCACCACCACATAGCTACGGACACCCCTGCACCCACAGGAGGAATCAGCAATGTCGACAGCACCCGACCAAAGCCGTGCCCATCACGCCAGATCGGTCGCCACCGGTCTGGCGATCGGCGTCGGCCTGGCGATCGCCGGCTGGCGGGCCGTCGGGGCCGACCACATCGTCTTCGCGCTCAGCGTGCAGGGCGGCTTCCTGTTCATGGGCCTGCTGGTTGGACCCGCCCTCGTCGACATTGGCCGGTCCCGCTACCGGGTCCGCGCGTTCGAGCCGCGGCTCTACACGCTGCTCGGCGCGGAACTGCTCCGCCGCGTCCTGGACCTCGTGGGATGGAACCGGCTCATCCGACAGATGCGCCACTCGGAGACCAGATCCTCCGGACTGGCCAGATTCCTGCGCGGAGCCGAGCAGTCAGAGACAGCGCACCTTCTCGGCGCCGCCGCAACGATCCTCCTGGCGATGACGGCCGCGGTCACGGGCCATACCCATGGGTCCGGTCAGATACTGCTGATCGGGCTGATCCTGCACGCCTACCCAGTGATGATCCAACGCATCGTGCGCTACCGGATCA
>NZ_PRKW01000034.1 GCF_002927275.1 Arthrobacter pityocampae | reverse complement strand
TACGCGTGATCAGTAGAAACAAGGTAGTTTTTTACTCCAGCTCTATGTTGACAAAATGACCATCGTCAACATCCACAGCATTCTGCCGTTCCTGCCGATATTCTTCCCTCATAGACTCAGGCATTCCTTCCGTAGAAGGCCCTCTTTTCAAACCGTATTTAAAGCGACGATAAATGCATTTGAAGAAAAGACGATCAAGAATCCACAATATCAGGTGCAATATCCCAATAATGTTAGCTGCAACAACGAGTGGGTCACTTGAACCGCTGCAGTTGCACTCCCATCCGGTTCTGGTAGGCCTGCAAATTTTCAATAAGATCATCCTTTAGGCCTGTACTGGAGTTAGGGTGAGTCCCGACTGTTCTCATAGCCTGCACCATTTGCCTAGCCTGGCTTGCGACTTCCATGGCTTCCGCTGCCTGTTCACTTGATCCAGCCATCTGCTCCATAGCCTTAGCCGTAGTACTGGCTAGTACCATTCTATTCTCATGCCTAATTAGTGGGTTGGTACTAGTTGCCATCTGCCTGTGGGACCGATGTTGTGCGTCAGCGATCTGCTCACAAGTGGCACATACCAATCCAAGAGCCCCTTCTGCAGTTACTGTCCCCATCCTGTTGTATATGAGACCCATGCAGCTGGCAAGCGCACCAGTTGAGTAACTGAGTGCAACTTCCTTTGCTCCATGAAATGTCATTTCCCTCTTCAGTTTCTTGTATAATTTAACTGCCTTGTCCATGTTGTTTGGGTCTCCATTCCCATTTAGGGCGTTTTGGACAAACCGTCTACGCTGCAGTCCTCGCTCACTGGGCACGGTGAGCGTGAACACAAACCCTAAAATCCCCTTAGTCAGAGGTGACAGGATTGGTCTTGTCTTTATCCACTCCATGAGAGCCTCGAGATCTGCGTTCTTCCCTGCAAAAACATCCTCAAGTCTCTGCGCGATCTCGGCTTTGAGGGGGCCTGATGGAATGATAGAGAGAACGTACGTTTCGACCTCGGTTAGAAGACTCATCTTTAAACATCTACCTGCTTTTGTGATCACGCGT
>NZ_PRKW01000033.1 GCF_002927275.1 Arthrobacter pityocampae | reverse complement strand
GAGTCGGCCAGAATCTTCAGGTCACCTTTGCCGGCGTCGGCAATGGCCGGCAGTGCGCGGGCGCTGGACAGCACGCCATCGAGCTGGCGGCCACCGTGGTCGGACACCACGATGCCGTCGGCGCCGAACTTGACCGCATCGCGGGCGTCATCGGCATCCAGAATGCCCTTGATGATCATCGGGCCGTCCCAGTACTCGCGGATCCACTCCAGGTCTTTCCAGGAGATGGACGGGTCGAAGTTGTTACCCAGCCAGCCGATATAGTCGGCCAGGCCGGTGGGGTTGCCGCGGTACTTGGAGATGTTGCCCAGGTCGTGCGGGCGGCCCATCACCCCCACATCCCACGCCCACTCGGGGTGGGTCATGGCTTGCAGCACGCGGCGCAGCGGGCCGTTGCGGCCGCTCATGCCCGAGTGGGCATCGCGGTAGCGGGCGCCGGGTACGGGCATGTCGACGGTGAACACCAGGGTTTTGACACCGGCGGCCTTGGCCCGCTCCAGGGCGTTGCGCATGAAGCCGCGGTCCTTCAGCACGTACAGCTGGAACCACATCGGCCGGTCGATGGCCGGGGCCACTTCTTCGATCGGGCACACCGACACGGTCGACATCGTGAACGGGATGCCGTGGGCCGCCGCTGCACGTGCCGCCTGCACTTCGCCACGGCGGGCGTACATGCCGGTGAGGCCGACCGGGGCCAGGGCCACCGGCATGCTCAGGGTTTCGTCGAACAGCTTGGTTTCCAGGCTGAGCTCGGACATGTTGTTCAGCACGCGCTGGCGCAGCGCAATACCGGCCAGGTCCGACACGTTGTGGCGCAGGGTGTGCTCGGCGTAGGCGCCGCCGTCGGCGTAGTGGAACAGGAAAGGAGGCAGCTTGCGTTGGGCCGCGGCGCGATAGTCGGTAGAGGCAGAAATGATCATGGATTCTCGCAGCGTTGCTTGTGGGGAGTGCCGGGCACGCGATGGCGCCCGGCCCCTTTCACTTTAGTGATGAACCAGCATGCCGGTCAGCCAGTAAGCCTGCACCAAGGTGATCAGGCCCACGATGGTGGCAAAGAACAGGCTGTGCTTGACGGTGAAGCGGAACAGGTCGGACTCCTTGCCCACCAGGCCGGTGGCGGCGCAGGCCACGGCA
>NZ_PRKW01000032.1 GCF_002927275.1 Arthrobacter pityocampae | reverse complement strand
AGGCTTTCAAGTGGTACCGCCTCGCTGCCGAGCAGGGACACACGCAGGCTCAAGTCAGGCTGGCCCAGCTGTTTGCAAAGGGTCTTACCGACATCGCGCCCGACCAGGTGCAGGCATACCAGTGGATGAGTCTGGCCGCAGCGTCGGGAGAACCGACAGCAGCAAAAGTCGTTGCAGACTATGCAGCTCAAATGAAGCCCGAACAGTTACAGCAAGCCCAGCTGCTGGCCGAGGAATGGCAACGCCGGCAAGGCACAAAGTAATTCGTCTTTGGTAGGCGCAGGACGTAACCGCCGAGTAAGGTTTATCCCGGTTGATCGCTGCCCGATATAACAGGTGGAAAATGGACAAGACTATTTATTCCAAAAAGATTGCCGAAAGCCTTTCATCTGGCAATCATCCTAAAGAGTTCGCAACGCTCTTTGTCGCGCTGCTCCGACAGCTAGCGATGGGGGGACCTGTATCACGCGAAAAGCTCGCCGGCGCACTCGGATGGTCTGGAGCGAGAGTTGCAACGGTACTTGAGCAGGCACCTGGTACGGAATATGACGACGAGGCCAATATCATTGGACTGGGGCTGACACTACGTGAAACCTCTCACGTTTTTGAGGTGGATGGCCGTCATTTGTACACATGGTGTGCGCTGGACACCTTGATGTTTCCCGCCTTGACCGGCAAGATTGCCCGTGTCACTTCCCGCTGCGCCGCCACCGGTAGGCCGATCACTCTCACCGTTGCACCAGAAGCAGTGCTTCATGTCGAACCGGCAGAAGCAATGGTTTCACTGCGAACTCCGGATACTTCGCCCGACATTCGTTGTTCGTTTTGCTGTCATGTGCATTTCTTTGCGTCTCCGTCTATTGCAAATTCGTGGGCTTCGACCCACCAAGGGATTGAGGTCGTGCCTGTCGAGAGTGCGTTCGACCTTGGTCATGATGTCGCGCTTAAGCTGCTAGAGGACTGCGAGGAAAGCCCAGTATGAATGCGTACTCGATATCGAAGCTGGCTGATGATGCTTGCGTCAGCGTGCATGTCGTGCGCGACTACATGATACGCGGCTTGTTGCACCCTGCTCGGCGAACCGAAAGTGGCTAGAACATTTTCGATGACAAAACACTCGGAAGGCTGCGGTTTCT
>NZ_PRKW01000031.1 GCF_002927275.1 Arthrobacter pityocampae | reverse complement strand
GGGCCCGAGCAGGGCCAGGACCACCAGCGCCCAGGCCAGGCCCAGTGCTATCCACGGCAGCTTGCTGGTGCTGCCGCTGCCACCGCCCAGCAATACGCCATGGAAGGCGGGCGGCAAGATCATCTGCCAGCGCCCGGCGCGCTTGCGCCTGTGCCACAGCTTGTACAGCAGCCAGCCGAGCAGGGGCACGGCCAGCAACCACAGCGGGCGCAGCCATTGGGGCCACAGATCGATCATCGCCGCCTCCTCAGGCGCAGGCGCTTCAGGCGCTGGCGCCATTCCGGGTGCGGCTGCAGGAACCGCGGCTTGCGCAGCAGCCGTTGCAGCAGGTTGTCGGGCCATTGCACGGCCACCACCAGCAGCACGCTGAGCAGCAGGGCCAGGGCCAGGGGCCAGGAGTAGAGGGCCTGGGCCGTGCGTGCCTGGGTCGGTTGCTGGGCTACCGGCTCCAACTGATCAAGGGCGTCGCCGATGGCGTCCAGCTCGGCGCCGTCATGGGCACGGAAATAGGCACCGTGGGTGATGTCGGCGATTTCCTTGAGTGAGGCTTCATCCAGGTCCAGGCTCGGGTTGAGGCCAAGCAGGCCAGGTGTGCCACTGGCGTCGGGGTTGGCGCCGATGCCGATGGTGTAGATGCGTACCCCTTCCTGGGCGGCCAGACGAGCAGCGGTCAGCGGGTGGATTTGCCCACCGTTGTTGGCGCCGTCGGTGATCAGCACCAGCACCCGGCTTTGGGCCGGCCGTTGGCGCAGGCGCTTGACCGCCAGGCCAATGGCGTCGCCGATGGCAGTATTCTTGCCTGCGATGCCGATCTGCGCTTCGTCAAGGAAGGTGCGCACGGTGCGCCGGTCGAAGGTGAGTGGTGCCTGCAGGTACGATCAGGCCCACGCGGTCGCCTTCACGGTCTTGCAGAAAGTCGCCCATCAGTGCCTTGACCAGATCGAGGCGGCTGATGTCTTCGTTTTGCCACTGCATGTCGGGGAAGTCCATCGACCCGGACACGTCCACCGCCACCAGCAGGTCGCGGCCACTGGCAGCCACCGGTACCGGTTCGCCCAGCCACTGCGGGCGGGCGGCGGCGCATAGCAGCAACAGCCAGATGACCACGAAAGGCGCCTGCTGGCGCCAGGTGGGCAGGTTGAGGCGTGCGCG
>NZ_PRKW01000030.1 GCF_002927275.1 Arthrobacter pityocampae | reverse complement strand
CAGCGGGCTTCGTCGCTCATTTCCTTGGCGTGTCGCTCGACTTCATACAACCCGCCAATCGAGTGAAGCGCCTGCTCCGCCAACTGGCTTTTATTGGCTGCATGCAGGTCGAAGAATTTGCGGCGTGCATGGGCCATGCAGCCGATTTCGGTGATGCCCAGCTCGAAGCTGGCCTTGTAGCCGGCGAAGTCATCGCAGACCAGCTTACCGTTCCACGTGCCCAGGAAGTTACGCGCATGTTCGCCGGCACGGCTGGGGCTGAAGTCGTAGACCACGGCCTTTAGGGCCGAGAAAGGCGTGGTGCTATAGGCCCACACGTAAGCGCGGTGGGTTTTCTTTTCGCCTGGTGCGAGCATCTGAACCGGGGTCTCATCGGCGTGGATCACGCCCTGGGCCAACACATGCTCACGCAGCGCATCGACCAGAGGCTGGAGCTGCACACCGGTCTGTCCGATCCATTGCGCCAGTGTCGAACGGGCGATGGGCAGTCCGGCCCGACCAAAAATCTTCTCCTGCCGGTACAGCGGTAAATGGTCGGCGAACTTCGCCACCATCACGTGGGCCAAAAGGCCTGCGGTCGGGATGCCCTTGTCGATCACTTGGGCCGGTACAGGCGCCTGGATCAGTGTTTCACACTGACGGCACGTCCATTTTCCACGCACATGCCGCTCAACTGTGAACACGCCCGGAGTGTAATCGAGCTTCTCGCTGACGTCTTCGCCGATTCGCTGAAGCTGGCAGCCGCACACGCACTGAGTATTCTCTGGTTCGTGACGGATCACGGTTCGCGGAAACTGCGGCGGCAGTGGTGCACGCTTGGGCTTATGACGTGGCTCGGCCGGTGCGGCCGGCGGATTGGCTGCCTTCAGCTCGGCTTCGATAGCTGCGATATCGGTATCGAGCAGATCATCAAGCAGACTGCCTTGGTCGGGGCTCAGTTGCTCGCTGCGCTTGGCGAACTTGAAGCGTTTGAGCTGGGCAATCTCGTGGCTGAGCTTTTCGATCAGCGTCTTGTCGTGACGGATCTTCTTGTCCATGACCTGGACGGTCTTGCCCATCGTCTCGACTTGCTCATCGAGCACCGAGACACGTTGTAGCAACTGCGCAGCCAACGCGCGCAGTTGTTCGGGGTTCAGTTGGTCGAGGTCGGGGATAGAAGTCATGCCG
>NZ_PRKW01000029.1 GCF_002927275.1 Arthrobacter pityocampae | reverse complement strand
CAGACGGTCACCTTGGCCGTTCCTGGCATGACCTGCGCGACTTGTCCTATCACCATTAAAAAGGCCTTGAGCAAGGTCGACGGTGTTAGCAAGACCGAGGTCGACTTCTCAACCAAGCTTGCCGTCGTAACGTTTGACGATGCGAAGACCAACGTCCAGGCGCTTAGCAAGGCGACGACGGATGTAGGCTACCCATCTGAGCTGAAGAAGTAAGGCAACAAATAACGGCAGCATCGCTAGAACCACGGCAGAGATGCCGCTCAGGCGATTCTGCCGGTCGTCATCGCGTGAGCAGCCTGTAAACGACCCACGGAGCCTGTTCCCTGAAGCGCACAACCGATTCAGTGACCGAGGCGTCGTACTAGTTGGCTTGGGCACAACGGATAAAAGAGAGAGCGGAATGCAAGAGTTAAACGAAGTTGGTTTGAGCGTGGCGGGAATGACTTGCCCAAGTTGTACAAGGCACGTTGAGGACGCGCTGCTGGCGGTCCCCGGCGTAACGCGAGCGGCTGTCGATTATCCATCGAACAAGGCGCAAGTCACAGGCAATAGGCTTGACGTGTCCGCGCTCGTAGCAGCAGTGGGCGCCCTTGGTTACGGTGCTACGCCTACAGACGAATTTGAAAGCAAAGAGCGCAGTGTTGAACAGCCAGGACTCCTTGGCAAAGCCGCCCAGTGGCTGAGCGGCGAGCGCGCGGTGGAGAAACCGGCAGGTCAGCTGCATGTGGCGATCATCGGTACTGGCGGCGCCGCTGTGGCAGCAGCGCTGAAGGCAGCTGAAAACGGTGCCCGTGTCACCCTGATCGAGCGGGGAACTATCGGCGGCACCTGCGTCAACGTGGGCTGCGTCCCTTCTAAGATCATGATTCGGGCAGCGCATATCGCTCATCTGCGACGCGAAAGTCCTTTTGACGTGGGACTGTCGGCAACGCCCCCAGTTGTCCTGCGTGACCGTCTGCTGGCGCAACAGCAGGCCCGTGTGGACGAGCTGCGTCATGCTAAATATGAAAGCATCCTCGAAAGCAATCCGTCGATCAATCTGGTGCGAGGCAGCGCCCGATTCAAGGATGGCCAAACGCTTATCGTGGAAGCGGCAGAAGGTGACACTCGCGAAGTGGCCTTCGATCGCTGTCTCATTGCCACTGGTGCAAGCGCTGCCATCCCGCCG
>NZ_PRKW01000028.1 GCF_002927275.1 Arthrobacter pityocampae | reverse complement strand
TACGAGACCACATGCAACTCATAACTGAAATTGTTCACCCCGAGCTGAAATCCAAGCAGGGCAGAGTATTCCGTCGACATGCAGCTCGCGGCATCGTGATGCGGGGTGAACAGATCCTGTTGCTGTTCACCGAGCGCTATAACGATTTCAGCTTTCCTGGAGGCGGCCTTGATGGTGACGAGGACATTGTCGCAGGCCTGAAGCGTGAGCTTGAGGAAGAGACTGGTGCTCGTGAAATACAGGTGCTCCAGCACTACGGTTACATCGAGGAGTACCGGCCCTACCAAAAGCCACAGTACGATCTGATGCACATGACCTCGCATTTTTATCAATGCGAAGTAGCGCCCCAGCTAGAGCCGGTGAGAATGGAAAGCCACGAAATCGCTAATGGTATGCGGCCTGTCTGGATCAACCTGCATGAAGCCATCGCACACAATGAAGCCGTCATGCAGCGTCACGAGTCTTCGATGGGGCAGTCAATTCTGCGCGAAACCTACATGCTGAGAAAAGTCGCTTCCGAATTGTTGATGCCAATCAGCCTTTGAGCTGACTATTTGGCGAAGTCCACTTAGCCTGCCTCAGGCAAGCATCCAATGCTGCGGGAGTAATTGCGTGATTTCGCTCGCCCGCTGTGTCGGAAGCCGCATCAGTACATCCTTGAGATAGGCATACGGATCGTGCCCATTCATACGCGCCGACTGGATCAGGCTCATGATTGCCGCCGCCCTTTTTCCACTGCGCAGCGACCCGGCAAATAACCAGTTCGAGCGCCCAAGCGCCCACGGCCGGATCAAATTCTCGATCTGGTTATTGTCGATGGGCACAGCACCATCTTCCAGGTAGCGCGTCAGCGCTACCCAGCGTTTAAGGCTGTAATCCAGGGCCTTGGCCGTGGCCGAACCCTCGGGCACAAGTTCGCGTTGGGCCAACATCCACTCATGCAGTGTTTTGCTGATCGGTACCGCTAGTTCCTGACGTATTCGCCAACGATCTTCATCACTCATGTCCCGCGCCTGGCGTTCGACCTCGTACAGGCCGCTGATCGAGTGCAGCGCTTGTTCGGCCAACTGGCTTTTGTTCGCGACATGCAGATCGAAAAACTTGCGACGGGCGTGGGCCATGCAGCCGATTTCAGTGATGCCTTGCTCAAAACCAGCTTTGTAGCCAGCGAAGTCATCGCAGACCAACT
>NZ_PRKW01000027.1 GCF_002927275.1 Arthrobacter pityocampae | reverse complement strand
GGCGTGTAATCCAGCTTCTCGCTGACGTCTTCGCCGATGCGTTGGAGTTGGCAGCCACAGGCGCACTGGGTGTTTTCGGGTTCGTGACGAATCACCGCGCGTGGAAACTGCGGCGGCAATGGGGCGCGTTTCGGCGATTGCCGTGGCTCGGCCTGTGACGAAGCGGGAAGAAGCTGTTTCAGCTCGGCCTCGATCGCTTCAAGGTCTGTATCGAGCAGGTCATCCAGCAAGCTGCCTTGCGCTTGGCTGATCTGCTCGCTGCGCTTGGCAAACTTGTGGCGCTTGAGCAGGGCGATTTCGAACTTGAACTGTTCGATGAGAATTTCATCGTTCTGGATCTTCCTGCTCATCGCCTCGACCTAGGACTGCAACTGCAACGCCTGTGCCGCCAAGGCACGAAGCTGTTCCGGAGTCATCTGGTCGAGATTGGGCGAGGAAGTCATGCCGCTGATTGTGTCAGAGCAGGTCGTCAACAGCGATAAACCGATGGGCTAATGGCAGGGGCTAAAGCACTGTGATCGCGCTGCCTGCGCCGACCCGCTGCCACGGCAAACCCAGTACCAAGGCTTGAAGTTGCTCGTTATCGAGTTCGACTTCCGATCCGTGACGGATGCCGGGCCAATGAAACTTGCCTTGGTTCAATCGTCGCGCTGCCAGCCAAATGCCCACACCGTCATGCACCAAGACTTTCATTCGGTTGGCACGGCGATTAGCGAAGAGGTATGCGCAGTGCGGCTTCGCCACACCGAACACCGCGATCACCCTGGCCAGCGCGGTCGCGGTACCGGCGCGCATGTCCATAGGCTCGGTGGCAAGCCAGATGGCATCGATCCGAATCATTCCAACAGGTCTCGCAGAAAGGTGGCACAGGCGACAGCGCTTTCGGTCGGCCAGTTCACTTTGACGGTGCCACGCGGGTGCTGGATTTCAATGCAGATACTTGATGAAGCTGCCTGCGAATGTCCTCCGGCTAGCGGCAAGGGCACTGGAATGAAAGCAGGTTGCAGCGCCATAGTTTTGTTCGTGAGTACCCTAATCCATTTATGTACGAGGTTCGCGTTAAGGCTGTGCTTCTGCGCGACGCTGGCAATCGATGCGCCGGGCTGGGCGCACTCTTGGACAACTTGGGCCTTGAAGGATTTTGAATAGGAACGGCGTTGTGACTGCATGGAAAGACCCGCTGAAAAGGCTAGAA
>NZ_PRKW01000026.1 GCF_002927275.1 Arthrobacter pityocampae | reverse complement strand
ACGTATCGAGGTACTCAATGCTGCCCCAGGACGCAAAGCGGAAGCCTGACTCCTATTCGTATCCAAACGGGATGCTCAACTCTGGCTACATCGCCGGCGTCCTGCGCTTGAATGATCCGGTCAAAGGGATCTGCTACATCCAGCAGACCCGGTCAGAAAACCACATGCTTCCCATTCACTACGATCCCAAGAAATCGCCGATTCCTAAGGACATCAAGGAGTGGGATCTCATCATGGCGTTTGTTCACACCGATGGCGCCATGCAAGGTGATGACCGTATTGCACGGGTGAAGAGCATCCGTTTCGAAGCTCCAAACCTGATGCACCTTGGAGGGCGTTTTCGCGATGACTTCATGCGGAAGTGGGATGCGGTCGTGCATGCCGCAGCAAAAGACTCAGGCACACCCGATTCTGTGGCCCAGTTGGAGCAACAGCCCGGCGCTGGCACTGAAGAACGTCTCGACTCGTTCGATTGGAAGGCGATGGACCTCAACAAGAACGCCTCGAACCAGATCCGTATCGCGGGCTTCATTCAGGCCAAGTCTCTGGAACGCAACCGCAAACATCCTGTAGACGGCACTCCAATCAACGACCGACTAGTCGTGCTGATTCGGCAGTCGAAAGACACCGATGCCTGCATCCCTGTTCGTTGGTACGGCCGTAATCTGCAGCCGCTGTCTGAGAAACTCGCCCGCGGCATGCCCATTATCGTCAACGGCGAATTCCGGATGGACGTGAAGGCCATCTCCCTGCCGGACGGTCAAACAGGGATCGCCGAAGTATCCAAAATTCCGTTCATTCAAGCCAAGGACATGCCAGGCCCTGTTACCCCTGACTCTGGCCACATCAAGATCGTGCCGGGCTGGGCTGCGGAGCTCTTCAAAGGCCACGGAACCCAGACGCCGCAACCGAAACAAGGCGATGCAGAGCGCAGCGCCATGTTCGCCTCTGCTTTTGGCTCTGACTCGGCAAGCAAGCCTGCAATCCCCGGTGAGCAACAGGGCGCATAGCAGCGGCCGCCTCACCTTGTTTCCTGAAGCCATCGAGATCCAGCACTGGAGTCGATGGCTTTTTTGTTTCTCACCCAGCAGCCGTCTGGCTAGGCCGGCAGCTTGGAAAAAATGCAATTCTGCACTGGAAGGCTAGTCCGCATGGGCAAGACACTGATCATCACTGAAAAAGCAACCGTAGCGGTC
>NZ_PRKW01000002.1 GCF_002927275.1 Arthrobacter pityocampae | reverse complement strand
CCGGAAGCTAAGACCCACAGCGCCGATGGTACTGCACCCGAGAGAGTGTGGGAGAGTAGGACACCGCCGGACAACCACTTCCAGGGAAGGCCCCGACACCACGTCGGGGCCTTCCCCCCTTTAACCACATATCCGCCTCCAAGACGATTAGGAGGCGTGGCGCGGGGTTCTGGCCGTCGCGGTGCGCCGGCCGGTACACGAAGCAGAGGCGTGCATCACAAGGGGCTGATTGCAGCATCCTGATGAAGTAGGGCCCGCCGCTTCGTGGTTCCATAGATGAGTAGTACGTCGCAGACGAGTAGTACCCACAGAACAATAGAGACCCGCCGGCAGAGATGTCGGAACCTGATGAGAGGACCGCGCTGCCATGGCTGAGCAGGAGCACACTGCCGGACGAGACGGAGACCCCCGCCAGTCGGATGGAACGCCGGACGGCAGTCAGGAAGAATCGGGTCAGCCCGAACGCCGCCACTCCTGGGGCTCCAAGTCGGCCGGTCGGAGCACTCCTTCATCGGCTCCCCGTGACGGAGATGAGGTCCGTTCCCGGGATGCTGCCCGCAACCCCGACGAGGACCGCTCGCGTACGCGCGGGGGTTCACGGGAAGCAGGAAGTGCAGGGCGTCCCCCCGGTGATCGGTCGGCCCGGAAGGGACCGTCGGATAGCCGTGGACGGTCGTCGTCGGGTTCCGCATCGGACCGTCAGCCACGGTCGTCCGATCGGGGACAGGCGCCGACGCGACGCTCCGATGAGGGACGCGATCGCCCATGGCAGGCGCGTTCTTCATCCGGAGACGGAAAGTCCGGCGGACAACGGCGTTCACCCGAGCGCGGTAACAGCCACCGACGGCCATCGGACCGTCAGGAAAAAGGCGCCGGTCCCGAGCGCCGGGGCAGCGACCGACACTCGGGCTACGGATCGGAAGAATCGGCTGCGCCGCGCCCTCATAATGCGCGTGATCTTCGGAGTGCCAACCGACCGGATAGGGAGCGCTCCCCGGAGATCGACGAGGACGTGAAGGGCGACGAACTCGACCGGGTGACGCGGGCGCAGATCCGCAACCTCGAGGAGCGAAGCGCCCTGTGGGTTGCCAAGCACCTGGTGATGGCGGGTCGTCTGCTCGACCTCGACCCGGAACTCGCCTTCCAGCATGCCCTCGCGGCCAGCCGCCGCGGCGGACGACTGGCGGCTGTCCGTGAAGCGGTCGGTCTGACGGCGTACGGCGCAGGACACTACGGTGAAGCGTTGCGTGAATTCCGGACTTTCCGCAGGATCAGTGGGTCCAACGTCCACCTTCCCGTCATGGCCGATTGTGAGCGCGGTCTCGGGCGTCCGGACAGGGCACTCGACCTCGCCCGCAGCGAGGAAGCCGAATCGCTGGACCCCGCCGGCAAGGCAGAACTCGCCATGGTCGTATCCGGTGCGCGCTCGGATCTGGGCCAGCTCGACGCCGCAGTCGCCGCATTGGAGATCCCTCAGCTCGATCTGCACCGGGCGTTCTCCTTCAGCCCCCGCTTGTTCCGTGCGTATGCGGCGGCGCTCGACGCGGTCGGTCGAACGGGTGAATCCGAGAAGTGGCGGCGCCAGGCGCGGGTCGCGGAGAAGGCTCTCGGTCTGGACGATGAGCTCGAGCCCGACATCGTCGACCTAGGCGAGGACGACGAGCCCGCTCCCGGCCCGGTGCCGAAGGTGTCCGACGTCCTCGGTACGCCGGCCGCAGCACCCGCCTCTGCGGATGCTGATGAGCCTGATACCGACGGGACCGCAGCTGAGCATCGCACCGGTAGCGAGCAGCTTGCCGCCAGTGCGTCGAACGACGCGGTGGCAGTCGCGCCTGAGGACGACGTCGAGGACGGGCAGGAAGACCCGAGCGAGCCGGAGGCCTCTCCGGCGCGAGCCGAGGAACCGGCAGATGCTTCGCCGGAGGTCGGCGTCCAGACTGTCGTTGCACTGACGGACGACGGGCTCGAAGTGCCGATCGTGGAGGACGAGCCCGTCGTGGAGGTTGCCCCGATCGTGGAGGATGCACCGGCAGGGGACACCGCCGGGGCAGCCAAGAGCGAGCGTGCAGGCATCGGACCGGTGCCTGCCGACGCCATCCGGGCCGGTGAGTCTGCGGCCTCGGTGCAGCCGCTTCAGGCCGAAATGCTGTTCAGCATGGATGATGCCGGGGCCGGGGATTCCGCGCCGTCGGCCGTCGGAGATGCTGACAGTGCCGGCGGTGCTGATGACGTCGAGAGCCCTGAGGACACGGATACCCCCCAGAAGGCCAAGTCCGTCAAGAAGGCCAAGAAGGCCAAGGAGTCCAAGGCCGCCAAGGGCGGAAAGGACGCGAAGAGCGCCAAGAACGCGGACGGTACGGAGGAGTCCAAGGCGGCCAAGAGCTCGAAGGGTGTGAAGGAGTCCAAGGCAGCCAAGGGTTCCGAGGGCACAAAAGAGCTCAAAGCCGCCAAGGGTGGAAAGGAGTCCAAGGAGTCCAAGGAGTCCAAGGGCATCGAAGACGCCGAGTCGATCAAGCACACCAAGGACACCAGCGCGATGACTGCCCCGTCGTCCCTGGTCGAGTTCTCCGCCGCGACCGACCAGTCGCCGTCGGAGTCGCTGTCGGAGTCGTCGTCGAGGGACGCCGTCGATGACTGACCGGTTGATCGACGCCTACGACGGAGTGCTCGCGGACCTCGACGGCGTCGTGTACGCCGGCCCGCACGCCATACCGGGCGCCACGGCGGCCCTGGAACGGCTCGCCGGTGAGGGCAAGAGCCTCGCCTACGTCACGAACAACGCATCGCGGTCCTCCGAGCAGGTGGCCGCACACCTGCGGGAGCTCGGCGCGCCGGCCCGCGCCGATCAGGTCTTCGGGTCCGCTCTGGCGGGCGCCGAACTGCTGGCCGGCTTGGTGCCCGACGGCTCGTCGGTGCTGGTGGTCGGCAGTGAGGCCCTCGCGGAATGCGTGCGGGAGCAGGGGCTCGTCGTCGTCGGATCGGCGAAGGACGAGCCGGCCGCCGTCATCCAGGGCTTCTCGCCCACCCTCGGCTGGAAGGACCTCGCGGAGGCGGCATACGCCGTCGCCGGGGGTGCCGTGTGGGTAGCGACGAACACCGACCTGTCCATCCCGCAGGAGCGCGGGATCGCCCCGGGTAATGGAACCCTCGTCGCTGCGGTCACCTCAGCGACGGGGAAGTCGCCGGCGGTGGCCGGGAAGCCGGAGGCGGCCCTCTTCCTGACGGCGGCACGCCACTCGGGCGTCGAACGCGCCCTCGTGGTGGGGGACCGCCTCGACACGGACATCCTGGGCGGCAACCGGGCGGGCCTGGCGACGGCCCTCGTCCTCACCGGGGTGGACTCCGGGAGGACCGCCCTGGGCGCGCGCGCCGAGGAGCGCCCCGACTACCTCCTCGCCTCCCTCTCCGAGCTGTACGAGGAGTATCCCGCGGTCACCGTCGACGGCGCCGCCGCCACCTGCAACATGTCGACGGCCCGCGCCTCGGAGTCCGAGGTGGTCGTCTCCGGCCGCGAGGACGACGTCGACAGCTGGCGTGCCGCCTGTGCCGCCTGGTGGGCCGTCCACCCGGATACGGCGACGGCGGCCGCGCCTGCCGTGCGCTTCGAGGCCGCTGGCTAGGCTGGACGCAGGACGGACCGTGCGCGCAGCGCAGCACCCGGGGTAACGGGCAGACACCAGGGAGGAATCGAATGGACGAGGCGCAGGACGCCGTGCCGGCACGCGGCATTCCGTCACCGACGGACGACCCGCGCGTCGACAGGATCCTCGGGCTCCTCGACGGGCTCGAGGACCTCCCGGTCGCGGAGCACGCCGACGTGTACCTCGACGTCCACGACCGCCTGGCCGGGGAGCTGGACCCGGACCGGGCGCTCCGTCAGGCGGGGGCCCATGGCGCGCCTTGACCAGGAACTCGTGGCCCGGGGACTCGCACGCTCCCGCTCGCACGCAGCCCAGTTGATCGGTGCCGGCAGGGTGCTCCGCGACGGCGTCGTGGCACGAAAGCCCTCTGTCCCCGTCCTACCGGACGACGTCCTCGCCGTCGAGGGGCAGGGCGAGGACTACGTGAGCCGTGCCGGCACCAAGCTCGACGGCGCCCTGCGCGCCTTCCCCGGCGTCGACCCGGCCGGTCTCCGCTGCCTCGACGCCGGGGCCTCCACCGGAGGTTTCACGGACGTCCTGCTCCGGCGCGGTGCGCGCGAGGTCGCGGCGGTCGACGTCGGACACGGCCAGCTCGTGCAGCAGCTGCGCGACGATCCCCGGGTGCACGTGTTCGAGGGCATGAACGTCCGTCACCTCGCCCCCGAGGACATCGGCGGACCGGTCGGGCTGACCGTCGCGGACCTCTCCTTCATCTCCCTCCGGCTGGTGATGCCGGCCCTGGCGGGCGCCACGCTCCCCGGCGGCGACCTCCTCCTGATGGTGAAGCCCCAGTTCGAGGTGGGGCGCAGCGGTCTCAACCGCCTCGGCGTGGTCACGTCTCCGGACGCCCGCCGCCGCGCGGTCGCCGGCGTGCTGCGCAGCGCCCTCGGGTGCGGGCTGGACATCGCCGGTGTCGCGCAGAGCGAATTGCCCGGACAGGATGGCAACCTGGAGTACTTCGTGTGGATAAAGATGCCGAGCCGGGCGATGGTGCCTAGGATCGAGGGGGAGCTCGACCGGTTGACGGACCAGGCGCTCGAGAGGGCAGCACTCTTCCCGCCGCCCCGACCGACCAATCAGACGGAGCTTGATGACTAGACGAATTCTGGTGCTCGCGCACACCGGCCGCAGGAACGCGATGATCGCGGCGCAGGAAGCATGCACGGGCCTCCACGACCTCGGGCTCCAGCCCGTCATGCGCTCCGAGGAACTCGCAGACCTCCGGGTCGAGTACGGGGCCTCCGCCGCGCCCGCCGAGGAGCTGGGCGACGGCGTCGACTTCGGCGACGTCGAACTCGTCATGGTCCTCGGCGGCGACGGCACCATCCTGCGCGCCGCGGAGCTCGTGCGGGAGGCGGAGATCCCCCTGCTCGGCGTGAACCTGGGGCACGTGGGCTTCCTCGCGGAGAGCGAGCGGGCGGACCTCGCCGAGACGGTGCGCTGGGTCGCGGACCGCAACTACACCGTCGAGGAGCGGACCACCATCGACGTGCTCGTCTGGCAGGGCGACACCCTGCTCGGGCGCAGCTGGGCACTGAACGAGGCCGCCATCGAGAAGGCGAGCCGCGAACGCATGATCGAGGTGGTCATGGAGGTCGACGGCCGCCCGGTCAGCTCCTTCGGGTGCGACGGCGTGGTCCTCGCCACCCCTACCGGATCGACCGCGTACGCCTTCTCCGCCGGCGGGCCCATCGTCTGGCCGGAGGTCGAAGCGCTGCTCATGGTGCCGATCAGCGCCCACGCCCTGTTCGCGAAGCCGCTCGTCGTCGCGCCCACCTCCGTGCTCGCCGTCGAACTGCTGACCCGCACCGACGCCGCGGGCGTCCTCTGGTGCGACGGGCGGCGCCACCTCGACCTGCCGCCCGGTGCCCGCGTCGAGGTGCGGCGCTCCGACAACCCGGTGCGTCTCGCCCGCACCCGGCGGACGCCGTTCTCCGAACGCCTCGTCCGCAAGTTCGAACTGCCCACCCAGGGGTGGCGGGGCCCCGTGCAGCACCAGGACGGACACACACCATGATCGAGGAGATGCGCATCCGCGACCTCGGCGTCATCACCGACGCCACCCTCCGCCTCGGGCCCGGCCTGACAGTCGTCACGGGTGAGACCGGCGCGGGCAAGACGATGGTCATCACGGCCCTCGGTCTGCTCCGCGGTGCCCGGTCCGACGCCGGTGCCGTCCGGCTCGGTGCGGGCTCCGCGTCCGCCGAGGCGGTGCTGCGCCTCGAACCGACGAGCCCCGCCGTCCTGCGGGCCGCGGAGGCCGGCGCCGCCCTGGAGGAGTACGACGGCGTCGCCGAACTGATCCTCGCCCGCACCGTGACCAGCGAGGGCCGCAGCCGGGCCTACGTGGGCGGCCGCGCGGCGCCCGTCGGGGTCCTCGCCGAGCTGGGCGATGAGCTCGTCGTCGTGCACGGGCAGTCGGACCAGCTGCGGCTGAAGGGCGCCGCCGCCCAGCGCCAGGCACTCGACAAGTTCGGTGGCAAGCCCGTCGAGGAAGCCCTCCGCGCCTACGGGGAGGCCTTCCGGCAGTGGCGCGACGCCCTCGCCGAACGGGACCGGCTGCGGAGCGAAGCGCGGGAGCGCCTGCGGGAGGCCGAGGGTCTCGAGGCGGCGCTGACGGAGATCGGCGACCTCGACCCGCAGCCGGGGGAGGACGCCGCACTGAAGGCCGAGTCGATGCGGCTCGGCAACCTCGAGGAGCTCCGCACCGCAGCCCTGGTGGCCCACCAGGCCCTCGTGTCCGAGGACATCGGGGCCAGCGCGGACGCGGTCTCGCTGGTCGACGAGGCGAAACGCCAGCTCGAGGCCGTCGCCGAGCACGACGCCGACCTGGGCCGGCTCGCCGAGCGGCTCGCGGAGGTGGGCTACCTCCTGGCGGACATCTCCGCGGAGCTGGCCGGCTACGGGACGGCGCTCGACAGCGAGGGTGCGGGCCGGCTCGAGGAGGTCGAGTCGCGGCGTGCCGCCCTCTCCGTCCTCGTCCGGAAGTACGCCCCCACCATCGACGAGGTCCTGGCGTGGCAGGAGGACGCCGTCAAGCGGCTGCTCGAACTCAGCGGTGACTCCTCTCGCGTGGAGGAGCTCGACGACGTCATCACCGACCTGGACCGGCAGGTCCACGACCTCGCGGACACGCTGTCCGCCCTGCGCCGCGCAGCGGCCGGTACCCTTGCCCGGAAGGTGAGCGACGAGCTGACCGCGCTGGCCATGCCGGACGCCGACCTGCTCATCGAGGTCACACCGGGAGAGGCGCTGACCGCCCACGGCGCGGACGACATCGCCTTCAACCTGCAGCCGCATCCCGGCTCCGCCCCGCGCGCCCTGGGCAAGGGGGCCTCCGGCGGAGAGCTCTCCCGCGTCATGCTCGCCATCGAGGTGGTCCTCGCCGCCGTCGACCCGGTGCCCACCTTCGTGTTCGACGAAGTGGACGCGGGCGTCGGCGGGAAGGCCGCCGTGGAGATCGGACGCCGCCTGGCCATGCTGGCCGAGCACGTCCAGGTCATCGTGGTCACCCACCTGCCGCAGGTCGCCGCGTTCGCGGCTCGGCACATCCGCGTCACGAAGAACGTCTCCCGCGACGGGGAGGGCGGGGGAGTGACGGCCAGCGACGTCGAGGTCCTGTCCGAGGACGAGCGCGTCCGTGAGCTCGCGAGGATGCTCGCTGGCCAGGAGGACTCGGCGTCGGCCCGTGCCCACGCCGAGGAACTGCTCGCCGATGCTGCCCGGACCGCCGCTCGGTGATAGTCTCGAATTCCGTGGCGCAGCAACTAAACTCCCGGTTCCTTAAATCCGCAACGACCAAGCACATCTTCGTGACTGGCGGCGTGGCCTCCTCACTCGGCAAGGGACTGACGGCCTCCAGCCTGGGTCACCTCCTGAGGGCGCGCGGCCTCTCCGTGACGATGCAGAAGCTTGATCCCTACCTCAACGTCGATCCCGGCACGATGAACCCGTTCCAGCACGGTGAAGTCTTCGTGACGGACGACGGTGCAGAGACCGACCTCGACATCGGGCACTACGAGCGGTTCCTCGACGAGAACCTCGACGGGTCGGCGAACGTGACGACCGGCCAGGTGTACTCGACGGTCATCGCGAAGGAACGCCGCGGCGAGTACCTCGGCGACACCGTGCAGGTCATCCCGCACATCACGGACGAGATCAAGCGCCGCATGCGCCTGCCCGCGGAGCAGACCCCGGGCAAGAAGGCCCCGGACGTCATCATCACCGAGATCGGCGGGACCGTCGGCGACATCGAGTCGCAGCCATTCCTCGAATCGGCCCGCCAGGTCCGCCAGGACATCGGCCGGAACAACGTCTTCTTCCTGCACGTCTCCCTCGTCCCGTACATCGGGCCCTCGCAGGAACTCAAGACCAAGCCCACCCAGCACTCCGTGGCGATGCTGCGCTCCATCGGTATCCAGCCCGACGCCATCGTGATCCGCTCGGACCGCGAGGTGCCGATGGCGATGCGCGAGAAGATCGGCCGGATGTGCGACGTCGACATCGACGCCGTCGTCAATGCGGCTGACGCGCCGAGCATCTACGACATCCCCAAGACGCTCCACGCCCAGGGCCTCGACGCGTACATCGTCCAGGCGCTCGACCTGAGGTTCAAGGACGTCAACTGGACGCGGTGGAACAAGCTCCTCGACGTCGTCCACAACCCGAAGCACCACGTGGAGGTAGCGCTCGTCGGCAAGTACATCGACCTGCCCGACGCCTACCTCTCCGTCACCGAGGCGCTGCGCGCCGGCGGGTTCGCGAACAAGGCGAAGGTCACCATCAAGTGGGTGCCCTCGGACGAGTGCCAGACCCCTGAGGGTGCGCGGCAGGCCCTCGACGGCGTCGACGCCATCTGCATCCCGGGCGGCTTCGGCATCCGCGGGCTGGAGGGCAAGCTGGGTGCGCTGACCTACGCCCGGGAGAACAGGATCCCGACCCTCGGCCTCTGCCTCGGCCTGCAGTGCATGGTCATCGAATACGCGCGGAACGTCGTGGGCCTCGAGGGTGCGTCGTCGAGCGAGTTCGAGCCGGACACCGAGTACCCGGTCATCGCGACCATGGCCGAGCAGCTGCACATCGTCAGCGGCGACGGCGACATGGGCGGCACCATGCGCCTCGGCCGCTGGGAGGCCAAGCTCCAGGAGGGCTCCGTGGTCGCCGGGACCTACGGCAAGACGACGGTCTTCGAACGCCACAGGCACCGCTACGAGGTGAACAACGAGTACCGCGAGCAGATCGCCGACGCCGGCCTCGTGTTCTCCGGTACGACGACGGACGGCAAGCTGGTCGAGTTCGCCGAGCTGCCGAAGGACGTCCACCCGTACTACGTCGCGACGCAGGCCCACCCCGAACTGGGCTCGCGTCCCACCCGCCCGCACCCGCTGTTCGCCGGCCTCGTCAAGGCGGCCCTCGAGCGCCGCGGCGCGAAGGTCTGACGTGCAGCCCACGGGGACCGGCGACGCCGGCTTCGGCGACGAGCAGAGCCCACGCCGGCTCCTCGGGACCACCACGGTCTACGAGGGGCGGGTGTGGGATGTCGTCAGCGAGCGGTTCACGCTGACCGAGGACGGCGAGGCCATCACCCGGGACTTCATCCGGCACCCGGGGGCGGTCGCCGTCCTCGTGCTCGATGACGACGGCCGCGTCCTCCTGCTGCGCCAGTACCGGCACCCGGTCCGCATGGCGCTGTGGGAGATCCCCGCCGGTCTCCTCGACGAGGAGGGCGAGGACTTCGTCGACGCCGCGGCCCGCGAGCTCGCGGAGGAAGCCGACCTCACCGCAGCGCGCTGGGACGTCCTCGTGGACCTCTTCCTCTCGCCGGGATCCTCCTCGGAGGCGCTGCGCGTGTACCTGGCCCGTGACATCGGGGACGTGCCCGCGGCGGACCGGCACACGCGGACCCACGAGGAAGCCGAGATCGAGCTGAAGTGGGTGGACCTCGACGCCGCCGTGGAGGCAGTCCTCGACGGGCGCATCCACAGCCCGTCCGCGGCCGCCGCGATCCTCGCAGCGCGGGTGGCCCGCGAGACCGGCTTCGCCGGCCTCCGTCCCGCGTCCACCCCGTGGCCCGAGCACCCCAGCCAGCACTCCGCCTGGCCGCGCGGTGCGGTGCTCGGGGACTGACGATCATGCCGGGGACGGCACCCGCGGGCGAGGACGGACCGTTGACCGTCCTGGTCCGCGACTACCTGCAGCACATGTCCGTGGAGCGGGGCCTGGCGGCCAACACGCTCGCGGCCTACCGGCGCGACCTACGGCGGTACGAGGCGTTCCTCGGGTCCCGGGGCGTGGACGACGCCGCGCGGATCACCCGCCATGACGTCTCCGCCTTCGCGCAGGCCGTCGTGTCCGGGGAGGACGGGCAGTCACCCCTGAGCCCGAGGTCCGCCGCACGGACCGTCGTCGCGGTGCGGGGCCTGCACCGGTTCTGGGCCCTGGAGGGCATCACCGAGGGGGACCCGGCCCGCGACGTGCACCCGCCCCTGGCCGGGCGTCGCCTGCCGAAAGCCATCCCCGTACCCGAGGTGGTGCGGATCCTCGAGGCCGTCGACACCGGATCACCGTCGGGCCGACGGGACCGCGCCCTGCTCGAGTTCCTGTACTCGACCGGGGCCAGGATCAGCGAGGCCGTGGGGCTGGACGTCGACGACGTCTCCGTGCACGACGCCTCGGACGGGCCCGCCGTCGTCCGGCTCACCGGCAAGGGGTCCAAGGAGCGCCTCGTCCCCGTCGGGTCCTACGCCGCGCGCGCCGTCGACGCGTACCTCGTGCAGGGCCGGCCGGGCCTGGCCGCGAAGGGCTCGGGCAGCCCCGCCCTGTTCCTCAACATGCGCGGAGGGCGCCTCAGCCGCCAGAGCGCCTGGACCATCCTCAAGACCGCGGCCGACCGCGCCGGGGTCACGCGTGAGGTCTCCCCGCACACCCTCCGGCACTCCTTCGCCACCCACCTGCTCGAGGGCGGGGCGGACGTCCGTGTGGTGCAGGAACTCCTCGGCCACGCCTCGGTCACCACCACGCAGGTCTACACGCTCGTCACCGCCGACACGCTGCGGGAGGTGTATGCGGCCGCGCACCCGCGGGCCCTTGCCTGAGGCGGTGGCGTCGGGGCAGGAGGCAGACCCGGCCCCCGCCGGCGAGTGGGTGAGCATCGACGGCGTCGAGTACCGGCGGGTGGTCCTGTGCTTCCTCTTCCGGGGCGGCGACGACAGCGGGGCCGCCGACCGGATCCACGGCGACCGGCAGGTGCTGCTCGGCCTCAAGCGCACCGGGTTCGGCACCGGACGGGTGGTGGCCCTCGGCGGGAAGATCGACGGCGCGGAGACGGACCTGGACGCAGCGGTGCGCGAGGTCGCCGAGGAGAGCGGCATCGGCCTCGTGCCCGCGGAGGTGCGCGCTGCCGGCTCGATCACGTGGCAGTTCCCGGCCCGGCCCGCCTGGAACATGGCGGCATCCCTGTTCACGGCCGAGGCCGGGAACGCCACGGCCGTCGCCTGCGAGGAGATCGAACCGCGCTGGTACGGCGTGGACGCCATCCCCTGGCAGGACATGTGGCAGGACGCGCCGCACTGGGTGCCGGGGCTCCTCGCGGGCCGGCCGGTCCACGCCACGGTCGTGATGTCCGACGACAACGAGAGCGTGACCGGCGTCGTCGTCGACTGATTCCGACGGCGCCGGGCCCCGGTCTCAGCCCTCGACGTGCCGCTCGTCGGGCCCGTTGTAGACGCTCAGCGGGCGGATGAGCGAGTTGGCGGCCGTCTGCTCCATGATGTGCGCGGTCCAGCCGGTGATGCGCGCGGCGATGAACAGCGGGGTGAACATCTCCGTGTCGAAGCCCATGAGGTGGTAGGTGGGCCCGGCCGGGTAGTCGAGGTTTGGCTTGATGCCCTTGGCCTCGTCCATCGCCGTCTCGAGGCCCGTGTACAGTCCCAGGATCTCGCTGCGGCCGTAGTAGGCGATCATGGCGTCGAGCGCGGACTTCATGGTGGGGACACGGGAGTCACCGTTCTTGTACACGCGGTGGCCGAAGCCCATGACCTTCTTCTTCGAGGCCAGGGCCTCCTCCATCCAGGCCTTCGCGCGGGCGGCCGCCTCCTCGGCGGACTCGTCCTCGCGGATGCCGATCTCCTCGAAGGTGTGCATGACGGCCTCGTTCGCCCCGCCGTGCAGGGGCCCCTTGAGGGCGCCGATCGCGCCGGTCACGGCGGAGTGCAGGTCCGAGAGGGTGGAGGTGATGACCCGCGCCGTGAACGTCGACGCGTTGAAGGAGTGCTCCGCGTACAGGACCATCGAGACGTCGAACGCGTGCACCACCTCGGCGGGCGCCTCCTCGCCGAAGGTCATCCATAGGAAGTTCGCGGAGTAGCCGAGGTCGTCGCGGGGCTCCACGCGGGCCTGCCCGCGGCGGCGGCGCTGGTCGTAGGCGACCACGGCGGGGAACACCGCGAAGAGGGTGGCGGCCTTCTCCATGTTCGCCTCGACCGAGCTGTCGTGTGCCAGCGGGTGGCAGGCGCCCAGCACGGAGACGGCCGTCCGTGCCACGTCCATGGGGTGGGCCGTCAGGGGCAGCAGGTCGATCGCCGCGACCACCTGCTCCGGGAGGGCCCGGTGCGCGCGCTCGAAGGCGTCGAACCGCGTCCGCTCCTCGGGGGTCGGCAGCTCGCCGTTCCACAGCAGATAGGCGACGTCCTCGACGTCGCGGTGTCCGGCGAGTTCCTGCACCGGGTAGCCCCGGTACAGGAGCGAATTGGTGTCCGGATTGACCTTCGAGACCGCGGTGGTGTCCACCACGACTCCCGCGAGCCCCTTGTGGATCTGTGGTTCTGTCACGCGTCGTCCTCCTGTGCAGTCGATCGTGCGGACCCGGTGGCGCCCGACGGGCGGCCACCGGGAATCTCGAAATTGAACACGGAGGAGTCGAAGCGGTTGTAGCCCTCGTAGTCCACCAGCTCGTAGAGCCGGCTCCGCGTCTGCATGTGTTCCACGGCCGACTCCTGCGTCCCCTGCGTCCTGATCGAGTCCAGCGTACGCTCGGCGGCGCCCATCGCACTGCGCAGCAGCGTGACGGGGTAGATCACCATGGTCACACCGACCTCCTGCAGCTGCTCGACGGTGAAGAGCTCGCTCTTGCCGAACTCGGTCATGTTGGCGAGGATCGGCACGTCCACGGCGTCGCGGATGGCGCGGAATTCCTCGAGGCTCCTCATGGCCTCGGGGAAGATGGCGTCCGCGCCCGCCTCGACGAGGGCCCGCGACCGCTCGCAGGCGGCCTCCAGGGTGTCCGTGCCGCGGATGTCGGTGCGCGCCATGATGAGGAAGTTCGGGTCCCGGCGGGCGTCGGCGGCGGCCCGGATCCGCTGCACGGCCGTGTCGAGGTCGACGACGTTCTTCCCGTCCAGGTGCCCGCAGCGCTTGGGGTTGAACTGGTCCTCGATGTGGCAGCCCGCGAGCCCTGCGTTCTCGAGTTCCTGGACGCTGCGGGCCACATTCATCGGCTCGCCGAAGCCTGTGTCGGCGTCGACGATGCACGGCAGGTCGGTCATGCGCGCGATCTGCCCGGCGCGGTGTGCGACCTCCGTCAGCGTCGTGAGGCCGATGTCCGGCAGGCCGAGATCGGCGGCGATGACCGCCCCGGAGATGTACACGCCGTCGAAGCCCTTGTCCTCGATGAGGCGGGCCGAGAGCGGGTTGAAGGCACCCGGGAACTGCTGGATACGCCCGGACGCGAGCCCGTCCCGGAACGCCCGGCGCTTCTGCTCGGGAGGAATACTCGAATACAGCACGGCCGCGTCCTAGAGGAGTCCCTGCGGCGCGGACGCCGCATCGATGACGCCCGGGCGGGCGAGGATGTTGAGCTGCCCCAACGAGCCGGCCGGCAGGTCCGGCAACTGCTCCACGGCGGCGAGGAAGCGGTCCAGTTCGGCGTCGTCGACGGTGCCCGCGGCGAGCATGCGCAGCTTGGCGACGTAGTCGGCACGCGCGAACGGCCGGGCGCCGAGGGGGTGGGCGTCCGCCACGGCGATCTCGTCGATGATGACCGTCCCGTCCGTGAGCGTGATCTCCACGCGCCCGCCGAAGGCCTTCTCCGCGATGTCCAGGGAGTGGTAGCGGCGCGTCCACTCGGGATCCTCGAGCGTCGTGACCTTCTGCCACAGCGCGACGGTGTCGGCGCGTGCGGCCCGTTCGGGGGCGTAGGAGTCCTCGTGGTGCCAGCGTCCGTCCTGCAGGGCGACGGTGAAGATGTACGGGATCGAGTGGTCGAGCGTCTCCCGGGAGGCCGTGGGATCGTACTTCTGCGGGTCGTTGGCTCCGGAGCCGATCACGTAGTGGGTGTGGTGGGAGGTGTGGATGACGACGGAGACGACGTTCTCCGGGTCCGTGGCCTCGGGGTGCGAGCCGTGGAGGCGGCGGGCGAGGTCGATCCACGCCTGGGCCTGGTACTCGGCGGAGTGCTCCTTCGTGTAGGTGTCGAGGATGGCGCGCTTCGGCTCGTCCGGTGCGGGCAGGGGCACCTCGTAGGCGGCCTGCGGCCCGTCCAGCAGCCAGGCGATCACGCCGTCCTCGCCCTCGTAGATGGGGGTGGGGGAGGTCTGGCCGCGCATGGCGCGATCGACGGCCTCGACCGCCATCTTCCCGGCGAACGCCGGGGCGTGGGCCTTCCAGGTGGAGATCTCGCCCTTGCGGGACTGGCGCGTCGCCGTCGTGGTGTGCAGTGCCTGCCCGACGGCGTGGAAGATGACGCCGGAGTCGAGGCCGAGCAGCGTGCCGATGCCCGCCGCGGCGGACGGGCCGAGGTGCGCCACGTGGTCGATCTTGTGCTCGTGCAGGCAGATGGCCTTGACGAGGTCCACCTGGATCTCGTAGCCCGTGGCGATCGCCCGGACCAGGTCCCGGCCCGAGGCTCCGGTGTGCTGCGCCGCGGCGAGGATGGGCGGGATGTTGTCGCCCGGGTGCGAGTAGTCCGCGGCGAGGAACGTGTCGTGGTAGTCGAGTTCGCGCACTGCCACGCCGTTGGCCCAGGCGGCCCACTCGGCGGACACGGGGGAGTCGACACCGAAGACGGCGGCGCCCGCGCCGTGCGCGGAGACCGGGTGGCTCAGCGCCTGCGCGCGGGCGGCGACGACGGGCGCGCGGTTCAGCGACGCGATGGCGACGGAGGCGTTGTCGATGATCCGGTTGATCACCATGTCGGTGACCTCGGGCGTGACCTCGACCGGATCGGTGGCGACCTCGGCGATCTTCCAGGCGAGCTGGCCCTCCCGGGGGAGGTTCTCCTCGCTGCGGTGGACGCGGACGGGGTGGAGTTCGACCATGGTGTTCCTCTCGGTGCTGCGGGACTGGTTCAAGGGTTGGTTCAGGGGCTGGGTCAAGGGCTGGTGCAGGGCTGGTTCAC
Organism: Arthrobacter pityocampae; assembly: GCF_002927275.1. Lineage (GTDB taxonomy): Bacteria > Actinomycetota > Actinomycetes > Actinomycetales > Micrococcaceae > Arthrobacter_D > Arthrobacter_D pityocampae. The sequence goes on along the minus strand of NZ_PRKW01000002.1, from coordinate 549,846 downwards.
AGGGGGTCCAGGGCCGGGTCAGGTCCGGGGCGGACCCGGGGTGAGCAGGTGCTGGAGGCTGGTGTGCAGGTGCACGCGCATCGAGGCCTCCGCGAGGTCCGGGTTGCCCGCGCCCAGGGCGAGGGCGATCTGCTCGTGTTCGCGGGCCGAGGCCAGGAGTCGCGGTGGATGGTCCCGGGCCAGCCGCCGGATCCGCGCCAGATGGGTGCGGATCGGTTTCTGGGCCTGCAGCAGATACGGGTTCCCGGCCGCGTCGTCGATCGCCTGGTCCAGCCGCGCCACGAGGGCGTAGTAGGCGTCCTGCCCGCCGTCGTCGTCCCCGATGAGCCGCCCGGCACGGGCGAACTCGCCGGCGAGCGCGGCGAAGACCGCGCGGTCGCCCCGCACGGCGGCGCGGCGGACGGCGGCGCATTCGAGGGGCAAGCGGACGTCGAAGAGATCGGCGACGGCCGCCAGGGAGATCGAGGAGACGACGACGCCGCGTCCAGCGTGCGGGCTGGCGAGGCCCTCGGCCACGAGCCGGGCCAGCGCTTCGCGCAGGGGGGTCCGTGAGACGCCGAGCCGCGCCGACTGCTCCACCTCCGCCAGGAGGTCGCCCGGGGACAGCCGCCACTCGACGATGTCCGAGCGCAGGAGGGCGTAGGCGCGATCACTGGCCCGCATCCCCGTCTCCTCCCCTAGGTCCCGCTGGTGCCGACGGTGTCCGCTTTTACGGAACATTCCAGTCTTCAATGTATACACGAAGTGGTTTGGGTACAAGAATCCTCGGTGTTCGGCCGATCGCATCCAATCCTGTGTATACAACCCGGCATGGTGAATACTGGTCCTCACCGACCACGCGCGACGAGGGGCGACCATGGCTGCTGAACACGATGCCGGACACGATGCCGGACACACGGTGTTTCCCGGGGACGACTACCGACGCCTCCACGCGGAGAGCCTCGCGGACCCGGAGCGGTTCTGGCTCGGGGCCGCGGCCGCGGTGGACTGGATCCGCCCGCCGTCGATGGCCGTGGACGGATCGGATGCACCCCTGTACCGGTGGTTCCCGGGGGCGAGCCTCAACACCAGCTACAACGCGCTCGACCGCCACGTCGACGCCGGCCGGGGCGATCAGCCGGCCCTCGTCTACGACTCCGCGATGCTCGACACCCGCCGCACCCTCACGTACGCGGAGCTCCGCGACGAGGTCGCCGTCTTCGCGGGCGTCCTCGCACGCCTCGGCGTCACCAAGGGCGACCGCGTCCTCGTCTACCTCCCGATGATCCCCGAGGCCGCCGTCGCCATGCTCGCGTGCGCGCGGATCGGCGCCGTCCACTCCGTGGTCTTCGGCGGGTTCGCCCCCGCCGAACTCGCCGCCCGCCTCAGGGACGCGCGGCCCTCGGCGATCGTGACCGCGGACGGCGGCATCGAACCCGCCCGGCGCGTCGAGTACCTCCCCGCGGTCCAGGAGGCGCTCGCGCTCGCCGACGCCGCGGGGACGCCCGTCGTCGTCAAGGCCCGGGACGGCTTCGGCCACGGGGTGGCCGGGTACCAGGAGCCCGGGACGCGGTGGCTGGACTGGGACGAGGCCGTAGCCACTGCCGAGGCCGTCCCCCCGGTGGAGGTCGCCGCCACCGACCCGCTCTACATCCTCTACACCTCCGGCACCACGGGATCCCCGAAGGGCGTGGTGCGCGACAACGGCGGGCACGCCGTCGCGCTCACCTGGTCCATGCGGGCGATCTTCGACGTGGGCCCCGGGGAGACGATGCTGACGGCGTCCGACGTCGGCTGGGTGGTGGGGCACTCCTACATCGTCTACGGTCCGCTCCTGGCCGGCGCCACAACGGTCCTGTACGAGGGCAAGCCCGTGGGCACCCCCGACGCCGGGGCCTTCGGCCGGCTCATCGAACAGCATCGCGTGAAGGCCCTGTTCACCGCGCCCACCGCGCTGCGGTCCATCCGGCGGGCGGACCCCACCGGCGCCGCCGTGCGGGCCCACGACCTCTCCTCCCTGCAGACGCTCTTCTCGGCCGGCGAGCGGCTCGACACCGGGACCTCACAGTGGATCGGGGACGTCCTCGGCGTGCCCGTCGTCGACAACTGGTGGCAGACGGAGACCGGGTGGCCCATCTGCGCGAATCCGCGCGGGCTGGGCGGTGTGCCGCTGAAGGCCGGCTCACCGTCGCTGGCCTCACCCGGGTACGACGTCGTCATCCTCGATCCCGGCGGGTCCCCGGTGCCCGCCGGGAGCGAGGGGAGCATCGCCCTCCGCCTCCCGCTCCCTCCCGGCACGCTGACCACCCTGTGGGGGAGCGACGACCGCTACCGGGACGCCTACCTCGCCGACTTCGAGGGCTTCTACACGAGCGGCGACTCCGGCTACGTCGACGAGGACGGCTACCTGTTCGTGATGGGCCGCACCGACGACGTCATCAACGTCGCCGGCCACCGGCTCTCCACCGGCGCGATCGAGCAGGTCATCGCCCAGCACCCCGCCGTCGCCGAGTGCGCCGTGCTCGGGCTGCAGGACCCGGTCAAGGGACAGCGGGCGAGCGGCTACGTGGTCCTCAAGGCGGGGACCGACCTCGACCCGGCGACGCTCGAGGCCGAGCTCGTGGCGATGGTCCGCAGCACGATCGGTCCCGTGGCCGATTTCCGCTCCGCCGTCGTCGTCGAGGCACTGCCGAAGACGCGGTCCGGCAAGATCCTGCGCAAGACGATGCGGCAGATGGCGGCGGGCACCGCGTACGCCGTGCCGTCCACCATCGAGGACCCCTCGGTGCTCGACGCCCTGGAGCCGCTGCTGCGCCCCTCGACCGCCGGGTGACCCGCGCTAGCGCTCCGGCGGTGTCCGGGCCCAGGTGTACTCGAACTCGGGCCGCCCGCGGGTCCCGTAGCGCGGTGTCCTGAGGGCCGACCGCCGCTCGGCGAGGTACTCGAGGTACCGCCGCGCCGTCACACGGGACATGGACAGGGCCTCGGACACCTCCACGGCCGAGGTGGGCTCGTGCCGCTGCTTCAGGACACCCGAGACCGCGCGCAGCGTCTCCGCGGACAAGCCTTTCGGCAGAGCCGTCACCGTGGCGGGACGGAGCGAGGCGAAGGCCTGGTCCACCTCCTCCTGCGTGGTGGCCGTGGCCTGCTCCACGAGGTTCCGGCGGAACTCGCGGTAGGCGTCGAGCTTCTCCCGGAACGCGGAGAAGGTGAACGGTTTGATGAGGTACTGCACGATCCCGGAGGAGATCGCCGAGCGCACCACCTGCAGGTCCCGGACGGCGGTGATCGCGATGATGTCCACGGGCAGGCCGAGCCCGCGGAGCCGGCGGATGATGTCCAGTCCGTGCGCGTCCGGCAGGTTCATGTCGAGCAGGATGAGGTCCACGGCGGCCCCGCCGCGTCCCGGCTCCTCGCCGGCCAGCTCGAGGAAGGCCGCGAGCTCCCCGCCGCTCCGGGCCACACCGGCGAGCTCGAACCCGTCGAGGCGGCGGACGTACTCGGCGTGCGCGTCCGCGGCGAGCGGATCGTCCTCCACCACCAGGACACGGATGGCTCTCATGCGCCGACCCTGCTGCCGGTCCCCGCCGTCGCGACCGGCAGCCGGACGGTGAACCGCGCCCCGCCGTCGTCAGTGTCCGTCACCTCGATGGACCCGGCGAAGCGCCGGACCGCCTGGCGGACGAGGGCGAGGCCGATGCCGCGCCCCGCCGACGCCCCGCCCGCCGCCGCGTGCGGGGGCTTCGTGCTGTAGCCGAAGTCGAAGATCCTCGCCTTCTCGGAATCGGGCAGGCCGTGGCCGTTGTCCTCCACCACGACCTCCAGCGCCGGCGCCTGTCCGTCCACGCGCCGCACCGTGAGGCGGACGTGCGGTTCCCCGGAGCGGCTGGCCTCGTCGAACGCATTGTCGAGGAGGTTCCCGACGATCGTGACGAGGTCCACCAGGTCGAGGGAACCGGCCTGCGCGGCGGGGTCGATCTCCCAGGTCAGCTCGATGCCGCGCTCGTTGGCCTGGGCCGCCTTGCCGACCAGGAGCGCCGCGACGAAAGGCTCGTCGACGGCCGCCACCACCTCGTCCGTGAGCCGCTGCGACTGCTGCAGGTCCCGGGTCGCGAAGTCCACGGCATCGGCGCCCCGGCCCAGTTCCACCAGCGACACGATGGTGTGCAGGCGGTTCGCGTGCTCGTGCGTCTGCGAGCGCAGCGCGTCCGTCAGGGTCCGCATGGTCTCGACCTGCCCCGTCAGGGCATCGATCTCGGTGTGGTCGCGCAGGGTGGTCACGGTGCCGAGGGCGCCCTGCGCCTGGGGCGGGCGGCCCGGGGGAGCCGGCGGGACGGCGGGCTCCTGGTTGACCACCAGGACGCGGGTGTCGGTGAGGTGCACCTCGTCCAACGCCCGGCGGCCCGACGCGAGCAGGTCCCGCAGCGACGGCGGCACGGCCAGGTCCGACGCCGGGACGGGCTCCTGCGACCCGTCGAGTCCGAGGAGCCGGGCCGCCTGATCGTTGTAGAGCACCAGGCGCCCCGCGGCATCCGTCAGGAGCAGCCCCTCCCGCACGGAGTGGAGCACCGAGTCGTAGAACACGAACGTGCGGGAGAGCTCGGCCGGACCCATGCCCAGCGTCGCGTCCCGGAGGCGGCGGCTGAGCAGGAACGAGGCGAGGGCGCCGAGCGCCAGCGCGCCCAGGGCGATGAACGCGACGAGCGGGAGCTGCGCGTTCCGCGCGATGGCGGCGCGGTCCACGGTGATGCCCGAGGCGACCATGGCCCGCACCGTCCCGGCGTCGTCCACCACGGGCACGATCGCACGGATGGACGGGCCGAGGGTCCCGGCGTACGTCTCCGAGTGGGTGGTCCCGGCCAGGGCTTCCGCCACGGACCCGAGGTAGGGCCTGCCGATCTCGTCGGGGTTGCGGTGCGTGAAGCGGGTGCGGTCGGTCGCCATGATGGTGATGAAGTCGACCCCCAGGCGGTCCATCACCTCCACCGCGTAGGGCTGGAGGGTCGCCGAGGGGTCCGGGCCCCGGACGGCGTCGAGGACCGCCGGTTCGAGGGCGATCGACGTGGAGACCGCCACCATCCGCTCCGCCGCGGCGTCGTTCACGCCCCGGGCGGCGTCGAGGTACAGGATCACCGACAAGGACGCCGAGAGGACGACGACGAAGACGAGCTGGGCGAGGAAGAATTGCCGGGCGAGGCTCCATCGACGCACGCCGCGATCCCGCTCCTTCCGACTCCGACCCCACTTCCGCACGACCATGACCAGTATGAACGCAATCGTGATCCGGGTCACTCGCGATGGCACGATGAGGCAGGACGACTCAACACTACGCTTCCTGGCTCGAGACCCGCGGACGAAGAACGACCTTCCCCGCGGGCGCCGCCGGGCGGCCGACACCAAGGGAGAACAGCATGGCTATGGCGCCAGCGCGGTCCGACAGCGGACCAGCACAACCCCGCAAGCGGGTCGACAAGACCCATTTCCTCTACATCGCCGTCATCGCGGCCGTGATCCTCGGGGCGGTCCTCGGACTCGTCGCCCCGGAATTCGCGAAGGCCCTCAAGCCCCTCGGCACCGGGTTCATCAGCCTCATCAAGATGATGATCGCCCCGATCATCTTCTGCACCATCGTGCTCGGGGTCGGCTCGATCGCCAAGGCAGCGACCGTCGGCAAGGTGGGCGGGTTGGCCCTCGGCTACTTCATGCTCATGTCCACGTTCGCGCTCGCCATCGGGCTCGTCGTCGGCAACCTCATCCAGCCCGGTGAGGGCCTGGACATCTCGTCGTCCACCTACGCGGTGCCCGAGGCCGCCGAGGGCGGCGAGGGCGGGACGGTCGGCTTCCTGCTCAGCATCATCCCGACGACGCTGCTGTCCGCACTGACCGGCCCCAGCATCCTCCAGACGCTGTTCGTCGCGCTCCTCGTCGGCTTCGCGCTGCAGAAGATGGGGCCGGCCGGCAAGCCCATCCTCCGCGGCATCGGGCACATCCAGGCACTCGTCTTCCGCATCCTCGTCATGATCATGTGGCTCGCGCCGATCGGTGCCTTCGGCGCCATCGCCGCCGTCGTCGGTGAGACCGGCGTGCAGGCGATCATCAGCATGGCCACCCTCATGATCGCGTTCTACATCACCTGCATCCTGTTCATCGTGGTCATCCTGGGCGGCCTGCTGAAGCTCGTCACCGGCGTGAGCATCTTCAAGCTCATGAAGTACCTGGGCCGCGAATACCTGCTGATCTTCAGCACCTCCTCCTCCGAGGCGGCCCTGCCCCGCCTGATCGCGAAGATGGAGCACCTCGGCGTCTCCAAGCCGGTGGTCGGGGTCACCGTGCCCACCGGGTACTCGTTCAACCTCGACGGCACCGCGATCTACCTGACGATGGCCGCCCTGTTCGTCGCCGAGGCGATGGGCAAGCCGCTGGCCCTCGGCGAGCAGATCTCGCTGCTCGTCTTCATGATCATCGCGTCCAAGGGCGCCGCGGGCGTCACCGGCGCCGGTCTGGCCACCCTCGCCGGCGGCCTGCAGTCGCACCGCCCCGACCTGGTCGACGGCGTCGGCCTCATCGTGGGCATCGACCGCTTCATGTCCGAGGCCCGCGCGCTGACGAACTTCACGGGCAACGCCGTCGCGACCGTCCTCATCGGCACGTGGACCCGGGAGATCGACCGCGCCCGGGTGGACGAGGTCCTCGAGGGCCGCGAGCCCTTCGACGAGGCGACCATGAGCACCGACCACCGCTTCGAGAACGACGACACCGCCGTCGATTCCGTCGAACGGAGCTCGGCCGTCGAGACCGACGCCGCCGTCAGCGCACCGACCATGCGCTGACCCACGGCGGGGGACGCCTGCCCTGCAGGAACCGTGCACGCTGGAACCGCACGCGCAGGACCGACGGCGACGGACCGGGCATCCCCGGCCGTCGCCGTCGTCGTTCCCCGAGGGCGGACCACCGTTCCCGGCCAAGGTTCGACCTCAGGTCGAGGATCAAGGCTCGTCGAGGTCCGACGTCGATCTTCACGGAGGCCGCGCTCGGCGTTGTACCGTTGACCTAGAGAAACAGACCTGGAGGGACGCGGCCCTGGGCGATCACCGGCCGACCTGCCCCGACATCGATGGAAGCGTGGAGACATACGTGAGTAGCGAACAGGGTTCAGCGACCCTGCCCAGCACGGCGGACCTGGACCTGGGCCCGACCGGCCGCCCTGTGACGGAGTTCCCGGAGCCGCGGGTCCTGGATTCGCACGGCCCGGCGAGGGTCATCGCGATGGTGAACCAGAAGGGCGGTGTGGGCAAGACGACGTCCACCATCAACCTCGGCGCCGCGCTCGCCGAGGCGGGCCGCAAGGTGCTGCTGGTGGACTTCGATCCGCAGGGCGCGCTCTCCGCCGGCCTCGGCACCAACCCGCACGAGCTCGACGTCACGGTCTACAACGTCCTCATGGACCGCAAGGTCTCCATCCAGGACGCCATCCAGCACACCGCGATCGAGAACATCGACCTGCTGCCGGCCAACATCGACCTCTCCGCCGCCGAGGTGCAGCTGGTCAACGAGGTGGCGCGCGAGCAGGTCCTCGACCGCGCGCTGCGCAAGGTCTCGGACGACTACGACGTCATCCTGATCGATTGCCAGCCCTCGCTCGGTCTGCTCACCGTGAACGCCCTCACCGCGGCGCACGGCGTCATCATCCCGCTGATCTGCGAGTTCTTCGCGCTGCGCGCCGTGGCCCTGCTGGTCGAGACCATCGAGAAGGTGCAGGACCGCCTGAACCCGCGGCTGCAGATCGACGGCGTCCTCGCGACCATGTACGACGCCCGCACGCTCCACAGCCGCGAGGTCATCGCCCGCCTCGTCGAGGCCTTCGGCGACAAGGTCTTCGAGACCGTCATCAAGCGGACCATCAAGTTCGCCGACGCGACCGTGGCGGCCGAGCCCATCACCTCCTACGCGGCCAACCACTCCGGCGCCGACGCCTACCGCCGTCTCGCCAAGGAGCTCATCAGCAGGGGCGGAGCGCCCTAGTGCCCTCCCCCTCCGGATCCCCCCGGTCCCGCTAGGGTGGCCCCCGTGGCGGCCGCCCCGGTGGCCGGGACACCGGCGGACGCCGGAGCACGCCAGGTCTTCGAGGTGCAGCTGACCAACTTCAGCGGGCCCTTCGACCTGCTGCTGAACCTCATCTCCCGGCGCGAACTCGACATCACGGAGATCGCCCTGGCCCAGGTCACGGACGAGTTCATCGCCCACATCCGGCGCCTGCAGGCGGCCGACGGGGAGTTCGAACTCGACGAGGCGAGCGAGTTCCTCGTGGTCGCCGCGACCCTCCTGGACCTCAAGGCCGCCCGCCTGCTGCCGGCCGGCGCCGTCGAGGACGCCGAGGACGTCGCACTCCTCGAGGCCCGCGACCTGCTGTTCGCCCGGCTCCTGCAGTACCGGGCCTTCAAGGAGATGGCCCGGCACCTCGCGGCCCGCCTCGAGGAGGAGGATGCACGGCATCCGCGGGACGTGCCGCTCGAGCCACGCTTCACGCGTCTGCTCCCGGAGCTCGTCTGGCGTTCCTCACCCGACGACTTCGCGGCCGTCGCCGCGAAGGTGCTCGCGCCGCGCGAAGAACAGCCCGCCCGGGTGGGCATCGGGCACCTGCACGCAGCGGCGGTCAGCATGCGCGAGCAGACGCTCCTCCTGCAGGAGCTCCTCCAGGGCCGGGGCGCGCTGTCCTTCCGGCGCCTCACGGAGGACGCCGCCTCCCGGCTGGTGCTCGTGGTGCGATTCCTCGCCCTGCTGGAGCTGTTCCGGGACGGCGCCATCTCCTTCGACCAGGCGGCACCCCTGTCCGAGCTCCTGGTGCGATGGACGGCCGAGCCCGGCCGGGCGGCGGTCGGCGCGGCCGCGATCGGTGCGGACGCGGACGCGGCCGATACGGATACTGATACGGATACGGATACTGATGCCGATGCGGACGACGAGAGGGGCGCGGCATGAACGGGGAGACGGCACCCGACGGGGAGGGCATTCCCGTCGAGGACCTGCCCGGTGGACTGCGGGCGGCGGTCGAGGCGATCCTCATGGTCGCGGACCGTCCCGTGACCGGCGAGCAGGTCGCCGCGGCCCTCGACCGGCCGGACGACGCGGTGCACGCGGTGCTGATGGACCTGCAGCAGGAGTATGACGGCTATACTGGGTCAGGCTCCCAGGGCGCCGGACATCCTGCGCCGCGCGGTTTCGAACTCAGGAACATCGCCGGCGGGTGGCGCATCTTCTCGCGGAAGCACTTCGCGTCCGTCGTCGCAGACTTCGTGCTCGACGGCCAATCGGCCCGCCTGTCCCAGGCGGCGCTCGAGACCCTGGCAGTCATCGCGTACCGCCAGCCCGTGTCCCGGGCCCGGGTATCCGCGATCCGGGGCGTCAATGTCGACTCCGTGGTCCGCACGCTGCTGCAGCGCGGGCTGGTGGCCGAGCTCGAGACCGAGCCGGAGACCGGTGCCGTCCTTCACGGGACCACCACCCTGTTTCTGGAAAGATTGGGGCTGGGCAGCGTCGACGAACTGCCCCGGATCGCTCCCCATCTGCCGGGCCTCGAGAGCCTGGGGGAGTATGACGAAACGACGTACTGAGCACGACCGACGAGAAGGACTTTCACCATGACACAGCAGCCAGGATCCGGTTCCGGACGCAATACGCCGCGCCGCGGCGGGTCGGCCGGGCGCCCATCCGACGCTGCCCGTGCCAGGAAGTCCGCACCCCGGACCGGCTCGGCGCAGGGCGGCGGACGCTCCGGTGAGGGCCGCCCCTTCCAGGAGCGCTCCGATCGCGGTGGCCGTCCGGGCGCAGCCCGCCCCTCGCGGGACGACACGGGCTCTCCCCGGAACGACGCGCGCCCCTCGCGGGGCGACGCCCGCTCCTCCGAGGGACGCCCCTCCGGTGCGGGTGACCGTCGTGAATCCGCCGACGGCCGTGCGCGGTCGGCCGCGGGTCGCCCCTCCGCAGCCACCGGGTCGAGCCGCTTCGGCGCCAAGTCCGGAGGCCGCGCCGGCGGCAAGCCCGGCCGTCCGGGTGCGCCCGGCGGACGCGGCGAGCAGAAGGGCGCCGCGCGGCAGAAGCCGGCCGGGGCCAAGCCGTTCGGGCGTGAGCGCTTCGGGCAGGACCTCGGGCCCGTGCGCCCCGCCAGGCCCAAGCGGTCCAGCCGTCCCGCCGACGAGGTCGACGTCCACAACCCGGAGGGTGTCCGCCTGCAGAAGGTCATGGCCCTCGCCGGCGTCGCCTCCCGTCGCGTCTGCGAGGAGATGATCCTCGACGGTCGCGTGGAGGTGGACGGCACCTTGGTCACCGAGCTCGGCGTCCGCGTCGACCCCGCGCAGGTGGCCATCCACGTGGACGGCATCCGCCTGCAGCTCGACGAGAACCTCAAGTACTACGTCTTCAACAAGCCCCGCGGCGTCGTCTCCACGATGGAGGACCCCGAGGGCCGGCCGTGCATCAGCGACTTCCTCAAGAACAAGAACAAGAACGAGCGGCTCTTCCACGTGGGCCGACTCGACGCCGAGACCGAGGGTCTACTCCTGCTCACGAACGACGGCGAACTCACCAACCGCCTCACCCACCCCTCCTACGAGGTCCCGAAGACCTACCTCGTGCAGGTCCGCGGCCCGATGGGCCAGGGCATCGGCGCGCAGATGAAGGCGGGCATCGAACTCGAGGACGGCCTCGCGAAGGTCGACTCCTTCAAGCTCGTGGACTCGACACCCGGGCACATCCTCGTCGAGGTCGTGCTGCACTCGGGCCGCAACCGCGTGGTCCGTCGGCTCTTCGACGCCGTCGGGCACCCCGTGGAGCGCCTCGTCCGCATCCAGCTCGGGCCCATCCGGGTCGGGGACCAGCGTCAGGGCAGCATCCGTGTGCTCGGACGCCAGGAGGTCGGGCACCTGCTGGCATCGGTGGGCCTCTAGCCCATGACCTCGCGCACGGAGCAGGGCACGCACCTCACCGGACCGGTCCTCGTCATCGGGGCCGGGCTGCTCGGTGCCAGCATCGGGCTGGGCCTTCGAGCCCGCGGGCTCGACGTCGTCCTGTCCGACAGTTCGCCCTCCACCGAGGCTGTCGCCCGCGACATCGGGGCGGGCCGGCTCCTCACCGAGGCGCAGGCCGCGGGGGAGCGGCCGGAGCTTGTCGTCGTCGCGACGCCCCCCGACGTCACCGCGCGGGTGGTGGCGGCCGCGCTCCGGGACTACCCGGACGCCGTCGTCCTGGACGTCTGCAGCGTCAAGGAAGCGATCCTGCAGGAACTCGAGGCGACACCGGGCGTCGCGGCGCACCTGTCACGGTACGTCGGGACGCATCCCATGGCCGGACGGGAGACCTCCGGACCCGTCGCGGCCCGCGCGGAGCTGTTCACCGGGGCGCCCTGGGTGCTCTGCGGGGCGCACAGTTCCGCCGAGGCCGTCCTCTGCGCCGAACGGCTCGCCGTCGATCTCGGGGCGGTGCCCGCGCGGATGACCGTCGAGGAGCACGACCAGGCCGTGGCGCTCATCTCCCACCTGCCGCAGGTGGTCTCCTCCCTCGTGGCGAGCAGGCTGCAGGACTCGCCGGTGCAGGCGCTCTCGCTCGCGGGCAACGGCCTGCGGGACGTGACGCGCATCGCCGCGAGCGACCCCCGCCTGTGGGTGCAGATCCTCTCCGCCAACGCCGGCCGTCTCGTCGAGATCCTGTACGGCGTCCGCGAGGATCTGAACCGCCTGATCACGACCCTCGAGGACCCGACCGGTGGCGGCTCCCGCCTCGACATGGCCCAGCTGATGTCCGAGGGGAACGCCGGCCAGGCCCGGGTGCCCGGCAAGCACGGGACGCCGCCGAACTCCTTCGCGCGCCTGACCGTGCTCGTGGACGACGTCCCCGGGCAGATCGCGAAGCTCCTGACGGAGATCGGGCACACCGGCATCAACGTCGAGGACTTCCGCCTCGAGCACTCTCCCGGACGGGAGGTCGGCCTCGCCGAACTCTCGGTCCTCCCGGGCAAACGACAAGAACTGACGGAGTCCCTCACGCAGCGGGGCTGGAAGGTAGTGCAGTGACGCAGGTTTCAGCAGTCCCCACGCAGACGCCCATCCCCCAGGACACGGCGCCCGAGTCCGCGCCGGCCGGCCCGTTCTCCGGCTTCCGGCTCGGCAAGTCCCTCGTCGTCGCCATCGACGGGCCCTCCGGGTCCGGCAAGTCGAGCGTCAGCCGGGAGGTGGCCCGCCGGCTCCGTGCCGCGTACCTCGACACCGGGGCGATGTACCGCGCCGTCACCCTCCACTGCGTCGCGCAGGGGATCGACCTCGAGGACGCCGCCGCGGTCGAAGCGGCGGCGCGGGGGATCGAGCTGTTCATCAGCACCAGCCCGGACCGCGAGTCGGTGACCGTCGGCGGCGACGACGTCACGGCCGCCATCCGCGAGCCCGAGGTCTCCGCCGCGGTGAGCGCCGTGGCGACCACCATGGGTGCCCGGGCGGAGCTGATCCGGCGCCAGCGCGCGCTGATCGCCGGCGCCGGCCACCGCATCGTCGCCGAGGGGCGTGACATCACCACCGTCGTCGCCCCCGACGCGGAGGTGCGCATCCTCCTCACCGCGACCGAGGAGGCGCGCCTGCGCCGCCGCGGGGACCAGCTCGGCGGCACGCAGACCGACGCCCAGCTGAAGCGGCAGGTCACCGACCGGGACGCCCGGGACTCGACCGTCGTCGACTTCCACCAGGCGGCGGACGGCGTCGTCACGCTCGACTCCTCGGACCTCGACTTCGAGCAGACCGTCGCGGCCGTCCTCGGCATCGTGCGCACGGTGGCGCACTGACCGTCCCGTACCGGGACACCACCACAGGATTCCGGGCGCGAGCCCACCAGGATTGCCGTCGGGAGACGGCGAACACCAACCGAAGGACATACCAGATGAGCGAGAACCTTTCGCCGGAAGCGACGGAGCAGGGCCCCGGAGCGGACGAGGACTACGAGCCGAGCGGCGAGGACCAGGTCGGCGCGCTGCTCGACACCCTCGACGACGCCGAGGCCGAGCAGCGCGCCGCCTCCCTCCGTGCGGGCCTCGAGGACTACGAGCTCGACGACGAGGACGCCGCGCTCCTGGACCGCCAGGACGAGGACTTCGACGACGAGGCCGAGGGCCGGATGAACCCGGTCCTCGCCATCGTCGGCCGCCCGAACGTCGGCAAGTCGACGCTCGTCAACCGCATCCTCGGCCGCCGCGAGGCCGTCGTCGAGGACACCCCCGGCGTGACCCGCGACCGCGTCTCCTACCCGGCCCAGTGGTCCGGGCGGAACTTCACGCTCGTGGACACGGGCGGCTGGGAGCAGGACGCGAAGGGCATCGCCGCGCGCGTCGCGGACCAGGCGGAGATCGCCGTCGACATGGCCGACGCCGTGCTGTTCGTCGTCGACGCCACCGTCGGGGCCACCGCGACCGACGAGGCCGTGGTGCGTATGCTGCGCCGCAAGAACAGGCCCGTCATCCTCGTGGCCAACAAGGTGGACGACATCCAGAACGAGGCCGACGCCTCGGTACTGTGGGGCCTCGGCTTCGGCCAGCCCTGGCCGGTATCCGCGCTGCACGGCCGCGGCACCGCCGACATGCTCGACCACATCAACACCGTCCTCCCCGAGTTCTCCGAGCACGGCGGCATCGAGCGCTCCGGCGGCCCCCGCCGCATCGCGCTGATCGGCCGGCCCAACGTGGGTAAGTCCTCGCTGCTGAACAAGCTCGCCGGCTCCGACCGCGTCGTCGTCGACCCGCTGGCCGGGACCACGCGCGACCCCGTGGACGAGATGATCGAGCTCGGCGGGCGCACCTGGCGCTTCGTGGACACCGCGGGCATCCGTCGCCGCGTCCACATGCAGCAGGGTGCGGACTTCTACGCCTCGCTGCGCACGCAGTCCGCCCTCGAGAAGGCGGAGGTCGCCGTCGTGCTCCTCGCCGTCGACGAGGTGCTCAGCGAGCAGGACGTCCGCATCCTGAACCTGGCCATCGAGTCCGGTCGCGCGATCGTGCTGGCCTTCAACAAGTGGGACCTGCTCGACGACGAACGCCGCCGCTACCTCGAGCGCGAGATCGACCAGGACCTCGCCCACGTGGACTGGGCCCCGCGCGTGAACATCTCGGCGCTCACCGGCTGGCACAAGGACCGCCTCGTGCCGGCCCTCGACGTCGCGCTCGAGTCCTGGGACCGCCGCATCCCGACGGGCCGCCTCAACGCGTTCCTCGGGGAGCTCGTCTCCGCCCACCCGCACCCCGTGCGCGGCGGGAAGCAGCCCCGCATCCTCTTCGGAACCCAGGCCTCGAGCCGGCCGCCGAAGTTCGTGCTGTTCACCACCGGGTTCCTGGACCCGGGCTACCGCCGCTTCATCACGCGCCGCCTGCGCGAGACGTTCGGCTTCGAGGGCACGCCCATCGAGGTCAGCATGCGCGTCCGCGAGAAGCGCAGCCGCAAGCGCTGACCGGCGTCCGGTGTGCTGATCCGCTCCGGAATGCTGTAGTGTTATCCGAGTGGTTTGGCCTGCTGGACAGGCCGTTCGGGATGTGGCGCAGCTTGGTAGCGCACTTGACTGGGGGTCAAGGGGTCGCAGGTTCAAATCCTGTCATCCCGACCATATGATGTCCGTCGACATCGACCACGGAACGCCTTCCTTCGGGAGGGCGTTTCGTGTTTCCGGGTCCGGTAGGGGGCCTCTCGGCCCTAGGCAGCGGCCGCAGCGCGGGTGAGGATCGACGCATGAGCAGTGACCGCCCGCCGTCGCCGGGGGAGCCCGCCGGACCGGCGCCCCGGCCCGTACCGTCGACACCCCCTCCGGGCGGCGGCCCGGCCAGGGCCTCCTGCAGGACAGCGCGGGGGATGCGGTGGTGCGCCCCGGGGCCGCGTACGCTCTCTCCGCGGCGCTGGCGGTCATCACGCTGGTGGCCGCCGCCGGGTCCCTCCTCCTCCCGGGGGTCCTGGGAGGACCGGCCGTGACGCAGGGGACCCTGCGGGGGACGGCGCTCGTGCTGACGGTCCTCGCCGTCCCGCTGCTCGTCGCCGCGGCGTCCTTCGCGCGGAGGGACTCGGCGCGGGCCCTCGTGGTGTGGTTCGGAGCCCTCGCCTACATCACCTACCAGGCCGTGCTGTTCCTGTTCGGCACCCCCTTCAACAGCCTGTTCCTCGCCTATGTGGCGATGCTCTCGCTCGCACTCTGGTCCGCAGCGGCCCTGGTGCGACAGACCGATCCGGCAGCGTTCAACGCCAGGTTCGACGGGCGCCTGCCGGCACGGGGCATCGCGGGCTACGCATTCGTCATCGCCGTCCTGAACGCGCTGGTCTGGCTGCGGACGATCGTGCCCGCGATGCTCAGTGATACCCCGCCCGCCTTCCTGGACGGTTCGGGCGTGACGACGAACCCCGTCTTCGTGCAGGACCTCGCCGTCTGGCTCCCGCTGCTGCTGGTGGGCTCGTGGTGGCTGTGGACGGATCGTCCACTCGGGCGGCTCGTCGTCGGGGCGCTGCTCGTCCTGCTGGTTCTCGAGGGTGTCGGGGTGGCCACCGACCAGTGGTTCGGGGCGACCGCGGACCCGGGCACGCCGTTCGCGTCCCTCGCAGCGGTCCCTCTCTTCGCGGGACTCGCCGTGATCGGCATGGTGCCGCTCCTCGTGTACCTCCGCCACCTCGGGGCGGGCCGCGGAGCGCACTCCGGTCCCGCGCGGTGACCCCGAGCGCGGCCGGGGAGCGTCTGGCCCCGGTCGACGAGGCCAACCTCGTGCTCGACCACGCTGGGCAGGTGAACGTGTTCCTCGCCGCGGGCGTGCTCGGGACCGGCGGATTCGTGGGCGCCGACGGCGTCCCCGACCTGACCGCGCTGCGCGCCACCCTGGCTGAGCGGATCACGGCGGTGCCGCGCCTGCGGCTCCGCGCCGAGGGCACCGGCCGCCGGCACCGCTGGGTGGAGGTGCGGCCGGAGCTCGGCCACCACGTCCGCCTCGTCGATGCCGTTGCGGGACCGGCCGGGCTCGAGCGCCTGTGCGGGGACCTGATGACCGTGCCCCTGCCGCAGGACCGTCCACTGTGGGAGCTGCTGCTGGTCCCGGGGGCGAGCGCGAGCGGGGTGGGCATGGTGCTGCGCGTCCACCACGCGCTGGCCGACGGCGTGGCGGTGGTGGCGATCGTGCAGCAGCTCTTCGACCCGGACGGGGACTCCGCGCCTGCGGCATCGCGGCGACCGCCCGTCGTCGCCGGCCACCGGCGGGACGTGCGCAGCGTCCTCGGTCGGGGTGTCGTCGGCTGGCGCCGCATCCGGATGACCCTCGCGGGTCGGGAGGTGGGGCCCACGCTGTTCCTGGGCGAGCGCAGCGCGCACCGCGGGGTCGCGTTCGTCGACGCCGACCTCGCGGCCCTGGGGGCGCACGCGCGATCCGTCGGTGCCACCGTCAACGACGCCCTGCTCTCCGCGGTGGCGTCGGGTTACCGGGCGGTCTTCTCGGCGGCCGGCGAGGACGTCCCGGCCCTCCTGCCGGTGTCGGTCCCGGTGGCCCTGCCGCGCCGGGAAGTCTCGGGCAACCACGTGGGGGTCATGCTCGTGCACCTGCCGCTCGGTGACCCCGATCCGGTCGGACGCCTGCGCCTTCTCGCCGCCGACACCCGCTCCGCGAAGGTGCAGGCGCGGCAGCAGGGAACCCTCGAATTCATGCGTGGCCCCCTCGGCGCCCGGATCCTGGACCGTGTTGCGCACAGCCAGCACCTGGTAGCCGGCTTCGTGACCGACGTCCCCGGCCCGACGCGGCCCCTCCGGCTGGCGGGCGCGCCGGTGACGGCGATCTGGCCGGTGGCGGTACTCGCCGCGAACGTCCGCCTCGGCGTCGCCGCGGTCTCCTACGCCGGCCGCCTGCACTGCAGCGTCCACTTCGACGCGGCGACGGTGCCCGGGGCGGTGTTCGCGCGGAGCATGGGCGAGGCGCTGGCGTACCTGGAGGGGCGCCCCGCGGCCGGCCGCCCCGGGTGAACGGCGAATCAACGGCGGGGGATCACCGGCGGGAGGCCCCGGGACTCACCGGCGGGAGGCCACCGGGACGAGCGTCCGGGCCCAGTCGTGGGCGCGTTGCTGCTCTCCCGGCAGGAGGTGACTGTCGGAGTCGACGAGGAAGTCCTCGTGCGCGTCGAGAATGATGTGGTGCCGGTGGAGCCGCCGCCTGATCGCGGCAGTGGCGTCGCCGGCGAAGATGCGGGGCATGTCGGCCCGCGTCGAGAAGGCAGCGAAGCGGGGCGCCGGCGCGGACAGGGCTACGTGCTCCAGCCATTCGCGGACCCCCGGCCGCAGGGCGTCGGCCTCGAGGGCCAGGTCACGCTTGCCGTCCTCGGCCCAGGCCGAGGCTTCCTTCCGAGACGCCTCCTGCGGGAGCGTGTGCCCGTGGGTCGGAGCACCCACGACGACGAGGCCGTACCCGGACAGCGCCGTCGGAGCCTCCGCGGCGATCGCCACCGTGACGTCGCCGGAGGGCCGGAGGGCATCGACCACGGCCTCGGCGATCCGCCGGGTGCTGCCGAACATCGATTCGTACACGACCAGTGTCTTCACGCCCGTACCTTTCGTCGGTCTCCGCAGACGAGTCTGCCTCTGACAGCCGGCGTCCCAGAAGGGCCGAACGTCCCCTCGCCGCGCCGCTGCCGGCACCGTCCGCGTGCGATGAGAGGCGCGTCACGGCGCGGCGTGTTGTGCCTATACTCGACCAGTACTTGTACCGGGCGGCGCCTCCCGCGGCCGCTGCTGCATCCCGCGTCCGAAAGGCGACCATGAGCAACATTCCAGACGGCCTCTACTACACCGCGGAACACGAGTGGATCAGTGAGCCGGCCGTCGACGGCACCGTCCGCGTCGGCATCACCGACTTCGCGCAGGATGCCCTCGGGGATGTCGTCTACGTGCAGATGCCCGAGGCCGGGACCGGCGTCACCGGATCCGACGTCGTCGGCGAGGTCGAGTCCACGAAGAGCGTCAGCGACATCTACGCCCCGGTGACCGGGGAGATCGTGGCGCGCAACGAGGCGCTCGACGACGACCCGTCCCTCATCAATTCCGATCCCTACGGCGAGGGCTGGCTGCTGGAGATCAAGGTCGCGGACCCCGCCGTGGTCCAGGGCCTGCTGAGTTCAGCCGAATACTCGCAGCAGGTAGGCTAGATCCACCTCGCAAAGGCAGGGACGGTATGGCCGGCATCACGCCGACCCGCCGTGCAGTAGGTGGAGGAAAAGACCATGGTGCGCCACGTGAATCCAGCCGGAAACGGAGAAGATCCGAACATGACGTCTCCCGAGACAACGACCATCGGTCTGCCCCCGCAGGTCGAGGTGACCGAACTGGAACGGCATCTGACCCGTGAGGAGCAGGCCTCCGTCGCGGCCCTGCCCGCGGGTTCTGCACTGCTGATCGCCCACTCCGGCCCCAACGCCGGCGCACGGTTCCTGCTCGACGAGGACGTGACGAAGGCCGGCCGGCACCCGAACGCCGACATCTTCCTCGACGACGTGACGGTCTCGCGCCAGCACGCCGAGTTCCGCCGCACCGGGAACGGGTTCATGGTGGTCGACACACGCAGCCTCAACGGCACGTACGTCAACAACGACCGCGTGGACAGCGTGGCCCTGCGCAACGGCAACGAGGTGCAGATCGGCAAGTTCCGCCTGACCTTCTACGCAGCGCGCACCGTCCCGGGCCAGAGCGTCCAGCACACGACAGCGCAGGCATAGTCCGCTTCATGCCTGCCTCCCACCCCGCCCGCCGTCCGGCCGGCGTCCTCCCCGGATCCCCCGGCGCCGGTGTCCTCAACATCGGCGAGGTCCTGCGTGAGCTGGCCGAGGACTTCCCCCAGGTCACGGCGTCGAAGATCCGGTTCCTCGAGGAGAAGGGCCTGATCTCGCCGCAGCGCACGCGGGCCGGTTACCGGAAGTACGCGGCGCACGACGTCGAGCGCCTCCGGTTCGTGCTCGCGCTCCAGCGGGACCAGTACTTGCCCCTGAAGGTGATCAAGGACTACGTCGACGCGATCGACCGCGGCGAGCGCCCGGAGTCGCTGCCCGGCGGGATGACCCTCGCGCCGCGCGTCGTCTCCGACCAGCTCTCCCTCGAACTGCAGGGGCACGCCCGGCGGCTCACCGCGGAGACGCTCGCCGCCGAGGCGGGGGCGCCGCGCCGTCTCGTCGACGACCTCGTGAGCTTCGGCCTCATCACGGCCGTGGACAACCGGTTCGACGAGCACGCCCTCAAGGTCACGAAGGCCTGCGTGCAGCTCGAGGGCCACGGCATCGAGCCCCGCCACCTCCGGCCGTTCCGCGCCGCCGCGGACCGCGAGCTGGGGCTGGTGGAGAGCGTCGTCGCACCCCTGGCCTCGCGCCGGGACGTCGCCTCGAAGGCCCGGGCCGCGGAGACCGCGCGTGAGATCAGCGAACTCTGCCTCGGCCTCCACAGCGCCCTGGTGCACAGCCACATAGCCCGGATGGACAGTTAGGCGGCCAACCCGTGATCGAAGTAGAAGTGGTCGGCGTGAGGATCGAACTGCCGTCCAACCAGCCGCTGGTCCTCCTGCGCGAGAGCGCGGGGGAGCGGCACCTGCCCATCTGGATCGGCGCTCCCGAAGCCAGCGCCATCGCCTTCGTCCAGCAGGGGATCGTCCCTCCCCGGCCCATGACGCACGACCTCCTGGTCGACGTCGTCGCCGCCGCGGGGAAGCGGATCACCGAGGTGCGCATCACCTCGGTGGAGGACACGGTCTACCATGCGGAACTCGTCTTCGACGACGGCGTGACGGTCGGCTCGCGCGCCTCGGACGCCCTGGCCGTCGCGCTGCGCGTCCCCTGCCCCATCTTCTGCGCGGACGAGGTGCTGGCCGTGGCCGGCGTCGAGATCGCGGAGGCGGACGGGGAACCCGAGGACGGCGGGACGGAGGAGACGGCGGAGAAGGAGGTCCTCCAGTTCCGGGAGTTCCTCGCCGACGTGGAGCCCGAGGACTTCGAACGGTGATGTCGGGCACTGCGGGACCGGCCGCTCCGGCGGCTTTCCGCGGGCGGCCGGCGACACGGCAAATCTTGAGGTGGATCGTCTTTGACCTTGCCCCTCGGGGGATCTAACGTCGAAGGATACAGTTCCCACTGCGCGCGTGATGGACCCGGGGTACCCGTGCGTGCATCCTGCCGATCCGTCCGGTCGGCAGATGTCCCGGGGAACCCGACGAGGAGGCAGCACGTGAGTCCGAAGGGTGACGCCGGCGAGGCAGCCAGCCCATCAGGCACCGGCGTCCCGGCGCACGCCCAGGGCCTCCTGTTCACGGAGGACCTCCCCGTCCTCGACGAGGACGCCGGGTATCGCGGTCCCACGGCCTGCAAGGCGGCCGGCATCACCTACCGCCAGCTCGACTACTGGGCGCGGACCGGACTCGTGGAACCGGCTGTCCGCGGCGCCGCCGGTTCCGGTACCCAGCGCCTCTACGGGTTCCGCGACATCCTCGTCCTCAAGGTCGTCAAGCGCCTGCTGGACACCGGGGTCTCCCTCCAGCAGATCCGTTCCGCCGTGGAGCACCTCCGCGAACGCGGGGTCGAGGACCTCGCCCAGATCACCCTCATGAGCGACGGCGCGAGCGTCTACGAATGCACCTCCGCGGACGAGGTCATCGACCTCGTGCAGGGCGGACAGGGAGTCTTCGGCATCGCCGTCGGCCGCGTCTGGCGCGAGGTCGAGGGAAGCCTCGCTGCCCTCCCCAGCGAGCATGCCGCGGACCAGGACTTCCCCGGTGACGAACTCAGCAAGCGCCGCGTGACCCGCAAGATCAGCTGAGCTCCCTTCACCCCGGCACGCCCGCCACACCGGCACGCACCGCGCCTACACGCGCGCGGTCCGCCTGCGCATCCTGGCCGGATCCACCACGTTGGTGAGCAGCTCGTCGAACGAGGCCGCCGCCTGCTGCGCGGATTCGCCGGGCCAGTGGTGCACGGAGTGGGCGGCACCCTGGATCTGCTGCCAGTTGGCCTGCTCCGGGATGGTGGGGCTCAGCACCAGGTCTCCGAACATCTGCCGCATCTCGCCCAGGCGGAACGCGTGCTCGTGGGAGGTCTCGCGCACCCGGTTGGCGAGGATCCCCGCCGTCTGCAGGTTCGGCGCGAATTCGCGGCGGAACAGCTCGAGGGCGCGCATGGTGCGCTCGGTGCCCGCCACGGAGAAGAGACCGGGTTCCGCCACGAGGAGCACCTTGTTGCTCGCGGTCCACGCCATGCGGGTGAGACCGTTCAGCGACGGCGGGCAGTCGATCAGGACGAGGCTGTAGCCCTCGACACGCGCCAGGAGGGAGGACAGGCGCCGCTGGTCGCGGCGTCCGAGGTCCGGGCGGTCGTAGATGCCCGAGTGCGCGGACCCCATGGCGACATCGAGCGTGGCCGCCCGGACGCCCGGACGCCGCGCGGCGGTCGCCACCCAGCCGCTGGGAACGGCATGGGCGCCGAGGTCGGCGCGCCGGGCGTCCTTGAGCAGGCGCCCGATATCGGTCTGGCCGGAGGGCCGGACGCCGAGCCCGGTCGTCGCATCAGCGTGTGGGTCGAGGTCGACGACGAGCGTCGGGATGCCGGCCGCCAGTGCGGCCGAGGCCAGCCCCAGGGTCATCGACGTCTTGCCCACGCCGCCTTTGAGGCTGCTGATGCTCACTACCTGCACGTTCGAAACCCATACCCTGTCCCGGCCGCGACGGGCGGCCCGATGTCCCTGTGATCCCGTCCATCATAGGTTGCGCGGACCACCGGCTGACGGGCCCGGCGGAGCACCCGTCCACATGGCGGCACCGCCATGGACCGGCGCGGCCCCGCGGGTAGGATCATGCCAGCCTGAAGAACCCGACCGGCAAGGATGCAGGAGTACGATGTTCTCGAAGATTTTGGTAGCCAACCGTGGTGAGATCGCCATCCGCGCCTTCCGGGCCGGACACGAGGTGGGAGCCAAGACCGTCGCGGTCTTCCCCCAGGAGGACAGGAACTCGATCCACCGCCAGAAGGCCGACGAGGCGTACCTCATCGGTGAGGAGGGCCACCCGGTCCGGGCGTACCTGGACATCGAGGAGATCATCCGGGTGGCCCGGGAGTCAGGCTGCGACGCCATCTACCCCGGGTACGGGTTCCTGTCCGAGAACCCGGGGCTCGCCCGGGCCGCGGTGGAGGCCGGGATCACGTTCGTGGGACCGCCGGCCGACGTGCTGGAGCTCGCCGGCAACAAGGTCAAGGCCCTCGACGCCGCCCGGGCGGCCGGCATCCCGGTGCTGGCCTCCTCCCGCCCGAGCGCCGACGTCGCGGAGCTGATCGCGGCGGCGGACGAGATCGGGTTCCCCGTCTTCGCGAAGGCGGTGGCCGGCGGGGGCGGGCGCGGGATGCGCCGGGTGGACACCCGTGAGGCGCTGCCGGAAGCGCTGGAGGCCGCGATGCGCGAGGCCGAGTCCGCGTTCGGGGACCCCACCATGTTCCTGGAGCAGGCGGTCCTGCGCCCCCGGCACATCGAGGTGCAGATCCTCGCGGACGCCGAAGGCAACGTGATGCACCTCTTCGAGCGGGACTGCTCGCTGCAGCGTCGCCACCAGAAGGTCATCGAGATCGCTCCCGCGCCGAACCTCGACGACACCATCCGCCAGGCGCTGCACCGCGATGCCGTGAAGTTCGCGACCGCCCTCGGGTACGTGAACGCCGGGACCGTCGAGTTCCTCGTCGACACGGTCGGGGAGCGGGCCGGGCAGCACGTGTTCATCGAGATGAATCCGCGCATCCAGGTCGAGCACACCGTCACCGAGGAGGTGACCGACGTCGACCTCGTCCAGTCCCAGCTGCGGATCGCCGCCGGCGAGACCCTCGCCGATCTCGGCCTCAGCCAGGACACCGTCACCCTGCGCGGCGCGGCCCTGCAGAGCCGTATCACCACGGAGGACCCGGCGAACGGGTTCCGTCCCGACGTCGGCAGGATCTCCGCGTACCGGTCCGCCGGCGGCGCCGGGGTGCGGCTCGACGGCGGGACCGTCTACGCGGGCGCCGAGATCAGCCCGCACTTCGACTCCATGCTGGTCAAGCTCACCTGCCGGGGCCGGGACTATCCCTCGGCGGTCACCCGGGCGCGGCGGGCGCTGGCGGAGTTCCGCGTCCGCGGCGTGTCCACGAACATCTCCTTCCTGCAGGCCGTCCTGGACGACCCCGACTTCATCGCGGGCAATGTGGCGACGTCGTTCATCGACGAACGCCCCGAACTCCTGACCGCGCGCGTGCCCGCTGACCGCGGCACCAAGCTCCTCACCTGGCTCGCCGACGTGACGGTCAACCAGCCCAACGGCGCCCGTCCCGCGCACCTCGACCCGAGGGAGAAACTGCCGCCGCTTCCCGAGGGCCGCCGTGGAGCCGAAGGCGACGCCCAGCTCGAGGCCCGGGCCGACGCCCCGCCGCCCGGGAGTAGGCAACGGCTGCTCGAGCTCGGTCCGGAGGGTTTCGCGAAGGCGCTGCGGGAGCAGAACGCCGTCGCCGTCACGGACACCACGTTCCGCGATGCCCACCAGTCGCTGCTCGCCACCCGCGTCCGCACCCGGGACCTCGCCGCCGCCGGTGCGAGCGTCTCCCGGCTGACCCCCGGGCTGCTGTCCGTGGAGGCCTGGGGCGGCGCCACCTACGACGTCGCGCTCCGCTTCCTCGGTGAGGACCCGTGGGAACGCCTGGATGCGCTGCGCCGCGAGATCCCGAACGTCTGCCTGCAGATGCTGCTGCGGGGCCGGAACACCGTGGGTTACACGCCGTACCCGGAGGCCGTCACGACGGCGTTCGTGGCCGAGGCCGCCGCGTCGGGCATCGACATCTTCCGCATCTTCGACGCCCTGAACGACGTCACGCAGATGGAGCCCGCCATCCGGGCGGTCCGGCAGACCGGGACGGCGGTCGCGGAAGTCGCCCTCTGCTACACCGCGGACATGCTCGACCCCGCGGAGACGCTCTACACGCTCGAGTACTACCTGGACCTCGCGCAGCGGATGGTGGACGCCGGCGCCCACGTCCTCGCCATCAAGGACATGGCCGGGCTGCTCCGTCCGGCCGCCGCGGCGAAACTCGTGACCGCCCTGCGGGAGCGCTTCGAGGTGCCCGTCCACCTGCACACCCACGACACCGCCGGCGGCCAGCTCGCCACGCTCCTGGCGGCCGTGGACGCCGGGGTCGACGCCGTCGACGTCGCCAGCGCCGCCCTGGCCGGCACGACCAGCCAGCCCTCCGCGTCCGCCCTCGTCGCGGCCCTCGCGCACACGCCGCGGGACACCGGCCTGGACCTCGACGCCGTCTGCTCCCTGGAACCGTACTGGGAGGCGGTGCGCCGCATGTACGCACCGTTCGAGTCCGGGCTGCCCGGGCCCACGGGCCGCGTGTACCGCCACGAGATCCCCGGCGGGCAGCTGTCCAACCTGAAGCAGCAGGCCATCGCCCTCGGCCTGGGCGAGAGGTTCGAGGCGATCGAGGACATGTACACCGCAGCGGACCGCATCCTCGGCCGGCTCGTGAAGGTCACGCCGTCCTCCAAGGTGGTGGGCGACCTCGCCCTGGCCCTGGTCGGCGCGAACGCCGACCCCGCCGCATTCGAGGAGAACCCGCAGGCCTACGACATCCCGGACTCCGTCATCGGGTTCCTCAACGGGGAGCTCGGCAACCCGCCCGGCGGCTGGCCGGAGCCCTTCCGCACCAAGGCGCTGCAGGGCCGCGCACTCAAACCCCGCGACGCCCGGCTCTCCGCCGAGGACGAGGCGCGGCTCGCCGGCTCCCCGTCGGAGCGCCGGTCCGCCCTGAACACCCTCCTGTTCGCCGGACCGACGAAGGACTTCCGGGCCACCCGCGACACCTACGGCGACGTGTCCCTCCTGGGCACCGCCGACTACCTCTACGGACTCCAGCCCGGCACCGAGCACGTCATCGAGCTCGAGAAGGGGGTCCGGCTCATCGCCACCCTCGAGGCGGTCTCCGAACCGGACGAGAAGGGCATGCGGACCGTCATGTGCACCCTCAACGGCCAGATGAGACCCGTCAGTGTGCGGGACAGGAGCGTCCACAGCGACGTCGTGGCCGCGGAGAAGGCCGACCCCTCGACCCCGGGGCAGATCGCGGCCCCGTTCGCCGGGTCCGTGACCGTCACCCGCGCCGCGGGGGACACCGTCGCCGCCGGGGACACCGTCGCGACCATCGAGGCCATGAAAATGGAGGCCAGCATCACGACCCCCGTGGCCGGCACCGTCCAGCGCGTCGCCTTCACCGGCGCCGCGCCCGCGCAGGGCGGCGACCTCCTCCTCGTCGTCGCGGGATCCTGAACCACGGCACCGGCCGGAGCAGCACCGGCCGGCGCCGCGGCCGGTGCTGGGCTGCCGCCGTTAGACTGCGGGGGTGACCCACTACGACCTCGCGATCATCGGCTCCGGCTCGGGCAACACACTCATCTCCCCGGACTGGGACGACCGCAAGGTGGTGCTCGTCGACGGCGGGACGTTCGGCGGCACCTGCCTCAACGTGGGGTGCATCCCGACCAAGATGTTCGTGTACCCCGCCGGGTTGGCCGCCGCCCCGACGGAGTCCTCGCGGCTCGGGGTGGATCTCTCCCTGGACCGGGTGCGCTGGGCGGACATCCGTGAGCGCATCTTCACCCGCGTCGATGCCATCTCCCGGGGCGGCAGGGCCTACCGGGCGGAGGAGCTCCCGAATGTCACCCTGATCGAGGAGTACGTCCGCCTGACGGGGGAGAAATCCTTCGAGACCGCCGCCGGGGACGTCATCACCGCCGATCAGCTGGTCCTCGCCGCCGGTTCACGGGCCGTGCTCCCGGACATCCCGGGTATCAGCCTGCCCCAGGTGCACACCTCGGACACCGTGATGCGCCTCGACGAGCAGCCGCGGCGCCTGCTCATCATCGGCGGCGGGTACATCGCGGCGGAGTTCGCGCACGTGTTCGGCGCGTTCGGCACCCGGGTGACGCTCGCGGTCCGCTCCGCCGGCATGCTGCGGCACCTCGACGGGACCGTGGCGGACGCCTTCACCGAGCAGGCCGCCCACCAGTGGGACCTCCGCCTCGGCACGGACGTCACGGGCATCAGCGCCAACGACGACGGCAGCGTCACCGCCCGGCTCAGCGGCCCGGCCGGCGCCGCGGACCTGGAGGTCGACGCCGTGCTCGTGGCGATCGGCCGCACACCGAACACGGACCGCCTGGGGGCGGCCGAGGCGGGCCTGGACACGCACGACGACGGTCGCCTCGCCGTGGACGGGTTCCAGCGCGTCCTGCGCAACGGGACGCCGGTGGAGGGCCTGTGGTCGCTCGGCGACGTGAGCAGCCCCTACCAGCTCAAGCACGTGGCCAACCACGAGGCGAAGATCGTGGCTCATAACCTGCTCCACCCCGAGGCGCTGCGGGCCAGCGACCACCGGTTCGTCCCCGCCGCGGTGTTCTCCCATCCGCAGGCGGCGTCCGTCGGCATGACGGAGGACCAGGCCCTCGCGTACGCCGAGGCCGAGGGCACGGCCGTCGTGACGGCCGTGCAGCACTACGGTTCGACCGCGTACGGGTGGGCGATGGAGGATTCCCACGGCTTCGCCAAGATCATCGCCGAGCGGCACACGGGCCGGATCCTCGGTGCCCACATCCTCGGCCACGAGGCCTCGATGATCATCCAGCCGCTCGTGCAGGCGATGTCCTTCGGGCTGGACGCGCACACGATGGCGCGCGGCCAGTACTGGATCCATCCCGCCCTCACCGAGGTGGTCGAGAACGCCCTGCTGCACCTGGCCATCGACTGACCCGGGCGTCCCCCCGCCCGCGGGCGGGGGGACGCCCGCCCGGTCAGACGGACGCCCGCCCGGTCAGACGGACGCCCGCCCGGTCAGACGGACGCCCGGCTGTAGATGGACTCCACGACGTCCGAGTAGTCCTTGAGGACCTGGGCCCGCTTGATCTTCAGGGACGGCGTGAGGTGGCCCGTGGTCTCGGTGAAGTCGGTCGCCACGATCCGGAACTCCTTGATGGCCTCCGCCCGCGAGACGGTCGAGTTCGCCTGGTCCACGAGCCCCTGGATCTCGGCCAGGACCTGCGGGTGCTCCGCGGCGTCCGCCGTCGTGGTCCCGGCGGGCAGACCGTGCCGGTCGAGCCAGCCCGGGAGGGCTTCCTCGTCGATCGTCACGAGGGCGGAGATGAAGGGCCGGCCGTCGCCGACGACGACGCACTGGGAGACCAGGGCGTTGGCGCGGATCGCGTCCTCGAGGACCGCCGGGATCACGTTCTTGCCGCTGGCCGTCACGATGATCTCCTTCTTCCGTCCCGTGATGCTCAGGAAGCCGTCCTCGTCGAGCTCGCCGATGTCCCCGGTGCGGAACCAGCCGTCGATGAACGCCTCGGCGGTCAGGTCCGGGCGGTTGTAGTAGCCCTTCATGACACACACGCCCTTGGCGAGGATCTCGCCGTCGTCCGCGATCTTCACTGCGTTGCCCGGCAGGGGGGCTCCCACGGTGCCGATCTTGATGCGCTTCGGCGTGTTCACGGTGATGGGCGCGGTGGTCTCCGTCAGCCCGTAGCCCTCGAGCACCATGAGGCCGATGCCGTGGAAGAAGTGTCCGAGCCGGTCCCCGAGGGGCGCTCCGCCGGACACCGCGTGCTCCACGCGGCCGCCCATGGCCGTGCGGATCTTGCCGTAGAGGAGGCGGTCGAAGACCGCGTGCTTGACCTTCAGGGTCAGGGGGATCTTCCCGGCCTGCTCGGCCTTCGACCAGGCGATGGCGACATCGGCGCCGGCATGGAAGATCTTGCCCTTGCCGCCGTCCTCCGCCTTGAGCATGGAGTTGTTGTAGACCTTCTCGAAGACGCGCGGCACGGCGAGGATGAACGTGGGCTTGTAGCTCTGCAGGTCGGGGAGCAGGTTCTTGACGTCCGGGGTGTGCGCCACGGTGGCGCCGGCGGCGACGCAGAGGACGGAGATGAAGCGGGCGAAGACGTGGGCGAGGGGGAGGAACATGATGGTCTGGCCGCCCTCGCGCGCCACTTCCGGAAGGGCCGCGGCGGCGTTCTCGGACAGTTCGACGAAGTTGCCGTGCGTCAGTTCGCAGCCCTTCGGCTTCCCGGTGGTGCCCGAGGTGTAGATGATCGTGGCGACGTCGTCGAGCCCGGCGTGCGCCCGGCGGTCCGACAGCATCTGCTCGTCCGTCCCCACCCCGGCCGTCCGCAGCGTGTCCAGCCCGTCGCCGTCGAATTGCCAGACGTGCTGCAGCGAGCCGATGCCCTCCAGCGCGACGGCCTCGCGGACCACGCCCTCGTGGTGTGCCGATTCGACGAAGGCTCCGACGGCGCCGGAGTCGCTGAGGATCCAGGCGACCTGCGCGGGGGAGGAGGTCTCGTAGACGGGGACGGACACCGCGCCGGCGAACCAGATCGCGAAGTCGGCCAGGGACCACTCGTACCGTGTGCGGGCCATGATGGCCACGCGGTCCCCGGGCTGGACACCGGAGGCGATCAGGCCCTTCGCGACGTCCTCGACCTGGCGGCGGAACTCGGTGGCCGAGATGTCCTCCCACTCGCCGGAGGGGCCCTTGACGGCGAACAGGGCTGGATTCGACGGCTTGGTCGCCTGGCGGATCACGAGGTCCGTGGTGTTCGTCCGGCGGGGGACGTCGACGAGGACGGGGACACTGATGTCGCGCACGATAGCTCCTTTGATATCACCCCACGATGAGGTGGTACAACCCTATAGCGTTACCAGTCCGAAACACGTTCCAGTAATGTACGAATCGGTAACGGGTGCGCGCGCGTCCTGCCGGAACCAGGAGGACAGCATGCCGATCACGCCCGAGCCCGGGGGCCCCCGTGCCCGGCGGCTGCGCCCCGGGACCGGCCTGGCGTGGAGGGGCAACGGACCGATGGCCGCCCGCCCGGCCCGCGCCGCCCTCCCCAACCCGGCGCGACGCGGCCTGTCGGTCGGCGTGGACATCGGCGGCACGAAGATCGCCGCCGGCGTGGTGGACGTCCACGGCCGGATCCTCGCCGAGGCGCGCAGCCCGACGCCCGGCCAGGACCCCCGCGCCGTGGAGGCGGTCGTCACGGAGCTCGTCCGGGAGCTCTCGAGGGAGTACCGGGTCCGCTCGATCGGCATCGGGGCGGCGGGCTGGATGGACCTGTCGAACAGCACCGTGCTGTTCAGCCCGCACCTGGCGTGGCGTAACGAGCCCGTGCGGCGCAACCTGGAGAAGCTCCTCCGCCGGCGCGTGACGGTGGTGAACGACGCCGACGCCGCCGCCTGGGCGGAGTGGCGGTTCGGCGCGGGGCGGGGGGAGTCCCGCCTGGTCTGCGTGACCCTCGGCACCGGGATCGGCGGGGCCATGATCATGGGCGGGCGCGTGGAGCGTGGCCGGTACGGCGTCGCGGGCGAGTTCGGCCACCAGATCATCGTCCCGCAGGGGCAGCGCTGCGAATGCGGCAACCGGGGGTGCTGGGAACAGTACGCCTCGGGCAACGCCCTCGGACGCGAGGCGCGGGAGCTGGCCGCCGCGCAGTCGCCCGTGGCGCAGGCCATCATCGACGCCGCGGCAGCCGACGACGGCGTCATCACCGGGTCGCTCGTCACCCGGCTCGCCATGGACGGCGACCCGACGTCCCGGGAACTCGTCGACGACGTCGGGCAGTGGCTGGGGCTCGGGCTGGCCAACCTGGCGGCGGCCGTTGACCCCGGCACCTTCGTGATCGGGGGCGGGTTGAGTGCGGCGGGGGATCTCCTGCTCGAGCCCACCCGGCGCGCGTTCGGGCGGAACCTGACCGGTCGGGGCTTCCGGCCCGTGGCGCGGATCGAGCGGGCAGCCCTCGGCCCGGCGGCGGGGCTCATCGGAGCCGCGGACCTGTCCCGGCTGCTCTCCCGCAGCGGAACCTGAGGTCGCCGGAGCCCGCCCGCGTCAGACCTCGGCGCCGTCGTCCCCCAGGTCCCGGTGCTTGGGCAGCTTGGTGAGCAGGTAGCCGGCACCTGCGAGGAACACCGCGATCAGGCCGAGCGTCGCGGCCAGGGGGGCCGTCCGCCAGAACATGGCGACGAGGAACAGCATGACCGGCCCGCCGGCCGCACCGATCCACGCGAGGACCGTGAGCGGATCGCCGGAGCCGAGCGGCGGCGGGTCCTCGGGCGTGAACCCCTCGTCCTCGTCCGGGTCCTCCGGCGCCACGTAGTCCCGCGGCCCGGTGGACCGGAAGGGCTGGTTGCGGAAGATCGCCTCGGCCCGCTCGCGGCTCGTGGTGCCGGTGACGTCGCCGGGCGTGTCACCCGGGGGATCGTCCGCACGGACGGCATCATGGGCGCCGGAGCCGCGGGACGGCGGCGCGTCCGCCGATCCGGGATCGTCCGACCGCGGCGTGACGGGGGACCCGGCGTCCGCGGACGTCCCTTCGAGCCGCGCGACGAGGTCGAGCCAGACGGCGTCGTCCGTGGATTCGTTCGGTTCCTGACCTCGGGGGCCCATACGTTGCTACCTGCCGTCGCGTGCTGCGGCCAGGATTCGGAGGATCTCCGCCCGGCATTTTCGGACATTAGTGGGCGTGCTCGTTCAATCGTGGACACCGCACGGCGCTACGTCAACCGCCCCGCGCGTCGCCTTTCCGCCGGTGCTGGAAGCCGTGGTGACGCCGTCCGCCACGCGGGCACCCTTAGAGTAGGCTTCCAGTTGAAAAAGCGGGCGGCATTGCCGAGTGCCGCACCGTCCATGCAGGGAGGCTGGCAGCGTGTTCTATTGGGTGATGAAGAGGATCGTCGTCGGTCCGATCCTCAACCTCCTCTTCCGGCCCTGGGTCAAGGGGCTCGACAACGTCCCGGCCTCCGGCCCGGCCGTGATCGTCAGCAACCACCTGTCCTTCTCCGACTCGATCTTCCTCCCGATCGTGGTTCCCCGGACCGTGGTGTTCCTCGCGAAATCCGAGTACTTCACGGGCAAGGGCGTCAAGGGGCGGCTGACGGCGCTCTTCTTCCGCCTGTCCAACCAGTTGCCGATGGACCGCTCGGGCGGGGCGGCGTCGTCCTCCTCCCTGAGCGCCGGGATGGACATCCTGAACGACGGCGGTGTCCTCGGCATCTATCCGGAGGGGACACGCAGCCCCGACGGGCGCCTCTACCGGGGCAAGACGGGCGTGGCGAAACTGGTCCTCGCGACCGGCGTCCCGGTCATCCCGGTGGCCATGATCGGGACGGACAAGGTGCAGCCCATCGGCCGCCGCATCCCCAACATCCGCCGCGTCGGCATCATCATCGGCGAGCCCCTGGACTTCACCCGGTACGAGGGGCTCGAGGACGACCGCTTCGTCCAGCGGTCCGTCACCGACGAGATCATGTACGAGCTGATGCGCCTGTCCGGACAGGAGTACGTCGACGCCTACGCCAGCACGGTCAAGGAGCGGCTCGCCGCGGAGAAGGCCGCCGGGCGCAAGGCGCCCCGGCCGGGCGCCGACACGCGGAGGGCCGCCGTCCGGATCTCGAACGACGCCGCGACCCCCGCGCCGGGGGCCGTCACCGAGATCGGCCGCGCCCCCTCGGACGGATCGCGCACGGCCGACGAGGCCGCCGACACCCCGGGTAACGGGACGACCGGCAACGCCTGACGCCTCCGGGACGCAGGGCGACCGCCGGCCCGGTCGGTGCGGCTCGTCCGCGCGAGGCGCTCCCCCGGGGGCGGTAGCGCAGTATGACAGTGCGCGGGGCGGCCATGACGCCCCGAATCGGGCCGTGACCGCCCAGCCAGTAGAATTCGGGTGTGACTGACTTCCTAGCTCCCGTCCTCCCGCGTACCGCGGAATCCGCGTCGTCCACCACTGCCGGCCTCGACGCCTGGCGTTCGATGACCGCAGCGCAGCAGCCCTCGTGGCAGGATCCTGGAGTCTATGCGGCGTCGGTCAAGGAACTCTCCAGCCTGCCGCCGCTGGTCTTCGCCGGTGAGGTGGACGTGCTGCGCGAGCGGCTCGCCGCGGCCGCCCAGGGCAAGGCCTTCCTCCTCCAGGGCGGCGACTGCGCGGAGACGTTCGACGGCGCGACGGCCGACAAGATCAGCGCGCGGGTGCGCACCATCCTGCAGATGGCCGTGGTCCTGACCTACGGTGCCTCCCTGCCGGTCATCAAGATGGGCCGCATGGCCGGCCAGTTCGCCAAGCCGCGCTCCTCCAACGACGAGACGCGCGACGGCGTCACCCTGCCGGCCTACCGCGGGGACATGGTCAACGGCTACGAGTTCACCCCGGAGAGCCGCGGGCACGACGCCTCCCGGATGGTGAAGGCCTACCACACGTCGGCGTCGACGCTGAACCTGATCCGTGCGTTCACGCAGGGCGGGTTCGCGGACCTCCGCCTGGTCCACCACTGGAACAAGGGCTTCATGGCCAACCCGGCACACTCCCGCTACGAGTCGCTCGCCCGCGAGATCGACCGCGCCGTCCGGTTCATGGATGCCTGCGGAACGGACTTCGAAGCCCTCAAGCGCGTCGAGTTCTTCGCCAGCCACGAGGCGCTGCTCCTGGACTACGAGCGCGCGCTGACGCGCATCGATTCCCGCACGTCCCTGCCGTACGACACCTCCGCGCACTTCCTGTGGATCGGGGAGCGCACCCGCGAGATCGACGGCGCGCACGTGGACTTCCTGTCCAGGGTGCGCAACCCCATCGGCGTCAAGCTCGGGCCTTCGACATCCGGGGACGACGCCCTGGCGCTCATCGACAAGCTCGACCCGAACCGCGAACCGGGCCGGCTCACCTTCATCACGCGGATGGGCGCGAAGAACATCCGCGAGAAGCTGCCGAAGCTCGTCGAGCGCGTCACGGACTCGGGTGCGCAGGTCCTCTGGGTGACGGACCCGATGCACGGCAACACGGTCACCTCACGCAACGGCTACAAGACGCGCAACTTCGACGACGTCATCGACGAGGTGCGCGGGTTCTTCGAGGTGCACAACTCCCTGGGCACGTTCCCGGGCGGGCTGCACGTCGAGATGACCGGCGACGACGTCGCCGAGTGCCTGGGTGGGGCGGACCCGATCGACCAGGAGGCGTTCCTGGAGCGGTACGAGTCCGTGTGCGACCCCCGCCTGAACCACATGCAGTCCCTCGAGATGGCGTTCCTCGTCGCGGGAGCGCTCTCCAAGAGCTGATCCCCGCGTCCGGGCACGATCCCCGAAGGCGGCCGCCCCGGCGGCCGCCTTCGCCGTGTCCGGCAGCCCCTGCCCTAGGTGACCGTGATGCGGATGAGGGTGCCCTCGGGCTGCTCGCCCGACGGGCTCTGCCCCGCGACGAGTCCGAGGACCGCGCTGCCGAAGGTGTAGTCGACCTGCACCTCGAAGCCCGCCGCTTCGAGGACGCCCACGGCACGCTCCTCCGAGAGGGAGAAGACGCTGGGCACCTGCACCAGGCGGGGGCCGCGGGAGAGCGTCAGGACGATCTCTGTGCCCCGCGGGACCGAGGTGCCGGACGGGCTCTGCGCGACGACGGCCCCGGCCGGTACCGTCCGGCTGTACTCGCGGGTCCCGCCCACCACCGGCACCAGACCCGCGCCCTCGAGCGCAGCCGCGGCGTCCTGCTCGGGGAGCCCGACGACGCCGGGGACGGCGATCGGCGCAGGCCCGAGGGACACCACGAGATCCACCGCGGATCCGCGACGGCGCTCGGCGCCCGGCTCCGGGTCCTGTCGGAGGACCGCCCCGGCCGGCACGCTCTCGCTGTACTCCTCGTCCTGCGCGCCGACGGCGAGTCCGGCAGCCTCCAGCTCCGCGGCGGCCTCGGCCTGCGCCAGGCCGCCGAGATCCGGGACGGCGAAGAGCTCCGGCCCGCGGGAGACGAGGAGGTCCACGCGTTCGAAGCGCCGGATCTCGGTGTTCGCTCCCGGGTCGGTCCCGATCACCATGCCGGCGAGGACCTCCTCGTCGAAGGCCTCCTCGGTGGACACGGAGACGAGTCCCTGGTCCTCGAGGACGGCGCGCGCCTCACCGAGCGGCACGTTCGCGACGTCGGGCAGGGTGACCACGCCTGCCGGCCCTGCCCCGAACACCCAGCCCAGCGCGGCGACCAGGCCCGCGAGGAGGATCAGCAGCGCCGCGAGCAGGCGCAGGGACCGTCGCCCGGCCCGCCCGCGCAGTGTCTTCTGCGGGCGCTGTGCCTGGCGTGCCTGCTGCCGCTTCGAGAGGGGACGGGCCGTGCTGCCGGACCGTTCCCTGTCCCCGGCGGGCAGCGGCGGAGCAGACGCCGGCGGGACGGCGGGCATCGCCCCGATCACGCGGGTCGCGTTGCGGTCCGTGCTGATGACGGTGGTGTGGTGGTCCTCGTGCGCCGCACCCGGCAGGACCTCCGTCCGGCTCCCCGCGGCGTCACCGGGACCTGCTGGTCGGGACACCGTCACGGTCGGGGCGTCGTCGCCCGTCAGCCGGGGGACGACGGCAGCGGTGAGGTGGTCCTGCCCCGGGACGACGACGGGTGCGTCCTCGGGGGCGAAGTCGAGTTCGTCGTCGGTGAGCGTCGCACGGATGTGCCGGAGCTCGCCGAGGAGCGCGGACCCGTCCACCGGGCGGTCCTCGGGGTCCCGGGAGGTGCACCACTGCACGAGCTCGTCGATGTCCGCGGCGAGGCCGGGCAGGAACTCGGAGGGCGCGGGCACGTCCGCCTGCGCGTGCTGGATGGCCACCTGGATGGGAGTCTCGCCCGTGAAGGGCTGCCGCCCGGTGAGGAGCTCGAAGAGCAGAACGCCCGTCGAGTAGATGTCACTCTGCGCCTCGGCCGGCCGGCCGAGGACGAGCTCGGGGGAGAGGTACGCGACGGTGCCCACCAGGGTGGCGGTGCCCGTGCTCGCGGACACCGCGCGGGCGAGCCCGAAGTCGGCGATCTTCACCTGCCCCGTGTCGGACAGGAGGACGTTCTCGGGCTTCACATCGCGGTGGATCAGTCCGGCGTCATGGGCAGCGGCAAGCCCCTCGACCACGGCGTCCAGCAGGTCGAGCGCATGGCGGGGCGTGAGCCTGCCGCGGTCGCGCAGGAGGTCGCGCAGGGTCCGGCCCTGGACGAACTCCATGACGAGGTAGGCGACGTCCTGCCCGTCGAGGTCGTCCACGCCCTGGTCGAGGACGCCGACGACGTGCGGGTGGGAGAGCCGGGCCGCGGATTTCGCCTCCTGCTCGAAGCGATCGATGAAGCCCGGCTCCTCGGCGAGGTGCGGGTACAGGACCTTCAGCGCCACGCGCCGGTCCAGCCGGCGGTCGGTCGCGAGGTAGACGGTGGACATGCCCCCGCGGGCCAACCGCGAGTGGACGACGTAGCGCCCGTCGACAGTTGCTCCCTCGAGGGGGTCCTTCCGTTGCTGGTGCACCCTTCGATACTAAACGGGAGCAGTGCGAAGGGGGTGGGACCACACGCGGTCCCACCCCCTTCGCCGGCGCCGGGCCTGGCCCCGGACCTACCGGAAGTTCTTCTGGTGCGCCTTGATCGAGGCGACGTACTGCTTGGTGTCCGCGAACATGCCGCGTGTCTGCACCGAGTACTGGCCCTGGTAGTAGGACGCGATGGCGATATCCAGGGAGGGGCTGGTGCGCAGGAGCGAGCGGATGATCGCGACGCCGGCCGTGGCGTTGTCGTAGGGGTCCAGGAGGTTGAGCTTGCGTCCCACGAGGTCGCTCGCCCACTGGCCGGAGGAGGGGATGACCTGCATGGTGCCGATGGCGTTCGCCGGCGAGACCGCACGCTGGTTGAAGCCCGATTCCTGGTAGGCGAACGCCATCGCGAGGCTCGGATCGACGCCCATGGAGCGCGCGGTGTCGGCCACGATCTTCCTCATCTCGGCCTGCGACGGCGCGGGGAGCGCGTTGAGCAGCGCCTTGTTCGCATTCGCATCCGCGACCACCCGGTCCGGGTAGGTGTAGCCGAGGAAGGACGAGGGTACGAGGTCCGTCGGAGCGGGCGCCGGTGCCGGTGCGGGCGCGGCGCCCCTGGCCGGGATGGTGAGCTTCTGCCCGGGGTAGATGACCGTGCTCATGCTCATCCGGTTGGCGGTCAGCAGGGTCGACAGACCCACTCCATTGCGGGAAGCGATGGCTCCCAGCGTGTCGCCGGCCTTCACGGTGTAGGACCCGGCGGCGGGCGTGGGGGCCGGCGCGGGAGCCTTCGGGGGCGTCGCCTGCGGCGTGACGGACCCGGTGAGCTTCAGCTTCTGGCCGGGGTAGATGATCGAGGACCTCGAGAGACCGTTGGCGGCCAGCAGGGAATCCAGGCCGACGCCGTTGCGGGAGGCGATGGCCCCGAGCGTGTCGCCGGACTTCACCACGTAGGTGCCTCCTGCCGGCGCGGGCGCCGGCTTCGTCGGAGCGGGTGCCGGCTTCGTGGGGGCGGGTGCCGGCGCGGGTGCCTTGCCGCCGAGGCTGAGCTTCTGGCCGGGGTAGATGATCGAGGTCATCGACAGCCTGTTGGCCGTGAGGACGCTCTGCAGGCTCACACCGTTGCGGGAGGCGATCGCGCCCAGGGTGTCGCCCGGCTTGACGACGTAGGTCGACCCGCCGGCCGGGGCAGCGGGTGCCGCAGCGACGGACTTCGCCGTCGGGGCGGAGCCTCCGGTCAGCTTGATCTTCTGGCCGGGGTAGATGACGGTACGCGCGGTCATGCCGTTGCGCGTCAGGACGGCGTCCGTGGACAGTCCGAACCGCTTGGCGATCGCCCCGATGGTGTCGCCGGACTTGACGGTGTAGTCGCCCGGCACCGTCCGGGTGACGACGGCGATCTTCTGCGCGGGGATCTGCGCGGCGACGAGGGCTGCGGGGACGACGGTCCGCGAGGAGTGGAGGGCCGGCGCAGGTGCGAGGTGGCGGGTGACCGGGGCCGACGCGGTGGGGGACGCCGCCGCGGGCGGTGCGAGAGCGACGGAGGAGAGAAGCACTGCGGGCAGGGCAGCGGTGGTGACGGCGACATTCAGACCGCGTCGGCTGGCGCCGTCGGTCTTCATGCGGGCGCCGGTCAGCGGTGCGTTCGATCGCTGGGCAGTCATGTTTCGTTCCTCGTCTGTTGGCGGTGGACCCGCGCGGACGCACGTCCCCGGGAAGCTCTTCCTGTCCGGCGACCATGCTGTGCTGGTGGTGCTCCTGATGCACATGTTGATGCTGTGACTTTTGTGGCTCAAGTGAATCTACACGATGTGTTGCACGGCACAAGGGCGGAAAAAGGCAGGGAATCGTCAAGATCCAGGTGGCCCGCCCGCCGCGTCTTGAGGACTCCCTGCATAAGCGGCTTCGAGTGGAGTTGCCGGCGGGAGCATGGCACCCTTGGACGGTGACTGAACTCGAACAGCTCGTCCCGGCCTGGCTCAATCTCCCGGAAGTCGCCGAGGCGCTCGATCTGCCCATCACCCGCGTGCACTCGCTCATCAGCGAACGGGCCCTTGTGAGTGTGCGGATCGGAGAGCGGAACATCCGCAGCGTGCCGGCGGACTTCCTCATGGACGGAGGCGTCCTCGACAGCCTCAAGGGGACCGTGGTGGTCCTGGCGGACAGCGGCTACGGCGACGAGGACATCATCCGATGGCTGTACGCCGAGGACGAGTCGCTGCCCGGCCGTCCGATCGACGCCCTGCGGGAGGGCCGCAAGACGGAGATCCGCCGACGCGCGCAGGCGGCCGCCTGGTAGGAGGGCCGTTCCCGCCCGGGACGAGGTCCGGGGCGGATAGGACGCAGTGCCTCAGGCGGTGCGGGTGACCGCTGCCTCCGCGAGCAGGCGGAGGGCCCGCAGCGAGACGGGGTCCACCGCGAGTTCGTCGAGCGCCGCGAACGCTTCCTCCGATTTCTGTCCGATGAGCTGCTCCGTGTGCGTGAGCGCTCCGCTGTCCACGATGAGCGCCCGCAGTGCGTCCACGGAGTCTGCGTCGAGGGACGTGTCGCCGAGCATCGCGTTGATCCGTGCCCGCCCGGTCCTGCTGCTGGAGGCGAGCGCGCGGGCGATGAGGAAGGTCCGCTTCCCTTCGCGCAGGTCGTCCCCTGCGGGCTTGCCCGTCACCGACGGGTCGCCGAAGACCCCCAGGACGTCGTCGCGCAGCTGGAACGCCTCACCCAGCGGGAGCGAGAACGCCGAGTAGGCGGCGAGCAGCGCGTCGTCCGCGCCGGCGAGCGCTCCGCCGAGCATGAGCGGCCGCTCCATCGAGTACTTCGCCGACTTGAAGCGCAGGATGTTCAGGGCACGCTTCTCGGCCTCGGCCGGGGTCTGGTCCGGTCCGACGGCCTCCTCCAGCAGGTCCAGGTACTGGCCCGCCATCACCTCCGTGCGCATGCGGTTGAAGATGGTGCGCGCGGCCGGCCCGGCGTTCCCCGGGGCGCCGGAGCAGGACGCCGTGAAGAGCTCCTCGCTGAAGGCGAGGCAGAGGTCGCCCGCCAGGATGGCGGAGGAGACCCCGAACCGCTCAGCGTCGAGGTGCCATCCCGCATCGGTGTGCCGGGCCGTGAACTGGCGGTGGACGCTCGGGCGCCCGCGCCGGGTGTCGGACCGGTCGATGATGTCGTCGTGGATGAGCGCCGCGGCCTGGAAGAACTCGAGGGCCGTGCCCGCGGTCACCGGGGCGGACGCCTCCGGCGAGCCGCCCGCCGCCCGCCAGCCCCAGTAGCACAGCAGCGCCCGCATCCTCTTCCCTCCGCTGGTGAGGGTGGCGATGCTCGAGATGAGGGGGAGTGCCTCGTCGGAGATGGACGCCAGGACGGAGCGCTGCTCCGCGAGGAAGTCCTCGATGGTCCGGGTGAGGGAGGACCGGAACCGTTCCTGCTCCACGGTGATGGCGTCGGGAGCGGGGCCGCCCGGGTCGGGGGTGGCGGGTGCGGACAGCATGAATCTCCCGTGCGGGTCGTCTTCGGGTGGTCTTCCCACTCTAACCGGCGGCCCGGGCGGTTCTCCCGGCTGGGTCGGCAGTCCCCGCGGTGTCGGTGCCGCTGCGTACGATGAAGGCGTGCCAAAGGACGCAGAGCGGGAACCCGTCGACCATGCGGAGTGCCACATCCTGCACATCGACATGGACGCCTTCTACGTCTCGGTGGAACTGCTCGAGCATCCGCACCTGCGCGGCGTGCCGGTGGTCGTCGGCTCCCCGTCCGGGCGGTCCGTGGTCCTGTCCGCCTCCTACGAGGCCCGCCGGTTCGGTGTGCGGTCCGCGATGCCGATGGCGGTCGCCATGCGGCAGTGCCCCACCGCGGTCATCCTCCCGCCGCACCACGGCCGGTACGCGGAGGTCTCCCGGCAGGTGATGGCGATCTTCCGATCGGTCACGCCGGAGGTCGAGCAGTTGAGCGTGGACGAGGCCTTCCTCGATGTCGCGGGTGCGCTCCGGCGGCTGGGTAGCCCGCGGGAGATCGGCGAGCAGGTCCGCGCGGAGATCCACTCGACGCTGGGTATCACGGCGAGCGTCGGGGCCGCGACGACCAAGTTCGTCGCGAAGATCGCCTCCACGAGGGCCAAGCCGGACGGGCTCCTGCTCATCCCGGGGGACCAGACCGTCGCCTTCCTCCACACCCTTCCGGTCTCCGCCCTCTGGGGCGTGGGCGCGAAGACGCAGGACGTCCTGGCGCGCATCGGCATCCGCACGGTGGAGGACGTCGCGCACACCCCGGTCGCGACCCTCCGCAGGCTGCTCGGCGCCTCCGGCGAGCACGTGCACCACCTCGCCTGGGGTCGTGACCCGCGGCGGGTCGTGGTCTCACGCCCGGAGAAGAGCATCGGTGCGGAGGAGACCTTCCCCCGCGACGTCGAGGATTCCGACGTCCTCCGACGGGAGCTGCTGAGGCTCGCCCACCGGACGGCGACGAGGCTGCGGGCGTCCGGGAACCGTGCCGGGGGAGTGGCCCTCAAGCTCCGCTACGCGGACTTCTCGACCCTCACGCGATCGAAGAAGCTCGACGAACCGGTGGACAGCGCCAACGCGCTCTACCGCGCGGCGACGGCCCTGCTCGATGCCCTGGGCGACAGGCCGATGGCGGTGCGGCTCATCGGCCTCCGCGCCGAATCGCTCGAGGCCGGGGGTGACGGGTCGACGCAGCTGACGATCGACCGGCAGGACGACAACTGGAGACTGGCCGAACGCGCCCTCGACGACGTGAACCGGAAGTTCGGGGACGCCCGGGTCCTGCCGGCGGGACTCCTCGGCCGGACGCGGCCGCAGGGGGAGCGGGGCACCCGCCCGTGAGCGCCGAGGGAGGCCTTTATCATCCGGAACAGGTGGCTCCCAACACCGCATTGTGACTTTGCGCGCAATGGGTAGCACACTAGTCTTTAACCCGGTAGTCCAACTGCCGGTCGTGACGCAAATCCACCGCCCGGAACCTGCGGTCCCGGACCCTCCCATCGGGAACCGGGGCAGCGTCAGGAGCGTTGGTTGGGTGACGGAACGTTGGTACCCATATCAAGGAGGCGGTCATGGCACTCTCGGAACACGAGCAGAGGTTGCTTGATCAGCTTGAACAGCAGTTGCACGCCGACGATCCCAAGTTCGCGCACTCCATGGCCTCGGACAGTCGCAAGTCGATGTCGACCCGGCGACTGGTCATCGGTTCACTCATCACGATCGCCGGCATCCTCGTCCTCCTGGCGGGCATCGTCTGGCAGATCATCATCGTCGGCGTCGCAGGCTTCCTGATCATGGGAGGCGGCGTGTACTTCGCCACGACGAAGTCGAAGCAGGTCGCAACCGGCCAGCCGCTCGGCAAGCCCTCCAAGGCACCGACCGGTGGCAAGAGTGGCTTCATGTCCAGCCTCGAGGACAAGTGGGACGAGCGGAAGCGCGACCAGACCTAGCAGTCCGGGACGCCCCGACCCTCCTGACGAAGGACCCGCATCGGCGGGTCCTTCGTCGTTTAAGCCCTCCACTCCGCTCCCCGCCGGGCTCGGCGGCATCCTCACGCCGCGACCCGGCCCCGCCACCGCGACACGCGCGGAGGAATTGCGGCGCGGCGCGCCCCGGGTTCGTTGACCGGGGAGGGTTGTGGAGTAAAGTGGGGAATATAAGAGCAGCACGGCACCAAGCTGGGCTTGGCGGACTCAGAACAGGCGGTCAGGGATGTTCCTCGGAACTCATCACCCCCGCCTGGACGAGAAAGGCAGGCTCATCCTTCCTGCGAAGTTCCGCGAGGAGCTGAGCGAGGGACTGGTCCTCACCAGGGGCCAGGAGCGGTGCATCTACGTCTTCAGCATGAGTGAGTTCGAAAGGGTTCACGAACAGATGCGCGCGGCTCCCATCTCGTCACGCCAGGCGAGGGACTACAACCGCATCTTCCTGTCGGGCGCCTCTGACGAGGTGCCGGACAAGCAGGGCAGGATCACCATCCCGCCCGCGCTGAGGACCTACGCGGGACTCGACCGGGACCTCGCGGTCATCGGGGCGGGCAGCCGCGCGGAGATCTGGGCGGCTGACGCCTGGGACTCCTACCTGACGGAGAAGGAGACGGCGTTCTCCGAGACCGACGAGGACGCCTTCCCGGGCATCCTCTGATCGACAGCAGGACCAGCACACAGCACGACGGCGCAGGTGGGAACGTCCCTTGGATGAGATCTCCAGCCGCCGGATCAGGTTCGCCTCCTGGCTTCACTTCCCCGAAGCCAGGCGACGGCCCTCCGGCCGGATGGGGGTCTGA
The DNA here is from genome assembly GCF_002927275.1 of Arthrobacter pityocampae. Classification (GTDB taxonomy): domain Bacteria; phylum Actinomycetota; class Actinomycetes; order Actinomycetales; family Micrococcaceae; genus Arthrobacter_D; species Arthrobacter_D pityocampae. Next base: position 508,213 of record NZ_PRKW01000002.1, on the reverse strand, counting down.
TCCAAGAAGGCCGGCCTCCCCACCTGCCTGCAGTGATACCCGAGACGAGAACCAACTGCAGGAGGGGGAGGACGCATGACCGGTGACCGGCCGACGGACGAGCGCCACGTCCCCGTCCTCCGCGATCGCTGCGTCTCCCTCATCGCACCCTCCATCGCCGCGGCGGAAGCCGCCGGCCGCCGCGCCGTCGTCGTCGATGCCACCCTCGGCATGGGCGGTCACTCCGAGAGCATGCTCCAGCGGTTCCCCGAGGCACACCTCGTCGGGATCGACCGCGACACCGAGGCGCTCGCCCTGGCCGGCGAACGGCTCGCCCCCTTCGCGGCACGCACCGACCTGGTCCACGCCGTGTACGACGAACTGCCGGAGGTCCTCGAGGACCTGGGCATCGACGGCGTGGACGGCGTCCTCTTCGACCTCGGCGTCTCCTCCCTGCAGCTCGACGAACGCGACCGCGGATTCGCCTACTCCTACGACGCCCCCCTCGACATGCGCATGGACACGAGCCGGGGCATCACCGCGGCCGAGGTGGTCAACACCTACCCCGAGAGCGACCTCCTCCGTATCATCCGCACCTGGGGCGAGGAGAAATTCGCCGGCAGGATCGCGTCGGCGATCGTGCGGGCGCGGGAGACCGAGCCGTTCCGGACCACGTCCCAGCTCGTCGACGTCATCCGCGGCGTCGTGCCCGCCGCAGCGGCCCGCACCGGCGGCCACCCGGCCAAGCGGACGTTCCAGGCCCTGCGGATCGAGGTCAACGAGGAACTCACCGTCCTCGAGCGCGCCGTCCCGGCGGCCATCGGTTCGCTCCGGATCGGCGGGCGCGTCGTCGCGATGTCCTACCACTCCCTGGAGGACCGCATCGTGAAGAGCACCTTCACCGCGGGAACGAAGTCGTCGGCTCCCGTCGGCTTCCCGGTGGAACTCGAGGAGCACAAGCCCTACCTCCGATCGCTGACCCGCGGCACCGAAGCGCCCACCGCGGCGGAGATCGAGGAGAACCCGCGCGCGGCATCCGCCAAGCTGCGGGCCGTTGAACGAATCAAAGCCGGACCCGTCGACAGGAAAACCATATGAGCCAGGCACTGACCGTGGAGAAGCGACACGACGCTCCGGCCTTCTCCAGGCACGGGGCGCTCGCGCTCGCCCCGGGGCGGCCGACCGGACCGGCCGGCGAGGCACCGGGCACCACGAGGACCAGGACGCCGCTGTCCGTGGTCCCGGCGCGCCCTGCGCGGCGCAAGGTGCCCTTCGCGGTCTTCAGCCTGCTCGTGCTCGCCGCGGCACTCGCCTCGGTCCTCATGCTCAACATCTCCGTGTCCGGCACGCAGTACGAACTCGTGCAGCTCCGGAACCAGCAGACCGCCCTGAACCAGGAGAACGAGGCGCTCGTGCTCGCGATCGAAGCGAAGGAGGCGCCGCAGAACCTCGCCGCGGCGGCGACGAAACTCGGCATGGTGCCCTCCCCGAGCTTCGGGACCATCGAGCTCGATTCGAAGACGGTGACCGGCACGCCGGAAGCGGCGACGGAGGGCCCCGAGCCCGAGGTCCTCATCGCGGCGCCCGACCTCGGCTCGAACCCGGCCGGCTCCGCGTCCGCCGGGGAACCGGAGGACGCGGGGGCGGGGACGATCCCCGGGCCCGAGCAGGTTGGCTCCGGCCAGTAACGGAACGGCTCCAGCACCCCGCCCCAGACGCACTGATCGACAAGGATTCCCCGTGACCCCTGCACGCCCCGGCAGCCCCGACACCCTGCGTCTGGCCCTGGGCTCCCGGCGGCTGCGCGTGGGCCTCGCGTTCGTCCTCGTCCTCCTGATGGTCCTCGGCGTGCGCCTCTTCCAGCTGCAGGCCCTCGATCTCAACGGGATGGCCCAGGCCGGCCTGTCCAAGCGCCTCACGACCACCGCCGTGCAGCCCGTCCGGGGTTCCATCGTCGACATGAACGGCAAGTACTTCGCGCGGAGCGTCGAGCGCTACGACCTCGTGGTCGACCAGCGGCTGAGCGCCGTCGAGGAGTTCCGTCGCTTCAACGAGGAGCTGGACGAGTGGGAGGTCATCCCCATGGACCAGGGGCTCTCGGAGCTCTCCGCCGTCATCGGCGTCGACGGGGAGACGCTGCGGGGTGCCGTCCTCGGCGACAAGAACTTCAACTACATCCTCAAATCGGTGACCCCCGAGGTCAAGAACCGGGCCCTCGCCGTGAAGATCCCCGGCGTCTACGCGGACCAGACCAGTGTGCGCACCTATCCCGCGGGCGCCGTCGGCGGGTCGATCATCGGTTTCGTGTCCGAGAACGGCGACCCGCAGGAGGGTCTCGAGTACTCACTCAATGACCAGCTGACGGGCACAGCAGGTCAGCGGACCTTCGAGATCGGCGGGGACGGCATCCGCATCCCGTACGCCACCAACGAGGACGTCCCGGCGGTCGACGGCAGGGACGTCCGGCTCACGATCGACCAGGACCTCCAGTGGTTCGCGCAGCAGACCATTGCCTCCCAGGTGAAGGACTACAAGGCGGACTGGGGCAACATCGTCGTCGTCGAGACGGACACCGGTGCCATCCGTGCCATGGCCGAGTCGACGACGCCCGACCCCAACGACCCGACGGCGACGCCGGCGGATGAGCGCCGCCCCAACTCCGTCAGCGCGTCCTTCGAACCGGGCTCCACGACCAAGGTCATCACGATGGCCGGCGCGATCGAGCAGGGACTCATCGAGCCGACCTCGCGGTTCACCCTCGAGAACCGCTACACGGTCGACGGCCAGACGTTCAAGGACGCCTTCGAGCACGAGACCGAGAAGCGCACCGCGGCGGGCATCCTCGCGAAGTCGATGAACACCGGGACCGTGCAGGTGGGCCAGAAACTGACCCGGCAGGAGCGGTACGACTGGCTGAAGAAGTTCGGCATCGGTGAGCCGCTCGGGACCGGCCTCAACGAGGAGAACCAGGGCCTGCTGACCACCCCCGACAAGTGGGACGACCGTCAGCAGTACACCGTGCTGTTCGGCCAGGGCCTCACCCAGACGGCGCTGCACACCGCCATGGTGTACCAGACGATCGCCAACGACGGCGTGCGCCTGCCGCCGCGGTTGATCGACGCGTACATCGACCCGGACGGCACCGAGCACGAGGTCCCCGCGGCGGAGGGCACGAAGGTGGTGTCCCCGGAGACGGCCGCGAAGGTGCGGAAGATGCTCGAGACGGTGACGGAGGAGGGCTCCGGCAAGTCCGGGGAGCTCGAGCAGTACCGCGTGGGGTCGAAGACCGGTACCGCCGAGGCCCCCGGTTCCTCGGGCGGCTACGATGGATACACCCTGTCCTATGCCGGGATCGCGCCGATCGAAGACCCCGAATACGTGGTCGTCGTCACGCTCCAGCGGCCGCAGGGCGACCTCTACTACCTCATCCCGGGACTCTCGTTCCAGAAGGTGATGCAGCAGGTCCTCAATTCCAACAACGTGCCGGCGTCCACGATGAAGCCGGACATCTACCCGGTCAAGTACTGACCCGGAGGCCGGAGCACCGTGCAATCGAACACCTCGCGGGGAGGCGACGCCTCCCCGATGCGACCGCGGAAGCCACACCCCGTCGCCCTGTCCGCGGCCCTGGCCGCCATCGGGCCGCTGGCCGGCTCCGCCGGAACGCCGTACCTGCCCGTGGTCACCGGCCTCACGCTGGACTCGCGCTCGGTGCTCCCGGGCGACGTCTACGCGGCCGTCCCCGGAGCCACCCGCCACGGCGCGGACTTCGCCGGACAGGCGGTGCGCGCGGGCGCCGTGGCCATCCTCACGGACGAGGCCGGCGCCGCGATCGTCGCGCGTGCCGCCGCGGCGGCCGACGCCGCCATGCCTCCCGTCGTCGTCGTCCCCGACCCCCGCCGCGCCGCCGGACCGCTCGCGGGCGTCATCTTCGACAGCCAGCCGGAGGGCCCCGGCGCCGCCCCGACGCTCTTCGGGATCACCGGGACCAACGGCAAGACGACGTCCACCTACTTCCTCACCGCGCTCCTGGCCGCGCTGGACCGGACCACGGGGCTCATCGGGACGATCGAGATCCGCGCCGGCGCGGACGCCATCCCGAGCGCGCTCACCACCCCCGAATCCCCGCAGGTCCACTCGCTGCTCGCCCTCATGCGGGAACGCGGCCTCGACGCCGCGTCCATGGAGGTCTCCTCCCACGCCCTCGAGTACGGGCGGGTCGACGGCGTCCGGTTCGACGTCGCCGGGTTCACCAACCTCACCCAGGACCACCTCGACCTGCACGGCACCATGGAGGACTACTTCGCCGTGAAGGCGACGCTCTTCACGGCGGACCGCTGCCGGCGGGCCGTCGTCCTGGTCGACGACGACTGGGGGCGCCGCCTCGCCGCAACCGCGGACGTGCCCGTCCTCTCGCTGCGGACCGAGCCCGACGCCGGCGCCCAGCCTGCGGCCGACTGGACGGTGACCGCCGTCCGGCCCAGCGGACTGGGACACGCGTTCACCCTGGAGGGTCGCGCGGGGGAGCGGCTGCAGGTCCGCACCGGCCTGCCCGGGACCTTCAACGTCTCCAATGCCGCCCTCGCCACGGTGATGGTCCTCGCGTCCGGCGTGGCCGTCGGGGAGCTCCAGCACGCCCTCGACGACCACGACCCGTTCACCACGGAGGTGCCGGGGCGCATGCAGCTGATCGGCGAGGAACCCGCCGCGATCGTCGACTTCGCGCACAACCCGGACGCGCTCCGACGGACCCTCGCCTCGGTCCGGCGGCCCGGCGGCCGGGTCATCGCCGTGTTCGGCGCCACCGGGCAGCGCGACGAGTCCAAGCGGCCCGTCATGGGGGCCGTCGGAGCCCGCCTGTCCGACATCCTCATCGTCACCGACGACGACCCGCACGACGAGGACGAGGCGGTCATCCGCCGGGCCGTCCGGGCCGGCGCCGACGCGGCGATCCGCGAGGAGGGCCTCGCCTGCGAGGTGCTCGAGGTGTTCCCGCGGGCGGAGGCGATCGAGCGCGCCGTAGCCCTGGCCCGCCCGTCCGACACCGTTCTCGTCGCCGGCCGCGGCCACGAGGTGTGGCAGGAGGTCAAGGGCGTCAACCTGTCGCTCGACGATCGGGAGGAACTGCGGTCCGCGTTGACAAGGCATGGATTCTCTGTCCTTTCCCGCCCCGGGATAGAGTCCTGAACCGTCATGATTGAATTCAGCGCAGCCGAGATCGCGGCACTCACGGGCGGACGACTGGTCGGGGCCGATCCCGCCGGTCCCGCCATCATCGTCACCTCCGCAGCCACCGATTCACGCGAGTGCGTCCCGGGGTCGCTGTTCGTCGCGAAGCCCGGCGAGCAGTCCGACGGCCACCTCCACCTCGGATCGGCCTTCGGCGGCGGCGCTGTCCTCGCGCTGGCCGAGCGGGAGGTCGCCGGACCGGACGGCGCCCCGTACCCCTCCGTCGTCGTCCCCGATGCGGTCCTCGCGATGGGCGAGCTCGCCGCGGAGACCGTCCGCCGGCTCCGGGCCGCCGGTGACGTCACCGTCATCGGCATCACCGGTTCCGCCGGGAAGACCACCACCAAGGATCTCCTGGCGGGCCTCCTCGCCGGCCTGGGCCCCACCGTCGCACCCCGGGGGTCCTACAACGGCGAGGTCGGCGTGCCGTTGACGGTCTTCCAGGCGACCTGGGAGACGCGGTACCTCGTCATCGAGATGGGGGCCACGAAGCCCGGGCACATCGCCTACCTCGCCTCGCTCGTCCAACCGGACGTCGGCGTCGTCCTCGGTGTCGGCTCGGCCCACGCCGGCGAGTTCGGCGGCGTCGAGAACATCGCCCGGGCGAAGGGAGAGCTCGTCGAGGCCCTCGCCGCGACGGGCACGGCCGTTCTCAACGCCGACGACGAGCGCGTCCTCGCGATGCGGTCCCGGACCGCCGCGCGCACCGCGTTCTTCACCTCCTCCGACGACTTCGCGGCGGACGGCGCCGTGGTCCGGGCGAGGAACAGCACGACGACGCCCGAGGGCAATCCCTCGTTCACCCTCACCTTCCCGGACGGCGGCGAGCACGAGGTCGTGTCCCCGCTCCTCGGACTGCACCACACCACGAACCTGCTGGCCGCCGCGAACGTCGCCTACGAGCTCGGCTGCGCCCCCGAGCGGATCGCCGAGGGCCTCCGCACGCTGGCCGCCGCGAGCCGCTGGCGCATGGAGCGCACCGACCGCGCCGACGGCGTGACCGTCATCAATGACGCCTACAACGCGAACCCCGAGTCCATGCGTGCGGCCCTGAGGACACTCGCCGAACTCGGCCGCGGACGCCGGCGGACCTGGGCGGTCCTGGGGGAGATGCTGGAACTGGGCGAGAGCACCATCGAGGAACACGACCTCCTCGGGCGCGTGGTCGTCCGGCTGAACATCTCGAAGCTCGTCTGCGTGGGACCCAACACCCGTGCGCTCTTCAACGGCGCCGTCCTCGAGGGCTCCTGGGGCAGCGAAGCCGTGCACGTCGACGACGCCGCGGCAGCCGAGCAGTTGCTCGCCGCGGAACTCGAACCGGGCGACATCGTCCTGTTCAAGTCCTCGAACGGTGCGGGCCTCCGATTCCTCGGCGACCGGATCGCCGAGGGTCCCGACCCGCAGCCCAGCCAGGACCCCGGCCCGGACCACGCCCCGAACCGACCCGCAGCACTCGTCGAAGCCGCCAGTGGATCTGACGCTTCCGGAAAGGCCACCCAGCCGTGATAGCAATCCTCATCGGCTCGGCCGCCGCCCTGATCTTCGCCTTCGTCGGAACGCCCCTGTTCATCAGGCTCCTCGTGCGGAAGAGCTACGGGCAGTTCATCCGCGACGACGGGCCGACCGCGCACCACACCAAGCGCGGCACCCCGACCATGGGCGGCGCCGTCATCGTCGGATCCGTGCTCCTGGCCTATTTCCTCACGCACCTGCTGATGATGGCCGTCGGGGCTCCCGTCTCCGGCCCCAGCGCGTCCGGGCTGCTGCTGCTCTTCCTCGCCGGCGGCATGGGCCTCGTCGGGTTCGCCGACGACTACATCAAGATCTCCAAGCAGCGCAGCCTCGGTCTGTCCGCCCCGGCGAAGATCGCCGGCCAGACCGGCGTCGGCGTCGCCTTCGGGATCCTGGCCCTGATGTTCCCCAACGAGGAGGGCCGCACCCCGGCCTCCACCGCGATCTCGTTCATCCGCGACACCCCCATCGACCTCGCGTTCGCGGGGCCGGTCATCGGCGCGATCCTCTTCGTCATCTGGTCCCTCCTCATCATCACCGGAGCCAGCAACGGTGTGAACCTCGCGGACGGCCTGGACGGGCTCGCCGCGGGGGCGGCGATCCTCGTCTTCGGTGCCTACATGCTGATCGGCATCTGGCAGAGCAACCAGAGCTGCGGCTCGCCGGGCGCCGGGAGCGTCTGCTACGAGGTCCGTGACCCCCTGGACCTCGCCCTCATTGCCGGTGCCATGTGCGGCGCGCTCGTCGGCTTCCTGTGGTGGAACACCTCCCCCGCGAGGATCTTCATGGGGGACACCGGGTCCCTCGCCATCGGCGGGGCGATCGCCGGCTTCGCGATCCTCTCCCGCACCGAGCTGCTCCTGGTCATCCTCGCCGGACTGTTCGTCATGATCACGCTGTCCGTCATCATCCAGGTCGGCTACTTCAAGCTCTCGGGCGGCAAGCGCGTCTTCAAGATGGCGCCGCTCCAGCACCACTTCGAGCTCAAGGGCTGGCAGGAGGTCACCGTGGTGGTCCGGTTCTGGATCCTGGCGGGCCTCTTCGTGGCCGCAGGGCTCGGCATCTTCTACGCGGAGTGGGTCGTCGGATGAGCGGATCGGACGGCGGTACCTCCCCCAACACCTGGGAGACCCCGCGTCTCGCGGGCCTCACGTCGTGGGACGCCGACTGGGCCGGGCTCAGGGTCGTCGTCGCCGGCCTCGGGGCCTCCGGCTTCTCCGCGGCGGACACCCTCATCGAACTCGGCGCCGTCGTCGTCGTCGTCGACGCCGGCGAGACCCCAGGGAACGCGGCGAAGGCCGACACCCTGCGGATCGTCGGTGCCCGCGAGGTCCTGCTCGGCGCAGGCCACGCGTCCTCCCTGCCCCTGGTCGACGGCGCGCAGCCCGACCTCGTCGTCACCTCGCCCGGCTGGCCGCCCACCCAGCCGCTGCTCGCCGAGGCTGCCGCCGCCGGGATCCCCATCTGGGGCGACGTCGAGCTGGCGTGGCGCGTCCGGATCCGCGAGGGCCGCCCCACCGCGGACTGGCTGACCATCACCGGCACGAACGGCAAGACGACCACGGTGGGCCTCACCGAGTCCATGCTGATCGCGGCCGGCAGGCGCGCGGTCGCCGCCGGCAACGTCGGCACGCCGATCCTCGACGTCATCCGCGACCCGCAGGGCTACGACGTCCTCGCCGTCGAACTCTCCAGCTTCCAGCTCCACTGGGCGCACTCGATCGAGCCGCTGGCCAGCGTGTGCCTGAACATCGCCGAGGACCACGTGGACTGGCACGGCAGCTACGAGGCGTATCTGGCGGCCAAGGCGTCCGTCTACGAGCGGACGAGGATCGCCTGCATCTACAACGTGGAACAGCGCGAGACCGAGACCATGGTCGAGAACGCCGAGGTCCAGGAGGGCTGCCGCGCCGTGGGCTTCACCACCGGCATGCCCTCGATCAGCATGATGGGCGTCGTCGAGGACCTCCTCGTGGATCGCGCCTTCATCGAGCAGCGCAAGGACTCCGCCGCCGAACTCGCCTCCATCGGCGAGCTCGGGGAGGTGGTGCCCCGCCACCTCGTCGCCAACGCACTGGCCGCCGCCGGACTCGTCCGCGCCGCCGGCGTCCCCGCCGCAGCGGTGCGCGACGGCATCCGCGCCTACCAGCCGGGCGACCACCGCATCCAGGTCGTCGCGAACGAGGGCGGCGTCCTCTGGATCAACGACTCGAAGGCCACGAACCCGCACGCCGCCTCCGCGTCGCTCGCCTCCTTCTCCTCCGTCGTCTGGATCGCCGGCGGCCTGTCCAAGGGCGTCTCCTACGAGGACCTCGTGCGGGACCACGCCGGCCGGCTCCGCGCCGTCGTCCTGCTCGGCGAGGACCCCGCGCCCCTCCAGGGGGCGCTGGCCCGACACGCCCCCGATGTCCCGGTCTTCCTCCCGCCGAGCCACCACACTGGACCGGGGCGCGACACCGGCGGGTCACCCGACCCGGTCGCAGGGGACGCCCTGATGCAGTGGGTCGTCGCGGAAGCAGCGCGACTCGCCCAGGACGGCGACACGGTACTCATGGCGCCCGCCGCCGCGTCGATGGACCAGTTCACCTCCTACGCGCACCGGGGGGCGGCCTTCATGGCCGCCGTCCAGGCCCGCGGCGGAGAGGGCATCACCGCGAAGGAGTCGTAATGACCACGCCAACCCGTCCTGGAGGACGCAAGCCCTCCGTCCGGTCCACCCGGGCCCCGGGGGCGGGCCGGATCATCCCCTCCGGCGGAACACCTCCGTCCGCCCGTCCGGCAGGGACGGGGCGGACGGTCCGCGGTGGAGCCACGGCGACCGCCGGCGCACCCGCGCGGAAACCCGCCCGGGGCCTGCGCGCCCGGGCGCGGCGCGGCTGGCAGCTCCTCGAGGGCTCGGACCACTCGCCGTCCGGCTCCAGCTACTACCTGATCCTCGGTGCCGCCCTCGCGCTCACCGCGATCGGGCTCATGATGGTGCTCTCGGCCTCCTCCGTCGAGGCGATCTCGGAGGGCAAGGACGAGTTCGACCTCGCCGTCAAGCAGGCCGTGTGGGCCTGTGCCGGTCTGGTCCTGATGGTGGTGCTGTCCAGGCTCGGCCCCCGCGCCTACAAGGCTCTCGCCTGGCCCAGCCTCGGAATCGCGGTCGTGCTGCTCGTCCTCGTGCTGGTGATCGGCGTCGAGATCAACGGCAACAGGAACTGGATCCGGATCGGCTCGCAGACGCTCCAGCCCTCCGAACCGGCGAAGCTCGCACTGGCCCTCTGGTTCGCAGCCGTCCTCGAGCGCAAGAAAGCCCTGATCCGCGACTGGAAGCACGCCCTGATCCCCGCGCTGCCGCTGGGCGGCCTGCCCATCGGCCTCGTCCTGATCGGCGGGGACCTCGGCACCGGGCTCGTCCTCATGATGATCGCCGCCGCGGCCCTCTTCTTCGCCGGCGCGCCGCTCAAGATGTTCACCCTCGTGGGGGCCGTGGCCGCCGTCGGGTCGCTCCTGATGGTCGCCACGAGCTCGAACCGCGGCGGGCGCATCTCAGCCTGGCTCCGGCTCAACTGCGATGACGGCACGGACCTGTGCATGCAGTCCGACAACGGGCTGTTCGCCATGGCCTCCGGCGGCTGGTTCGGGGTGGGGATCGGCCAGAGCCGGCAGAAGTGGAACTGGATCCCCGAGGCCCACAACGACTTCATCTTCGCCATCATCGGCGAGGAGTTCGGCCTGATCGGCACTCTCGTCGTCGTCCTCCTGTTCGGCATCCTCGCCGTGGCGACCATCCGCGTGGCGATGCGCTACACCGACCCGTTCGTGCGGATCCTCATGGGCTCCATCCTCGTCTGGCTCATCGGTCAGGCGTTCGTCAACGTCGGCATGGTGACGGGCCTGCTGCCCGTCATCGGCGTGCCGCTGCCCTTCATCTCCTACGGCGGGTCCGCGCTGACCTTCACACTCGCCGCCGTCGGCGTCCTGCTCTCCTTCGCGCGGAAGACCCCGCACTCCGCCGTCGCGGCGTCGGACCGCTCCGCCCCCTGACCTCCGGAAAAGGTTCCGTCCTCCCATGACCCACCCCTCGACCCCCGACCGCCCGATGTCCGTCGTCCTCGCCGGCGGCGGCACGGCCGGCCACATCAGCCCGCTCCTCGCCATCGCGGGCGCCATCACCGACGAACGTCCGGACACGCGCATCACGGCGGTCGGCACCGAGGCGGGCATGGAGACACGCCTCGTCCCCGCCGCCGGCCTCGAACTGCGGACCATCGACCGGGTGCCCATGCCGCGCCGTCCCTCGACGGACCTCCTCAAGCTCCCCACGCGCCTCCTCCGGGCCGTCCGGCAGGCGCGGGCCATCGTGGCGGACGCCGGGGCCGACGTCGTCGTCGGGGTCGGCGGGTACGTCTCGACGCCCGTGTACCTCGCCGCGTGGACCCGCCGCATCCCCGTCGTGATCCACGAGGCGAACGCCCGGCCCGGGATCGCCAACCGGGTGGGCGCGCGGATCGCCGCACGCGTCGCCGTCGCGTTCGACGGCACCGGGCTCGCCGACGCCGTCCTGGTGGGCATGCCCATGCGCCGCAGCATCGCCGACCTCGATCGCGCCGGCGGACGCGTCGACGCCCGCACCTCCCTCGGACTCGACCCGGAGCGGCCCACGCTGATCGTCACGGGCGGGTCCTCCGGCGCGGCCAGCCTCAACCGCGCCGTGGCCGCCGCGGTACCCGAACTCACCGCAGCCGGCATCCAGATCCTGCACATCACCGGCCGCGGCAAGCAGGTGGCCGGCGACGACGGGGCACCGCTCGCAGTACACGGGTACCACCAGGTCGAGTACGTGGACGGGATGGAGCGCGTGTACGCGGCGGCCGACCTCCTCGTGGCCCGCGCAGGGGCCGCCACCGTGAGCGAGATCGGCGCCGTGGGACTGCCCGCCGTGCTGGTCCCGCTGCCCCACGGCAACGGCGAGCAGCGGCTCAACGCGGCCGGGCTCGTGGACTGCGGCGGCGGGATCGTCGTCGACGACGCCGATTTCACCGCCGACTGGATCCGACGGAACGTCCTGCCGCTGGTCACCGACGCCCCGCGGCTCACCGCCATGGCGGCGGCGTCCTACGCGCAGGGCGTCCGGGACGCGGACCGGCGCATGGCGGAGCTCGTCCTGACCGTCGCGGAGGCCCGCCGATGAGCACCCCACCGGACAGGACCGCGGACACCATCCCGGACAGGACGACGCCCGCACACGGCACGACGGAAGGCACCGGCATCACTCCGAACAGCAGCCCGACGGCGGACGCCGTCCTGGCGGAACCCGTCCACTTCATCGGCCTGGGCGGAGCGGGCATGTCCGCCGTCGCCCGCGTGCTCCTCGGCCGCGGCCTGCGCGTGTCCGGGTCCGACGCCGCGGAGTCCCGGGGCCTGCGCGCCCTCGCCGCCCTCGGCGCCGACGTGCACGTGGGCCACAGGGCGGACGCGGTCCCCGAGGCCGGGACCGTCGTCGTCTCCTCCGCGATCCGCGAGAGCAACCCGGAACTCGCCGAGGCGCGCCGCCGGGGCATGCCCGTCCTCCACCGGTCGGAGGCACTGGCCGCGGCGATGAGCGGCCGGCTCGCTGTCGCCGTCGCGGGTACCCACGGCAAGACGACGACGACGGCCATGATCACGGTCCTGCTGCGGGAGGCCGGGCTCGACCCGTCGTTCGCGATCGGGGGAGACGTGGCCGCCCTCGGTGTCAACGCGGAGTGGACCGGCGGGGACGTCTTCGTCGCGGAGGCCGACGAGTCGGACGGCTCCTTCCTGAACTACGCGCCGCGCATCAGCGTGGTGACGAACGCCGAGGCGGACCACCTCGACCACTACGGCACCGCCGACGCTGTGCATGCCGCGTTCCGGCGCTTCGCCGACCGGCTGCCCGAGGACGGCCTGCTGATCGCCTGCGCCGACGATCCGGGGGCCGCCGCGCTGGCGGCCGCCATCCCCGGGACCCGCCGGGTCCGGACCTACGGCTACGCCGAGACGGCCGACCTCCGGATCAGCGCCACGCGGTCGGTCGGGAGCACCACGAACAGCGTCCTGTCCTTCGCCGTCGACGGACTGGACGCCGAGCAGGAACTGCAGCTGAGCGTGCCGGGGCGGTACAACATCCTGAACGCCACGGCGGCCTTCGCGGTGGCCCTGGAACTCGGCGTCGACCCGGCCGTCGCCGCGACGGGCCTGTCCCTCTTCTCGGGCGCCGCGCGCCGGTTCGAGGCGCGGGGCGAGGGCGACGGCGTGCGGGTCTTCGACGACTACGCCCACCACCCCACCGAGGTGCAGGCGGCGCTGACCGCGGCCCGCACGGTTGCGGGGGAGCACCGCGTGCACGTCCTGTTCCAGCCGCACCTCTTCTCCCGCACGCGCGAGTTCGCCGCAGGCTTCGCCGACGCGCTCTCCCTCGCCGACACCGCCGTCGTCCTGCCGGTCTACGCGGCACGGGAGGACCCCGTCGACGACGTGGGAGGCTGGACGATCACCGACCTCATGCGGGGGCCCGGCGGCGCGTACGTCGCGGACCCGGACGAGGCACTGCACGTCGTGGTCGGCAGCGCACAGCCCGGCGACGTCGTCCTCACGATCGGCGCGGGGGACGTCACGCAGTACGGCACCCGGCTCGTGGGACTGCTCGCGGAGCGGGGCGCCGGACCGGCGGGGACCGGCGGATGACGCCGCGGAAGCCGCCCGCGCCGCGGGCGCCCGGCACGGCGGCCGCGAAGGGCACCCGCGACCCGGCGCAGAAGACCACCGCCGCCGGCAGCCGCACCCGCGGCAGTACCGCCACGCTTCCGGACCGGCAGGAGCGCGGCGCCGGGACGGTCCTCGATTTCCCCGTCCCGCGCCGCTCGCACCGGCTGAGGAACACCCTCGTCGCCGTCGTCGCCGTGCTGCTCGTCCTCGGAGGACTCGTGGCGTACGTGCTCTTCTCGCCGGCCCTGGCCCTGCGCACGGTCTCCGTGCAGGGGAACGCGCTCGTCGCCACGGAGGACGTCGAGGCGGCCCTCGCGCCCCTGACGGGGATCCCGCTCACGCGGATCTCCCGGGAGCAGGTCGCCGGCCTGCTGGCCGACCAGGCGCCCATCGAGGACGTCCGGATCGCGGCGGAGCCGCCGTCGACGCTCGTGGTCACCCTGAAGGAACGCGTGCCCGTCGCCGTCCTGCGGAACGGCGGGGAGTTCGTCCTCGTGGACGCCGGGGGCCGGCAGCTCACGCGCGTCGCCGAACGCGGCGACGCGAAGCTGCCCCTCATCGACGGTGGCGCGGACGCGGTCGACTCCGAGGTGTTCTCCTCGATCACCGCCGTCCTGGTCGAACTGCCGGTCGGCATCCTGTCGCGCCTGAACAGCGCGTCGGCGTCGAGCGTCGATTCCATCCAGCTCTCCCTGTCGGGGGAGCAGAAGATCTTCTGGGGCAGTGCAGAACGCAGCGCGGAGAAGGCGAGGGTCCTCGAGGCGATGCTGACGATGCCGAAGGCGGACCCGCCCGTCAAGGTGTTCGACGTCAGCACGCCGGACCGGCCGGTCACACGATGACCCCGCAGGCCCCGCGACACGGGGGATCGGAGGCCGACACGCCGACACGCGGCGTCCGGTCTTTGCAACGGGAAGCGTATGCACTTAGCGTCGAACATAGAAGTTACTTGACATAACGTTAACCCTCAACCTGAACGTTAACGTTATTTCGGGTGACGGTCGACGCCGGATTCCCGGCGGACCCCCGTACAGCACACAGATTTCGAACAAGGGACACAGGACGTGGCAGCACCTCAGAATTACTTGGCCGTCATCAAGGTCGTCGGCATCGGCGGCGGTGGCGTCAATGCCGTCAACCGGATGATCGAGGTCGGACTCCGGGGCGTGGAGTTCATTGCCATCAACACGGACGCCCAGGCGCTCCTCATGAGCGACGCCGACGTCAAGCTCGACGTCGGGCGCGAGCTGACGCGCGGCCTCGGTGCCGGCGCGGATCCCGAGGTGGGCCGCCGTGCCGCCGAGGACCACTCCGAGGAGATCGAGGAGGTCCTGCGCGGGGCCGACATGGTCTTCGTCACCGCCGGCGAGGGTGGCGGCACCGGTACCGGTGGCGCGCCCGTCGTCGCCCGCATCGCGCGGTCGCTCGGCGCCCTCACGATCGGCGTGGTCACGCGTCCGTTCACGTTCGAGGGACGCCGCCGGTCGAACCAGGCGGAGAGCGGCATCGACACGCTCCGCGAAGAGGTCGACACGCTCATCGTCATCCCGAACGACCGCCTGCTGTCCATCAGCGACCGCAACGTCTCGATGCTCGACGCGTTCCGCTCCGCGGACCAGGTCCTGCTCTCGGGCGTCCAGGGCATCACCGACCTCATCACCACGCCGGGCCTGATCAACCTGGACTTCGCCGATGTGAAGTCCGTCATGCAGGGCGCAGGCTCCGCGCTCATGGGCATCGGTTCCGCACGCGGCGAGGATCGCGCCGTCAAGGCCGCCGAACTCGCGATCGCGTCGCCGCTGCTCGAGGCCTCCATCGACGGCGCCCACGGCGTCCTGCTGTCCATCCAGGGCGGCTCCGACCTCGGCCTCTTCGAGATCAACGAGGCTGCGCGCCTCGTCCAGGAGGTGGCGCACCCCGAAGCGAACATCATCTTCGGTGCCGTCATCGACGACGCCCTCGGCGACGAGGCGCGGGTCACGGTAATCGCGGCCGGCTTCGACCAGGTGGACGCCACGTCCCAGCCGGTCGCGGCTGCAGCACCGGCCGCCCGGCCCGCCGTCGCACCCCGCGTCGGCGGAGACCAGCAGCAGCGTGTGGCCGCGACCGCCGGCCTCGGTGCCTGGTCGCAGCAGCGTTCCCAGAACGTCCAGGCCGTGCCGGCCGACTCGGGCTTCGACGTCGACCTGCCCGCGATCGTCGAGCCCGACCTGTCGACCGGTCGCTCCGACGACCTCGACGTGCCCGACTTCCTCAAGTAGTCGGTGGACACGGCCGGCCTGCCCGCGCGGACCTCTGCGTTCCACTGGGACGCAGAGGTCCGTCCGGGCCTCAGGGTCGCGTTCACGGCGGTCGGTGCGGGCAACCTCGCCCTCCACGTGGGCGATGATCCCGACACCGTCCGCGGCAACCGCCGCCGGCTGGAGTCCGCGATGGGTGTGCCCGAGGACGCCCTGCACTTCATGAGCCAGACGCACTCGGACCGCGTGGCCGTCGTCGACCGGGCCCCGCAGGGCGCGCCCGACGCCGACGCCATGGTGTCACCGGACGGGAGTGCACCGCTCGCCGTGCTCGTCGCCGACTGTGTGCCGATCGTCCTGGCGGACGCCCCGGTCGCGGACGGCGGCACGGGCGCCACGGCCGTGGTGCACGCCGGGCGCGCGGGCGTCGGCAACGGCATCGTCGGGCACACCGTCAGGATGATCCGCAGCCACGGCGCGCGCGACGTCGCGGCGTGGATCGGTCCGTCCGTGTGCGGATCCTGCTACGAGGTGCCCGAGGACATGATGCAGGCCATGGCGGAGATGCTTCCCCAGGCCGCGTCGCGGACGCCCCGGGGGACGCCGGCGCTCGACCTGCCGGCCGCGGTCGCCGTGCAGCTCGCCCGGGTCGGCGTCAGGGTCGATAGCCCGGCGGGACACGGCACCGGCTGCACCGTCGAGAATCCTGAGCTGTATTCCCACCGGCGGGACCCGGGGGCGGGGCGCATCGCGGGCCTCGTGTGGCGGGCGTGAGCCCGGACCGGCCGGGTACTGACCAGCCGGGTACTGACCGGTTGGGTACTGACCGGGCCCGCGAGCTCGGGGAACGCCTGCGGGCCGTCCGGGAGCGCATCGCGTCCGCCGCCGCCCCGACCGGGCGCGCCGCACCGCGCCTGATCGTCGTCACCAAGTACTTCCCGGCCTCCGACGTGCGGATCCTCGCGGGACTCGGCGTCACCGACGTCGGCGAGAACCGGGACCAGGAGGCCGCGGCGAAGGCGGCCGAGCTCCAGGACCTCCCGCTCGCCTGGCACTTCATCGGCCAGCTGCAGACCAACAAGGCCAAATCGGTGGTCCGCTACGCGCACAGCGTGCATTCCGTGGACCGACTCCCGCTCGTCACGGCCCTGGGCAGGGCGGTCGGGGTGGAGCAGGAGCGACGGTCCGCGGCGGGTACGGGTCCGCGGGGGGCCCTGCACTGCTTCCTCCAGTTCACCCTCGACGCCGGAGCCGACCCGGCGGGCGCGTCGGCCGGCAGGGGAGGCGCCCATCCCGACGACGCCGTCCGGCTGGCCGAGGCCTGCGTCGCGGCGGAGGGCCTGCAGCTCGCAGGTGTCATGGCCGTGGCACCCCGGGGTGCGGACCCGGCCGCCGCGTTCGAGCGGCTCCTGCGCATCTCGGCCGAGGTCCGCGCCGTCGACCCCGCCGCGGCCGCCGTCTCGGCGGGGATGAGCGGGGACCTCGAGGAGGCTGTGGCTGCCGGGGCGACACACCTCAGGATCGGCTCCGATGTCCTCGGTCCGCGTCCGGCCGTGCGGTAGCGTCGACGCTGGAACGGCGGTACGACGGGCACCGGGTTGGTAGTCTGTGGCACAACCCCGAACCTACCGATCCACTTTCAGGACAGGAGTCACCATGGCCGGCGCACTGCGCAAGACGATGATCTACCTTGGGCTCGCCGACGGTGACGAGCACTACGAGCCCGAACCGAAGAACGCGCAGAGCAGGAACGAGGACTACACGGTGGATTACGATCGCGACGAGCGTCACCTCGAGCCGGCTCCGGCCGCGATACGCGTGGCCCCGGCCGAGGAGTACCGGGCCCCGGTCACCCCGATCAAGCGTGCGCCGTCGTCCCGCGAGGACGCCTCCGCCCTCCGCCAGATCACCACGATCCACCCCCGCTCCTACAACGATGCGAAGCTCATCGGCGAGAGCTTCCGCGACAACATCCCCGTGATCATGAACGTCACCGATATGGGGGAGGCCGACGCCAAGCGCCTCGTCGACTTCTCCGCAGGCCTCGTGTTCGGGCTGCACGGCAGTATCGAGAGGGTCACGAATAAGGTGTTCCTGCTCTCGCCGTCGTATATTGAAGTACTCGGCGAGGACCTGAAGGCCAGCGAAGGACAGACCAGCTTCTTCAACCAGAGCTGAGCTGCGGCCCTCCGGTCGCGGAAGACCCTCCAAGGCACGAAGGACTGAAACTGCTCTGTGAGTCTGGTATTCGCCCTCATCTACCTGGTACTGATGCTGTTCCAGCTCGCCCTGATCCTGCGCATCGTCTATGACGCCGTGCAGGGCTTCGCCCGCGACTGGCGCCCCCAGAAGTCGGCGCTGGTGCTCGCCTCGGGCATCTACTCGGCGACCGATCCGCCCATCAAGGCCCTGCGCCGGCTCATCCCGCCGCTGCGCCTCGGCGGCGTACAGCTTGATCTCGCGTTCCTGGTGCTGTTCATCGTCGTGCTGATCCTGATGTCCGTCTCGGCGAACCTCGCACGATAACGGCCGGATCGGTGTCGGTGAAGACCAGCGCGAAGATATACGCTGAAGCACAGTCCGACGTGAGTCCAGCGGTTCATGTCCACAATCCAGTACCGCAGCCAGCACCGCCAGTCGGCGGGCCGGCGTCTATCAGTATGAGGTGACCCCATGGCTCTGACGCCAGAAGACGTTCTGAACAAGAGGTTCCAGGCGACGAAGTTCCGCGAGGGCTACGACGTGGACGAGGTGGACGACTTCCTCGACGAGGTCGTGGTCGAACTCAAGCGCCTGCTCGCCGAGAACGCGGACCTGCGCCGCAGGCTCGGCGAGGAGTCCGCCGACGCCTCGCAGACCACCGCCATTCCCGCTCCGGTCGCGGCCAGCCCGAACGCCGTGAAGGCGACCGACGAGAAGGCAGCCGCACCCCAGGCCGACGACGAGAACGGTCCTGCGGCGATCCCGCCGGTCGCCGTGACCCCGGCGCCCGCCGTGACGTCGGCGGAATCCGCCGCCGGCGTCCTCGCCATGGCGCAGCGACTGCACGACGAATACGTCAACGCGGGCGTCGAGCAGCGCGACAAGATCATCGCCGAGGCGCAGCTGGAGGCCACCGGCCTCGTCGACGACGCCGAGGAGAAGAGCCGCAAGACCCTCGGGGACCTCGAGGAGCAGAAGACGGTCCTTGAGCAGACGGTCGAGCAGCTCCGCGGTTTCGAGCGGGACTACCGTGCGCGCCTGAAGGCCTACATCGAGGGCCAGCTCCGCGAGCTCGATACCCGCGACTCGCTCGCGACCGAGGCCACCTCCTAGCGGGACACCCCGCCCCGACCCGCGTCGGGGCAGCAGCGGAAGGGCCGGCTCCCGGGGCACACGCCCCGGGAACCGGCCCTTCCGTCGTCAGGGCACCCGATCCCGGGATCCCGCCCCGTGCCGGACCCCTGACACCAGACCCCACAGCGCCGACACCCTGGATGGACCGTGAACGAGCACCAGCCCGCCGACACCACCCCCGAACCCGACGGCGACCCGCCGCACCCAGCGGACAGCACCCCGGCGACCGCGCCGGGACCCGCGCGCCGCATCCCGGTGCGGTACGCACTCACGATGCTCGCGTGCGCCCTGATCGTGTACACCGCCGACCAGCTCACCAAGTGGTGGGTCGTGTCCACCATGACCGAGGGGCAGGTCACGCCGGTCCTCCCGCCCCTGCTCAGCTGGCGCTTCTTCCGCAACCCGGGCGCCGCCTTCTCGATCGGGACGGACTACACCTGGGTCTTCACGATCATCATGGTGGTCGTCTCCGTCGCCCTCCTCCTGCAGGTGAGGAAGGTCGCCTCCCGCGGGTGGTCGGTGGCGCTGGGACTCGTCCTCGGCGGCGCGCTCGGCAACCTGACCGACCGCCTCCTCCGCGAACCCTCGTTCGGGCAGGGCCACGTGGTGGACTTCATCGCCCTGCCGAACTTCGCCATCTTCAACATCGCCGATTCGGCCGTCGTCAGCGGCGTGACCCTCATCTGCATCCTGACCCTGCGGGGCATCGGTCTCGACGGCCGCCGGGACGGCGAGCCGACGGACCCGACGGACCCGGCGGACCCTGTGAAACCGACGGAGCCGGCGAAGCCCACGACCCTCACGGACCGGCCCGGTCCGGCACAGGATCGGGACGATCGTGGCAGGTGACCGCCGGGAGCTGGTCATCGACGCCTCCGAGGCCGGGAAGCGGGCGGATGCCGCCCTCGCCCGGCTGCTGGACGCCTCCCGCACCGCCGTCGCCCAGTGGTGCGCGGACGGGCGGGTGCTGCGCGGCGGCGCACGGCTGGCGAAGTCGGACCGCGTCCACGCCGGCGACCGCATCGACGTCGACCTGCCGGACCCCGAGGACCGGCACCGCGTCATCCCCGAGGCGGTCGACGGCATGGGGATCCTCCTCGACGACGACGACTTCGTGGTGGTGGACAAGCCCGTGGGCGTCGCCGCCCATCCGTCGCCCGGCTGGGTGGGTCCCACGGTCGTGGGTGCCCTCGCCGCAGCCGGCTACCGCATCTCCACCTCGGGCGCCCCGGAGCGCGTCGGGATCGTCCACCGGCTCGACGTCGGGACCTCGGGGGCGATGGTCGTCGCCAAGACCGAACCCGCCTACACGGCCCTGAAGCGCGCCTTCAAGGAGCGCACGGTGGACAAGGTCTACCACGCCGTCGTGCAGGGACTGCCGGATCCGCTCAAGGGCACCATCGATGCGCCGATCGGACGCCACCCGCACCACGAGTGGCGGTTCGCGGTCATGGAGGGCGGGCGGGACTCCGTGACGCACTACGAGGTGCTCGAGGCCTTCGGCCGGGCGAGCCTCGTCGAGGTGCACCTCGAGACAGGCCGGACCCACCAGATCCGCGTCCACTTCTCCGCCCTCCGCCACCCCTGCGCGGGGGACCTCACCTACGGGGCGGACCCGCGCCTGGCCGCGGAACTGGGCCTCACCCGGCAGTGGCTCCACGCCCACCGCCTGGGCTTCGCGCACCCGCGGACGGGGGAGCCCGTGACCGTGAGCAGCCCCTATCCCGTGGACCTCGCGTACGCCCTGACGGCCCTGTCCGAGGGCCTCGTCTGACACGCCGCAGGGCTCCCGGGCGACACGCCCGGGGGCCCGCCGCAGGGCCGGGGAGCACTACACTCGGGGGGTGGCTACTCCTGCATCAACAGATTCGTTCGTCCACCTCCACAACCACACCGAGTACTCGATGCTCGACGGTGCGGCCCGGCTGACGGACCTCTTCAGCCACACCGAGGAACTCGGCATGAAGGCCCTCGCGACCACCGACCATGGGTTCGTGTTCGGGGCCTTCGACTTCTGGAACAAGGCCACCAGCGCGGGCATCAAGCCCATCATCGGTGTCGAGGCCTACCTCACCCCGGGGACCGCCCGGAACGACCGCACCCGCGTGCAGTGGGGCGGCGGCGGGCGCGACGACGTCTCCGGCGCCGGCGCGTACACGCACATGACCCTGTGGTCCGAGACCACCGGGGGCATGCACAACCTGTTCCGGATGTCCTCGCTCGCCTCCCTCGAGGGCTACCTCTACAAGCCCCGCATGGACCGCGACCTCCTGCAGACCTACGGGAAGGGCCTCATCGCCACCACGGGCTGCCCGTCCGGCGAGGTGCAGACCAAGCTCCGGCTCGGCCTGTACAACGAGGCCAAGCAGGCGGCGTCCGACTTCCGCGACATCTTCGGGGCGGAGAACTACTTCTGCGAACTGATGGACCACGGGCTGGACATCGAGCGGAACGTCAAGGCGGACCTCATCAAACTCGCCCGCGAGCTGGGGCTGCCGCTCGTGGCGACCAACGACCTGCACTACACCCACGCCGAGGACTCCAAGGCCCACGCGGCCCTGCTGTGCGTCCAGTCCGGGTCCACGCTGGCGGACCCGAAGCGCTTCAAGTTCGACGCCGACGAGTTCTACCTGAAGTCGCCCGCCGAGATGCGCGCCATCTTCCGCGACTACCCGGAGGCCTGCGACAACACGCTGCTCATCGCCGAGCGCTGCGACGTGGAGTTCAACACCAAGGCCAACTACATGCCCCGGTTCCCCGTCCCGGAGGGGGAGAACGAGCAGTCCTGGTTCGTCAAGGAGGTCGAGACCGGCCTCCAGTACCGCTACCCGGCCGGAGTGCCCGACGACGTCCGCAAGCAGGCCGAGTTCGAGGTCGGCGTCATCACCCAGATGGGCTTCCCCGGCTACTTCCTCGTCGTCGCCGACTTCATCAACTGGGCGAAGAACAACGGCATCCGGGTGGGTCCGGGCCGCGGTTCGGGCGCTGGGTCCATGGTGGCGTACGCGATGCGCATCACCGACCTCGACCCCCTCAAGCACGGCCTGATCTTCGAGCGCTTCCTCAACCCCGAGCGCGTGTCCATGCCCGACTTCGACGTCGACTTCGATGACCGGCGCCGCGCCGAGGTCATCCGGTACGTGACCGAGAAGTACGGCGACGAGCGCGTGGCCATGATCGTCACGTACGGCACCATCAAGGCCAAGCAGGCGCTCAAGGACTCCTCCCGCGTGATGGGCTACCCGTTCTCCACGGGGGAGCGGCTCACCAAGGCCATGCCGCCGGACGTCATGGGCAAGGGCCTCGCGCTGGCCGACGTGCACAACAAGAACGCCAAGCGCTACTCCGAGGCGGAGGAGCTGCGCGAGCTCCTGAAGACCGACGCCGACTCCGAGAAGGTGTTCGAGACGGCCCTCGGCCTCGAGGGGCTCAAGCGCCAGTGGGGCGTGCACGCCGCCGGCGTCATCATGTCCTCCGACCCGCTCATCGACATCATCCCGATCATGCGCCGTGAGCAGGACGGCCAGATCATCACGCAGTTCGACTACCCCACGTGCGAGGGGCTCGGGCTGATCAAGATGGACTTCCTCGGCCTGAGGAACCTGACGATCATCACGGACGCCGTCGAGAACATCAAGGCCAACAAGGACACCGACCTCGTCCTCGAGGACCTCGAACTCGACGACAGGGAGTCCTACGAACTCCTGGCGCGCGGCGACACCCTCGGCGTGTTCCAGCTCGACGGCGGCCCCATGCGGTCGCTGCTCAAACTCATGCGCCCCGACAACTTCGAGGACATCTCCGCCGTCCTGGCGCTGTACCGGCCGGGCCCGATGGGCGTGAACTCGCACACGAACTACGCGCTGCGCAAGAACGGCCTCCAGGACATCGAGCCCATCCACCCCGAGCTCGAGGGTCCGCTCGAGGAGATCCTCGGCGGCACGTACGGCCTCATCGTGTACCAGGAGCAGGTGATGAGCGCCGCCCAGAAGCTGGCGAACTTCACGCTCGGCCAGGCGGACATGCTCCGCCGAGCGATGGGCAAGAAGAAGAAGTCGGAGCTGGACAAGCAGCAGGCCGACTTCTTCGCGGGCATGAAGGCCAACGGCTATTCGCAGGCCGCGATGGACAAGCTGTGGATCGTCCTCGAATCCTTCTCCGACTACGCCTTCAACAAGGCGCACACCGCGGCGTACGGCCTGGTGTCCTACTGGACGGCGTACCTCAAGGCGCACTACCCGGCCGAGTACATGGCCGCGCTGCTCACGAGCGTGGGCGACGACAAGGACAAGCTGGCGATCTACCTCAACGAGTGCCGCCGCATGGGCATCACCGTCCTGCCGCCGGACGTCAACGAGTCCAGCGTCAACTTCACCCCCGTCGGCAAGGACATCCGCTTCGGCATGGGCGCCATCCGCAACGTCGGCGCGAACGTCGTCGGCGCCATGGTGGGGGCTCGGGAGGAGAAGGGGGCGTTCCTCTCCTTCAGCGACTTCCTGCAGAAGGTGCCCGCCGTCGTGTGCAACAAGCGCACCATCGAATCCCTGATCAAGGCCGGCGCCTTCGACTCCCTCCGGCACCCGCGGCGGGCCCTCGCGATGATCCACGAGGAGGCCGTGGACTCCGTGATCGTCCTCAAGCGCAACGAGGCGGCGAACCAGTTCGACCTCTTCAGCGCGTTCGACGACGCCGGTGCCGCCGTGGGCGGCCTGTCCGTCGAGGTACCGGACCTGCCCGAGTGGGACAAGAAGGACAAGCTGTCCTTCGAACGGGACATGCTCGGCCTGTACGTCTCGGACCACCCCCTCCAGGGACTGGAGGGCATCCTCAGCCAGCACGCCGACTCCTCCATCCCGTCCATCATCAGCGAGGAGGGACCGGCCGACGGCGCGATCGTCACCATCGCCGGCATGATCACTTCGCTGCAGCGCAGGATCGCGAAGAACAGCGGCAACGCCTACGCCCGGGCGGAGGTCGAGGACCTCGCCGGCTCCATGGAGGTCATGTTCTTCGGGCAGGTGTACGGGCCCATCTCCGGGGTCCTGGCGGAGGACCTCATCGTCGTCGTGCGCGGCCGCCTGCAGCGCCGCGACGACGGCGCGGTGATGCTCAACGCCCAGGAACTGACCGTGCCGGACCTCAGCGAGGGCCACTCGGGACCGGTGGTGATCTCCATGCTGCAGCACAAGGCGACGGAGACCGCCGTGACGGCGCTCGGCGACGTGCTGAGGACCCACCCGGGCACCAGCGAGGTGCTGATCCGGCTCAACGGGTCACGGAAGGTCGAGGTCATGAAGCTGGGCGTGGACCTGCGCGTCAGCCCCACGCCGGGCCTCTTCGGGGACCTGAAGGTCCTGCTCGGGCCGGCCTGCCTCGACGCCTGACCAGCAGGGCCGGGCCTCCCGGCTCTCCGCCCGGCCCGGCCCGCGTCAGATGACGTAGTCGGTGGCCGTCGGCGTCCCGTAGCTGCCGCCGTGGTACAGCAGGGGGGCGCCGTCGGGGCCGATGCTCCCGGCGACGACCTCCGCGACGACCACGGCGTTGTTCTCGAAGGACAGCCGCATGCTGATGCGCCCCACGAGCCAGCCGGCCACGTCCCGGAGGATCGGGACGCCCTCCGGCCCCGGCTCCCAGTGGTCGCCGGTGAAGCGGTCCTTCGTCCGCGCGAAACGGTTCGCCAGGCCCTCGTTCTCGGTGCTCAGCATGTGGACGCCCACGAAGCTCGTGTTCGCGACCGCCGGCCAGGAGGACGAGGAGCGCGCCATGTTGAACGTGAAGCGCGGCGGGTCGGCGGACAGCGACGCCACGGACGTCGCCGTGAAGCCGTAGGGGACGCCGTCGTAGGTGGCGGTGATGATGGATACGCCGGCCGCGTGTCGGCGGAAGACCTCGCGGAAATGTTCCGCGTGCGCGTCGATGGGCGGGGTCGCGACCGGCGCTGCGGTGCCTGGGGTGCTCACGGGGTTCCTCCGGGGATCGTCGGGCGTCGGACTCCACCACCCTAGGCCCGCACCCCGGACGCGGACCGGTTTGTTAATGTAGAAGTCATGCGCGCCAGCAAGGGTCCGGCCACCGGACCGAGCACCTACCCGCCCCCCGTCTACTCCGTGGCCGAGGACCGGCGATCGGTGCCGCCCGCGGGCGTCTTCTGGTGGCTGGGGTCCACGATCCTCCTGGGCGCCGTCCTGGGTGCTGCGTGGTGGCTGCTCGCTCCCACTGGGCGCCTGTTCGGTGACCCGTCCTCCGCCGACCAGTGGCTGCTCCGGGACCTCACCCTGGCCGGCCTCGAACTCGTCGCGGGCATCGCCGTCGGCGCGGTGGTCGCCCTCCGGCTCGCGCTGCCCGCCGCGGTGGCACGGATCCTGGCCGCCGTCGGCGGATCGGTCCTCGGGTCCCTCCTCGCCCTCGCCGTCGGGGAGGGCCTCGCCTACCTGCTCGGACCGCACGACCAGGACGGGCTGCCCGGCTCCGACTTCCTCCTGCACTCCTACGGTGCCCTCGCCATCTGGCCGGGCGTCGCCGCCCTCATCATCTTCCTCACGGCCCTCATCGGACTCGCGCGCCGCCCGGCCTGAGGAGCCAGGCGACCGTGACGGACCCCGGCGGCACTCCCGATAGACTCTCAGGGTGAATCCACCGTCCAGCACGTCATCGACCGTCGACTTCCGCACCATCGACCTGCGCGGCCGGAGCCTGTCGGCGGGTGAGCTGAAGAGTGCCATGCCGCGGGCCGCGGCGGATGCCCGGTCCTCCGAGGCCGCCGTCCAGGCGATCATCGACGACGTCCGCGCCCGCGGCCTCGAGACGCTCCGCGCCCTCGCCCTCCGTTTCGACGGCGTCGAGCAGGACCACCCGCGGGTGCCGGCAGACGTCATCGCCGCCGCCCTCGCCGGCCTCGACGACGGCGTCCGGGCCGCCCTCGAGGAGGCCATCCGGCGGGCGCGGGTCTTCGCCGGCGCGCAGGCGCCCGGCGACGTCGAGGTGCAGGTCGCGCCCGGGGCGCACCTGACGCACAAGTGGATCCCCGTGGACCGCGTGGGCCTCTACGTGCCGGGCGGGCTGGCCGTCTACCCGTCCTCCGTGGTCATGAACGTCGTGCCCGCCCAGGCCGCCGGCGTCGGGTCGATCGCCCTCGCCTCGCCCCCGCAGAAGGAGTTCGGCGGCTGGCCGCACCCCGCCATCCTCGCCGCCGCCGCCATGCTCGGCGTCACCGAGGTGTACGCCATGGGCGGCGCGCAGGCCGTCGCCGCCCTCGCCTACGGCGTCCGGGACGACTCCGGGACAGGACGGGACATCGATCCCGTGGACGTCATCACCGGCCCCGGCAACGTGTTCGTGGCCACGGCCAAGCGGCTGGTCCGCGGCCGGGTGGGCATCGACTCGGAGGCCGGGACCACGGAGATCGCCGTCCTCGCCGACGCGACGGCCGACCCCGACCTCATCGCCGCGGACCTCGTCAGCCAGGCGGAACACGACCCCCAGGCGGCGTCCGTCCTCGTGACCGACTCGGAGGTCCTCGCGGCCGCCGTCGTCGACGCCCTCGCGGTCCGTGCCGCCCGGACCCGGCACGCCGAGCGGGTGCGGACCGCCCTGTCAGGGCCGCAGTCCGGCGTGATCCTGGTCGACGACGTCGAGCACGGGATCGCCGTGTGCGACGCCTACGCCGCCGAGCACCTCGAGATCCAGACCGCCGACGCCGCCGCGGTGGCCGCGCGCATCCGCAACGCGGGCGCCGTGTTCATCGGCGCGTACAGCCCGGTGAGCCTCGGGGACTACTGCGCCGGGTCCAACCACGTCCTGCCCACCAGCGGGACCGCCGCCTTCGCCTCCGGTCTCAACGTGACGACCTTCCTGCGCGCCGTCCAGCTCGTGCACTACGACCGCGACGCCCTGCACGAGGTCGCGGCCTCGATCCTCTCGCTGTCGGAGGCGGAGAACCTCCCCGCGCACGGGGAGGCCGTCGCCGCCCGTTTCGAGGCCTCCGCGACCTGAGCCGCTGCCCGCCCCACTCCGGCGATCTCCACTACATCTGGTAATTACAGTGTTGTTGTTTCACTACATGTAGTTCTAGACTGATCCTGGCAGGTTGTTGGGACCGCCCACCGAGCGGGAGGGGAGTCATGTTCTGTCCGTACTGCCGCAACGCCGACTCCCGGGTCGTCGACAGCCGCCTCGCCGATGACGGTTCGGCCATCCGCCGCCGCCGTCAGTGCCCGCAGTGCGGCCGCCGTTTCAGCACGGTGGAGACCACCACCCTCAGTGTCATCAAGCGCTCCGGGGCCGGCGAGCCGTTCAGCCGGTCCAAGATCATCAACGGCGTCCGCAAGGCGTGCCAGGGCCGCCCGGTGACCGAGGACGATCTCGCCCTGCTCGCGCAGGAGGTCGAGGAGAACATCCGGGCCAGCGGCGTCGCGGAGATCGACGCCCACGAGGTGGGGCTCGCCATCCTCGAGCCGCTCCGCCAGCTCGACCAGATCGCCTACCTGCGCTTCGCCAGCGTGTACCAGGGCTTCGAGTCCCTCGACGATTTCGAGGAGGCCATCGGGACGCTGCGGCGGCAGAACGAGGACACCGGGCAGCGCGTCCCCACCGGGTTGCAGCGCCCGTTGACGGCGCACTAGCGCCCCATAGACGCCGGTGGTGGCTGCGGAGGGGAAGCCGACGCCACCACCGGTTCCACCTCCGGACGAGAGAAGCCCGGTACGGATCGGATCCGTACCGGGCTTCTGTGGTCCTGGGCCCCGGTGGTCAGGCCTTCGGGGTGGAGAGCAGGGCCGCCTGGAGCGCCCCACCGACGATCCCGGCGTGGTTCTTCAACTGCGCCGGGATGATCGGGGTGCGCAGCTGGAGGGAGGGCAGGTATTCGCTGCTCCGCTTCGAGATGCCGCCTCCCACGATGAACAGTTCGGGCGAGAAGAGGAACTCCACGTGCGAGAAGTAGCGCTGGAGGCGGACGGCGTACTCGTCCCAGTCGATCCCTTCACGCTCACGGGCGACGGCGGACGCCTTCGTCTCGGCGTCGTGCCCGTCGATCTCGAGGTGGCCGAGCTCGGCGTTCGGGACGAGCTTGCCGTCGAAGATGAACGCGGAGCCGATGCCCGTGCCCAGGGTGATCACCAGGACCGTGCCCATCTTGCCCTTGCCGGCCCCGTAGCGGACCTCGGCGAGGCCGGCGGCGTCGGCGTCGTTGATCACGTGGACGTCCCGGCCGAGGACCTTGCTGAACAGGCCGTCGACATCGGTGTCGACCCAGCTCTTGTCGACGTTCGCCGCGGACCGGGCGATGCCGTGCTGGATGATCGCGGGGAAGGTGACGCCGACCGGGACGTCGGCCGCGGGGCCCTCGGGCCGGGAGGAGAGCTCCGTGACGATCTGGGCGACCACCTCGGCGACGGCCTCGGGCGTGGACGGCTTCGGCGTCGGGATCCGGTACCGTTCACCGACGATCACGCCCTTCTCGAGGTCGACGATGCCGCCCTTGATGCCCGTGCCGCCGATGTCCACGCCGATGACCGTGGCGGGGAGCTTCTTCGATTTCTTCTTGTCGGTGTCCTTGGCCATGATTCTCTCTTGACGGATGGGGGCGTCGTCCGGCGCGAACCGGACATGGTCGTGGCACAGCGCACACAGGTGGGCTGCACGGGTGCTACGGGACGGTCAGGATCTCCGCGCCGCGATCGGTGACCAGGAGAGTGTGCTCGAACTGCGCCGTCCTCTTCCGGTCCTTCGTGACCACGGTCCAGTCGTCCGCCCACATGGTCCAGTCGACGGTCCCGAGCGTGAGCATCGGCTCGATCGTGAAGACCATCCCCGGCTCGATCACGCGGTTGTACGCCGGGGCGGCGTCGTAGTGCGGGATGATCAGGCCGGTGTGGAACGCCTCGCCGACGCCGTGCCCGGTGAAGTCACGGACAACACCATAACCGAAGCGCTTCGCGTAGGACTCGATGGCGCGGCCGATGACGTTGATCTCCCGGCCCGGCGCGACCGCGCGGATCGCACGGTTCAGGGATTCCTGCGTACGCTCGACGAGCAGTCGGGACTCCTCGTCGACGTCGCCGACGCAGAAGGTGTAGTTCGTGTCGCCGTGCACCCCGTCCTTGTAGGCCGTGATGTCGATGTTCAGGATGTCCCCGTCCTCGATCACCGTGGAGTCCGGGATGCCGTGGCAGATGACCTCGTTGAGCGACGAGCACAGCGACTTCGGGAACCCCCGGTACCCGAGGGTGGAGGGGTACGCGCCGTGATCGAGGAGGAACTCGTGGCCGATCCGGTCCAGGTGATCGGTGGTCACGCCGGGCTTCGCGTGGTGGCCGACCTCGACGATCGCCTGCGCGGCGATCCTGCCGGCCACGCGGATCTTCTCGATCGTCTCCGGCGTCTTCACCTCGGATCCGGTGAAGGGCGCCGGCGCGGTGCGGCCCACGTACTCCGGGCGCGGAATACTGCGGGGAACGGGACGCTGGGGGGAGATGGTGCCGGGGGTCAGGGTCCCAAGGGGCGCGGCTGCGGAAGTCTGGGGCATACCCTGATCTTATAGTGGGCGCCGGCCGGTAGCCGAAAGACGGTGCCGTACCGGCCCGCGGACGACACGGTCCGCGCCCGGACGGAGGAGGTCGGCATGACGGAGTACTGGTTCAACGTGCGCACGCACGAGGTCGAGGAGGACCGGCAGTCGGACTGGTCGCAGCTGATCGGCCCGTACGCGACGCGGTCCGAGGCCGAGAAGGCCCTCGAGAAGGTCCAGCAGCGCAACGACGCCTGGGACCGGGACGACGACTCCTAGAGCCGCCCGGGTCAGAACGTGTGCTCGGGGCCGGGGAAGGTGCCCGCCCGGACGTCGTCCGCGTAGGCGCGGGCGGCATCCGCGAGGACGGTCCGGACGTCCGCGTACTGCTTGACGAACTTCGCCTGCCGGCCGCCGCGCAGCCCGGCCATGTCCTGCCAGACCAGCACCTGGCCCGTGGTGCCCGGCCCGGCCCCGATGCCGATCGTCGGCACGCGCACCGCGGCGTCGACGGCGTCGGCCGTCTCGGTGGGCACCATCTCCATGAGGACGCAGAACGCCCCGGCATCGGCGAGGGCGACGGCGTCCTCGACGATGCGCTGCGACGCGTCCCCGCGCCCCTGGACGCGGTACCCGCCCAGGGCGTGCTCGCTCTGCGGCGTGAAGCCGATGTGGGCCATGACCGGGATGCCCGCGCGGACCAGCGCCCGGACGGTGTCCGCGTACTCGGCCCCGCCCTCCATCTTCACGGCGTGCACCAGGCCCTCCTTCAAAAGGCGCACCGAGGACTCCACGGCCTGCTGGGAGGAGACCTCGTAGCTGCCGAAGGGCAGATCGGCGACGACGAGGGCCCGCCGGGCCGCGGTGCTGACCGCCCGGCTGAAGAGGATCATCTCGTCCAGCGTGATGGGCAGCGTGGTGGCGTGCCCGAGGACGTTGTTGGCCGCCGAATCGCCGACGAGGAGCACCTCGATGCCGGCCTCGTCGAACACCTGCGCCGCGTACTGGTCGTACGCCGTCAGCATCGCGAAGCGCGTGCCGTTCTCCTTGGCCTGCTGCAGGTGGCGGATGCGGATCCGACCGGTCGGGGGGACAGGCGGGGTACCGGCCGGCGGGGTCGGCGTCGTGCCTGCGCCCGCTCCGTAGGGGGCGGGCAGTTCGGCGGAAGTCATGACACGAGACTATCGGACGGCGCTCCGCCGGTCCGGTCCCCGGGAACCGCGCGCCACACCGTAACCGGCCGTTAACACGGGCGCGCGACAATGGCGAGGCGCCGCCGCACCCGTTCCGTGCCCGCGGATCAGTAGAGTGAGGACGGCGTGTGCCGGAGGCGGGCCGCGGGCGTCCACGGGCGCCGCGGCGGAACGTCCCGGGCAGGCACGGCCTGCCGCCCCGACCGAGCGGTCCGGGCATCGATTCGAGGAAGAAGGTTGTCATGGACCGGCAGCAGGAGTTCGTACTGCGCACCATCGAGGAGCGGGACGTGCGCTACGTACGGCTGTGGTTCACCGACGTCGTCGGCTCCCTGAAGTCGGTGGCGCTCGCGCCGGCCGAGGTCGAAGGGGCGTTCGAGGAGGGTCTCGGGTTCGACGGGTCCTCCATCGAGGGGCTCGCCCGCGTGTACGAGTCGGACATGCTCGCCCAGCCGGATCCGTCCACGTTCCAGATCCTGCCGTGGCGCGGGGAGAAGGAGCAGACGTCCCGGATGTTCTGCGACATCCTCACCCCCGACGGCCAGCCGTCCACCGCCGACCCGCGCGGGGTCCTCAAGAAGACCCTCGCGAAGGCCGCCGACATGGGGTTCACCTGCTACACGCACCCGGAGATCGAGTTCTACCTGCTGAAGTCCGCCGAACCGGGGGCGGACGGCCAGCCGGTGCCGGTGGACCAGGCCGGCTACTTCGACCACGTCCCGGGCGGCGTCGCCCAGGATTTCCGGCGGATGGCCGTGGCCATGCTCGAGTCGGTGGGCATCTCGGTGGAGTTCAGCCACCACGAGGCGGGTCCCGGGCAGAACGAGATCGACCTGCGCTACGCCGATGCGCTGCAGACCGCCGACAACATCATGACGTTCCGCACCATCATCAAGGAGGTCGCGCTGACCTCCGGCAGCTACGCGACCTTCATGCCGAAGCCCTTCTCCGAGCACCCCGGGTCGGGGATGCACACCCACTTCTCCCTGTTCGAGGGTGACACGAATGCGTTCTACGAGGCCGGCGCCGAGTTCCAGCTGTCGAAGACCGCGCGCCAGTTCATCGCGGGCATCCTCCGGCACGCGCCCGAGTTCACGGCCGTGACCAACCAGTTCGTGAACTCCTTCAAGCGGCTCTGGGGCGGCGGGGAGGCGCCGAGCTACCTGTCCTGGGGCCACAACAACCGCTCCGCCCTGGTCCGCGTCCCCCTCTACAAGCCCAACAAGGGCCAGTCGGCGCGGATCGAGTACCGCGGCATCGACTCCGCCAGCAATCCCTACCTCGCGTACTCGGTGCTCCTGGGCGCAGGTCTGAAGGGGATCGAGGAGGGCTACGACCTTCCGCCGGCCGCCGAGGACGACGTCTGGAGCCTCACGGCCGCCGAACGCCGCGCCATGGGACACGACCCGCTGCCCGCCAGCCTGCACGACGCCATCCGCGTCATGGAGGAATCGGAGCTCGTCGCGGACATCCTGGGGGAGCAGGTGTTCGAGAACTTCCTGAGGAACAAGCGCGCCGAGTGGCACGACTACCGCATCCAGGTGACCCCCTGGGAGCTGCGCCGGAACCTCAACATCCTTTAAGGAGCGCCCGGGGAGATGGCTAGGGTTGGGACATGAGCCTCAACCGCAAGTTGATCAGTTACGGCTTCACGGACCTCGAGAAGAGCCGGCGTTTCCTGGACGCACCGGAACTCGAGGGCCTCGACGACGACGATCTCTTCGCGGGTCTGGCCGTGGCCGCCAACCCGGACATGGCGCTGCAGTCCTTCGTGAGGCTCACGGCCGTGGACCGCACGGCGGTCGCGGCGGCCTTCGCGGACGCGGGCCGCCGCGGCCTCCTGTTCCGGCTGCTGGGCGCCTCCGAGGCGCTCGGGGAGTTCCTCATGCGCCACCCGGAGCACCTCGACGTGGTGAGGTCCCGGCCCGCGACACCGCCGGTCGTCGCACCCGAGGACGTGCGCGCGGAGCTGCTCCGTTCCGTCGACGCCGACCCGGCGGCGGCCAACCCCGTCGCGGGGGTCGTCGGCGTCGACGCCTACTGCCGGCTGCGGGTCGCCTACCGGAGGCTCCTGACGGACCTGGCCGTCCGCGACCTCGGCCACTGCATCCCCGTCGACTACCTGCCCGTCGTCGGACGTGAGCTCGCGGACCTCGCGACCGCCGCCCTGGAGGCCTCCCTCGCCGTCGCCCGCGCCGAACTGGGCGAGGTGTACGGGCCCGACGTCGTCGCCCGGGTCAGGCTCGCCGTGATCGCGATGGGCAAGTGCGGCGCCCGCGAACTGAACTACATCTCCGACGTCGACGTCGTCTACGTGGTGGAGGGGGAGGACCTCGAGGACGCGACGCTCACGCGGATCGGGACGGGGCTCGCGTCCGGCATGTCCCGGGGCGTCTACTCGTCCGGGCCGGAGCCCGCCCTGTGGGAGGTCGACGCGAACCTCCGGCCCGAGGGCAAGGACGGCCAGCTCGTACGGACGCTGCAGTCGCACGTGGCCTACTACGAGCGGTGGGCGAGGACCTGGGAGTTCCAGGCCCTGCTGAAGGCCCGGGCCGCCGCGGGGGACGCCGACCTCGGCCGGCGGTACGAGGAGGCCATCGCCCCGCTCATCTGGGCGTCGTCGCAGCGGGAAGGGTTCGTGGAGGGCGTCCGGGCCATGCGCCGCCGCGTCACGGACAACATCGCTCGCGACGAGGAGGCCCGCCAGCTGAAGCTCGGTCCGGGCGGCCTGCGCGACGTCGAGTTCACCGTGCAGTTGCTGCAGCTCGTCCACGGCCGGCTGGACGGGTCGCTGCGGGTGCGCGACACCGTCTCCGCCATCGCCGCCCTCAGCGCCGCCGGGTACGTGGGACGCTCCGACGCGATGGACCTCGACGACGCCTACCGGTACCTGCGGGTCCTCGAGCACCGGATCCAGCTCATGCAGATGCGCCGGACCCACCTGATGCCCGAGGACGAGACGTCGCTGCGCGCCCTGGCGCGGTCCTCCGAGGGGTGCATGGTGACGGTGCGCCCGAGCGCCCAGAGCCTCCACGCCAAGTGGCAGTCCACGCGGCGGCTCGTCCGACGGCTCCACGAATCGATCTTCTACCGGCCGCTGCTCAACAACGCGGCGACGCTCCGGCCCGAGGACGTGCAGCTCACGGCGGAAGCGGCCCAGGCGCGGCTCGCGGCGCTCGGCTATCAGGATCCGCGGGGCGCGATGCGCCACATCGAGGCGCTCACGGGCGGGCTCCGGCGTCGGGCCCTGCTGCAGCGGCAGCTCCTGCCCATCCTGCTGGGCTGGTTCGCCGACGGCGTGGATCCCGATGCCGGGCTCCTCGGCTTCCGCCGGCTGAGCGAATCGCTCGGCGAGAGCCACTGGTACCTGGGCATGCTGCGCGATTCCAACGCCGCCGCGGAGCGGCTCTGCACCGTCCTGTCGAGCAGCCGGTTCATCACCGACCTCCTGGAGGTGTCGCCGGAGTCGACGCAGTGGCTCGGCGCCGATGCCGAGCTCGTCCCGGACACCTTCGAGGCCCAGTGGCACGAGATCCAGTCGAAGATGTCGCGGCACCCCGAGCCGGAGGACGCCATCCGCCTCATCCGCCTCATCCGGCGGCGTGAGCTGCTGCGGATCGCCATCGCCGACAGCTCGAACCTGCTGACCCAGGCGGAGGTGGGGGAGGCGCTGTCCGACGCCGACCGCGCGGCGGTCCTCGGGGCACTGCACGTGGCGGAGAAGGAGGTGTTCGCGGGGGCCGAGCAGCTGACCGACGTCGTCGTCATGGCGATGGGACGCCAGGGCGGCCGCGAGATCACCTACGGGTCCGACGCCGACGTCATCTACGTCCACCGGCCGCGGCCCGGCGCGGACGAGGCGGCGGCCCAGAAGCAGGCGGAGACGATCGTGGCCCGGCTGGTCGCGCTGCTCACGCAGCCCTGCAAGCCGGCGGTGCTCGCCGAGCGGGTGCTGGAGATCGACGCCGCCCTCCGCCCTGAGGGCAAGCAGGGTCCGATGGTGCGCTCCATCGGCTCCTACCGCGAGTACTACCGCCGCTGGTCCCTCGTGTGGGAGGCGCAGGCGCTCCTGCGGGCCCGGCCCCTCGCCGGCGACGACGGCCTGGCCGCCGAATTCCTCGAGCTCATCGACCCGGTGCGGTACCCGCGGGAGCTGGCCGAGACCGACGTCCGCGAGATCCGGCGCATCAAGGCGCGCGTCGAAGCGGAGCGGCTCCCGCGCGGAGCCGACCCGTCGCGGCACCTGAAGCTGGGACGCGGTGCGCTCAGCGACGTCGAGTGGCTCGTGCAGCTCCTCCAGCTGCAGCACGCACACGCGGTCCCGGCCCTGCGCGTGCAGTCCACGCTCGCGGCGCTGGACGTGATCGAGGCCGAGGGGCTCGTGCCGGCCGAGGACGTCGCGATCCTGCGCGGCAGCTGGACCCTGGCCACCCGCATCCGCGGGGCCAACGTCATCTGGAGCGGCCGCGGGTCCGATCTGCTGCCGTCCTCACGCCGCGACCTCGAGGCGGTGGCGCGCTGGTGCGGCTACGGCCCGGACAGCGGCTCCCACCTCGAGGAGGACTACCTCCGGATGACACGGCGCAGCCGGAGCATCTTCGAGCGCCACTTCTACGGGTACTAGCGTCCCGGTCCGGCCGGGACGTCAGTACTTCGTGATCGCGAGGTTCGTGGCAGCGCACTGGTCCGCCAGGCGCACGAGCGCCGCCTTCTCGCGCGAGTCCGCGGTCATGCCCCACCGTGCCTTCACCGTGATCCACTGCGCGAGGTACGAGCACTGATTCTTCGGCGGCATCCAGTCCTCGGGACCCTTGGCCTGCTTTTGCTGGTTCAGGAGCGTCGTCTGGGCGTTGAGGGCTCCTGCGTAGCCGGTGTCGTTGTAGAACGCGACACGGCGTGCCTGCGTCCACTTCCGCGCCCCCGACCCCCAGGTCTCGGCCACCGGGACGGTGTGGTCGATCTGCGCGGTGGACGCCGAGGTATGGACCTTGTTGTCGAAGGTCGTCGTCCAGCGGCCCGTGGCGACAGTGCAGCGGCGTGCCGTCGTATAGGAGAGCGCGGCCTTCGACTCGGTGACGAGGACCTCGGCGCGGGTGTTCTGGCAGTCCTTGTCCTGGTCGAGCCAGCCACCGAAGTAACGGTTCCGGTCGTAGCCGACATTGTTCTCGGCGGCTACCGGGAGGGCCCGGGCCGCGGCGCGAAGAGTGGTGGTGTACGTCGCTCCCGCGTCGGCCGGAGCGGCGATGCCGGTGAAGAGAAGGCCGGCGGCCAGGACAGCGACAAGTCCCGATCTGATGTTCATGGTGTCCCCGAAAGTAATGACCGTCCCCTCTGGACGCCTCCGGCAGTCTGCCACGTATTTCCACCGGTACCGTGGAATTGCGGTAATGCTTCGGTCTTTCTTCGGATATCGACAGGCCTTCGCATTCTTCCCGGCTACGACAGGTCTTTCGGGGTTCTTCGGACAGGAGGGTGTGAACGGGGCGCGCGCTAGGCTGCGATGATGTCCGTTCGTCCGATCGTCGTCATCTGTGGCCCCGCTTCGTGGAACCACCTGATTCTCCTTGATCACCTCCCGGAGCCCGTTCCGCACATGCAGTTCGCGCGGCGCTCCTGGCACACGGTCGGAGGCACGTCAGCGGGGAAGGCCCTGCACCTGGCGGATCTCGGCATCGACGTGCGCCTGTGCGCTCCCGTCGGCGCGGACGAAGCCGGCGGGCGGGTACGCGATGCCCTGACCCTGGCCGGCGTCACCGTCGAGGCGATTGCATCGGAGCGCACGGAGCGCCACGTCAACCTCATGACGGACGGTGGTGGCCGGGTGTCCCTCTACGTTTCGGTGCCGTCCACGCCGGCGGAGGACGACGTCGACGCCGCCGTGGCGAGCGTGGGAGCGGCGGATCTCGCCGTGATCGACCTGAGCGAGCTCGGCCTGTCGGTGCTCGAACGCGGCGGGCATGGGCAGACACCGCTCTGGATGGACCTCCACGACTACGACGGATCGTCCGCCTTCCACGAGCCGTTCCTGGGGGCGGCCGACGCCGTCTTCATGAACGACGACCGGACGGACGATCCCTGGGAACTCATGCGCTCCTGCCTTGCACGAGGGCCCCGCCTGGCGGTCTGTACACGCGGGGCACAGGGTGCGATAGCGCTGGAAGCGGACGGGACGCGCCACGACGTTGCTGCTTCTCCCGCCGACGTCGTGGACACCAACGGTGCGGGCGATGCCTTCATGGCCGGCTTCCTGGGCGCGACCCTGCGCGGCGCGTCAATTGCAGATTCCCTCGAAGCGGCTTCCGCTCAGGCCCGCGTCGCGATCGAGAGTGAGCATCTGCATCCCGTCCTGGGGCGTTGAATTCATGGTCTCGGGGTGCGACCTCACTTCGGCTCGCGATGTGCCGTCCTCGTGCCGACCTGAATTGTCGGCGGAACAATTGTTCCGCCACGGGCCGGCGGTGATTCCGGGCAAAAGGAAAGTCCGTACGGGCGGTCGGCACCGAAGTGCCGACCGCCCGTACGGACTCCTCGCGGACCGAAACCCGTTCAGTCGCGGATCCGACTAGACGCCGTAGTAGAGCTCGAACTCGTAGGGGTTCGGGCGCAGCGAGAGGGGCTTGATCTCCATCTCGCGCTTGTACTCGATCCATGTGTCGATCAGGTCCTGCGTGAAGACGTCGCCGGCCTGCAGGAACTCGTTGTCCGCCTCGAGGGCCAGGAGAGCCTCCTCGAGCGAGCCGGGAGCCTTCTGGATGTCCTTGGCCTCCTCGGCGGGAAGCTCGTAGAGGTCCTTGTCGATGGGGTCCGCGGGTTCGATGCGGTTCTTGATCCCGTCGAGGCCGGCCATGAGCTGCGCGGCGAACGCGAGGTACGGGTTCGACGACGGGTCCGGCGCGCGGAACTCGATGCGCTTGGCCTTCGGGTTGGACCCGGTGATCGGGATGCGGATGCCGGCGGAGCGGTTGCCCTGCGAGTAGACCATGTTGACCGGGGCCTCGAAGCCCTTGACCAGGCGGCGGTAGGAGTTCACCGTCGGGTTGGTGAACGCCAGGACGGCGGAGGCGTGCTTGAGCAGGCCGCCGATGTACCAGCGGGCCGTGTCCGACAGGCCGGCGTAGCCGCGCTCGTCGTAGAACAGCGGCTGTCCGTCGCTCCACAGGGACTGGTGGCAGTGCATGCCCGAGCCGTTGTCGCCGAAGACGGGCTTCGGCATGAAGGTGGCCGACTTGCCCCATGCGTTCGAGACGTTCTTGACGATGTACTTGAACTTCTGCAGGTCATCCGCAGCGTGGGTCATCGTCGTGAACTTGTAGTTGATCTCGGCCTGGCCGGCGCCGCCGACCTCGTGGTGGGACCGCTCGACCTCGAGGCCCGCCTTGTCGAGCTCGACGCAGATCGCGTCGCGCAGGTCGGCCTGCTTGTCGACCGGGGACACCGGGAAATAGCCACCCTTGAACGGCGTCTTGTTGCCGAGGTTGCCGCCGATCTCCTCGCGACCGCTGTTCCAGGGCGCCTCGATGGAGTCCACCTTGTAGAAGCTGCCCTGCGGGGAGGACTCGTACTGCACGTTGTCGAAGATGAAGAACTCGGCCTCGGGGGCGAAGAACGCCGTGTCCGCGATGCCGGTGGAGGACAGGTAGGCCTCGGCGCGCTCGGCGACGCTGCGCGGGTCGCGGTGGTAGGGGTCACCGGTGCGCGGATTGACGATGGAGAAGTTCAGCGCGAGGGTCTTCTCGGTGCGGAACGTGTCGACGAAAGCCGTCGTCGGGTCCGGGATGAGCTGCATGTCCGACTCTGCGATGCCCTGGAAGCCGCGGATCGAGGAGCCGTCGAAGAGCTGGCCGTGGATGAAGAAGTCCGCGTCGACCGTCTTGGCCGGGACGTTGAAGTGCTGCTGCACGCCGGGCAGGTCGGTGAACCGTACGTCGACGAACTTGATGTCTTCGTCGGCTATGAATTTGAGGACCTCGTCCGCATTCTTAAACATCGATTCATGCTCCTATCACAGGGCTGGGGGAAAGACCGGGCGCCAGCGCGTGCCCCTGCACCGCGCGGGAAGTCACGAGCTCCGACGGAGTGGGACACTGCCGTCATCTCGTTCCAACTGTAGGAGCGGGCAGTTTCTCGCTGGTGTCGCCGTTGTTTCCGGGACGTTACATGGGGGGAAGTGCTCTTCCCACCCTAGCGCGTTCCTGCGCGCGGGGGCATAATGCCGTGGTTCACCGCCCGGTACGCTGGAGGCGTGGTGAACAGAGATGACATCGGCTCGTGGATGGAAGGCCCTCCTCCGTCGGGCGATCAGCAGTGGCCCGGCCAGCGGCTCGGGCGCCCGGAATCCGGCCCGGGGTCGATCGCCCGCTTCGGCCCGAGGGCTGCGGCGCTCCTGATCGACTGGGTGATCTGCTCGCTGATCTCGGCGGCGTTCTTCGACTACGACTCCTTCGCCACGCTGTACCTCTTCCTCGTCGAACAGATCCTGTTCGTCGGCTTCTTCGGGTACAGCATCGGGCATCGGATCCTCCGCATGCAGGTGCAGACCCTGGACGGGAAGCCTGCCGGCTACCTGACCGCGATCATCCGGAGCGTGCTCCTGTGCCTCGTGATCCCGGCCCTCATCATCGACGCGGACCAGCGCGGACTCCACGACCGGGCGCGCGGTACGGGACTCTTCCGGATCTAGGCCGCACCACGACCCCGGACACGCGAAGAGCCCCTCCCGTCGGGAGGGGCTCTTCGCGTGCCGCTATCCGGAGGTCAGCGCCCGCGCATGGCCTTGCGGTCCGGGCGAGCCTTGAACGGGTCCACGCCCTTGGGGATCGGGAGCTTCGTCCCGAGGGCGCTCAGTCGCTTGTCGACGGCGGACACCTCCTGCTTGGTGAGGGTCTTCTTGAGCTTCTGCACGGTCTTCGGGAGCTTCGCGAGGGGGACCTGACGCTCGTCACGCCCGGTCTCGATGACATGGACGGGGACGTTCGGGATGATGCGGGACATCTTGCGCTTCTCGCCGTCCACGAGCTGCTTGACCCGCGTGGACGGGCCCTCCGAGACGAGGATGACTCCCGGGCGACCGATCACGCGGAACACGGCGTCCTGGGTGCGCGGGTTGACGGCGACGGGCTGCTCCTGCAGGATCCAGCCGCGCCGCAGCACGCTGAGCGCTGCACCGGCCGCGCCGGGCCTTCCCTCGATCTGCGAGAACGCCGCGCGTTCGGCCCGGCGGGACAGGATGAAGATCGCCGCGAGGAACGCGAGCGGGACGGCGATGATCATCAGCGTGATGACGTTGTCGATCAGCAACCCGATCAGCAGCCCGAGCGCGATGATGCCGACGAACGCGAGCAGCATGAACCAGACGACGCTCGGATCGTTGCGCCGCGTCATCTTGAAGACTTCGCGGATCTGCTTCATCCGCCCGGTTTTCTTCGGGCCCTTCCCAGGCTTCGGCTTGCGCGAGAAAAGACGGCGTTTGGGCGTGGGGGAACCGGAAGGATCGATCGTGTGCGACATAGTTCTTCGATTCTACGGGATGGCGGGGAGCCGACCGCGGCGCGGTCCGCCGTCGTGGGCGGCGGACGCGTCAGCCGGCGAGGAGCGAGGACGCTTCCTGCAGGGCGGACCCGGATTCGTCCAGGTGGGCGAGCTCCGGGGGGAGCTCCAGGCCCTTCTTGCGCATGGCGCGCGCCCAGAGGCGGCCCGCCCTGTACGAGGAGCGCACGAGGGGCCCACTCATGACGCCGAGGAACCCGATCGCCTCCGCTTCCTCGCTCAGCTCGACGAACTCGGCGGGCTTGACCCACCGGTCGACGGGCAGGTGGCGCTCGCTCGGGCGCAGGTACTGCGTGATCGTGATGAGGTCGCAGCCGGCCTCGTGCAGGTCGCGAAGGGCCTCGGAGATCTCCTCCCGGGTCTCGCCCATGCCGAGGATGAGGTTCGATTTCGTGACCATGCCGCGGTCGCGCCCCTGCGTGATGACGTCGAGGGAGCGCTCGTACCGGAACGCCGGGCGGATCCGCTTGAAGATGCGGGGGACGGTCTCGACGTTGTGCGCGAAGACCTCCGGGGCGGCATCGCAGATCGCAGCGATGTGCTCGGGACGGCCGGAGAAATCGGGGATGAGGATCTCCACGCCCGTGCCCGGGTTCATGCTGTGGATCTGCCGGATGGTCTCGGCGTACAGCCAGACACCCTCATCGGGCAGGTCGTCACGTGCGACACCGGTGACGGTGGCGTACCGCAGGTTCATGGACTGCACCGACTGCGCGACCTTGAAGGGCTCACTGCGGTCGAGGGGCTGCGGCTTGCCGGTGTCGATCTGGCAGAAGTCGCACCGGCGGGTGCATTCGGAGCCGCCGATGAGGAAGGTGGCCTCGCGGTCCTCCCAGCACTCGAAGATGTTGGGGCACCCCGCCTCCTCGCAGACGGTGTGCAGGCCCTCCTTCTTCACGAGGTTCTTCATGGCGACGAATTCGGGGCCGATGTTGACCTTCGCCTTGATCCAGTCGGGCTTTCGCTCCACCGGTGTCTCGGCGTTGCGCGCCTCGACGCGCAGCAGTCGGCGGCCCTCGGGTGCAAGACTCACAGGGAAGCTCCTTCTGGCTGGTTCTGGGCGGGGGCGGGCAGACCGCCGGCACCAGCAGGGTAGTGATCGGGTGCTTCGGCGTCGTCCTTGCCCACCAGTACAGCCTCATTCTTGCGCAGTTCGGCTTCGATCGACGACACGAGATCGGCAGGCGTGACGGTGCGGCCGCATTCGGCGGAGATCGAGGTGACCCCGGCGTCGGTGATACCGCAGGGGACGATCTGCTGGAAGGGTGCGAGGTCGTTGCTGCAGTTGATGGCGAAGCCGTGCATCGTGACGCGGTTCCTGACCCGGATGCCGATCGCCGCGATCTTGCGCGCGGGCTGCGAGCCGGTCTCCGCGAGCCACACACCGGACCGCCCCTCGATCCTGATGCCGTCGATCCCGAGGGGGCGCAGCGAGGCGATGATGACCTCCTCCAGGATGTGGACGTAGTCGGCGACGCGCGCCGGATCCCGCAGCGCGAGGACGGGGTAGCCGACCAGCTGCCCCGGGCCGTGCCAGGTGAGCTTCCCGCCACGATCGACGGGCACCACGGGCGTTCCGTCGAAGGGCCGCTCGTGCTCCTCGGTCCGCTTGCCGGCGGTGTACACGGCG
Source organism: Arthrobacter pityocampae (assembly GCF_002927275.1). Taxonomy (GTDB): domain Bacteria; phylum Actinomycetota; class Actinomycetes; order Actinomycetales; family Micrococcaceae; genus Arthrobacter_D; species Arthrobacter_D pityocampae. The sequence continues at coordinate 466,330 of NZ_PRKW01000002.1, read as the reverse complement.
TCGTGCTCGAGGATGAGGACGGTGCTCGGCGCGGAGCCCGCCACCACCTGGGCGTGGAGCGCCTTCTGCATCTCCCACCCCTGGGTGTACTCGATGTAATCCGGAGCCAGTCCGACGCGCGACAGCACAAGAGTCATGGGATAAGCCTAGTCCTGTGCAGTGACACCCTCCTGCCATCTGGCTCTGCCCTGGAGCCGGCTACTGGACCAGCGGCCCCGCGCGGTCAGTGCGGATGGTTGCGCCGGTCCTCGGAGCGGGCGGGAGATCGAAGGTGGCACCGAGGCGGACCAGCCGCCAGTCCGTCCCGGCGCGGCGCACCTCGAAGTGGAGGATCGGGGACACGGGGCCGGTCTGGGCCCGGAAGCGCCAGAAGTCGGTCCGCCACGGGTGGATGGGCCGGACGTCCTCCATGCCGGTCGGTGTCGAGGGCAGGGCCCGCCAGGTGGACCAGTGGCGGCTCGGGCCCAGCACGTGCCACAGGGAGCCGCGCCAGCGCAGTCGGCAGGGCTGCGGGACGCCCGTGACGTCCTCGAAGGTGAGTCCGACCGACTCGTCCACCGGACGCCATGCCTCGACCGGGTCGCTGGGAATGCGTTTCATGATTACCTGCCTCGTCGGGACTGTGCGTTAAAAATAGAACATATGTTCTACTCCTGCAATCACTTCCGGTCGCTTGTCGGGCCGGGCTGTGGATAACGCTGATGGAGGCGTCTGCATGGCCTAGAACTGGACCATGAACGAGGACGCGGGAGTGACGGAGGCGGGGCGGTCATCGCGCGTCACAGCGGGTACGCCATCGGGCGCGGCCCCGGAGGACGCCGCGCTGTCGTCCGATCCGCCGGTCGCTCCCGATGGGTGGGCCACCGAGCCCACCGATCGGGAGCGGCCGGCCGTCCCGGGCCTGCGGGTGGGGCGTCTCCTGGGCAGGGGTGGTTCCTCCGCGGTGTGGCTGGTGACGGACGGTGACGGACGGCGGTTTGCGCTGAAGGTGGTCGCTCCGGACGATCCGGGCCCTGCGGAGCAGCAGGCTGCGCGCCGCTCTGCGGAGGCGCAGGTCGTGGTCTCGGCTGCGGCGCCGAGCCGGCGCGCGAGACGTGCCGCCTCCGGGGGTGCGGCTCCCGCCCCGGGGCCGGCGCCGGTCGGACCGGCGACTCCGGCTCCGGCTGCCGCGTCGGGCGTCGAACGCGGCACGGGCGGCGCCGACACCGGCGTCACGGAAGCCCCCGACCCCGGCGTGCTCGCGCGCGAACTGAGGCTCCTGCAACGCTTCACCCACGACCACCTCGTTCCGGTCCACGGCATCGTCGGGACGGACCACGGCCCCGGTCTGCTGATGGACCTCGCCCCCGGCGGCTCGCTCCTCGGCCTCGTGACGACTCGCGGCCCGCTGCCGGTCCCCGAGGTCGTGACCGCCCTGGTCCCGGTGGCACAGGCGCTCGGCTACCTGCACGCCGCCGGCGCCCTGCACGGCGACGTGACGCCGGGAAACATCCTCTTCACGGCCGAGGGCAAGCCGCTCCTCGCCGACTTCGGGACCGGTCGACTGCTGGGCGCCGCACGGGGAGGAATTTCGGGAACGCCCGGCTTCCTCGACCCGCTCCACGACGGATCGTTCGAGCCCGGCGCCGATGTCTTCGCCCTGGCGGCCGTGGCCTGGTTCGCCCTGACCGGTCGTGTCCCCGGACCCGCCGAGCAGCGGCCGCCCCTCGTGCTGATCGTCCCGGAGGCGCCCCTGGAACTCATGCAGCTCGTCGAGGACGCGCTGAGCTCCGACAGGGTCCGACGACCCACCGCGGAGGACTTCGCCCGCGGACTGCTGGCTGTGTCCATGCCGGTTCCCGTCGACCTCGTCCCGGCCGTGCATGCAAGCGTGCTGCCTGACCTGCTGACCCGGCGCACCGACACCCCCGCCGGTGATCCGCGGTCCCGGGGGAGGCGGATGACGGGCCGGCGCTCGCGCGCCCACGGGGGAGTGCCAGGAGGCCGCGATGCCGAAAGGGCAGGGCGCCCGTCCGCAGGAAGGTCGCAGCCGGAACGCGTCCTGAGGAGACGGCGCGGGGACGTGCGCCCCCGCAGGGGACGGCGCCGCGCAACCCTGCTCCATGGGCAGCGGGTGGGCCCGATTCGACGGGACCGGCGGGCCCGCGTCGTGGTGGCCGCCCTGGCCGGTGTGGCCGCTGTCGCCCTGCTCGTCGCAGGGATGGTCCTGACCGTCGACGGATTCCGTTCGGAGCCCGCGGTCGGCCATGCTCCCGATCCGCCGTCCGTGACCACCGCGGGCGCTCCCGATCAGGTGCCGTCCGCTGCCGGGCCCGATCCTGCGGCTCCGGGCCCGTCGGACAGGACCGCCCGCGCCGGGACGGAACCGTCGGACCGGGACGATGCCTCGGGGGAGAGTGCTGCCGGTGGCGCGGACGCGGATCGGGCAGCGCGGGCCGATGATCCCGCCGTGGCGCTGGAGGGCCTGGCGGCCCTGCGGGCACAGGCCTTCACGCAGGCCGATCCCGACCTGCTCGCACGGGTCGACGTCGAGGGATCCCCTGCCATGGCGACGGACCACGAAGCGGTCAGCGCGCTCGCGGGGACGGGCAGGGCGCTCCGGAACCTGTCGATCGCCATCCGGGACCCGGTCGCCCTGACGGATGCGGCCCTGGCCGGCCTGCCGGGGCTCGCGAACCTGCCGGTGGTCGCCGAACCCCCGCCCGGAACCAGGGTCTCCGTGGTCCGGGCAAGGGCAGCGCTGTCGTCCTACACCGAGACGGCGGCCCCGGCATCGCAGCGGCCCGGGTCGACGACGCCGAGGGACGCCGCCTTGCAGGACCTGGTCTTCGTCCTGTGGACCTCAGGCGAGGGGTGGCGGATCCACTCGGTCGTGGCGCCGCCCGACTGAGTGGATCCACCGGACTGAGTGGATCCGCCGTCGTCAGGACGTCGCGGTGCGGTGCACCCAGCCCGCGAGGGCCTCCGGCGTGGGCTCGTCGAACGTGAAGCCGGCCCGGGTCAGCGCCCGGGGCTCCATGCGCTGGCTGACCAGCAGGAGTTCGTAGGCGAGTTGCCCGATGACGGTGGTCAGGATCTGCCCGGGCACACGGAACCACACCGGGCGGCTGAATGCCTTGCCGAGCTGCAGGGTGATGGCGTCCAGGGTCGCGGGCACCGGAGCGCTCAGATTGACCGGGCCGGACAGCGGGGCTGTGAGGAGGAACTCGAGCGCCCTGACCTCGTCGCGGAGACTGATCCACGGCCACCACTGGCGACCGGAGCCGAGGGACGTCCCCGCGAAGAACCGGATCGGGATGAGCAGGGGAGGCAGGGCTCCGCCCTCCTTCGCCATGACGATCCCGGTGCGGGCCAGAACGACGCGGACACCGTCCGGAGCCTTGAGCGCCTCGGCTTCCCAGCGGCGGCAGATGTCGGCGAGCAACGTCCCGCCGGACGACGAGCCCTCGGTCAGCACCTCGTCGCCGCGGTCCCCGTAGTAGCCGGAGGCGGACTGGCTGATGAACACCGTGGGCGGGTTCGAGGCCTTCCGCATCGCGTCGACGAGCGTCCGGGTCGCCGTGATACGCGACGAGTACAGCGTCTCCTTGTAACTCCTCGTCCAGAGTCCCCCTGCGATGCCCGCCCCGGAGAGGTTGATGACGGCGTCGGCCCACTCGACGGCCTCGACGTCGAGGTCCCCGGCTGCGGGATTCCACCGGACCTCCTGCGGCCCCTTGGCGGCCCTGCGCACCAGGCGCCGGACCTCGTGGTTCGTCTCGAGCTGGCGGATGAGGGCAGTACCGATGGTCCCGGACGCGCCGGCGAGGAGGATGCGCATGATCCCATCGAACCACTTGTCGCAGGGGAACGGTACCGGGCCGCGGCGGACGAAGGACCCCGGACGGTGTCCGGGGTCCTTCGTCCGCTGGGCGGGAGGCCTCAGCCGTGGAGCGTGGCCGTCAGGGAGATGTCCTTGACCGCGGCCAGCGCCTGCGACACGGGGCAGCCTTCCTTGGCACCCCGGGCGAGCCGCTGGAAGTCGTCCTCGGACAGTCCGGGGACGGTGGCGTCGAGCGTGAGACGGATGGCGGTGATCCCGGTGCCCGGCTGGAAGTCGACCTCGGCCTTCGTCTCGACGCGTTCCGGGGTCTTCCCCTCCTCGCCGAGGGCGTGGCTGAAGGCCATGGAGAAGCAGGCGGAGTGAGCGGCGGCGATGAGCTCTTCCGGGCTCGTCTTGCCCTCGGACTGCTCGGCGCGTGCCTTCCAGGTGACGTCGTAGGTGCCGAGGCCGGAGGAATCGAGCGAGACCTGCCCCGACCCCGTGGGGAGGTCCCCGCTCCAGACGGTGTGGGCTGTGCGAACGGTAGCCATGGTTCTCCTTGGTGTTGAACGGACACGGGGGTCGCATCCGGTGCTTCGCTCCCATCCTAGGGAGCGAGGTGGAAACAGGAGAAGCCGCCTCCCTCACGGGAAGCGGCTTCTCCTGCGCACCTGGTGGATCGGAGGGCGCTACAGGCCGAGGTCGGCCTCGAACGCGCCACCCTCCAGGCGTGCCTTCAGGGTCTGCAGGAAGCGGCCTGCGTCCGCGCCGTCGACGAGGCGGTGGTCGTAGGTGAGGCTCAGGTACATCATGGAGCGGATGGCGATCGTGTCGTCACCGTCGGGACCGGTGACGACCACGGGACGCTTGACGATGATGCCGGTCCCCAGGATGCCGACCTGCGGCTGGTTGATGATCGGTGTGTCGAACAGTGCCCCGGCGGAGCCGATGTTCGTGATCGTGAACGTCCCGCCCGAGAGCTCGTCCGGACCGATCTGGCCGTTGCGGGTGCGGGCACCGACATCGGCGATCTTCTTCGCCAGCCCCCCGAGGTTGAGGTTGCCGGCGTCCCGGATCACGGGGACGAGCAGGCCCTTCTCGGTATCGACCGCGATCGCCAGGTGCTCGGCGTCGTGGTAGGTGACTTCCTTCTTCTCCTCGTCGAAGGACGCGTTCAGCTTCGGGTGCTGCTTGAGCGCCTCGGTGACGGCCTTGGAGAGGAAGGGCAGGAAGGTCAGCTTCGCGCCGTTCTGGGCCAGGAAGGTGTCCTTCGACGCCGTCCGCAGCTTCGCGATGCGGGTCATGTCGACCTCGATCACCTGCGTGAGCTGGGCCGACACCTCGAGCGACTCGCGCATGCGCTTGGCGATCGTCTGCCGGATGCGCGGGGCCTTCTCGACGGTGCCACGAAGCTTCGAGGGCTCGACGGCGGGAGCCGCGGGCTTCGACGGCGCAGCGGCCGCGGGAGCGGACGCTGCCGGCTCCGGGGTCGTGACCTTCTTGGCTTCGGCTGCCTCGAGGACGTCCTGCTTGCGGATGCGTCCTCCGACACCGGTGCCCTTGACGGTCGACAGGTCGACGTCGTTCTGGTTGGCCAGGCGGCGGACGAGGGGAGTCACGTAGGCTGCGGCGTCCGAGCCTCCGGACACCTCCGCCGGCGCGGAGTCGGCCGCAGGCTTCGCGGCGGCCTTGTCCTCGGCCGCAGGCTTCGCGGCGGGCTTGTCCTGGGCCGGGGCGGGAGCGGCGGGCTTGTCCTCGGCGGGCTCGGGGGTCTGCTCGGCCTTATGGTCGGAGCCGGACTTCTCGGCAGGAGCGTCGTCGCGTTCCTCGGAGGGTGCCGCTGCCAGCGGTTCGCCCGACGCGGCCTCGACCTTCTTCGGCGCGGCGGCGCCCGAGCCGATCACGGCGAGGACCGCGCCGACCTCGGCGGTCTCGTCCTCGTTGACGCGGATCTCCTGGAGCTTGCCGGCGACGGGGGAGGGGATCTCCGTGTCGACCTTGTCGGTGGAGACCTCGAGGAGGGGCTCGTCGACCTCGACGTCGTCGCCGACGGCCTTGAGCCAGCGGGTGACGGTTCCCTCGGTGACGCTCTCGCCGAGCGCGGGGAGGGTGACCTCGGTCCCCTCGGCGGACTCGTCGGCGGAGGAGTCGGAGGACTCGGCCGCGGGAGCGGCTTCAGGAGCGGCCTTCTCGGGAGCAGCCTCGGGTTCGGCGGGAGCCTCCTCCTCGGCCGGAGCGGCGGAAGCGGCACTGTCCGAGTCGGCACTCCCGGCATCGGCACTCCCGGAATCGGCACTGCCCGAGTCGTCGCTCCCGGAGCCGTCGCCGATGCGCACGAGCGGGGCGCCGACCTCGGCGGTCTCGTCCTCGGCAACGAGGATCTCCTCGATCACGCCGGCGATCGGGGAGGGGATCTCGGTGTCGACCTTGTCGGTGGAGACCTCGAGGAGGGGCTCGTCGACCTCGACACGGTCACCGACCTGCTTCAGCCAGCGGGTGACGGTGCCTTCGGTGACGCTTTCACCGAGAGCGGGCAAGTTCACGGATTCAGACATAGTGCGCCCGTTTCTCCTTCGTAGATCGTTCCTTGGCAGCTGGCCGACGCGGGGGGCGGGTCCAGCTGGACGTGCTCGGATTTCCTGCTTCCGAGCTTAGTCCACGCCCTCGGGGCGTGGACCAAGCCGGTGGTGTACCTGGGGTGTTGCGCGTCAGCCGTGCAGCGGCTTGCCGGCCAGGGCGAGGTGGGCCTCGCCGAGGGCCTCGTTCTGCGTGGGGTGGGCGTGGATGAGCGGTGCCACGTCCTCGGGGTACGCCTCCCAGTTGACGATCAGCTGTGCTTCGCCGATCTGCTCGCCCATGCGGCTGCCGAGCATGTGGACCCCCACGATCGGGCCGTCCTTCTCGCGGACGAGCTTCACGAGGCCGCCGGTGCCGATGATCGAGCTCTTGCCGTTGCCGGCGAGGTTGTACTCGTGCGTCTCGACGCGGTCGTCGCCGAACTTCTCGCGGGCGGCCTTCTCGGTGTACCCCACGGAGGCGATCTCGGGATCGCTGTAGGTGACCTTGGGGATGTTCAGGTCGGCGACGACGACGGGCTTCAGGCCGCCGATCTCCTCCGCCACGAAGATGCCCTGCTGGAAGCCGCGGTGAGCCAGCTGCAGGCCGGGGACGATGTCCCCGATCGCGTAGATGTTCCCGACGCCGGTGTGGAGGCGCTCGTCGGTGATGACGAAGCCGCGGTCCATGGTCAGGCCGGCCGCTTCGTACCCGAGGTCCTTCGTGACGGGCCCGCGCCCGACGGCGACGAGCATGAGGTCCGCCTCGAAGGTCTTGCCGTCCTCGAGGGACACGACGACGCCGTCGTCGTTCTGCTCGACGGACTTGAAGCGGGTGCCGGTGTTGAACTTGATGCCGCGCTTCTTGAACGCCCGCTCGAAGCCCTTGACGATGGAGGCGTCCTCGTTCGGGACGAGGGAGGGCAGTGCCTCGATGATGGTGACGTCCACGCCGAAGGACTTCCACACGGACGCGAACTCGCAGCCGATGACGCCGCCGCCGAGGATGATCACGGACTTCGGGACGAAGTCCATGGTGAGTGCCTGGTCCGAGGTGATGACCTTGCCGCCGATCTCCAGGCCCGGGAGGCTGCGCGAGAAGGAACCGGTGGCCAGGACGATGTGCTTGCCGGTGTAGACGGTGCCGTCGACGTCGATGGTGTTCTCCGACGCGAGCTTGCCCGAGCCCTCGATGACCGTGATGCCCTTGGACTTGATGAGTCCCTGCAGCCCCCGGTACTTGCCGGCGATGATGCCGTCCTTGTACGCGTTGACGGCGTTCATGTCGATCGACTCGAAGGTGGCCTTGACCCCGTACTTCTCGGCGTCGCGGGCGCCGTCGGCGATCTCGGCCGAGTGCAGGAGCGCCTTCGTGGGGATGCAGCCGTTGTGGAGGCAGGTGCCGCCGAGCTTGCCCTTCTCGATGAGTCCCACGGTGAAGCCCAGCTGCACCGCGCGGAGAGCCGCGGCGTAGCCGCCGCTGCCTCCACCGAGTACCAGGATGTCGAATTCTTGCGCAGTTGCCGATGCGGCCACTTGGACGCTCCCTCGCGTGGTCTGTTGACGCGCAGGGCGCGTCGGTTGATAGATCGGTGATGACTGATGCGGTCGCAGTGCGGTCGCAGGTGCTTCGTACCCTTGTTTTTCACCCTATCCCCAGTTGTGGCCTGCATCCACTTGGAGCGCGTGCGCGTCCGGCGGTTGCCGGCCGATGTGCGCATTCTCACCTGATCGGGGAGAGGCGGCGGGGACGGGAGGGGTCGGGGCGCCGGGCCGGGATGCCGTCCCGGCGCCCCGGAGGTCACGCGGTGCGGGCGAGGACGTCCTCGACGTACGCCAGCAGGGTGCGGACCCCGACGCCGGTGCCCGCCTTCGGGGTGTACCCGTACGCGCCGCCCTCGTTGAAGGCCGGTCCGGCGATGTCGAGGTGTGCCCAGGGGATCTTCTCGCCGTCGACCTGACCGACGAACTCGCGCAGGAACACCGCGGCGGTCATCATCCCGCCGTTCCGCTCGCCGATGTTGGCGAGGTCCGCGACCTGCGACTCGAGGCTGGGACGCAGCTCCTCGGGCAGGGGCATGGGCCAGAACTGCTCGCCCGCGCGGTCCGCGGCGGCCTTGACGGCGTCCCGGACGCCGTCGTCGCCCATGACGCCGGAGACCCGCGTGCCGAGGGCGATCATCTGCGCTCCCGTGAGGGTCGCGATGTCGATGATGGCGTCCGGGGACTCCTCGCTCGCGGCGGCGAGTCCGTCGGCGAGGACCAGGCGGCCCTCGGCGTCGGTGTTGAGGACCTCGACGGTGCGCCCGCCGTAGATGGACAGGACGTCCTCGGGGCGCTGCGCGGTGCCGGAGGGCATGTTCTCGGCCAGGCAGAGCCAGGCGGTGACCTTGGCGGGCAGGCCCAGCTCGGCGACGGCGAGGAGCGTGGTGAGGACGACGGCGGCGCCCGCCATGTCCAGCTTCATGGTCTGCATGCCGGCGGCGGGCTTCAGCGAGAGTCCGCCGGAATCGAAGGTGATGCCCTTGCCCACGAGGGCGAGGTGCACGGCGGACTTGGCGGGGGAGTACTCCACCTTGACCATGCGCGGGGGTCGCGAGGATCCCTTGCCGACGCCGAGGAGGCCGCCGTAGCCGTCGCGCTCGAGGCGCTTCTCGTCCATCACGGTGACCTTGACGGGGAGACCGCGCGTGAGCTCCTTCGCGGCCTGCGCGAAGGTCTCCGGGTAGAGGTGGCTCGGCGGCTGGTTCACGAGCGTCCGTGTGGCGTTCACGTTCTTGCCGAGGATGACGGCGCGTCGGAGCGCCGGGGCCAGGTCGGCGTCGTCGGCCACCGGCGTGTACACGACGACGGCGCGGACGGCCTCCCGGTTCTTCGGCGGGGAGACCGTGCCGTCCGCCGCGATCCCGGACTTGTGCCCCTCGTAGGCGTACGCGCCGAAGGCGGCGCCCTCGGCGACGGCGGCGGCGGCCAGGACGCTCTCCGCGGGCAGGGCGAGGACGACGGTCTCGAGCCCGGTCAGCTGGCGGATCGCGGCGCCCGCGGCGCGGCGGAGGGTCTCCGGTGCGAGCACCTCACCGGCGGACACCGGTCCGACGCCGGAGAGCACGAGGGAGTCGGCGCCGGTCTCGGGCAGGCCCGGGAAGCGGCGGACCTCGTCCGCGGCACCGGTGATGCCGAGGACCTGGAGGGAATCCCCGAGGGCGCGCGCGGCCTTCGCGGGGAGGGGGCTGTCGAGCAGGACGGGCCCGTCGGCCCCCTTCGCGACCGCGATCACGAGCGCGTCGCTCGGAATCTTCTTGAGGTCCTTCGCGGAAGCGGTCAGGTGTAGCTCGGTGGTCTTGATCACGGAATCTGTCTCCTCGTGTCCGGCTGGGTTGTCCAGATCGGCGTTGCGGGTGGTTCCGGTATCCGGTGGGCCGGGAACCGTCCTGACGATCGTAGTCTCTGTGCCGCGGCGCCCCGGAATGAAGCCGGCGCAGGCGGTGTTGACGAATGCAGGACCTGACCCGAGGAGAGAGCCATGCTGGATCCACGAACCCTGTACACCGCCGACACCGATGCCTTCGACCACCCCGCGAGCCGGGGCCTTCCCCTGCTGGTGAGCCTGACCGGCTTCATGGACGCCGGGCAGGTCGTCTCGCAGGTCAGCGAGGAACTCCTCGAGGTGCTCGAGCACGAGCCCGTCGCGGTGTTCGACGCCGACCAGCTCATGGACTACCGCGGCCGCCGCCCGAAGATCACGTTCGCCGAGGACCACCTGACGGACTACCGGCCGCACCGGCTCGAACTGCACCGCCTGTACGACGGGCTCGGTGAGCCCTTCCTGCTGCTGACCGGCGCCGAGCCGGACTTCCAGTGGGAGCGTTTCGCGAGCGCCGTCGTCGGACTCGTCGAGGACCTGGACGTGCCGATGACCTCGTGGATCCACGCGATCCCGATGCCCGTCCCGCACACGCGGCCGATCGGCGTCACGCTGCACGGCAACCGGTCCGACCTCATCGACGGCATGAACGCCTGGCGTCCCACGGCCGAACTGCAGGCCTCCATCGGGCACGTGCTGGAGCTGCGGCTGGTCGAGGCCGGGCACGACGTCGTCGGGCACGTCATCCACGTGCCCCACTACCTCGCTGAGGCCGAGTACCCGCCCGCCGCCGTGGCGGGCCTCGAGTACCTGGGCGCGACCGCCGGACTCGTCCTCCCCACCGACCGCCTGCGGGAGACGGGGCGCGACGTCGAACGGCAGATCGCCCGGCAGGTCGACAACTCCTCGGAGGTGCAGTCCGTCGTCGCCTCGCTCGAGAAGCGCTACGACGAGTACGCCGAGGGCGTCGCCCGGAAATCGCTCCTGGTGAAGGAGAACAGCGAGCTCGCCAGCGCGGAGGAGTTGGGCGCCGCCGTCGAGGCCTACCTGGCGAGCCCGCAGGCGGAGGAGGAGTCGACGCTGCTCTGGGACACCGAGTTCCTCGGGACCACGGCCATCGACTACGACCGCCCCGATGCCACGCCGGAGACCGGGGCCGCGTCGAAGCCCGGCACCCCGGACGGGCGCGACGACGGACAGGACGGCGCGCCCGCCGCTGGATAATGGGCAGGTGAATTCTTCGCGGGCACTCCTGGTCTGGGCGGCTGGGGTCGCGGCCTACCTCGTCGCCGTCACGCAGCGCACCACGTTCGGCGTGGCCGGCCTCGAGGCGACGGACCGCTTCAGCGCCTCGGCCTCGCAGCTGTCGGTCTTCACCGTCGTCCAGCTGCTCGTCTACGCCGGTCTGCAGGTGCCCGTCGGTGTCCTCGTCGACCGGTGGGGACCGAGGACGCTGATCGTCACCGGCGGCGTGCTCATGGCGTTGGGGCAGGCGCACCTGGCCTTCGCGGATACGGTCGGAGCCGGCATCGCGGGCCGCCTGCTCGTGGGCGCGGGGGACGCCATGACGTTCATCAGCGTCCTCCGACTGCTCCCCGCATGGTTCGAACCGCGCCGCATCCCCGTCCTCACGCAGTGGACGGGGATCATCGGCCAGCTCGGTCAGGTGGTGTCCGTCCTCCCGTTCGTCGCCGTGCTGTCCGTGGCCGGCTGGCAGTCCGCGTTCCTCTCGGCTGCAGCCCTGTCCGCGCTCGCCGTCCTGCTCGCGGTCGTCCTGATCCGGGACTCGCCCGTCGCCGGCACCCGGACCGTCCAGACCATCCGGGAGACGGGCACCTCCCTCGCCGCCGCCTGGAAGCAGCCTGGCACGCGGCTGGGCCTGTGGACGCACTTCACCATCCAGTTCCCCGGCACCGTCTTCGTCCTCATGTGGGGCTACCCCTACCTGGTGCGGGCCGAGAAGGTGGGCGAGGGCGCGGCGTCGGCGCTGATGACCCTGTTCGTCGCCGTCGGAATCGTCTGCGGACCCCTCCTCGGCCGGTACGTGGGCCGGCACCCCCTCCGCCGCTCCACCATGGTGCTCGCGATCGCCGCCCTGATGGCCGGGGCCTGGCTCGCGGTCCTCCTCTATCCGGGACCGGCCCCCCTCGTCCTCCTGACCCTGCTGGTGGTGGCGCTCGCCGTCGGGGGGCCGGGATCCATGATCGCCTTCGACTTCGCCCGCACGTTCAACCCTGCGGCACGCATGGGGACCGCCACCGGGATCGTGAACATCGGGGGCTTCCTGGCGTCCCTGCTGACCATGTTCGCCATCGGGACCGTCCTGGACATCCTGCTCGGTACCGGGTTCTCGCAGGGCGACCTGTACGCGCTGCCGTCCTTCCGCCTGGCCATGTCCGTGCAGATCCTCGTCCTGGCCGTCGGCGCCACGGCCGTCGTCATCGCGAGGCGGAGGGTCCGCCGCAGGATGGCCGAGCAGGGCGTCGTCGTGCCGCCGCTCCGTGACGCCCTGGCCCGCGAACGCCGGCGCCGCCGCGAGCAGCGGGCCGCCCGGGGCCGGTAGGGGTCGGTCGGACGGCTGCGGTCCGCTCCGGTCGGCTCCTGTCCGGGCCGGGGTTGTCCACATAAGCCGGGACTCCCGTGCGACCGGCGGGTGGCGGGAGCAGGCTGGCGGCATGTCATCTCCTTCCAGCCCGGTACCGGGCACCCCGGCGTCACCGTCCCTCGTGGTCAGCTCACCGGCCGACATCCTCTCCTACATCCCGCACGCCCTCGGCTTCCTGCCCTCCGAGAGCCTGGTGGTCCTGACCACCGCCGGCCGGAAGCTCGGGGCCACACTGCGGGTGGACCTCCCCGACGCCGGGGCGGACCCGCTCGGGTTCGCCCACGGCGTGCTCTCGTTCCTGGAGGGCGACCTCGACGCCGACGGCACGCTCGTCGTCGTGTACACCGAGGAGCCCTGGGGGCTAGGAGCCCCGGCGCCGCGCAGCGGGACGGTGCTCACCCTCGAGGACGTCCTCGATACCGCGGGCCTGCCCGTCCGGGGTGGCTGGCTCGTCTCGCGGTCCGCGTGGCGGGACTTCTTCTGTCTCGAGGAGGAGTGCTGCCCCTGGCCGGGCCACCCCCTCGACACCGTGGCGCACAGCGCGCTGAACGCCGAGCTGATCTTCGGCGGGAGTGCCTTCGACGCCTCCGCACCCGACGCCGTCCTCCGGGCCGCACCGTCCGTCGCCGAGCGGGCCACCGCGCGGACGGCAGCCCCGGACGCGGTGATCCGGGCCGTCGAGACCGCGCAGGCGCACTATGCCGCGTGCTGCGCCGGCCGGTGGACGACCCCCGACCAGTTCCGCGCGACATCCGCACTGTGGGACGCCGTCCTCCACCGCTTCGGGGAGTTCGACGCGGAGGCCGAGCCCGACGTCGCCGGGTTCCTCCTCGCGAGCGTCGAGGCGCGGGCGGTCCGCGACTTCCTCCTCGTCAGCGCGTGCCTCGGATCCGCAGCAGCAGTGGACGGCGCCGCGGGCTGCGGATTGCTCACTCCGGGCCCGCGGGCCGACACGCCCTCGACACCGGACGGAGGTCCTGCCGCCGCAGGGGTCCTGCCGGAGGTACGCAGGTGCGGTCCGCTCCACGATGCCGTGGCGGCGGTCCGCGCGGCGGGTGTCGCTGCAGAAGTCGACGCCGGCCTCGATCCCGAATCCGAATTCGAGGCCGGGCCCGACGCAGACCCCGGACCGGGTGGACGGCCCGAGGCCGGGTCCGACGCCCGCTACCCGGAGCCGCGGACGGCCGGGCCCGCCTCCTGCGGTGCCGGGGCCCTGCGCTATGCGGACGTGCTGGCGGGCAGGTACCCCGGCGCGATCGCGTGGGACCGCGTCGACGCCATGAGTATCCTCCTCGCGCGGCTCGCTGCGGTGTCGGACGGTGAGTCCTGTGCCGCGGCCCTCACCATGAGCGCCTGGTTCGAATACGCGCGGGGTCGGGGATCACGGGCGGCCGTCTTCCTCGACGCGGCGGAGCGGGCCGTGCCCGGCTACCGCCTCGCGCGTCTGCTGCACGAACTCCTGCGCCGCGGAGGGCTCCCGGTCTGGGCGCGGAGCCGCACCACCGCCTGGACGGAGGGTGCCGCGGCGGCCCTGCGTGTCGCAGCCTGAGGCGAGGCCAGGCTCCGCGGACCCGGCGGGACGGAGCGGCCCGCCGGCCGCGGGGTGATTTCCGGCGGGGCAGCGAACCGTGAGACAATGAAAGTTGAGACCCGGTTGGGTCCGTGCACCAGAACATCACCGAGCATTCCCACGCAGGCGGTCGCTGACAAGCGGCTCCCGGGGGAATAGCGAGGGCTGCGGGACCGTTCCCTTGGGAACTGTCCCGGGCAGTGTTCATCTGGTATCGAGCGCGGACTTGACAGGGTCATAGTGGTGTTGTCCCTCTGACGATGCCACACACCGCCGTACGAAAGGTTCTCTGTGTCGGTCAAGAAGACAGCAGCACCGGCGTCGCCAGACGCTGGTACCACCACTACCAAGCGACGGGTAGCGGCCAAGAAGCCCGCGACCAAGGCCGCTTCGTCGGCTGCCGCAGCCAAGGCCTCGGCCGCGGACGCCGAGGGTTCCGTGGACACCGCCGACACAACGGACCCTGCCATCGAGGTCGATGCCGAGGACGCGAAGCCCGAGACCCCCGAGGTCGGGACGAGCACCGGCTTCGTCTACTCCGATGCCGACGACGACGACGCACCTGCGCAGCAGGTCGTCTCCGCCGGTGCCACTGCGGACCCCGTCAAGGACTACCTCAAGCAGATCGGCAAGGTCGCCCTGCTGAACGCCGAGCAGGAAGTGGACCTGGCCCTGCGCATCGAGGCCGGCCTCTTCGCCGAGGAGAAGATCGCCGCCGATCCGGACATGGATCCGAAGCTGAAGCGCGAACTCGAATTCGTGATCCACGACGGCAAGCGGGCCAAGAACCACCTGCTCGAGGCGAACCTCCGCCTCGTCGTGTCCCTGGCCAAGCGCTACACCGGGCGCGGCATGCTCTTCCTCGACCTCATCCAGGAAGGCAATCTCGGCCTGATCCGCGCGGTCGAGAAGTTCGACTACACCAAGGGCTTCAAGTTCTCGACCTATGCGACCTGGTGGATCCGCCAGGCGATCACCCGCGCGATGGCGGACCAGGCCCGGACCATCCGCATCCCCGTCCACATGGTGGAGGTCATCAACAAGCTGGCCCGCGTCCAGCGGCAGATGCTGCAGGACCTCGGGCGGGAACCGACCCCGGAGGAACTCGCCCTCGAGCTCGACATGACGCCCGAGAAGGTCGTCGAGGTCCAGAAGTACGGCCGCGAGCCCATCTCCCTGCACACGCCGCTCGGCGAGGACGGCGATTCGGAGTTCGGTGACCTGATCGAGGACTCCGAGGCCGTTGTACCGGCCGACGCCGTGAGCTTCACACTCCTGCAGGAGCAGCTCCACTCCGTGCTGGACACCCTCTCCGAGCGGGAAGCCGGCGTGGTGGCCATGCGCTTCGGCCTGACCGACGGACAGCCGAAGACGCTGGACGAGATCGGTAAGGTCTACGGCGTCACGCGTGAGCGCATCCGCCAGATCGAGTCGAAGACCATGTCGAAGCTGCGTCACCCCTCACGGTCCCAGGTCCTGAGGGACTACCTCGACTGACCGTCGAGCATGCCCACGACGAAGGGCCCCTCCCACGGGAGGGGCCCTTCGTCATGGGACCCGGAATGGTGCGAACCCCGGGAAGTGTCCTGGAGGGAAGTGTCCTGGACGAGGAAAGGCCCGCTCCGTCGGAGCGGGCCTTTCCTCGTCTGTCAGCGCCTGTACACGGGGCGCCTTCTCGGGTCAGGGGTCGATGCTGTGGATCGATCAGTCGTCGGCGAGGGCCGGCTTCGCGTGAAGCCGCTGAGTCTCGTCCTGCCACTCAGAGGTGAGCGGCTTGAGGTTCGCTTCGACGGCACGCGCGTGGTGGCCGCAGAACAGAAGCTCTCCACCGGAGGACTGAAGGACTGCCCGAACATAGGCCTGGGCGCCGCAGCGGTCGCAGCGGTCCAGGGCAGTGAGCTCGCGAGTGGCTACTGCAGTGGTCATGAATGCCTCCTCATGTGGATCGTGTATTCATATAACCACTATTCGTCGCCGCACCTCCGCAGGTTGGGCCCCTTTCGCTTGCGGCGTATCAAGGGTATGGGTCACACCCCCGGCGGCGCGCGAAGACCGTACGGAGGCGTGGCCCGGTCCCTGCCGGTCCCTGCCGGTCCCTGTCGGTGGGAGGTAATAAACTGGAGCGACCCACCCCGGCGACCACCCTCCTGACGCCTGTCCTGGATCGTGCCCGTTCTGCCAAGGAGCCTGACTCAGCGTGACCCCCACCTCGAACTACACCGCCCGGCACCTCTCGGTCCTCGAGGGCCTCGAGGCGGTGCGCAAGCGTCCCGGGATGTACATCGGCTCCACGGACTCCCGCGGCATCATGCACTGCCTGTGGGAGATCATCGACAACTCGGTGGACGAGGCGCTGGCCGGCCACGGCCAGAGCATCACGGTCATCCTGCACGCCGACGGTTCGGTGGAGATCCACGACGACGGGCGCGGCATCCCCGTGGACATCGAACCCAAGACCGGGCTGACCGGCGTCGAGGTGGTCTTCACCAAGCTCCACGCCGGCGGGAAGTTCGGCGGCGGCTCCTACACGGCATCCGGTGGCCTGCACGGCGTCGGTGCCAGCGTCGTCAACGCGCTGTCCTCCCGCCTGGACGTCTTCGTCGACCGCGGCAGCAAGACCTACGCCATGTCCTTCCGCCGCGGTGAGCCCGGGATCTTCAAGGACGGCAGGACGCCGTCGCCCACCGCGCCGTTCGAGCCCTTCCTCGACGGGTCGCGACTCGAGGTCGTCGGGACGGCCAAGCGCGGGGTGACGGGCACCCGCATCAGGTACTGGGCGGACCGCCAGATCTTCACCCCGGACGCCACGTTCTCCTACGAGGAACTGCAGACCCGCGCCCGGCAGACGTCGTTCCTCGTGCCGGGCCTGCGCATCACGCTCCGCGACGAGCGGAGGCTCCCGGGCACGCCGGCGGAGGCAGGTCCCGTGGAGGAGGTCTTCCAGCACGACGGCGGCATCTCCGAGTACGCCGAGTTCCTCGCCCTCGACGCCGCGGTCACGGATGTGTGGCGGTTCCACGGGTCGGGCCGGTTCAAGGAATCCGTGCCCGTCCTCGACGAGCGCGGACACAGCCAGATGGCGGAGGTCGAGCGGGACTGCGAGGTGGACATCGCCCTGCGCTGGGGCATCGGCTACGAGACGACGGTCCGCAGCTACGTCAACATCATCGCGACCCCCAAGGGCGGCACCCACCAGAGCGGCTTCGAGCAGGCGCTCCTGAAGACCTTCCGCAAGGTCATCGAGGCCAACGCGCGCAAGCTCAAGGCCGGCAGCGACAAGATCGAGAAGGACGACGTCTTCGCCGGACTGACGGCCGTCCTCACCGTCCGGCTCGCGGAACCCCAGTTCGAGGGCCAGACCAAGGAGATCCTCGGGACCTCCGCCGTGCGGGCGATCGTCGCGAAGGTGGTCGAGAAGGAACTGCAGGCACGGCTGTCCTCCCCGACGCGCAACGACAAGGCGCAGTCGGCGCTGCTGCTGGAGAAGGTCGTCGCCGAGATGAAGTCCCGCATCTCGGCGCGGGTCCACAAGGAGACGCAGCGGCGCAAGAACGCCCTGGAGACCTCCTCCATGCCGGCGAAGCTCGCGGACTGCCGCATCGACGACGCCGAGCGGTCGGAACTCTTCATCGTCGAGGGCGACAGCGCGCTCGGTACCGCGAAGAACGCGCGATCCTCCGACTACCAGGCGCTGCTGCCGATCCGCGGCAAGATCCTCAACGTGCAGAAGGCCTCGGTGGGGGACATGCTCTCCAACGCCGAGTGTGCCGCCCTCATCCAAGTCATCGGGGCGGGCTCCGGGCGGAGCTTCCAGCTGGACGCACGACGCTACGGCAAGGTCATCCTCATGACCGACGCCGACGTGGACGGCGCCCACATCCGGACGCTGCTCCTCACCCTCTTCTTCCGGTACATGCGCCCGCTGGTCGAGGCCGGCCGGGTGTACGCCGCCGTCCCGCCGCTGCACCGGGTGGAGGTGATCAACAACGGCTCGAAGGCCAACGAGATGATCTACACCTACTCCGAGGCCGAGCTGACGCGCCTCCTCGCCGCCATGGAGAAACAGGGGAAGCGGTACAAGTCACCGATCCAGCGCTACAAGGGTCTCGGGGAGATGGACGCGGACCAGCTCGCCGAGACCACCATGGATCCGCGCCACCGGACGCTGCGGCGCGTGCGCATCCAGGAGGCCGAATCCGCCGAGCGCGTCTTCAACCTGCTGATGGGCAGCGACGTCGCGCCCCGCAAGGACTTCATCGTCGCGGGCGCGGCCTCCCTGGACCGGGACCGCATCGACGCCTGACGGGCGCTCAGCCGAGCAGTTCGGGGGCCACCAGGAGCAGCGGGGGGACCACCAGCAGCAGCCCGGCGGAGGACAACGCCAGCCCCTGCTGCAGGCGACTGAGCGGCGGCAGGGGAGTGAGCAGGCGGCGCAGGCGCGGGACGGTGGACACGACGTCGGCGGTCCCGCCGGTCACCGCCGCCGTGAGGGGGATCCCGCTCTCGCCGGCCAGGGCGTCGTCGAGGGCGTCCGACGTCGACGGCGGGGCGCCCGCACCCACGATGGCGATGGCGCGGACGAGCGTCGGCTCGTCCACGTGGCGCAGGGCCTCGTCATCGGCGAGCATCTCGATCAGTTCGCTCACGGCCTGCTGGGCGAGCCGGGAGGTGGGCAGCCACGGCAGTGCCGACCGCCAGGCGGCGAAGGCCCAGAGCAGCAGGTGGTGCCGCTGGTGCAGGTGCGCGCTCTCGTGCGTGAGGACGGCGTCGAGTTCCGCCTGGCTGAGCAGATCCATCAGCCCGTCCGACATCACGGTGACGGAGCGGGCGCCGCCGGGCAGGCAGTAGGCGACCGGCGCGGGGTGTTTGATGACGAGCGTCGCGGGCTGGCCGGCCGCGGGGGAGCTGAGGAGGGTGAGCATGTCGCGGTGCCGCCGCCGCTGCCGGTGGATGCGCACGAAGGTCAGGGCCAGGGTGAAGACGAGGTGCCCGAAGAGGAGGATCGCGGCACTGATCGCGAAGACGTGGATGACGCCGAGGGACTCGGCCGACCCGTCATCGAGCAGGATGCCCAGGAACGCCGCGGAGGCCTCGACGAGGTTGTCGCCCAGGGGTTCGAGGCCCCAGACCAGCATGGCGCCGATCATGGACAGTCCGCCCGCCAGGGCTATCGACTGCCACAGCACCATGGCCGTGAACGGTGCCCGCGCGGGCCATTCAGCACGCGAGAGGGCGATGGGCGCGGGCCACGCGAGGATGATCGCGAGTGCCGCGAGCAGGTAGGAGGCCCAGAACACGGGGCGGGGTCAGCTGCCGCCGAGCAGCTTGCGCAGGGTCTGGGCCTCGGCGTCCGACACACTGCCGATGAACCGGGCGAGCACGGCCTCGCGGTCCGGCGCGGTCACGAGCACCTCGTGCATGAGTTCCGCCGTGTGGTCCTCGCGGCTGGTGACGGACATGTACCGGTGCGGCCGGCTGTCGCGCTCCCGGGTGACGAGGCCCTTCTTCTCCAGGCGTGACAGAACCGTGAGCACGGTCGTCACCGCCAGCTCGCGCCCCACCTCCCCGGACGGCGCCTCGGCGATGGCGTCCCGCAGCTCGTTGGCGGTCATCGCCTCCGGGGTCGTCCACAGCAGGTCCATCACTGTGCGTTCCAGGTCTCCGAGCGTTGCCATGTGCTTTCCTTCGATCAACCGCGATCCGTCCCCATCGGCCGACGGAGACGCACTCCCGGGAGGGAATGCCAGGGTGTGATACGTCTAACGTACAACCTCCCGGTGAACAATTCTACTCTGCGTAGAAGACTCTTTCCACATGTTCTACGATGTGTAGAAGAACATTTCTACGACCCGTAGAAGTTCCGTCGCCAGCGACGCGCCGAACTGCTGAAAGGGCCCCATGGAAGCCTTGGAGATTGCCCGGTGGCAATTCGGGATCACGACCGTCTACCACTTCATCATGGTCCCCCTGACCATCGGGCTCGGCCTGCTCGTGGCCGTCATGCAGACCCTCTGGTACCGCACCGGCCAGGACCACTACCTCCGGATGACCAAGTTCTGGGGCAAGCTCTTCCTCATCAACTTCATCGTGGGCGTCGCCACCGGCTTGGTGCAGGAGTTCCAGTTCGGGATGGCGTGGAGCGAGTACAGCCGCTTCGTCGGCGACGTGTTCGGCGCGCCGCTCGCGATGGAGGCGCTTCTGGCCTTCTTCGTCGAATCCACCTTCCTCGGCCTCTGGATCTTCGGCTGGGGGCGGCTCCCGCGCCTGGTCCACCTGCTCTCGCTCTGGACCGCCGTGCTCGCGTCCGTCTTCTCGGCCTACTTCATCCTCGTCGCGAACTCCTGGATGCAGCATCCCGTCGGCGTGGAGATGGTCGACGGCCGGCCCGTCATGGTCGACGCCTGGGCGGTCTTCACCAACAACACGGCCCTGGTCGCCTTCCCCCACACCCTCTTCGGCTGCCTCGCCGTCGCCGGCGCGTTCCTCCTCGGCATCAGCTGGTACCACCTGTGGAAGAGGCGCCACGACGGACTGGACACCCTCGGCCCCGATGGGAAGGTCGTCGTCGGCGCGGGCAGCGGCGCCCGGGACGCGGCGGACCACACCGTGTGGCTCCGCTCGGCGCGCGCGGGCGCCCTCGTCGCCATGATCGCGTTCGCCGGCACCGGCATCACCGGCGACCTGCAGGGCAAGCTCATGTTCGACCAGCAGCCCATGAAGATGGCCGCCGCCGAGGCGGCCTGCCACGACGGCACGGGCTTCTCCATCCTCTCGGTCGGCAATCTCGGCGCGCAGAGCTGCGACGACATCACCGCGGTCATCGAGGTACCCGGGGTGCTGTCCTTCCTCGCCAACGGCGACTTCACCACCGAGGTCAAGGGCGTCAACACCCTCCTGCCCGAGTACCAGGAGAAGTACGGCACGCACCTGCCGGACGACCCCATGTACGGGGAACTCGCCGGCTCGGAAATCGACTACCTGCCGGTCATGGAGGTCACCTACTGGGGCTTCCGCATCATGATCGGGTTCGGGGCGATCGCCGCCGCGGCGTCCGCGGCGGCCCTGTGGGTCCTGCGCAGGGGCACGGTGCCGGAGTCACGCTGGCTCATGCGGCTGGCAGTCTTCGGGATCCTGGCGCCGTTCGGGGCGAACATCGCAGGCTGGGTCTTCACCGAGATGGGCCGGCAGCCGTTCGTCGTCGCGCCCAACCCGGACCCCACCGGCATCGATGGCGTCTTCATGTTCACGGCCGCGGCGGTCTCGCCCGGCGTGTCCGTCCCGGAGCTGGTCACCTCGCTCGTCCTGCTGACCCTGGTGTACGCCGCGCTCCTCGTGGTCGAGGTGAAGCTGCTGTTCACCTACGTCCGGGGCGGCACGGCGTCCGCGATGCCCGAACTGGCCCACTCCGACGACCCGGACGGCACCGGCGGGTCCCACGACGGCAGGAAGGACGACGGCGATGTCCTCGCGTTCGCGTACTGACCGCCCCGCCGGCGGTGCCGCGCACCCCGCCGATGCGCGCCCCGACTCCCGATACCCCGCAACCACTCGGAAGGTGACCCGATGACCGAGGCCCTGCCCACCCTCTGGTTCGTCCTGATCGCCGTGCTGTGGTGCGGCTACCTCTTCCTCGAGGGCTTCGACCTCGGGGTCGGGATGCTGATGAAGCTCATGGCCCGCAACGACACCCAGCGGCGCGTCCTGCTCAACACCGTGGGGCCGGTGTGGGACGGCAACGAGGTCTGGCTCGTGACGGCGGTGGGCGCCACGTTCGCCGCCTTCCCCTACTGGTACGCGTCCCTGCTGTCCGCGCTCTATCTACCGTTCCTGCTCGTCCTGCTCGGCCTGATCTTCCGTGCCGTGGGCTTCGAGTGGCGCGGCAAGCGGCACAGCGACGCCTGGCGCAACGGCTGGGACTGGGCCATCGCGCTCGGATCCTTCGCCGCGGCAGCCGGGATCGGCGCCGCGCTCGCCCTGACGACCACGGGCCTGCCCCTGAACGAGAACGGCGACCGCGTGGGCGGCGCCTTCGCCTGGGCCACCTGGCCCGCGCTCCTCGGCGCGGCCGCCGTCGTGCTCTTCTGCCTTGTCCACGCCGCCGCGTTCATCGCCCTCAAGACCGACGGCGGGGTGCGTCGGCAGGCCGACCGCCTGTTCCGCCGGCTCCTGCCGGTGGCGATGCTCCCGTTCCTCGGCTGGGCGCTCCTGGTCCAGCTCGACACCGGGTCTGTGCTCACCTGGCTCGCCGTCGTCGCCGCTGCCGCCGGGCTGACCGCCGCCTATCGCTTCTCGGCCGTCGGCCGGGACGGCCGCGCCTTCGCGGCGCTGGGACTCGCGATGCTGGCGCTGGTCGGGTCGATCTTCGGCGCCGTCTTCCCCGTGGTCCTGCCGTCCACCGTGGACCCCGCCTTCGACCTGACCGTGCAGAACGCGTCGTCCTCGCCCTACACGCTCGGCCTGATGAGCATCGTGGCCTGCTTCGGCGTGCCGCTCGTGCTCGCGTACCAGGCGTGGACCTACTGGGTCTTCCGGCGGCGGGTCTCGGAGTCCAGCATCCCGCCGGCGCACGCCGTCACCGCGCTGTGAGCGGCGCCGTCGGAACCGCCGCGCCCCGGCAGCGCAGCGTGGGTGCCACGACCCGGCCGGCCGATGCTGCCCCGGGAGGACGGCGCGTGTCCCCGATGGCGACGCTGAAGGCCGGCGGGCCGGCGGGCGCCGCAGGGTCGACGACGGCGCTGTACCTGCTCGGCGTCCTCGCAGCCGTCCGCGCCGCCGGGCTGGTGCTCCTGGCACAGGCGCTCGCCCTCGGGATCGGTTCCCTCGCCGCCGGTGCGCTCGACGTCCGCGGCGTGCTGCTGCAGGGCGTCCTCGGCGCCGGGCTGCGCACCGTGGCGGCCTGGGGACAGGACGCCACCGCCGCGCGCCTGGCACTCGGGACCCGGGAGCGGCTGCGCGAGGCCGCGCTCCTGCGCCTGCTCGACGACGGCGGCACCACGCGCGCAGTCGGCGGCGGGACGGGCTCCCTCGCGGTGCTGCTCACCCGCGGCCTCGACGGCCTCGACAGGTACTACACGCAGTACCTTCCCGCGCTGATCACGTGCGCCGTGGTCCCGCTGCTCATCGGCGCGCGGATCCTCGCCGCGGACTGGGTCAGCGCGCTCATCATCGTCCTCACCGTGCCACTCGTCCCCGTGTTCATGGTGCTGATCGGCCTCCACACGCAGGAGCACACCCGGCAGGCCACCACCGCGCTGGGCCGCCTGTCCGATCACCTGCTCGAACTCGCGCGCGGACTCCCCGTCCTCGTCGGCCTCGGACGCGCCGCCGAACAGACCCGCGCCCTCCGGGACATCGCGGGCACCTACACCTCGCGCACCATGACCACGCTCCGCACCGTCTTCCTGTCCTCCCTCGCCCTCGAGCTCATCAGCACCATCTCGGTCGCGGTCGTCGCGGTCTTCGCCGGCGTGCGCCTGATCCACGGGGACCTGGGACTCGAGACCGCGCTGATCGCCCTCATCCTCGCGCCCGAATGCTACGGGCCCCTGCGCGATGTAGGAGCGGCCCACCACGCCAGCGAGGACGGGGAGGAGTCCGGCGCCCGCGTCCGCGCCATCATCGACGCCCCCGCGGCCCCGCCGGAGCACCTCCCCGAACGCGTCCCGCAGGCCGAGCCGGGCGGGCGGGGCGGCGTGCGGGTCGAGCACCTCACCGCCCGGTACGACGGCGCCCTCGCGCCGGTCTTCGCCGGCGTCCGGCTCGTCCTCGAACCGGGGAGCATCACCGCGCTCCGGGGCCCCAGCGGCTCCGGGAAGTCCACCCTGATGCGTGCCCTGGCCGGGGGAGCGGCCGTTCCTCCCGGCCTCCGCCTCGAGGGCCGCGTCGAAGGGCTCGGGGGCGACGCCGTCGCCTGGGTCCCGCAGCACCCCGAACTGCTCCTCGACACCGTCCGCGCCGAACTCGCGCTCTACGCCGGGCTCCCTGCGGACTCACCGGCCCTCACAGGCCAGCTCGCCGCGGTCGGCGCCGCAGGACTCGCCGACCGCCGCGGCGCGGAACTGAGCCCGGGCGAACTCCGGCGCGTCGCCGTCGCCCGGGCCCTGCTCCGCGCCCAGGACCCGTCGGTCACCCTCCTGCTCCTGGACGAGCCGACCGCCCACGTGGACGACGACGTCTCCCGCGCCATCCGAGCCGCCGTCAGGGCACGACGGCCGGGCCTGACCGTCCTCCTGATCGCCCACGACGACGAGACGGCCCGCCTCGCCACGGCCGAGGTGCATCTGGACGGGCAGTCCCCGGGGGAGGACGCCACGGCGTCCGCCGACGCGGTCCGACCGATCAGCCTCCCGGCGGGACGGCCGCCGGCTACGGTCGGTTCCGCCGCCGCGGTCCGACCGATCAGCCTCCCGGCGGGACGGCCACCGGCTACGGTCGGTTCCGCCCTCGCGGACCGCGACGCGGCAGCCCGGCGCAGCACGCCGGTCAGCACGGTGCCGGGGACACCCGACGCCGCCAGGACTCCGAACCCTCCCGCACCCTCCGGGACTTCCTCCGCCCCTGGGACTTCCTCCACCCCCGAGGGTTTCAACGGTCCTGGGGGTTCCACCGCCTCCGGAACCCCCGCCGAGGCGACCGGTAGCCGGCACCGTGGCCCCGAGGCCTCGTGGCTCCGTTCCGCCCGCGACGTGCTCGCGCTCGTCCGGCCCTGGGACCGGCGGTTCCTCGCCGCCGCCGCACTCGGCCTCGGCGCGTCGTCGTTCGCCGTCGCTCTGACCGCGCTCAGCGGCTGGCTGATCGTCCGTGCCGCCGAGCAGCCGCCCATCCTCTACCTGCTCACGGCGATCGTCGGCGTCCGCTTTTTTGGTATCGGCCGCTCCGTCCTGCGCTACGAGGAACGCCTCTGGCTGCACCGCGCGGTGTTCCACCGGGCGGACGACACCCGGCTGCGGCTGTGGACCGGGCTGCTCGGCACCGGACGGTCGTGGCGCACGATCGCCCGAGGATCCGGGGGCATCGAGCGTCTGGTCGGGGACATCGACGAACTGCGCGACTTGTCGTCGCGCGCCCTGCTGCCCGTCGTCACCTCGGTGCTGACGGGTGTCGCCGCGCTCGTCACGACGGCCGTGCTGCACCCTGCCTCCCTCGGGTGGCAGGCCCTCGCCGTCGTCGCGGCGCTCGTCATCGCACCCGCCGTCGCCGTCCTCCGCGAGCAGGCCGTCGGGGCAGCCGCGGTCCGGCTGCGAGCGCAGGGCCTCGAACGCGTCACGGGTCTGCTGCGCGCCGCCCCCGACCTCCGGGTGAACGGGGTCCACCGGTCCGCGCTCGCCGGCACCCGTGAGCTGGGGGAGGCGGTCGCGGCGGCCGCGCGGCGCTCGGCGTCCGCGGCAGGTGCGTCGACCGCCGTGATCGTCGTTGCGTGCTGCACCGCCTCGCTTGGCATCCTCGTCGGCGCGGAGGGCCTCCCGGCCGATCTCACGGCCGTCCTCGTGCTCATGCAACTCGCCCTGATCGAGCCGTTCGTGGCCGGCACGTCCGCCGTGCAGCACTGGGGTCCGTTGGCGGCCGTGACGCGCCGGATCGTCCCGCACCTCAGCCCTGCCGGCTGGGAGGCGGACCTGCAGCACACGGACAGCGGGACCACCACGCAATCCGCCACGCAGTCCGCAGCGCGCTCCGTCTCCCTCCGCGGCGCGAGCATCGGCTACGAACTCGGGCGCCCCGTGGTCGACGGCCTGACCCTCGACCTCGTTCCGGGGCGCTGGACCGGGCTCACGGGCCCCTCGGGCAGCGGCAAGTCCACCGTGATCGGCGCCCTTCTCGGCTTCCTCCCCCTCGAGCGGGGGACGCTCCTGGTGGACGGGCAGACTCGCGACGACGGCGGCACGCCGCGGCTCGCCTGGTGTCCGCAGGAGAGCCACCTGTTCAACTCGAGCCTGCGCTCCAACCTGCAGCTCGCCCGGCCGCCCGCTGACCAGGCCACGGACGCCGAACTGGAGGCCGTCCTCGACGCCGTGGGACTGACCGGACTGGTGGAGGGGCTCGACGGCGGGCTGGACGCTCCCGCCGGAGCGGGAGGGTCCAGGCTCTCGGGCGGCCAGCGGCAGCGGCTCGCCGTGGCGCGCGCCCTGCTCACGCGGTCCGGCGTCGTCCTCCTCGACGAACCCACCGCTCACCTCGACGCCGACGGCGCGCGGTCCCTTCTCGCGGACCTGCGGCGCGGCCTCCCGAACACCGCCGTCCTCCTCGTGACGCATGACCCCGCAGAGGCCGCCCTGTGCGACGACGTCGTGGCGCTGGCTCCTCCGGGCGACCACGAGCGGACACCCGTGGAGTCCGTGGTGAGCAGCTGACCGGCGCCTCGGATCCGGCGCCTCGGAACCGGGGTATCGGGATGCCGGACCGCCGGGTACGCCACGCACAGGTCCACCTGGCCCGCGCCTCGGGCAGGGCGGGGTGGTCCTCGCATAGGCTGGGGCCATGACCACCCCCTCCACCTCCGGACCCGATGCCGCCGCGGCCGGCCAGGCGCCGGCCGCTCCGCCGCTGCCCGACGGACTGCTGTGGCGACCGCTGACGTACGCCGACATCCCCCGCTGGCATGCGCTCATCCAGCGCATCGCGGACCAGGACCAGCCGGACTGGGTGGAACAGCGCGCCGACCTCGAGGAGGCGCTGCGTGCCTCGAAGAACGATCCCCGCAGGGACACGATCGCCGGCTTCGACGCCGACGGCGATCCGCGGGCCTTCGGGCGCCTGTCCCGGAATCCCGGCTCGTCGCTGATCCACGGCGCGGGCGGTATCGACCCCGCGTGGCGCGGCCGCGGGATCGGCCGGGCCGTCCTGACCTGGCAGGCGTGGCGCGCGGAGATGCGCCTGCGGGAGACCGGCCAGGCGGAAGGGATCTTCCGGAACTACGTCGAGGAACGCAACCCCTCGCACCTCGCGCTGCTCACCGCGAGCGGCAGCAGGATCGTGCGCTACTTCACCGAGATGACGCGGCCACTGGACCAGCCGATCCCCGAGCTCCCGGTCCCGGACGGGCTGGAGCTCGTCACCTTCGCGGAGGGTGCGGGCCGGGGCCTGTCCGAACTGGTCCGCCTCGCCCACAACGACGCCTTCCAGGACCACTGGGGGAGTGAGCCCCGCGACCAGGAATCATGGCAGTTCACCGTCAGCCACCCGGAGTTCCGGGCGGACTGGAGCGTCGCTCTCCTCGACCCGTCGACGGGCGAGGTGGCGGCCTACCAGCTGTCCAGCTACGACCCCGATTCCGAGCGGCTCCTCGGCCGCACGGAGGGCTACACGGACCTGCTGGGTGTCCGGCGTGCCTGGCGGGGTCGCGGACTCGCCCCGGCACTGCTCGCCGAGGCGATGCGGCGCTACCGCGCAGCAGGCATGCAGAACGCCGGGCTGGGCGTCGACACCGAGAACCCCTCCGGGGCGCTCGGTCTGTACGAGCGCATGGGCTACGTCCCCACCCAGCGATCGATCGTGTTCGACCTGCCGCTGAGCGTGAACTCCGCCTGATCCCCTTCCGCTCCCCGGGGGAACTGTGATTCACTCGTAGGCACGGAGGGGAGTATCCCCACATCCTGCTCGTCGTCACTACGAGGGTCCCAGCACCCTCCGGCGGACAGGGCCACCCCGGTGGCCGGGAGAGACCTCCAGTTGGTAACCACTGACTGGAAGGCAGCACTTCGTGAACGTACCCCTGTGGATCTGGCTGGCCGTCATCGGCTTCATCCTCCTCATGCTCGTCGTCGACCTCGTCGCCCACCGGCACGCCCACGTCATCAGCGTCCGCGAGGCGGCCGTGTGGTCCGGTATCTGGGTGTTCTTCGGGGTGGTGTTCGGCATCATCGTGTGGCGTGTCTGGGGAGCCGAGTTCGGGCAGCAGTACTTCGCCGGCTATCTGATCGAGAAATCCCTCGCCGTGGACAACGTCTTCGTCTGGGCCATCATCTTCACGTTCTTCGCGGTCCCCCGTGAGTACCAGCACCGCGTCCTGTTCTTCGGGGTTCTCGGCGCCCTGGTCTTCCGCGGGATCTTCATCGCCGGGGGCGCGGTGTTGATCCAGAACTTCTCCTGGATCCTCTACGTCTTCGCGGCATTCCTGCTCTTCACCGGCATCCGGATGCTCTTCCAGCGCAACGAGCACATCGACCCCGAGAAGTCCCGTGCCCTGAAGCTCTTCCGCCGGTACGTGCCCATGACCGATGCCTTCCACGGCCAGCGGTTCCTTATCCGGAAGAACGGGATCCTGCTCGCCACGCCCCTGCTGGCCGTCCTCGTGCTGGTGGAGGTCACGGACATCGTCTTCGCCGTCGACTCCATCCCCGCGATCTTCGCCGTCACCGACGAGGTGTTCCTCGTCTTCACCGCCAACGCGTTCGCGATCCTGGGCCTGCGCGCCATGTACTTCCTCCTGGCCGACCTCATCCACCGCTTCGTGTACCTGAAGGTAGGGCTCGCCCTCGTCCTGGTCTGGGTCGGCATCAAGATGGCCCTGAAGATCGATCTCTACTACATCCCCACGCCCATCTCGCTCTTGGTGATCACCACGATCCTCACCGTCGCCGTCGTCGCGAGCCTCGTGAAGACCCGCGGCCAGGAGCGGCACGCGCCCCCCGCGCCCGCCGTCGCCCCCTTCCGCACGGCCACCGAGGAGGAGATGGCCGACCTCCAGCCCGTCTGGGGCCGCCGCCGCGCTACGACCGCGCAGGACCGCCGGTCATGACACGGGCACGGAGGCCCGTCACGCGGGAGCGGATCAGTCCGCCGCGCAGGCGCGTCACGACCGGCGGCAACAGGGAGCTCCTCGCCTGGCTGTTCATGCGGTGGTCCGGTGCGCTGCTCCTGGTGCTGATCCTCGTCCACCTGTTCGTGAACCTGATGCTGGGCGACGGCATCAACCAGATCGACTTCGCCTTCGTCGCCGGGAAGTGGGCGAACCCGTTCTGGCAGTGGTTCGACCTCGTCATGCTCTGGCTGGCGATGCTGCACGGGACGAACGGGCTCCGGATCATCATCGACGACTACGCCGACGCCGCCATGACACGCCTGTGGCTCAAGGTCGTGCTGGTCGCCTGCTCGGCGGCGATCATCGCGCTCGGGACCCTGGTCATCTTCACCTTCGATCCCTGCCCGGCGGGCGCCGCGGCGTCGTCCCTTCCCTCGTTCTGCGCGGCGGTCACGCCCTGACGGGAGGCCCTCCCGGCGGCGCGCGAAAAGCCCCTCTCGGGCCGGTCTCGGCGGGCTGCCGTAAGCCCGCCGAGGCGTAGAACCGCCCGTCCGGGGAGACGGCGACGAGCCCGACGGCGTGCTCGGACAGCCGATCCACGACGACGGACCACCCTCGAGAGGGCGCGTCCCTCGGAGACGGAGATCGCGGGGGCCCGCCTACGCGATCGACGACCAGACGGCGATCTCCGTCATCGACGGCGCCGTGAGGATCACCTCGGAAGGACAGTGGAAACAGCTGGACCCGTGAACCGGAGGCGAAGCCGACCTGACTGCTGCCCCTGTGGCTCCACACGCCACACTCCTCAGCACACGCGGATCATTGCGGCACGGCAGCGGACACACCGGAGGGGGCTCTGCACGCAGGTCCAGTTGATCCGGCCCTCGGCCGGCGTGGCTGTCCTGAGTCACGTGGAGGTCGTGCGTGCCGTGCTCCAGCTGGCGAGGAAGGGCAGTTTCCGGGCGGTCTCCGAGTCGGGGTCGGTCGTGTAGACGATGAGGACCTGATCGGTGCCGCGCGTCGATGCCAGGGTCTCGATATCGAAGGACAGGGCCCCGACCACCGGGTGGAGGATCTGCTTGGCGGCGGAGGCATAGTCCTGCACCCGGTGGTCCTCCCACCATCGTGCTGCATCGGGGTCCCGCGATCGGAGCTCGTCGATCAGCGCGATCAGCCGGCGGTCGTCGGGATGGCGGCCGAGCTCACCGCGGAGGGCGGCGACGAAGGACGCGGCGAAATGCTCCCAGTTCACGATACGTTCCCGGGCGAGGGGGTCGAAGAACAGGTAGCGCAGCAGCGACGACGCCGGTCCCACGGCGCCGAGGACCGCGGTGAGGAGCGCATTGGTCGCCAGCACTTCTCCCCGCAGGCCGAGAACAAGAGCCGGCACGTGATCGACGACGGTCAGCATGCGCAGCAGTCCCCGATCCGCGTGCTGCTCGACCGGAGCCGGGGAACTGCGCCGACGCGAGGGGCTGGCCAGGGTGTGCAGGTGCTGTCGCTCCACCTCGTTCAGGCGCAGCGCTCCGGCCACGGCGTCGAGCACGCTGCGGGAGACATTCACCTGCCGCCCCTGCTCCAGCCGGCTGTAGTAATCGGCGCTCACCCCGGCCAGTACCGCCAGCTCCTCCTTGCGCAGTCCCGGGACGCGCCGCGGTCCGGGGAAGGCCCGCATGCCGGCCTCGTCCGGGGTCAGGCTGTCGCGGCGGGCGCGCAGGAACGCCCCGAGCTGTGTCCGATCAGCGGTCATCCGCTCACTGTAGGACGTCCCGCCCCGCCGTGCGTGGTCCTGTCATGCCCCGGTTCAGCGTGATCTGGCTCCCATGTCCGGTCGGATCTAGAACAGAGGCATGACATCGACACCGATCAGCCCGACCGTCAGCCCCCGGCACCTGGGGGCAGGACAGCACTCGTCACCGGGTCCACGAGCAGCCGCAGAGGCCACCGAGACGCTCGGAGGGCGCATCGACAATCTCGTCAGCAACGCGGGGATCTATCCCTCGACGACGACCGCGGAGCTGACCGACGAGGAGCCCGATGCGATGCTCGCGGCATGAGGGCAGCACACTCAAGGGACGACCATGAACACCACGACGGGACATCTTCCATGACACGCATCGACGCATCATTCGCCGCAACGAGCACCGCCCGGGACGTCGTCGAGGGCATCGACCTGTCCGGCCGCACCGCGATCGTCACCGGAGGCGCGTCAGGCATCGGGGTCGAAACCGCCCGGGCCCTCGCCTATGCCGGCGCGGACGTGACCCTCGCGGTCCGCGACGTCGACGCCGGGCGTCGTGTGGCACAGGAGATCACCGGCGCCCGTCCCGGGGCGAGCGTCCGCGTCGCGTCCCTCGATCTCGCGGACATCGACTCGGTCGATCGCTTCGTGGACACGTGGACCGGGATCCTGCACCTGCTGATCAACAACGCGGGCGTCATGATGACCCCTGAACTGCGGACACCCCGGGGGTGGGAGTTGCAGTTCGCCACCAACCACCTCGGGCACTTCGCCCTCGCCCACGGACTGCATGGCGCGCTGGCAGCGGCAGGTGAGGCGCGGATCGTCTCGGTGAGCTCCAGCGGACACGGTGCGTCCGACATCGTCTACGAGGACCTGTTCTTCGACCGGAGGCCCTACGACGCCGGACAGGCCTACGGGCAGTCGAAGACGGCGAATGCGCTCTTCGCCGTCGAGGCGACCCGGCGGTGGGCCGGAGACGGGATCACCGCGAACGCGGTCATGCCCGGCGGGATCTGGACCAACCTGCAGCGCCACTGGACCCCGGATGTCCTTGCTGCGACCAGGAAGCACGTCGCGGCCGCGGGTCTTTTCACCAAGACACCCGAACAGGGCGCCGCGACGTCGGTTTTCGCCGCAACCTCTCCCTCGCTCAAGGCCATCGGGGGACGGTACCTGGAGGACTGCAGGGAAGCGGAGGTGGTCCCCGCCATCATCGACGGTCTCCACGGAGTCCTGCCGTACGCCATCGATCCGGCCAACGCGCGACGGCTCTGGG
This sequence comes from Arthrobacter pityocampae, assembly GCF_002927275.1. Lineage (GTDB taxonomy): Bacteria > Actinomycetota > Actinomycetes > Actinomycetales > Micrococcaceae > Arthrobacter_D > Arthrobacter_D pityocampae. The sequence goes on along the minus strand of NZ_PRKW01000002.1, from coordinate 434,674 downwards.
ACGTCTCCCACGACCTCCTGCACACACCCGGCCCGACACCCTGAGTGCACCCGTCAGTACCGGCCCGTTGCCAACCGCGCGGCAGGAAGCCGGAGATGGGACATTCTCGTTCTACCGGCGGCGGTGACCCCTGAATCGGTCTTCCACCTGGTGAGGTGTCGGGTGCGTCGTCGAAACGCTGCTGCCGGGCTTCGTGGACCAGCGCACCGGGACGAGTGCTGACGACGGCGCAAACGAGGACGCCGTTGTGTTCGAGGCGCCTCAGGATCGGCGTAAGTGACTTCCTGGGCGGTCGCACCATGACCCTCCCACGGGCGGTTCCTCCTCGCGTGACCCGTGGGGTCGGAGCTTCCCGGAAGGTCAGGTCAGATCGCAATGCTGATGCTCAGCGCGGCGACCCGGCCGCCGTCGACCGTGAAGTCGAAAGCGAACGGTAATGGCCCGCCGGGAAAGTCACCGTCGGCAGCAGCAATGAGCGTCGCGGCGCCGTCACCGCTTTGGCTGTAGGCGATCGGGTCGAGGGTGATCCTCGGCGCGATCTGATGATCATGGATCCACCGTTGGATCTCGGCTGCCCCGGCATACGTGGTGCCGTCGTCGCTGACGGTCGCATTCGGGGCGAAGACCGCGAACAGTGCGTCGGGGTCGTGACGGTCGGTCGCCGCGATGAAGTCGAGGACGGGACCGGCGGGGATCGTGGGAAGGGTGGTCATGGCTTTTCCTCCAGTGACAGTGGTCGGGCGGCGGACACCGAGGCCGACTCCCGGGCGGCGCAGAGTCCGAGCGTGCAGACGCCCCGTACTCGGGCAACGGTGCAAGTAGTGTCCTTTACGACAGTAGTAACTGTCTTTTTGGACAGTATATTCCGGGGGAGTGCTGGTGGTCCGCGGTAGTGTTGCGACATGGCACCAGCTCGGAGTGGACGCGACCCGGACAGTACGACGCAGTACCGGTCCGATCTCCTGACCGACCTCAGCCGTCTCATCTACCTGTGGGAGTCACCGGAATTCCAGTCGGAGGTCCTGACGCGGTCCGGCGAACCGTTGGACCAGCCGTCCCACCAGCTCCTTCGGCTGCTCGGCTTCGCGGGCCCCTCGCGGCCCTCCCGGATCGCGGAGCAACTGAAGACAGGGCCGTCGAATGTCAGCAAGATCCTGCACCGCCTCGAAGCCAATGGTTGGGTGCAGCGCACACCGGACCCCACAGATGCACGAGCCACGATCGTCGGGCTCACCGCAGCAGGGACGGACGCCGCGCAGCATGTGTTCGACCTCGGCGACGACATGATCGCGCAGGTGCTCACCGGATGGACGCCCCGCGAAGTGGAGAACTACACCCGCCTCACCCGACGCTTCGTCGACGATGCTCACGTCGCGGCCGAGATCATGCGGGCCCGCGGTCTCACGCGGGCACGAGGTACGGAACGTTCGTCCTCCTGAATGCTGCACCACCCCCACCGAACGGCGCGCAGCAACAGTGCCACGTCCCTGCCCGGCCTCGCCCCGCCCCACATCCGGGGGAAGAGTCAGTCAGCAGCAATGCTTTACGGGATGCCGCCACTACCGACCATGTCGTGCCGGCAGGATGATCGTATGAGCACATGATTTCTGGGATCGAGGAAGGCGGCGCAACCCGCCCGTGCGTGTCGTCGCGGAGGGTCGGACGCTGCGGGTGACCGCTGCCGGGAACAGTGACGTGTGGAGGGACAGGTCGTACGGCGTCGTCCATGACAGCGCGCGTGCCCTGTTGGCGCCATTGCCCGCGGAGGGGGAGGGCAGGGCCTGACGTGACGCGTCTGACCGGATGGAGCGGGGCGCGTCTGCGCCGGCACGAGCGAGCCCACGCCGCTCGCAATGCTGCGGGCAGACCGCACCCGACGAGCGCCCAGTGATCAGGAGACCGCGACGATCCGACGCGTCCGCGGACCGCTGACCGCGAGTACCCTCTCCAGCATGATCAGTGGTGGCGCCTACAGTCCGGCGAGTGGTGCTGTACCTCATCAGCGCGTGGTGTTCCTCGGGCTCAGAGCGGGATCACCACCCGCGCGTCCAGTTCTGAACATGGCGGGTTGTCGTCGGTGGACGAAGGGAGTAGGAACAGTCGTGTGATCCTTCCCGCCGTTCGCGATCCTCGCCTCGTGTCGGTCCGACGTGGTGGATCTTTGACAGAGGCGGATCACCGGTTGCTGGCGTTGTGGGCGGCCACCTGTGCTGAGCATGTCCTGGGGCTGTTCGAGGCATCGGATCCCGGGGATGACCGGCCGCGTGCGGCCATCGAAGCGGCGCGGGCTTGGGCGCGCGGCGAAGCGGGAATGATGACGACCCGCGCGATCGGCGGGCACGCGATGGGCGCGGCGCGTCCGTTGCGTGGTGCCGCCCGGTTCGCGGCCTACTCGGCAGGTCAGGCCGCCTGTGTCGCTCATGTCCCCGAGCATGACCTGGGTGCGGCCGCCTATGCCATCAAGGCCGCTGCAGCTGCAGCCGCCCAGCACCGATGTCGAGAAGCCGGGCGGGTTGAGCGTGACTGGCAGCGGCAGCAGATCCCCGCCCGCCTCCGCACCCTGGTCCTCGAGGACCAGAGCCGACGGAGCAGCATCTGCTGGTCCGTCTTCGAGGACTAGAACATCACGGCCGCGGGTCCGTACGCCGGCCGACTCTCGGGTCGGTTCGGCGACGATCCTCGACGTGCCCGTCCGTGGTGCTCTTCACCCATGCTGTCCCGCTCAGCGTTGGCGGCGGTTCCGCGCGCGGGCGTAGCGACGGGTCAGGTCGTTCACAGCGAGTGTGGCGATGATGATCGATACCGCGACCGCGGCCAGACCGATGTAGAGCCCGGTGAGCATCGCCATCGGCGAACTCGCATCGGCCAGGAACCGGATCCCGCCGATCGCTCCGACCACCCAGAACAGGGTGACGCCGATGACCGCGATGATGGACGGCAGAGCGCCCTGATTGTCCTTGAGCCAGTGTGCCGGCTGCGCCTTGTCGATCCCCATGAGTGCCATGCTCCAAGTCTCCGGTGACAGTTTCATCAGGGGAGCGACGGACACGTACCGGAATGGTCACGGTTCGGGCCGGGGACGCACCGTGGGGGCTGCGTGGGCGAGCCCGCGATGATCCGCCCGGGTCGCCGCCGGGTCGGGAGACGTCCTAGTCGTGGACGGGTTCTCCGGTCACGCGATGGTCGGCGTGGTTCATACCCTCGAGGATCAGGCGGGACAGGTGCCCGTCCACGATGCTGTAGATGACGTTGCGGGCATCCCGTCGCGTGGAGACCAGGCCGGAGTGCCGCAGCTTGGCCAGGTGCTGGCTCACCGCGGTCCGGTTCGCCCCGGTGGCTGCGACGAGGCTCCCGACGTCGGCGGGCCCCCGGGTGAGGATCCAGAGGAGGTGCAGGCGGGTGGGGTCGGAGAGCATCCGGAAGGTCGCGGCCCCGGCCTCGAGCCGCTCGGCATCGGGTTCCGCCGGGTGGACCAGACTCGGCCGCGCGGGCGCACCGCCCTCCGGGGCAGCCGGCCCGGTCGAGCCGGGGGAGTGTCCGTGCACGCCGCCCACCTTCCCTCGCGTGTTCTGCAGTGATGCCACCAACCTACCGTCGGTCGGCCGTCGCCCAGGTGTCCGGCGACCCGTCCGACGTCGTCCCGTCTCCCGCCGCAGCGGGGGGCCACACCACGACGCCGACGACGGTGCCGGCGAGCGCGAGTCCGCCGAGGGTGAGGGCGGCTGCGGCCTGGCCGGCCGCAGCGCCCACCCAGCCGGCAACGGGGTACGTGATCATGAAGCAGGCATGGGACAGGGAGAACTGGGCGGTAAAGAGAGGGCTCCGGGTGCGGTCGGTGGCGATGCGGCGCAGCAGTCGCGACGACGGGGTGCTGATCATGGACGTCCCAATGCCGAGCACGGTCCACAGGCCGAGCAGGATCGCCCACGAGCTGCCCGTGAGAGGCACGCGGCTCTGCTGGGTCAGGGCGAGGAAGGCTGCGGTGGGCAGTCCGGCCGTCAGCACCGTGGCCCCGATGAGCATGAACGTCCGGTCGGGGGTGCGCTCCAGGACGCGGGGTGCGATGAACGCGACGAGCATGGATCCGGCCCCGTAGAACGCGAGGGCGATGGCGACGTCGGTGTTCTTGCCATCGAAGAGGTCGCGCGCGTAGACGACGGTGTTGACGAGGACCAGGGCCGTGGCGGCTGCGACGACGAGGTTCAGGGCGAGAAGCCCGCGCAGGGATGGTTCCCGCAGGAAGATGCGGCTCCCGAGGGTGGTGCGGTGCAGCAGGGAGCCCTGCTGCCCGGCCGGGGGGATCTCCGGCAACCGGGTCCCGAGGACCATGGCAGCGGACACCAGGAAGCCGAGCATCGTCCCCACGAAGAGGTTGTGGAAGCTCATCACGGTCAGGAGCGCGGCGGCCAGGAGCGGGCTGACCAGGGACTCGAGGTCGTAGGCCAGCCGGGACAGGGACAGGGCCTTGGTGTAGTCCTTCTCCTCGGGCAGCACGACGGGGATGAGGGCCTGGAACGCGGGGGTGAACGTCGCCGACGCGGACTGCAGGACGAACACAAGGACGTAGATCTGCCACACCTGATCGATGAAGGGCAGGCTCAGGGCGATGGCGGCGCGGACCAGGTCCGCGCCGACGAGGACACCCTTCCGGGGGAGGCGTTCCACCAGGGCCGCCATCACGGGGGCGACGAACACGTAGGCGATCATCTTGATCGTCAACGCGGTGCCCAGCACGGCGCCGGCTTGCCCGCCTGCGAGATCGAAGGCCAGCAGCCCCAGCGCCACGGTCAGCAGGCCGGTCCCGAGGAGGGCGACCACCTGAGCGGTGAAGAGATTCCGGTAGGCGCGGCGGCGTAGGACAGACAGCATGGGACACCCGTCTCGAGCAGGGACACGTCCCACCACTATAGGTGCACAAGTGTGCACGCGAATACGTGATGGGCAGCTAGGTGCCCGGTCAGCCCGCCGGGGCGAGGTCCCGGCGGCGCATGAGACCGAGAGCCAGTGCGCCGCCCGCTACAACGGCCGCGAGGAGCCACCACAGACCCTGCACGTCGACGCCGTCGCTGGTGACGGTCGGGGCCACCCCGGTCGGCGACAGACGCACCGCCCAGTCCGGGAAGCCGAAGAGCGGCCCGAACAGGCCGAGCACCATACTGATCAGCACGAGGGCCCACCCGAGTGGGATGGTCAGCCGCGGCGCGACGACGAAGATCACCGCCGTGACGACGACGAACACGGAGGCTGCAGCGATCTGCCCTGCACCGGTCACGGCCACGTCACCCAGGAGGGACCAGTCGCCGTTCCGTGAGGCGAGGCCTGCGGCGGCGCCCACCAGGGCCGCCCCGATCACCACCACGATGCCCACGAAGGCCATGACCATGAAGCTCGCGAGCCACCGGGCGCGGTCCACCGGCGTGCTCAGCATCAGTTCCGCCGTGCCGTGAACCTCCTCCTGGCGTGCCCGGCAGACCGTCTGCACCGCGCAACAGGCCGCGAGGATCCCCAGCATCGTGAAGAAGACCACGACCGTGCCCTGCTCCATGTCCACGCCACCGGCGATCGCCTGCATGATCCGCTCCAGCGCGGGGTTGTCCGCCCCGATATCGCGGATCACCGCGGCAAGGGTGGTCGCGAGGATCCCCGTCACCAGGCCTCCCACTCCCCAGCCGATGATCGAGGGCCGGGACAGGCGGGCGACGAGGCCGATCGGGGAGGACAGCGTCGCGGGAGCCTCGGATCTGCCGTGCCGCTCGGGGACGAAGCTCGCGCCGAGGTCGCGCCTGGACTGCAGCGCGACGGCTACGGCGGCCAGCAGCACGGCGAAACCCGTACACAGCACGATCGGCCCGACGTCGTCCTCGGCGAACGGCCGAGTCTGCTCGCCCCACCCGAACGGTGACAGCCACGTGAGCCACGAGCTCTCGATGCGCTGCAGGTCGGTGCTGGGCGTCCCGAGGGCGTTGCCGATCCCGGCCGCGAGGAACGACAGCATCAGGATCCAGACGGCGAGGGAGTTGGCGCCCGAGGAGGTCCTCATGAGCTGGGCCGCGACGAGACCCACACCCAGAAAGGTCAGTCCCACCGCGCCGGCAGCCAGACCGGACACGACGGACCCCCGGACCGCGAGTCCGGTGGCCGCCAGCGCGACGGCGGTGAGCGAGGCGAGCACGAGGTTGGCCAGGACTCCATGGGCCAGGGTGGCCAGCAGGGGGGCCCGGCGTCCGGCCCGGGTGGCCGCCACCAGTTCGGCGCGGCCGGCCTCCTCGTCGCCGCGCGTGTGCCGCACGGCGAGGAACGAACTCATCAGGGCCGCGAGGAGCGCCAGGAACGGGAAGATCAGGAAGAGCATGAACGCGCCCTCCCCGGCCCCCGACGGCAAGCCGCGGAAGAGCATGATCACGGGATTGGCCATGACTACCGCCAGAATCGACGCGCGGGACTGCTCCGTGCCGTAGGCCTGCCCCACGCTGACATAGGTCAGCGAGGCCAGCAGCGCCGTGCCGGCCGTCCACAGCACCAGCTGCACCCCGTCGCGCCGCAGCCGTTGGCCGAGGAGCGCCGGGAACGCGGTCATCGTGCTGCGGCCTCGCGGCGCGTCCGAGGCGCTCCGCCGTGGTCCACTACGGCGACGTCGTCGCCGTAGTGCCGGAGAAACAGTTCCTCGAGGGACGGCGGCTCGATCCGGAGCCCCTCGACGTGCAGCGCTGTCAGCGCCGGCAGCACGGAGGAGACGCGGTCACTGTCGACGGTGAACCTGGCCCGGCCGTGCTCGACCCGCAGATCGTGGGCGTCCGGCACGGAGGCCAGCGGCGAGGCGTCCGATGCCGCGAAGGACACCTCGGTGCGGGTGAGGTGCCGCAGATCGGCGAGGGTGCCGGACTCCACGACCTTCCCGGCGCGCACGATGCTGACGACGTCGCAGAGCTGCTCGACCTCGGAGAGGATGTGGCTCGAGAGCAGGACGGTCGCCCCGCCCTCCCGCACCCGGGCGATCTCGTGCTGGAACACCATCGCCATCAGGGGATCGAGGCCGCTGGTCGGCTCGTCGAGGATGTACAGCTCGGCGGGCACCGCGAAGGCCGCGATCAATGCCAGCTTCTGACGGTTCCCCTTCGAGTAGGCCCGGCCCTTCTTATGGGGATCGAACAGGAAGGCCTCCATCAACCGTTCCCGCTCGAGGCGGTAGGCGCGCTCATGGCGGTGGACGCCGCGCAGACGGGCGACGAAGTCGATCGTCTCTCCACCGGACAGATTCGGCCACGCACTGACGTCGCCCGGGACGTACGCGATCCGGCGGTGGAGGGCAGCGGCCTCGCGCCAGGGATCGACGCCGAAGACCTCGACCGTGCCCGACGTCGCACGTGCCAACCCGAGCAGGACGCGCGTCGTCGTGGACTTCCCGGAACCGTTGGGACCGAGGAACCCGTGGATCTGGCCTTCTCCGACGTCAAGGTCGAGACCGTCGAGTGCATGCACCCGACCGAAGTGCTTGGCGAGGCCGCGAACCGCTATGACGCTGACCATGCAGGGGAGTGTACGCCCGCTCCCGCACCGTGGGAACGGTCCTGGTACCCGGGGAACCGGCCTACAGCAGGGTGCCCTGACCGTCGTCGGTCGGCTGGACAGTCCGGACCGGTCGGCCGGACGACGACGCCGGCTCCGCGGGCGGAGCGACCGGCTCCGGCACCGCGGGCCGCGTCGCCTCGATCAGGCCCACCAGGTTCGGTCCGACGGCGTCGATCTGCTGGGTGACGGGCACGCCCGAGCCGTCGCGCCGGCCGTGCTCCGTGGGCAGCGCGCGGGTCACACCGTTGGCGGATGCGGCACGCGCCGGGCCGTGGCCGGCCCAGGCCAGGGAGAGCGCCTCCTCGCCGCGGAGGAAGCGGTGCGCCCGCACGCCGGCGGTGGCGCGGCCCTTCACCGGGTACTCGGAGAACTCGGTGATCTTCGCCGACCCCGCGGCGGTCCCGGGCAGCGCATCGCCGGGGGCGGCGAGCGTCACCACGACGCCCTGTCCGTCCCCGGAGGACACCGATCCGAAGTGCAGGACGGCGTCGCCGGCCGCGAGCTTGATGCCGGCCATCCCGCCGGCCGTCCGGCCCTGCGGCCGGACGGCCGAGGCCGGGAACCGCAGCAGCTGGGCCAGTCGGGTGATGAAGACGAGGTCGTCGGCGTCGGCTGCGGCGGCCATCCCCACCACCCTGTCCCTGGGCTTGAGGGAGATGACCTCCCAGTCGTCGCGGTTCAGCGGGTAGTCGGGCTGTACGCGCTTCACGACGCCCTGCGCGGTGCCGAGGGCGACGACCGCGCCCAGCGGGGCGAGCCCCACGAGGCTCTCGCCGCGTTCGAGGGTGATGAATTCCGACGACGGCACCCCGCCCGCCAGGTTCGGGATGCCGGCGGTGGGGGGCAGGGCGGGCATGTCCATCACCTGGAGGCGGATCATCCGGCCCCCCGAGGTCACGGCGCCCACCTCGCCGCGCGCGGTGGAGGCGAGGACGGACCGGAAGGCGTCGTGCTTGATCCGCTGTCCGTCGCCGAAGGGCTGCCGGTCGGAGGTGCGGGCGAGCTGGCCCGACGCCGAGAGCAGGACCCAGCACGGATCGTCGGCGATCTCGAGGGGGAGCACCGCCTTCGCCCCCTTCGCGGCGGGCGCGGGCAGGGCCGAGCCCTTCAGCGGTGCGGCCGCCTCGGACTCGAGCAGCACGGTGCGCCGGGGTGTGGCGAACTGTTCGGACAGCGCGGCCAGCTCGTCGGACACCAGCGTGCGGAGCCGTTCCTCCGACCCGAGGACCGCCTCGAGCTCCGCGATCTCGAGGCGGAGCTGGTCCTGCTCCTTCTCGAGCTCGATGCGCGAGTACTTGGTGAGCTGACGCAGCCGCAGCTCGAGGATGTAATTGGCCTGGATCTCGGTGAGGTCGTAGATGGTCATGAGGCGCTCCCGCGCCGCGGAGGACTCGTCCGAGGCGCGGATGATCTGGATGACCTCGTCGATGTCGACGATCGCGACGAGCAGGCCCTCCACGAGATGCAGGCGGTCGCGCTTGCGCTGCAGGCGGTAGGACGTCCGACGGCGCACCACGAGGATCCGGTGCGTGATGTAGACCTGCAGTAGCTCCAGCAACCCGAGCGTCCGCGGCTGCCCGTCGACGAGGGCCACGTTGTTGATGCCGAAGGAGTCCTCCATCGGCGTGAAGCGGTACAGCTGGGCGAGGACCGCGTTGGGGTTGAAGCCGTTCTTCAGCTCGATCACCAGGCGCAGGCCGTGCTTGCGGTCCGTGAGGTCCACGATGTCCGAGATGCCCTGGAGCTTCTTGGCGGTGACGGCGTCCTTGATCTTCTCGATCACCTTCTCCGGGCCCACCGTGTAGGGGAGCTCGGTGACCACGAGGCCGGTCCTGCGGGCGGAGAGCTGCTCCACCTTCACCGTGGCGCGGGTCTTGAAGGAACCGCGCCCCGTCGCATAGGCGTCCCGCACGCCGTCGAGCCCCACGATCTTCCCGCCGCTCGGGAGATCCGGCCCGGGCACGAAGCGCATCACGTCCTCGAGGGAGGCCTCCGGGTGCGCGATGAGGTGGCGCGCCGCCGCGACGACCTCGCCCAGGTTGTGCGGCGGCATGTTCGTCGCCATGCCGACGGCGATCCCGCTGGCGCCGTTGACCAGGAGGTTCGGGAAGGCGGCGGGGAGCACTTCCGGCTGGGTGAGCTGGTTGTCGTAGTTCGGGACGAAGTCGACGACGTCCTCGTCGAGGTGGTCGGTCATCGTCAGGGCGGGGGCCGCCAGGCGGGCCTCCGTGTACCGGGCGGCCGCCGGGCCGTCGTCGAGCGAGCCGAAGTTGCCATGGCCGTCGATCAGCGGCAGGCGGAGGGAGAAGTCCTGGGCCATGCGCACCATCGCGTCGTAGATGGCGCTGTCGCCGTGCGGGTGGAGCTTGCCCATCACCTCGCCCACCACGCGGGCGGACTTCACGTGGCCGCGGTCCGGGCGCAGGCCCATGTCGGTCATCATGTAGAGGATGCGCCGCTGGACGGGCTTCAGGCCGTCACGGGCGTCGGGGAGGGCACGCGAGTAGATCACGGAGTACGCGTACTCCAGGAAGGACTCCTCCATCTCGGTTTCGACGTCGATGTCGATGATCTTCTCGGTGAAATCCTCCGGCGGTGCGGAGTTCTGGCGCCTGGCCATGTGCGTGGCGGTTCCTCAACAACTCAGGTGTACGGTGCGGTGGTCGGACGGCATCCGCGACCCGGGGATTGTTCCGGCCCGGGTCCCGGTCCGGCCGGGGGGATGCCGACTACCCTGATTCTATGGTGGCAGACGGACAATACCCCGAATACTGGGAGGCCGACGTCGTCCTGCGGGACGGCGGGACGGCCCACCTGCGGCCCATTTCACCCTCGGACGCCGACGCCGTCCAGGCGTTCCACGTCCGCCAGTCGCAGAATTCCATCTACCTGCGGTTCTTCACGTACAAGGCCAGGCTCAGCGCCAAGGAGCTCCGGCGCTTCACCGAGGTGGACCACCGCGACCGCGTCGCGTTCGTCATCACCCGGGGCGGTGACATCATCGGCATCGGCCGCTACGACCGCCTCGACGACCCCCTCGAGGCGGAGGTGGCCTTCAACGTCTCCGACCACCACCAGGGGCGCGGCGTCGGATCCATCCTGCTCGAGCACCTCGCCGCCGCCGCCCGCGAGAACGGCATCTCCCGGTTCTCCGCGGAGGTCCTGCCCGAGAACCGGAAGATGATCACCGTCTTCGCGGAGGCCGGCTACGAGGTGGAGCGGCACTTCGACGACGGCGTCGTGATGCTCAGCTTCGACATCGACCCCACCCGTCGGTCCCAGGCGGTGATGGAGTCGCGCGAGCACCGCGCGGAGGCGAGGAGCATGGCGGAGCTCCTCACGCCGTCGTCCGTGGCCGTGATCGGCGCGAGCCGCGAATGGGGGACCGTGGGCTACGCGCTGCTGGAGCACCTGGTGGACGGCGGATTCACGGGGCGCGTATACGCGGTGAACCCCGAGGCCTTCGAACTGAACGGCATGATCTCCCACGCCTCCCTGGCCGAGATCCCCGAACCCGTGGACCTCGCCGTGATCGCCGTGCCCCAGGACCAGGTGGAGTCCGTCGTCGACGCCTGCGGCGACGCCGGGGTCAAGGGCCTGCTCGTCGTGACCGCCGGCTACGCGGACGACGACGGCGACGGCCTCGCGCGCCAGCGCGCCCTCGTGCACAAGGCCCGGGCGCAGGGCATGCGCGTGGTCGGTCCGGCGTCGCTCGGCCTCGTGAACACGGACCCCGCGATCCGGCTCAACGCCTCCATGGCGCCCGGACTGCCGAAGCGCGGGGCGCTGTCCCTCTTCAGCCAGTCCGCCGGACTCGGCGTGCTCCTCTACGCGAGTGCGCACCGGCGCGGGCTCGGCGTCTCCTCGGTGATCTCCGCGGGGAACCGCGCCGACGTCTCGGGCAACGACGCCATGCAGTTCTGGGAGGACGACCCCACCACGCGGGCCGTCGGCCTGTACTTCGAATCGATCGGCAACCCGAGGAAGTTCTCGCGGATCGCCCGCCGCCTCGCGCGGACCAAGCCCGTCATCGTCGCGAAATCCGACGTCACCGGGCTGCAGCTCCCGCCGGGCCATGCCGTGCGCACCAGCCAGGCGCCGCCCGGAGCCCTCGACTCCATGCTCCGGCAGTCCGGGGTGATGAGGGTCGAGACCACGGAGCAGCTGATGGACATCGCGCAGATCGTGGCGAGCCAGCCCCTGCCCCAGGGCCCGGGCGTCGCGGTGTTCAGCAACTCGTCCGCGCTCGGCAAGGTGGTGGCCGACGGCGTCGTGTCGCAGGGCATGACGGTGGCACGGCTGGACGCCGGGCTGCAGCTCGACACGGGACAGTCCGTCGCCCTGCCCGCCCTCGCCGCGGCGGTGGCGGACGCGCTGCGCGACGACGCCGTCCACACCGTGATCGTCACCACTCTGCCGGCCCGCGGTCTCACCGCGGAGGCCGTGGCCGCGTGCCTGCAGCGGTGCGCCGAGGAGGCCGGCAAGCCCGTCATCGCGTCCTTCACCGGCATCCTCGACGCCCGCGTGCAACTCGACGGGCTCGTCGCCCTGCCGCCGTCGGACGCCGCGCCCAGCGCACCGGACGCACCGGTCGGGACGGCCACCGGGACCGCCGCCGCGCCCACGGTCGCTACAGCGCCTGCCGCGCCCGCGGTTGCTACAGCGCCCGCCGCGCCCACCGCCGCGCGCTCCGACGGGAAGGCGAGCGGGACGGGCACCGGGACGGCGACCGGGCAGCCTGCCGCGGAGACCGACCGCTCCCTGCCCCTGCAGCGCGGACTGCCCTGCTTCCCGAGTCCCGGGGCGGCCCTCGCCGCGCTCGGCGCCGTCGTCCGGTACGCGCACTGGCGCTCCCGCGACCACGGTGAGTTCGTGGACCCCGACGGTGTCGACGCCGACGCCGCGGCGCGTCTGCTGGCGGGCGTGCGGGCACGGGTGGCCGACGTCGAGCTGACGCGCCTGACCGCGGAGGAGAGCGCCGCGCTGATGGACTGCTACGGCCTGCGCCTCCAGCCGCCCGCCCGCTTCTCCACCGCCGACGAGGCGATCGAGGAGGCAGGGCGCCTCGGCTGGCCGGTGGCGCTGAAGACCATGGACGAGAACCTCCGCCACCGTCTCGACCTCGGCGGCGTCCGGCTGAACATCGGCGACGCGCAGTCGCTGCGGAGGAACATCACGCTGATGGAGAAGGTGCTCGCGCCGTTCGGCAGCTTCGGCATGGAGGTGCAGTCCATGGCGCCCTCCGGCCAGGCCTGCAGCCTCCGTGCCATCGAGGACCCGCTCATGGGCCCGGTCATCTCCTTCGGACTGGCCGGCGACGCCGTCAACCTGCTCGACGACTGGGCGCACGCGGTCCCGCCGCTCAGCACGGGCGACATCGCGGACCTCGTGCGCGCGCCGCGCGCGTCCCGCAAGCTCTTCGGCTACCAGGGCCTCCCTCCCGCCGACGTCGCTGCCCTCGAGGACCTCGTGGCGCGCGTGGCACTGCTGAAGGACAACCACCCGGAGATCGCCCGGCTCGAGTTCAACCCCGTGCTCGTCGCCTCGTCCGGGCTCACGGTGCTCAGCGCCGCGATCGACGTCGGCAATCCGCAGCGCCGCACCGACAGTGCGCGCCGTGCGATGCGCGACTGAGGTCCCGCGTGCGCGGGTTGGTTAGGCAGGAGACGGGCCGGTGGGGGAAACTGGGGGAATGACCCCATCGCTTTCCGCACAGTGGCGCGACCTCGATGCATCGCTCGAGCGGGCAGGTTTCTACCCCCGGCTCGTGGCCGACGTCGTCCATGACGCCCTCGACGGCCGGGAGCCGCTCTCGCACGTCGCGCACCTCGAGACGCACTTCGAGCGCACCGAGGTGCACCGCCACATCACGGTCCTCGTCCTCACCGAGGACATGCTGGTCATCACGCACGTGGACGACCAGCAGCTCGACGACGCCGGCGAGCAGGTCATGGCCCAGATCTCCACCGAGTCCGTGCCCGTCAGCCAGATCCGCTCCGTGGTCCTCAGCTACCTCTACGCCCAGCCGCAGGACTACAAGCCCACCGACCAGGTCCGCGAGATGACGCTCGCCATCGCCTGGTCCGGCGGGCAGCGCCTGGACATCGGGCCGGCCAGCTGCGGGGACCCGCAGTGCGACGCCGACCACGGCCTCACCGGCACGATGGCGCAGGAGGACATCGTGCTGCGCGTCAGCGCCGAAGCGGACGGCGCGCAGGCGGTGCAGAACGCCAAGGGGTTCGCCCGGGCGCTGCGCAAGGTCAACACGGCGAGCCCCGTCGCCGGCGGGTACATCGCCGCGCCGGACGTGACGCCGCGGCGGCAGCTCGGCTTCGGTGGGCGGTTCACTCGGGCGCACCACCAGCGGTAGCGCTCGATGCCTTTCCGCCACAGGGAACCCCTGCCCGCTCCGCCTGCCTACGGTGCGTCCACCGTCGCCGAGGTGATGACGAGCGCGGCCGCAGCGCTCGGGGTGGACGGCTTCACCAACGCCCTCGGCCTGCCCGCCTCGCGGCGCATCGCCGTCGTCATGGTGGACGGCCTCGGCATGGCGCTGCTGCGCAGGTACGCCGCGCACGCCCCGTTCCTGCGGGAGAGCCTCGCCTCCGCGCGGATCCTCTCCTCCGCCTTCCCCTCGACGACGGCGGCGTCGCTGGCCAGCCTGGGTACCGGGCTCGCCCCCGGGCAGCACGGCATGGTGGGCTACGACGTCCTCGACCCCGCCCAGGACACCGTGGTCAACATGCTCGGACGGTGGGACGCCGCCGTCGATCCGCTCCTCTGGCAGCCGCACCCCACGGTCTTCGAGCGGGTGTCGGGGCAGCTGCCCGTCGTCACCGTGAGCCACCCCCGCTTCGAGGACTCGCCCATGACCCGCGCTGCGCTGCGCGGCGGGGCCTTCGCCGGGGCGGGCACCATCCACACCCAGATCGACACCGCCGCCCGGCACCTGGCCGCCGCGCCGCGCATGCTCATGTACTTCTACGTCAACGACCTCGACAAGGCCGGACACCGCTGGGGCGTCGAGTCCCCGCACTGGCTGCGCGCCCTCGAGGACCTGGACGCCGCGCTGAAGCTCCTGGCCCGCCGCGTGCCGCCGGACACCCTCCTGCTCCTGACGGCGGACCACGGCATGGTGGACATCCCCGCATCGCAGCGGATCGACTACTCCGGGCATCCCGACCTCCTCGAGGGCGTCGCCCACACGGGCGGCGAACCGCGGATGCTCCACCTCTATCTCGCCCCGGACCTCCCGGCCGAGGACCGCGACGCCCTGGCGCTGCGCTGGCACGAGGCCTACGGCTCCCGCGCGTGGATCCTGACGCGGGACGAGGCCGTCGCGGGAGGCTACTTCGGGCCGGTCCGCGACGAGGTGCTCCCGCGCATCGGGGACCTGCTCGTGCTGGCGAGGGAGGGCATCGCCCTCATCGACGGCCGGCGCGTGCAGCCCACCGCCTTCGAGATGGTGGGGCAGCACGGTTCCCTGACCCGGGCCGAGCGCGACATCCCGCTCATCGTGCTGGCGAAACCCGCCGCCCCCGGCCGCTCCCAGGGGAACCGCGGCAGGGGGGCGCGCCGTGGCTGAGCTCCTGTTCTTCTCCGGCACCATGGACTGCGGGAAGTCGACCCTCGCACTGCAGATGGACCACAACCACAAGGCCCGGGGGCGCCGGGGCGTGCTCTTCAGCTCCCACGACCGCGCGGGGGAGTCCATGATCTCCAGCCGCCTGGGGCTCCAGGTGGCAGCCGTCGAGGTCTTCCCGGAGACCGACTTCTGGATCGAGCTCACGCTGCGGCAGACCATGGGAGCGCGGATCGACTACGTGATCTGCGACGAGGCGCAGTTCTACACGGTCGACCAGATCGACCAGCTGGCGCGAGTCGTGGACGAGATGGACATCGACGTGTTCGGGTTCGGCATCACCTCGGACTTCCGCACGCGGCTCTTCCCCGGTTCCCAGCGGCTGATCGAACTCGCCGACCGCGTGCAGGTGCTGCAGGTCGAGGCGCTGTGCTGGTGCGGCAAGAGGGCCACCCACAACGCCCGGACCGTCGACGGCGTGATGGTGGTCGAGGGGGACCAGATGGTGGTCGGCGACGTGGACCAGCCGATGGACGACGACGCCCCCGCCGTCGTGCGGCGTCCCGCGGACCCTTCGGTGGGCGGGGAGCCGGGCCGGGACCCGGTGGTCGGGTACGAGACCCTGTGCCGACGGCACCATATGCGCCGGCAGACCTCCCGGACGTCGCCGTCGCTCTACTCGAACGAGGACCCGCTGCCCTTCGAAGCGGAGCGCGAACCCGGCAGGCTCTGACGATCGGCCCGCACCAGGAGGACTGCCCCGGAGGAATCGCGCGCGAGCAGGCCGCCCAGCCGCGCGGAGCCCGTCGTCCCTACGGGCCCCTCCGCTTGGCCGGCACTACTCGGTTGCCGGCACTATTCGTTTGCCGGTCCTACTCGCCCTTGCGGCCGAAGACGATGTCGTCCCAGCTCGGCACGCTCGAGCGCTTGGGCTTGACCCGGCGCTCGGCCGCGACGTCCGCCCCGTCCTTGCCGGCCTCCTTCGCGGGATCCTTGGCAGCATCCCTGCCCGAGCCCTTCCCGGCAGTCCCGGGCGCGTCCCGGCCCGTGCGGGGAGCCTGGCCGCTGCCACGTCCCGACCCTGCCGGCGGCTGGAGCCGGCGGGCAGGCTGCGCGAAGACGCTGATCTCACGGGTGTCCGTGCTGACCCCCTCGTAGAGTCTCGGCGACCCGTCCTCGTGGAGGGCCTCGCCCTCCTCGGTCCCCGCATCGCCGGGGAGCGCGCCGTCCACGGGATCCGGTGCGAGCGCGAGCCCTGCGGCGTCGTCCTGTCCTGTCCGCGTGTCCTGGTCGGCGCTGCCCAGGTCCCCGTCGGTGGCGGTCCCGGCATCCCGGGTCCCGTCGTCGTCCCGTGGATGGGCGGCCGGGATGCCACCCCGCGTGAGGAGTTCCGCGAGGGCGTCGTCGCCGTCCTCGTCGGCGCCGAGGCGCTGGCCGCGGCGTGAGCGCAGGACGTCCAGCAGGCCGTCCTGGTCGGCCGGAGTCGGTTCGGGTGCCTCCCCGGCCTCCGCCTCGAAGTCGAAGACACGGTCCGCCACGGCGCTGAGCCGGCGGGCGGGCAGCGGGCCGTCGAGGGGTTCGAGCTCGCTGAGCACCTGCGCCCAGCGGTTGCCGTTCACGACGGTCTTGCGGGTGGGGTTGTAGGTCCACTGCGCGGGCGGCTGCTCACCGAGATCCACGGTGGAGCCCTCGGGCAGGTCGAACGAGGCCTCCACGTGCCAGGAGCCGTCCTGCCGCCGCCACGAGTCCCACTCGAGGGACGCCGGGTCCACCCCGTAGCTCTGCACCCGGTAGGCCACCATGTCGCCGAGGAGGGCCGGGTCGTCACCGAAGGCGGACCGGTAGCCGTCATGGCTCGGGAGCGGTGTGGCCACCTCGACGCGCTGTGCGAGGTAGGCCAGATAGTCACGCTCGGCGCGGACGGGGCCCTCGTAGCGCTGCACGTGGGCCAGGTCGAGGCCCGATTCGGCGGCGACCTGCTCCGCCGTCGCCCCCGTCCGGATGCGCGCCTGGATGTCGCGGGGAGTCAGGGGGACCGGGGGCTTCGGCGGCTTCGGACGGGCAGGGCCCGGCGGTGCCTCGCGGATCGCGGCCGGGGCGTCGGCGGGGGCACTCGCACTGCGCAGCGCGTCGTCGATGGGCAGCCGGTAGGACGCGCCCTCCTCGCCGCTCAACAGCAGATGACCACCGTCCTCATGGACACCCACCAGGCGTAACTCCTGCATCAACATTCCTCCAGCCGACAACGATTCCTAGATGAAACTGTGCCACTGAATGGCGACCATTCCTACTACGTGATCAGGCGTGGCGGTCCCGGGCGCCGTGGCGGGCACAAATCGGGAGGCCGTAACGTTATGGCAGCCGTGGGCAGACGACCCACGGGGAACCGGGCAGGATCCGGACGGTATGGAGCGTGAGAAGGCAGATATGGCGACAGACTACGACGCGCCGCGGACGACGGTCGACGACGACACCCGCAGCGACGAACTGAAGGCACTCGATGCGCGGGCTGCGCTGCAGACGGTGGTGATCGACGAGGACGAGCTCGAAGCCGCCGACTCCTTCGACCTGCCCGGCGCGGACCTCTCCAGCGAGGAGATCGCGGTGCAGATCCTCGCGGCCCAGGCCGACGAGTTCACGTGCGCCTCGTGCTTCCTCGTCCGGCACCGGTCGCAGATAGCCCTTGACCGCGACGGGCAGCTGTACTGCATGGACTGCGAGGGCTGAGGCTCAGCCAGCCAGGGCGGCAACGAGGCGTTCGGGGGTGCGGGAGGACGCGAGCCAGTAGGGTGTGCGGTCCTCGGGGTCCGTGACCTCGATCCTGACGACCGGGGAGATCCAGCCCCTGATGCACAGGTAGGCGAGGCCGTTCAGGCCCGGGCCGCGCTGGTAGGTGGCATCCTCGCCGCCGAACCAGTCCACCGCCCCCAGGTACTCCCGCTCGATGGTCGCCCGGCCCACGGTCAGGGTGGTCGGGGTGACCGTGATCCGCGGCGTGGAGAGAATCAGCAGAGTGAAGACGATGATCGCGACGACGACAGCCACCGCGTACCCGACGAACATCGAGATGGGGGCGAACATGATGATCGTGGCGGCGGAGAAGCCTGCCGCGATGAGCCAGATCCAGGGTGAGGGCCACAGGCGCTCGTCGTAGAGGACGGTCTGGTCGGGTGTGTTCTGGGGGGCTTCCCCGGGCGCGCTGGACATGACACCAGCATTCCACCCTTTGGCCCGGGTCTCATCCCGGCGCCACCTTGCCGTCCCGCCCGCCGGGGCGTCCCCTGGCTGTCAGGTGGGTCACGGGCAAAGGGGCTAAAGTGGGGTGCTGGTCACCGGATAGCTCGCGTTGGAGATGCAGTTCATGGGTACACAGCAGGACCTCCCGGTCCAGATCCTTATGCTCGACGACGGCCTCGAGCCCCCCGCGTACGCCACCGACGGCGACGCGGGCGCGGACCTGCGCACCGCCGTCGATCTCGTCCTCGCACCGGGCGAACGCGCGCTCGTCCCCACGGGCGTGGCGATGGCGCTCCCGTCCGGCTACGTGGGGCTCGTGCATCCGAGGTCCGGGCTCGCCGCCCGGCACGGGCTGACGATCGTCAACGCACCGGGAACCGTCGACGCCGGCTACCGCGGGGAGATCAAGGTCTGCCTCCTCAACACCGACCGGCTCGAGCCGGTCCGCCTCGCGCGGGGCGACAGGATCGCCCAGCTGGTCATCCAGCGCGTCGAACGTGCCGCGTTCGCCGTCGTCGACCGGCTGCCCGACAGCGCCCGCGGCACCGGAGGCTTCGGGTCGACCGGCGGCTTCGGCAGTCCCGATCCGGCCTCCGCCGTCGCAGCGCCCGCGGGCGGCTGACGCCCTCCTCCGTGGCGCAGCAGCGGCCACCGAAGATTCCACCATCTCGTACACGCCATCAGGAAAGGAACCCGGACATGGCTTTTGGGCGCCTCAGGAAGAAGAAGCAGGACGACGCCGCCGACGCGTCGGAGCAGCAGGGCCAGGACGCCGCGGCTGCGCCGGGCGGAACGGAGGAGAGGACTGCCGCGGCCGGGACCGACGACGCGCCCGCCGGCGCTCCCGCTGCTGCAGGTATGCCCACGGACGCCGGCGCCGCCGCGCCCGGCGCCGCGCCGGCCGCCGCCCTCGTGTCCAGTGCTGATTACGACCGCGCCGCCCACGGCCCGTTCGACCACTCCGAGCAGGACACCGCGAACGGCTACATCGACCTCGGCGCCGTGCGGATCAACGCGGCCGAGGGGTTGCAGCTGCGCCTCGAGGTCGAGGAGCGCAGCAAGCGGGTCATCGCCGTGACCCTGGACCTCAACGGGTCCACCCTCCAGCTGCAGGCCTTCGCCGCGCCGAAGACGGAAGGCCTCTGGGACGAGATCCGGGAGCAGATCGGCGCCTCGGTCGGATCCCAGGGCGGCACGGTCGAGGAGCGGCCCGGCAGGCTCGGCACCGAGCTGTTCGCCAAGCTGCCCGCTCAGACCCCCGACGGCCAGGCCGGGTACCGGGTGGCCCGGTTCGTGGGCATCAACGGCCCCCGCTGGTTCCTGCGGGGCGTATTCGGCGGCCCCGCAGCCCTCGAGCCGACGGCCGCGGCGCCCATGGAGCGGCTCTTCCGCAGCGTCGTCGTCGTCCGCGGCGACCACCCCCTCCCGCCGCGCGAACTGCTGCCGCTCAAGCTCCCCAAGGAAGCCGCGGCAGGCGCACCGGCTCCCGCTCCTGCACAGCCCGACCTGAACCCGCTCGAGCGCGGCCCCGAGATCACCGAGACCCGCTGATCCCCGTGCCCGCCGTGCCGTCCCTGCGAGGTCCCGCCGACCCCGACGGCCGGGGGACCACTCCCGTGCCAACAGCCCTGCCGCACCGCGGGAGGATCAAAGCCCAGGGCGTGGTGACCAGCCTCACCATCGCACCCGCGCTGTCCCCGCCGTCCTTCAGCGTCCTTGCCCGGATCGACTGGAACGGTGCACGGCAGGCCGTCCGGATCATCTGGATGGGCCAGCGGCGCGTGCCGGGCGTCGAGGCGGGAATCGCCCTGCGGTTCGAGGGAATGCTCACCACGGTGGACGGCATGCCGACCGTGTACAACCCCCGCTACGAGATCATCGGCAGCCCGGACGAGAACGGATGAGGACCCCCGCATGAACCACCCGATCGAGGACCCCGACGCCCACCGGCGGCTGCCGGACGACGCCCGCCCTGCCGGGGATCGCCCGACCGACCCGCAGGCCGGCCCGACGGCGGCGGACCTCGCCAGGCAGTACGCCGCGAAGTCCGGGGTCAGGCGCACCGAGTCCGGCCAGATCGACGTCCTGTCCTCGGTCGGGGGCGTCCAGGGGCTCGCCGAGAGCATTGCGCCCGGGCTGGTCTTCACGGTCCTCTTCACCCTCACGAGGGACCTCACGATCTCGCTCGTCGCGGCGCTGGCGGTCGCCGCCGTCTTCACCGTCCTCCGGCTCGTCTCGAGGAAGCCGCTGACGCAGGCCCTCGCCGGACTCATCGGCGTGGCGTTCTGTGCCGTCGTGGCCCAGCGCACCGGCAACGCCGAGGACTTCTTCCTGCCGGGCTTCTTCATCAACGGCGGGTACATCATCGCGATGGCCGCCTCGGTGGTGTTCCGGTGGCCCTTCGCCGGGCTGCTGTTCGGCTTCATCCGCAACGAGGGCATCGAGTGGCGGAAGGACCCGGCACGCGTCCGCGCCTATGCGACCGCCACCTGGATCATCGTGGCGGTGCTGGCGCTGCGCCTGGCCGTCCAGGTGCCGCTCTACCTGGCCGGGAATGTCGCGGCGCTGGGCTCCATGCGGGTGGCCATGGGCCTGCCGCTGTACGCGCTCGGCCTCTGGCTCGCGTGGATCATCTCCCGCCCCCGCCCGGTCGCGGCCGGCGGGCCGTCCGCCACCGGCTAACCGTACGGCTGGTCGTCGGCGTCGTTCCGGTCGTCGTCGGTCCGGGCCGAGAGTGCCACACGGAGCTCGTCCTCGGCGGCGATGGCCGCGAGGAAGAACACCTCGTCGCCACCCTCCACGAGGTCGTCCGGGCTTGGGGTGATGGGGGAGTCGTCGCGCAGGATCGCGACGACGGCGCAATCCTCCGGCAGGCTGAGGGAGCCGATCGTCTCGCCGACGAGCGGGGAGTCCTGGGGAACGGTGAACTCCACGATCGATGACACCCCGGTCTGCAGCGTCAGCAGGCGCACGAGGTCGCCGATCTCCACGGCCTCCTCCACCAGGGCCGTCATGAGCCGGGGCGTGTTGACTGCGACGTCCACGCCCCAGGAGTCGTCGAACATCCAGTCGTTCTTCGGGTTGTTCACCCGGCCGACCGTGCGTCCCACACCGAATTCGCTCTTCGCGAGCAGCGACACCACGAGGTTCACCTTGTCGTCGCCGGTCGCGGACACCACGACGTCGGCTTCGTCGAGCCGTGCATCCTTGAGGGTGGTGAGCTCGCACGCGTCCCCGATCAGCCACTTGGCGCCCTTGAGTCCGCTGCGCCCGATCACCTCGGGCTTCTCGTCGATGAGCAGGATCTCGTGCTTGTTGCCGAGCAGTTCACGTGCGATCGACGAGCCGACACTCCCGGCTCCGGCGATGACGACCCTCATTGGTTCTCCTCCGTCGGCGCGGCGGCGAGGATGCGCCCGATCTCGCCCGTCGCTGTCGTCTTCATCATGGCGTGCAGGATGTCGCCCTGCTGGTAGCTCGTGTCGCGGGTGGGCAGGATGCCCTCGCCGAAACGGGTGAGGTACGCGATGCGGACGCCGCTCGCGTCCTCGATGCTCCTCAGCGACCGGCCCAGCCACGCATCGCTCAGTGCGAGTTCGGCGAGGATCAGCCGCCCGGAGGTCTCGCGGAAGTCGCCGTTGATGGTCTGCTCCGGCAGGATCCGCCGGAGCACCTGGTCGGCGCTCCACCGCACGGCGGCGACCGTGGGGATGCCGAGACGCTGGTAGATCTCCGCGCGTCCCGGGTCGTAGATGCGCGCCACCACGTGCGGGACGTGGAACGTCTCACGCGCCACGCGGGTCGCGAGGATGTTCGAGTTGTCCCCGCTGGACACGGCGGCGAAGGCGTAGGCGTCCTGGATCTCGGCGTACTTCAGGGTCTCCCGGTCGAAGCCGACGCCCGTGACCTTGCGGCCGCCGAAGGACGAGCGGAGACGGCGGAACGCGCGGTCGTCCTGGTCGATGATCGCTACCGAGTGGCCCGATTCGTCGAGTGTGTGGGCGAGGCTGACGCCCACCCT
Source organism: Arthrobacter pityocampae (assembly GCF_002927275.1). Classification (GTDB taxonomy): domain Bacteria; phylum Actinomycetota; class Actinomycetes; order Actinomycetales; family Micrococcaceae; genus Arthrobacter_D; species Arthrobacter_D pityocampae. The sequence goes on along the minus strand of NZ_PRKW01000002.1, from coordinate 412,265 downwards.
GCCACAACCCATGATCACAAAATGAGCCACCGAGGGCACCCCTGATTCCTGCTGTAGATCCTGCCGTTCCGAGCCGTACCAGCACCAAGCCTAGTGGCTGGCCGGACGCCCGGACGCGCTAGTGTTTGGGGCGTGCTGACTTTTCTCGAAGCCGTCAAGCGGGTGCTGGTGGGCAAGCCCTTCGCCAGCGACAGGCTGAGGAACAGGAGCCTGCCGAAGCGCCTCGCCCTGCCCGCGTTCTCGGCCAGCGCACTGTCGTCGGTCGCCTACGCCCCGGACGAGATCCTCCTGACCCTCGCCCTCGCCGGTGTGGCCTCCGTGGCCATCTCGCCGTGGGTGGGCCTCGCCGTGATCGCCGTCCTGCTGGTCGTCGTCGCCTCGTACCGGCAGGCGGTCCACGCGTACCCCTCCGGCGGGGGCGACTACGAGATCGCGAAGCGGAACCTGGGGCCCCGGGCGGGCGCCACCGTGGCCTCGGCCCTGATGGTCGACTACCTGCTCACCGTCGCCGTGTCCGTCTCGGCGGCGGCCCAGTACGTCGTCTCGATCGCCCCGGCGCTGGAGGACGTGCGCGTGACCCTCGCCGTCCTGGGCGTGGCGGTGCTCGTGCTGCTGAACCTGCGCGGTATCACGCGGGGCGTCCGCGCCCGGGCGGTCCTCACCTACGGCTTCCTGGCCGGGATCCTCGCCCTGTGCATCACAGGCGCCGTCCAGGCCCTCACCGGGACCCTGGCCGACGCCCCGAGTGCGCGCTTCGAGATCGTCCCGGATCCCGCGCTCGACGCCGGCCTGGTGGGGCTCGCGGGCGGCCTCCTGATCCTCCGGGCGTTCTCCGCGGGCGCTGCCGCCCTCACCGGGCTCGAGGGCCCCGGCTCCAACGTGCCGCGCTTCGAGAAACCGCGGTCCCGGAACGCGGCGACGACGCTCCTGATCCTCGGCCTGGTGTCCTCCGCGATGCTCGCGGGCGTCATCTACCTCGCCAACGCCACGCGCGTCCACGTGGTGCAGGACCCCTCGGCGCAGCTGCTGCTCGACGGCGCCCCCGTCCCCGCGGACTACATCCAGGCGCCCGTGGTCAGCCAGCTCGCCCGCACCGTGTTCGACGCCGGCTCACCCCTCTTCTACCTCGTCGTCGCCGCGACGGCGCTGATGCTCATGCTCGCGGGCCACGCGGCCTTCAACGCCTTCCCGGTCCTGGCCTCCATCCTGGCGACGGACGGATACCTGCCGCGGCAGCTGCGGACCAGGGGAGACCGCCTGACCTTCAGCAACGGCATCCTCGCGCTCGGCCTCGGCGCCGTCGTCCTCATCCTCGTGTTCCGGGCGGACGTCACCGCCCTGGTGCAGCTGTACATCGTCGGGGTGTTCGTCTCCTTCACGGCCGGACAGCTGGGGCTCATCCGGCACTGGAACAGGCTCCTGCGCAGCACCGTCGGCAAGCAGAACCGGTGGACCATCCACAAGTCCCGGGCCATCAACGCGCTCGGCTTCGGCCTCACGGCGGCGGTCCTCGTCGTCGTCCTCGTCACCAAGTTCGAGTACGGCGCGTGGATCGCGGTCCTCGCCATGGCGGTCCTGTTCGTCCTCATGCGCAGCATCAAGAAGCACTACGACGCCGTGGCGGCGGAACTCGCGATCGACGACGCCGTGCGCCTGCGTGCCCTGCCCTCACGCGTCCACGCCGTGATCCTCGTCTCCAACGTGCGGAAGCCCGTGCTGCGCGCCCTGGCCTTCGCCCGTGCGTCCCGGCCCTCCCGGCTGGACGCCATCACGGTCGACGTCGACGCCGAGCAGACGCGCCGGACCCTCGCCGACTGGGACAAGTACGAGATCCCCGTGCCCATCACGGTGCTCGCCTCGCCCTACCGGGACACCATCAGCCCGATCCTCGAATACATCCGTTCGATCCGCCGGGATTCACCCCGCGACCTGATCGTGGTCTACATCCCCGAGTACGTGGTGGGAAAGTGGTGGGAGCAGCTGGTCCACAACCAGACCGCCCTGCGCATCAAGGCGCGGCTGCATTTCGTGCCCGGGGTGATGGTGGCCAGCGTGCCCTGGCAGCTCGCGTCCTCCGACGCGGCCCAGATCTATCAGGACATGAAGTAGGAAGAAGCCCCATGAGCGACGCCGTCCGAGCCTCCGATCCCTCGACGCCGGAAGAGCGGCCCGAGCACACGTCCGCGCCCGCGCCCGCCGGAGAACCCACCGAATCCGCGGAGCCCGCAGGGCCCGCCGTCGACCTGACCGCGGAACTGACCGTCGGGAAGGCCGCCCACGGCGGCCACTTCGTGGCCCGGCACGAGGGTCGCGTCGTCTTCGTCCGGCACGCCCTGCCGGGGGAGCGCGTCCGTGTCCGGTTCACCGAGACGGACGACGCCGCGAGCTTCTGGCGCGCCGACGTCGTCGAGGTGCTCGAGGCCTCACCCGCCCGCGTCGCCCACCCCTGGCCCCTCGCCGATGCCCTGAAGGCCGCCGCCCGGGGGCGCGCGGCCGTCGGCGGCGCCGAATTCGGGCACATCGCCCTCGACGAGCAGCGCCGGCTCAAGGGCGCCGTCTTCGAGGAGCAGCTCTCCCGCCTGGCGTCGGTCGACCGCCCGGTGACGGTGGAACCGGCGCCGGGGGAGGCACCCGACGGCCTCGGCTGGCGCACCCGTGCGGCCTTCGCCGTCGACCGCGCCGGCCGGCTCGCCATGCACCTGCACCGCTCCCACGACGTCGTCCCCGTGCGCGAGATGCCCCTGGCGGTCGCGGCCGTCAACGACCTCCGGCTGTGGACGCTGGAGCTGACCGGCATCGAGCGGGTCGACGTCGCCGTGCCGTCCGGCGGGGGCGAGCCTCTCGTGCTGCTGGTGCCCGCCGCGCGGGCCTCGCCGCGCCGCGTCGCAGCCGTCGCGTCCTCGATCGTCGGAGCCTCCGTGGGCGTCCTCGACCCCGAGTCCGGGCAGGTGCGGCGCCTGACGGGCCGCACCTGGCTGCAGGAGAGCGTGCTCGGCCTCGACTACCGTGTCACCGGCGCGGGCTTCTGGCAGATCCACCGGGGCGCGCCCGAGGCCCTGGTCACGGCGGTCCTCGACGGGCTCCGGCCCGCCGCCGGAGACCACCTCGCCGACCTCTACGCCGGCGCCGGGCTGTTCACCGTGCCGCTCGCCCGCGCTGTCGGGCCGGAGGGCTCGGTGCTGTCCGTCGAGGGATCCCCGGGCACGAGCCGCGACGCGAAACGCAACCTCCACGGCTCCGAGCACGTCAGCATCGTCCAGGGCCGGGTGGACGCGGTGCTCGGGCGCTGGGCCGAGCCCCTTGACGGCGTCCTGCTCGACCCTCCGCGCGCCGGCGCCGGCCGGAAGGTGGTCCGGCAGATCGTCGAGGCCCGCCCGAGGGTCGTCGGCTACGTCTCCTGCGACCCGGCGTCCTTCGCCCGAGACCTCGGCTACTTCCTCGCCGCAGGGTGGTCGCTCGACACACTGCGGGTCTTCGACCTGTACCCGCACACGCACCACATGGAGTCCTTCGCCCGCTTGACCCCTCCCGCCTGACGCGTCGGCGCGCCCCACCGCGGCGCATACGCCCGCGGATGGCACCCTGCCGGGACCCCGAACGTTAGAGTTAAGGATCATTCGGGGTGGCTCCGCCGCTCCGCCGAACGAAGCAAGGAGGCGCGGATGGGACTCTTGGAGACGATCCACGGCCCACAGGACCTGAGCAAGCTCAGCGAAGCGCAACTGACGACCCTCGCGCAGGAGATCCGCACCTTCCTGGTGAGCAACGTCTCGCGCACCGGCGGTCACCTCGGCCCCAACCTCGGGGTCGTGGAACTCACCCTCGGCATCCACCGCATCTTCGATTCGCCGCGCGACAGCATCGTCTTCGACACCGGGCACCAGTCCTACGTGCACAAGCTCGTGACCGGGCGCCAGGACTTCGGCACGCTCCGGCAGGAGGGCGGGCTGTCCGGGTACCCGTCCCGGGCGGAATCGGTGCACGACATCGTGGAGAGCTCGCACGCCTCCTCGTCGCTCTCCTGGGCGGACGGCATCTCGCGGGCCCGCGTCCTCAGCGGCGAGGGCGACCGCTACACCGTGGTCCTCGTGGGCGACGGAGCCCTGACCGGCGGCATGGCGTGGGAGGCGATCAACAACATCGCGGCGGACAAGCGGCGCCGCGTGGTGATCGTGGTCAACGACAACGGGCGCTCCTATGCCCCGACCATCGGCGGTGTCGCCGACTACCTGGCGTCCCTCCGCCCCACCCTCGATACGGTCCGGACGCACCGCGTCTACGAGCGCACGCTGGACCGGGTGAAGAACCGCATGCAGAACGGCGGCCCGATCGGCGAGTTCAGCTACAAGAGCCTCAACGCCCTGAAGAAGGGCGTCAAGGACTGGTGGGCGCCCCAGGGCCTCTTCGAGGACCTCGGGATGAAGTACGTGGGCCCGGTGGACGGGCACGACCAGTCCGCCGTCGAGCAGGCCCTGCAGCTGGCCAAGAAGTACGAGGGGCCGGTGATCGTGCATGCGATCACGGAGAAGGGCCACGGCTACGCGCCCGCCCGGGCCCACGAGGCGGACCAGTTCCACGCCGTCGGCATCATCGACCCCGAGACCGGCGAACCCGTGGACGGCGCCGGGTCGCAGTCCTGGACCTCCGTGTTCGCGAACGAGATCGCCGACATCGCCGACGAGCGCCCCGACATCGTGGGCATCACCGGGGCCATGCTGATCCCCGTGGGACTGCACCGCTTCGCGGCCCGGCACCCGGACCGCGTGTTCGACGTCGGCATCGCGGAGCAGCATGCCGTCACCAGCGCGGCGGGCATGGCGTACGGTGGGCTGCACCCGGTCATCGCCCTCTACGCCACCTTCCTCAACCGCGCGTTCGACCAGCTCCTCATGGACGTCGCCCTGCACAAGGCCGGGGTGACGGTGGTCCTCGACCGCTCCGGCGTGACCGGCCCCGACGGCGCGAGCCACCACGGCATGTGGGACTTGGCGCTGCTGCAGGCCATCCCCGGCCTGCACCTGGCCGCACCGCGGGACGCGTCCCGGCTGCGCGAGGAACTGCGCGAGGCCGTCTCGATCTCCGACGCTCCCACCGTGGTGCGGTACTCCAAGGGCTCCGTGGGTGCCGAGGTGGACGCCGTCGAGCGCCTCGAGGACGGCGTCGACGTCCTCGCGCGCCGGCCGTCCGGCTCGCGCATGAACGACGTCCTGATCGTCAGCGTGGGTGTGATGAGCGAGCTGGCGCTGGACGTGTCGGGCAGGCTCGGCGCGCAGGGCATCAGCTCCACGGTCATCGACCCCCGCTGGCTCCTCCCGGTCCGCCGCTCGGTGATCGACCTCGCCGCGGAGCACCGGATCGTGATCGTCATCGAGGACGGCGTCCGCGCCGGCGGCGTGGGGTCCCGGATCCGCCAGGAGATGCGGTCCGCGGGCGTGGATACCGCCCTCAACGAGGTGGGCCTGCCGGTGGAGTTCCTCGACCACGGGTCGCGCGGGCAGGTCCTCGAGCGGGTGGGACTGACGGCGCAGCAGATCACGCACGACGTCGTCGCGCAGGTCCTCGGCACGAAGGTGCCCGTGGCGCGTCCACTCGCCGACGACCACGCTCCCGCGACGGACCAGTTCCCGCGGAGCTGACGGGCCGTCCCCGGCGCGAGTCCTGCGCGGGGGACGCCTCCTGCGGGAGGGTGGTGTGAGACAATGACGAAGGCTGGCGAGGGAACCACATTCCTCCGCCGGTCCAGTGACAGGCTTCCGTTCCGCAAGCGATGCTCCCGTCCTACCGAGTCCGCCCGTCGGCGGAAGTAGGCGGAATCCGCCGGTGGGACCCACCGTCCACCACGGCGGTCGAGTTGGAAAAGCGCCACTGGTCGTCGAGTGATACAGCACCCCCATGACGGTGCGACCTCGGACGACATGACATCGACTTCCGGTCTGCCGCCGGGCGAAAGGCCCGCGGCCGGCCGACATACCGCCCCCGAGGGCGCTGGAATGTGGCCGGTGCCGCAGGGGCTTGGAGCGAGCACCCCATGGATCAGTCAGAACAGCAGGAGAACGGCCAGATCGCAGCGGAAGCATCCGCCGCCGTACAGCCCCCGGAAGCCCCGGCCGCACCGGCAAGGACGCCGCGGAAACGCCGGACCGCGAGTGCGCCGGCCGGCGCGCCCCCCTCGGCGCCACAGGCGGGGCCCGACGCCGCTGCGACCCCCGCCCGGGCCGATGCCCCCGTTGCCGACGCCGCCGATGCGCCCGCAGAGACCGCCGCCCCGGTCCGCAAGAGGGCGCCGCGCGTCCGCAAGCCGGTCGTCGTGACCGACCAGACCACCTCGACCGAAGGTGCCGGGACCACCGCGGATGCCGCCGGGGCCACCCCGGCCGGATCCGACGACGCCCCAGCCGCACCCGTGAAGGCACCCCGCACCCGCCGTCGGGCCGCCACGGCGGAGGCCGGACCCGCCGGCACCGCCCCGGCCGCCGTCGAGCCCGCCCTCGCGCCCGTCGCAGCAGAGGCCGCGCAGTCGGCCGCCGGGACCGGGACTTCGGTTGCCCCCGGTGCACCAGCCGAAGACTCCGCCGATGCGCCCACCGCGCCGGCGCGGGCGCCCCGCACGCGTCGTCGTGCGGCCAGCACCGACGCCGGACCCGCCCGGGCCGCCGAGAGCAGTGTCGAGAGCCCCGCCCCGGCTGCGCCTGTCGATGCCGTCGCGCCGGTGGACGCCGTCGCAGGAACGGATGCCACCGAGGCCGTCGCGGAGGAGAAGCCGACCCGCGCCCGCCGGACCACCAGGACGCGCAGTCGCCGGGCCTCGGAGCCCGTGCAGCAGGACGGGCCGGCGGACGATGCCACGAACCCTCCCGTCACGAGCGGCGCCGCCAGCGCCGACGGGACAGGAGATGCAGACGCAGCAGAACCCGCGGACGCCACCGACGCTCGCTCCCTCGATCCGTTCGCCGTCCCGGAGTCGCCGCTGTCCCTCCTGTTCCACGCGCCGGACCTCACCACGGTCTCCGTACCGTCGGTGAAGGTCGCGCCCCCGCGTGAGGACGACGAGGCGGGGGAGGACGAGTCCGAGGAGTCAGGCCGCCGCTCACGCCGCAGCCGCCGCAGCCGGGGCCGCGGCAGGGGCGACTCGGGCCAGGCCGACGCCGGGTCCGACGATCCCGCGGCGGAGGATGCGGAGGACCGCCCGAACGGGAACGGGCCCGAGGAGGGCGCCAGCGTGACCTCCCGTCGTCGTCGTCGTCGCCGCCGCGGTGACCAGGACCTCGAGCTCACCGGCGGCGAGGACGACGACCCGCCCAACACGGTCACCCGCGTCCGGGCGCCGCGCCAGTCCAGCGAGCCCGTCTCCGACCGCGTGACCAGCGTGCGCGGATCGACGCGCCTCGAGGCGAAGAAGCAGCGCCGCCGCGAATCCCGCGATACCGGCCGTCGCCGTCAGGTCATCACCGAGGCCGAGTTCCTCGCGCGCCGCGAGTCCGTCGACCGGCAGATGATCCTCCGCCAGTCGGACGACAGGATCCAGATCGGCGTGCTCGAGGACGGCATCCTGGCGGAGCACTTCGTCTCCAGGACGCAGCAGGACTCGCTGATCGGCAACGTGTACGTCGGCAAGGTCCAGAACGTGCTGCCCAGCATGGAGGCCGCCTTCGTCGACATCGGACGCGGACGCAACGCCGTGCTCTACGCCGGTGAGGTCAACTGGGACGCCGCGGGCCTCGACGGCCAGCCGCGCCGCATCGAACTCGCCCTCAAATCCGGGGACCCCGTCCTCGTCCAGGTCACCAAGGACCCGGTGGGACACAAGGGCGCCCGGCTCACGAGCCAGATCTCCCTGCCCGGCCGGTACCTCGTGTACGTCCCGGGCGGGTCGATGACGGGCATCTCCCGCAAGCTGCCCGACGTCGAGCGGAACCGGCTCAAGCGCATCCTCAAGGACCGTCTCCCCGAGAGCGCCGGCGTGATCGTCCGCACCGCGGCCGAGGGTGCCAGCGAGGAGGAGCTGACCCATGACATCAACCGTCTGCGGGCGCAGTGGGAGGAGATCGAGCGCAAGGCCGGCTCGACCAAGACCCTCGCACCGGAACTGCTGTACGGAGAGCCGGACCTGACCATCAAGGTGGTCCGCGACGTCTTCAACGAGGACTTCTCCAAGCTCGTCGTCTCGGGCGAGGACGCTTGGGACACCATCGAGGCCTACGTCATGTACGTGGCGCCGGACCTCGTGGGCCGGCTGGAGAAGTGGACCGGCGAGGAGGACATCTTCGCGGCGTCCCGCATCGACGAGCAGATCGCGAAGGCCCTGGAGCGCAAGGTCTACCTGCCCTCCGGCGGATCCCTCGTGATCGACCGCACCGAGGCCATGACCGTCGTCGACGTCAACACCGGGAAGTTCACCGGCAGCGGCGGCAACCTCGAAGAGACCGTCACCAAGAACAACCTCGAAGCCGCCGAGGAGGTGGTGCGTCAGCTGCGCCTGCGGGACATCGGCGGCATCATCGTCATCGACTTCATCGACATGGTGCTCGAGGCGAACCGCGACCTCGTCCTCCGCCGCCTCGTGGAGTGCCTCGGCCGGGACCGGACCAAGCACCAGGTCGCCGAGGTCACCTCGCTGGGCCTCGTCCAGATGACGCGCAAGCGCATGGGTACGGGTCTGCTCGAGGTCTTCGGCGAGGACTGCGAGCACTGTGCGGGACGCGGTGTGGTCACCTACATGGAGCCGGTGGAACACCGCCGGTCCACGACCGCCGAGCCCCAGCAGCAGCCGCGCCAGGAGAAGCCGTCCCGGAACGAGCGCAAGCGCAACCGCGGCCGCGGGGGCCCGCAGGACGACGTCGTGACGCCGGCGCCGGCGGCCGTCGTCGAGAGCCCCGACCGGGCCGCGAAGGCCGAAGCCGCCCGCGCAGCCCTGGCCAGCATCGCCGCCGCCACCCACCACGCCCACGAGGAGGTGTCCCAGCAGGACGCCCCCGAGCCGGATGTCCAGGTGACGGAGGCCGTCCTGACGATCAACGGCGAGACGGTGACCCTGCCCCGTGCGGACGGCCGCCGGCCGGCCGCCCAGGAGGACGAGGAAGCACCGGCCACGCGCCTGACCCTCGACAGCCTGAGCGAGGCCTTCAACCGGAAGCCCACCGCGGTAGAAGCCGACGTCGAGCCGTCCGGGCAGGCGCTCGAGGCACCCCGCACGGAACCGGTGGCCACGACCACCGCCCCGGCAGGGACCGCCCCGGCAGTGGCCCCCGAGCCGGCCGCGAGTGCCACCACACGTGCGTCGCGTCCGCGCCGTCGTGTGGCGCGCAGTGCTCAGGGAGCGGCGGACACGGCCATCGAGACGCAGGGTGCGGAGCCCGCCGTCGAGCCGGCCGGGACCCGGCACATGGCCAAGGCCGCGGCTCCGAAGCCGGACGCCTCCGGAGCCGAGCCGCTGATCTTCGGCGTCGGGGTGCCCGCCGCCGAGCTGTAGGCCGCGCCGGAACGGTAGCGCGCTGTTTCGCGTCGAGAGGGCCGGAGTCCACAGGGACTCCGGCCCTCTCGCGTGCACGCGCGGCGGTGCTTCCGGTGATGACACAGCAGCGCCGCTCCCCATGGGGGCGGCGCTGCTGTGTTGGTGGGATCGTTCCGCGCGGACCGCCGCGCGCCGACGTCAGGTCGCCGCGCCGATGTGGAGGCGGACCGGTGGGCCGACCCCGAGGACCGTGTCCCGCAGCTCGTCGGGCAGTACCCGCCCCCTGTCGGACGTCGGCGTCCACTCCTCGATCCATCGGCCGAGGGACGCCAGATGGTCCGCGGCATCGACGCCGCCGAGCCAGAGCGCCGGGCCGGTCGAGTCGCTGTCGGTCCTGCGGAGCGCGACGGCGGCGACCGCCCCCCGGGCGCACTGCTGCATGCACGGAGCGGAGACGAGCACGCCTCCGGAGGAACGGGCCACACACTCGGCGAGACCGCCGTCGGCGGACGCCCTGGTGAGGGCGGCGCACCGGTGGCCCCGACACAGTGCGACGACGACACCGGCCGGCTCCTCGGGCACGCCGGGGCGGCTGGTGTCAGCTGCAGGATGCGGGGCGGGCTGACGCTCACTGCCAGGCCCTGGGCGCTCCTCGCGATTCGGCGTCATCCCGTCGTCGCCCTAACCCTGCCGGGCCTTCATGCGGGGATTCTTCTTGTTGATGACGAATGTCCTGCCACGTCGCCGGACGATCTGCGCGCCGGGGATCTTCTTGAGGGCTCGGAGGGAATTGCGGACCTTCATGGTGCTCCTTCAGGGTTGGTGGTGCGGGTGGTGTCTCGGCGTGCGGTAGCCGGGGATTCGGTGCCCAGGACGAGCAGTTCCTCGTCGGTCAGGGCACAGGCCTCCAGCAAAGTCATGATGTCGTCGTCGTCCAGCTCGTCGCCGGTGAGGGCCAGGTGCGTGCCCCGGCACCACTGCCCGTGCAGCGCATCGGCGCTCCAGGCGCCGCCGTCGATCAGGGAGATCCGCGGGCCCACCCCCTGGACGGCGACACGGGCATCGACGCCCGCGATCCAGACGTTGCCGCGGACGAAGCAGCAGCCCTCGGAGATGGCGCCAAGGGCTGTACGGAACCGTTCGGGATGGAGCGGGCGGGCAACGCGGCACTCCACGGTGCGGAACTCCTCCGACGGGGCCTCAGGGGTGTGCACGAGACCGGGCAGGCTGCGCGCACGGGCCGCCGCGTCGTCGTACTCACCCAGTGCACCGAGATGTCCCGGTGTCGAATGAGCGGCATCAGGCATGCCGGGACTGCCGGCCACGCCGAAGGCATCCACCACGGTGGCGTGGGGGGCGAGTTCGCCGATGAGCTGCAGACCCCGGCTGCGCAGGGTCGGATCCTCCGGAAGGAGTTCGCTCCGGGTAGGGAGGACGGTGTCGGCGAAGAGGAACTCCCCGATCAGGAATTCACCCGGAGTGCGGGAGTCCTCCGGTACCGCGGTGTAACCGGAGGCGAACAGGGTGTGCCGGTCCCACAGCTGGTCCTCCACGTCCTCCGGCCGGATGGCCAGGGCCACGGTCTCCACGGTGAAGGCCCGCGGCGCGACGGCGGTGAGTCCGTCGATCGAGTTCTCGGCGGTGGTCCCGGGCGGCAGCCCGACGATCGCACGGGAGACGCCGAGGTCGTACAGGCGCAGCAGTGTCGGCGCGAGATCGAACCGCACCGTGCAGCTCAGGCACCCGTGCTCGAGGACCATCGACTCCCGCTCGGTGACGTCGCCTCCGACATGCACCCGACGGGCCACCACGCCGTCGTCGAGCAGATCGTGCAGGACCACCGGGATGCCGGGCGAGCCTTCCGCGAGGGCGAACGCCGCGCTGTTACGGCTCAGTCCGTCGAGGGAGGTGACGAGGATGAGATGCATGCCACCCACTGTATGAGAATTGTTCTCAAATAGAAAACGGTGGACCGCGCCGGATCGAAGCCGATCGCGACGGATCTCCCCGTCGCCGCCGGCACGCTCCTGTCCGGCGGTGGCCTGCCCGGGATGCCGGACGAGCCGGCCATCGTGACCGACGGCATCGAAATGCCAGACCACGACCACGCGGACGGCGAGGACCACGCCGATGGTGAGGGGCGGGGCCGTCGGTGCCGCCGCGGTCGGGGCAGTGGAACGGAGGGCGCCTCTGATTTGCGGGAAGAGGCCGTACTGCCGTAATCTGGACCCTCGGTGCATCCGCCTGTTAACCGGCGTGTCCGTGGATATTCCTCAGGGTTCTCCCCGGTGCTGGAAATCCTGGCGACACCGTGACCCCTGGGTCCGGCGTCGTGGACATGGAGCGGGCAGGCGCGGAGAGCAACCTCAGGATTGCTGCCGAGGCGCACCCTAGTTTTTTCATCAGAAGTCAAAGTTGTCGAGAGAAGTGAGTTCCCAAGTGGTGTACGCGATTGTCCGCGCAGGCGGCCGGCAAGAAAAGGTTTCAGTAGGAGACCTCGTTACCCTTGACCGCGTCACCGGTCAGGCTGGAAGCACGTTCAAGCTCCCCGCCCTCCTTCTGGTCGACGGCGCCAAGATCACCTCGGCAGCGGAGGACCTCGCGAAGGTCTCCGTCACCGCCGAGATCGTCGAGAATCTTCGTGGACCGAAGATCGTCATCCAGAAGTTCAAGAACAAGACCGGCTACAAGAAGCGCCAGGGTCACCGTTCCGAACTGACCCGCGTCAAGATCACGGGCATCGCGTAGTCCCTCGGACCACCGATCCCCACGTAGAACATTCCAGCGAAGGCAGGCATAACCCATGGCACATAAAAAGGGCGCAAGCTCCACTCGCAACGGCCGCGACTCGAACGCCCAGTACCTCGGCGTGAAGCGTTTCGGTGGCCAGGTCGTCAAGGCCGGCGAGATCATCGTCCGCCAGCGCGGCACCCACTTCCACCCGGGGGCCAACGTCGGCCGCGGCGGGGACGACACCCTCTTCGCACTCGAGGCAGGTGCCGTGGAGTTCGGCACGCGCCGCGGACGCAAGGTCGTCAACATCGTGGGCGCTGCAGCAGAATAATTCTGCGCACGGTACACCAGGCATTTCGGGTGGGGTGAGCCTCTACGGCTCGCCCCACCTTTCTTTTAAGCCGATCAGACTCGGCACAGTGAAGCATTTGTAGAAGGAGATCAACGTGGCGAGCTTCGTTGACCGCGTAGTCCTGCACGTATCCGGCGGCACCGGCGGCCACGGCTGCGTTTCCGTCCACCGCGAGAAATTCAAGCCTCTCGGCGGGCCCGACGGCGGCAACGGCGGCGACGGCGGGGACGTCATCCTCCGCGTGGACCACCAGACCACCACTCTCCTCGACTTCCACCACGCCCCCCACCGGCACGCCACCAACGGTGGCAACGGCATGGGCGACTGGCGCGGCGGCAAGAGCGGTGAGACGCTGATCCTGTCCGTCCCGGACGGCACCGTCGTCAAGACGAAGGACGGCGAAGTGCTCGCCGACCTCGTGGGCGAGGGTACGGAGTTCGTCGCGGCGGCCGGCGGTCAGGGTGGGCTCGGCAACGCCGCCCTGTCCTCCCAGAAGCGCAAGGCCCCCGGATTCGCGCTGCTCGGCATCCCCGGGGACGAGCGCGACGTCGTCCTGGAGCTCAAGTCCATCGCGGACATCGCCCTCGTCGGCTTCCCGTCCGCCGGGAAGTCCAGCCTCATCGCCGCGATGTCGGCCGCCCGCCCCAAGATCGCGGACTACCCCTTCACCACCCTCGTGCCGAATCTCGGCGTCGTCGAGGCCGGCTCCACCCGCTTCACCATCGCGGATGTCCCCGGCCTCATCGAGGGCGCCAGCGAGGGCAAGGGCCTCGGCCACCACTTCCTCCGCCACGTGGAGCGCTGCGCCGCGCTGGTGCACGTGCTCGACTGCGCCGCGCTCGAGACGGACCGCGACCCGCTGAACGACCTCGCGATCATCGAGGGCGAACTGGACAAGTACGCCGTGGACATGAGCTTCGCCGGCCCCGACGGCGACGTCGTCCCCCTGAACGAGCGCCCGCGCCTGATCGCGCTCAACAAGGTGGATGTGCCCGACGGCAAGGACATGGCCGGCTTCGTCCGTCCCGAACTCGAGGCGCGCGGCTACCGCGTGTTCGAGGTGTCGGCCTCCAGCCACGAGGGCCTGCGCCAGCTCGGTTTCGCCATGGCGGAGATCGTCGAGAACGCCCGCAAGGCGGTCGCCACCGCGCCGCCGCGGATCGAGCCCCCCGTGCTCCGCCCCCGCGGCGTCAACGCCGCGTCGTTCCGGATCCGCCACGAGGAAAAGGACGCCCTGCCGCTCTTCCGCGTCCTCGGCGAGAAGCCGGAGCGCTGGGTCAAGCAGACGGACTTCACGAACGACGAAGCGGTCGGCTTCCTCGCGGACCGCCTCGCCAAGCTCGGCGTGGAGGAGCAGCTCTTCAAGACCGGCGCGAAGCCCGGCGACACCGTGGTGATCGGTGAGGGCGACGGCGTCGTCTTCGACTGGGAGCCGACCATGATGGGCGGCGCCGAACTGCTCGCCGGCCCCCGCGGATCCGACCTGCGCCTGGCCGAGTACGTCCGGCCCACCCGCGAGCAGAAGCGTGAGGAGTACCAGGAGCGCAAGGACGCCAAGGCCGCGGCCCGCGCCGAGCTCGAGGCCGACCGCAAGGCGGGCATCTGGACCGAGTCCGTGCAGAACCGCAAGCAGGCCGCCCAGAAGGGCGCAGAGACCGAGTCCGAGGACTAGGCCCCGTGGCTGCGGACTCCCGGCACCCCCTCGCATCCCGCGCGGGGCTCGCCGCGGCGGGCCGGATCGTCGTCAAGGTCGGCTCGTCGTCCCTGACCTCGGTCTCCGGCGGCATCTCCGGGGAGGCCCTCGTCCGGCTCGCCGACGTCCTCGCGGAGCGGCGCACGGCCGGGACCGAGATCATCCTCGTGTCCTCCGGGGCCATCGCTGCGGGTCTCGCCCCTCTGGGCCTGGCACGCCGTCCGTCCCAGCTGTCCTCGCAGCAGGCGGCAGCGAGCGTGGGGCAGGGCCTGCTGATGGCCCAGTACTCGCAGGCCTTCGCGGCGCACGGCGTCACCGTGAGCCAGATCCTCCTGACGGCGGACGACCTCATCCGGCGGTCCCACTACGCCAACGCGCACCGCGCCATGGAGCGGCTGCTGAACTTCGGCGTCGTGCCCATCGTCAACGAGAACGACACCGTCGCGAGCCACGAGATCCGCTTCGGCGACAACGACCGCCTCGCAGCCCTCGTGGCGCACCTCGTCAAGGCCGAGGCGCTGATCCTGCTGTCCGACGTCGACGCCCTCTACGACGGGCCGCCGAGTGCCGGTGCCAGCCGGATCCCGCACGTCGGATCGGCCGCCGACCTCGAGGGCGTGACCATCGGACGCGCCGGCCGGGCCGGCGTCGGCACCGGCGGCATGGTCACCAAGGTCGAAGCAGCGACGATCGCCGCGGCCTCCGGCATCCCCGCACTGGTCACGTCCACCGCGAACGCCGCGGCCGCGCTCCGCGGCGACGACGTCGGGACCTGGTTCACCGCCACCGGCAAGCGCCAGCCCATCCGGCTGCTGTGGCTGGCGCACCTCGCCCGGGTCCTCGGAACCCTCGTGCTCGACGACGGCGCGGTCCGCGCCGTGGGGGAGCGGCGGCGGTCCCTCCTGCCTGCCGGCGTCGTGGACGTGGACGGCGTGTTCGAGGCGGGAGACCCGGTGCAGCTCGTCAGCGGCGACGGCACGGTGGTGGGCCGCGGGCTCGTGAACTACAGCTCGGCCGAACTGCCCCGCATGCTCGGCCGGTCCACGCACGACCTCGCTGAGGAGCTCGGCGCCGAGTACGAGCGCTCCGTGGTGCACGTCAACGACCTCGTGGTCCTCCCGGCGGCCCGGGCGTCATGAAGACCCGGCCTCCGGCCGCAGGGAAGGCTCCTCGCTAGACTGGGGCCATGACCGACCTGCAGGCCGAGCCCACCGACCGCACCGACGACGCCGTGCTCTCCCCGGACCAGCTCACCGATGCCGTCCATGCCATCGCCGACCGCTCGCGGGAGGCGTCGCGCGTCCTCGCCCGGGCTACCCGGGCCCGCAAGGACCGCGTCCTCCTGGCGATCGCCGACGCCCTCGTCAGCCGACGCGACACCGTGCTCGCCGCGAACCGGACCGACGTCGAGCGCGGCCGCGCCGCCGGGACCTCCGCGTACCTCCTGGACCGCCTGAGCCTCGACGCCGAGCGGGTCGGGAAGCTCGCCGAAGCATTGGCGCAGCTCGCCGCCCTCCCGGATCCCGTGGGCACCGCCGTCCGCGCGGAGACCCTGCCCAACGGCCTCCGGATGAGCCAGGTGCGCGTCCCCCTCGGCGTGGTCGCCGCGATCTACGAGGCACGCCCCAATGTGACCGTCGACATCGCCGGTCTGGCCCTCAAGAGCGGCAACGCCGTGATCCTGCGCGGCGGCAGTGCGGCCGCGGCCACCAACGCGGCGCTCGTCGGGATCATCCGAGACACCCTCGAGGACCACGGGCTGCCCGACGACGCCGTCCTCACCATCGA
Organism: Arthrobacter pityocampae; assembly: GCF_002927275.1. Classification (GTDB taxonomy): domain Bacteria; phylum Actinomycetota; class Actinomycetes; order Actinomycetales; family Micrococcaceae; genus Arthrobacter_D; species Arthrobacter_D pityocampae. The sequence continues at coordinate 396,248 of NZ_PRKW01000002.1, read as the reverse complement.
CGAGTTCGGCCGGGAGGGCGCCCAGGTCCTCATGAAGGCGCGCGGCCGGGTGGACGTCCTGATCCCGCGCGGCGGGCGGGAGCTGATCCAGTCCGTCGTGACGACGGCGAGCGTCCCCGTGATCGAGACGGGGGAGGGGAACGTGCACATCCTCCTGGACGAGACCGCCGACGAGAAGATGGCGGTGGAGATCCTCCTCAACGCCAAGACGCAGCGCCCCAGCGTCTGCAACACGGTCGAGACCCTCCTCGTCCACGCCCGGTCGGCGGCCGCCCCCGAGGTCCTCGCCGCACTCGTCCGTGCCGGCGTCACGCTGCACGTCGACGAACGGTCGCGGAGCTTCCTCCCGGCCGGGGTGGACGCACCGGCAGCGACCGACGACGACTGGGGGCGCGAGTACATGCAGCTCGACCTCGCGGTGAAGACGGTGGACAGCGTCGACGACGCGCTGCAGCACATCCGCCGATGGAGCACGGGCCACAGCGAGGCGATCATCACGAACGATCTGGCCTCCTCCGAGGAATTCGTGGCCGGCGTCGATTCCGCCGCCGTCCTCGTCAACGCGTCCACGCGGTTCGTGGACGGCGGTGAACTGGGCCTCGGCGCCGAGGTGGGCATCTCCACCCAGAAGATGCATGCCCGGGGGCCGATGGGCCTGGCCGAACTCACGACCACGAAGTGGATTGTGCTGGGCGCCGGGCACGTCCGCCGCTGACGCCCCCGCGGGGGCCCGGCCTCCCGCTCGCGTACCATGGGATGTGACGACCACGCCGCTCCGCAACGGACCGGCGGACCCTGAATCGACAGAGGAACGACGATGCTCTATTCGCTCGGCAGCGCGCTGCTGGCCACCGAAGCCGTGGAACACCACACCGAACTGCCCATGGAGCCCTTCATGTACGGCCTGATCATCATGGGCATCCTGCTCACCCTGATGCTCATCACCGTGTCGTTCTCCAACGTGCGGAACCGCCACGAAGCCGTCGAGGAGCACCTCGACCCCCACAAGCAGCACACCAACAAGCACGACCACGGCGAAGCGAACCGGCACTAGCGGTCCAGGTGGCAGCTGACACGACCGAGCGGGACGCCATGCACGGCTCCCGCCAGCGGCACCACGACGGATCGGCTTGGCGCCTCGGGGTGATGGGCGGGACGTTCGACCCCATCCACCACGGGCACCTCGTCGCCGCGAGCGAGGTCGCGTCGGTGTTCGACCTCGACGAGGTGGTCTTCGTCCCCACCGGCCAGCCCTGGCAGAAGGCCGACAAGGACGTCACGGCCGCCGAGCACCGCTACCTCATGACGGTCATCGCGACGGCGTCGAACCCCAGCTTCACCGTGAGCCGGGTCGACATCGACCGCCCCGGCCCCACGTTCACCATCGACACCCTGCGCGACCTGAAGGCGGAGCGGCCCGACGCGCAGCTGTTCTTCATCACCGGCGCCGATGCCATGGCCCAGATCCTCACGTGGAAGAACGCGGAGGAGCTCTGGTCCCTCGCGCACTTCATCGGGGTGACGCGCCCCGGACACGAGCTCGACGGGCGTGGCCGCGACGTCAGTCTGCTGGAGGTGCCCGCCATGGCGATCTCCAGTACGGACTGCAGGCACCGCGTCGGCGAGGGAAAGCCGGTCTGGTACCTGGTGCCCGACGGCGTGGTGCAGTACATCGCCAAGCACCGCCTCTACCGGCACGTGGACCAGTTGGGGGACGGGCACGCTCCACCGACGGCCCCCAGGGCGCACCGGCACAGCCCGAGCTCCCTCCAACAACCCACTGGATGAATCAGCGATGAGCAAGGCAGACGACGACGGCCCGGGTCGGGTCGAGATCCCCACGCGCCGTCAGCTGCGGTTGCAGCAGGTCGACGGGCGCGCGGTGGCGCCCGATCCCGCGACCGACCCGCGGCCGGACGACATCAGGCCGCCGCTGCCCGGCGGGCGCCGGGACCGCCGTCGCCGGCAGTCCGACGCCCGGCCCGTCGGGGACATGAGCGTCGAGGAGGCCCTTGCCGCCCGCCGGTCGCTCGGGGAAGACGCCGCGAAGCTCGCTGCCGACCTGCAGGCGGCCGGTCCGAGGGACCCGCTGGCGGTCGATCCCGGGGTGCTCGCACAGCAGAAGGCGCTGGCCGCCCGTGCGGCCGCCCTGAACTCCCGCGTGCTCCGGCTGCAGCAAGGGTCGGAGCAGAACCAGGACCAGCAGCATCCCCCCGTGCCGCACGACCCGACGGCGGCCGACAATCTGTCGATCATCGCGCCCCCCGAATTCGTGCGGGTACCGGGCAGTGGGCAGTCCGTCCTGCGGGCGCCGCGGACGTCCTCCATCGCCGTCGTCCTGCCCGCGCGGGTGAGCGGAGGCGCAGGTTCCGAGGCCACGATCGAGCCGATCGGGGCTCGCACCGCCTTCGGCCTGGACCCCCTCGATGCGATGACCGCGGGCCTCGGACGGCTGCGCCGAGTGCGGTATCTGCAGTACTCGTTGCTCGTGGTGGGCGCGACCGCGCTCACGACCGGGATAATAATGACAGTCAGCTCCCTCAATGGGTGAAATTGCTGGCCACACACAAGGAGATCAGTGAGCGCTACCGAACAGTCCATTGGCATTGCCCGCACTGCGGCGCATGCCGCAGCGGACAAGATCGCCCAGGATATCGTCGCCATCGACGTCAGCGACAGGCTCGCCATCACGGACATCTTCGTGATCGCCTCCGCGCCGAGCGAGCGCCAGGTCAACGCGATCGTCGACGGCATCGAGGAGGAACTGTCCAAGCAGGGCCTCAAGCCCGTGCGCCGTGAAGGCCGCAGCGAGGGCCGCTGGGTGCTCCTCGACTACGCGCAGGTCATCGTCCACGTCCAGCACGAGGAGGATCGCGTGTTCTACGCCCTCGATCGGCTGTGGAAGGACTGCCCGTCCGTGGACCTCCAGCTCGCTGACGCACTGCAGAGCTCGCCGCAGGTCGCAGCGTCCGACGACGTCCCGGAGTGACGCGGTACGCCCACGCGCACCCCGAAGCCCGGCGCATCGTCTTCTGGCGCCACGGGCGCACCGAATGGAACCACTCCGGTCTGTTCCAGGGCCAGGAGGACATCGACCTCGACGACACCGGGCGTGAGCAGGCGGCGCGGGCGGCCGAGGTGCTGGTGACGAAGCAGCCGACGCTGATCGTCTCCTCGGATCTCCGCCGTGCAGCGGACACGGCCGGCATGCTCGGGGAGCTCGCAGGGCTGCCGGTCGTCTACGATCGGCGCCTGCGCGAGACGAACGCCGGCTCGTGGCAGGGCCTGTCCTTCGCCGAGATCGACGAGCAGTTCCCGGATGACAATGCTGCCTGGCGGGGTGGGGACCCGGAGGTGCGTGCCGGCGGTGCGGAGAACCGCATCGACGTCGGGGGACGCATGCTCGCGGCGGTGACGGAGGCGGTGGAGCGGATCGGCCCTGCCGAGACGCTCGTCGTCGTCAGTCACGGCGGATCCATCAGAGCGGCCCTCGCAGCCCTGATGGGGTTGCCGCCCGAACGCTGGGGCGCCGTCGCCGGGCTGTCTAACTGTCACTGGTCCGAGGTGCACGAGGTGGTGGACCGGGACGAGGCCCTCTTCTCGTGGCAGCTGACCGAGCACAACGTGGGGCTCGGCTCGCTTCCCGAGGAGCCACTGGAGGGCTGAGCGGGTGCGGGGAGCCGATTTGTCGAAGCAGCCAGAATTCACTAGACTGATGGAGTTGCTTCGGCCGGTTCGCCCGGACGATGCAGTGCAGATCTGGGGCTATGGCGCAGCTGGTAGCGCACCTGCATGGCATGCAGGGGGTCAGGGGTTCGAATCCCCTTAGCTCCACAACGAACCGCCGTACCGAGGTGAAAACCCCGGTACGGCGGTTTTTTGTTGCGTCGATGATATTCAGGGCACATCGCAGCGACATCGGGCTTTTGGTGACCATCGGCCCGGCCGGCAGCGCATGATCGGCGGTAAAATGACTACCTTCGATGAGGTGGTCGGCATGATCGGTGGCACGCTGCGACGGATTGTTCTAGTTGTAGGGACATCGCTTGCCCTCCTGTCCGGGTTCGTGACCGTCGCGCCTCCCGCTCAGGCCGCACCCCTGTATGGTCACGACATCTCCTGGCCGCAATGCCCGACCTCCGTCGGCGGATTCGGCCTCCCGTTGCCACCGGCCTCCACCCAGTTCGTCATCATCGGACTGACCAAGGGTTTGCCCTTCACGGAGAATCCGTGTCTGGCAAGCCAGGTCACGTGGACCAAGACCAAGAAGACTCACGGCTACGCGATGGCCTCGTATCCCACCGCGGCGCAGCTGAGCACCTACGGCAGCCGGGGGCCCTGGGCGGCCACGAGCCGGGCCGCACGACTCTCCAACGTGGGCTATGCCGAGGCGAAGTTCGCCGTCGCAAGCATGAACAGGGTCGGCTTCCGTCCGCCGGTCGTTTGGATCGACGTCGAGCCACGGCCTGCCCAACCCTGGCCGTCGAGCACCGCCGCCCAGCAGCGCGATAACCGGCTCATCGTCGAAGGGATGATGCGCGGACTCCGCGACTCCGGGTTTTCCTATGGCCTGTACTCCTATGCATCGGGCTGGGCCGCCATCACGGGGTCGTGGCGATTGCCCGGCGTGCCGGTCTGGGCCACCGCGGGGCGGCTCGACTACCCGAGCGAGGCACTGGACCGGTGCCGGCAACCCAGCTTCTCCGGCGGTCGGGTCTACCTCGCCCAGTGGTACGACGACACGCGCGACTACGACCTGACGTGCGAGCCCTACGCGTTCACGCCCCTGGCTATGCCGGCGTCGACCCTGTCGCGGTCCACAGCCGACTTCGACGGCGACTGGAACACCGACCTTCTGGCCCGCGTCACCGCGACCGGGGACCTCCGGCTGTACCGGGGGAAGGGGAACGGCTCGGTGTCACCCGGCGTGCGCATCGGAGTGGGCTGGTCCTCGATGAACGCGCTCGAGACACCGGGTGATTTCGACGGCGACGGGAAGGCCGATGTACTGGCCCGAGAAGCGGCCACCGGCTATCTGTGGCTGTACCGGGGGAGCGGCACCGGTGGCTGGCTCCCGCGCGTGCGGGTCGGCAGTGGTTGGAACGGCTTCAGTTCGATCGTGGGGCCCGGGGATTTCAACGGAGACCAGTTCGCCGACGTCCTCGCCCGGGATCGCGTTACCGGCTACCTGTGGTTGTATCCCGGCAACGGCAAGGGCGGGTGGCTGCCGCGGGTCCGGGTGGGCAGTGGTTGGAACAGCTTCAGTTCGATCGTGGGGCCCGGGGACTTCAACGGAGACGGACAGGTTGACGTCCTGGCTCGTGAAGCGGCGACCGGCTACATGTGGCTGTATCCCGGCAACGGCAAGGGCGGGTGGCTGCCGCGGGTCCGGGTGGGCAGCAGTTGGAACGCGATGACCGCCGTGATGGGCCCAGGAGACCTCAACGGCGACCGCACCGCCGACGTCGTGGCGCGGGATGCCCAGGGCAATCTGTGGCTGTATCGGGGTAACGGCTCAGGTGGATGGCTGTCCCGGGTGCAGATCGGCACCGGGTGGAACGGCATCAATTCGATCTTCTGAGAATCAACTTCTCTATGAGCCCCGGACCGCCGCCAGGGCGTCCCGCACCGCGTCGACGGCGACCGTCGTGTCGTCGTCGTCCGTACTCCAGTTGCTGACGGAGATCCGCAGGATGTCCCGATCCTGCCACCGCGATCCCGACATCCACACCCGGCCGTCGGCGATGATCCGGGCCGTCACCGCGCGCGTGGTGGCGTCGTCGCCGAAGGCCAGCGAGACCTGGGTGTAGGAGACGTCGTTGAGCACCTCGACGCCGTCCAGTGCGGCCAGCCGGTCGGCGAGTTGCCGGGCGCGGAAGACCAGCTCCCGGACCTGATGGGCGACGCCGTCCCGGCCCAGCGACTTCAGCGCCGCCCAGACGGGGACGCCACGGGCGCGCCGGGACAGCTCGGGAACAGTCTCGAAGGGGTCGGCCGGTCCGCCCGTCTCGTGGACGAGGTAGCTCGCATGCACGCCCATGGCTGAACGCAGCGCCGTCGTGTCCCGGACCACGGCGATCCCGCAGTCATAGGGGACGTTCAGGGTCTTGTGGGCATCGGTGCCCCACGAGTCGGCTCCCTCCACGCCCGCGGTCAGGGCCGCCAGTTCCGGCACGGCGGCGGCCCACAGGCCGAACGCGCCGTCCACATGGACCCACGCGCCGTGCGCCCTGGCGACGGCGATCGCCTCCGTGAAGGGGTCGAAGGCGCCGGAATGCAGGTTCCCGGCCTGCAGGCAGACCAACAGCGGCGCGCGGGCCGGGACGAGGCCCAGGGCACGGTCCAGTTCCACCGGGTCGATACGGCCCTGTCCGTCGACCGGAACCACAGTCGGCCGGCCCAGCCCCAGATAGCGGAGCCCGAGATCGATCGTGTCGTGCCGCTCGATGCCGACGAACGTGTGGATCCGTGGCCCGCCGGTGAGACCTTCGGCCTCCAGATCCCAGCCGGCGTCGGCCATCAACCGCCACCGGGCCGCAGCCAGGCCTGTGAAGTTGGCCATCGTGGCACCCGTCGTGAAGCCGATGTCGGCATTCGGCGGGAGACCGAGGAGGTCGAGCAACCATGTGCCGGCGGCTTCCTCGATGGCCGCGGTGGCAGGGGTCGCGAAGCGCATCCCGGCGTTCTGGTCCCAGGCGCTGACCAGCCAGTCCGCGGCCAGGGACGCGGGCAACGTGCCTCCGATGACCCAGCCGAAGAACCGTCCGGAGGGCATGGCCATCAGTCCGGGTTCCGCCTTCACGGCCAGGTAGTCGACCACCTCTGTCGCCGGGGTTCCGGCTCGGGACAGGGGGCCGCCGAAGTCCACCTCGAGTTCGGCAGCCGTCCGGCTCGGACCGACGGGCCGCTCGTCCTGACTGGCCAACCAGCGTCGTGCGTGTCCGACCGCCGCGGTCAGGGCACTTCTGTAGTCTTCCTCGGGTGCTGACATAGCGGCATGCTACGCCCGGGATCCTGTGACGGGCAGTGCTCAACGGCCGGTCATCCCCCGGGGTCTTCCAATCCTCCCCGATTAGCCCTACAGTGTTTATTGTCAGAGTGACAATAAACGAGGAGCACACGATGGACGCGGTACTGGACTGGATGAGCTCACCGGCAGCGACACTGCTGGGGGCGCCGGTGAGCTGGATCGAGGTCGTCGGCTTCGTCACCGGAGCGGCCTGCGTGTACGGCGTCGCCCGGCAACGGGCCTGGAACTGGCCCGTCGGCATCGTCAACAACATCGCGTTCATGATCCTGTTCTTCGGTGCCGGACTCTACGGTGAGACGCTGCTGCAGGCGGTGTTCGCCGCCGTCGCCGTCTACGGCTGGTACAACTGGGTCCGCGGCGCCCGGGACACCGAAGTGACCGGCGACTTGCCCATCCGGGACGCCGGCCGCATCGAGATCCTCATTGGGATCGGCGCTGTCACCGCTGCGACCGTCGGCATCGCGATGATCCTGACGCACGGCACGGATTCCCAGGTGCCCTGGCCGGACGCCTTCGTCCTCGCCGCCTCACTGCTGGCGACCTACGGGCAGGCCAAGAAGATCTTCCAGCACTGGTACGTCTGGATCGCCATCGACCTCGTGTCCGTCCCGCTCTACTTCTCCCGCGGCCTGAATCTCACCGCCATCCTCTACATCGGGTTCACCGCCCTGTGCGTCTACGGCCTCATCGACTGGAAGCGCACCCGCACCGACGCCGCGTCCGCTCCCGCCCTCGGATCCGAGAAGGTGCCGGCATGAGCCGCTTCGCCCAGGGGGTGATCATCGGGAAGTTCTACCCGCCCCACGCCGGCCACCGGCACCTCATCCTGACGGCGGCGGAACGTGTCGAGAAGCTCGCCGTCGTCGTCCTCGGCAACCGCTTCGAGAGCATCGACCTCGCGGACCGCGTGAAGTGGCTCGCCGCCGAGTTCGAAACGACGAACGTGACCGTCATCGGCATGCCGAACGACTGCCCCGTGGACTACGAGTCACGAGCCGTCTGGAAGGCCCACGACGAGGCGCTGCGGGTCGCCCTCAGGATGAACGGCATCACGCGCGTCGACGCCGTCTTCAGCTCCGAGGAGTACGGGCAGCAACTGGCGGACGACCTCGGTGCGGTGCACCTCATGGTGGACGCGCCCCGCACCGCCCATCCGGTGAGCGGGACGCTGTGCCGCGACGACTTCGCCGCCGCGTGGCGGACCATCATCAGGCCCGCCCGGCAGGACCTGGCCGTCCGCATCGTCGTCGTCGGTGCCGAATCGACCGGCACGAGCACCCTGACCACGGCCCTCACCGCGCACTACCGGAGCCGGTACCCCGAGCTCCTCGACGTCCCCGAGTTCGGCCGGCAGTACACCTACGACAAGTTCGCCGCGGCGCAGACCGCGAACCCCGACGCGGTCGTCGCCGATCTCGTCTGGACCGCCGAGGATTTCGCCGTCATCGGCGAACGGCAGAACGAGATGGAGAACGAGGCCGCCACCCGGTGTCCGCTGGTCATCGCCGACACCGACAGCCTCGCGACCACCCTGTGGGAGCGGTACTACCTGGGGGAGGGCAGTCATGGCTCCTACCGGGCCCTGACGCAGCTGCCGCGCCGGGACCTCTACCTGATCACCGACCACGACGGCGTCCCCTTCGAGGACGACGGCTGGCGCGAGGGCGAGCACCGTCGGGCGGAGATGACCGAGTGGTTCAAGGAGGAACTGACCCGCGCGGGCCACTCCTGGATCCTCGTGTCCGGGGACCACAAGCGGCGGATGACGACGGCGACGTCCACCATCGACCCGATCATCGCGCAGAGGAGCCGCTTCGCCTCCCCGCCCTGGGCGACCCGCACCGTCCTGGCAGCAGCCCGATGAGCCTCGGGGAGAACCGCTTCCTGGAGGAGTACGAGCCCGGCGACTACCCGTCCGTCGCGCTGGCAGTGGACCTGGTCGTGTTCGCCGTCGTCGGGTCCACGCTTCATGTGGCGCTCGTCCGCCGCGGAGAACACCCCTTCGAAGGGGACCTCGCCCTGCCGGGTGGTTTCGTCGGAACCGAGGAGGACGCGCTGGGAGCAGCCTGGCGGGAACTCGAGGAGGAGACCGGGCTGGACCTCGGGGCACACCGCGCCCATGTCGAGCAGCTCGCCACCTTCAGCTCCCCGAAGCGTGATCCGCGCATGCGCGTCGTCTCCGTCGCTCATCTGGCGCTGCTCGCCACCGACGGCCGCACCCTGCCCGAACTCAACCCCGGCAGCGACGCCGCCTCGGCGCACTGGTACCCCGTCCACGCGGTGCTCGCCGACGAGGAGCTCGCCTTCGACCACCGCGACATCCTCACCACCGCACTCGAGCGCCTCGCCGGGAGGATCGAGTACACCCTGACCGCGGCGAAGCTCCTGCCCGAGGAGTTCGCCCTCTACCAGCTGCGCCACGTCTACGAGGCCGTCTGGAACACCGCGAAGCTCGACGCCGGCAACTTCACCCGCAAGATGACCGGGGCCCTGACCGACACCGGCCGGAAGGTCACCCGCTCCAAGGGCGCGCCCGCCTCGGTATTCACCGTCAAGGACGAGTACCTCAGCCCGCCGATGACGCGGCCCACCACGGGGCCGGAACGATGAAGAACCGGGCCGCTGGCAGCGCGGAGGCGCTGCGAGATCGTGAACCCCGGGCATTTCGCGCGACGGCCTACTACCGGCGCTCCCGCTGGCGGCACCGTCGAGAGCGCGCCTTCAGCTACGACGTCCTCCGGTCCGACGGCACCGTCGACCAGGACATCGACCTGGTGAAGGTCATGTACCGGGGGTCGGCGGCGGACTTCGCCGTCACCGAGGCCGGAATGATGGAGCACACGCCGGAAACCGGCACTGGACCGTGGATCGCCGACAGCTACGGGATGCCAGTCGACGGGCCCGACTGGATCCAGTTCATGGCGGAGGAGCGCGAGAAGCATGCCCGGGCAAAGGCGGTCGTCGCCGTCAGGGCCACCCGTGTGACCGAAGAACACCGGACCCTCATCCTGCGAAGGATCGTGCCCCGCACGTACCTCGCTTTCGATGTCCGGTATGCAGACGGGACGGTCCGTCACGACGTGAACCTCGACGCAGAGCTCAAGGGTGCCCGCTACCCTGCGGACCTCCAGGCCACCGAGCGGGGCGCACGTGCGGCAATCGGAGTGTGGGCGGACTACCCCTACGGGCGTCCGCTCCGCGCCGATGGCAGCCCGGACCGGTAGCACCCGGGCGCCGGGCCCGGCCCGTTCAACGCATCGGCGTCGGGGACGTGCGACCGTAGCGCAGAAGCATCACCAGGCGTGACGCTCTAGATCCGACGCTTGTAGTGGTCGTGGGTCAGTTTCAGCTGCTCGGCCCAGAACGCGTACTTCCTCTCACCTGAGGCGTCCGGTTCGAGGTGGCCGAGGTGCTCGGCGAGGATGTAGAACTCGCTGCCGGGCTCCCGTTCCGCTTCCGAGAGGGTCGCGACCGAGGAGAGCATGAACCGGCTGTGCAGGAGGTCGTCCTTCACGACGTCGGCGAGGAGGGCGCCGAGGGCATCGCGTCCGGCGTCCAGGGTGACGTCGAACGGTTCCGCGCCGGTGTCCTTGCTGATCTGTCGGGTCAGCTCCGCGTACGTGATCAGTTCCTGTCGGCGGGCAGTGTGGACCATGATGCTGCGGGCGGCTTCCATGATGATGGCCCGGTCCTCGTCAGTGCGTGAGTGCGGCATGCTGCCCCTTCTGTCGGCTTCGGAAAGCCTATCCGCCCCAGCTGCATAGCTCTCCCTGCTCCGTGGGAGGTGCTCGGGTATGCGCCTCGAGCCACGCACGTCATTCCTGTGAGGAACAGGCATGTCGACGCTGTCAGCATGTACAGGAAGGTGAGCCACGGTGTATGGCTTGACCCATGAGGAGTCACCACGTGAGCCGGGTCATCACGGCATCCCCGACGACTGTCTACGATTTCGCGGCGGACGTCGGCAACTTACCCATGTGGGCGGCCGGTCTCGCGCGGTCTGAGCCGGTGCAGGAAGGCGGGGAGCTGGTCGTTGACTCACCGATGGGAAAAGTTCGGATCCGATTCGTGGAACGGAACCGGTTCGGGGTCCTCGATCACGACGTCGTCCTGCCGTCGGGGGACATCATCACCAACCCGATGCGCGTTCTCTCCCACCCGGACGGCGCCGAAGTGATCTTCACCCTTCGTCAGATGGGGACCAGCGATGAGGACTTCGCCCGGGACATCACGATGGTCGCAGCCGACATCGATCGTCTCGCAGACCTGATCAGGAACCTTCCCTGTACGCGATCGGCGGCGGAGCATCAGCGGTGAACCTGCGGCCTGGCAGATTCGACGCGGTTCCTTACAGCGAGTCGCTCTTTCGATGCGTTCTGGAGAGGGACGTCTTCGACAGGTCGGGGGTCGAGTGGATCGTGATCCCGGGGCTGATGTCCAGTGTTGCCGCGATGGCGCTGTCGATGGTGACGGTCAGGGCGTCGGTGCTGCTCGGCGTGGCGGTCGGGAACCAGTGCCGGCCGGGGTTGACGAGTATCAGGAGTCCTTCCACGTCTCCGACAGGTTGGAACGTCGGTGCTCCACTCCCATAGGTGTCGATGTCGAACATGGACTTGATTTGTGCTGCGGCGTCTGGCACGTCGTCGACCGCCATCCCGACTTCGCTGATGCTTCGGATGTGCGCGGCGCCGAACGAGTCGGTGCGGTGATCGACGATGTCCCGGCGAATGATAAATTCGAGAATGTTTCCCTCCGGGTCCGTGAAGTAGAGGGAATGGGCGTTCCAGTGGGCGGACGTCTCGAATTCGTCGCGTCCTTCGGCATCGCGGAGGAGCGGCACACGGTCGGAGGCCCATTGCTTGGCGCTGTCGAACATCGATCGCGGAATGGTGAACGCAAGGTGCTGCTTGCCGGGGCCGGTCGGCCCCTGGCGGAGGATGAGCTTCGATGCGCCGGCTCGGATAGTGAGCGTGTTGTTCTGGCGGGTTGTGGGAAGCCCGAGCACGGAGCCGTAGAACGACTCTGCACGGAGAAGATCCTCTGATTCGAAAGCAACCGAAATGATGTGCATGTTTCTCCTTTTCAGCCCACAAGAGGCAGTGAAGGCCACCGCCAGGACGCCCACGCCGGCCAGCTGAGGAAAGGCGACGGAGGGGGAGGGATCGAGCCACCGTGCAGTTCCTCTTTGTCAGGCTCAGAGAAAGCTGCTGCGAAGCGGTCATGATCTTCAGGGCTCAGCTCGAAGGTGGCGCCGTCCCCGCCGATCCAGCGCTGATCGGCACGGGACCGTCGCTCGTCCTCCGGCAGCACGACGTAATGGAGCGCGAATTCGGCTCCTGCCCGTTCTGCGAGGTCGCGGAGGGTATAGCGCTCATCCGGTGACCAGAAGCCGAAATCCAGGACCACCGAGACGCCGCTGCGAACCGCTCGGTCGGCAAGCCAGATGAAACGGCCCTCGAGTACGTCACGCTTGCCGTCGGCGTCCGATTCACCGAAGAGGGGCTGCATCCAATCGTCGGGGGTAAGCCGGAGCGCACCCGACTGGTCTTCGATCGTGCGTGCGAGCGTCGTCTTTCCGACGCCCGGAAGTCCGACCATCAGATGGAGCGTCGGCGTCGATGTCATGCCACCACCCTCCCATGTCCGGTGCGTCGACCTTCCCACCGGTCGAGAGGAACCCGTTCAGATATCGAGGACGCCGTTGATCGCTGCCGACCGGGGCGGGAAAGCGCCGGTGTACAGGTCCTCGTCCAGGTGGACGGTCGCGTACGCCCACGTGCGCGGGCGTCCGGCGTCGTCGAACACCCGATATCTCCTACGTAAGCGCGCATGGGGAACGATGTGGTGTTCGAACGACACGACGACCACCGTTGCCGGCCATTCTCCCTGGACGGTGATCTCCACGTTCCGGTACTCGCTGTGCGCCCTGCGGTACCCCGGATGATCGCTCGTCCAGATGACGAGTGGAGCATCGAGGCCTTCGAACCGCACCCGGAGATGGGTGACTGCCAGCTCACGGGCCGCATCACTGGACTCCACCAAGGGCCAGCGGGTGCCCTCGACTCCAGCCAGATCGAGCCGATTCGACCAGGACGCCACAGCACGTCGATGGCGTTCGTCGTCGGCGTCTTCCGCGGCGTAGTCGTTCGCTTCGGTGGGCACGGCACGGGAAGGCAAGAGATCGGTGTCGATCCTGTCCGGCAGTCCGTCCTTCACGTCGACGGTGATCTCGCGTGCCTCATAGGCCAAATTCCAGTTGCGATGGTGCTGATCGAAGACTTGGTGCGGCCCAGTGGGGTAATACTGCACCGTCAGCTGCGTCCCCTTCAGGCGCACCTGGTGGACGAGGTGATCGACGAGAATCAGCGCGCGCGAGCCATCCGTCTGCAGCCACACGAGTTCTGTCTCGGGGGTCGACAGCGGGGCACCAGGGGCAGCGTCGCCATTCCCCGCACGGTCCGCGTAATGGGTACGCGCTCCGGTCAGGCCGGTGATGGGCCGCTCCGTATCGTCACCGTGGCGGGCCTGCATCTCGATCTCTGATGTATGGGGCGAGACGTCGGGCTCCTGCGGAGGTTCGCCGGGCCAGAACGGTTCCGGAGGCATCCAGTCCAGACGTTCAGGATGGACACCCGCGGCGCCGAGATCGTCCTGCGCCCGCCCGGGCGCATCCGGTGCTCCCATCCATTCCGAGGCAGTGCGAGGATCACCGATCCAGAGGCCGTCATCATCGGCACCGACCGGCCAACCGGCACGGAGTGCGAAGTTCGCGACGCGGCCGTCACGCGCGATGAAGACGGTAGACCGCTCGGCGAGGTCCGTAGGATCCTCGGTGTCCTCTGTCTCATAGATGAGCCATGCTCCGTTGGGGGTGGGCCATACGCGTGGTCTTTCGACGCTCCGCTCGGGCATGTCGGCTTCAGGCCACACCACCCAGCGCACGCTGGAGTCCTGACCGACGATCGCCGCAACGGGACGAGTTGCGTCCGGCACGATCGTGCTCGTGCCGACGACGACGACGTCGGCTGGTATCAGGGGCTCCACGGGTTCCTTCACGGGGCTCAGGCTATAGGGGAGTCATCATCCGGATTGTGACCGCGTGTTCAGGTCATAGATCTCGTCCTTCTCCTCGGCGGTGAGGTCAGAGACGGCCAGGATGTCCCGCAGGACGGCGGACTTGCCCGCTACATAGCGGTGAATGTTCATGGACGGGTCGCCCGCCAGCTGTCGCTTGACCGCGCCGTACCGGTCCCGAAGTGCGGGGTGTGTGAGGAGCGCTGCCCGCACCGCCAGGTGGTTGCGGAGGTGGAGCGTCCCGTCCACACAGAGGTAAACATTGCGGGATGGGGTCTCATCCGGTGCCGCGAACGCTGCGCGGTCCGGTACCCCGAGGTCGCCCCGGTGGGCGTAGCCCGCGCGTTCGAGCGCTTCGATCGCCGCGGGGACCACATCGCGCTGAACGATGATGTCGATATCGAGGATGGGCTTGGCCGGCAGGTCCGGGATGGCCGTCGAGCCGACGTGCTCGATCGAGACGATCAGCAGGCCGGACAGAGCAACCTCCAGGGCATCGGCGACAGCCCGGAACTGGCGTGCCCAGTCCGGTGAATGCGGTTCGAGGATGATGCCGGCGCTGTACCGGACGGTTTCCGGGCCCGAGCTCATGCCTCATTGTCCCTGCGGGATACGTTCGACAGGGGCGGTCTCGGGGCGCCGGCTGCCAGCCATACAGCGAGCTCACGTGGCCGTCCAAAGGACAGGGCGGGAGGCATCGACGCATCGGCCCGGATCCGCTCGATCGCCTCCCGTTTGCTGGCGAAGCTCCTGAAGTGCCAGAGGATGATCGAGTCCTTCGTGAGGGCGCGGCGGAGCGTTTCGATGTTGCCGTTGCACACCAGGTCCCTGCGGATGATCCTTCGGATGGTCCGGCGGGTGAGGCGTCCCAGCGAGAGCCATCTGGGGTAATCGAGAAACACGATCAGCTCGGCTCGGGCCAGAATGATGTCCCGCCAGGACGAGTACGCGCTGTCCAGGGCCCAACGGTCCTGGGCGGCAATCCCGGCCGCGATCCCGTACTGGTCCTCGATGGGTCGGCCGCTCCAGCCGGGGAGCCAGCCGAGGTCGTCATCGGCCGAGAACGCGGGGACACCGGCGACGGCGGCATAGGCCTGGGCCGCCGAGGTCTTCCCGCTGCCGGTCACGCCATGGAAGAGGACCCGTCGAGCCGGTGCAGCCGTCATAGTTCTCACCGTAACGTCCAACAAGGTGATCTGGTGGACGGCTCATCACAGGATGCGTGCGACGGGTCGGCGAACGATCCGTCGCATTCTCGTACAGTGAATATCCTTCGATTCGGTCGGCGGCCCGGTCGGGAGGCCGACCTGCCCGACGACCGCATTCTGCAACGGAGTACTCGAGAATGACCGACAACAACGGTTCTGATGATGAGGTACTGCTCACGGGTGAGGGGTGGACGGAGGTCTACCGGATCGGGGACTCGGTCCACCGGCCGGTCCGGCCGCACACCGCAACGATTCACGCGTTCCTCGCGCACCTCCATGAGCGGGGCTTCACGAACGTGCCGGCGCCCCGCGGCTACGACGCGAGAGGGCGGGAGGTCCTGAGTTATGTCGAGGGGGACGTACCCGTGGCACCCCTTCCCGCCTGAGCCGTCGGGGAGGAACAGCTTGCGGAACTTGCCCGACTGATTCGTCGCGCACATGATGCCGCCGAGGGATGGCGCCCTCCTGAGGACGCGGTCTTCGGAGCGATCCCGGGATCTCCGCAGCCAGGGCTGGAACCACTGTTCGGCGAACCGGAACTCGTCGCTCATCAGGACTATTGTCCGGGCAACGTCGTCTTCCGTGACGCTCTGCCGAAGGCGCTGATCGACTTCGATCTGGCGCGGCCCACGACGCGCGTGGCCGACGTCGTCAACGCCCTGTACTGGTGGGCGCCGCTCTGCCACCCGCAGGATCGCGGGCCGGCACTGGCCGACGTCGACGTTCCACGCCGTGTCAGGCTCTTCGTCGATGCGTACGGGATGTCCACCGTCCAGAGACATCAGGTTGTCGATGCCGCACTCCGTCGCCAACGAAACTCCGCAATCACGATGAGGGCTGCAGCGGAAGCGGATCCCATTTTCCGCCGCTGGTGGGAGGGCGGGGTGAAGGACAGGTTGCCGCGGGCGGACAGCTGGCTGACGGCGACCGCTCCGTCGCTCCGGGAAGCACTGCGATAGTCGACGAAGGGATCGGACCCGTTCCTCGAGCGTCACCCTTGTCAGGTGTAGGTCAGGCGGCGAGTTCGTGTTCGGCCATGAGTGCGAGGCGGCTGAGGGAATGCTCGTCGGAGGGTGAGAATGGACGCGCTTGCTGGTCGATGACGCAGAGGGTGCCGACGGTCCATCCGTCGGGGCTTCGGAGCGGATAGCCGGCATAGAAGCGGATGAAGGGATCGCCCAGGACGAGGGGGCTCCACTTGAACTTCTCGTCGTGGAACGTGTCACGAATGATGAGTGGCTGCGATGTCTCGATGGCGGTGTTGCAGAAGGACCGGGCTTTCGGCATGTTCTGCTCCACCGGCCCGATGACGGACTTCAGGAACTGCCGCTCGTCGTCGATGAGGGTGACGATCGCGGTGCTGACCTGGAAGCGCTGCTGCGCGTTGCGGGTGATCCGGTCGAAACGTTCCTCGGGGCCGGTGTCGAGAAGGTGCGTGCGCGTGACGGCGTCGAGGCGTGCCTGTTCTTTCTCGGCGTCGGACAGCATGAACGCACTGGAGGCCCCCAGCTCACGCCATGACATCGCGGACGAACCGTCGGCGGCGTCGTGGGCGGCGTGCGGGACCGGGAGCGCCGGTGATCTCTGGGCGAGCATGTTGACGACATCGGCGAGCAGATTGGTCTCGCGAGCCGGCAGCTCGATCGAACCACTCAGGTAGTCACGAACGGCCGCGAAGGGAGCGGTTCCTCCGCCGTCGAGGTAGCGCTTCGTGATGTGGTCGGTGTCCAATGCCTCTGCGGCTATCGCCTGAAGCATGAGGGCCCGCTGTGGGCGTCCGTGCATGGTGCTACCTCCGCTTCATTTCTCGATGTCCTCCGGCCCTGGACGGGTCGCCTCCCGGGATTACCACAAGACTTCATTAAACCAGCGCTGCGCAACAGCATGCCTCATGTCTGAAAGTGCCGGGCCGCATTCAACGAGGTGGCCGTTCCCGCGACTCGGTTTCGTATCGACGAAAGTGGTGGACGAAGCGTTGTGAGACGGATTACATTCGAAAGAGAGGGCGCGGCACAAGCGCCCTGGTCTCGGTCTCGCTCAGAAAGTCCCATCATCTCTTCCATCCTGTCTCCTTCCAGCGGTAGTTTCACCGTGGAACCGCGGGGATCATCCGGAGTCGAAAGCGCTCCTGCGTGCGTCGCAGGAGACGCAGGGAGGGGCGAGCCTGATCTGACCGCTGTCCTCGTCGCTGTGGGCTGCAAGGACCCGGTAGCCTTCCAGATCCTGTACGAGCACTGCGCTCGCCGGGTGTACGGGATGGTGCGGAAGACGCTGCAGAATCCGGAGAGCTGCGCTGAGGTGACGCAGGAGGTGTTCCTGATGGTGTGGGAGCAGGGCGGCAGGTACCAGCCGGAGCTCGGCCATCCGATGTCGTGGCTGATGACCCTCGCGCATCGCCGTGCGGTGGACCGGCTCCGGGCGGACACCTCACGGAGGGAACGGGATGACAAATGGGCACGGCGGAATTCGTCTACCGGGGTGGACGACGTCGCGGACGCGGTGTTGGTTCGCCAGGACGCGGCGACCGTGCGGGACGCCATGGCCGTCCTGTCACCTGTCCAGCATCAGGCCATCTCCCTGGCCTACTTCTCCCATCTGACCTATACCGAAGTGGCCGAGCACCTCGGGCTACCCTCGTCCACTGTGAAGACGCGGATTCGCGACGGCATGAAGAAGCTCCGTGCGGCGATCGAGGCGAAACACGGAATCGACGCTCGCTAGGCAGCCGGGTCCTGCTGCTCGGTATGTGCGTTGACGAGAGCGATCAGACCGGTTTGCTTGGTGACCATTCAGTAAGCACCACTGACAGGACGTTGATGACGAAGATCCAGCACAGTCCGACCGACACCGATGCGGGCAGCAGTACCGCCCCGACACCTGAGGCGACACCGGTGCATCCTGCCTTCGTGAACGATCGCGCCGCGGAATGGCTGGGCGTGGAGGTGCTGCGGGCCGGGTTCGGCGACGTCCTGATCCGCATGCAGCTGCGCGAGGAGATGCTCAACGGCTACGGCGTGGCCCAGGGAGGCATGGTCACCGCCTTCGCCGATGTGGCGTTCGCCCTCGCCTGCAACGACCCGAACGGTGACGGGAGTACGGTGACCGTGGCGTCCGGTCTGGATATCAACTTCATCAATCCCGGCTTCGCGGGGCGGACGCTGACCGCCCGTGCCACCCTCGTCAGCCAGACCGGCAGGAGCGGGCTCTTCGACATCCGCGTAGCCCAGGGAACCCCCGACGGCGGGGAGGAGACCCTCGCCGAGCTGCGGGGCCGTTCCCGCACCATCCCCAATCCCAGTCACCGCACCCCGTAAGGCGCAGTGCGGGCAGCAGCGAGTGCGGGCCGAAAGAAGACTGGATCGCCGATAACGGTTTGGCCATGGTGCCCCCCGCAAGCCTTCGAAGAATCGATTCGGAGGTAATGTCCCCCGTGGGGGATGACGCAGTGCAGAGCAATTGCCAAGGAATTCCTCGTCAACCATGCCGCTTCGTCCTCAGGAACTCCATCAATGGCCAAACTGCCCGCTGCCCTTGCCCTCGCTTCCGTCGCCGCACTGCTGGCCGGATGCGCCGCCTCCACTGACGAACCTGCAGCCGCGCCCAGGCCCACAGCATCGGCGTCGTCGCCCAGTGCCGCTCCACAGCCGTCGGAGACCGCTTCCGCGCCCCCGGCGGCGAGCGCTTCCGCTACTCCCTCCGCCACGCCGTCCACCGAATCGGCTGCGCCGTCGGAATCAGCAGTGCCCTCCGCCCCAGTCGCGACACCCACCAGCGCCCCGGCCCCCGAAGCGACCGAGGTCGTCGCTGTCACGCCGAACCCGGAATGGGGCGTGGTGCGGGCGACAGTCGCGCAGGGCGCTTCTTTCACGGTCAACGGCAGCGGCTACGAGCCGGGGCAGGAAATCCATATCAGTCTAGGGATCGACAGGACCGACAGCTTCGTGATGGACGAGCAGACCGCCGTTGCCGATGCCGCGGGAAACTTCGGCCTGACCATCACGATCGCGGCGGATCTTCTGCCGGGTGCCTACGGCATTCTGACCTACGTCGCCGATGAGGGGTTGGGCGGCCCCGAGCTCGAAGCGACGAAGCGCTTCGCCGGGATCGACGTCGTCGCGTCCTAGGTGGACTGAGCCCGGGCAGCCGCAACGCGCCGGGCGGCGTCACCGTTCGTCCGGCTCCGACGATGCCTCGAGGATGCGTGCCGCAGCCGACTCCGCGGCGAGTTGCTCGTCGGTCAGCGCCGTTCCACGCAGGAATCCGCTTCGGGCGAGCATCTCCCGGAGCTCCCCGATCCCGTAGGGGCGGGGCCACCGGCTATGCGCGACGACGTGGCAGGTGGCACAGAGCGGTACGAGGTCCACAAGGGGGTCGACGTCGTAATCGGCGCCCACGTACTCCGGCGGGGTGATGTGGTGCATCTGGACCAGGTCGCCGCCGTCGAGCCCGTACTTGTGCTCGAAATCGAGGCCGCAGGCATGGCAGGTGGACCCGTGGTGGGCGACGACTGCCCTCCGCAGCCCCGGGTCGTGCTCGAACCGGTCGACGTCGACCCGCTTCCGTGCTGCGGGCGGCAGGGATCCCGGAGCGGGATCGACGGACGCGGTCTCGGGGGCGAAGGACTCCCTCCAGACGGCACGCATCGCGGTCTCCTCCGTCCCGTCGATCACAACCGGCCGGCCGGCCGCGGCCAGGACGCCGGGCACGCGCTCGACGAGCGGCTCCAATGCCACCTGGTCGCCGCGGGGGAGGAGTGCGTCGAAGGCGATCTGCACCGGCGTCGTCGGCCCGTCCTCCAGGGCACCGACGGCGGCGAGGGTGCCGTGACCGATCAGGCCCTGCCCCGCCCGCGGGCCGGTGAGGATCACGAGCCACACGTCCATGCCGCGCTCGGCGACGGGCTGCGAGGCGCCACGATGCGGGGAGGCGAGGTGGGCGGGAAGAGTCCACCGCTGGAGGATGACGCCGTCACGGCGCGCGGCGTCGACGTCCGCTGCGTACGGGCCGTCCCACTGCTGGTCGTCCGGATTCCAGGGGATGATCAGTGCCGCCATGGCACGAGTGTGCCATGGCCGCCGGCGGGAGATCAGCCGCGCAGCAGCCAGTTCTCGGCGTCGGCCCTCTCGGTGAAGAAGCGTACCTCGGCACGGGCCTTCACCAGGAAGGCGGTGAGCACGAGGTCGACGGCGTCGGTCCCGAGGACTGCGACCCTGGCGGGGAGGTCGTGGGCGAGGATGGCGGTCCTCGCCTCCCACGAGATCTCCTTGAGCTTCGCCACCTCCACGAGCAGTGGCAGCGTCGTCGCGCCGGACGCGGCGATGGCTGATCCCACGCGGGCGACGTCGTCGCGATCGATGGCGATGCGCGGCACCCAGCAGAGGCGGATCAGCGAGGGCAGGGCGGCGAGGGAGAAACGGCCCCTGCGTCGGTCCGCGAGTCCTCGGGCATGACAGCGTTGCATCACGGCTGTATCCATCTGACAGTTCCCCCGAATCGCGCACGTCGCTGCGCACGACGTCCTGCCACCAGGGTTGGGGTGGCGCGCGTGGGCGGCCGGTCGCGCGGGAGCGCGGACCGCACGGTATTCGGCGGCGTGGCCGGTGCGGATGGGTCGAAGGGCGTCAGCCGTCAGAGATTCCAGGGCGGCTGATCGTGCCAGAGCAGCAGGCTGTCGAAGCTGCCGATCACCTCGCGGACCCCCGGAGCGAGGACGGGAAGCCCGCCGTCGACGGCGATCAGGGGTCCGTAGTGCCGTAGTTCCGCCATCTCGTTGGCGAAGTGGAGGGCCCGCGCGTCGGCTGCCGTGAGCCCCAGCCCGCCTGCGGCGACGGCTTCGAGGGCCGACTGGGCATGCCCGAACTGAATGGCGTGGGCGAGGTCGATCGCCGTCGTCTCAGGATCGTGGGCCGCTTCGGTGTCCCAGCGTCGCAGCACCGGGTCTTCCTTGAAGTGCACGCTCGTTCGTTCCCATTCCATTGCCATGACGTCCCCGCTGATCGTTGGCTGAAGTGATTCCAAGGGTCGCAGTATGCGCTTTCCCGGACAAGACCGGCCGATCCGTATTGCCAAGTTGTTAGCCGCCCGTGACCTGCGCCGACTTCGCTCGTCCGCCGCCGTGAGCCGTGCCAGACTGGAACCATGCGCCTATCTTCCCTGAAACCGCACGCGCGTTCGACCAGCCCGAGCGACCCCGCGACGCCCCCGAGCGAGGACCGTCATGTCGCGATGCGGCTCGACGACGCGTGGCTCCGCTTCCAGATCCGGGTTGCGACCCGCCGCGGACGGGTGGAGAGCGTCATCCCGTACACGGGCTACGGGTCGACCTCGTGGGTGCGGGTGTTGGCGCGCGTGGTCCTCAGCGATCCGAGGGACGCCGTCCCCGGGTCGGAGGAGGGGCGCCTGAAGCCGCTGAAGGAAGGCATGCGCGGATGGCGCAACTTCACGAGCGCGCCGGTGGCCCACGCCGTCGTGCATGTCACCATCGGTGACACGGTGCACGACGTCGAGGCGGACCGCGGCGGCGTGGTGGACGCCAGGATCCCGGTCTCGCTCGACGCAGGGTGGCACAACATCACCCTTCAGGCCGGCGGATCCACTGCGGTGGAGGCTCCCGTGCGCATCGTCGCGGACGGGACCGAGTTCGGCGTCGTGTCCGACATCGACGACACCGTCATGGTCACAGCGCTGCCCCGGCCGTTCCTCGCCGCCTGGAACACCTTCGTGCTCGACGAGCACGCACGGACGCCGACCCCCGGCATGGCCGTGCTCTATGAGCGGATCGTGCGCACCCTCCCGTCATCACCCGTGCTGTACCTCTCCACCGGGGCGTGGAACGTGGCACCGACGCTGTCCCGTTTCCTCTCCCGGAACCTGTACCCTGCGGGTCCGAAGCTGCTCACCGACTGGGGGCCCACCCGCGACCGCTGGTTCCGCAGCGGCCAGGAGCACAAGCGGCTCTCCCTGGAACGGCTGGCCGAGGAGTTCCCCGACATGAAGTGGCTGCTCGTGGGCGACGACGGTCAGCACGACGAAGCGATCTACGCGGAGTTCGCCCGGCGCCATCCCGGGAACGTGCGGGCCATCGCGATCCGCCAGCTCTCCGCGAGTGAGGCGGTACTCGCCGGCGGCCGTTCGAAGACCGGTATCCAGCCGACACCGGGGATCCCGTGGATCTACGCCCCCGACGGCGCCGGCATGTCCGACCGCCTCGAGGAGATGGGCATCATCGGGAACACGGTGCGCACGGCGGACGTGCCCGAGGAGGGCGAGGTTGCGGGGGAGTCGGACTGACCGGACGGGCGGGGGAGGAACCAGCGTGAAGGACTCCGAGCCCTCACCCACCTATCCGGCGCTGTCCTACGAGCTGTATCCACCGCGGAACGCCGCGGCGGAGGACTCGCTGTGGACGACCATCCGCCGCCTCGAGGACACACGGCCGGACTTCGTCTCCGTGACCTACGGCGCAGCCGGCAGCAACCGGGACGCCGCCTTCACGCTCCTGCGGCGTCTGCTCACGGAGACCACCCTGAAGCCGTTGGCCCACCTGACGAGCGTCGGTACCAGCCGCGAGGATCTCACGGAGATCGTCGACCGGATGATCGGCGGCGGAGTGCGGGGGATCCTCGCGCTGCGCGGGGACATGCCGGAGGACGCCCACCCCGTGCCGGACGAGGTCGAGCACGCCGACGGGCTCGTCCGGCTCATCCGTGACGTCGAGGCCGGACGGACCGCGCAGCTCGCGGCCGGAAGGATCTCGGTGGGCGTCGCGGCCTATGCGACGCGCCACCCCGAGTCGCCGAGCCTCGAGCACGACGTCGAGGTGCTCCTGGCAAAGGAGGCAGCCGGTGCGGATTTCGCGATCACCCAGGTGTTCTTCACGCCCTCGGACTACTCGGGACTCGTCACCCGGGCGCGCAGCGCCGGAGTCACCATCCCGATCATCCCCGGCGTCATGCCGCTGACGAGCACGCGCCGGCTGGAGAAGCTGAGCAGCCTCGCGGGGATCGACGTCGACGACGCCCTGTGGTCCCGGCTGGACGGTGCAGACTCCGACGCCGAACGCCGCCGCGTGGGTGTCGACGCCACCGTGGAACTCGCCCGGTCAGCCCTGGAGGAGGGCGCCCCCGGCATCCACCTCTACACCTTCAACGAGCACGAGGCCGCTCTGGACGTCCTCGACGCGCTCGACCTGGAGCGACCGCCGCTGGCCGGTCTGCCGGCGTCCCTCTGACCCGTCACCGGACGGTTGCCTGGCCGCTCAGGTCATGCTCGCCGGCTGGGTCACATCGCTGCCTGTGTCCTCGGGGACCGCGACCTCCAACCCCTGCAGCCAGGCGTGCCAGGCCGGCTCTTCGCGCCGGACGTAGTCCGCCGCATCGGCGGAGAACAGGTAGGCCCGTACGCCCGCCGTCGCCGTCCCTGCGCTCTCGCCGTACGCGAAGACGCTGAGCATCCCGGGCACGGGCGCGGTGAGCCGGATCAGCACCTGCCGTTCGCCGACCCGCTCGACGGTGCCGGTAGCGCCGCGGATCTCGACCTTCGCACCCTCTCCACCCAGCCCGAGCGCGTCGTGCAGCGCCGACCAGAGCGCCTGCGCGTCGACGGGGTAGGAGGCGGAGGCCTCGAGCTGGGTGGTCTCCTGGCCCGGGAAGTGCTTCAGGTAGAGGCGAAGGTTGTCGAAGAACGGCATCCAGTTGACGCCCATGTCCTCCCAGAACTCCGACTCCCAGTCGGCGCCGGTCCCGAAGCCGCTGCTCGTGACCCGCACCACGCAGGTGCCGCCTGACTGGGCTTCGACCAGGAACTCCGACGTCAGTGGGCTGAGCACATCCGGGTCCTTGCCCATGAGGGCGGCCCAGTCCTCCTCGTAGACGATGCGCCGCGGTGGATCCCAGCGGGTGACGTGGCCGTCCGAGCCCATCTCGGGGCCCATGGTGAAATGCAGCGAGCCGCCCTCGCGCTCCTCCATCTCGGTCGGCAGGAACCAGGCGCTCATGCCTTTGGCGGTGGCGATGGCCTGCCAGACCTGCTGCGGGGTCCCAGGGACCTCGACGCTGAACTCCAGGCGGTACGGGACATTCGGGATCGTGTTCATCGGTTCTCCTCGGGCAGTGGGTGTGCGGCGACGACGAGCCGGTGGGGGCGCCCGTCGTCGTGGTGGTAGCGGGCTGCGAGCTCGAGCACCGTAGCGGTCAGCTCGTCGGCGAACGAGGCCCGGTCGGCGGCCGACCGGAAGCCGATCTGCGTATCGATGGTCAGGGTCGGCAGGGCTTTGCCGGATGCCCCGGCCCGGCGCGCCAGGGCGCCGACCTCGCGCACCAGACGACCTGCCAGCGCGACGAGATAGCCCGCCGACAGGTGGTCGTCGTTGGCGTCCGGATCGGCCGCGGAGGCGCTGACGGCTGCCGGTGACACGACGTAGGACGTCGCCGATGCGCGCAGGACCCGCTCGGTGATGCCCCCGTGCCGGCGCTCCTCGACCAGCTCCACCAGGCCGTGGGACTCGAGCGCCTTGAGGTGGTAGGTGATCTTCTGGCGTGCGAGGCCGATCCGGGTGGAGAGCTCGGCGGCGGAGGCCGGAACAGCCAGCTCGCCGAGGAGTCTGGCGCGGACCGGATCCAGGACGGCCGCAGCCGCCCCGGTGCTTTCGATGACTTCGACGTCCTGCATGTCACCACGATGACCTTTGACAATAATAGTTGTCAAGGGCTCGAAGGCCCGGAAGTGCTCACGGATCAGCGAACCGGTAAGGGCCGGTGCTCCTTGCGCCGCCAGCCGCTACGCCACGGACGGGTGGCGCGATCTCGCTGCGGTGAGAATCCGGGCCAGCGCCCACCCGGCAACAGTCACTAGTGGCACACTGGCGACGATCAGGGCGACCGGGTTCGGCTGGAACCTCGGACCGTCAGGGCCGGCCACGTACGCGCCGAGCGGCAGCACCCAGCCGCCGCCTCCGCCGCCCGAGCCCTCGCCCTCCGGAGCTGCGCCCTGATGCGCCGTGCTAGACCCGCCGCCGCCACCGAACCCGAAGACGACCAGGGCGGCCGGGACGACGTCGTGATCACCGACCGTGACGCTCTCGCCGAACGCGATCTTCGTGCCCCATGACGGCACCGACCTGGTCATGTTTCCGACTGGATCTTCCATGAGCTCTCGCCTTTCGCTCCTGCCTCGGTAGTGACCGCCCGGCGCCGGTGAGCGCATGGCAGGCATCACCGGAACTGCCGGGATCGGACTCTCGGACCGGCCCAGAGTAGAACGTCCCACCCCGGGCCACCAGAGGCCTTGTGAAGGTGCTGTCAGTGGGCTTGGGCGGGGTCCGCCGTCGTATGCCGGGGTGCGATGCTCTGGGTGCGGAGGATCTCGGCCAGGTGGTCGAGGAAGAGCCGGACGCGGGCGTCGTCGGCGTCGCCCGTGCGGAGCGCGAAGATGCTGCGGGCGAGCCGGATCTCGGGTACGTCGAGGGCCACGATGCCCTCGGGCCGGTTGACCATCGCGAGCTCGGGCACGAGGGCGGCGCCCAGGCCCGCCGCGGTGAGCTCGAGGCTCGCGTTGAAATCGTCGCAGTACGCGCTGATGCGGGGGTGCAGGTTACAGCTCGCGAAGAGCCGTTCGATGACGGTGGCGTCCGCCGTCCCGGGGTGGTGCATGATCCACGGCATGTCGGCGAGCTGGTCGGCGCTGACGCGGGCGCCGCTGCGGATGCCCCAGCTCGCGGGCAGGATGACGCGGAAGTCGTCGTCGCCGATCCACTGGCGGCTGAGGGTCGACGGCCACGCGAGACCGGCCTGGCCCACCTGGTAGACGAGCGCGAGGTCGAGGTCCCCTCCCGTGCGCAGCCCCTGGATGGTGTGGGCGGGCTCCCCGACGAACACGCGCAGCGACACGCCGAGGCGCTGCCACTCGGGCATGCGGAGCAGCCGCGGCAGCGCGAACGTGGCGAGGCTGGGGAAGAGGCCGAGCCGCAGCTCGTGGGCCGGTCCGGATCCGGCGCGGGCGGTCGAGGCGAGCAGGGCGTCGATGTCCGTGAGGACCTTCGCGGCGTGCCGGGACATGGCGACGGCGGCGTCCGTGGGGACGGCGCTGCGGGCCGAGCGCGTGAAGAGGACGGCGCCCGTGTCGCGCTCCAGCGCGGACATCTGCTGCGACACCGCCGACGCCGTGTAGCCGAGGCTCGTGGCTGCAGCGCTGAAGGACCCGTGGCGGATCACCTCGAGCAGTGTCCGCAGGTGGATCGGGTTGATCATCGGGCACTCTCCCTCTCCGTGGACCGGGCCGGGCCGACGTCGGCATGGATGCCGTCGAGCCTACCCGCGGTCTTCCGGGCGGGGTCAGTCGGGGGAGAGGTCGGTCGCGTGGTGTCCACCCTTCCTTGCGCATGTGTAGTGGGTGCGCGACGGCGGCACCCGCCATACGTGCTCCTTCAATGAGGGGTCCGTGGGTCAGGAGGGGTGTCCTTCCAGCCGCCTCGATGGGACATAGATGGCGGGACAGGTTTCGGCGCGGGCCAGACGACGATCAGCGCTGTGGCGAAGGGCCCGAGGAGGAGCGAGACCAGGAACCAGATCCCCCTCGATCTGTTCTTCTGCTCCGCCAGACCCGCATTGACGAGGGCCAGAGCGAAGATGAAGAGACCTGTGCTGACGTAGGTATCCATCCCTCCACCCCACCACTTCGAGCGAAGCCTCTGGGGACGCTCCCGCGGTGTGGCGTATGTCTTCCGCCCTGCTCCGTCCCGAGGCCGTCGGGTGATGCGCGACACGCCGTGAGGAACACGACACGAATTATTTCTGCCTGTGAGGAAGCCCTCCACAGGGCTGTGGACGACGCCCCCGCGAGAGCCGCGATCGGCTGATTTCCGGGCTTTCCGATCGGCCCCGTCTGTGGACATCGTGTGGACTACGACCGCCCCGAATGACATACTTGTAATACATCATCTAGGGGTTGGCACCACGCAGCTGCACTAGATGTAGTATCGAAGTACAGAAGCAGCCGCTGGACGGCATGGGCTTGCCAGACGCGGGAATCCCCGGATTTCTTCCCCTTCCGGGGGTCGCGCGCCGCTCATGACACAGCAGCTGTTCATCGATAAATCTCGTAAGAGTAGTAGAGGAAAAGGGGACCAGGACATGACCGTCACGGTGTACACGAAGCCGGCTTGCGTACAGTGCAACGCCACCTACCGCGCTCTGGACAAGAAGGGCATCGCCTACCAGAGCGTCGACATCTCGCAGGACCCCGCTGCCCTCGAGCGCGTGCGTTCCATGGGCTACATGCAGGCCCCCGTGGTCATCACGGACAACGACCACTGGTCCGGCTTCCGTCCCGACAAGATCAACTCGCTGGCTGACGCGCTCGTCAGCTCAGTAGCCTGACCGATCCCTCCGGGGATCGCCGCGAGGCATCCGAACATGGCCACCACCATGGACCACCGAACCGCCCCCGCTGACTCGGCTGCTGCCGGGGACGCCGAGGGACCACTCACGGATGCCCCGCTGATCTACTTCTCGTCGGTTTCCGACAACACCCACCGCTTCGTGATGAAGCTGGGGGTCCGGGCCGCCCGCATGCCGGTTCTTACCAGGGATCCCACCCTGCGGGCAGCCCGGCCGTACGTCCTGGTTCTTCCCACCTACGGCGGGACCACCGGCAAAGGGGCAGTGCCCCGCCAGGTGGTGAAGTTCCTGAACAATGAGCAGAACCGCAACCTCCTGAGGGGGGTGATCGGGGCCGGTAACACCAACTTCGGTGAGACCTACTGCCTTGCGGCCGACATCGTCGCCGCCAAGTGCAACGTCCCCGTTCTCTACAGATTTGAAGTCATGGGCACGTCCGAGGACGTGGCCCGGGTAACCCAAGGATTGGAAGAGTTTTGGACATGAGTGTTGCAGAGACCGAGACGGGCGCTCCCGCAGCCGCGGTGGACCGCTTCAAGGACATGGGCTATCACGAGCTGAACGCCATGCTCAACCTGTACGGGCCGAACGGAGAGATCCAGTTCGACGCCGATCGGGAGGCTGCGCACCAGTACTTCCTGCAGCACGTGAACAACAACACGGTGTTCTTCCACGACCTCGAGGAGAAGCTCGACTACCTCGTGAAGAACGAGTACTACGAGCGCGAGACGCTCCACCAGTACACGATGAACTTCATCCGCGACCTCTTCAAGCGCGCCTACGCCAAGAAGTTCCGCTTCGAGACCTTCCTCGGCGCCTTCAAGTACTACACCTCGTACACACTGAAGACGTTCGACGGCAAGCGCTACCTCGAGCGCTACGAGGACCGCGTGTGCATGGTCGCCCTGCACCTGGCCCGCGGCAACGAGGCACTCGCCGAGCAGATGGTCGACGAGATCATCGACGGCCGCTTCCAGCCCGCCACCCCCACGTTCCTCAACGCCGGCAAGCGCCAGCGCGGCGAGCTCGTCTCCTGCTTCCTGCTCCGCATCGAGGACAACATGGAGTCGATCGGCCGGTCCATCAACTCGGCCCTGCAGCTCTCCAAGCGTGGCGGGGGCGTCGCGTTCGCCCTCACCAACATCCGCGAGGTCGGCGCGCCGATCAAGCAGATCGAGAACCAGTCCTCCGGCGTCATCCCCGTGATGAAGCTCCTCGAGGACAGCTTCTCCTACGCGAACCAGCTCGGTGCCCGCCAGGGTGCCGGTGCCGTGTACCTGCACGCCCACCACCCGGACATCAACCGCTTCCTCGACACGAAGCGCGAGAACGCGGACGAGAAGATCCGCATCAAGACGCTGTCCCTCGGCGTCGTCGTGCCCGACATCACCTTCGAGCTCGCCAAGCGCGACGAGGACATGTACCTCTTCTCGCCGTACGACGTCGAGAAGGTCTACGGCATGCCGTTCTCCGACATCTCGGTCACCGAGAAGTACTACGAGATGGTGGACGACGCCCGGATCAAGAAGACCAAGATCAAGGCCCGCGAGTTCTTCCAGACCCTCGCCGAGATCCAGTTCGAGTCCGGCTACCCGTACATCATGTTCGAGGACACAGTGAACCGGGCCAACCCGATCGACGGCAAGATCATCATGTCCAACCTGTGCTCCGAGATCCTCCAGGTCTCCGAGCCCACCACGTACAACGAGGACCTGTCCTACGACGAGGTGGGCAAGGACATCTCCTGCAACCTCGGCTCGCTGAACATCGCAAAAACCATGGAATCGCCCGACTTCGGGCGGACCATCGAGACCGCGATCCGCACCCTCTCGGCCGTCTCGGACATGAGCAACATCGGCTCCGTCCCGTCGATCGCCAAGGGCAACGACGCCTCGCACGCCATCGGCCTCGGCCAGATGAACCTGCACGGCTACCTCGCCCGTGAGCGCGTCCACTACGGCTCGGAGGAGGGCCTGGACTTCACGAACATCTACTTCTACTCCGTGGTGTACCACTGCATCCGGGCGTCGAACCTGATGGCCATCGAGACCGGACGCACCTTCGCCGGCTTCGAGAAGTCCAAGTACGCCAGCGGCGAGTTCTTCGACAAGTACACCGACCAGGTGTGGGAGCCGGAGACGCCGCGCGTGCGTGAGCTGTTCGCCGACGTGCACATCCCCACGCAGGAGGATTGGCGGGCACTGAAGGCCTCCGTCATGGAGCACGGTATCTACAACCAGAACCTGCAGGCTGTCCCGCCGACCGGCTCGATCTCCTACATCAACAACTCGACGTCCTCCATCCACCCGGTGGCGTCGAAGATCGAGATCCGCAAGGAAGGCAAGCTGGGCCGCGTGTACTACCCGGCGCCGTACCTGACCAACGACAACCTGGAGTACTACCAGGACGCGTACGAGATCGGTTACGAGAAGATCATCGACACCTACGCCGCTGCCACGCAGCACGTGGACCAGGGCCTGTCCCTGACGCTGTTCTTCAAGGACACCGCCACCACACGTGAGATCAACAAGTCGCAGATCTACGCCTGGCGCAAGGGCATCAAGACCGTCTACTACATCCGTCTCCGCCAGCTCGCGCTGGAAGGGACCGAGGTCGAGGGTTGCGTCAGCTGCATGCTGTAGGCAACTAAATTGGCCAGGCTGGGCGATATGCCCGGCCTGGCTCCCGGCACACCAGGCAGTACCCACGCAGACAAGGAACACACCATGAGCGAGAAGCTGAAGCTCGTAGACCAGGTCCAGGCCATCAACTGGAACCGTATCCAGGACGACAAGGACGTGGATGTCTGGAACCGCCTGGTGAACAACT
The DNA here is from genome assembly GCF_002927275.1 of Arthrobacter pityocampae. Taxonomy (GTDB): domain Bacteria; phylum Actinomycetota; class Actinomycetes; order Actinomycetales; family Micrococcaceae; genus Arthrobacter_D; species Arthrobacter_D pityocampae. The sequence continues at coordinate 365,712 of NZ_PRKW01000002.1, read as the reverse complement.
TCTGGCTGCCCGAGAAGGTGCCGCTGTCCAACGATGTGCAGTCGTGGGCCACGCTGACGCCGGAGGAGCAGCAGCTCACCATGCGCGTCTTCACCGGTCTCACCCTGCTCGACACCGTCCAGGCCACCGTCGGTGCCGTCAGCCTTATCCCTGACGCCATCACGCCTCACGAGGAGGCCGTCCTCACGAACATCGCGTTCATGGAGTCGGTGCACGCCAAGAGCTACTCCTCGATCTTCTCGACGCTGGCCTCCACCAAGGAGATCGACGAGGCGTTCCGCTGGTCCACGGAGAACGTGAACCTGCAGCGGAAGGCGCACATCGTCACCGACTACTACCGCGGCGACGATCCCCTGAAGCGCAAGGTCGCCTCGACTCTGCTCGAGTCCTTCCTGTTCTACTCCGGCTTCTACCTGCCGATGTACTGGTCCTCGCGCGCCAAGCTCACGAACACGGCGGACCTCATTCGCCTCATCATCCGTGACGAAGCAGTGCACGGCTACTACATTGGGTACAAGTTCCAGCGTGGGCTGGAGAGCGCGACACCGGAGCGCCGCCAGGAGCTCAAGGACTACACGTTCGAGCTGCTGTTCGAACTGTACGAGAACGAGGTCCAGTACACCCACGATCTCTACGACTCCGTCGGCCTGGCCGAGGATGTCAAGAAGTTCCTGCACTACAACGCCAACAAGGCGCTGATGAACCTGGGCTACGAGGCGATGTTCCCGTCCTCCGTGACCGATGTGAACCCGGCGATCCTCTCGGCGCTGTCCCCGAACGCCGACGAAAACCACGACTTCTTCTCCGGCTCGGGATCCTCGTACGTGATCGGCAAGGCAGTGAACACCGAGGACGAGGACTGGGACTTCTAGCCTCTTCCCTTTCAGGTCCCGGAAACGGCCCCGCACGCGACGCGTGCGGGGCCGTTTTGGTCTCAGCAAGCTGTGATCTCACGGAGCTCCAGCGGAGGAACACGAAATATTCGACCCGCCGCAGAGTCGTACAGTCTGGTGGCTCAGGCGAGAAGCACTTTTGCCCGGCACGTCTGACCTAGCGTTTTGATCCTCCATCGCGTGGCCCGTCTTCGTTGGACAGGAGCGTCCCCGGGCGGTGGGGAGTTGTGGCTGCTGCCGGGCAGCGGTGGTGCGGTGGAGTGGTAGGTGTGCCCGGTGGGCGTGGTGACCGTCAGGCCGTGCCGTTCCCCGAGCTCCGCGTGTGGTCGTGAGTCCCAGCCGTCGAGTTCCTTGGTGTGGTTGCAGGCCTCGCAGAGCCCGGCCCCGTTGGCCAGGGTGGTGGGTCCGTTGGTGTGCCAGGGGATGATGTGGTCGTAGTGCCGGATCGGCGCATCACAGTACGGGGTGCGGCAGAGGTCGTCGCGGGCCTGGAGGAAGCGGCGCTGCCCGGTTGTGAACAGCCGGGCCCGGGAGTCGACCGCCACGAGGTCCCCGGTTCCGGGGGCGGTGTAGAGGCGCCGGAGCCACACCTGGAATCCCGGTGCGGCCGCCGGATCAACTGCGGTCCCTACGGGTCCGGGTACTTGATCCACTGGTTGCTCCGCGGTCCCTGACTCGAACACGGTTTCATCCCCCGTTGACCGCCCGGCGGGCTGACCAGCCGGGCACTTGCTGGGTATCCCGGCTGCACGCTTAGCAGGGAGCCCCGCCTTTTCCTGGGTGAGGAGGTCGCGGGCCCAGCCTGCGGGGACGATCCCGTAGCCGGGGAGGCGGGCCGGTTCGCTGTCGCCCTGCAGCAGGGTCCGGTCGGTCATGATCAGCTGCACCTCGATGCGGGAGAACCCGCCCGGGGTGCCGGTGGTCCGCTCCACCAGGGCATCCGCCATGAGCTGGCCCCTGCTCCGGGTGTCGCCTGCGGCGCGTTGGGTGTCGGCGTGCCGGGTCAGTTCCGCATGGACCGCGACCCCCTGGGCGACCGGGAGCAGGGCGGTCAGATACGTCATGGTGTCCGGCGCAGGGCGCAGACTCACATGCCGGTCCCTGGCGGCATGGCTGGCACGCTGGGTGACGCTGCGGGGGTCCCTCCGGTACGCCGCCGCCCGCGCCGCCGCGATGAGGGCCCTGTCGCCGGCGCCGTCGAAGGTGCCCGTGTCGGGGCTGAGTTCGTCGTCGACCGCGCACCGGTCCGCAGCGGACAGGCACGCGGTCTCCCGGACCAGGAGGGTCGCACGCCACTCGTTCAGCCTGCCCGACTCCAGGGCGGTTAGGGTGTGGGGCATCTCCGTCACCAGCGCCCGCGCCACCCCGAGCAGCCGGCCGCCGCGGGCCGGGGACTCACGCCGGGCGAGGGCGAGCTGCGCGCCCACCCCACGACCCTGCTCCACCACCGGGACACCAGCGGCCGCCTGCGACTGACGCTGGACCAGATCGAAGACCACGGCAGCCCGAGCCTGGGCGCCGGCGATCGCGGACTTCAACTCCTCGAGGGCAGCCACGAGATCGACCAACTCAGCAGCATCCACGCCACCGGCCCCGCCCGCGGCATCGAGGCCGCCAACGCGAACCGGCCCTCCCGCGGCACCAGCACCACCCCCCGTATGAGCACCAGCCGCGCCGACCGGCAGCGAGGCCACTGCGCCGATCAGCTCCCGCACCCGAACAGCCGAAGCTCGAGACTCGACACTGGCGGACGGGACGGTGGGGGACGGGTCACCCTTCGACCGGGCCCCGGCCGGAGGGTGAGCTGCGGACTGGACACGGGCAGGCAGTGCGACTCCCGGGACCAAGCCGGCTGGGACCGAGGCGGAGGAAAGGGTGGCGGACGTGATGAAGGCAGGAGCCGCATGCGAAGGGGCGCATGCCGGTCGTGGAAGACCACCGATATCAGTGGTCTTCCACGAGGCATTCCGGCTGCTGTCCATAGTGAATTTTCTCAACCGCTACCGAGAGGATGAGGGTCGTTGCTGCCTATGTGGACAAGTTGACGCGTTCCCGCCGGAGGATGCTCAGCACACGCCGATACCGGAGGATGCCCAGCACACGCCGATATCCGAGTCTCGATCCGGGCGCCGAGTCAGCTGATCCCATGATCCGGACCGAGCGACAACATCCCGCAGAGCTCACGCCGGCCTCGACCACGGCCAGAACCCGCCGCCATGAGGCGGCAGCACCCCTACGGCCAGTTCCGCCAGTTCCAGCGCGACGGATGGGGCGCCGCAGGGGCCTGCGGCTCCGGCTCGGGCACCTCGCCCAGCGCCTGCGCGGCCTCGACGAGGTCATCGGTGGTGAGGGTCATGACGTCGTCGCGATCGAGGGTGTCCAGACTGCGTCCCTCATCGCGCGACAGCCGAAGCGCCTGGCGATTGAGCGACTGCTCGAACAGCGTGCGCGCGAATCGTGCATTGCCCGAATCCTCGCCGGCATGGATGTTGGCGAGGATCCGGCGCAGCATCTGGTCGGCGCCCGCCTCCAGGGTGTATTCGTGCTGGGCGAGCATCTGCTTGAAGATGGTCTCGAGCGCGTCCACCGAGTAGTCGGGGAAGGTGATCTCCCGCGCGAACCGTGACCGCAGTCCGGGGTTCGAGAGCAGGAAGCTCTCCATCAGGCGCGGGTACCCGGCCACGATGACCACGAGGCGGTGCCGGTGATCCTCCATCCGCTTGAGCAGGACCTCGATGGCTTCCGGCCCGAAGTCCATCCGGCCGTCGTCCGGGAACAGCGCGTAGGCCTCGTCGATGAACAGGACTCCGTCGAGCGCCCGGCGAATGACCCGGTCGGTCTTCATCGCCGTCGCGCCGACGTACTGACCCACCAGGGCTGACCGGTCGACCTCCACCAGGTGGCCCTTCTGCAGCAGGCCGACCGCGCGGTACATCTCAGCCAGGAGCCGCGCGACGGTGGTCTTGCCGGTGCCGGGGTTGCCGAGGAACACCAGGTGCTGGGAGGTTGCCACCTCGGGCAGGCCGTGCGCCTTGCGGCGGGCCTGGACCTGGAGCAGCGCCACGAGAGCCCGCACCTGTTCCTTGACGCTCTCCAGCCCCACGAGGGCGTCCAGCTCGGCCTGCACTTCCGCGAGGGGCCGCGCCGGTCCGGGCCGTGCATTGAAGAGCTCACCCACGCGGTCGTCACCGCGGTCGGAGCCGGGGAGCTTGATCTGATCGGCCAGATTGCCGAGCGTCTCGCGCAACTCGTCGAGCGGATTGCGGCTGCTTGCCATGCGTTCCTCCTGATGGTTCGAGCCGCGGATTCGCGATCCGCGGTGGGTGGACAGCAGCGCTGACCGGGCAACGTCCCTGAGAGTGCTGATCAACTCTAGATCCATCGCGACACGAAGTCGTCCTGGAGAAATACCCCCGAAGGTCACGGTCTGCGTTATACTAAGTAGGCTGATGAATACGATTGGTTGTCATCGAATCGCCAGCCACAACTTGTCCCAACCTGAAGGAGACGCCATGAGCACGAAGGTCGAAAAGAGCATCCTCGTCAACGTCCCGGTGAGCATTGCCTACAACCAGTGGACTCAGTTCGAAGAATTCCCCCACTTCATGGGCGGCGTCAAGTCCGTCAAGCAGCTCGACAACGAGCGCCTGAACTGGGTCGTCGAGATCGGCGGTGTCCGCCGCCAGTGGGACGCCACCATCCTGGAGCAGGTCCCTGACACGCGGGTCTCCTGGGCCGCAACCGAAGGTGCCACCAACGCAGGCACGGTGTCCTTCGAGGACATCGGCGGCGGACAGACCCAGATCCACCTCGTGCTCGAGTACGAAGCCGAGGGCCTCGTCGAGAAGATCGGCGACAAGCTGAACGTCGTCGACAACCAGGCCGAGGGAGACCTCAAGCGCTTCAAGGCCTTCATCGAGGACGAGGGCTACGCCACCGGTGCATGGCGTGGAACGGTCTCGCCCGGCCTCATCGGTGAAGCTAACGTCGAGGATGCCGCCGCATCACGCGGTGACAGTGGCAAGGCAGGCGTTTCAGGCAAGGTGGCCGCCGGTGTCGGTCTCGCCGCAGCAGCCGCAGCCGTCGGCGTCGCCGCCAGCAAGAAGAAGGACACCGACGACGACACGACAGTCGTCGACGAAGACATCACACTCACGCCCGTGACCGATGTCGCTCCCGAGGTCTACACGACCGACGACGCCGTGCTCTCGCGCAGCACCGAGGACGTCCTCCTTCCCGCCGAGGACGTCGATCCGGCATCGACCGGTACGGCGACCGGCACTGGCACCAGCACCGGCACCGCGACGGACGGCCTGAATGATCCGCTGCTGAACAAGAACCGCACCACCGGCGGCGCACTCTAGCCACCAGGCAGCACCCGCCCCGCTGAGGGGTGGTTCGCGGGCAGCCACCCACTCCATCAGGAGAGGGTGGCTGCCTGCTTTTCAAGGGTGTGATTCAGCGACAGTCGGGAGCTACCCGCCCTCCTATACTCGAAGGATGCTTACGACACACCCCGCCCCGGGCCACCATGTCCAGCCGTCCGCCGCCGAGCGGTCCAGGGGCGCCCTGTGAGCGGCGGGCTCGTCGCCCTGCTCGACGACGTCGCGGCGATCGCCCGCATCGCGGCCGCCTCCGTCGACGACGTCGCTGCCGGTGCCGCCAAGGCGGGCACCAAGGCGGCCGGCGTGGTCATCGACGACGCCGCGGTCACCCCGCAGTACGTGTCCGGAGCCGACCCCTCGCGCGAGCTGCCGATGATCAAGCGGATCTTCTGGGGTTCGCTCCGGAACAAGCTGTTGATCATCCTGCCGGCACTTCTGCTCATCAGCGCCTTCATCCCGGCGGTGATCCCGTTCATCCTCATGCTCGGCGGCACCTACCTGTGCTACGAGGGCGCCGAGAAGGTCTGGCACAAGCTCCGCGGCCACGCCGCCGAGAAGGCGCCGGCCAGCGCCCGCGGCCCCGAGGCGGAGGCCAAGGTCACCAAGGGCGCCATCACCACCGACTTCATCCTGTCATGCGAGATCATGGTCATCTCGATGAACGAGGTGTCCGACGAGTCCATCTGGGCCCGCGCGATCATCCTGGTCGTCGTCGCCCTCGCCATCACGGTCCTCGTGTACGGCGCCGTCGCGCTCATCGTGAAGATGGACGACATCGGCCTGCACCTCACCACCAAGGACTCCCCGAGGACCCAGCGGTTCGGTGAGCTGCTCGTCAAGGGGATGCCGGCGGTGCTCGCCGGCATCACCTTCATCGGCACGATCGCCATGCTGTGGGTGGGTGGCCACATCATGCTGCAGGGCGCCTACGACCTCGGATGGCATCTCCCGTACGACCTCGTCCACACCCTCGAGTCGCCGTTCGTCGGCATCCCCGTCGTCGGCGGTCTGCTCGCCTGGCTCGTGAACACGCTGTGCTCCGCCATCCTCGGACTCGCGTGGGGGCTCGTCGTCCTGGCCATCGTGCACCCGCTGTTGAAGGCTCTGCCGTTCGGCAAGAAGGGTGAGCACGAGGAGGGCGACATCCGCGCTGCCGTCGCCGGCTACCGGTCGGGCAAGGGCAGCACGAAGTACACCTCCTAGCCCCGCCTGGCTCCACCGGCCCTCCGAACGCACCTGTGTTCGGAGGGCCTTTTCTTTACCCTGGCGATGGAAGCATCTGCATGCTAACGTGCAGTTACTGCATAATCAGTCGAGAGGAGTCCGACATGTCCGTCCACTACAGGCGCTTCCCATGAGCGCCGTCCCCGTCATCGACGCCCGGAACATCTGCAAGAGCTACGGCAAGGGCGACGGACGCTTCGACGCCCTGCGCGACGTGACCCTCCGCATCGAGCGGGGGGAGTGCGTGGCGATCGTGGGCAAGAGCGGGTCGGGCAAGTCCACGCTGATGCACATCATCGCCATGCTGGACACGCCCGACGCCGGAAGCCTCGCCTACGCGGGGGAGGACGCCCTCGCGCTGTCCCCGAAGAGCGTCAGCGAGCTGCGCAACCAGGAGTTCGGCTTCGTCTTCCAGCAGTTCTTCCTCACCCCGGGAACGTCCGTCCTGGACAACGTGACACTGCCGCTGAAGATCACGGGGGAGCCGTCGAAGAGCCGCAAAGCCCGCGGGCTCGAGGTGCTCCGCCAGCTCGAGCTGGAGGACAAGGCCACCAGCCGGGCCACGGACCTCTCCGGCGGCCAGAAGCAGCGCGTCGTCATCAGCCGCGCCCTGGTCAACGAACCCAGCGTCATCTTCGCCGACGAGCCGACCGGCAACCTCGACAGCGCCACCGGCGCGATCGTCCAGGACACGCTCTTCGCCCTCAACCGCGATCTCGGGATCACCCTGGTCATCGTGACGCACGACGAGGAGCTCGCCGCCCGCTGCGACCGTCAGGTCTTCCTCCGCGACGGCGTCCTGGTAGCACCGGCCCAGGATCGGGGCGCGGCGGCATGAAGACGGTCGATCTCATCGGCACCGCGGTCCGCAACACCTTCCGCAGCAAGCTGCGCACCACCCTGACGGTCCTCGCCCTCTTCATCGGTGCCTTCACCCTGACCCTCATCGCTACGCTACGAGTAGGGACGGTTCCGGACACGAGGGGGAGACATGGCAGGCGGCAGTGAGCAGGGACTCCGGCAGCGCAAGCAGGCGGCGACGGCGCTGGCCATCGAGCGCAGCGCCGTCGCGCTGGTCCTCGAGCACGGGCTCGACGCCGTCACGGTGGACATGATCTGTGCGGCGAGCGGCGTCTCCCAGCGGACCTTCTTCAACTACTACCGGACGAAGGACGCCGCGATCCTCGGCGCAGCGCCCGGCAAGCTGGACGAACGGCAGGTCCGGGAGTTCCTCGTCTCGGACTCGCCCGACATGCTCGAGGAACTGCTCGGCCTGCTGGCCTCCCTCGTGCCGGTGAACGCCGACACCCGGGAGCTGGTGGCGCCGCGCATGCGGATCATCAGTGAGAGCCCCGCCCTGATGCAGAAGGAGATGGAGCGGCTCTCGGGCGTCCACGAGGAGGTCGCCGAGGTCCTCTACCTGAGGATGCGGCGGGCGGCGCCGGCAGACGAGTCGGCGGAGGACACCCGCCGGCAGAGCGCGCTGGTGGCCCACCTCGTGCCGGGGATCCTCAGGTTCTCCCTCGAACAGGGCGACGGCGCTGCCCCCGGCGCAATCAGCGGGCTCCTGGCCCGTGCGCTCACAAGACTCGTTCCGGTCCGGTTGACGGATCGTTCAGGGACGGAGACGCAGGCCCCGCCGCGCCTGTGACGTGAGCGGCGCCCACCTGCGGCGTATACCGGGGGTTGCGTCGACGGCTCAGTTTGCTCGCTCCGAACCCCCAGGGAGCCGATTTGTAAAGACCGCCGCCCGGCGACCCCGTGTCCTTCCGCTCGTTCCGGGGCGGTTGGAGGATGAGCGGCGAGAGCGCTGCGTGTGTTGTGGTGCTCCCGTCGCGGACCCGGATCCGGGTTCGTTCCCATCGCACCGTGAAGGATACGAATCCCATGAACAAGATGCGCTTGCTCGCAGTCCCCGCCCTCGCCCTCGGTGCCGTCGCCATGGCAGGGTCGCCCGCGATGGCAGCGGACGGCAGTTACTCCTCGACCCTCGGTCAGGTCAACGGCACCACGGGCACCGGCACCGTCACCGTCGACGTCGTCGGTGACCAGGCCACGATCGACCTCCAGGTGTCGGGCCTCGCCGAGACCTTCCAGGGCGCGCCTTACCCCCACGTGCAGCACATCCACGGCGGCGCCGCCGGGGTGTGCCCGACGCCGGCGAACGACGCGAACGGCGATGGCATCATCAGCGTCACCGAGAGCGCCCCCGGCTACGGTGGCATCCTGGCGACGGTGACGACGTCCGGGCCCACGACGCCCGCCGAAGCCCTGAACCTGCAGCTCGCCGGACAGGGCGGGACGTACACGATCCAGCGCACCTTCACCATCGATGCCGCGACTCAGGCGGCACTCGAGAACGGTACGGCGGTCTTCAACGTCCATGGCCTGGACCCGGCGACGACGCCGTCCACCCCGGAAGCCTTCAATGCCCCCAGCGATCTGGATCCGGCCCTTCCCGCGGGCGCCACGGCACCCGCACTGTGCGGGACGCTCGTAGCGGCCCAGATGGGCGCGCTGCCGTCGGGCGGAGCCGACACCGGTGCCACGGTGGAGACCGCAGCCACGCCTGCCTCGGCCGGGCTGATCGCCCTCGGTGGCGGCGTCGTCCTCGCGGCCGCCGTCGGCGGGACCTACGCCGTGCGCCGCAGCGTGGCGAAGGCCTGATCACCTCCGCCCGCAGCCGGGTGACCGTCGCGACCCTCAGGGGCTCCGCGCCGGTCGCCCGGGCGGGTGCGGCATGCCCTGATGCCCCGACACCCGACGTCGTCCTATAGTGGAGCCGTGCTCTCCTAGATCCTCGCCCGGCAGGACACCAGCCAGCCCTGAGGATCACCGTGCCCGGTTCGCACTCCCCATCACCCCACTCCGCCGCCCACCTGCGCGTGGACGGCGTCTCCAAGAGCTTCGGGGCGCGCCGCGTCTTGACCGACGTGTCCTTCACCGTCTCCGGCGGCCGCACCGGCCTCATCGGCGAGAACGGCTCCGGCAAGACGACCCTGCTGCGCATCCTCGCGGGCCTCACGGCGCCGGATGCCGGCACCGTCACCACGACGCTTCCGGGTGCCGGGACGCCGCGCATCGGCCTGCTGCACCAGGAACCGCCCTTCGCGCCGTCCGCCACCCTCACGGAGGCCCTCGAGGCCGCCGTCGCCCCCGTCCGCGCCGCCGCGCACGCCGTCGCCGAAGCGGGCCTGGCCCTGGCCGTCACCCCCGAGGACCCTGCGGCCGCCACCGCGTATGCGGCGGCCCTCGAGACGGCGGAGCGCGTCGGCGCGTGGGACATCGACACGCGGATCGCCGCCGTCGTCTCCGGACTCGGCCTCGCCGACCTCGCACCGGACCGGCCGACGCGGACGCTCTCCGGAGGGCAGCGCTCCCGCCTGTCCCTGGCCTGGCTCCTCCTCAGCACGCCCGACGTCCTGCTCCTCGACGAGCCGACCAACCACCTCGACGACGACGCCGCCTCCTACCTGGGGAGCCTCCTCGAGGACTGGCCGGGCCCCGTGCTCGTCGCGAGCCACGACCGCGCATTCCTCGACGACGTCGTCACGACCCTCATCGACCTCGACCCCGCTCCACTGCCCCAGGCGCTCGCCGGGCCCCTCGTGGCCGACGGCGACGGCACCGGCATCGGCGTCGTCCGCTTCACCGGCAGCTACACCGGCTACGTGCACGCGCGGCTCGTCGCCCGGGAGCGGTGGGAACGCCGGTACCGGGACGAGCAGGCGGAGCTGAAGCGGCTCCGCGCTGCCGTCTCGGACAGCCACCTCGTGGGCCATGAGGACTGGAAGCCCCGCTCGGAGGGGCGCGTCAGCCGCAAGTTCTACGCCGACCGCAACGCCAAGGCGGTGTCCCGCAGGGTCGACGACGCTGCCTCCCGGCTCGTGTCCCTCGAGGAGCGGCAGATCCGCAGGCCACCGCGGGAGCTGCGTTTCCGGGGTCTCACGGCGGCCGGGACCCCGGCAGCACCGGGAGCACCGGCAGCACCGGCCGGGACGGAGCCGGTGCTCACTGCGGTGGCGGCTGCGGTGAGCGGGCGTCTCGACCCGGCGTCGCTGGTGCTCGGTGCGGGGGAGAAGCTGCTCGTCACGGGCCCCAACGGATCCGGGAAGTCGACCCTCCTGCGTCTCCTCGCCGGCGAGCTGACGCCGACCTCCGGGACCGTGACCGCGGCTCCGTCGCTGCGCATCGGCCTGCTCGCACAGGACGTCGACCTTCCCGACCCGCTCGGCCGCGGATCCGGACGGACGGCGCTGCAGGCCTATGACGACGCCGTCGGCCCGGTGAGTGACCAGGTCCCGCTGCGCACCTTCGGGCTCATCCACCCGCGGGACGAGGACCGGCCCGTTGCGGTGCTGAGCGGCGGCCAGCAGCGCCGGCTGGCCCTGGCGATCCTGCTGGCGAGTCCGCCCGACGTGCTCCTCCTCGACGAGCCGACCAACCATTTCTCCCTGCTCCTCGCCACGAAGCTCGAGGCCCTGATCCCCGCCTATCCCGGGGCGGTCGTCGTCGCCTCGCACGACCGCTGGCTCCGGCGTACCTGGCAGGGCCGGCGGCTCGGGCTCGTCGGGGACGCCGCGGCGCGCTGACCGGGGCGTTGCGCGGGACGATCCGTCAGCGGTGCGCCGGGAAGGGGATGCGGTCGAGGTCCGAGGCCGCGATCACCGTCGCCGTGCCGGCCGTGGCCCGGGCCTGCGCGGCCAGCAGGCCGACGTCGTCGTACCGGGACGAGAAGTGCGTCAGGACCAGCGTGGCCGCACCGCCGTGACCCGCGAGGGACCCCGCCTGGCCCGCGGTGAGGTGCCGGTACCGGGCGGCGAGCGCGGCGTCGCCGTCGCTGAAGGTGCTCTCGGTGACCAGGAGGTCCGCGCCGTCGGCGAGCGCGGCCGCGCCGTCGCACAGGCCCGTGTCCATGACGAAGGCGAAGCGGCGCCCGGGCCGGTGCACGCTGACGTCGTCGAGCCTCACGGAGCCGAGGCTCCCCTCGCGCTGCAGGCGCCCGACGTCGGGCCCGGTGATCCCGGCGGCGGCGAGCCGGTCCGGCAGGAACGTGCGCCCGTCCGGCTCGGTCACCCGGTAGCCGAAGGCCTCGACGCGGTGGTGCAGCTCCTCGACCTCCACGCCCGGGGCGATGGGCCCGGCGGCGCCGTGGGGGTGGAGGTGCAGGTCCAGTCCCGGCGTGGCGAGGAAGACGAGGGCGCGCACCACGTCCTCGCCCGACGCCGGGTAGTGCACATGGACGGGGTGCTCGACGCCGTCCAGCACCATGCGGGAGAGGACGCCCGGCAGTCCGAAGCAGTGGTCGCCGTGGACGTGGGTGATGCAGATGCGGTGGATCTTCCCCGCCGAGAGGTTGGCGTGGATGAGCTGGCGCTGGGTGCCTTCGCCGGGGTCGAAGAGGATCCCCTCCTGTTCCCACTGCAGGAAGTACCCGTTGTGGTTGCGGGTCCGGGTGGGCGCCTGGGAGGACGTGCCGAGGATGACGAGCTCACGCATGCTGCCAGTCTTGCACTGCGGCCCCGCAGACGGTCAGAACCGCCCCACACTCACCCACGCGATGAACAGCCCGGCTACCAGCAGGGTCACACCCGTGATCGTCCCGCTGTGGCGTTGCAGCCAGGCGTCCAGATTCTTCAACACCGCGTCGGCGCGCTCGGGCCGGCGGATCCGCAGGACGATCGGCACGAGGATCTCGGCCTGGGCGATCAGGACGTAGGCGAGGACGACCACGATGCTTGCGACGGGTTCGAGGCCCTGCAGTCCGATCAGCGTGCCCGCGGTCAGGGAGAGCAGGATCGCCTTCGGCCGCAGGGCCAGGGCCAGGCCCAGGGCAACGTACTCCCAGGGGCGAGCCGAGCCGACGCGGGTCCGCACGCGCGTCAGGGCCGCGCTGTCGGTGGTGCGGGGGGTGGACAGGACGTAGATGCCGTAAGCGATGACGCTGGCTGCCACCACCAGACCGCCGACGGCCAGCGTCGCATTGCGCTCCGGGCCCTCCGGGCCCTCCGGACCCGGCAGGAAGCGCAGGCCGGCCGCGGCGGCTCCGACCAGCAGGAGGGTCCCGGCGACGCTCCCGGTCAGGAACCACCAGGCGCCGCGGTGGGCGGTGGGGGACAGCAGGATGATGATGGTCACGCTGGCGGGCACGGCGCTCATCGTCCCGGCGAAGGCGACGGGCAGCAGACTGATCAGGAGACTCAGCATGGGGGGCTCACAGGGCACCAGGACGGCACGAGGATGTTGTCATGCGTGCCCCTCACGGGGGGCGGAGGACCTCGCCTTCCGCTGTGCCCGGAAGGCGCGCCGCTCGGCGTCCTCGTCCTCGAGGAGGACCTCGAAGTCCGTCCTGTCCCCGGTGAGCGCCCGCCGCCACCACGTCGACGGTTCGGCGTCGATGAGGATCGACCGGACCAGCAGGGTCAGCGGTACGGCCAGGATGGCGCCGAGCGGCCCGAGGACCACGGCCCAGAAGAGGACGGAGACGAAGGTCAGGGTCTCGCTGAGGGACACCGCATCCCCCACGTACTTGGGCTGGATGACGGACTGGATGGCGCCGTTGATCACGCCGTAGACCACGATGACGATCACGACGGTCTGCCACCCGCCGCTGAGGAAGCCGAAGAACAGGGGCGGCACGATGGCGATGAAGTAGCCGACGTTGGGAATGAAGCTGCAGATGAAGGAGAGCAGGCCCCAGAGAAGGGCGCCCGGAACCTGGAGGAGGACGAGCACCAGCGCGTTGAACGCGCCCTGCGCCAGGCCGAGCACCGTCGTCGTGACCATGTAGCGGCGCGTCCCGGTGGCGAACCCGATGAGCGCGGACACCAGCCCGGGGTGGTGGGGGCGCACGTAGGCGAGCAGCGCCGGCACCCGGGACCCGTCGACGGCCATGAGGATCAGCAGGGTCAGGATGATCACGAGACCGCCCACCGCGTCGGTGACGCCGCCCAGCAGGTCCCCGATGAACCCGGTGATGCTCTCGGGGGTGAATCCGTTCTGGACCGCGTCCGTCCCGCTCGAGTTGAAGCCCAGCGACGCCAGCATCCCGGACACGGTGGTTCCCACCTGATCGAGCTGCGACGCGTACTGGGGGAGCAGGGCCGAGAAGCGCGCGAGGGCGAGGGCCAGGATCAGCGCGAACGAGAGGACGAGGGCGAGCACGGCGACGATCGACGCCACCGTGGCGGCACCCCGGGAGAAACCCCGCTGGTACAGCCGGCGGTGGAGCGGATGGACGCACAGCGTGAGGATGATCGCCAGGAACACCGGGACGACGACGCCCCGCATGGCGGCGACCCCGAAGGCCGCCGCGGTCGCTCCACCGAGGGCGAGCAGGACGACGGTGCTGCGAGGGAGGGCCGGTCGTGGATCGACGACGGGAGGCGGGTCGGCTGCCATGAGAATCTCCTTCCACCGGAGCGACGCCGTGGGTCGGGCGGGATCGTCGAGGAGCGCCGGCACGCGGATGGTGCCTTCATTGTCGGCGCGAGGCGGGTCCGCCTGTCTCATCCCCGACGGATGAGACAGGGTGCCGGGCGTTGACAGGTCATCGGGGAGGCAAGGGGGCGTGCGGTCGGGTCTGGACCGGCAGCGCGCGGCCGGGAAAGAATAGGACCGGGCCCGCACGGGCGCCGGCGGTCCGTGGGAGGGGCGCACCCGCCGGGCACGACGTCGGAGGAGCACGCACCGTGGAGTACGCAGCAGCGCCGGGCGCGCCTCCTCCGGGCGCCATGCTCACGGCCACCCGGTCCTGGAAGCAGGGCACCTGGCGCACGCCCTCCCGGGCGCTGATCCCTGCCGCACTGGTATCCCTCGCCGGCGTCGTCCTCCTCGTGCTCCACCAGCCCCTGAGCGGCTACGGGCTGCTGGCCGCGGCGCTCGCCGTGGCCGCCGTCGTCGACCGCGCCCTGTTCCGGGACCTGGTGCTCATCGCGTTCGGCCTCACCGTGATGACCCTCGTGCCCATCACCACGGACATCAGCGTGCAGCACATGGCGGTCATGGGCTCCGCGATGATCCTCGCCGTCGGTGTGCCGTACGCCGTCTCGCGCTTCGTGTACCGGGACCACGCGATCACGTTCCCCCTGCGGACCGGCGAGTCATGGACCCGCACCGAGAAGTGGTACCTGCCCGTCGTCGTCCTCATGGGCTACGCGCTGCTGCCCTTCTACATGCTCAGCACCGGGGTCTACACGAACTGGCCGGCGGCGTCGGAACCCGCGGAGATCGCCCGCCTGTTCGTCGGAACCAACGGGCTCGGGATCTGGGACGAACTGTTCTTCATCTGCACGGTCTTCGCGCTCCTGCGCCGGCACCTGCCCATGGTGCAGGCCAACGTGCTGCAGGCGGCCCTGTTCACCTCGTTCCTGTGGGAGCTGGGCTTCACCGCGTGGGCGCCGCTGTTCATCGTCCCGTTCGCGCTCCTGCAGGCCTTCATCTTCACCCGCACGCGCTCGCTCTCCTACATCATCTGCGTGCACCTGCTGTTCGACCTCGTGCTGTTCCTCGTCCTCCTCCACGCACACAACCGGGCGTGGGTGGATATCTTCGTCTACTGAGGCGCGTCCGCCGGGGATCCGGGGTCCGCGACGGAGCGTGCGCACCGGAAGCCGATGTGCGAGGTGGCCGTGTCCTCGGTCTGCGGGGAGCGGGCGGCAGGACGGTAGCGCAGGCAGTACTCCGGGGCGCACAGGTGGGAGCCTCCCTTGAGGACGCGGCGCGGGACGTCCGCCCCGGGCTCCGCGCTGTCGGCCGCGCTGTCCCGGTGCGGAGTGCACGCGCATCCGCCGGCCCCGTCGTCAGCCGGTGCTGGTGCTGGTGCTTTGATCGCGTGGCGGGCCGCGTAATAGGTGCTGGTCCACTCCCACACGTTCCCGATCATGTCGGAGAGGCCGTACCCGTTGGCACGGAACGACCCGACGGGGGAGGTTCCCTTCCATCCGTTCGCGCCCGTCCGGAGGTACGGGAAGCGTCCCTGCCACGTGTTGGCCATCAGCACGCCGTCCGGCCTGGCCTCGTCGCCCCACGCGTAGGCGAACGCATCGGACAGTCCGCCCCGGGCGGCGAACTCCCATTCCGCTTCGTCCGGCAGCCGTTTACCGGCCCAGGTGGCATAGGCGGCGGTGTCCGCGAAGGACACCTGGACCACCGGGTGGTCCTCCTTGCCCTCGAGGGAGGAGCCCGGGCCCAGCGGATGCCGCCAGCAGGCACCGGGGCTCCAGCGCCACCACCGTGTCCAGTCGCCGAGGTCCACCGGGCCGGGCGGGGGTGTGAAGACCAACGCGCCCGGGGCCAGATCACGGGGTGGGAGGTCCGGGAACTCCACCGGGTCCAGCGGTCGCTCGGCCACTGTCGTGTAGTCCGTCGCAGCGACGAAGACGGCGAAGTCCGCATTGGTCACGGGCCGCTCGTCCAGCTCGAAGGGGAGCACGCGCACCTGGCGCGCCGGTCCCTCGTCGGGGTAGAAGTCCTCCGACCCCATCCGGAACTCGCCGGCCGGAATGTGCAGCATCGTCGCATGCTACCTGCTGTCCCACCCTCGCTCCAGAGGCCGTCCGCTGCGCCGGTGTCGCGTGCACGCCGGACCGTCCAGGTCCTGAGCCATCGGCCGATCACTCATCCTTTTCGGGTGAGGCGGCGGCCGATCGGGTGGACCACGGTGAGGGGTGAACCAGAGCCCTCACCCCCGAGGAACGCTCTGTCGAGGCCCCGAAAGGGAAGGGTCTGCCGCATGCCGATCTATGAGTACCGCTGCCCCCGATGCGACGTCTTCGAGCTCACCCGCGGCATGGGGTCGGCACCTGCGGAGGAGGACTGCCCGACGTGCGGGCAGCGGGCCAGGCGAAGGATCAGTGCACCCCGCCTTGCCAGGACCGGAACAGCGGCCTTCCGGCTGATCGATGCGGCCGAGCGCAGTGCATCGGAGCCGCGCGTGGTGTCCGGAACGCCTCCGGCCCCCGGCAGGAGCGCCCGCCCTGCCTACTCGACGAATCCGCTCCACCAGAAATTGCCGCGCCCCTGATCCTGGTACGCGGCGTCGATCATCAAAGGAGATGAAATGCCCGACGTCATATTCCCTCTCGACTCGGCCCGGAAGTTCGAGGACCAGGAGAAGATCGGACACAACCGGTGGCACCCGGAGATCCCGCCGGTGGCCACGGTGAAACCAGGGGACTCCTTCAGGGTCCACTGCCGGGAATGGTTCGACGGCGCCATCGTCAACGACGATTCCGCCGAGGACATCCTGAACGCGCCGCTGCTCACCGTCCACAAACTCAGTGGCCCGTTCGCCGTGGAGGGCGTGAAACCGGGGGACCTCCTCGTCGTCGACATCCTCGACGTCGGCCCCATCCCGCAGGAGGATGCGGGCCCGCTCGCCGGACAGGGGTGGGGGTACACCGGGATCTTCTCGCGGAACAACGGCGGCGGCTTCCTGACCGACCAGTTCCCGGACGCCTACAAGGCCATCTGGGACTTCAGCGGGCAGGTGGCGACGTCGCGGCACGTGCCGGAGGT
This sequence comes from Arthrobacter pityocampae, assembly GCF_002927275.1. GTDB lineage: Bacteria > Actinomycetota > Actinomycetes > Actinomycetales > Micrococcaceae > Arthrobacter_D > Arthrobacter_D pityocampae. The sequence continues at coordinate 348,692 of NZ_PRKW01000002.1, read as the reverse complement.
GTCCTACGTGGGGCTCATCCATCCGGGACTGATGGGCACGGCGCCGTCGGCGGAGCTGCTGGGGAGGTGGAACAGGCGGGAGGGAGACCTCATCGCCACGGACCCGCACCGCGTCCCTCCGCTCGCGCTGCCGCCCGAGGCCGGGCACGCCCTGCTCGGGAGCCTCCCGGCCTCGGAGTTCGACCGCGTGGCGGGGGAGGCCGCCCGCACCGCCCCGCCCCGCGAGAACGGCGGCAACCAGGACATCAAGAACCTGTCGAAGGGCTCGCGGATCTTCTACCCCGTCTTCGTGGACGGCGCCAATCTGTCCCTCGGTGATCTCCACTTCTCACAGGGCGACGGCGAGATCACCTTCTGCGGTGCGATCGAGATGGGCGGGTTCATCGACCTCCGGGTGGACGTCATCAGGGGCGGCATGGACACCTACGGCGTCAGCGAGAACGCCATCTTCATGCCCGGCATCATCGAGCCCCGCTACAGCGAGTGGATCGCGTTCTCCGGCACCTCCGTGACACTCGACGGCACGCAGCACTACCTCGATTCGCACCTGTCCTACCAGCGGGCCTGCCTGCACGCCATCGACTACCTCACGAAGTTCGGGTACAGCCCGGAGCAGGCCTACCTGCTGCTCGGATCGGCGCCGATCGAGGGCAGGCTGTCGGGCGTGGTGGACATCCCCAACTCCTGCTCCACCGTGTACATCCCCACGGCGATCTTCGACTTCGACGTGCGCCCGTCCGCGGCCGGTCCGTACAGGATCGACCCCGGCATGGGCGCGCCGCGCTCGCGCAACGCCTAGGGCACTTCCCCGGTCACGGCGGACTTTGACACGCGGTGCCCCCCATGATTGCTTGGTGGGGCACCGCGCGGGCCACCGCGCACCCCACCCGGTCGGAGGACGTCATGGACAGGATGCCCGCCCGATGACCACCACCTCCGATGCCGCCGACTTCATCGACGACGCCCTCCAGTACGAGAGCTCCTGGGAACGCGCCGAAGACTACGAGCGGCGTTTCGGGACAGGCCTCACGTACTACGGGGCGTCCGTCGGCGCGGTCCGGGGCACCATCAGGAACGCGGAACGCCGCTTCGCGGGCCTCGGGCACGACGACGTCACAGCCCTCGCCGCCGACCTCTGGTCCCGCCCCGTGTTCGAGCGCCGCCTCGCGGCCGTGGTGCTCCTGCAGTCCGCGGTCCGGCTGCTGCGGCACTCCGACCTCACGCGCATCGAGGGCTTCCTCCGCTCCGCGCAGGTGCCCGATCTGGCGGATCCGCTCGCCGTGGACGTCGTCGGCCCGATGCTCCTCGGGCTGCGTGGCCAGGATGCCGCCCGGGCGGCATCCGTCCTCGACCGGTGGGCGGCCGGGCAGGATCCTGCGCTGCGCCGGGCCGCGGTCCTCGCCCACCTGCCGGCCTTCCGGTCGGGGCGCGGCGATGACGCCGCGTTCCGCCGGACGGTCCGGCTCGTCGCGGGCGCGGGCGCGGGCGCGGGGCGGGAGCGGGTGCCGGCGGTCGACGACGCCGTCGAGCTGGTGCGCGGCAGCGGCGCGGCCTGAGCCTGCCCCAGGCAGAAGGGCGCACCGGCGGGCCGGCACTGCTGCTAGCGGATGTCGATGGCCCGGACGATCCTGCCGCGGAGGGCCGGCATGAGGTGGTGGACGCCCATGAGGGCGAGGCCGTACCGGCGGACGCGGCGCATCGACGTCGCGACCTTCAGCCGGGGGTCGATGCGCACGGCGCCGAGGCCGAGGCGGCGGGAGATCCTGACCGAGAAGTCGATGTCCTCGTCGCGCTCGTCGATGGAGGTCCGCCCGATGCCGCCGGACGCCAGGTAGGCCGAGGAGCGCACCGCCATGTTGTGGCCGGCGACGAAGCGCAGATAGGCGGGATCCAGGTGCTTCACCGTCAGCAGAATCCGCAGCATCACCAGCGCCCCCGGCATGAGCAGGTCATCGCCCCACCGGAAGTGCCGGTCCCGCAGCGGGATGCTCGTCCCGCCCACCAGCTGCACCTGCGGATGGTGGGTGAACAGGGCGCGGATGCGGCTGGTCCAGTCCGCGGCGGGCTCGCTGTCGCCGTCGGTGCGGGCGACGAGCGTGAAGCCGTCCCCGATGGCCGTGCGGAACCCGGTGTCGCACGCGGCGCCCGTGCCCTTCTGCGGCTCCACCAGGAGCCGGACGTCGAGGGCGGGCCGGGCGGCGATGAACCGTTCGACCCGCTCGACGGTGTCATCCGTGGAGCCGTTGTCCACCACGTAGACCCGCAGGTCCGCGGCGTCGCGCTGCCCGCGGAGGGCATCGAGCGTCCGGGCGATGCCGGGTTCGTTGAACACGGGGACGACGACGGCGAGGCGGTCGGTCACGAGCAGGTCCTTCGGGGGAGCAGGAGTTCGGTGGGCATGGGCATGGGCATGGGCTAGGGGCGATCGAGGTCGGTGGCGGCGAACGTGTCGCAGGATGCCAGGTCCCCGGTCTCGTAGCCCTGGGAGAACCAGGCCTGGCGCTGGGCGCTGGAGCCGTGGGTCCAGCCCTCGGGGTCGACCTGACCGGTCATGGACTCCTGGATGCGGTCGTCGCCCACGGACGCCGCCGCCGAGAGGGCGTCCCGCAGGTCGGTGTCCGAGAACGGGCGGAGGAACGGCTCGCCGGACTCGGGATCGGGGACGGAGACGGCGTGGGCGGCCCACATCCCGGCGAGGCAGTCCGCCTGCAGCTCGACCCGGACCCCACCGGATTCCGCGCCCTGCGGGTCCTGCTGAGCGGCGCCGAGGGTCCCGATGAGGTTCTGGATGTGATGACCGAACTCATGCGCCACCACGTACTCCTGGGCGAGGGGGCCGCTGGAAGCACCGAAGCGGGTCACGAGATCATCGAAGAACGCGGTGTCGTAGTAGGTCTGCTCGTCCGCCGGGCAGTAGAACGGGCCGACGGCGCTCGTCGCCGTTCCACAGCCCGTGTTCTCCCGGCCCGAGAAGAGGACCACGCCGGGCTGCGTGTAGGTCACGCCGACCTGCTCGAGGGTGGGCACCCAGAAGCTGTCGAGGCTCTCCGCCGTCGCGAGGATCCGGCAGTCCAGCTGCTCGTTGGCGTCGGCGCCGGAGCGGCACGCGCTGATCGCCCCGCCGGCGGGGCCCTGCTCCTGCGTCGTGCCGGTCCCGTCGTCGAGCCCGAGCTCGTCGACCACGCCGGGGCCGAAGATCAGCGAGAGGATGAGGAGGAGCCCGCCGCCCACGCCGCCGCCGACGGCCGCGCCGCGTCCTCGTCCCCGCCGGTCGCTGACCCGCGAGGGGTCGAGTTGCACGTTGTCGTTGAAACTCATGATCCAACCATAAGCCGACTTAGCGTCGACGGGCGTCACGGCCCGCTGCACGCGGGGGGCGGGCGGCTAGTGCAGGGGTGCCGGGGTGTCGTCCGCGGTCTCGGGTGCGCGGACGAAGAACGAGGCGACGACGGCGAGCAGGAAGATGATCGCGCCGTAGAGGAAGGCCGCCCGGATGCCACCGGCGAGCGCGGCGTCGGCCGCGGCGCCCTCCGCGGCGAGCGACGTGCCGCGCAGTGTCATGACGGAGATGAACAGTGCGGTGCCGGCGGCTCCGGCCAACTGCTGGACGGTACCGAAGACCGCGCTGCCGTGGGAGTACAGCCGTGGCTGCACCGAGCCCAGGGCCGCGGTGAGGAGCGGCGTGAACATGAGCGCGAGCCCGATGCTGAGCAGCACGTGCGCGGCGAGGACGAGGGGCACGGGGGTGGTCTCCGTCACCTGCGTCATGGCCCAGAAGACGGCGCTGACCAGGAACGCACCCGGGACCAGGAGGACGCGGGGGCCTCGGCGGTCGTAGACGCGTCCCACGATCGGGCCGAGCAGCCCCATGGCCAGTCCGCCCGGGAGCAGGAGCAGGCCGGACTGGAAGGGGGTGAGCCCGAGGACGGACTGCGCGTAGATGGGGATCAGGATGATGGTGCCGAACAGGGCCATCATGCTGACCGCGATCGCGACGATCGAGATGGAGAAGTTCCTCGACGTGAAGACGCGGAGGTCGAGCAGGGCCGCGTCGCGGCGCTGCAGGACCAGCTGGCGGGTGACGAACACCGCGAGGCCGGCCAGGCCGACGGCGAGGGGCACCCACGCGGGGATCGCGCTGTCCGTGGACGCCTCGCCGAGCCGGCTGAGCCCGTACACGATGCCGCCGAAGCCGACGGCGGAGAGGACGACCGAGGGGACGTCGATGGAGGACGTCCGCGGCGTGGTGACGTTCTGCATCTTCGCGGAGCCGAGGGCCAGGGCCGCGAGGGCGATCGGCAGGACCAGCCAGAACAGCCAGCGCCAGTCGAGCGTGCTGAGGATCGCACCGGAGATGGTGGGGCCCAGTGCGGGGGCGACGGAGATGACGATCGAGATGTTGCCCATCACCTTGCCCCGGGAGGCCGGCGGCACGAGGGTCATGACCGTGGTCATGAGCAGCGGCATCATGATCGCGGTCCCGCTGGCCTGCACCACGCGTCCCGCCACGAGGATCTCGAAGCCCGGGGCGATCGCCCCGATGAACGTGCCGAGGCTGAACAGGCTCATCGCGGCGATGAAGACGGGCCGGGTGTTGAACCGCTGCAGGAGGAAGCCGGTGATCGGGATGACCACCGCCATGGTGAGCATGAACGCCGTCGTCAGCCACTGGCCCGCACCCACCGTGATGCCGAGGTCCGTGACCAGGCGGGGGATCGCGACGCCCATGATCGTCTCGTTGAGGATCACCACGAACGCCGAGATGAGCAGGAGGGTGATGACCAGCCTGTCGCGGGCCGGGAGGGCGCCGGGGCCGGGGACTGTCTTCGGTGGGGCCGGCCGTCCGGCGGGGTCCTCGAGGCGGGACGGGGTGCTCTGGGTCATGACAATCCTTGATGGTTGATGAAGTCAATCAACTGAACCACGACCGGCAGGAACCTATTCCGGCCCATGGCGCGCCCGCCTCCGGGGAGCGGACCGGCGTCGCCTAGCATGGGACGGGTGAATTCCTTCTACCGCGATCTCGGCAGCGGCAAATTCGAGTCGACCGTCCACGCCCAGGGTGCCTGGAATCCGCAGGAGCAGCACATGGCTCCCATCTCGGGCCTGCTCACGCAGTGCCTGCTCGAGTGCGAACCCCGTGAGGGCATGCAGCTCAGCCGGGTCAGCTTCGACATCCTCGGGATGATCCCCGGCGGTGAGTTCTACGTGACCACTCAGGTCGTCCGTCCCGGCCGCACCATCGAACTGGTCGAGGCCCGCATGGAGGCCGCCGGCCGGACGGCGATCGTGGCCCGCGCCTGGCGGCTCAGCACGCAGGACACCGCCGACGTCGCCGCCGCGGAGGACCCCCGGATGCCCGGCCCCGACGACGCCGGACCCCACGAGGGCATGACGGCGTGGCCGGGCGGCTTCATCCGGTCCCTCGAGGTCCGTGTGGTCCCCGGGCACCGGCCCGGCAGGGGGCAGGTCTGGATGCGCAACCCGTATGCCATGGTGGAGGGCCGGCAGGCCCCCGACCTCGTGCGGCTGGTCGGGATGATGGACGCCGCCAACGGGATCGCCTCCCGCGTGGAGCCCGGAGGCGACAGCTGGATGTTCCCCAACGTGGACCTGCAGATCCACCTCCACCGCATGCCGCGCGGTGAATGGCTGGGCCTGGACACCCGCGTGACCTTCGGCGAGCACGGCGTGGGCCTGACCTCCAGCGTGGTGCACGACCTCGATGGTCCCTTCGGCCGGCTCGAGCAGATCCTCACGGTCCGCCGGCTCTGACGCGCAGGAACGCCGCCGGCTCCGACGCGTCGGAATGCCCCGGCCCACCCGCGGGTTGCACGGGGTACGCAGTCCGTGCCGCGGGGCCGGACGCCGTCGACGAGGAGGAAGCATGCCGAAGGCACTCTGGAAGGACACCGTCATCGCCCAGTCGGACACGACGGTGATGGTCGAGGGAAACCACTACTTCCCGCCGGACTCCATCACCCACGAATACTTCAGGCCCTCCGACACGCAGACCGTCTGCCACTGGAAGGGCACGGCCAGCTACTACACGCTGACCGTGGACGGCCAGCAGAACCCGGACGCGGCCTGGACCTACCCGGAACCGAAGGAGGCGGCGGAGAACATCCGCGGTCACTACGCTTTCTGGAAGGGCGTCACGATCAGCGACTGACACCCCCCCCCCGCAGAGGGCGCCGTCCTCCCGACGGCGCCCTCTGCGTGTGCTCGCCGACGAGCGCACCCACCGACGACGGCGCCACCCGGCGCCCTGACGAAGGAGCACCCATGCAGTATCGGACACTCGGCAACAGCGGCACCTCGGTGTCGCACCTCGCCCTCGGCACGATGACCTTCGGCGCGGAAGCGGACGAGGCCGGCTCCCACGCCATCCTGTCGGACTACGCCGCCGCGGGCGGCAACCTCATCGACACCGCGGACGTCTACACCGCCGGTGCCTCGGAGGAGATCATCGGCCGGTGGCTCGCGAAGAACCCCGCGGAGCGGGACCGCATGGTCCTCGCGTCCAAGGGCCGGTTCCCGATGGGCGAGGACGTCAACGACCTCGGCCTCTCCCGGCGCCACCTCCGCAAGGCCCTGGATGCCTCGCTGACCCGCCTCGGCGTGGACCACATCGACCTCTACCAGGTCCACTCGTGGGATCCGCTGACCCCGCTCGAGGAGACCCTCGGCTTCCTGAACGAGGCCGTCGTCCAGGGCAAGATCGGGTACTACGGCTTCTCGAACTACACCGGCTGGCAGCTGACGAAGGCCGTCATGATCGCCCGGCAGCGCGGCTACAGCCTCCCGGTCACCCTGCAGCCCCAGTACTCGCTGCTCGTCCGCGAGATCGAGGCGGAGATCGTGCCGGCCGTGCTCGACGCCGGGATGGGGATGCTCCCGTGGTCGCCGCTCGGCGGCGGCTGGCTGACGGGCAAGTACACGCGCGACACCCTGCCCACCGGAACCACCCGGCTGGGCGAGAACCCGGAGCGCGGCATGGAGGCCTGGGAGCAGCGCAACGCCCAGGAGCGCACCTGGCGGATCATCGACGCCGTCACCGGTATCGCCGCCGTGCGCGGCGTCAACGCCTCGCACGTGGCGCTGGCGTGGGTCGCCGCCAAGGCCGGTGTGACGTCCGTGATCCTCGGCGCCCGCACGCAGGATCAGCTGGCGGACAACCTCGCCTCCGCCGACCTGGAGCTCGCGCCCGAGGAACTCGGCCGCCTGGACGAGGTCAGCGCCCCGACGTTCTCCGACTACCCGTACGGCGGCCCCGGCATCGAGCAGCGCAGCCGGGCGGTCGACGGCGGCCGCTAGCCCGACCGGGTGGCGGCGCGGCCCGGGGTGCGGACTGCCTACGATGGACGGATGAGCACTCCGTGGCAGGGCGCACCCGGGCTGGCACTCGTCCGCGATCCGGTCTCGGACGACGCCGCAGCCGAACTCGACCGCGGGATCGGCCTCCTCCGGGAGGTCGCCGCCGGGGACCGGCCGCCGACCCTGCGCCTCTACCGGCCGAGCCCCACCGTCGCCTTCGGGCAGCGGGACGCCCGGCTGCCGGGGTTCGGCGCGGCCTCGGACGCCGTCGCCCGGCACGGCTTCGCGCCGCTCGTCCGGCGTGCCGGCGGTCGCGCCGCCGCGTACCACGGGGGCTGCCTCGTGGTCGACCACATCGAGCCGGCGCCCGACGCCGTTGCCGGCACCCGGGCCCGCTTCGCGGCGTTCGGGAACTTCTTCGCCGGGGTCCTCGCCGATGTCGGGGTCGATGCCGGCGTGGGCGAGGTGCCGGGTGAGTACTGCCCCGGGGAGTTCAGCGTGCACGGGCGGCACGGCGGGGTCCCGGCGGTCAAACTCGTCGGGACGGCCCAGCGGGTGGTCGCCGGCGCGTGGCTCTTCTCCTCGGTGATCGTCGTCGGGGACGCCGCGCCCCTGCGGGCGGTCCTGACCGACGCCTATGCTGCCCTCGGGCTTGCCTGGCGTCCGTCCACCGCCGGCGCCGTCGAGGATCTCGCCCCCGGCGTGGGCGTCGACGCCGTCGAGGAGACGCTGCTCGCTGCCTACGCCGGCGTCGTCGGTCTCTCTGGAGGCAGCCGGCAGGCCCGCACCTTCAACGGGAGCACTGCGGCGTCCGGCCTGTCCTGAGGCCGGACGCCGCACGCGTCAGGAGCCGCGCCGGATCCACTCCTCGAGGTGCGGTGCCTCGTCGCCGATCATGGTGCTGTCCCCGTGCCCGGTCCTCGCGACGGTCTCCGGCGGCAGGGTGAGCAGTTTCGTCCTGATGGACTCGATGATCGTGGGGAAGTCGCTGTAGGAGCGGCCGGTCGCACCCGGACCGCCCTGGAACAGGGTGTCGCCCGTGAAGACGGTGCCCGCCTCCTCCAGGTAGTAGCAGACCGAGCCGGGGGAGTGGCCCGGCGTGTGCAGCGTCGTCAGGGTGACCCCCGCCACCTCGATGGTGTCGCCGTCACCGATCGACTGGTCCGGGCTCAGCTCGGGGAACACCATGTCCCACAGCGGGCGGTCGCCGTCGTGTAGGTAGATCGGAGCGTGCACGGCGTCGAACAGGTCGCCGACGGCGCGGATGTGGTCGTCGTGCGCGTGGGTGAGGAGGATCGCGCGGACCGTCCGTCCGTTGACCTGCTCCACGATCGCCGCGGCGTCGTGCGGGGCGTCGATGATCACGCACTCGTCGTCGTCGCCCACGATCCACACGTTGTTGTCGACGTCCCAGGTGCCGCCGTCGAGCGAGAAGGTGCCCGAGGTGACGAGGTGCTCAACCCGCGCCGCCATCAGAGCTCCACCACCGAGCGGAGGACCGTGCCGCCGTGCATCTTGTCGAAGGCCTCCTCCACTTGGTCGAGCCGGATGCGCTCCGTGACGAAGGCGTCCAGGTCGAGGGTGCCCTGCAGGTAGTGGTCGACGAGCATCGGGAAGTCCCGGCTCGGCAGGCAGTCCCCGTACCAGGAGGACTTCAGGGAGCCGCCGCGTCCGAAGACGTCCAGCAGCGGCAGTTCGATGGTCATCTCGGGGTTGGGGACCCCGACGAGCACCACGGTCCCCGCGAGGTCGCGGGCGTAGAACGCCTGCTTGTACGTCTCGGGGCGTCCCACGGCGTCGATCACGACGTCGGCGCCGTTACCGCCGGTCAGGGCGCGGATGGCCTCCACGGGGTCGTCGTCCTTCGAGTTCAGGACGTGCGTGGCGCCGAGGCCCTTCGCGAGCTCGAGCTTGCGGTCGTCGATGTCGACGGCGATGATCCTCGTGGCTCCGGCGAGCTTCGCCCCGGCGACGGCGGCGATGCCCACGCCGCCGCAGCCGATGACGGCTACGGAGTCGCCGCGGGAGACGTTGCCCGTGTTGATGGCCGCGCCGATGCCGGCCATGACGCCGCAGCCCAGCAGGCCGACGGCGGCGGCGTCGGCCGCCGGGTCCACCCTGGTGCACTGGCCGGCGGCGACGAGGGTCTTCTCGGCGAACGCGCCGATGCCGAGGGCCGCGGTGAGGACGGTGCCGTCCTCGAGGGTCATCTTCTGGGTGGCGTTGTGCGTGGCGAAGCAGTACTGGGGCTCACCCCTGCGGCACGCCCGGCACTCGCCGCAGACGGCGCGCCAGTTCAGGATCACGCGGTCGCCCGGGGCAACCGTGGTGACGTCGTCGCCGACCGCGCTCACGACGCCGGTGGCCTCGTGACCGAGGAGGAACGGGAACTCGTCGTTGATGGCACCTTGCTTGTAGTGCAGGTCCGTGTGGCAGACACCGCACGTGAGGATGTCGACGAGTGCCTCGCCGGGCCCGGGATCGGGGACCAGGATGGTCTCGATGGTGGCGGGGGCATCCTTCGCCCGCACCACGACGCCCTGAACTTTGTGCACCATGTGTTGCTGTCCTTCCGCTGGGAGTGGCGGCCGGATGACCGGCCTGCCGCTCCCAGCATATGGGGGACTGCTCGGGCCCTAGGCTGCGACCCTGGCCTGGACCTCGGCGAGCGACGGGTTCGTGGCGGTGCTGCCGTCGGGGAAGATCACGGTGGGCACGGTCTGGTTGCCGCCGTTGAGGGACGCCACGAGCTCGGCGGTGCCCTCCACCTCCTCGATGTTGATCTCGGTGAAGCCGATGCCCTGCGCCGACAGCTGGGACTTCAGGCGACGGCAGTACCCGCACCACGTGGTGGAGAACATGGTGATGGATCCTGCTTCTGGCGTGTAGTCCACGGTGCTCCTCGTCTGTGCGCGCAGGCTTCCCGCGCGCAGGTGTCGAAACGGTGCGGGCCCGGTGTGGTCCCGCACCGTCGTCAACACGGAAGCGCACCGGCTCATTCCTGCGGGCCCGCCACGTCCGGCCCGTCACGCCCGGGACCGGCACGGGTAGGCTTCCGGCATGGCTGAAGCAGAGGAAGACCCGAGCGTGAAGCAGTTGGCCGCCGTCCGGGTGGCGATCAACGAGGTGGACGAGCAGATCGTGTCCCTCATCTCCCGCCGCGAGCGGCTCGTCCGGCGGGCCGGCGCCCTCAAGCACGACGACGCCTCCGTCCGCGCCCCGGCCCGCGTGGAGCAGGTCATCACGAATGTGCGCGGCTACGCGTCGAAGCTGGGCGTCGACCCGACCGTCGTCGAGCACACGTACCGCGCCATGATCGATGCGTTCATCGAGTACGAGCTGCGGGTGCGCCGGGAGCTGTAGCGCACGCGCCAGGGGCGCTCCCGCCGTCGTCGCGCGGGGAGCCTGTTGGTCGGCCCTGCGCGCACCCGATACGATCAGCAGGGCGGTTCCCGGGCTCACCGGATGCCGTCACGCCCCCTCGGGCGCCCCCTGTTCCGATTCCCCAAGGAGACCCTCCGTGTCAGCGCCGCAGTCCATGAAACTCATCGTCGACGGCGAAGAGACGCAGGCGACGACGGGCACCACCGGCACGGAGCTGTTCTCCGAACGGCGCGACGTCGTCGTCATGCGGGTCGACGGCACCCTGCAGGACCTCGACCAGGAACTGCCCGACGGCGCCGCCGTGGAGGGTGTGACCCTCGAGGACCCCGCCGGGCTGGAGGTCCTCCGCCACTCCGCCGCGCACGTCATGGCGCAGGCCGTGCAGCAGCTGCGCCCCGGGGCCAAGCTCGGCATCGGCCCGTACATCACCGACGGCTTCTACTTCGACTTCGACGTCGAGGAGCCCTTCACCCCTGACGAGCTCAAGCAGCTCGAGAAGATGATGCTGAAGATCGTCAACGCCAACCAGCGCTTCGTCCGGCGGGTCGTGTCCGAGGACGAGGCCCGCGAGGCGATGAAGGACGAGCCGTACAAGCTCGAGCTGATCGGCCTCAAGGGCGGCGCCACGGACGAGGACGGCGCCTCCGTGGAGGTCGGCGCCGGCGAGCTGACCGTGTACGACAACGTGGACCGCAAGTCCGGCGACGTCGTGTGGCAGGACCTGTGCCGCGGTCCCCACCTGCCGAACACGAAGCTCATCTCCAATGCCTACGCGCTCACGCGCTCGGCTGCCGCCTACTGGCGCGGCAGCGAGAAGAACAAGCAGCTGCAGCGGATCTACGGCACGGCGTGGCCCACCAAGGACGCCCTCAAGGCGTACCAGGAGCGGCTGGCCGAAGCCGAGCGGCGCGACCACCGGCGCCTCGGCACGGAGCTGGATCTCTTCTCCTTCCCGGACGAGCTCGGCTCCGGCCTGCCCGTCTTCCACCCCAAGGGCGGGGTCATCCGTAAGGCGATGGAGGACTACTCCCGCCAGCGCCACACCGACGCCGGATACGAGTTCGTCTACACGCCCCACATCACGAAGGGGCACCTCTACGAGGTCTCCGGGCACCTCGACTGGTACCGGGACGGCATGTTCCCCGCCATGCACGTCGACGAGGAACTGAACGAGGACGGCACGGTGCGCAAGCCCGGGCAGGACTACTACCTCAAGCCGATGAACTGCCCCATGCACAACCTGGTCTTCCGGTCCCGGGGGCGGTCCTACCGCGAACTGCCGCTGCGCCTGTTCGAGTTCGGCTCGGTGTACCGCTACGAGAAGTCCGGCGTGGTGCACGGCCTGACGCGCGTCCGGGGCATGACCCAGGACGACGCCCACATCTACTGCACCCGCGAGCAGATGAAGGACGAGCTCACCGGGACGCTGAACTTCGTGCTGGGCCTGCTCAAGGACTACGGTCTCGACGACTTCTATCTGGAGCTCTCCACCCGCAACCCGGAGAAGTCGGTCGGCTCGGAGGAGATCTGGGACGAGGCCACCCGCACCCTCGCGGAGGTCGCCGAGGCCTCGGGCCTGGAGCTCGTGCCCGATCCGGGGGGAGCCGCGTTCTACGGCCCGAAGATCTCCGTCCAGGCCCGCGACGCCATCGGCCGCACCTGGCAGATGTCCACCATCCAGCTGGACTTCAACCTGCCCGAGCGCTTCGAACTCGAGTACCAGGCGGCGGACGGCTCCCGCCAGCGCCCGGTCATGATCCACCGTGCCCTGTTCGGCTCGATCGAGCGCTTCATGGGCGTCCTCACCGAACATTACGCCGGGGCGTTCCCCGCCTGGCTGGCACCCGTGCAGGTGCTCGCCGTCCCCGTGGCCGAGGCGTTCAACGACTACCTGTTCGACGTCGTCGACAAGCTCAAGGCCGAGGGCATCCGCGCGCAGGTGGACGCCGGCTCCGACCGCTTCCCGAAGAAGATCAGGACGGCGAGCAAGGAGAAGGTGCCGTTCGTCCTCATCGCCGGCGGCGAGGACCAGGAGGCGAACGCGGTCTCCTTCCGCTTCCGGGACGGCAGCCAGGACAACCAGGTGCCGGTCGACGAGGCCGTCCGCCGGATCGTGGAGGCGGTTCGCAGCAGGGAAGCGACGCTCTGATGGCCGACGCCGGCAGTCCGGATACCTCCCCCCTCGCCGAGCCGCCGGCCGACTACCCGGGCGACCGGGAGGTCACCGACGGGTTCGAACTGGCCGGCGTGCCCGACGCCTTCCAGCGGCTGTGGACCCCGCACCGCCTCGCCTACATCAAGGGCGGGCAGGAGCAGGTGACCACGGAGGAGTCCTGCCCGTTCTGCCGCGCGCCGCAGCTCAGCGACGAGGACGCCCTGATCGTCCATCGGGGTGACCACGCCTTCGTGCTGCTCAACCTCTTCCCGTACAACGCCGGCCATCTCCTGGTCTGCCCCTACCGGCACGTGCCCGACTACACGGACATCGACGACGCCGAGACCGCGGAGATCGCCGCCCTCACCCAGACGGCCATGCGCGTGCTGCGCCGGGTCTCCAACCCCTCCGGGTTCAACCTCGGCATGAACCAGGGCGTCACGGGCGGCGCCGGGATCGCCGCGCACCTGCACCAGCACGTGGTGCCGCGCTGGGGCGGGGACGGCAATTTCCTGCCGATCATCGCCCAGACCAAGGCCATCACCCAGACGCTCGGCGACGTGCGCGGGCAGGTCGCGGCGGCATGGGACGCCCACGACCGCACGGGATCGGCCCCCTGATGCTCAACAAGTACGCGAGGGGCTTCTTCACCCGGCTCTTCACGCCCCTGGCGCGGCTCCTCCTGAAATGGGGGGTGACACCCGACGCCGTGACCATCGCCGGTACCATCGGCGTGGCCGGCGGCGCGCTGGTGTTCTACCCGCTCGGCGAGCTGTTCTGGGGCACCCTCTTCATCACGGCGTTCGTCTTCTCCGACGTCGTGGACGGCATCATGGCGAGGATCAAGGGCCACAGCGGGCCCTGGGGCAACTTCCTCGACTCCACGCTCGACCGCATCGCCGACGGAGGCGTCTTCGCCGGCGTCGCCATCTGGTTCTTCACGGGCGGGCAGAACACGCCCGTCGCGATCGCGGCCCTGACCTGCCTCGTGCTCGGCATGATCGTCTCCTACGCGCGGGCGAAGGCGGAGTCCCTCGGCTTCACCGCGAACGTGGGGCTGGCCGAGCGCGCCGAGCGGCTCGTGTCCGTCCTCGTGGTCACCGGCCTCACCGGGCTCGGACTACCCGAGGGGTTCCTGCTCGGTGTGCTCGTCGTCCTGGCCGCCGCGAGCCTCGTCACCGTCTACCAGCGCATCAGCGGCGTCCGCCGACAGTCCCGCGAGCCGAGGCCGGCCGCCTGATCCCTCCCGGCTCCGGCAGGAGTGCCACGCCGACGACCCGGCATGCGGCACCCGGCACCGCTGAGCGTCGGTGCGCAGCTACGGCGGGTCCTGGATGTGAAGACCCGCCATAGCCGTCCTGTCGGATGGGGTGCCGGCGAGCCCCCCGCGTCAGGAGGAGCCCCCCGCGTCAGGAGACGGAGGCGAGGACCGGCCGGACTCCGGCGAACGCGGCCGCATGGTCGCGCAGGGGCGTCACGGCGGTGCCCAGGGCGGAGAGGTACTCGGCGCGCCGCTTCGGAGCCACCCTGGACGTCGGGGCGGGTGACGCACCGGGGGTGTCGGAGTAGTGGGTGGCGAGCCCGTCGTGCAGCAGCCGGAGCGCCTCGGACTTCTGCTGGGACACGGCCGAGTGCGTGGTCCCGAGCTCGGCGGCGACGTCGGTCACCGAGCGGCCCTCGAAGAAGACCTGCTCGATGATGTGCCGCATGCGGGCGGGAAGGTGGACCACGGCGGCCCGCAGGTGCCGGATCTGCTCGTCGGCGAGGAGGGACGCCTCGGGCAGCTGGTCGAGGGAGGGGACGAGGTCGAGCACCGTGTCGTCCAGGACGTGCACGGAGCGGGCGGCGTCGTCGAGCGCGGAATGGACGTCCTGGCGGCTGACGCCCAGCGTCATGGCGAGCTCGTCCGTCGTCGGCTTCCGTCCCAGAGTGGCCGCGAGGGCGTCCTGCGCACCGAGGGTGTCGCCGATCCGGCGTCGGACGGACCGCGGCGCCCAGTCGTTGGACCGCATCTCGTCCGCGAAGGCGCCGGTGATGCGGCGCCGGGCGTACGCCCCGAAGGGCACGCCGAGCGTCGGATCGAAGGAGTCGGCCGACGTGATGAGTGCGATCGCGCCGACCGAGGCCAGGTCCTCCCGCGAGAGATGCGTGGCGCGGGCACACAAGGACGAGACGAGATACCCGACCAAGGGCAGGTTGTCGACGATGAGTTGTTCACGGTTCCGTGAATGCATGAGCAAGCTCCCCAGCTGCTTAGTCGCATTGCTGCCCGGCGGCCCGTGAAGGCTGCCCGAGCGGCGGTGTCGAGATGAAGCTATCAGCGGCATTTCGGGCGCGGAGGCCCCTTAGGTCAATCCTGCTCAAAGGCTGAGGTTCCTCGGCTTACACCGGGCAAAACTTCGGTGTGCCGCCCTGATCCACCAGCGATGGGTGCGATGACTTGCGGCCGTGGGACCCGTCTGAAGGGGGACCGACCACGCTGAGAAGAAGGACACGCCATGCCGCACATCCCCGCGTTCCTGCCGCCCGACCTGCACATCGTCTCGCAGGCGGAGCTGCTCCTGCTGGAGCGGGGAGCCGCCGCCCGTGGCGGCCCGCCGAGCGGCGGCGCCGATGGGCCGTCCTCGCCGTGGCCCGACGAGCCCCTCGATCGGCTGCTGGATGAACTCGAGCGACGCGAGGCGGTCGCGGGCGGCCGAGTGGTCGGCACCGGACGCGTATCATGAAGTGTCAGCTTTTATCTACCTTTTAGGGGCAAGTTGTGTCCACCGTTGAAGGAAACCCGGCACCCGCAGCGCAGACCGGTGGAAACCGGGTGAAGCGCGGTATGGCCGAGATGCTCAAGGGCGGCGTCATCATGGACGTCGTCACGGCCGAGCAGGCCCGCATCGCCGAGGATGCCGGTGCCGTCGCCGTCATGGCCCTCGAGCGGGTGCCCGCGGACATCCGTGCCCAGGGCGGCGTCTCCCGCATGAGCGATCCCGACATGATCGACAGCATCATCGCGGCCGTCTCCATCCCGGTCATGGCCAAGGCGAGGATCGGCCACTTCGTGGAGGCACAGGTGCTGCAGTCCCTCGGCGTCGACTACATCGACGAGTCCGAGGTCCTCACTCCCGCGGACTTCACCAACCACATCGACAAGTGGAAGTTCACGATCCCCTTCGTGTGCGGCGCCACGAACCTCGGGGAGGCCCTGCGGCGCATCAACGAGGGTGCGGCCATGATCCGGTCCAAGGGTGAGGCCGGTACCGGTGACGTCTCGAACGCCACGATGCACATGCGCAAGATCCGCTCGGAGATCAACCGCCTGTCCTCGATGGCCGAGGACGAGCTGTACGTGGCCGCGAAGGAACTGCAGGCGCCGTACGAGCTCGTGAAGGAGGTGGCCGCTGCCGGTCGCCTGCCGGTCGTGCTCTTCACCGCCGGCGGCATCGCCACCCCCGCGGATGCGGCGATGATGATGCAGCTCGGCGCGGACGGCGTGTTCGTGGGCTCCGGCATCTTCAAGTCGGGCAACCCGGCCGAGCGCGCGAACGCCATCGTCCAGGCGACGACGTTCCACGACGACCCCGACATGATCGCCAAGGTCTCCCGCGGCCTCGGCGAAGCCATGGTGGGCATCAACGTCGACGAGATCCCGCAGCCGCACCGCCTGGCGGAGCGCGGCTGGTAGTCCGCCCGTCTCGTCCCGAAGGGTCGCAGCTCTCCGGCTGCGGCCCTTTCGCGTTCCCTGGACCCGGACGCGGATCAGGTCAGAACCCCAGGACGAAGGTCTTCCCGCGGCCGAGCAGCGTGAATCCCCGCCGGGAGAGGAACGCGTAGCCCTGCGGCGTGGCATTCACGGCGAGGTCCTCCGCCCCCGCCTCGCCCGCGGCGCGCGCGGTGGCACTGAGCAGCGCCGTCGCGAGCCCCTGCCGCTGGTACGCCGGCAGGACCTCGAGGTGGTGGATGCCGCCGAGCCGGTGCAGCCCCGCGATCCCGGCCGGGTGGAACGAGTACCCGGCGCCGGAGATATTGCCGTGCGCGGGGTCGCGCGTCACGGCGTGCCAGGCCTGGCGGGGCTCGGACCGCACCACCCGCAGCTCCTGCTGCAACGGCCCCGAGTAGTCGGGCACCTCCGGTGGTGAGGGAGGCGGCGCCGTCCCCGGACCCGACGACGGCGGCGACGGGCGCGGCCATCCACCACGGCTGCCAGCTCGGGCTGAAGCCGAGACCACCGAGGTCTGCGCCGTCCACCGCGCTGTTGAGCCAGACCCTGGCCGAGGACGCACCGAGCCGTGAGCCCTCGGCCAGGGCTGGCCGGACGGCGTGGGCGCGGACGGTCTCGGGGAACATCATCATGAGCTCCCGCCGCGCCGGCAGCCACACCCAGGTGGCGCCGTGCGTGGAGAACGTCCTGCCGCCGGTCGCCGTCGCGAGCGCCGCGCACCAGGCGGACTGCAGCCGCTGGCAGGCGGCGACGCTCACCATGTCCGGCCGCCGGCGGACGGTCGCCTCATGCGAGGCCGCGGCGCACCAGCAGGGGCTGGAGCTCCGCGTCCCGCCCACGGAACCTGCGGAACGCCTCCAGCGGATCGATGCCGTTGCCGCGGGAGAGCAGTTCGCGCCGGAAATGGTCGCCGTTCTCCCGGGTGAGCCCGCCCGAGGACTTGAACCACTCGACGGTGTCGGCGTCGAGCATCTCGCTCCAGATGTAGGCGTAGTAGGACGCCGCGTACCCGCCGGCGAAGATGTGCGAGAAGTAGGAGGTGCGGTACCGGGGCGGGACCGGCGCGAAGTCGACGCCGGCGTCCGCGAGCGCCGCGGCCTCGAAGGCCAGCGGGTCCTCGATCACGGTGCCGGCCGGCAGGGAGTGCCAGGCGAGGTCGAGGAGGGTCGCGCCGAGGTAGGCGGTGGTCTCGAAGCCCTCGCCCCAGGCGCCCGCCGCGTGGAGGCGGTCGATCACGTCCTGGGGGAGTGCCTCGCCCGTCTCGTGGTGCCGCGCGTAGTGCGCGATGACCTCGGGCCACAGGATCCACATCTCGTTGACCTGCGACGGGTACTCGACGAAGTCCCGGGGCACCGAGGTCCCGGCGAAGAGCGGGAAGGTGACGTCGGAGAACAGGCCGTGCAGGGCGTGGCCGAACTCGTGGAACAGGGTGACCACCTGGTCGTAGGAGAGCAGCGTGGGCTCGCCCGCCCCCGGCATCGAGATGTTCAGGTTGTTGATCACGACCGCCCGCGTGCCCTCCAGCCGGGACTGGTCCACGAAGGAGTTCATCCACGCGCCGCCCTTCTTGGTGTCGCGCGTGTAGAAATCCCCGAGGAACAGCCCGAGCCCGGACCCGTCCTCGTTGAAGACCTCCCACACGCGGACGTCGGGGTGGTAGCCCGCGAGATCGGGGCGCTCCGTGAACGAGAGCCCGTACAGGCGGTGCGCGGCGTAGAACACGCCGTCCTGCAGGACGCGCTCCAGCTCGAAGTAGGGGCGCAGGGCCTCCAGGTCGACGTCGAACTTCGCCTTCCGCACCTTCGCGGCGTAGTAGGCCCAGTCCCAGGGCTCGATGGCGTGGCCGGCCTCCGCCTCGAGCTCCGCGGCCTCGGCCCGGGCGTTACGCACCGCGGGGGCCGCGAGTTCGCGCATGCGGTCCATGATCGCCTCGAGTGACGGCGCGGTCTGGTTGTCGGTCGCCGCGGCGGCGTGCGTGTCGAAGCCGAGGAGGGCCGCGCGCTCCGCACGGAGGGCGGTCATGCGCACGGCGACGGCGAGGGTGTCGGCGTCGTTGCCGCGCGCACCGCGGGTCACGGATGCCTCGTGCAGGCGACGGCGGACGTCGCGGTCCGTGAGCGACTCCAGCGCCGGCTGAGCGGTGGGCAGGATGAGTGTCAGGAGGTACTTCCCCGGGTGTCCCGCGTCCGACGCCGCGGTCGCTGCGGCGGAGATGGCGTCGGCGGAGAGCCCGTCGAGTTCCTCGGCGGTCCCGAGCAGCAACGCGGAATCGTTCGTGTCCTTCAGCAGCTTCTGCGAGAACTCGGTGCTCAGCGCGGACAGTTCGGCGTTCAGCCGGCGCAGCGTGGCCTGCGCGTCGTCGTCGAGCTCGGCCCCCGCGCGCACGAAGCGGCGGAGGTATTCCTCCACGAGGCGGGCCGACTCCTCGTCGAGGCCGTCGACGGGCACCTGCCGGAGGCGCTCGAAGAGGGCCCGGTTGAGCAGGACGTTGTCCTCGTGCTCCGCGACGCGGGGGGCGATCTGCTGCTCGAGCTCCTGGACGGCCTCGGTCGCGTGGCTGACCGAGTTGCTGAAGAAGACCCGCGCGACGCGGTCCAGGGTGCCTCCGGCGCGCTCGAGGGCGACGAGCGTGTTCTCGAACGAGGCCGGTTCCCCGGAGCCCGTGATGCTGTCGATCTCGGCGAGGTGCTCGGCGAACCCGGCGTCGAACGCCGGCAGGTAGTGCTCGTCCCGGATGGCCGCGAACGGGGGCAGCTGGTAGTCGAGGGTGCTGGGCTCAAGGAAAGGGTTGCTCATGGGAACTAACTTTTGCACGTCGGTGCAGGAGTGCGCATCACCCTTGACCCGACCGCGCGGGTTTCCCTACTGTCGGAATGCTTCGCTGCCTGATGATCGCCCGTCCTTCCCGGACCGGTGGTCCCCGGGCGGGGGCGCACGGCACCGACGCCGATGCGATGCGGGGCACGCCGGGCAGCGCAGCCCGGCCTCGAGAAGGAGCACCGATGATCCACCGTTCCCGGACGTCCATCCTGCTGACACTGTCCCTCGCGCTCACCGGTCTCGGCGTGTCGGCCGGACCCGCGGGTGCGGCGCCACCGCCGCCGACGGTCGCCCCGCCATCGGACGGCGCATCATCGGACGGTGCATCATCGGACGGCACGACGCCGATCCCCAGGGTCGAGGGTCCCCTCGCCTCGACCGCCGACTCCTACCCGTTCGGTGCCGCCGACCACCAGGAGGTCCCGCAGGACCTCTCGCGGCTGGGCTACGTGGAGGAGGAGTACCTGGTCAGCGGCAGCTCGAACGTCTACACCTGGCCGTCCGCGGGACCCGCCCAGATCCGCACCGAGGATGCCCCGTACACCACCCGGGTGCTCGTCCGGAAGCCGGCGAAGGGGCAGAAGTTCAGCGGCAACGTCGTCGTCGAGATGCTCAACCCGAGCAACCTGTTCGACCTCAACATCGGCTGGGCCATGGCGCAGGAGCAGATCGTGGCCAACGGCGACGCCTGGGTGGGGATCACCGCCAAACCGATCGCGGTCCAGGCGCTGAAGACCTTCGACCCGGAGCGGTACGCATCCCTCTCCTTCGCGAACCCGCTGCCGCTGGATGATCCGCGGAACTGTGCGACGGTCGCCGCCGACTCGGCCCGGACCACCGAGAACGGCCTGATCTGGGACATCTACTCGCAGGTGGGGGCGTGGCTGAAGAGCAGCGACGCCGACAACCCGCTCCGCTACGGGGCGCGGGACTCCCGTGTGGAGTACGCCTACGGTTTCGGGTACTCCCAGACCGGCGGGTACCTCGTCAACTACATCAACGGCGTGCACCCGCTCGTCGTGGCGTCGGACGGGGAGCCCGTCTACGACGCCTACATCGTCGCCGTCGCCGGGGGAGCCTTCGCCGGCGCCTACCCGATGAACCAGTGCGAGCCTGCTCCTCCGGCCACCGACACCCGCCGCCAGTTCAAGGACGTGGGTGTGCCCGTCATGCGCATGATGTCGCAGTCCGACTACCTGCTCGGCATCGGCTCCCGCCGTGCGGACAGCGACGCACCGAACGACGAGTACCGGCACTACGAGATGGCCGGTGCCGGACACGCGACGCCGGACGAGCTGACCTATTCGGCGTCGTCCGCGGACATCGAGGCCGCCGGCCGGGCCGTCCCGCCGGCCTCGTGCAACGAGGGGCCGCGCAGCAGGTTCCCCAGCTCCATCTTCTTCAACGCCGCGCTCCGGAACCTCGACCTCTGGGTGCGGGAGGGCATCGCGCCGCCGCGGGCCGAGCCGATCCTCGTGAAGAACGGGGCGCCCGTGCTGGACGAGTTCGGCAACGTGCAGGGCGGTCTCCGCTCGCCCTTCCTCGACGCGCCCACCAGCACCTGGTACGGCACCGCCACGGGGGCGTCGTTCTGCTTCATCGCGGGCTATGAACGGCCCCTGTCCCAGGACGTGCTCGACGGCCTGTACCGGAACCACGGCAGCTACGTCCGGGCGGTCAAGGACAGTGCACGGAGCCTCGAGGACCAGGGATTCCTGACACGCTACGACGCCCGCGAGCTGTGGCGCGACGCGGCACGGAGCGACATCCCCTGAGCAGGGTCCCGCAGCACGCCGGCGCCGGCCCCTACCGGGGGCGGGCTCCTGCGTGCTGCCGGGCGAGCTCGGCGAGCGAGTCGTCCACGCTGCCGTCGTCGAACGCCCCGAACTTCCGCTCCGCCGCGGTGCGCAGGAGGAAGTCGGCGATCGCCGGGTTCTTCGGCAGCAGCGAGCCGTGCAGGTAGCTCGCCACGATGTTCCGGTAGCGGGCGCCCTCGTGCTTCTCCTCGGCGTTGTTGCCGGCCCCCTTCACCACGGTCGCCAGGGGCCGCAGCCCGCCGCCCAGGAAGGTCTGCCCGCTGTGGTTCTCGTAGCCGTGGATCTCCCCGAACTCCTCGCTCGTGGCCACGACGTTCCCGATGAGCCGCTCGGAGCCGCCGCGGGTCTCGAGGTCGAGCACCCCGATGCCGGGGATCACGGTGCCCTCGTAGGTCCGGAAGGTGTTGCCGAACAGCTGGTACAGCCCGCAGATGAGGAGCATCGGCGTGCCGTCCTCGGCGAGGGCGCGCAGCCGCGGCGCGATGGACTGGAGGTCCTCCTGGATGACCTCCTGGCCGCTGTCCTGGCCGCCGCCGCCCACGATGATGTCGACGTCGTCCGGGAACGTGTCGCCCGCGTCGTGCTCGAGGATCTCGGCGCCGTAGCCACGCCAGGCCAGGCGCTGCCGGAGCACGAGGACGTTGCCGTAGTCCCCGTAGATGTTCATCTCGCGGGGGTACAGCTGCAGGATGCGCAGCGATCCCTTCTGCGGATCGGCGGGCGCCTCGGTGAGGGCGGCGGCGGATGGGGCGTCAGTCATCAGGAGACCACCTCGACCTTCGTGATCTTGGAGAGCTCGCGGCGGACCGCGAGCATGGCGGTATAGGTGCAGAAGATGCGCTTCGGACGGCCGGCGGAGCCCTGGATGAACTGCCGGAGCGCGTCGGTGGTGTCGGGTTCGACGGCGCCGACCCGGACGTCGTCGTACTTCAGGCGCAGCGCCATGTCGTAGGCGCGGACCCCGCTGACGACGTCCACCCCGCCGAGGCCCAGCGAGTCGAAGTCGACGTCCCACAGCCAGGACATGTCGCGGCCGTCGGCGTAGTTGTCGTTGATCGCGATCATGGTCGCGCAGCCGGCGGGGTCGAAGGACTTCAGGCCCAGGCGGAACCCGCTCGGGTTCTTGACGAGGACCAGTTCCAGCGCCTGACCGTCGACGACGAGGCTCTCACCGCGGCCGAACGCCGGTTCGACGGCGGCGAGGGAGGAGAACAGGCGGTCGCCGTCGGCGCTGCCGCCGAGGACCGCGCGGGCCGCCGCGAGGGCCGCGGCGGCGTTGAAGATGTTGTAGACGCCGCGCAGGCGGAGATCGGTGCGCGTCGTCGTGCCGTCCACCGCGAAGGTGGCGGAGTTGCCGTCCACGGAGGTCAGGACGACGTCGGCGGGCAGCGCCGACGCCGGTGCGGTGCCCGCGGCGCCCCGCAGTTCGTCGTCGTTCGGGAAGGTGCTCCGCAGCGAGGCGTCGAGGCCGAAGTAGACGACGTCCGCCGCGGTGATCGAGGACGCCAGGCCGGCGACGCGAGGGTCCTCGCGGTTCAGCACGACCGTCCCCGTGGTGGCGAGGGCGATCCGCTCGAGCAGGCGCGTGGTCGCGTCGATCTCCCCGAAGCGGTCCAGCTGGTCGCGGAGGACGTTCAGCAGCAGGGAGTACCGGGGCGGGACGAGCTTCACGAAGTGCACGGCGTGGGCCTCGTCCAGTTCCAGGACGGCGACGTCGGCGCTCAGGCGCCCGCGCCAGTCCACCTCGCCGAGGAGGGCCGCCGCGACGCCGCGCGTGAAGTTGCTGCCCGTGCGGTTGGTGAACACCGTGAGGCCCTGGCCCTCGAGCAGTTCCACCACCATCTTGGTGGTGGTCGTCTTGCCGTTCGTGCCGCTGACGACGACGACGCCGCGGGGGAGGGTGGACAGGGCGCGGCCCATGAAACCGGGGTCGAGGCGCTCGACCACGAGGCCCGGGAACGCGGAGCCGCCGCCGCGCAGGCGGGAGGCGAAGCGCGCAGCCTTGCCCACGAGAACTGGAAGGGGATTCATGCCAACAAATTATCGCAGCCCGGAGCGCCTGCCCGGGACGCGGCGGGGAGGCGCTCCTCACGCTCCGGCCGCGATGGGCGGCGGAGAACCTAGAATCGGGGGATGACCTCTTCGTCCTCCCCGGCTCCTCCGCCCCCGCCCGGCGTCGTCGTCGGCGTCCTCGCCGTCCAGGGCGATGTCCGCGAGCACATCGCGACCATCGAGTCCCTGGGCGGCCGCGCGGTGCCCGTCCGCCGGGCCTCGGAACTGGCCGGGGTGGACGGCCTGATCATCCCCGGCGGGGAGTCGACCACGATGGACAAGCTCACCCGTACCTTCGGGCTGGCCGACCCGGTGCGCGAGCGGATCGCCGGCGGGATGCCCGTCTACGGTTCCTGCGCCGGCATGATCATGCTCTCCGACGTCCTCGCGGACCCGTCCGCGGACCGCCTCGGCAACCCCCAGCAGACCCTCGGCGGCCTCGACATGGTGGTGCGGCGCAACGCGTTCGGACGCCAGCGCGAGTCCTTCGAGGCCGATCTCGCGTTCGGCGGACTCGCCACGACGGGGGACGCCCGCGGCACCGATCCGGTGCGGGCCGTGTTCATCCGCGCGCCGTGGGTCGAGAAGGTCGGCGACGGCGTCGAGGTGCTGGCGCAGGTGCCCGCCGCGGAGACGCCGCAGCCCGGGCCCACCCCGGACGGGGACGGTGCCGGAGCGGACTTGGAACCGGTCGCTAGAATTGTCGCAGTACGTTCGGGGAACCTGCTGGCCACGAGCTTCCACCCGGAGATCACGGGGGAACGGCGGGTCCACGAACTGTTTATCCGGATGATCAGAGGAGAAGCGTAGGCATGTCGGGGCACTCCAAGTGGGCAACAACGAAGCACAAGAAGGCCGCGATCGACGCCAAGCGCGCGAAGTCCTTCGCCAAACTGATCAAGAACATCGAGGTCGCGGCGCGAGCCGGTGGCGCGGACGTCGCCGGTAACCCGGGACTCGAACTGGCCGTCTCGAAGGCCAAGAAGACCTCCGTCCCCATCGACAACATCAACCGCGCGGTCAAGCGCGGTGCTGGGCTGCTCGGCGAGGCCGTCGACTACCAGACCATCATGTACGAGGCCCGCGGCCCCCAGGGCTCGGCGCTGCTGATCGAGTGCCTCACGGACAACAAGAACCGCGCGGCCTCCGAGGTGCGCCTTGGCATCTCCCGCAACGGCGGCACGGTCGCCGACCCGGGCTCCGTGGCCTACCTGTTCGCGCGCAAGGGCGTCGTCACGCTGCCGAAGAAGGACCTCACCGAGGACGAGCTGCTGATGTCCGTCCTCGACGCCGGCGCGGACGAGGTCAAGGAGTCCGCCGAGGCCTTCGAGATCGTGTCCGAGCCGCAGGACCTCCGCGCCGTCGTCGCGGCGCTGGACGAGAGCAGCATCGAGTACGAGACGGACGACGTCGAATTCGTCCCCTCCATGCAGGTGGACCTGGACGCCGACGGCGCGCGCAAGTTCCTGAAGCTCGTGGACGCTTTGGAGGAGCTCGACGACGTCCAGAACGTCTACTCGAACGCGCACCTGCCGGACGAGGTCCTGGCGGAGCTCGAGAACGACGACTGACATCGTCCCCTCCGGCACCGGACTGCGGAGCGACCCGTGACCTTCCGTGTGATGGGCATCGACCCCGGGCTGACCCGCTGCGGGCTCGCCGTCGTCGACATCGAGCCGAACCGGCGCTCCACCCTCGTGGCCGTCGGCGTGGTCGGCACCGACGCCGGCCAGGGCCTCGACCAGCGGCTCCTGGTCATCGCCGAGGCCGTCGACTCGTGGCTGGACCTGCACGAGCCGCAGGCACTCGCCGTCGAGCGCGTGTTCAGCGGGACCAACATCAGCACCGTGATGGGGACCGCGCAGGCGACCGGGGCCGTCATCGTGTCCGCGGCGCGCCGGGGCATCCCGGTGGCCCTGCACACGCCCACCGAGGTGAAAGCCGCGGTCACCGGCAACGGGCAGGCGGACAAGGTCGCGGTCACGAAGATGGTGACGAAGATCCTCCGGCTCGACACGCCGCCCCGGCCCGCCGACGCCGCCGACGCCCTGGCCCTGGCGATCACGCATGCGTGGCGCCGCGGCGTGGGCACACAGGCCGCCGCCGCCACGGCCTCCATCACCGGCGGACTGGTCACCCCCGCGCAGCGCCTCTGGGCCGAGGCGGAGGCCCGGGCCCGCCGCCGCTAGGACATTCCGCGCGGTGTGGCGACTCGTGCCGACGGCCCGACGCCGGTACCGTAGTGCATTAGAACGTATGTTCGACGCCGGGTGGACGCCCGGTGGTCCCGTCCCGCAAGTGCCCTTGGAGCCCTTCATGATCAGTTCCCTGCGCGGAACAGTGACCCACGTGGGCCTGCACTCCGCCGTCCTCGACGTCAACGGCTTCGGCATGCTGGTCCAGGCGACCCCCCAGACCCTCGCCGGGCTTCGGGTGGGGGAGCAGGCGAGCGTCGCGACGGCCATGATCGTGCGCGAGGACTCGATGACGCTCTTCGGCTTCGAGGACGCCGACCAGCGGGAGGTCTTCGAGACGCTCCTGGCCGTCAGCGGCGTCGGTCCCCGCCTGGCCCTCGCCGTCCTCGCCGTCCACACCCCCGAGGCCATCCGCATCGCCGCGGCTTCGGGTGACGACAAGGCGTTCAGCAAGGTGTCCGGGATCGGACCCAAGGGCGCCCGCCGCATCGTGCTCGAGCTCGCCGGCAAGCTGGTCCCCCTCGAGGTGACGCCCGGGGTGCCCAAGCAGACCTGGCAGGGCCAGGTCCTCACCGCCATGATGGGCCTCGGCTGGTCCGAGAAGGACGCCGCCGCCGCGATCGACGCGGCCGTGGAGGAGGCGCCCGAGGTGGCCGCGACCGGTGACGTCGGCCAGATCCTGAAGCTCACGCTGCGCCGGCTCGGCCAGGACGGCGCCCGCAGCTCGGCACGGACGGCGGTGGGCCGATGAGCGACAGGCAGCAGGAGGAGGCGCCGCTCGTCGCGCCGGCCGCGGACCCGGAGGACCGCGCCGTCGAGGCGGCGCTCCGGCCGAAGAACCTCGACGACTTCGTGGGCCAGAAGCGCGTGCGCCGGCAGCTCTCACTCGTCCTCGAGGCGTCCCGCCTGCGCGGGCGGAGCGCGGACCACGTGCTCCTGTCCGGTCCTCCGGGCCTGGGCAAGACGACGCTCGCGATGATCATCGCGGCCGAGATGAACGCCCCGCTGCGCATCACGTCGGGGCCCGCCATCCAGCACGCCGGTGACCTCGCGGCGATCCTCTCCTCCCTCACCGAGGGTGAGGTCCTCTTCCTCGACGAGATCCACCGCATGTCCCGGCCCGCCGAGGAGATGCTCTACATGGCCATGGAGGACTTCCGCGTCGACATCATCGTCGGCAAGGGGCCCGGGGCGACCGCGATACCGCTCGAGCTGCCGCCCTTCACCCTCGTCGGCGCCACGACCCGCGCGGGTCTGCTGCCCGGACCGCTCCGGGACCGCTTCGGCTTCACCGGGCACCTCGAGTTCTACTCGACGGAGGAGCTGGAGCTCGTGCTCCGCCGTTCCGCGATGCTCATGGACATGAAGGTGAACTCGGCCGCGTTCGCGGAGATCGCCGGCCGGTCCCGCGGCACCCCGCGTATCTCCAACCGCCTGCTCCGGCGCGTCCGGGACTGGGCGCTGGTGCACGGCGTCGACCTCATCGACGCCCGGTCCGCGGGTGCGGCACTGGACATGTACGAGGTGGACGCACGGGGCCTCGACCGGCTGGACCGCTCGGTGCTCTCGGCGCTCATCACGAAGTTCAACGGCGGGCCCGTGGGCCTGTCGACACTGGCCATCGCCGTCGGTGAGGAACCGGAGACGGTCGAGACCGTCGCCGAACCCTACCTGGTCCGCGAGGGCATGCTCGGGCGCACGCCGAGAGGCCGCATCGCGACCGCGGCCGCGTGGCGGCACCTGGGATTCGAGATGCCGGCAAACGTCGCCGCCGCGATGCCCGAGGACCTGTTCTCCGTCACGCCCGAGGACCTGGCGGCCACGGATCCGACGGTCGACAGCTGGGCGCAGACCGACTCCTGACGCGGGGACGCTCAGGAAACAGCTCTACACTGGTGTCTCACGATGTGTGCCGCGGCACAGCCCTGCCCCACACCCCACCCCCAGGAACGGATCCCCAGTGCTTGCACATGTAGTCGCCACCTCCACCACCGGGCAGTCCGGCGGTTTCGACATCTTCAGCCTGCTGCTCCCGCTGGCCCTTGCCTTCCTCATCTTCACGATGTTCCGCCGGCAGCGGAAGACGCAGCAGCAGGTCAAGGACATGCGGACCCAGATGGAGCCCGGCACCGAGGTCATGACCCAGTTCGGCCTGTTCGGGACCATCGTCTCGATCGACCAGGAGAACAACAAGGCCGTCCTCGAGCTCGCGCCCGGCACCCGTGCGACGGTCCACACGCAGGCGCTCTCCAAGGTGGTCGAGCAGCACCCCGCCGTCGCCTCAGAGGACGCCGAGGCCCCCGTCGTCGATCCGGCGGACCGGACCGGCGACGGCTACGACGCCGCGTCGGTGCCCGACGACGTGTCCTCCATCGACGGCGTCGACCGCACGGCCGGCGGGGCCTCCGCCGGTGGTTCCACGGCCGCGGGGACCCCGGGGTCGCCGTCGGGCGTCGAGACCCCCGAGGAGACGCTCGAGCGCCTGAACCGGGAGCCCGAGCGGGAAAAGCGCGACGCGCGCGACCCCCGCGACCCGAAAGCGAACCCGGACCACTAGCATTCCGTAGGGCCCCCTACGGGGCCCCCACGATCCACCGGCGCCCCGACGCGCCACTGCATAAGGACATCCACCATGCCTCGTACCGGTCCCGGGACGGCAGCCAAGCGGACACTCGTCTGGCTGGGCGTACTGACAGCACTGCTCGCCACCCTGCTGGGAGCGGGCGCCCACTGGAGCACCGCGAGCTGGAGCCCGCGCCTCGCCCTCGACCTCGAAGGCGGGACGCAGATGATCCTCGCCCCCCGGGTCCAGGACGGCAGCGAGATCACACCCGAGCAGCTCGACCAGGCGGTGGAGATCATCCGCCAGCGCGTCGACGGGTCCGGCGTCGCGGAGGCCGAGATCAGCACGCAGTCCGGCCAGAACGTGATCGTCTCCCTGCCCGGCACCCCCGACGCGCAGACCCGCGACCTCATCCAGGCCTCCGCCCAGATGGAGTTCCGCCCCGTCCTCACCGGCGGGCCCGGCCAGGCGCCGGCCGCGGAGACGCCGACGCCGGAGGACCAGCTCCCGCAGCCGGCCGCCGAGCCGAAGGACGCGAGTGATCCCAACTGGATCACCCCCGAGCTGTACCAGGAGTTCGAGGCGCTCGACTGCCTCGACCCGGCAGCCCTGGAGCCCGCCGAGGAGCCCGCGCCCGCCGACAAGCCGATGGTCGCCTGCGAGCCCGACACGCAGGGCAAGTACATCCTCGGCCCCGTCGAGGTGCCCGGAACCGACATCTCCACGGCGAGCTACGGACTGGAGCGCAGCCAGGGAGGGCAGACCCTCAACAGCTGGGCCGTGAACATCGACTTCAACGACGAGGGCACCGAGGTCTTCCGTGAGGTCACCGAGCGGCTCTACGCCTTCGGGGAGGGCGATCCGCGCAACCAGTTCGCGATCGTCCTCGACGGCCGGATCGTGTCCGCGCCGACCACCAACGCCGTCATCCCCGACGGCAACCCCTCCATCAGCGGCAGCTTCACGGAGGAATCCGCGGCGGCCCTGGCGGAGCAGCTCAAGTACGGGGCCCTGCCGATCAGCTTCGAGATCCAGAGCGAACAGCAGATCTCGGCGACCCTGGGCGCAGACCAGCTGCGCCTCGGGCTCATCGCCGGCCTGATCGGCCTCCTGCTCGTCGCCGCCTACTCGATGTTCCAGTACCGGCTCCTCGGGCTGGTCACCATCGCCTCCCTCGTCGTCGCCGGTGTCCTGACCTACCTCGCCATCTGCATCCTCGGCTGGACGGAGAACTACCGCCTCTCGCTCGCCGGGGTGGCAGGCCTCATCGTGGCCATCGGCCAGACCGCCGACTCGTTCATCGTCTACTTCGAGCGCATCCGCGACGAACTCCGCGAAGGACGCGGGCTCGTCTCCGCCGTCGAGAACGGCTGGCGGCGCGCCAAGCGCACCGTGCTCGCATCGAAGGCCGTCAACCTGCTGGCGGCGCTCGTGCTCTACTTCGTCGCCGTCGGCAACGTCCGCGGATTCGCGTTCACGCTCGGCCTCACCGCGATCGCCGACCTCATCGTCGTCTTCCTCTTCACCCACCCGGTCCTCCGGCTCCTGGCGCGGACGAAGTTCTTCGGCGAGGGCCACCCCTGGTCCGGCCTGGATCCGAGCCGGCTCGGAGGCATCCCGCTGTACCGCGGCGCCGGCCGCCTCCGCCAGCCCGGCGAGGGCACGGTCAAGCCGGTCACCGTCGCACGGACCAAGAACAAGGGCGCCTCGGCCGAGGCCGAGCGCCGCCTGACCATCGCCGAGCGTCGCCGTGCGGAACAGCAGAAGGCCCTCGCGGGCCGCACCGGTTCCTCCCAGAAAGAGACCAACGAATGAGCCGCACGAACTTCGCCACCTTCGGCAACGAGCTGTACTCGGGGAAGCGCTCCTACCCCTTCGTCGCCAGGCGGAACCTCTGGTTCCTCATCGCCGGCGTCGCCCTGCTGATCTCGATCATCATCCCGGTGGTCAAGGGCGGCTTCAACCTCGGCATCGACTTCCGGGGCGGCTCGGAATTCACGGTGTCCTCCACCCAGGACACCGATCCCGCGATCGGCGAACGGGCGGTGACCGACGTCGTCCCCGAGGCCGTGCCGCGTGTCACCAACATCGCCGGCGACACCATGCGCGTCCAGACCGAACGCCTCTCCGACGACCAGACGCTGAGCGTCCGTGACAACCTGGCCACGGGCTACGGCGTGGGCGAGGACCAGGTCACCTCGAGCTACGTGGGACCCACCTGGGGTGAGGACGTCAGCCGGCAGGCGCTCATCGGATTCGGGGTGTTCGTCCTCCTGGCCGCGATCCTCATGGCGCTCTACTTCCGGACCTGGAAGATGGCGCTGGCCGCGATGGCCGCCCTGGTGGTGGTCATGGTCCTCACGGCCGGGCTCTACTCGCTCAGCAACTTCGAGGTCACCCCGTCGGCGATCATCGGCTTCCTGACGATCCTGAGCTATGCCCTCTACGACACCGTGGTGGTGTTCGACAAGATCCGCGAGAATACCGCGGACATGAAGACCTCCGTGGAGCGGACCTTCGCCGAACAGGTCAACCTCGCGGTGAACCAGACACTCGTCCGGTCCATCAACACCTCCGTCGTCGCGATCCTCCCGGTCGCCTCGATCCTGTTCATCGGGTCCTTCCTGCTCGGCGCCGGGACGCTCCAGGACCTGTCGCTGGCCCTGTTCATCGGCATCATCCTCGGCACCCTCGGCACCATCTTCATCGCCGCGCCGCTGTACGCCGCGCTGCGCATCAACGAGCCCGAGCTGAAGAAGCAGGAGGAGAGGGTCCTCGCCCGCCGGTCCCTGACGGCGTCCCCGGCCTGAGTCCTCCACCTCCCTAGCATCGGCGCCGGCCGCAGGCGACCCCTCCGGGTCGCGTGCGGCCGATGCCGTTTCCGGCACGGCTAGAATTGAACCGTCGCACGACCGGTGGCATCGTAGGCCCCTCGAGGGGCCCGGGATCGAGATTGAGGGATGGCACATGGCTGAAGCGGTGAACCCCAGGGGCGGGCCCGACGTCGGGCCCGGCGCCCCCGCGACCGGCGGGCAGGGCCCGATCGCCACGGACGCGGCGCGCCCCGGAGCGAACCGGGGGCTCGTGCAGCCCGAATCCCCGGCCTCCGCGCCGTCCGCGACGAGCGCCGACCAGGCCGCTCCCGGCCGGCGCGGGCGGACCCGCGCGCGCATCGCCCGGCTCACCGGCCGTGGCTCCTCCGGCTACTCGCCCGTCCTCGAGCCGCTCCTGCGCACGGTCCGGGCCAACAACCCGAAGGAGGACCTCGACCTCATCCAGCGGGCCTACCTCGTCGCGGAGCGCAGCCACGAGGGCCAGACGCGCAAGAGCGGTGATCCGTACATCACGCACCCCGTCGCCGTCGCCACCATCCTGGCCGAACTGGGGATGACCGGCACCACGCTCGCCGCGGCCCTGCTGCACGACACCGTCGAGGACACCTCCTACACCCTCGCCGAACTCACCCGCGATTTCGGGCCCGAGGTGGCCATGCTCGTGGACGGCGTCACCAAGCTCGACAAGGTGTCCTTCGGGGACGCCGCGCAGGCCGAGACGGTCCGCAAGATGGTCGTCGCCATGGCGAAGGACATCCGGGTGCTCGTCATCAAGCTCGCCGACCGGCTGCACAACGCCCGCACGTGGCGCTTCGTCTCGCCCGCCTCGTCCGCGAAGAAGGCACGGGAGACGCTCGAGATCTTCGCCCCGCTCGCGCACCGGCTGGGCATGAACACCATCAAGTGGGAACTCGAGGATCTCTCCTTCGCGGCCCTGCACCCGAAGGTGTACGAGGAGATCGTCCGCATGGTGGGGGACAGGACCCCGGAGCGGGAGAAGCACCTCAGCCTCGTCCGGAACCAGATCGACGAGGACCTGCGCACCGTCAAGATCAAGGCGACGATCACGGGCCGGCCCAAGCACTACTACTCGATCTACCAGAAGATGATCGTCCGCGGTAAGGACTTCGACGACATCCACGACCTCATGGGCGTGCGCGTCCTGGTGGACAGCGTGCGTGACTGTTACGCGACCCTCGGCTCCCTCCATTCGCGGTGGAACCCCCTGCCCGGGCGGTTCAAGGACTACATCGCGATGCCGAAGTTCAACATGTACCAGTCGCTCCACACCACGGTGATCGGTCCGGGTGGCAAGCCCGTGGAGATCCAGATCAGGACCCACGACATGCACCGCCGCGCCGAGTACGGCGTCGCCGCCCACTGGAAGTACAAGAGCGGGGGCCGGCAGCTGGAGGCGCAGGACGGCGGGGACATGGGGTGGCTGCGCAGCCTCGTGGACTGGCAGCAGGAGACCTCCGACCCCAACGAGTTCCTCGACTCCCTGCGGTTCGAGATCAACGCCGCCGAGGTCTTCGTCTTCACGCCCAAGGGCGAGGTGATGGCCCTGCCGGCCGGGTCCACGCCGGTGGACTTCGCCTATGCCGTGCACACCGAGGTGGGCCACCGGACCATCGGGGCGCGGGTGAACGGGAAGCTCGTGCCCCTCAACAGCGAGCTCAACCACGGTGACTCCGTGGAGATCTTCACGTCGAAGGCCGAGGGGGCGGGCCCGAGCCAAGACTGGCAGGGCTTCGTCAAGAGCCCGCGCGCCCGGAACAAGATCCGGCAGTGGTTCACGAAGGAGCGGCGCGAGGAAGCCGTGGACAAGGGCAAGGACCTGCTGACGCGCGCCATGCGCAAGCAGAACCTGCCGCTGCAGCGCATGATGACGCACACCGCCCTCATGACCGTGGCGGAGGAGCTCCACCATCAGGACATCTCGGCGCTGTATGCGGCCGTCGGCGACGGCCACACCTCCGCCCAGAACGTCATCGAGCACCTCGTGGCGCTCATGGGCGGCCACGAGGGCGCCGAGGAGAGCATCGCCGAGACCGTGGTCCCGGCCCAGCCCCGACGGCCCAAGTTCTCCGACTCCGGCGTGACCGTCCGCGGGGTCGGCGACGTCTGGGTGAAGCTCGCCCGCTGCTGCACCCCCGTTCCGCCGGATCCCATCATCGGGTTCGTCACGCGTGGCTCGGGCGTCTCCGTGCACAGGACCGACTGCCGGAACGTGCAGGAGCTGCGCGACCAGCCGGACCGCATCGTGCCCGTGGACTGGGCTCCCACGCAGACGAGCGTGTTCCTCGTCGAGATCCAGGTGGAGGCCCTCGATCGTAAGAGCCTGCTCTCCGACGTCACGAGTGTCCTCGCCGAGAACCACGTGAACATCCTCGCGGCCAACGTGAACACGTCCTCCGACCGGGTGGCGATGTCCCGCTTCGCGTTCGAGATGGGCGATCCCAAGTACCTCAGCCATATCCTCAGCGCGGTCCGGCGCATCGACGGCGTGTTCGACGTCTACCGGACCACCGGCTCGCAGCGCCGTCCCTGACGGCCGCCGCGCCGGGGCGCTACTCATGAGCGGCGTCCCGGGCGTGCCGTTCCTTCCGGTGCGGGTCGCCGGGCTGCCCGCACCCTCGTCAGGGCACGCGTCTTGCCGGGCACCCGGGAGGTGCTCAGGAGTGCAGCCTCCACGAGGCGGAGCGGGCAGTCCAGGTCACGGTCCCGGCTGATCGCCCGCAGGATGTGCACCGCGTCGCGGTCCTCGCCGTGCACCGCGATATCCAGGGCGGTGCGGAGCGGGGTCGTCACGGGGACCCCGCCCACCGTGTTGACGTCGAACGGTCCGAGCGCCACCTGGTGCATGACCGCGGAGGTGAAGGGCGGCAGCGCCGTGGTGCGCCGCCGGTGGTCCGTCACGAGGCTGATCACGGCCGGCGGTGGGGCGCACCCGTAGATCCAGGCCGCGCACGAGCGCCCCAGCGCCACCCGGGCGCGCACCGCCCGCGGGATACACCGGGCGGCAGCCTGCGACCTGACGACGGGGTCCTCCCGGAAGTCGCTCCGGAGGTAGGACCCGCCGATGACCAGGCGCACGAGGCCCTCAATCCGCATGGCCTGCAGCTCCGCCGCGGTGAAGATCTCCCCCGCATGGAAGAGCGCGCCCCCGGTGGACGTGACCGGAGGGCGGGCCGCTTCCGGGTAGCGCTCGGGAGGGACAGCGGCGGAGGGGCCGTGCAGGGGAGCCATCCCCTCAGCATGGGGACTGCGCCGCCCACGCAGAAGCCCCCCGGCGCCGATGTGGACAAGGGTGCCGGGGGGGCTTCTGCGGGTGCGCTCGGGCGGCTAGGAGAAGTCCTGCGCCGACCTCTGCAGCATGTCGAGCCACTGCTCGCGTGCGGCCAGTGCTTCCCGTGCCGACGCGATCTTCTTGGCGTCGCCGGCACGCTCGGCGGCGGCGAGGTCCTCCTTGAGCTGGGCGATCGTCGCTTCGAGCTGGCTCAGGGCGCTGTTGGTGCGCGCCTTGGTCTCCGGGTTCGTCTTCGTCCAGTGCTCGTCATCGGCGGCCTTGACGGCGTCCTCCACCTTGCGGAGGCCCGCGTCGATGCGGCCCATGTCGGCGCGCGGGACCTTGCCGGCCTCGTCCCACCGGTCGCGGACGGACTGCAGGGCCTTCTTCGCGGCGGCGAGGTCCCTGATCGGCAGGATCTGCTGGGCTTCCCGCAGCAGCGCTTCCTTAGCCACGAGGTTGCCCGCGTACTCCTCGTCCACGGCTTCGTTCGCGGTCTTGCGTGCCTCGAAGAAACGGTCCTGGGCGGCGCGGAAACGGGCCCACAGGGCGTCGTCGTCCTTGCGGCTGGCGCGCTTGGAGGCCTTCCACTCGTCCATCAGGTGCCGGTACTCGGCGGCGGTGTGGCCCCAGTCCGTGGAGCCGGAGAGCTGCTCGGCCCGCTTGATGAGGGCTTCCTTGGCCTGCTTGGCCTCGACGTTGTCACTGTCCAGCTGCGAGAAGTAGGCGCGGCGGTGGCGGTCGAAGATGGTGCGGGCGGACCGGAAGCGCTTCCAGAGCGCGTCCTCCGTGCCGCGGCCGAGCCTCGGTCCGTTCTTCTGGGCAGCCTTCCAGAGCTCGAACAGCTCGTTCATCCGGGTGCTGCTGGCTTTCCACTGCACGGTAGAGGGGTCGCGGTCGGCGAGCTCTTCCGCTTCGGCCACGATCGCCTCACGGGCCGCGAGTTCCTTGGCCTTCAGGGCGTCGTGGACGGCCCGCTCGGCCTTCTCCAGGCCCGCGATGGCCTCCAGCAGGGCGTCGATGCGCGCCTCGAGGGCGAGGACGTCGCCGACCACCTTGCGTTCGCCGACCTGGGCGCGCAGGTGCTTGGCCGTCTTGGCCATGTCCGACGCCGGCGCCTTGGCCTGCACCCGCTGCTCGAGGAGCGCCACCTGGCTGGCGACGTCGTCGTACTTGCGCACGAAGTAGGCGAGGGCCTCCTCGCGCGTCGCGTCCGGGTACTGGCCCACCGGGTGCTCCTCGCCGTCGACGAGCAGGAAGACGTGGCCGTCCTCCTCGACGCGCGCGAACCTGCCGGCCTCCGCGAGGGGGGTGCTGTGGGCGACGGGGGCCGCCACCGGCGTCGCGGCCTTCTTCACCGGGCGTGGGGCCATCGTCGTCGGAAGCGGGGGGCGGGGAGCGGAGGGTTGCGGCTGGGCGGCAGCAGGCTCCGCGGCAGCAGGCTCAACGGCCGCGGGCTCCGCGCTTTCTGCCGCAACGGGCTCGGCCACCGCGGCTTCCTCGATGGTCGTCGCGGGCTCTGTGGCCGCAGGGGGCTGCGTTGCAAGGGCCTCCACCGCCGCGGGGGGCTCTGCAGCCTCGGGCTCGACGGCCACCGAGGGGTCCATCGCCTCGGGCTCGTCAACAGCGGGCTCTGCAGCCGCGCTGGGCTCTGCCGCTACGGGTGCTGCATCGGTACCGTCGCTTGCCGCAGCGTCCTGCTGTGGGCCCTGGCCGATGGTCGTGTCGTCGGATTGCTGACTGTCTGTCACCGCTAGAAGTCTTTCGCTCGTCGGATGGCCGTGAACCGCGCCAGGGCCATGTCATGCAGGATCCAGGAGTCTATCGGTCGTGCCGGTCGCGATACGGCGGCGAGTGCCTTCCGGCCGACCTCGCTGCGCATCCCGCCCTGCCTTGAAAACCGGGAACCTGCCCTGAGGCTACTTTACCCACTGGCCCCTGTTCCGCGGCATGGCGGGAGGTGGGCGTACGCGGCACGCTCCCAGAGTGGTCAGATTCCGCTCACCAGTGTGTCCGTGGTGCTCGTGAGGTCCAGTTGAACCGTCGAGATGCCTGACCGCAGGCAGTGATGACGAAATCCTCGGTGACGCGGGCGTCCTCACTGCCCGTAACGGAACCGTCACCGAGGCCAAGACCACCGATGGCGAATGCCGGGACTACGGTGCTACCGGGCACCACGCAGGCCGGGGACATCGAGGGGAGACCCGGCAGGGCTTCGTGGTCGCGGAAGCGGCCCAGGCGGCGCAGGGGCCCTCCATTGTGTTGAACGTCGTCGACGGGGCCGAGCGCAGAAGGTCCGCCAGCGGCTTCCCGGCACGGAGGCGACTCCCGTACGTCAGGTCGTGGAGACCCTCGCCGCGGTTGGTTGTGTCCTGCAAATCCTGCATGCGACGCGGTCGGAGGAAGCGTGGCATAAGAAAGCCGCCGAGGAGACCGACGACCGACCTCCCGAAATTCGTGAAGGCTGAAATGCCGGACATCGATTCCGGGTGTCGAGTAGGAGATCGGTAGGAGGCAACGTCGACGTCCGGAAACCCGGCGGGCCCCTATCTGACCCGTCCCGCACTCAACGCCCTGAAAGGTGGCCCTGTAATACTGCGGCCAGCGCGCCTCGGAATGTCTTCGCTATGGCGACCCTCACGGACTTTTGAGCCGAAGTAGGAATGCTTCACTCGGATTGTCGAGCGGTGTCGGAGCTCCGGTCGCTGGGGTTCAGTGGCGACGGGAGGTCAGTGGGATGAACACTGCGTAGAACACGCCCCAGCAGATCCAGAACACGGTCGAGATCCGCCGCTCAGAAATGTCCGGGTACCTGCGGCGCACTACGGCGGCAATTCCGGACACTGCCAGTGTCACCATCATGAACCGAACCATCCGGCCGGGCACACTCCAGGCAAGAAGTGTCACCAGCGGGGTCCGTTGCAGGCCGGCTGCCCGAGCGTAGAGCTTGTACGGGATTCCGCGGGTGGGGCCCTTCATCAGGGAAGCGGCCCCGGATTCAGCGATGTCCTGCTCCACCTTGCTGATCATGGCGTTCGTGATCGCCGGAACTGTCACCAGCGCGCTGCGCGAGGCCTCGGCGGTGACCTTGTGGCCCCACCAGTAGGTCACCGTGCCTCCGGCCATGGCACCACCGAGGGCTGAGATCGTGGTGCTGAGCGCGCGCTTCGGCCGGCGTAGCCCCACCCAGGATGTCCACACATCGGGGACCACGAAGAAGAACGTCGCTTCTGCGAAGCCCCATGCTCCGGCGATTCCATGGTCCCGCAGGGCGTTCCTGAAAACTGATGTGCGTCGAGCTCTCATGCTTTCACTGTAATGAATGGTGACGTGGAATTACGGGATTGATCGCGGGTTGCTGCCAGTTCCCCCGCCCGACTCCCACTACCGTATGAAATACGGCAAAGGGCCAAATGAACGGACACTCCACATGAGCCAAGGAACGGACAGGCGGGCAATTCCGCAGCGCAGCAGCCGGTGGGCGACACGATCTGCGGATATCCTTGCGGCGGCGAAACTCACCCCCAACCAGATCTCGGTCGGTTCAGTGGTGTTCGCCGCTGTGGGCGCCGCTGCGCTGATCTGGTCGGCGCATACCGACGACGCCGTAAGCGGGGCTGTCCTGTTGGCCGTGGCTGCCGCCTGTATACCGCTGCGTCTGCTGCTGAATATGCTCGACGGAATGTTGGCGGTCGAGAAGGGCATGAGCTCACCGGTGGGCGATATCTACAATGAGCTGCCCGATCGGATTTCTGATGTCTTGT
The DNA here is from genome assembly GCF_002927275.1 of Arthrobacter pityocampae. Classification (GTDB taxonomy): domain Bacteria; phylum Actinomycetota; class Actinomycetes; order Actinomycetales; family Micrococcaceae; genus Arthrobacter_D; species Arthrobacter_D pityocampae. The sequence continues at coordinate 310,790 of NZ_PRKW01000002.1, read as the reverse complement.
TCCTGGGAGCAGCAGGCATCGCGACCGCCGGGCTGCTGAGCGCGGGCAGGGTCGATCTCGGGGTGACGCTGGGATTCCTAGCGGCGATATTGGCTGTACTGACCGCCTATATCCGCAGCCTCGGGTCAGCCCTCGGTACGAGGAACTTCTTCGACGGGCCCCTGGCCAAGCCGCACCGTATGTGGTTGCTGATGGCCGGGGTCCTGGTGAGCATCGCCGAACCATGGCTTCCGTGGTCGGAAGGGTGGGTGCTGGTCAGCACGCTGGCGCTCATCGCGCTGGGCTCCCTGCTCACCTGCGTTCGCCGACTGCGCCGTGTCAGCGCCTCGCTGCGCGCCCGCAGCAAGGACCTGCCCGCGTGAACGTGAGTAGCGTTCTCCGGCGCGGCCTCGCCACCCTGATCAGCGCGTTCGCCGGGGCGCGTGTCGCGACTGCAGCCGGAGACTCCGAACCGGAGCTGCCGGAGCAGGCCATCTATTACGCGAACCATTCCAGCCATCTGGACTTCCTCACCATCTGGGCCGCACTGCCGGGAGAGCTTCGAAGACGGACCCGCCCGGTGGCCGCCAAGGACTACTGGGGCTCCGGGGTGCGCAGGGTCTTCGCTGATCAGATCTTCAACGCCTATCTGGTGGACCGCCACGGCTCCAGTGGCACTCGACAGCGCACCTCCGACTCGGGGGTCAGCCCCAAGGGGCAGGTGGAGGGCATGGCCGAGGTGCTGACGGCCGGGGACTCGCTGATCATCTTCCCTGAAGGCACGCGCGGCGACGGCGAAACGATCGCCCGATTCCACGGTGGACTGTACAAATTGGCGCAGCTTCACCCTGAGGTACCTGTGGTCCCGGTGACGCTGGCCAACCTCGGGCGGATCCTCCCCAAAGGAGAGGTGATCCCGGTCCCTCACCTCTCGACTGTCATCTTCTGCGAACCCCTGTACTTGGCTCCCGATGAGGAGCGGCAGGCATTCCTGGCCCGCGCCCGGCAGGTTCTCGTGGACTGCCTGGCGGAGCATCAAGGCCCGCAGCCGACGGATGCTTCTGAAGCGGACGAACGCGTGTCGCCCCCTCGCAGCCAGGCCCGGCAGGACGACCTGTGAGCGGCTGGGAACTGGGGCTGCTGGACTCGTCGTCGCTGAAACTCCTCGGCGGCGTCGTCCTCGTTCTCGTGCTGGCCACCGCGATCGCGCGGCTTCTGGGCCGCCGTCTGGGCGCAACGAGCACTGTCACGAATCTGAAGCAACGCATCAACGCGTGGTGGCTGATGGTCGCCCTGCTCGGCGCTGTCCTGGCCGCCGGCGAGACAGTGACGATCGTGCTCTTCCTCCTGCTGTCGCTCCTGGCGCTGCGCGAATTCATCACCATCTCACCCACCGGCCGCGGAGATCACAAAGCGCTCGTGTGGCTGGTCTTCATCATCCCCGCCGTGCACTATTGGTTCGTCTGGGAACACTGGTACGGCATGTTCAGTGTGTTCATCCCGGTGTACGCCTTCCTCTTCCTGCCGGCGCGTAATGCGCTGGCCGGGCAGACCGCCGGGTTCCTGCAGCGCACCGCGACCATCCAGTGGGCGCTGATGGTGTGCGTCTACGCCCTCAGCCACGCCCCGGCGCTCCTGCAGTTGCCGATCGCCATGGAGCTGGGCCGGGACGCGGCCGAAGGGTCGGCGCCGGGCGCCGGTGGGGCTACCGGCGCGCAGCTGCTGCTCTTCCTGCTGATCGTGGTGCAGGGCTCCGATGTGCTGCAGTACGTATGGGGCAAGACGCTCGGGAAACATCCGATCGCGCCGAGCGTCAGCCCCAACAAGACTTGGGAGGGGTTCATCGGGGGAGTGCTTTCGGCCACCGCCCTCGGTGCCGCCCTCTGGTGGGTCACACCGTTCACTCCGTTCATGGCCGCGCTCCTGGCGTTCATCTCGTGTGTGATGGGTTTCGCCGGAGGGCTGGTGATGTCCGCCATCAAGCGCGACCGCGGCATCAAGGACTTCGGCTCCCTCATCCCCGGCCACGGCGGCATCATGGATCGCCTGGACTCGCTGTGCTTCGCGGCGCCGGTCTTCTTTCACACCGTGCGATTCTTCTACACCTGACGACGCGTGGTCCGACGGCGTGGCACCCATCCGCCCCGCGGACAGACTGGCCCGGCTTTTCCCGCGAAGGGTGCCCGGCACCTAGGATTGAGGCCGCAGAACCGGATCGTCCCGCCGCCGGGGCGAGGACCGGAAACCCCGTGCAGGAGGAGATTCCCCCAATGGCCCGCAAGGCATCACTGTCAGGCTTTCCCGAATGGCTCCCCGAGGAGCGCCTGATCGAACTCCACGTGCTCGAGGTGCTGCAGCGCACGTTCGAACTGCACGGGTTCTCCAGCATCGAGACGCGCGCCGTCGAGACCGTCGACCACCTCCTGCGCAAGGGTGAGATCGACAAGGAGGTCTACGCGGTCTCGCGCCTGCAGGCCGAGGAGGCGTCCGCGTCCGAGAGCGGACTTGCACTCCACTACGACCTCACCGTCCCGTTCGCACGCTACGTCGTCGAGAACGCAGGCCACCTCGCGTTCCCGTTCCGCCGCTTCCAGATCCAGAAGTGCTGGCGGGGGGAGCGGCCGCAGGAAGGCCGCGCCCGCGAATTCACCCAGGCGGACATCGACGTCGTCGGCGATGGCACCCTCCCGTTCCGGTACGACGTCGAACTCGCTCTCGCCGTCGTCGAGGCGCTCGGTGCCCTGCCGATCCCCGACTTCACCCTGCGTGTGAACAACCGGAAGCTCGCCGAGGGGTTCTACCGGGCGATCGGGCTCACGGATACGGCGGCGGTTCTCCGCAGCATCGACAAGCTCGAGAAGATCGGCCCCGAGAAGGTGGGCGTGCTGCTGCGCGCTGAGGTGGGAGCAGGCGAGGAGCAGGTGCGCCTGGCCCTCGAACTCGCGGGGATCCGTACCCCCGACACGTCCTTCGTGGAGCGGGTCCGGGAGCTCGGCGTCACGAGCGAGCTCCTCGAGGAAGGGCTCGAGGAGCTCCGGCAGGTCGTGGGGGAGGCGTCACGGCGTGCGCCGGGCCGGGTGGTCGCGGACCTCAGCATCGCCCGCGGGCTCGACTACTACACGGGGACCGTCTACGAGACGGTGCTCGACGGGCATGAGGGGCTCGGCTCCATCTGCTCCGGCGGCCGCTACGACTCGCTCGCCCGCAAGGGTAACCGCACCTTCCCCGGCGTCGGCCTGTCTATCGGCGTCACCCGGATCGTTTCGCGGATCCTCAGCCAGGGCTTCGCCACGGTCTCCCGCGCGGTCCCCACCGCTGTCCTGGTGACGCTCGCGGACGACGACGCCTGGTCGCAGGCACAGGACGTCGCAACGGCGCTCCGGGGCCGCGGCATCTCCGCCGAGGTGGCCGCGACGGCCGAGAAGTTCGGGAAGCAGATCAAGTTCGCCGACCGCCGGGGGATCCCGTTCGTGTGGTTCACCTCCGCCGACGGCACGCACGAGGTGAAGGACATCCGGTCGGGCGACCAGGTGGTGGCGGACCCGTCCTCCTGGACCCCGCCGGCGGACGACCTCCGGCCCGTCGTCGCCCGGGCCTGACGGACCCGGCTGGGGCGGACCGCCGCGGCGGGCGTCCAGACCCGGGGGAACGTTACCCCGGGTCTGGGCCGCCGCGCCGGGTGCACCCACACGCCCGCCCGCGCGCCCGCCCGCACGCATGCACGCACGGGGGACTCTTCCGCGTCCCTCAGGCCGCACGCCGGCGTCGGACCAGTACCGCACCCCGGACGACGACCCCGGCCGCGAGCACCGCGAGCATGGTCACCACCGACACCGCCGGGAGGGTGAAGGCCAGGACGAGGCAGGCGACCGCACCGACGACGTTCAGCCAGCGCGGGGCGTACCACTGCCGGTCGGTGAGCGTGAACGCGGCCACGTTCGCGATCGCGTAGTACACCAGCACCCCGAAGCTGGAGAACCCGACGACCGTCAGCACGTCCGTGGCGAGCAGCAGGAGCACGACGACGGCGGCGGTTGCGAGGTCCGCCACCCAGGGCACCGCGAAGCGCGTCGAGATGCTGGAGAGCGCCGAGGGCAGGTCCCTGTTGCGGGCCATGGCGAGACTGGTGCGGCCGACGCCGGCGATCAGGGCGAGCAGCGCCCCGAGACTCGCGAGCGCTGCAGCGCCGACCACCACGGTGTCGAGCACCCCGGTGGCCCCTCCGGGCGGCGTCCCGGCGTCGACGACGTCCCGCAGCGGTGCACTCGAAGCGGCCAGGGCCTCCGGCCCGAGGGCATTCAGCAGCGAGAGTGCCAGGAGCAGGTACACCACGAGGGTGAAGCCGAGGGCGCCGAAGATCGCCCGCGGGATGTTCCGGCGCGGGTTCCGCACCTCCTCGCCCATGGTCGCGATGCGCGCGTAGCCCGCGAACGCGAAGAACAGCAGGGCCGCAGCCTGCAGCACGCCGACGACGCCGCCCGTCCCGCCGGAGCCGGCCGTGGAGGGTGCGGCCGGGGCGGTGAACGCCACGACGACGACGAACGCCAGGACGGGCACGACGAGCGAGACGATCACGCGCGTCGCGAGGGCCGTCCGCGTCACCCCGAGGAGGTTCACCGCGGTCAGGCCGACGACGGCGGCCACCGCGGCGGCCTTCTCCGCACCGGGCGCGGCGTACAGGCCGAAGGTCAGGGCCATCGCCGCACACGACGCGAGCTTGCCGGTGACGAAGCCCCACCCCGCGAGGAAGCCGGGCCAGGGCCCGAGCTGCTTCCTGCCGTAGAGGTAGGTCCCCCCGCTGGAGGGATAGCGGACGGCGAGGGAGGCCGTCGCCGCGGCATTGCAGTAGGCGACGAACCCCGCGAGGACGACGGCGAGGGGCAGCAGCAGGCCCGCCGCGGCACTGGCGGGGGAGAAGACCACGAAGGCGCCTGCGCCGATCATCGCGCCGACGCCGACCGTGGTGGCGTCGAAGCCGCCCATTGCGCGGCGCAGTCCCGGTGGCTGGGTCATGGTGCTCCTCGGTGGTGCGGGTGAACCGGAGTTCGCGTGATGACGGGTTCCGGTGGAGGGTGGCTCCTCGGACGCGACAGCCCGGAACGGCGTGTCCGGTTCGGCGGACCCGGACCGGTAAAGTTGGACGGGTTTGCACCAACTCTAGGCAGGCGAAGCTCGCCTGCGACTCATCGAACGTATCTGTGGGAAGGAATGCTGTGCTCCGCACGCATGAACTCGGCTCGCTTCGGCCCGAGCACGTAGGACAAACCGTCACCCTGGCTGGATGGGTCGCCCGTCGCCGGGACCACGGCGGCGTCGCGTTCCTCGATCTCCGGGACGCCTCCGGCGTCGCGCAGGTCGTCGTCCGCGAGGAGGACGTGTTCTCGTCCCTGCGCAACGAGTACGTCCTGCAGATCGTCGGCGAGGTCCAGCAGCGCCCCGAGGGCAACGAGAACCCTGCCCTTCCCACCGGCGCCATCGAGGTCATCGCGGACACCGTGACCATTCTCAACACCTCGGACCCCCTGCCGTTCCAGATCGACGAGCACGTGGAGGTGGGCGAGGAGGCACGCCTGCGCCACCGCTACCTCGACCTCCGGCGCCCCGGCCCCCAAGCCAACCTGCGCCTGCGGTCCGAGGCCAGCCGGATCGCCCGCGAACTGCTGCACGCCGACGGGTACGTGGAGATCGAGACCCCCACCCTGACGCGCTCCACCCCGGAGGGCGCCCGCGACTTCCTGGTGCCCGCGCGCCTCGCGCCCGGCTCCTGGTACGCACTCCCGCAGTCCCCGCAGCTCTTCAAGCAGCTCCTGCAGGTCGGCGGCTTCGAGAAGTACTACCAGCTGGCCCGCTGCTACCGCGACGAGGACTTCCGGGCGGACCGCCAGCCCGAGTTCACCCAGCTCGACATCGAGGCGAGCTTCGTGGAGGAGGACGACATCATCGCCCTCGGCGAGCAGCTCGTCGCCGCGCTCTGGAAGCTCATCGACGTCGAGATCCCCCTGCCGATCCGCCGCATGACGTACGCCGAGGCCATGGCCAAGTACGGCTCGGACAAACCGGACCTCCGCTTCGGGCTCGAGCTCACCGAACTGACCGAGTTCTTCAAGGACACCGGTTTCGGCGTCTTCAAGGCCCCCTACGTGGGCGCTGTCGTCATGCCCGGCGGCGCAGCGCAGCCGCGCCGGCAGCTGGACGCCTGGCAGGAGTGGGCGAAGCAGCGCGGCGCCAAGGGCCTCGCCTACGTCCTCATCGACGACGACGGCAGCCTCCGCGGCCCCGTCGCCAAGAACCTCACCGACGCCGAGCGCGAGGGCCTCGCGGCCGCGACCGGGGCCGCGCCCGGCGACTGCATCTTCTTCGCCGCCGGCGACCGCACGTCGTCGCGCGCCATCCTCGGCGCCGCCCGGGTCGAGATCGGCCGGCGCACCGGGCTCATCACGGAGGGCGACTGGGCGTTCGTCTGGATCGTCGACGCGCCCATGTTCGAGCCGGCTTCGGCCGCCGTCGCCGCGGGCGACGTCGCCGTGGGAGGCGGCGCGTGGACGGCCGTCCACCACGCCTTCACCTCCCCGAAGCCCGAATTCCTCGACACGTTCGACACCGACCCGGAGAACGCCGTCGCCTACGCGTACGACATCGTCTGCAACGGCAACGAGCTCGGCGGCGGGTCCATCCGTATCCACCAGCGCGACGTCCAGGAGCGCGTGTTCGCGGTCATGGGCCTCGGCAAGGAGGAAGCGCAGGAGAAGTTCGGCTTCCTGCTCGAAGGCTTCAAGTACGGCGCGCCTCCGCACGGCGGCATCGCCCTGGGCTGGGACCGCGTGGTCTCGCTCCTCGCCGGGACGGATTCGATCCGCGACGTCATCGCGTTCCCGAAGTCCGGCGGCGGGTTCGACCCCCTGACCGCGGCGCCCGCGCCGATCACGGCCCAGCAGCGCAAGGAGGCCGGGGTCGACGCCAAGCCGAAGGCCGACGGCGGGCCGAAGGTCGCCGCCGAGGCCTGATCTTCGGTCCGGTTCGGGACATGTGCAGCTACGGCGGGTGCCGGTTCACGGCGCCCGCCGTAGCTGTACCCCGCCGGACCCCGCAGACCCCGAGGACGGCGCGGGCGCGCAGGATCGGCGGCTTCGCTCTCGGACGAATTGCGACCGACGTGCCGTGGACGGGGGCACGCTGTGAAATAATCGGCAGCGTACGTGCTCCGGGGTCGGTGTAAGTCCGAACCGGCGGTTATAGTCCGCGACCCGCTCAACGTCCCGCACCCGCGGGACGGCGGCGGTTGAGCCGGTGGAATTCCGGGACCGACAGTCAAAGTCTGGATGGGAGAAGCACGAACAGCAGGGACTGACCGTTGCCCGTCGTCGGGTCGCGGGGCTTGCCGCGGCGTCGTCCGGGGTGGGACGTCCCTTCTGCTGCCGTTGCCCGGAGCCGTGGACCCGGTGAAGGATCGGCATGGATTTTCTGCAGTGGCTCTTCGAAGCCCGCATCCCCGTAGGCAACGGGTCCCTCCTGCTGCGCGAAGTGGTGGGCAACGTGTTCGGTCTCCTCAGCGCCTTCGGCGGCATGCGCCGTCGCGTGTGGGCCTGGCCGGTCGGGATCATCGGCAACGTGCTGCTTCTCACCGTCTTCCTCGGTTCCCTCTTCGGTGCCGCGAGCGCCGCCAACCTGCTGGGCCAGGCCGGCCGGCAGGTCATGTTCATCGCCGTGTCGATCTACGGGTGGCGCCGGTGGCGGGCCAGCCGCGACCACGGGGGCCAGGCCGTCGAACCCCGTTGGGCCGGGACGAGGGCGCGCCTCGGCATGGTGTCCTTCATGATCGTGGGCACCTTCGCCCTGACGCCCCTGTTCCGCATGCTCGGCTCGTACGAGCCGGTCTGGGCCGATGCCTGGACATTCGTCGGCTCCCTCCTGGCCACCTACGGCATGGCCAAGGGCTGGGTGGAGTTCTGGCTCGTGTGGGTGGCCGTGGACATCGTCGGGGTCCCCCTCCTGTTCAGTGCCGGCTACTACGCGAGCGCCTTCATGTACGTGTTCTACGGCGCGTTCACGCTCGTCGGCTTCTTCGTCTGGGCTCGCGCCCAGCGCGCCGAGAAGCCGCGCATCGAGACCCTCCTGCCGGATCCGACGCTGCGATGAGCGCGACGCCCGGCAGCAGCACCTCCACCGCGGAGAGGGCCGCCATGCTGCACGCCCTGGACCTCGCGGGGCGCGGGGTGCGCGGCGCCAACCCCCTCGTGGGCGCCGTCCTGCTCGCCGCCGACGGAGCCGTCCTCGGCGAGGGCCACCACCGCGGGGCCGGCACGCCGCACGCCGAACCCTCCGCCCTCGCCGATGCCCGGCGGCGCGGCAACGATGCCCGCGGCGGCACCATGGTCGTCACGCTCGAACCGTGCAACCACACCGGCCGGACAGGACCGTGCGTCGACGCGCTCATCGACGCCGGTGTGAAACGGGTGGTGTACGCCGCCGACGACGTCAACGGGGCTGCCGCCGGCGGGGCGCGGCGGCTGCGGGAGGCCGGCGTCGACTGCGTGGGTGGCCTCGAGGCGGCCCGCTCGCAGCACCTCAACCAGCGCTGGACGGCGTCCGTCCTCGCCCGGCGCCCCTTCGTCACGCTGAAGTCCGCGCAGTCCCTCGACGGCCGGGTGGCGGCCCGGGACGGCTCCAGCCAGTGGATCACGGGCGCCGGCGCCCGCGCCGACGGCCACCGGATCCGTGCACTCGCCGACGCCGTCCTCGTCGGCACCGGGACCGTCCTCGCCGACGATCCGCGGCTCACGGCCCGGAGCGAACCCGCGCCGAGCGCACCGCCGTCGGCCCCCGGTCTCCGGGTCGTCCTGGGGCTCACGCCCGTGCCCGACGACGCCCTGGTGCGGGGCGAGGGCTTCCTCCACCTGGCCACCCGGGACGTCCACGCGGCCCTCGGCGAGCTCCACGCCCTCGGGGTACGGCACGTCCTCGTGGAGGGCGGCCCGCGGGTCGCCTCCGCGTTCCTCCGGGCCGGGGTGGTGGACGAACTCTTCAGCTACGTGGCGCCCGTGATCCTCGGCGACGGTGCACCGTCCTTCCCGGACCTCGGGGTGGGCACCCTCACGGAGGCCGTCCGCTGGGCGCTGGATGACGCCGGCGGGCCCGCCGTCCGGCAGTTCCACCCCGACGTGCGGCTGCACCTCGGGCCCCCACCGCCTCCCGCCTGACCCGGCACACCCACCACACGCGAAGGAAGTACCAGTGTTCACAGGAATCGTCTCCGAGCAGGGCAGCGTCGTCTCCCTGGAGCTCACGCCCGACGGCGAGAGCGCACTCCTCGTCTTCGAGGCGCCCGGAACCGGCCGGGACCTCGCGCCCGGCGCCTCCATCGCCGTCAACGGGGTCTGCCTCACGGCCGTCACCCTCGACGGCGGCCGCGTGGGCGTCGACGTCATGGGGGAGACCCTGCGCCGCACCACCACCGGTGGCCTGCAGCCCGGTGCGCCGGTCAACCTCGAGCGGTGCGTCCCGGCGGGTGGGCGCCTCGACGGCCATGTGGTCCAGGGCCACGTGGACGGTATCGGTGTGCTCCTCGAGCGCGAGGACCTCGGCGCCTGGCACCGGCTCCGTTTCGGGCTCCCCGCCCACCTGGGACGGTACGCCGCGGAGAAGGGGTCCGTTGCGATCGACGGCGTCTCCCTCACCGTCACCGCGGTGAGCCCGCCCGAGGACGCCGAGCAGTGGTTCGAGGTGGGGCTCATCCCGACCACCCTGCGGGAGACGGGCCTCGGCGCGAAGAGCCTCGGCGACCCGGTGAACCTCGAGATGGACGTGCTCGCGAAGTACGCCGAACGGCTCCTCGGCTTCGCCGCCGTCGACGCCCGCCGGGACGCTTCCGCCGGGGGTGCACAGTGACGGCATCCGCACCGGTGCGCCTCGACCCGATCGAGGACGCCGTCGCCGCGATCGCCGCCGGCCGCGCCGTCGTCGTGGTGGACGACGAGGACCGCGAGAACGAAGGCGATCTCGTCTTCGCCGCCGAGGACGCGACACCGGCGCTCGTGGGCTGGACGGTGCGCTGGACGTCGGGCGTGCTCTGCGTGCCGCTGCGCCCCGACGACGCCGACCGGCTCCTCCTGCCGCCCATGACCGCGGTCAACGAGGACTCCAAGGGCACGGCCTACACCGTCTCGTGCGACGCCGCGGCAGGCGTCAGCACGGGGATCAGCGCCGCCGACCGCGCGCGCACGGCACGCGTGCTGGCCGATCCGGCCAGCAGCCCCCTGGACCTCACCCGGCCGGGCCACGTGTTCCCGCTGCGGGCCGCCCCCGGCGGGCTCCGCGAACGGCCCGGACACACCGAGGCCGGCGTGGAGCTCAGCGTCCTCGCCGGCAAGCGTCCGGCGGCTGTCATCGCCGAACTCGTCCACGACGGCGGCGACATGATGCGCCTGCCCGCGCTGCGCCGCTTCGCCGACGAGCACGGAATCCCGCTCGTCTCGATCGAGGACCTCGTGGCCTACGTCCGGGCGCGCGAGGACCACCGGCACACGGCCTGATCCGTCACCGCCTGATCCACCAGCGCCTGATCCACCCTTTCCGACCCCTGCAGTACACGAACCGAAGGAGACCCATGAGCGGCCACGGAGCACCCAGCATCGACGTCAGCGCACTGACCACCCCGGACGGCGCGCCCCTGCGCCTGGCGATCATCGCCGCGAGCTGGCACACGCAGATCATGGACGGCTTGCTCGACGGCGCCCGGCGGGCCGCGGCGGAGGCCGGTGCGGAGGTCACCGAGATCCGCGTGCCCGGCAGCTTCGAGCTGCCCGTCGCCGCCGCGCGCCTCGCCCCCCTGTTCGACGCCGTCGCGGCACTCGGCGTCGTCATCCGCGGCGGCACGCCGCACTTCGAGTACGTGTGCCAGGCGGCGACGTCGGGCCTCACCGATGTCAGCGTCCGCACCGGCGTCCCGGTGGGTTTCGGAGTGCTGACCTGCGACACCGAGCAGCAGGGACTGGACCGCGCCGGGCTGCCCGGTTCCTCGGAGGACAAGGGGCACGAGGCCGTCTCGGCGGCACTGGCGACGGCCGCTGTCCTCCGCGCGTCGGAGCGATGAGCACGGAGGCGTCCGTCACAGGGCGCGACCGGCGTGCCGCGACACCCGCGCGAGCCGATAACCTAGAGGGTGTGAAAACCTTTGATTCCCTGTTCGAGGAACTCAGCGCGAAGGCGGTGGAGCGGCCGTCGGGGTCGCGGACCGTCGCGGAGCTCGATTCGGGCGTGCACGGCATCGGCAAGAAGGTCGTCGAAGAGGCCGCCGAGGTATGGATGGCCGCCGAGTACGAGTCCTCCGCGGAGGCCGCGGAGGAGATCTCCCAGCTGCTCTACCACCTGCAGGTCCTCATGATCGCCAAGGGACTCACGCTGGAGGACGTCTACAAGCATCTGTAGCCGCACGGCGCCCCGTGCGCCCGTCCGCGGCTCCGCCACGTCCCCGTTCCTGACCAGCGAAAGATCCCCCATGCTCCGTGTTGCAGTCCCCAACAAGGGCGCCCTCTCCGAGGCCGCCTCGTCCATGCTCGCCGAGGCCGGCTACCGCCAGCGCCGCGACTCCCGCGAACTGGTGCTCGTGGACCCCGAGAACGAGATCGAGTTCTTCTTCCTCCGGCCGCGCGACATCGCGGTGTACGTGGGCTCGGGGACCCTCGACGTCGGCATCACCGGCCGTGACCTCTTCCTCGACGCCCAGGTCCAGGCCGAGGAGCTCATGCAGCTCGGCTTCGGCGCCTCCACCTTCCGGTTCGCAGGGCCGGCGGGGGACTTCTCCTCGCTGGAGGAGCTCGAGGGCCGCCGCCTCGCGACCAGCTACGAGGGGCTCCTGAAGGACTACCTCACCGCGCGCGGCATCACGGCGTCGGTGGTCCGGCTGGACGGCGCCGTCGAGTCCTCGGTGCGCCTCGGCGTGGCCGACGCCATCGCCGACGTCGTCGAGACCGGCAGCACCCTCCGCGCCGCCGGCATGGAGATCTTCGGCGAACCCATCCTGCAGAGCGAGGCCGTGCTGATCGGGCGGACCGGTGCGGAGGCGCCCGCCGGCCTCGACGTCCTGCTGCGCCGCCTGCAGGGCGTCCTCGTGGCCCGCCAGTACGTGATGATGGACTACGACATCCGGAAGCACCTCGTGGACGAGGCCGCGGCCCTGACCCCCGGGCTGGAATCGCCGACGGTCTCGCCGCTGCGCGACTCCGACTGGGTCGCCGTGCGCTCCATGGTCAAGCGCCACCAGACCAACCGCGTCATGGACGAGCTGTACGAGCTGGGCGCCCGCGCCATCCTCGTCAGCACCATCCACGCCTGCCGGATCTAGGGCAGGGACCGCCATGACCGTCGCAGTGCGCGTCATCCCCTGCCTCGACGTCGACGCCGGGCGCGTGGTGAAGGGCGTCAACTTCGAGGACCTGCGCGACGCCGGCGACCCGGTGGAACTCGCGCACCGCTACGACCGCGCCGGCGCCGACGAGCTCACCTTCCTCGATGTCACCGCGTCCTCCGGCAACCGCGAGACCACCCTCGACGTCGTCGCGCGCACCGCGGAGGAGGTCTTCATCCCGCTCACCGTGGGCGGGGGTGTCCGCGAGATCTCCGACGTCGACCGCCTCCTGCGCTTCGGCGCGGACAAGGCGTCAATCAACACCGCCGCCGTGGCCCGCCCGTCCGTCATCGACGAGATCACCGGGCACTTCGGGGCCCAGGTCCTCGTGCTCTCCCTCGACGCGCGGCGGACGCGGGACGCGAGCACCCCGTCCGGCTTCGAGGTCACCACGTACGGCGGACGCAAGGGCACGGGGATCGACGCCGTGGCCTGGGCGAAGGAGGCCGCGGACCGCGGCGTCGGGGAGATCCTGCTCAACTCGATCGACGCCGACGGCACCAAGGAGGGCTTCGACCTGGAGCTCATCCGCGCCGTGCGGGCCGCCGTCGGGGTGCCCCTGATCGCCTCGGGCGGCGCGGGCAAGCCGGAACACTTCCCGCCGGCGGTCGCGGCCGGCGCCGACGCGGTCCTCGCGGCCTCGGTCTTCCACTTCGGTCCGGTGGACGCGATCGCGCAGGTCAAGGCGGCCATCCGCGAGGCGGGCTTCCCCGTCCGCTGATTCCTGGGGCTGGCGGGCATGCACCCGGCGCGGCGGCCCAGAGCCGTGGGGGCGTTCCCCCGGGACCGGGCACCCGCCGCGGCGGCCCGGCACATAGGGGGGCCTAGCCGACGGAGACGTCGAGCAACCGGGCTAGATGCCGACGTCGGCGCTCTGCAGCAGGGCGACGGCGTCGGGCTGGCCCTCGAAGGTCACCAGGGCCTGGCTGCGACCATGCGCGTGCAGGAGCAGCTCACCCGGGTCGCCGACGATCGCCACCGACACGGGCGCACGCTTGGCGACGTGCCGGGGCCCGTCCTGGCGCACGAGGACGATGCCGAGGTCGACGCCCCGGTAGAGGAACGCCGCACGCTTGACGAGTTCCTCCCAGAGGGCGTTGGCGTACTCGGCGTCGAGCGCACGGGGCGCCCAGCGCGTCGTCGCGCGGCGGACGTCCTCGGTATGGACGAAGTACTCGATCAGGTTGGCACTCCGGTCGATGGCGTTGAGGCGCATCGGCGACAGGATCGGCGGGCCGGCGAGGAAGCGGTTCACGAGGGCCTCGTAGGCCGCGGGCGAGTTCGCCCGTTCGCCCGTCTCCCGCGTGGCACGCTCCGTCGCGGGGGCGAACTTCCGGATCACCATGCCGAGGCCCAGGGCGGGCCGGTGCTCCCGGAGGTACAGATGCGCGGCGAGGTCGCGCGTCCGCCACCCCTCACACAGGGTGGGGGCATCGGGGCCGGCTGCCAGGAGCGTCTCGGCCAGGACCTCGCGGGACGGGGTTACGTAGTGCATCACTGCTGAAACTAGCATGACGGGCCCGCGCGGGGGCAGGGCCCGCCCGTGCCCCCGCGCGGGCCGCACTAGAATCAGGGGTGATGCTCTCCTCCACCTCCTCCCCGAACCGCGCCGCCCCCTCCGCCGATGCCGGCACCGGGGGAGACGGCCCCGCCCTCGATCCCGCGATCGCCCGCGCCCTGAAGAAGGACGACGCCGGGCTCGTCGCCGCCGTCGTCCAGCAGTACGACACCCTCGAGGTCCTGATGCTGGGCTGGATGGACGAGGAGGCGCTGCGGCGCACCCTGACCACGGGCCGCGTGACGTTCTACTCGCGGTCCCGCTCCGAATACTGGCGGAAGGGCGACACCTCCGGGCACCGGCAGTGGGTCAGGGGCGTGGCCCTCGACTGCGACGGCGACGCCCTGCTCGTCACGGTGGACCAGGAGGGCGCCGCGTGCCACACCGGCACCCGCACCTGCTTCGACGGCCGGGCCCTTCCCGCCCGGACCGCCCACCGCCCCGACCCCGAAGGACTCTGACCCATGCAGCACCTGGGCGCCATCAGCCCCACCCTCGAGGAGTTCCGTGCGCTGGCCAGGGCCCGCCGCGTGGTCCCCGTGCACCTGACCGTCCTCGCGGACGCGCACACGCCGATCGGCGTGTACCGCAAGCTCGCCGCAGGGCAGCCGGGCACGTTCCTGATGGAATCCGCCGCCGTCGGCGGCGTCTGGTCGCGGTACTCCTTCATCGGCTCGCACTCCCGCGCCACGCTGACCACGCGTGACGGGCAGGCGCACTGGCTGGGCGAACCCCCGGCCGGCGTCCCCGTGGCCGGGAACCCCGTCGAGGCGCTCCGCCTCACGGTCGAGGCCCTGCGGACCGAACGCTTCGAGGACCTCCCCCCGTTCACGTCCGGGATGGTCGGCTTCGTGGGATGGGAGGCGGTCCGGCACTGGGAGCGGCTCACCAGCCCCCCGGAGGACGACCTCCTGCTGCCCGAGCTCGCGATGTGCCTGGTGTCCGACCTCGCCATCCACGACAACTCGGCGGGCTCCCTCACCCTCGTCGCCAATGCGATCAACTTCGACAACACCGACGAGCGCGTCGACGAGGCCTGGCACGACGCCGTCGCGCGCGTCCAGGGGATGCTCACCAAGCTCGTCGCCCCCACCGAGCTCGCCGTCTCGGTGATGGCGCCCGACGCACCGAGCGCCGAGGCGTCGACGGACCGCGTCCGCGAGTCCTGGTTCGAGCCCGACTACCTCGCGGCGATCGACCGCGGCAAGCGGGCCATCGTCGACGGCGACGTCTTCCAGGTGGTCATCAGCCGGCGCTTCGAGATCGAGTGCGACGCCTCGGCGCTGGACGTCTACCGGATCCTGCGCACCACCAACCCCAGTCCCTACATGTACCTGTTCAGCCTCGAGGACGCCGACGGCCGGGGCTACTCGATCGTGGGCAGCTCGCCCGAGGCCCTCGTCACCGTGACCGGGGACGAGGTCATCACGCACCCCATCGCTGGATCGCGGCCGCGGGGGAAGACCGTCGAGGAGGACCGCGACCTCGCCGTCGAGCTCCGCGCCGACATCAAGGAGAAGGCCGAGCACCTCATGCTCGTCGACCTCGCCCGCAACGACCTCTCCAAGGTGTGCATCCCGGGCACCGTCGACGTCACGCAGTTCATGGAGGTGGAGAAGTTCAGCCACATCATGCACCTCGTGTCCACAGTGGTCGGACGGCTCTCGCCGACCAGGAGCGCCTACGACGTCCTGGCGGCGACCTTCCCGGCGGGCACGCTCTCCGGGGCGCCGAAGCCGCGCGCCCTGCGCCTCATCGACGAGGTGGAACCGCACCGGCGCGGGATCTACGGCGGAGTGGTGGGCTACCTGGACTTCGCGGGCGACATGGACATGGCGATCGCCATCCGGTCGGCCCTGCTGCGCGACGGCAGGGCGTACGTGCAGGCCGGGGGCGGCATCGTCGCCGACTCCGTCCTGGAGGCCGAGGCGCTCGAGACGGTCAACAAGGCGGCAGCACCGCTCCGGGCGGCCCTGACCGCGGCAGGCCTGCGCGCGGCGACGGCGGACCTCCCGTGAGCGCCGCCGAGCGCCCCGCAGGCCGCCTCACGCGCCGCGGCGTCGTCGTCCTGGGGATCGTGGTGCTCGCGCTGCTCGCCTTCGGCGCGACGACGCAGACCTGGCTCACGGTGCGCCTGCCCCAGGACGCCGTGCAGACCCCCGATCTCGCCATCGCCGGCAGCGACGCCGCGACACCCGTGACGGCGTTCGCCCTCGTGGCCCTGGCCGCGGCCCTCGCCGTGTCGATCGCGGGGCGCGTGGCCCGTTGGGTCATCGCCGCCATCCTCGTCCTCTCCGGGATCGGGATCACGCTGTCCAGCACGGCGGTCGCGCTCGACCCCTCCTCCGCCGCGGAACCCGCCGTCGGGACGGCGATCGGCGTCAGCGGCCTCGCCGGAGCCGAAGCGTCAGCGACCGCCCTGCCGTGGGTGGCCGCAGCGGCCGGGGTGCTCCTGGTGCTCGCCGCCGGGTGGGTGCTCGTCGCCGGGCGGACGTGGGGGATCAACCGACGCTACGACGCCGGCCCCTCGCGGGTGGTCCGCGCCACCCCGGGCAGCACGCAGCCCGGAGCTCCCGCGCCCTCGACGGGGGACGTACCGCCCGGCGTCGTGCCGGGTGACACGGACACCGGCGCTCCCGGCGGGATGCCGGCCGACCCGGACGCCGTCGTCCACGCAGAGACGAACACCCCCGGGGCCGCCGGGCCTGGCGCCGCCGAGGCCCCGAGCCCCGCGGCCGATACCGCCCCGAGTCCTTCCGGAGGCACCCCGACCGACCCCTCCGACGAGCCGGACCACGGACAGGGCGGGCAGCGCCGCACGCGGCAGCAGCGGGGGAGCGCCCACGCCGACGAGATCGACAGCTGGGACGAGCTGTCCCGCGGCAACGACCCGACGCGCTGACCGGCAGCGCGCGTCCCGCCCGCTCACCCGTCCCGGCGAGCCCGACGACGCCCGCGACGCCGTCGCCGACCCCGCGCGCCGACCCGCGCCCGCCTACCCGTCCCGGCGAGCCCGACGGCGCCGCCAGAGCCGGCAGCGTGCCGTGGCGTCGGCCCATCAGTGGCAGAATGGGAGACGACCCGTTCGAAGGAGATTACCCATGGCATCCGAGACCAGCGCCAGCGCCACCCGCAACACCCCGGCGACCCACGCCCAGATGGGTGACGAGACGATCGGCCACGGTAACAGCCCCGCCGCGTGGACCTGCGTGCTGATCATGCTGGCCGGCGCCGCGATCGCCTCCTTCGCCTACATCCTCGCAAGCACCCCGGGCAACTTCGACTTCGGCACCCTCCTGTTCTGGGGCGGCATCGGCGTCATGTTCGTGGGCCTGATCGTCGGTTTCGTCATGCGCAAGATCGGCTACGGCGTGGGTGGATCGAAGCTCAAGAACAACGGCCACTAGATGACGGTCCTCGACGACATCATCGACGGCGTCCGCGAGGACCTCGCGGAGCGCCGCCGGGCACTGCCTCTCGACGACGTGCGCGCGGCCGCCCTCGCGGCCCCAGCACCCCTCGACGCGTTCGATGCCCTGGGCGCCGGACGCGGCGGAGCCGTGGCGGTCATCGCCGAGGTCAAGCGCAGCAGCCCGTCCAAGGGCGCCCTCGCGGACATCGCGGACCCGGCCGCCCTCGCGGCCCGGTACGAGCAGGGCGGCGCGGCCGTCATCTCCGTGCTCACGGAGCAGCGGCGGTTCGGCGGCTCGCTCGCCGACCTCGACGCCGTCCGTTCGGCCGTGGCCCTCCCCGTGCTCCGCAAGGACTTCACGGTGGACGAGTACCAGATCTGGGAGGCGCGCGCCCACGGCGCCGACGTCGTCCTGCTGATCGTCGCGGCGCTCACGGACGAGGAGCTGGGCGCGTTCCTCGCGCTCACCGCCGAGCTCGGGATGCACGCGATCGTCGAGACGCACACGGTCGAGGAGGTGCGCCGCGCCGTCGCTGCCGGCGCCGTGATCATCGGCGTCAACGTGCGCAACCTGAAGACGCTGGACATCCACCGGGAGGTCTTCGCGGAACTCGCGCACCTCGTCCCATCCGGGACCGTCGTCATCGCCGAATCAGGGGTGCGGGACGCCGCCGACGTGGCCGACTACGCCGCCGGCGGCGCGCACGCGGTCCTAGTGGGGGAGGCGCTGGTGCGCCACAGCGACCCTGCGGCGACGATCGGCGAGTTCACGCGCGTCGGCGGGGCCGCCTGGCGTGCCCTGGACGCTCCGGCGCACGGCTGACGGATCTTCTCCGGCGGCACGGCGCGCAGGTTCACGCGGCTCGCCCCGACGGGCCGACGAAGCAGTACACGGACCGGCCACCCCGGTCCGCGAGGGACCCGGGCGGCACCACCGGCCGGGTCAGGACCAACAGGACAGGAACGCTGAAGTCATGACCGATACGCAGCAGGACACAGGCCACGAAGGCACCGGCGTCCGGGCGGAGGACGCCATCGACGCCGGAACGGCCGAGGCCTTCCTCAGCCACGACGAGAGCCTCCGCCACGCCCCCGGTCCCTACTTCGGCGCGTACGGCGGACGATGGATGCCGGAGTCGCTCATCGCCGCGCTCGACGAACTGCAGGACACCTTCGACACGGCCAAGGCGGACCCCGGGTTCACGGCGCAGGTCGCCGAACTCAACAGGAACTACGCCGGCCGGCCCTCCCTGCTCACCGAGGCGCAGCGCTTCGCCGAACACTGCGGCGGCGTGCGCGTCTTCCTCAAGCGCGAGGACCTCAACCACACCGGCTCGCACAAGATCAACAACGTGCTGGGTCAGGCCCTGCTCGCCAAGCGCATGGGGAAGACCCGCGTCATCGCGGAGACCGGCGCCGGCCAGCACGGCGTCGCCAGCGCGACGGCGGCCGCCCTCCTCGGACTCGAGTGCGTCGTCTACATGGGCGCGGAGGACACCCGCCGCCAGGCGCTCAACGTCGCACGCATGCAGCTGCTCGGCGCCACGGTCATCCCCGTCACCAACGGCTCCCAGACACTCAAGGACGCCATCAACGAAGCCCTGCGCGACTGGGTGGCGAACGTCGAGACCACGCACTACCTGCTCGGCACCGCCGCGGGCGCCCACCCGTTCCCGTCCATGGTCCGGTACTTCCACGAGGTGATCGGCGACGAGGCGAGGGAGCAGATCCTCGAGCAGACGGGCAAGCTCCCCGACGCCGTCTGCGCGTGCGTCGGCGGCGGCTCGAACGCCATCGGCATGTTCCACGGCTTCCTCGACGACCGCGACGTCGCCCTGTACGGCTTCGAGGCCGGCGGCGACGGCGTCGAGACCGGCCGCCACGCGGCCACCATCACCCTGGGCCGCCCGGGCGTGCTGCACGGGGCGCGGTCCTACCTCATGCAGGACGACGACGGCCAGACCATGGAGTCCCACTCCATCTCCGCGGGCCTCGACTACCCCGGCGTCGGCCCCGAGCACGCCTACCTCGCCGACATCGGGCGGGCGCACTACGAGCCCATCACCGACGCCGAGGCGATGGACGCCTTCAAGATCCTCAGCCAGACCGAGGGGATCATCCCGGCCATCGAGACCGCGCACGCCCTCGCGGGCGCCATCAAGGTGGGGCAGCGGCTCGCGGCGGACCTCGGACCGGGGGAGAAGGCGTCGGACAAGATCGTCGTCATCAACCTCTCAGGCCGCGGTGACAAGGACGTGGCGACCGCCGCGGAATACTTCGACCTCCTCCCGGACGACAGTGCCGAGCAGGAAATCGCCCAGGAGGGTGAACAGCTGTGACCACGCATCCCGCCACCACGGCATCCACCGGCCCCGCCACCGGATCCAAGGCCGCGGCCGCCATCGAGAAGGCGCGCAGCGAAGGCCGCGCCGCCCTCATCGGCTACCTGCCCGCCGGCTTCCCCGACGTCCAGACCACCATCGACGCCGGCATCGCCATGGCTGAGAACGGCGTGGACCTCATCGAGATCGGCATCCCGTACTCGGACCCCGTCATGGACGGGCACGTCATCCAGGAAGCGACGGTCGAGGCGCTGGACAAGGGCTTCACCGTCCCCCGGATCTTCGACGTCGTCGAGGGCATCACGAGCGCCACCAACGCCGCCGTCCTCGTCATGACCTACTGGAACCCGGTCATGCGCATGGGCGTCCGCGCGTTCGCCGAGCGCCTCGCCGCCGCCGGCGGTGCCGGCCTCATCACGCCGGACCTCGTCCCCGACGAGGCCTCCGAATGGCTCGCGGCCTCCGACGAGTTCGGCCTCGACCGCGTGTTCCTCGTGGCGCCGTCCACGTCCCCGCAGCGCATGCAGGCCACCGTCGACGCCAGCAGGGGCTTCGTCTACGCCGTCTCCGTCATGGGCGTGACCGGCGCGAGGACCTCCGTCGGTGCCGCCGCACGCGCCGTCGTCGACGCCGCCCACGCCGCCGGGGCGGAGCGGGTCTGCGTGGGACTCGGAGTCTCGTCCTCCGCCCAGGTGCGTGAGATCGGCGCGTACTCCGACGGCGTGATCGTCGGTACCGCCCTCGTCGCCGCCCTGCGCGACGGCGGAGTGGACGGCGTCGCCGAGCTCACCCGCGAACTGAGCACCGGCACGGGCAAGGCGACCGCATGATCGGCGGCCGCCTCGCCGCCTCGATCCCCAGCCCGCCCGCGGACTGGGCGAGCTTCAGCCTCGGGCCCGTGACCATCCACGCCTACGCCCTGTGCATCCTCGCCGGCATCATCCTGGCGCTCCTGCTCACCCAGAAGCGCTTCGTCTCCTTCGGCGGCCACGCCGACGCGGTGTGGGACATCGCCATCTGGGCCATCCCGTTCGGCATCGTCGGCGGACGGCTCTACCACGTGGTCTCCTCACCGGACGCCTACTTCGGCCCGGACGGGGACCTCGCGCGCATCCCGCAGATCTGGCAGGGCGGCCTCGGGATCTGGGGCGCGATCGCGCTCGGTGCCGTCGGCGCCTGGATCGGTGCCCGGCGCGCTGGCGTCAAGCTCTCCGCGTTCGCCGACGCCGCCGCGCCCGGGGTGCTGCTCGCCCAGGCGGTCGGGCGCCTCGGCAACTGGTTCAACCAGGAGCTCTTCGGCTCGCCCACCACGCTGCCCTGGGGCCTCGAGATCGACGCCGACAACGCGAACTTCCCTCCCGGCGCGGACCCCGGCACGCTCTTCCACCCCACGTTCCTCTACGAACTCCTGTGGAACCTCGCCGGTGTGGGCCTGCTGCTGCTGCTGTCACGGAAGATCACGCTGCGCGGCGGCCGCATGTTCTGGCTCTACGCGGCCTACTACACACTGGGGCGCGTCTGGATCGAGGCGCTCCGCATCGACGACGCCGAGATGATCACGCTCTTCGGCATCACCCAGCGCCTGAACGTGTGGACCAGCATCGCCGTGTTCCTCGTGTCCGTCGCCATCCTCCTCTACCTGACGCTCACGCGGGACCCCGACGAGGAGCTGTCTGTGTACCTGCCCGGCCGGGCACCCGCCGACGCCGTCGACGACGGGGCCCCGACGCGTCCCGCCGGCGACGACGCCTCGACACCCGCCACCGAGACCCCGGGCGGGACGCCCAAGGGGCCGGGGACAGCCGCCCTAGCGGGGTCCGCAGGTCCCTCCGACACGGCTGCCGGAACCGCGTCCGATAACGCTTCAGCGACAGGTAGCCACGCCTCGGACACGGGGCAGGGCGGGCAGAACCGCCGTGGTAATCTGTCCGAAACAGACGGTTCCTGAGTAGGCGATTCGTGTACTCGGGCCCCCGCGCAAGCGGAGCCGCGGGAGTCGGACCCCGACAGCAGTCCCCGGGCCACCGCCCCTCAAGGACGCAACACCACACCGTTGTGGACCTCAGGTGCGACGGCCGGATCACCCTCCGGACCAGCACCACCATCGCCGCCACGGGTGCCTGACGCCCGCAGCAACAGCCCGCCAACAGCGCCGGGCGCCACCGGCACAGGTGCTGGGACTCGAGACACACATGACGGCGACCGCTCCCAGACAGCGGCGCCCGGGGCCAAAGGCTGTCCCCTCCCGACGCTCCATCATGGGGGAAGGATCCTGATCTGATGACTGCTGCGACACCAGAAACGCCGCCCGAGGCCGCCCCGGAGGCCACGACACCCGGGACGGACGACGCCGGCGTGATCTCGCCGTTCACGCGCTTCGCCTCCGTCCCCGAGGCCACGGGCCTCTACGACCCGGAGAACGAGAAGGACGCCTGCGGCCTCGCCGTCATCGCGACCCTCCGCGGTGAACCCGGCCACGACATCGTCGACGCCGCCCTGACCGCCCTGCGCAACCTCGAGCACCGCGGTGCCGTCGGAGCGGACGAGGGCACCGGCGACGGCGCGGGCCTGCTGACCCAGATCCCGGACGAGTTCTTCCGCGCCGTCGTCGACTTCCACCTGCCATCCGCAGGCTCCTACGTCGTGGGGACCGCCTTCCTCCCGACCGAGGACAAGGAGCAGGCCACCGCGCGGGCCGGCCTCGAGTCGCTCGCCGAGGCCGAGGGGCTCGAGGTGCTCGGTTGGCGCGTGGTGCCCGTGGTCGCCGATCTCGTCGGCGCCATGGCCCGTGCGTGCATGCCGCACTTCGTGCAGCTCTTCCTCGCCCCCCTGGACGGCGACGCCTCCGACCTCGACGCGAAGGCGTTCCGGGTCCGGAAGCGCGCGCAGAACAAGTACGGGGTGTACTTCCCGTCGCTGTCCTCCAGGACCATCGTCTACAAGGGCATGCTGACCACCGCCCAGCTCGAGCCTTTCTACCCCGATCTCTCCGACGAGCGCTTCAAGACCTGCCTCGGCATCGTCCACTCCCGGTTCTCGACCAACACGTTCCCGTCCTGGCCGCTCGCCCAGCCCTTCCGCACCATCGCCCACAACGGCGAGATCAACACGGTGAAGGGCAACCGCAACTGGATGCGCGCCCGGCAGTCGCAGCTGTCCAACCCGCTGCTGGGGGACGCTCCGGAGGAGCTCTACCCCATCTGCACCCCGGGCGCCTCCGACTCCGCGACCTTCGACGAGGTGGCCGAACTCCTGACCCTCTCGGGGCGGCCCATCACGCACTCGATCATGATGATGATCCCGGAGGCGTGGGAGAACCACGCCACCATGGATCCCGCGCGCCGCGCCTTCTACCAGTACCACTCCATGCTCATGGAACCGTGGGACGGGCCCGCCGCGGTGTCCTTCACGGACGGCCGCCTCGTCGGCGCCGTCCTCGACCGCAACGGCCTGCGCCCCGCGCGCTACTGGGTCACCGAGGACGGCCTCGTCATCCTGGCCTCCGAGGTGGGCGTGCTCGACGTCGAACCCTCCCGCGTGGTCCGCAAGGGCCGCGTCTCCCCGGGCAAGATGTTCCTCGTCGACACCGAGGCCGGCCGGCTCATCGAGGACCAGGAGATCAAGGCGGAGATCGCCGCCGCTAACCCGTGGGGCGAGTGGGTCAAGGAGAACCTGATCCAGCTCGAGGACCTCCCCGAACGCGAGCACGTCATCCACACGAAGGCGTCCATCAGCCGGCGCCAGCGCACCTTCGGGTACACGCAGGAGGAGCTGCGCATCCTGCTCGGCCCCATGGCGAAGACCGGAGCGGAACCCCTCGGCGCCATGGGCTCGGACACGCCCATCGCGGTCCTGTCCAAGCGGCCGCGCCTGCTCTTCGACTACTTCGTGCAGTCCTTCGCCCAGGTCACGAACCCGCCGCTGGACTCCATCCGCGAGGAACTCGTCACCTCCATGGGCGTCACGATCGGCCCCGACGGCAACCTGCTGTCCACCGGCCGGGTCCGCTCCAAGCAGATCGCCCTGAAGTTCCCCGTCATCACCAACGACGAGCTGGCGAAGATCGCCAACCTCGAGACCGACGACGGCGACCGCCTGACCGTCCGCGTCCGCGGGCTGTACCGGCACGACGGCGGCGAGGCCGCCCTGCGCGCCCGCCTCGCGGAGATCTGCGAGCAGGTCTCCAGCGCCCTGAACCGCGGCGTCGAGTACGTGGTCCTCTCCGACCGCGACTCGAACGCGCAGTGGGCCCCCATCCCGTCCCTGCTCCTGACCAGCGCCGTCCACCACCACCTCCTCCGGAGCGCCACCCGCACCAAGACCTCCCTCGTGGTCGAGGCCGGCGACGTCCGCGAGGTCCACCACGTCGCGGTGCTGATCGGGTACGGCGCCTCCGCCGTGAACCCGTACCTGGCGATGGAGAGCTGCGAGGAACTGGTCCGCAACAGCGACATCACCGGCGTCAGCGCGGAGGCCGCCGTCGCGCACCTCATCAAGGGTCTCGGCAAGGGCGTCCTGAAGATCATGTCCAAGATGGGCATCTCCACCGTCAGCTCCTACTGCGGCGCGCAGACCTTCGAGGCGCTCGGTCTGTCGCAGGAGCTCGTGGACGAGTACTTCCACGGCACCCAGACGCAGCTCGGCGGCATCGGCCTCGACGTCGTCGCCGCCGAGACCGCGGCCCGGCACGACAGCGCCTACCCCGAGGACGGCATCGAGGACCCGCACCGCGGCCTCGACAACGGCGGCGAGTACCAGTGGCGCCGCGAGGGCCCGCCGCACCTCTTCAACCCGGAGACCGTCTTCCGCCTGCAGCACGCCACCCGCGAACGGCGCTACGACATCTTCAAGGCCTACACGCGCGGCGTCGACGACCAGTCGAAGGACCTCATGACGCTCCGCGGGATGCTGCGGCTCCGCGGCGACGCCCGCGCGCCGATCGCCATCGACGAGGTGGAGCCCGTCTCGTCCATCGTCAAGCGGTTCTCCACCGGCGCCATGAGCTACGGCTCCATCTCGCAGGAGGCCCACGAGACGCTCGCCATCGCGATGAACCGCCTCGGCGCCAAGTCCAACACGGGCGAGGGCGGCGAGGACGTCGACCGCCTGCTGGACCCGGAGCGCCGCTCCGCGATCAAGCAGGTGGCCTCCGGCCGGTTCGGCGTCACGAGCCTCTACCTGACCAACGCGGACGACATCCAGATCAAGATGGCGCAGGGGGCCAAGCCCGGCGAGGGCGGGCAGCTCATGAGCCAGAAGGTCTACCCGTGGATCGCCCGCACGCGGCACTCCACGCCCGGCGTCGCCCTGATCTCCCCGCCGCCCCACCACGACATCTACTCGATCGAGGACCTCGCCCAGCTCATCTACGACCTCAAGCGGGCCAACCCGAGCGCCCGCGTCCACGTGAAGCTGGTCTCCGAGGTGGGCATCGGCACGGTCGCGGCGGGCGTCACGAAGGCCAAGGCCGACGTCGTCCTGGTGTCCGGGCACGACGGCGGGACCGGCGCCAGCCCGCTCAACTCCCTGAAGCACGCCGGCGTCCCCTGGGAACTCGGCCTGGCCGAGACGCAGCAGACGCTGATGCTCAACGGCCTCCGCGACCGCGTGGTGGTCCAGGTGGACGGCCAGCTCAAGACGGGGCGCGACGTCGTCATCGCGGCCCTGCTGGGCGGCGAGGAGTTCGGGTTCGCCACGGCGCCGCTCGTGGTCTCCGGCTGCATCATGATGCGCGTGTGCCACCTGGACACCTGCCCCGTGGGGGTCGCGACGCAGAACCCGGAGCTCCGCAGCCGCTTCACGGGGAAGCCCGAGTTCGTCGTCAACTTCTTCGAGTTCATCGCCGAGGAGGTCCGCGAGCTCCTCGCCGAGCTCGGCTTCCGGACCCTCGAGGAGGCCATCGGCCACAGCGAGCTGCTCGACGCCCGGGAGGCGATCGAGCACTGGAAGGCCGACGGCCTGGACCTCGAGCCCATCCTGCGCGGCAACGAGTTCGGCACGGGGGAGCCGCTGCGGAACATGCTGCCGCAGAACCACGAACTGGACCAGCACTTCGACAACAAGCTCATCGAGATGAGCGCCGACGCGCTGCTCCACCGCGCGCCCGTGCGGATCTCGGTCGACGTCGTCAACACGGACCGTTCGGTGGGCACGATGCTCGGCCACGAGGTCACCCGCACCTTCGGGCTCGACACGCTCCCCACGAACACCATCGACGTGACGCTCACCGGGCAGGCCGGGCAGTCGTTGGGCGCGTTCCTGCCCGCCGGTATCACCCTCCGGCTCCTCGGCGACTCCAACGACTACGTGGGCAAGGGGCTCTCCGGGGGGCGCATCATCGTGCGCCCCGACCGCGCCAACGTGTTCCGTGCCGACCACAACGTGATCGCCGGCAACGTCATCGGCTACGGGGCGACCAGCGGCGAGATGTTCCTGCGCGGACAGGTGGGGGAGCGCTTCCTCGTCCGGAACTCCGGGGCGACCGCCGTCGCCGAGGGCATCGGCGACCACGGCTGCGAGTACATGACCGGCGGCCAGGCGCTCATCCTCGGCCGGACCGGCCGGAACTTCGGCGCCGGCATGTCCGGCGGCACGGCGTTCGTCCTGGATCTCGACCGTGCCCGGGTCAACCGGCAGAGCCTCGAGAACGGCGAGCTGCTGCTCGTCGGCCTCGACGCGGAGGACGTCGAGATCGTCCGGCAGCTGCTCATCCGGCACGTCGAGGAGACCGGGTCCACCCTCGCCGAGAGCCTCCTCGGCTCCTTCGAGGACACCATCGCACGATTCACCAAGGTCCTGCCGCGCGACTACGCCGCGGTGCTGGACGCCCGCGCCACCGCCGTCGAGCAGGGTCTCGACCCCGACGGCGAAGAGGCGTGGACCAAGATCCTGGAGGTAACCGGTGGCTGACCCACGCGGATTTCTGAAGGTGCGCGAGCGCCAGACCCAGCCACGCCGGCCGGTCCCGGTCCGCATCATGGACTGGAAGGAAGTGTACGAGGCGCAGGAGAAGGGCGTCCTGAAGGCGCAGGCGGGCCGCTGCATGGACTGCGGCATCCCGTTCTGCCACCAGGGCTGCCCGCTCGGCAACCTCATCCCCGAGTGGAACGACCTCACGTTCCGCGAGAAGGGCCGCGAGGCGATCGAGCGCCTGCACGCCACGAACAACTTCCCCGAATTCACCGGCAGGCTCTGCCCCGCACCGTGTGAGTCCTCGTGCGTGCTCGGCATCAACCAGGACCCGGTGACCATCAAGCAGGTCGAGGTGTCCATCGCCGACCAGGCGTTCGAGGAGGGCTGGGTGGAACCACACCCGCCCGAGCGCCTCACGGGACGCACGATCGCCGTCGTCGGATCGGGACCCGCAGGCCTCGCCGCCGCGCAGCAGCTCACCCGGGCCGGCCACACCGTGGCCGTGTACGAGCGCGACGACCGCATCGGCGGCCTGCTGCGCTACGGCATCCCCGACTTCAAGATGGAGAAGATCCACCTCGAGCGGCGCCTGGAGCAGATGACGGCCGAGGGGACCCGCTTCCGCACCGGCGTCGCCGTGGGCAAGGACATCAGCTGGGGTCAGCTCAAGCGGCGCTACGACGCCGTGATCGTCGCCACCGGCGCCACCGTCCCGCGCGACCTGCCCATCCCCGGGCGGGAGCTCGACGGCGTGCACTTCGCGATGGACTACCTCGTGCAGGCCAACCGCGTGGTCGCCGGCGAACAGGTCGAGGACCAGATCCACGCCGAGGGCAAGCACGTCGTCATCCTCGGCGGCGGCGACACCGGGGCGGACTGCCTCGGCACCGCGCACCGCCAGAAGGCCGCGTCCGTCACGACGCTCGCGATCGGCCAGCAGCCCTCCGCCGAACGGCGCCCCGACCAGCCGTGGCCCACGTTCCCCACGCTCTTCGACATCGCCAGCGCCCACGAGGAGGGCGGTGAACGCCGCTACCTCGCGTCCACCGTCGAGTTCGTCGGTGAGCACGGCGTGCTGCGCGCCATCAAGGTCGCGGAGACCGAGTTCGTCGACGGTCGCCGCGTCCCGAAGGCAGGGTCGGAACGCGAGATCCCCGCGGACCTCGTGTTCCTCTCCCTCGGCTTCACGGGCGCCGAGCCGGCCGGCATCACCGAGCAGGTCGAGGCCGCGTTCGACGACCACGGGAACGTGGCGCGGGACGGCTACTACATGACCAACACCCCCGGGGTCTTCTCCGCGGGCGACGCCGGCCGCGGCCAGTCCCTGATCGTCTGGGCCATCGCCGAGGGCCGCGCCTGCGCCGCCGCCGTGGACCAGTGGCTCATGGGCTCCACCCGGCTGCCGGCGCCCGTCGCCCCGAGCGACCGCTCCATCGCCGTCCTCTGAGGGCTGCCACCACTTTTCCTCCGACTTTCCCTCCGACCAACACGACTAGGCTAGGTTTCATGAGACGCGCAAAAATCGTTGCAACATTCGGCCCCGCAATCGCCAGCTATGAGAACACGCTCGCCGTGCTCGAGGCGGGCGTCGACGTCGCCCGGATGAACATGAGCCACGGCGACTACGCCGTGCACAGCAGCACCTACGAGAACGTCCGGCGTGCGTCGGCGGAGCTCGGCAAGCCCGTCGGTATCTTCGCCGACCTGCAGGGCCCGAAGATCCGCCTCGGCCGGTTCGTCGACGGCCCCCACGCGCTGTCCCCCGGGGACGTCTTCACCATCACCGTCGAGGACATCGAGGGTACGCAGGAGATCTGCTCGACGACGTTCAAGGGCCTGCCCCACGACGTCAACGTCGGCGACCTGCTCCTCATCGACGACGGCAAGGTCACCCTCCGCGCCACCGAGGTCGACGACGTCAAGGTCGTCACCGAGGTCGTCATCGGCGGCATGGTCTCGAACAACAAGGGCATCAACCTGCCCGGCGTGGCCGTCAACGTGCCCGCCCTCAGCGAGAAGGACGAGGACGACCTCCGCTGGGCCATCCAGATCGGCGTCGACATGGTCGCCCTGTCCTTCGTCCGCGACGCCGGCGACGTCAAGCGCGTCCACGAGATCATGGACGAAGAGGGACGCCGCGTCCCGGTCATCGCCAAGATCGAGAAGCCCCAGGCCGTCGACGCCCTCGAGGAGATCATCGACGCGTTCGACGCCATCATGGTGGCCCGCGGTGACCTCGGCGTCGAACTGCCCCTGCAGGACGTCCCGATCGTGCAGAAGCGCGCCGTCGAGCTCGCCCGCCGCTGGGCCAAGCCCGTCATCGTCGCCACGCAGGTCCTCGAATCCATGATCGACAACCCGCGCCCCACCCGCGCCGAGGCCTCCGACTGCGCCAACGCCGTCCTCGACGGCGCGGACGCCGTCATGCTCTCGGGCGAGACGAGCGTCGGCAAGTACCCGATGGAGACGGTCCGCACCATGGCCGACATCATCGAGTCCACCGAGCGCCACGGCCTCGAGCGGGTCCCCCCGCTCGGCAGCAAGCCGAAGACCCGCGGCGGCGCCATCACCCGCGCCGCCGTCGAGATCTCCGACCAGCTCGACGCCAAGTACATCTGCACGTTCACCCAGTCCGGCGACTCGGCACGGCGCCTGTCCCGCCTGCGCCCCAAGAAGCCGGTCTTCGCTTTCACCCCGGTGCAGTCGACGCTGAACGCCATGTCCCTCATCTGGGGCGTCCAGCCCCGGCTCGTCCCGTTCGTCGAGCACACGGACCAGATGACCGCCCAGGTGGACCGCGTCCTCTTCGAGCAGGGCCTCGTCGAGGTGGACGACCTCGTGGTCATCGCCGCCGGGTCCCCTCCCGGACAGGCCGGTTCCACCAACTCCCTGAAGGTGCACCGCGTCGGCGACATCACCGACGCCGGCCAGCTGCCCGACGACCACACGTCCTACATCAAGGAGGGCGTCGGTCCCTGGCCCGTCAAGAAGAAGTAGCCTGACCCGCAGCACCGACGACAG
Organism: Arthrobacter pityocampae; assembly: GCF_002927275.1. Classification (GTDB taxonomy): domain Bacteria; phylum Actinomycetota; class Actinomycetes; order Actinomycetales; family Micrococcaceae; genus Arthrobacter_D; species Arthrobacter_D pityocampae. Next base: position 281,163 of record NZ_PRKW01000002.1, on the reverse strand, counting down.
GACCCCCTCCCGATCCGGGAGGGGGTCCTGTCGTATCCGTGCGCTCGGATGCCGCGGTCAGTTGACCTGGTTGATGATCGTCTCCGCGACCTCGCGCATGCTCAGGCGACGGTCCATGGAGGTCTTCTGGATCCAGCGGAACGCCTCGGGCTCGGTGAGGCCCATCTTCGTGGTCAGGAGACTCTTGGCGCGCTCGACGAGCTTGCGGGTGGCGAACTGCTCCTGCAGGTCGCTCACCTCGGCCTCGAGCGCCGTGATCTCCTCGTGGCGGGACATCGCGATCTCGATCGCCGGGATGAGGTCGGCCGGGGTGAAGGGCTTCACCACGTAGGCCATGGCGCCGGCGTCGCGCGCCCGCTCGATGAGTTCCTTCTGGCTGAACGCGGTGAGTAGGACCACGGGCGCGATGCGCGCCTTGACGATCTGCTCGGCCGCGGTGATCCCGTCCATGACCGGCATCTTGACGTCCATGAGCACCAGGTCCGGCTTGTGCTCCTGGGCGAGCGCGACGGCCTTCTCGCCGTTGTCGGCCTCGGCCACGACCTCGTAGCCCTCCCCGCGCAGGATCTCGATGATGTCGAGCCGGATGAGCGTCTCGTCCTCGGCCACGATGACCCGGCGTGCGGGCCCGGCGGGCGTGGATTCGGTGGGTTCGGACACTGTTGCTCCTTGATGACGGCGGCGTACGGGGGGTCCGGGGAAGGGCGTGCATCCGGTCCCGCGCCAAGCCTATCGGCATGTAGAGTGGATTCGCGCACCGGCCGTTCAGGAAGTCACCCCTTCGGCGGCCGCGGCAGGTACGGCCCGAATGGCGGAATTGGCAGACGCGCTGCACTCAAAATGCAGTATCGAGAGGTGTGTGGGTTCGAGTCCCACTTCGGGCACCGAGATCCCCGGTCGGCGCCGGCCGCCCGGGAGCGGCCGGGGTCACGCCGCCAGGCAGCCGCCGTTCCGTGACAATCTGCCCGAACCGGCCCTTACGTACGGGTTTCGCAGGGTGTACCGTTTGGGGCTCATTCAGCTTCACACTCCGGCCCCGACAGCGGGTATCTGCACCCGCCGGCCGCACTCCTGCCCTCCGCCCGCTCATCAGACCCAGGCCGAGGTGACACCCCGCGACATCAGTCGACTCAAGGAAGAATCGTGATGGATGTTTTTGAGGACCTCGAATCGAACGTCCGCTCCTACTGCCGCACCTGGGACACCGTCTTCGCCCGTGCCGACGGAAGCAGGGTATACGGCGAGGACGGGAGGGGCTACGTCGATTTCTTCTCCGGCGCGGGAGCGCTGAACTACGGCCACAACAATCCCCTCCTGCTGCGGCCGCTCCTGAGATACCTGGAATCAGGGGCGATCGTCCATTCCCTCGACATGAAGACCCAGGCGAAACGGAGGTTCCTGGAAGCCTTCCGGGACCTCGTCCTCATTCCGCGCGAGCTGGACTACAAGGTCATGTTCACCGGGCCGACCGGCACCAACGCCGTCGAGGCCGCCCTGAAGCTCGCCCGCAAGGTCACCGGCAGGCACCACGTCCTCGGCTTCACCAACGCCTTCCACGGCATGACCCTGGGCTCGCTGTCCGTGACAGGCAACTCCATGAAGCGCCGGGGTGCGGGCATTCCCCTGAACAACACGTCGAGCATTCCGTACGACGGATACCTTCCCCCCGGAACCGACGATCTCATCTGGTTGCGTCAGATCCTCGCGGACAGCGGGTCGGGCGTGGACAAGCCGGCAGCGGTGATCGTCGAGACCGTGCAGGGCGAAGGCGGACTCCGGGCGGCGCGGGCAGCATGGCTCCACGATCTGTCCGAGGTCTGCCGGGCGCACGGTGTCCTCCTGATCGTCGACGATGTCCAGGCCGGATGCGGGCGGACCGGGACGTTCTTCAGTTTCGAACCCGCCGGCATCACCCCCGACATCGTGTGCCTGTCGAAGTCCATCTCGGGGTACGGGCTGCCACTCGCCCTGACGCTATTCAGGCCGGAACTGGATCTCTGGCAACCCGGAGAGCACAACGGCACCTTCCGCGGGCACAACCCCGCCTTCGTCACCGCTACCGCAGCCCTGGAGACCTATTGGGCCGACACCGGACTCCAGGAGCGGGTTGCCGCCCGAACCGCGGAACTGAGGGAAGGGCTCGAGGAGATCGCCGGCTGGTCCGACGGCGCACAGGTCCGAGGCCGGGGACTGCTCGCGGGGATCTTCTATCCCGATACGCGGACCGCGGCGAGGATAGCCCGACAGTCCTTCGCCGCCGGGCTGCTCGTGGAGACGTCGGGTCCGGAGAGCGAGGTGATCAAGGTCATGCCACCGCTGACCATCAGCGCCGAGGACCTCGCCACGGGCCTCGACCTGCTCGCCGGGGCGGCGACGACCGCGACGCGTGAAGCATCCCTGGCCCCCAGCAGGTGACGGATCAGCAGGGGATCACTGCGTCGCCGGTGTGCCCTGGGCGAAAGCCATTGTGGCGTGGCCGAGGGCTGCGGCCATCTCGGCGACGAGGTCGAGGTCGACATTGTCCACGTCGTCACAGCTGCGGTGGTAGCACGGGTCATGTGCGACGCCCGCCTCGCCGCCCTGCTCCTCGGCTTCGGTAGCGGACTTCATACCGACATCACCCGCGAACAGGCCGCCCACGGCGATGCCGGCGTCCTGGAAGGCGTCGTAGTCGGAACCACCATCGAAGGCGGTGGCTTCGACGGGCAGCTCCACCGCGGAGAAGTAATCGCGGAACACCTTCTCGATCTGATCCGATCCTTCCGGAGGACGCCCCCCGAACTCGGATCCGTCCCCGTCGTGGACGAAGCGGGCACCATTGGGCGAACCTGCCATGTCGATGTTCAGGTTCAGAACGGTCTGATCGCGCTCGTCGTCGGTCAGCTGCTCGACGTACTGCTTCGAGCCCTCGAGGCCGTCCTCCTCCGCACCCCAGAAGGCGAATCGCACGCGGTTGCGTAGCTCTCCACCCGACGCGGCGACCCACCGAGCGATCTCGAGGACCGCCGCCACGCCGCTGCCGTTGTCGTTGATGCCGGGTCCGTCGCGCACGGAATCCAGATGAGCTCCCACGACGATCGTGTGGGCCCCGTCCCCGGCCGTGTCCGCCAGGACGTTGAAGGAGTCGATCCGCTCGGCGTCGCGTCCGTGCCCGAAGGTGAAGGGCTGCCGGACGGGCGCATAGCCGGCGTCCCTCAGGACCTCCTCGACATACTCCGCCGACGCACTGTACCCGGACGTGCCCGCAGTGCGGTTCCCGCCGTTCCCGTCCGCGATCTCCTGGAGGGCGGCGAGGTGCTCCGCGTAGTCCGCGTTCTCCAGCGCCTGGCGCATGGGCGCGTTCGACGTCGGATGGGGTACGAGCGGAAAGGGCGACTGGCTCGCGGCCGCGCCGAACCACACCGCGACGGCGAGGGTGACGGCGAGGGCGAGGGCGACGAGAACCGCTTTACCGGACGTGGCTCGCATGCACTGAACCCTAGACCTGCGCCGCCGCGATCGAAAGGACTCGTCCCGGTGCGCTCGCGCGGGGTCGGACGCCCGGAACGAGGCCGCGCCGCAGGCTCCGGCGAGTGGACTACGTGGCACCGCCAGGGAAGTCAGGTGGCTTAGGACCCTTCCCGGGGGATGCGGGCCGACAGTACGATCGCCACACTTTCCGCCCTCCATCGAACGGAATTCGGCATGGAAGTTCAGCCGCCCGCTGACGAAGCGGCCGGGCACGCTTCGGAACTGGACGTACGACACGGCCCGCACTCATCCGTCCACCTACCCCTGTCCCGCTCCGTAGGGCCGTCGCGCTCCGCTCCACCACCCACCGGCAGCGTGATCGTTCAGAAGTTCGGGGGCTCGTCGGTGAAGGACGCGGCGGGGATCCGGCGCGCGGCCCGGCGCATGGCAAGCACCCACTCGGCCGGGTACAAAGTGGTGGGTGTGGTGTCGGCCATGGGGGACACCACGGACGAGCTGCTGGACCTTGCTCGGAGCGTGTCTCCCCGTCCCCGGCAGAAGCACCTCGATGCCCTCCTCTCCACCGGCGAGATCATCCCCATGACACTGCTGGTCATGGCCCTTGCCGATCTCGGCGTCAAAGCAGTTCCTTTCACGGGAGAACGAGCCGGTCTGATCACCGACCACGTTCATGGGGACGCTCGCATCATCGACATGAGACCCCACAGGGTCGCGGAGTGCCTCGACCGTGGAGAGATCGCGGTCGTCGCGGGTTTCCAGGGCGGTGCAGGGAAGAAGAAGAAGACCACCACTTTGGGCAGAGGGGGGTCCGACCTGACTGCCGTGGCACTTGCCGCCGCTCTGGACGCAAGCATCTGTGAGATCTACACCGACGTCGACGGCGTGCACTCGGCCGACCCGCGGATCGTGCCCCGGGCTCGGAAGATCGAGGTCCTCTCGAGCGAGGAGATGCTCGAATTCTCCGCCTCCGGGGCCAAGATCCTGCACCTGCGGTGCGTCGAGTACGCCCATCGGTTCCACGTCCCTCTTCATGTCCGTTCCGCCTTCACCGATGCACCCGGAACCCTCGTCCTCCCGAGCTCGGACGGTCACTGGGACAGGTCGGCGAAGGAGCATCCCGTGGTGTCGGCGGTGACGAGCAACAACTCTGCCGCAACGATCACGGTGGTCGACGTCCCGCGGAGTCCGGAAGCGACATCACGCATCTTCGGGGACCTCGCGGAATGCGGGCTCTCGGTCAGCATGATCGCCCGATCGGCACACGCGGCCGCTGATGGCAGATCCAGCGTCGTGTTCACCCTTCCGGCCGTCGATGTCCCGATTGCTCTCGCTACCCTCTCGGCCAGTCGGGAACAGACCGGCTGCGGACGGGCAGAAGTCCGGGACTCCATGGGCCGCATCACCGTCTCGGGCGTGGGGATGCGCTCATCCGCAGGGGTGCTGCGCGTGTTCTTCAGGGTTCTCTCGGACGCCGCCGTTCCCGTCCTGCTGGTCGAGACATCGGATCTGTCCCTTTCAGCCGTGGTTCCGGCCGGTCGCCTCGGCGAAGCGGTACGCGGTCTCGAAGTGGCCTTCGGCCTCGGAGGGACACCGGAGCACCTTCCAGCGCTCGAGCACCGAGACGCGGTCACTGTGCCGGGAACGGCAGACGGGTTCACACATGTATGAGGCGACATCACGACGTGGGTCCACCACTCGATCCGACCGACCGGCGTCCGGCCGAGGAAGAACGGGGTCGGAACGTCGAGCAGCACCACGGTCGGTCGTCCATGATCGAGGCGCACGATGGACGCCGGGGGAGCGGTTGGACACGCTCTTCGAAGCGCGGTGCGATCAGATCCACGACGCCCTGGGTGCCGGTCACCTGGCGGTCGACGCGGACGGCACGTCGCTCACCTATCGTGAACTCGATCAGGCGGCCAACAGGCTCGCCCGCTACCTGCAGGCCGGCGGGATCGTCCCCGGGGCGCGGGTGGGGCTCATGTTCGACACTCCGTGGCGCGCCTACGCTGCCATGCTTGCGGTCCTGAAGGTCCACGCGACATATGTGCCGCTCGACCCGGGTTTCCCCGCGGACAGGCTGAAGTACATCATCGATGACGCGGACGTGTCCCTGACGCTCACACTGTCCCACCTGGCAGGTTCGCTGCCCCGCGAGGCACGGATCATCAGCCTGGACCTGGCAGCACCGGACATCGAGGACCAGGACCCTGCACGCCGGACGGACCTCCCTGCCGTGGAGGACTCCGACGACCTCGCCTACATCATCTACACGTCGGGCTCCACGGGCCGCCCGAAGGGGGTCGAGATCACGCACTCCAGCATCTGCAACTTCGTGCAGGTTGCCGCCGAGGTCTACGGCATCGAACCCCGCGACCGCGTCTACCAGGGAATGACGATCGCCTTCGACTTCTCCGTCGAGGAGATCTGGGTTCCCTGGATGGCCGGGGCCACGCTGGTGCCCAAACCGCAGGGAGCCGGTCTGCTGGGCGCCGACCTCGCGGAGTTCATCCGGGACAACACCGTCACGGCGCTGTGCTGCGTGCCGACACTGCTGGCGACCATCGACGAAGACCTGCCCGACCTGCGGTTCCTGCTCGTTTCCGGAGAGGCCTGCCCACGCGACCTCATCGCCCGATGGCACAGGCCGGGCAGGCGGTTCCTGAACGTGTACGGACCCACCGAAGCCACCGTCACAGCAACATGGTCCGTCGCCGACCCGCACAGGACGGTGACCCTGGGTCAGCCCCTGCCGACCTACACGGCCGTCATCCTGGACCCGGAACGTCCTCAGGAGCTTCCGCACGGCGAGGTCGGAGAGATCGCCCTGGCCGGGATCGGGCTCGCCCGCGGCTACGTGAATCGCCAGGACCTCACCGATCGTGCCTTCATCCCCGACTTCCTCGATCTCGCCGACAACCCCTCGCACCGGATCTACCGAACCGGTGACCTGGGCAGGATCAATGACGAGGGCCAGATCGACTACCTCGGACGAATCGACACCCAGGTGAAGGTCCGCGGCTACCGGATCGAACTCACCGAGATCGAATCAACGATGCTCCAGGTACCAGGGATCGCGCAGGCGGTCGCGAGCTCGTACGAACCCGAACCGGGTTATGTGGAACTGGTGGCCCATTACAGTCTGCGTGGGGACACCGAGAGCATCGATGAAGGCCTGCTGCGGGCGTTCCTCCGCGAACGACTGCCCGGATACATGGTCCCGGCCTACATCGACCGTCTCGACGTGATCCCCATGCTCACCAGTGGCAAGGCGGATCGGAAGAGCCTCCCGAAGCCGCACGGTCAGCGCAGTTCGGCGACGAGCAACGCCTACGTACCACCCGCGACGGACCTGGAGAAAGCCCTCGCCGAAGCGCTGGCGCAGGTGCTGCACGTCGACAAGGTCTCGGTGGGGGATCACTTCTTCGACGACCTGGGAGCCAACTCCCTCCTGCTGGCCCACTTCGCAGCGCTCCTGCGACGCAAGGAGGAGTTACCGCCGATCGCCATGCGGGAGATGTACCAAAATCCGACGATCACGACCCTGGCCGGCGCGATTGCCGCGGAGGGCACAGTGACGACAGGAGCCTCCCCGTACGACGCCGGCCCTCCGGTCGTGGCCTCCACCGCCCAGTACCTGATCTGCGGGACCCTCCAGGCGCTGTGCTTCCTCCTGGTGGCTTTCGCGGCGTCCTCGATCCTGCTCGCCGGCTTCCTGTACGCCTCCGCAGGGGAGACCGCCGTCGAGGTACTGGGACGGGCCTTCCTGTACGGCACGGTCACCTTCACGGTGCTCTGCGTGCTGCCCATCGCGGCGAAGTGGGTCCTGGTGGGGCGGTGGAGAGTCGAGGAGATCCCGGTCTGGTCATTGCGCTACCTGCGCTTCTGGGCCGTCAAAGCCCTCATCCGGGGGAACCCGCTGCGGATGTTCGTCGGCACTCCTGTCTACGTCCTCTACCTACGGGCACTGGGGGCGAAGATCGGACCGAGGGTCGCCATCTTCGCCGCAGCCGTCCCCGTCTGCACCGATCTGCTGACCATCGGAGAGGAGACGGTGGTCAGGAAGGACTCGTCGTTCACCTGTTACCGCGCATACCGCGGAAGGATCCAGACCGGCCCGGTGACGATCGGAACGAACGCAGTCATCGGCGAGGCGTCGGTCCTGGACATCGGCGCGTCCGTCGGGAACTCGGCGCAACTCGGCCACGCGTCCTCGCTCCACGCATCACAATCCGTTCCGGACGGACAGTCCTGGGAAGGCTCACCCGCCCGACGCTGCACCTCCGACTTCCGCCTCGTGGACCCGGCACCCTGCAGTACGCGACGGCGCGTCACCTATGGCTGCGTCACGGTCTTCAACCGTCTGGTGCTCCTTGCCCCGATCGGGCTCGGTTCGCTGTCCCTGCTGCTCCCGCAGTATTTCGCGACCGACCACCTCGACCATTCCGACGCCCTCTTCTACGTGGAGCTCCTCGGCATCTCCTTCATCCTCTTCTTCGGGCTCGTCATCACGGGCCTCCTCGTCCTCGCCACGGTCCCGCGGCTGCTCAACCGTGCCGTGACCCCCGACAGGGTGTATCCCCTCTACAGCTGGCCCTATGCGGCGCAGCGCGCCATCGCGCGGATGACGAATCTCCGCTTCTACATGGAACTCAGCGGTGACAGTTCGCTCATCGTGCACTACCTCCGGCTGCTCGGGTACAAACAACCCGGCCTGGTCCAGACCGGGTCGAACTTCGGTGTCGCCCTCAAACACGAGAACCCCTTCGCTGTCACCATCGGCAGCGGGACGATGGTGGCCGACGGACTGTCCATCATGAATGCCGACGTCTCCAGTAGCTCCTTCAGGATCTCGCCCACAGTCGTGGGGGCCAGCAGCTTCTTCGGCAACAACATCGTGTACCCCCCCACGGCCAGTACAGCCGAGAACTGCCTGCTGGCCACCAAGGTCATGGTGCCCCTCGGAGGCCCCGATCGGCGGGACGTCGGCCTGCTGGGCTCCCCGGCCTTCGAGATACCCCGTTCCGTCCAGCGCGACAGCGAGTTCAAATGGATCGACCCGGTCCGGCTCAGGACCGAACTCAGGGCGAAGAACCGCCACAACGGCGTGACCATCGCCTATTTCCTCATCAGCAGGTGGATACTCACGTTCGTCGCGCTCCTGCTCAGCTCGTTCAGCATGGTGCACTTCACCGTCCTGGGTGTGCTCGCCGTCGCCGCGGGTTTCGTCTCGCTGCTCCTCTTCACCGCCGTGTACTTCATCCTCATCGAGCGGGCTTCTCTGGGCTTCGGTCGCCTCGAACCCCTGTTCTGTTCGATCTACGACCAGCGCTTCTGGCGTCATGAACGGTTCTGGAAGCTCAGCGCCACGAACTATCTGGAGATCTTCAACGGGACACCGTTCAAGAACCTCATCTGGAAGCTGCTCGGCGTGCGCATCGGCCGACGCGTGTTCGACGACGGCTGTTCCATACCCGAGAAGACCATCGTCTCGATCGGTGACGACTGCACGCTGAACGCCCTGAGCACCATCCAGTGCCACTCCATGGAGGACGGCGCCTTCAAGGTCGACGGGATCTCGATCGGCTCCGGCTGCACCATCGGGGTCAACGCCTTCATCCACTACGGGGTCACCATGCAGGACTCCGCGGTCCTCGAGCCCGACTCGTTCCTCATGAAGGGCCAGACCCTTCCTCCCGGTTCGATCTTCGGTGGGAACCCGGCCCAGGAGATCCGCCGGCCGTCCGAGGGCACCGGTCCGTCGGGACGCAGTGCCACTGTCACGGGGACACCACCGAGGACGGCGACGATCCCGCGGCAGTGAACGGGGGCCGTGCGGGACCTCAGCCTGCTGGCCTTTCGTAACACCGGGCCCGTGCGAAGCACGCTGCTGGTCCCGATGAGCGATCGCGGGAGACCATATCCCCATGGACGAGCGATCCCGGCAGCAGCGGTCCTGATGGGCGCCACCCGCTGCACGTGCGTCTGGGGCGTCCGGCCCCTCATCCGGCTCGTCGGCGATCCGACCTGCCCCGCCTACACGCTGCACGTCCTCGTAGAAAGCGCCGGCCCCGCCCGGGATCGCAGCCCCGAGTCCTGACCCGTCCGGGCTCCCGCCCCTGCCCGCCGGCCGGGGGTACATTGGGCCCATGGCCAGCGAAGCGATGATCCTCGACGTCGACGGACCGGACGGCGTGCGGCCCGTCCGGGTGTCGAGCCCCTCCCGGGTCCTGTGGCCCCGGGCCGGGCTGACCAAGCTCGACCTCGCGCGGTACCTCGTGGACGTGGCACCCGCCTTCCTCCGCGCCAACGGCGGCCGGCCGGTATCGCTCCAGCGGTTCGGCGGCGACGTGGACGGCGAGTACTTCTTCAGCAAGAACCCGCCCAAGGGGGCCCCCGACTACGTACGCAGCGTCGGGGTCACCTATCCCAGCGGACGCTCGCACCCGCAGCTCGTCCTCGACGAGCCCGCGTCCGTGGTGTGGGCGGCCCAGATGAACACCGTCGTCTTCCACCCGTGGGCCTCACGGGCCGAGGCGCCGGACCTGCCCGACGAACTGCGCATCGACCTGGACCCGCAACCGGGCACCGACTTCGCCGACGTCGTCGTCGCCGCCCACGTGCTGCGCGCCGTGCTCGGCGAGGCGGGCCTCACCTGCTTCGTGAAGACCTCCGGCAACCGGGGCCTGCACGTCTTCGCGCCCATCCTGCCGGTGCACGAGTTCCTCGAGGTACGCCACGCCGTCATCGCCGCCGGACGCGAGCTCGAGCGCCGCATGCCGGAGCAGGTGACGACGGCCTGGTGGAAGGAGGAGCGGGGGGCGCGTATCTTCGTGGACTACAACCAGGCCAACCGCGACCGCACCATGGCAGGCGCCTACAGCCCGCGGGCCCTCCCGCACGCCCCGGTGTCCTGCCCGGTGCGCTGGGACGAACTCGACGGCGTCGACCCCGCGTCCTTCACGATCGCGACGGTCCCGGAGCGGCTCCGGACGGTCGGCGACCCGTGGGAGGACCTGCACGCCGTGCCGGGCAGCATCGATGGGCTCCGCGGCTGGTGGGACCGCGACGTCGACAACGGCCTCGGCGAGCTCCCCTTCCCGCCCGACTTCCCGAAGATGCCCGGCGAGCCGATGCGGGTACAGCCGAGCCGTGCGCGCACCCGCGACTGACCCGTCGTCACCCGGCGCGGGGCCTCTCCGGAGTAAACTCGGGGCATGACCACCGACGATTCCCCCCACACCGCCGTGGTCATCGAGGACGACGACGACGTGCGGGATCTGCTGCACACCGTGCTGACGGGATCCGGCTTCCGCGTGCACACGGCGCCCGCCGGACTCGCCGGCGTGGAGATGGTCCGCCGGCTCCGGCCCGACGTCGTCACCCTCGACGTCGGACTGCCCGACATCGACGGCTTCGAGGTGGCGGGGCGGATCCGGCGCTTCTCGACGACACTGATCGTCATGCTCACCGCCCGCGTCGACGCGGCCGACGAGAAGCGCGGCTACGAGGCCGGCGCCGACCGCTACCTGCGCAAGCCCTTCCGCCCGGCCGAGCTGCGCCGGCACATCCAGGAGGGGCTCGCGGCGAAGAGCACCTGAACGGAGATCCTGCCGCCCGAGGCCTCAGCCCCGGGCACTCCGGTCAGTCGCGGTCGTCGCGGATCATGTTCGTGATCCGTGCCGTGGAGAGCCTCCGGCCCTGCTCGTCCGTCATCACCACCTCGTGCGTCGTCAGGGTCCTGCCGAGGTGGATGGCCGTGGCGGTGCCCGTGACCACGCCGGAGGCGATGCTCCGGTGGTGGGTCGCGCCGACCTCGATGCCGACGGCATGCCGGCCCGGCCCGGCATGGATCCCGGCCGCGAACGAGCCGAGGGTCTCCGCGAGCACCACGTGCGCCCCGCCGTGCAGGATGCCCGCGACCTGCTGGTTGCCCTCCACGGGCATGGTCGCGACCATGCGCTCGGCACTCATCTCCGAGAAGACGATGCCCATCTTCACGGTGAGGGCACCCACCCCGTAGCGGCCCAGCCAGCCGTGCATCGCGGCGGGGATCCCGGCGGCGACCAGCTCGGCCAGGCGCTCCCCGGACGGTGGCTGGGAGGCGTCGGCGCGGGTGCGGTTGTCTGTCATGGCAACTAGGCTGGCACCTGTGAGTGAAACAACCAAACCCGCCGCCACCCTGACCATCGCCCCTCCCGCCGAGGGCGCCGCGGAGGCCACGGCCGCGGCGGGCGCGCAGGATGCCGGGCGCCGCAGCGACGGCTCACGGAACCGGCTCCTGGTCATCGACGGCCACTCCATGGCGTTCCGCGCCTTCTACGCCCTGCCGCCGGAGAACTTCTCGACCGACACCGGCCAGCACACCAACGCGGTCTACGGCTTCACGGCGATGCTCATCAACCTCATCAAGGACCAGAAGCCCAGCCACGTCGCGGTGGCCTTCGATCTCGACACCCCCACCTTCCGGTCGGAGGAGTACACGGAGTACAAGGCCGGCCGCTCGAGGACGCCCGAGGAGTTCCACGGGCAGGTGGACCTCATCATCAAGGTCATGGAGGCCATGCGCATCCCCACCATCTCCCTCGACGGCTACGAGGCGGACGACATCCTCGCCACGCTCGCCAGCCAGGCGGCGGCCGCCGACTGGGACGTGCAGGTGGTCAGCGGTGACCGGGACGCCTTCCAGCTCGTCAACGACCGCGTCACCGTGCTGTACCCGAAGCAGGGCGTCACGAACATCCCGCAGATGGATGCGCAGGCCATCGAGGAGAAGTACTTCGTCCCACCGCACCAGTACTCCGACCTCGCCGCGCTGGTGGGGGAGAGCGCCGACAACCTGCCCGGCGTGCCGGGTGTGGGCCCGAAGACGGCGGCCAAGTGGATCAAGCTCTACGGCGGTCTGGAGGGGATCCTCGAGAACCTGGACAAGATCGGCGGCAAGGTCGGGGACTCGCTGCGGGCCAACATCGAGGACGTGAAGAGGAACCGGCGCCTGAACCGCCTCCTCACCGACCTCGACCTGCCCGTGGAGCTGGGGGCCATGGTGTCGCAGCACCCCGACCGCTCCGCCGTCGAGGACCTCTTCGACTCGCTGCAGTTCAACACGCTGCGCAAGCGTCTGTTCGACCTCTTCGGGGAGGAGGAGACGGAGGACGAGGCGGACGAGCAGCACGCCCCCGCCCACGAGGTGCTCCAGGACGCCGCCGGCCTCACCCACTGGTTCAAAGCCACCAACCAGGCGCAGGCATCCGTCGCGCTGGCGACGGAGACGACGGCGGGGGCCACCGACGTCGTCGGGATCGCCGTCGTCACGGGGCTCTCCGCCGCCTTCATCCCGCTCGAACCGCTCGATGCCGATGCCGAACGAGTGCTCGGGGCCTGGCTGGCAGACCGGGATGCGCCGAAGATCGTCCACGACTTCAAGACCGTGTTCAAACTGCTCTCCGCCCGCGGCTTCCTGCTGGCGGGGGAGGTCGACGACACCGCGATCTCCGGGTACCTCATCCAGCCGGACCGCCGCAGCTACGACCTCGCGGACCTCGCCCAGTACCACCTGCGCCTGTCCATCACGGCGTCCGCCACCGACTCCTCGGGGCAGCAGGCACTCGACCTCGGAGCCGACGACGCCGCGTCGCCGGCCGTGGTGGCGGCCTTCGCCGCCCTGCAGCTCAGCGAGCACTTCGCCGGGCAGCTCGTCGAACGCGGGGCGAACCAGCTCCTCGGCGGACTCGAACTGCCGCTCGCCGAAGTGCTGGCCCGCATGGAACTCACAGGTGTCGCCGTCTCGGTCGAGGGCCTGGACCGGCTGTACGACGACTTCTCGAAGACCATCAGCGCCGCGGGCGCGGAGGCCTACCGGATCATCGGCAAGGAGATCAACCTCGGCTCGCCCAAGCAGCTGCAGGCCGTCCTGTTCGACGAGCTCGGGCTGCCGAAGACCAAGAAGATCAAGACCGGGTTCTCCACGGACGCCGACGCCCTGACCGATCTCATCACCAAGACGGGCCACCCGTTCCTCGAGCAGCTCCTCGCGTACCGGGACGCCCTGAAGCTCCGCCAGACGGTCGAGGGCCTGCGGAAGGCGGTGGGCGACGACGGCCGCATCCACACCACCTACCTGCAGACCATCGCGGCCACCGGCCGGTTGTCCTCGACGAATCCGAACCTCCAGAACATCCCGGTTCGCTCGGACGAGGGGCGCCGCATCCGCGAGGTGTTCGTCGTGGGGCAGGGCCGGAACGGCGAGAAGTTCGAGAGCCTGATGACGGCCGACTACTCCCAGATCGAGATGCGGATCATGGCGCACCTCTCCGGCGACGAAGGGCTCATCTCGGCGTTCCAGGAGGGCGAGGACCTGCACCGGTTCGTCGGCTCGCACATCTTCGGCGTCGCACCCGAGGAGGTCACCAGTGCCATGCGCTCCAAGGTCAAGGCCATGTCCTACGGGCTGGTGTACGGGCTGAGCTCGTTCGGACTCTCGAAGCAGCTCACCATCTCCGTCGACGAGGCGCGCACGCTCATGCGCGACTACTTCGAACGGTTCGGGGCGGTGCGTGACTACCTGCGGGGGATCGTCGAGCAGGCCCGCAAGGACGGCTTCACCTCCACCATCGAGGGGCGGCGCCGCTACCTCCCTGACCTCTCGAGCGACAACCGGCAGCTGCGGGAGATGGCCGAACGCGCCGCCCTCAACGCGCCCATCCAGGGCTCGGCCGCCGACATCATCAAGAAGGCCATGCTCGGCGTCGACGCCGCGCTGACGCAGCGCGGCCTGGCGTCCCGCATGCTGCTGCAGGTGCACGACGAACTCGTGCTGGAGATCGCCGAGGGGGAGCGGGACGAGGTCGAGGCGCTGGTCCGCCAGGAGATGGGTGGCGCCGCGGACCTCTCCGTCCCGCTCGACGTCTCCGTGGGGACCGGGGCGAGCTGGCACGACGCCGCGCACTGATCCCCGGACGGGTGCCGTCCGGGTCGCCGGCGTCGTGCTGGTGCACGCCGTAGGCATCCGTCTAGGCTGGTGAACTGTGAGCCAGTACACAGCCCCCGCCCAGACCGCCCACCAGCCGGACCTGAGAACCGAGATCTTCACCCCCGGCGCCGACGAGGACGCCACGCCCGAGGGCCGCTTCGCGAAGTGGCTCGACAGCGAGAGCATCGGCTTCCACGAGGGGACGCTCGACCCCGAGGACATCCCCCAGTACCTGACGGCCTACCAGGCCGACCAGCGCGTGCTGTGGGGTGTCCACGACAGCGCCCAGCCCGCTGAGGCTCTCGGCGCCGGACACCCCGTCGCCACCTACGGCACCATGGTGCATCCGCTGAATGTCGGCGGCGCGCAGCTCGACGCGCACCAGATCACAGCCGTCACCGTCCGCCCCAGCCACCGGCGCAACGGGATCCTCCGGTCCATGATGATGAGCGACCTCCGCGGGGCGCAGGAGCGCGGGCTGCCCCTGGCGATCCTGACCGCCTCCGAGGCCACGATCTACGGGCGCTTCGGCTTCGGCGCCGCCACCTTCACCCAGAGCGTCGAGGTGGACGTCCGTGAGCGCTTCGAGGTGACGGCACCGCGGACCGGCACGACGGCGCTCGTCGCCCGGGAACACGCCGTGAACCTCGCCGAAAGCATCTTCGAGCGCTTCCAGGCCGGAACTTTCGGCTCCGTCGGCCGGCAGTACGCCGTGGCCCGGCGCATCGCGGGAGTCTGGGGACGCGAGCGGCCCGTCGAGGACCGCTCGGTGCGGATGGCGGTGCACTACGACGCCGCCGGCGAGCCCGCCGGGTTCGTCAGCTACCGCTTCGCGGGCTGGGAGACCACGCCCTACACCATGAAGATCGTGGACCTCGTGGCCTCCACGCCGTCGGCCTACCTCGAGCTGTGGCGCTACCTCGGCTCGCTCGACCTCGTGGAGCGCATCACCTGGGACTCCGCACGGCGCGACGACGCCCTGCCGTGGGCGCTCCGGGACCGGCGCTGCTACCAGGTGAAGGGCACCGACGACGTGCTGTGGGTGCGGCTGCTCGACGTGCCGGTGGCCCTCGGGGCGCGGTCCTACCGGGGCAGCGGCAGGATCGTGCTGGAGGTGCTCGACGACCACGGCCTCGTCACCGGCACCTATGCACTGACCGTCGTCGACGGCGTCGGGGAGGTCGAGCGGGTCGAGGCGCCCGCCCCGGATGTCACGCTGACCGTCAACGCGCTGGGGTCCCTGTACCTCGGCGGAGTGCCGGCCTCCACGCTCGCCGCAGCCGGAGGACTGACCGCGCATACGGACGGCGCCGCCGGCGTCCTCGACGCCCTGTTCGGGCGGGCGCAGGAGCCCTACTGCATCACCTTCTTCTAGGGGATGCGGCGCCCCCTGGCGCCGCGTCGTCCGGCATCCCCGGGAGCCTCCGCCCAGCTTTGACGGTGTTGGAGCCCGGCGCTAGACTAGACAGGCGCGTGGTGCGCTCTGATGCTTTCCGGTGCTCGGCCGTCCAACGGTACTCGACCGGCGATCCATGAGCGTGCACCACCATCCCTGAATCTCACCGAGATTCGGTCCAATTCGTCCACATCCGGACACAGGACCCCGCACCCGACCCCGTCGGATCCGCGGGGGCCGGCGTGACCGGAGCAACTAATCTTCCACAACGGAGCCCCAACTACATGACCATCACCACCACCGAGAAGCAAGGTGCCCCCGTAGTCGCGATCAACGACATCGGCACCGCTGAGGACTTTCTCGCAGCGATCGACGCGACCATCAAGTACTTCAACGACGGAGATCTCGTCGAGGGTACCGTCGTCAAGGTCGACCGCGACGAGGTCCTGCTCGACATCGGTTACAAGACCGAGGGTGTCATTCCTTCCCGCGAGCTGTCCATCAAGCACGACGTCGATCCCGGGGACGTCGTCTCCGTGGGCGATCAGGTCGAGGCTCTGGTGCTCACGAAGGAAGACAAAGAAGGCCGCCTGATCCTCTCCAAGAAGCGCGCTCAGTACGAGCGCGCCTGGGGCGACATCGAGAAGGTCAAGGAAGAGGACGGCGTCGTCACCGGCACCGTCATCGAGGTCGTCAAGGGTGGCCTCATCCTGGACATCGGCCTGCGCGGCTTCCTGCCCGCGTCCCTCGTCGAGATGCGTCGCGTCCGCGACCTGGCTCCGTACATCGGCCAGCAGATCGAAGCGAAGATCATCGAGCTCGACAAGAACCGCAACAACGTCGTGCTGTCGCGTCGTGCATGGCTCGAGCAGACCCAGTCCGAGGTGCGCTCCACGTTCCTCAACAAGCTCGAGAAGGGCCAGGTCCGTCCGGGCGTCGTCTCCTCGATCGTCAACTTCGGTGCGTTCGTGGACCTCGGCGGCGTCGACGGCCTCGTGCACGTCTCCGAGCTGTCCTGGAAGCACATCGACCACCCCTCCGAGGTCGTCGAGGTCGGTCAGGAAGTCACCGTGGAGGTCCTCG
The DNA here is from genome assembly GCF_002927275.1 of Arthrobacter pityocampae. Classification (GTDB taxonomy): domain Bacteria; phylum Actinomycetota; class Actinomycetes; order Actinomycetales; family Micrococcaceae; genus Arthrobacter_D; species Arthrobacter_D pityocampae. The sequence goes on along the minus strand of NZ_PRKW01000002.1, from coordinate 264,241 downwards.
AGGTCGATCTCGACCGCGAGCGTGTCTCCCTGTCGCTCAAGGCCACGCAGGAAGATCCCTGGCAGACCTTCGCCCGCACGCACGCCCTGGGCCAGGTTGTCCCCGGCAAGGTCACGAAGCTCGTGCCCTTCGGCGCGTTCGTCCGCGTCGAGGACGGCATCGAAGGCCTCGTGCACATCTCGGAGCTGGCTGTCCGCCACGTCGAACTGGCCGAGCAGGTCGTCTCCGTGGGTGACGAGCTCTTCGTCAAGGTCATCGACATCGACCTGGAGCGCCGCCGCATCTCCCTCAGCCTCAAGCAGGCCAACGAGGGCGTCGACGCCGACAGCACCGAGTTCGATCCCGCGCTCTACGGCATGGCCGCGGAGTACGACGACGAGGGCAACTACAAGTACCCCGAGGGCTTCGACCCCGAGTCGAACGAATGGCTCGAGGGCTACGAGAACCAGCGCGCTGCCTGGGAAGCCCAGTACGCCGAGGCGCAGTCCCGCTGGGAGTCGCACAAGAAGCAGGTCGTCCAGCACGCGTCCGACGACGCCGCTGCGGCGAACGAGCCCGCCGAGTCGAACTCGACGAGCTACTCGTCCGAGCCCGTCGTCACCGAGTCCGGGTCCGGTTCGGGAACGCTCGCTTCCGACGAGGCGCTTGCCGCGCTCCGCGAGAAGCTGACCGGGGCGTAAGCTCCCGTCACAGCAGTACACGGAGAAGGCCCCCGTCCTCCGGACGGGGGCCTTCTCCGTTCCCGGTCCCGTCTCCGTTCCGTGGTCGAGCGCGCACGTGTGGCGGGTGTCGGGCGCTGCGACCCACCGGACGTGTCCCCTCGCGGGGAGCTTCCCGACGGCGCGTGCCCAGGCTCCGGTCGCGCGTGGTCCTAGCGGCGCGTCGACACCGTCACGGTGAAGCGCGGTGAACGGTCGAGCTGTCGGGTGGGGCCGATGGTCCGCTCGAGGGCCTGCCGGTAGCGGAGGTGGCTGTTCCACACCGTGATGAGTTCCCCGCCGGGCGCGAGGACCCGGGCACACGCATCGAAGAGCCGATGGGCCACACCGGCGTGGACCGTGCTGCCGAGGTGGAAGGGCGGGTTGAGAATGATGCGGCCGACGGAGGCGTCCGCCAGGGCGGAGAGCGCATCGTCCCTGCTCACCGTGATGCGGTCGGCCACCCCGTTGGCCGCCGCCGTCGCCCTCGTGGACGCCGTCGCCGAGGCGGACTGGTCCGTGGCGAGGACCCGGAGGTCCGGATGGGCCAGCGCCACGAAGGCTGCGATGGCACCGTTCCCGCACCCCAGGTCGACGACGTCGGCGTCCTCCGAGGAGATTGCCGGGAGCTCCGGGAGGCGGCGCAGATGGGGGAGCAGCAGTCGTGTCCCGGGATCGAGCGCCGGCCCGCCGAACGTCGCCCCGTAGGCGAGCAGTTCCAGCGGGCGGGCGAGCCCGACGTCGTGCCGTGCGCGGCGCGGGAAGGTGGACGCCCCCGTCGGCAGGGGAGCCGACGCCGTGAGGACCCGCGCCTTCTGCCGGGCGAGGCCCGCCGAGACGTTCCCGAAGTAGCGGCCGAGGACCGCGTTCATGGAGACGGACATGTGCTTGACCCGTCCTCCCGCCAGGACCTCGACGTCGGGCCGCGCATGGGCTGCGATGGTCCAGGCGATCTCCTCCAGTTCGTCGAGCGAGCGCGGCAGGCGCACCAGGACGGTCGACACGCCGTCGAGGAGTTCCGCGCCGAGGGGCAGTGGCCGATACGCGTCCTGCAGCCCCTGCTCGGCCGCATTCAGTGCGAGCGCCCGCTCGTGGACCACGCCGTCCTGGAAGGCGCGGACAGCCCGGACGGAGAGGTGCGCGGCGCCGAGCGTGAGCGCGCCGTAGGAGTCGTTGATGGTCGCGATGTCGCCGGGGAGGCGGAGCCGGTCCGCGCTGGTGTCGAGGAGCAGCCGGTCCGCCGCATCCACGGCGACCAGCTCGGCCGCCTCCAAATCGGGTCGGCGGCGCAGGGAGTCGAGGCTGAACGGGGTCACCGACCAATCCTAGGTGCGGGGGACGTGCGGCCGGGGCGACGGGCGCCCGTTCAGGAGCCGTCCTCATCGGATCCGCCAGACTTATCGGGCGGTGGACGGCGTGCCTAGGCTGGAGTTCCTCAGCATGCTTACCACGGAGCCAAGGAGTAGACGTGACCCAGTCGTCGGACCATGAAGCACTGCCCCTGCCCGATTACGACCACATCCCGCTCGGGACACTACCCACGCGCATCACCGGCCTCGACGAGGGCGGCCTCCAGGCCCTGCTCGACTATGAAGAGGCCCACGGCGACCGACTCCCCGTCAAGCTCGTGCTGCAGCAGAGGCTCGAGGCGGTGCAGGGCGGAGCCGACCTCGCGGCCGGCGCGGGCACGTCACACCCCGAGGTCGACAGCACCTCCGGGGGCTCTCCCGTCAGCCCGGTCACGTCCGGACCGCCGATCAATTCACCGTCCCAGGGCGACCCCACCAACCCGGCCCAGCCACGCTAGCTGCCGGGGGTCCGCGGGCCTACTGCCAGGGACCCGTCGTCGGGCCGGCGGCACTACCGTGCGCCCGGGAGTGCTGTGAGCAGCTTCCTGTCGAGGACCAGCTCGACCGACAGCGTCTTGTAGCCCTCCGAATCGAACAGGACGGTGATGACGCCCTCGTCGTACCCCATCACCGTGCCGGCGCCCCACTCGGGATGATCCACGGAGCTGTCGACGTCGAACGGAACGGTCCCGGCCTCCGCCGGCGGCACGGCGTCCGCCTCTGACGGACCTTCGGCGGACTCGCGGCGGGTACAGTTCCCGCAGTTGCCGCAGGGCTCGGCGAGCTCCTCCCCGAAGTAGCCGAGCAGGAACTGCCGCCGGCAGCCTCGCGTCTCGGCATAGCGTCTCGCCATCTCGACACGGGACTGGTCGATCCGCTCCCGGATCTCCGCCTGCTCCACCCCGCGCGCCACCGCGTCCGCGGCGGTCATCTTCCGCGCGCGGTACCCCTTCGCTCCCTCCACGATGCACTCCGACGCCTCGAGCAGATTGAGGAGTCCGGTCAGCTTCCGAGGGGACAGGCCCGAGAGCTCCTTCAGCTTCTTGATCTTCACCGGCTTGGTCCGGGCTGCGATGAGCACGAACAGGTCACGCAGCTGCGTGCGGTTCACGGATCTCGCGGCGAAGAAGCGGCGCAGGGACAGGTCCTCCGGGCGGTAGTGCAGGATCGCCCGCGCCTCGAGCCCGTCGCGCCCGCCGCGGCCGATCTCCTGGTAGTAGCTGTCCAGCGAATCCGAGATGTCCGCGTGGACCACATACCGCACGTCAGGCTTGTCGATGCCCATGCCGAAGGCCGTGGTCGCCACCACGACGTCGATCGTGCCATCGAGGAAACCCTGGTGGACCACCTCCCGCTCCTGCCTGAGTTTCCCGGCATGATAGGACTCCGCGCGCAGTCCCTTCTCCTGCAGTTCGGCCGAGAGCCCGTCCGCGGCCTTCTTCGTCGCGACGTACACGAGCCCGGGCCCGGTGAGCCCGAGGACCTGCTCCCGCACGGCGCGCAGCTTGTCCTCCTCCTCCACGTGGTGCACAGCGTCCAGGAAGAGATTCGGGCGGTCGAAGCCCTCCACGAGGACCACCGGGTCCACCAGCCGCAACCGGTCCATGATCTCGTTCTGCACGGGGTGCGACGCCGTGGCGGTCAGCGCGACGACGGGCGCGCCCAGCTCCCGCAGGAGATGCCCGAGCTGCAGGTAGTCGGGCCGGAAGTCATGCCCCCACGACGAGACGCAGTGCGCTTCGTCGACCACCACGAGGGAGATGTCGAGGGACTTCAGCCGCGCGGCGACGTCGTCCCGGGCGATCTGCTCCGGGGCGAGGAACAGGAACTTCGCCCGGGTCGCCTCGTCCTCGGACGCGGCGGACCAGGCCTCCTCCACCTCGCCCGTGGTCAGGCCCGAGTTGATGACGCGGGCGCGGGTGGCGCCCGTGTGCTCGTTGATCGACGCCGCCTGGTCGTGCTGCAGGGCGATGAGCGGGGAGACGACGAGGGCGATGCCCGGGAGCGCCATGGCGGGTACCTGGTAGATGGCCGACTTGCCGGAGCCGGTCGGCATGACGCAGAGGACGCTGTGGCCCGCGAGGACCGCGCTCATGGCCTCCTCCTGGCCGGGGCGAAGATCGTCCCAGCCGAACGTGGCGGCGGCGGTTTCCTGAAGGTCCTGCAGGGTGATGGTCACGGTCCTCCTCGAACAATGTAAGTGGGCTTAGCGTATGAGGGTCCTCCGACATTTCCTCCGGCGGCAGCCCGGACGTGGGGGAGTCTTGACAGCCCCGGACGGGGCGCGCACTAGGGTGGGCTCATGCTGCGTATCGGACTGACAGGGGGCATCGCCGCCGGGAAGTCGGTGGTGGCCCGCCGCCTCGCGGACCGGGGGGCGGTGCTCGTGGACTCGGACGTCCTGGCGCGTGCCGCCGTCGCGCCGGGATCGGACGGGCTCGCCGCCGTCGTGGCCGCCTTCGGCCCTGAGATCCTCGACGCGGACGGCTCGCTCGACCGGCCCGCCCTCGGGCGGCTCGTCTTCGCCGACGCGGCGGCCCGCGAGCGCCTCAACGCCATCGTGCATCCGCGCGTCGGGGCTGCGGCCGCGGCCCTCATCGGCGGAGCGCCGGAGGGCGCCGTCGTCGTCGAGGACATCCCCCTCCTGGTCGAGACCGGCCAGGCCCCGCGGTTCCACCTCGTCGTGGTCGTCGACGCCCCGGACACCCTGCGGATCGACCGGATGGTGGACCGGCGCGGCATGGAGCGGGCTGACGCCGAGCGGCGCATCGCGGCTCAGGCGTCACGGCACGACCGGCTGCGTGCCGCGGACGCCGTGCTCGTCAATGACCGCGGGGTCGAGGAGCTCCTCGCCGCCACGGACACCCTGTGGGAGACACGCATCGTGCCGTACCGCGACAACCTCGCGGGAGGACGGCCGGCGGACCGGGGCGTCGCGCGTCCGACGGCGGGCCTCGCCGGCACGCTCGGACTCCTGGATCGTGTCCGGGCGAAACTGGACGCCGTCCTGCCGCCCGGCTGCCGCGTGCTGCCGGAGGAAGGGCCGCAGGGGGCACCGGGGGCCGTGCGCGAGGACGCACGGGACGACGTGCGGGAGGACCGGGTGCGCGCGGCCGTCCGCGTCGTCGTTCCCCCTGCCGCGGACCCCGCCGCGGCGTCGGACGCCGTCACCCGGGCAGGCTTCCCGCCCGACGGCCCCACGGGTGCCGGAGGCACACCGTCGACGGCGTCCCACCGGGCGGCCGACCCGGCCGTCGACGTCACGGTGACGGTCGTCCCGGAGCCGGCGTCCGCCTGAGGTTCCGGACGGCGCCGGGGCTTTCAGCCGCCAGCAAACCGACGGGGAAGTGTCGGTGGCAGGGACTACCGTTGAACCATGAGTCTTGCGCAGGAAATCAAGCGTGTGGTCGCCCCGTTCGAGGTCATCAGCGAGTACACGCCGGCCGGCGACCAGCCCACCGCCATCAAGGAACTGTCCGCGCGGATCAACGCGGGCGAGAAGGATGTCGTCCTGCTCGGCGCCACGGGCACCGGCAAGAGCGCCACGACCGCCTGGCTGATCGAGCAGGTGCAGCGCCCCACGCTGGTCATGGTGCAGAACAAGACGCTTGCCGCGCAGCTCGCCAACGAGTTCCGGGAGCTGCTGCCCAACAACGCCGTCGAGTACTTCGTCTCCTACTACGACTACTACCAGCCCGAGGCCTACGTCCCGCAGACGGACACCTTCATCGAGAAGGACTCCTCCATCAACGAGGAGGTCGAACGCCTCCGGCACTCCGCGACCAACGCACTGCTGACGCGCCGCGACGTCATCGTCGTCGCGACCGTCTCCTGCATCTACGGCCTCGGCACGCCCGAGGAGTACATCAACAAGATGGTCACCCTGCGGCGCGGTGACCAGATGAACCGCGACGCCCTGCTGCGCCAGTTCGTGGGCATGCAGTACACGCGGAACGACATGGACTTCCACCGCGGCACGTTCCGGGTGCGCGGCGACACCGTCGAGATCATCCCCATGTACGAGGAGCACGCCCTGCGGATCGAGTTCTTCGGGGACGAGGTGGAGAACATCTACACCCTCGACCCGCTCACCGGGAACGTCATCCGGGAGGAGGAGGAGATGTACGTCTTCCCCGCCTCCCACTACGTGGCCGGTGAGGACCGCATGACGCGGGCGATCAAGGACATCGAGGACGAGCTGCAGCAGCGCCTGGCGGAACTCGAGTCGCAGAACAAGCTCGTCGAGGCCCAGCGCCTCCGCATGCGGGTCACCTACGACCTCGAGATGATGGCGCAGATGGGCTTCTGCAACGGCATCGAGAACTACTCGCGGCACATCGACGGCCGCGATCCCGCGTCCGCGCCCCACTGCCTGCTCGACTATTTCCCCGACGATTTCCTCCTCGTCGTCGACGAGTCGCACGTGACCATCCCGCAGATCGGAGCCATGTACGAGGGGGACTCCTCCCGGAAGCGGACCCTCGTGGACCACGGGTTCCGCCTGCCCTCCGCCATGGACAACCGCCCGCTGAAGTGGGACGAGTTCCAAGACCGCATCGGGCAGACGGTCTACCTGTCCGCCACGCCCGGCAAGTACGAGCTGGGCAAGGCCGACGGCTTCGTGCAGCAGATCATCCGCCCCACGGGCCTCATCGACCCCGAGGTGGTCGTCAAGCCGACCAAGGGGCAGATCGACGACCTGCTGGACGAGATCCGCAAGCGCGTGGCGATCAACGAGCGCGTCCTGGTCACCACCCTCACCAAGCGCATGGCCGAGGACCTCACCGGGTACCTGCTCGAGCACGGGGTGAAGGTCGAGTACCTCCACTCCGACGTCGACACGCTGCGCCGGGTGGAGCTGCTGCGGGAACTGCGGATGGGCACCTTCGACGTCCTGGTCGGCATCAACCTGCTGCGTGAGGGGCTCGACCTTCCCGAGGTGTCACTGGTCAGCATCCTCGACGCGGACAAGGAGGGCTTCCTCCGGAGCGCGACGTCGCTCATCCAGACGATCGGCCGCGCGGCACGCAACGTGTCCGGTGAGGTGCACATGTACGCGGACCGCATCACGGACTCCATGGAGCGGGCGATCGACGAGACCAACCGGCGGCGCGAGATCCAGGTGGCCCACAACCTGGAGCACGGCATCGATCCCACCCCGCTCCGGAAGCGCATCGCGGACATCACGGACACCATCAACCGTGAGGACGCCGACACGCGCGCACTGCTCGAGGAGGCCGGCAAGTCCCGGAAGCCCAAGAAGGGCGCCAAGCGGCACGAGGGCCTGGCCTCCGTGCCTGCCGAGGATCTCACGGATCTGATCCAGCAGCTCACGGACCAGATGCACGCTGCCGCAGCCGAGCTCCAGTTCGAACTGGCCGGCCGGCTGCGCGACGAGGTCAGCGACCTGAAGAAGGAACTGCGGCAGATGCAGTCCGCAGGCCACGCCTGAGGGCAGGCCGTTCACCGGCGCCGGCCTCGCAGGCCGGCACCGCGTCAAGAAAGGGGAGGAAAACGACGGCGGATAGTTCGTCGGCTTCCTTTCCCGACGGGTAGCATGGTCCCGACGTGGGGGAGTATCCCTAAGCGCTACGGACGTCAGCACGCGGGGCACAGTTGCCCCGCCGGGCGTAGCAGCCGACCGGCTCGATCCGGCGGCGGAGAGACTCACGGCGATCCACAGCACCCCCGGAAGGTATTACATGCCCGCATTGCCCGTAGCGTTCGAGGTCGGCACGTTCATCGTGCTCGGCCTGGTCCTGCTCTTCGATCTGCTGCTCGTCGTCAAGCGGCCGCACGAACCATCGATGAAGGAAGCGGGACTCTGGGTCGCGTTCTACGTGGGTCTCGCGCTGGTGTTCGCGGCCCTGATGTTCGTCTTCACGGGGCCGGAGTACGGCGGCCAGTTCGTGGCAGGCTGGATCACCGAATACAGCCTCAGCATCGACAACCTCTTCGTCTTCATCATCATCATGGCGCGCTTCTCGGTACCCAGGAAGTACCAGCAGGAGGTCCTCATGGTGGGCATCATCATCGCCCTGGTACTCCGCGGGATCTTCATCGCCCTCGGCGCGGCCGTGATCGAGAACTTCAGCTGGATCTTCTTCATCTTCGGCGCGTTCCTCCTCTACACCGCGTACAAGCAGGCCACCGATTCGGGTGAGGACGAGGAAGAGGCCGGCGACAACAAGCTCATCGCGAAGCTCCGCACGGTCCTGCCGATGTCGGACTCCTACGACGGCAACAAGATCCGCACGGTGGTCAACGGCAAGAAGGTCTTCACGCCCATGCTGATCGTCTTCGTGACGATCGGCCTGACCGACCTCCTGTTCGCCGTCGACTCCATCCCCGCGATCTTCGGCCTGACGCAGAGCGCGTTCATCGTGTTCACCGCGAACATCTTCGCGCTCATGGGCCTGCGCCAGCTCTACTTCCTGCTCGGCGGGCTGATGACGCGCCTCATCTACCTCAAGCACGCGCTGTCCGTGATCCTCGCGTTCATCGGCATCAAGCTGATCCTGCACGCGATGCACGTCAACGAACTGCCGTTCATCAACGGCGGCGAGCACATCGAGTGGGCCCCCGAGATCCCGACCTTCGTGTCGCTGGCCGTGATCGTGGCCACCATCGTCGTCGCCGTGATCGCCAGCCTCATCCGCTCCGACGCCACCGGCCAGGACAAGGCCGAGGACGGGCCCACGGACGGGACCGGGGACGACGCGTCGAGCACGCCCGCCGTCGATCCCGGACTCGTCGAGGCCGCCGACGAGGCCGACGTCAAGGAACCCCGCCGCTAGGCTTCACGCCGACGCAGCACACCGCAGGACACACGAGGGACCCCGCACGCTGCGTGCGGGGTCCCTCGTGGTCCCAGGGCGGTGCTACAGCCTGGAGCGGGTGGGCGCGATGTCGGTCCCGTGATGGCGGGAGGCCCGGGACACCCGCCACCGGGTCAGGCGCACGAGCGTGGTCAGTGCCGAGCGGACCAGCGGCCTGTCGAGGGTCGTGTAGGCGTCGGCGATGGCGGCCTGCCACAGGGCATCGTTGTAGGTCGGATAGGCGTGGGTCACCCCGGCCAGGTCGCGGGTCGTCAGCTTCTGGTGGACCGCGAGGGCCAACTCGCCGACGGTTTCCCCCGCCCTCGGGCCGACGACGGTTCCGCCCAGGATCCGGCCGCGCCGGTCGATGATCAACCGGGTGAAGCCGGCGATCCGGTCCTCGGTGATCGCACGATCCGCGTGCGCATGCTCGATCGTGCGCACCCGATGGTGGGAGGTCTCGGGCCTCGTGATGCCTACGGCCGCGACCTCGGGGGACGTGTAGGTGACCCGGGGCACCGTCCTGCTGACGGATCCGCGGACGCCCAGGACGGCGTTGGACACCGCCGTGCTCGCGTGCACGCCGGCCAGGTGCGTGAAGTCCGGGTTCTGGGTCACATCACCCGCCGCCCAGATCATCGGGCTCGACGTCCGCATCATGGCGTCCACCCGCACGTGTCCCTGCTCGTCGAGGTCGACGCCGAGGGACTCCAGACCCAGCCCGTCGGTGCGGGGTTTCCGCCCCGCTGCTACAAGAATGGTGTCCGCAGCGAAGGTCCTGCCGTCATCGATCTGGACGCGACTCACGGCTTCCGGTCCGCCGTCCGCGGAGGTGGTCACCCCCTCCACCGTGACGCCCTCGATGATGTGCACGCCGTCCCGAGCCAGACCGGCGCGGACGACGTCGACGGCGTCGGGATCCTCCCGGGGAAGGATCCGTGAGCTGACGAGCATCACGACCCCCGCGCCCAGTCGGGCGAAAGCCTGCCCCAACTCGCAGGCGATCGGTCCTCCGCCGATGATCACCAGGCGCCGCGGCAGCTCGGTCAGGTCCCAGACGGTCTCGGATGTGACGACGGGCGCCGCGTCCAGGCCGGGAATCAGCGGAAGGACGGGCTCACCTCCGGTGGCGACGAGTGCCTGACGGAAGCGGACGACGTCGCCGTCGATCTCTGCTCGGCCGGGCCCGGTGAAACGGGCAGCACCGTGGCGGACGGTCACGCCTGCCGCTGTCAGGGCGGCGGGTGAATCCTCGGGCTCGATCCGGGAGATCGCGTCCGCGATCCGTTCCCTGACCGTCGAGAAATCCGATCCCCCCGACGCGGGTCCGGCCGCCCCGGCCGGGCCGGATGCGCCCGCCGCGGCGGCGAGCAGCGTCTTGGACGGCACACATCCGGTCCACAGGCAGTCGCCGCCCGTGCGGTCCCGCTCCACCAGGACTACGCTCGCCCCGAGACGGGACGCCGTCGTGGCTCCGACGATCCCCGCCGTACCGCCGCCGACCACCAGAAGATCGATCACGTCGTTGCTGGTTCTCATGGTGCCGGCTCAACCTTTCGTCGACGTGGTGCCCCATCCCGGTGCTCCGTGGTGCTCGCCGGGGGCCTAAGCTGATCGCTCACGTGCTATTCGTGGCACCTACGTCCTGTGGAGTGGTTCCGATCGCGGAAAAATACAGTCGCTTCGCCCCGTTCTACGATCTGCTGTCCGGTGAGTTCCCCGTGTACCGCGCGGGCCGTGTCCTCGGGATACGGTCCCTGGACCTCGAGCCGGGTCATCAGGTCCTCGACCTCGCCTGCGGTACGGGACTGAACTTCGCGCACCTGCAGGACCGGATAGGGCCCAGCGGGACCATCGTCGGGATCGACCGCAGCGCGGAGATGCTCGCCCAGGCCCGGCGGAAGGCGGACCGACGCGGCTGGAGCAACATCATCCTGCTGCAGGCCGATGCAACCACCTCCTCGGCCGCGTCGCTCAGCGCCTCCATCGCCTCCCGGGGAGGGAAGGACCTCTCCGATGCCACCCTGGCGACCTACGCACTGTCGCTCATGAAACCGTGGGAGGCGGCGTGGGAGACCATGAAGGACCTCACCGCACCGTCGGGTTCCCTCTGCGTGGTGGACATGCAGGACCCGGCAAGCCGCATCCCCGGGATGACCGCCCTGGCCCGCGTCGCGTGCCGGCTCGGAGGCGCAGACATCACGGTCCAGCCCTGGCAGGGACTGGAGCGGGACTGTACCCAGGTCACCGGAGCAGCCGCCCGGGGCGGGCACCTCCAGGTGCGGACCGGCCGCCGGCGGCCGTGACGACCGGTTCACCCCGTGGACCCCTGTGAGCCCTGTGATCCCCCGGGGGCGTGCCGTGGTCCAGGACGGCCGCCGACCCGGGTGGCGCGGTCCGGTGTCCTACGCCGCCGGCCCGCGCCGCGTCATCGCGAGCAGCCGCTCGAAGATCGCCTCGCCGTCGTCGGCGATGCCGTCGTGGTGGAACTCGTCCGTCTCCCACACCTCCAGGTTCCGCACGCACGCCGCCGTCGCCAGCGAGAGGTCCCGATCCACGTAGATGTCGTGGCGGTACACGGCGGCGGCGGCGGGCACGGTGTTCGTCGCCAGGACGTCCGCGTCGTACAGCGGCCCCCAGTCGGCCTTCTCCGCGAGGACGTCGGCGACCGCCCGCAGCGGCCGGAGCGCCGGGTCCTCCTCGAAGTACCACGGGTAGACCATCTCCCCCGTCAGGAGGACCTCGGCGGCGTCGTCCCTGAACCACGGGTACTCCTCGAGGACGCGGGCGGCGGACCACGACGAGGGGAGCCCCTGGCAGTAGATCGATTCGTGCAGCAGCGCGTACAGCGGCTGCGACGCCCGGCTCACGACGGCGTGGACCTGCTCGAGGAACGCCGCCGACAGGCGGGGGCCGTCCACCGTCGTCGTGAACGCGTCCTCCAGCAGGTAGTGGAGGGCGTGCACGCGCGTGTTGCCGCCCAGGAAGGAGCCGATCATCTGGAACCGCCGCACCGTGAGCCGCTCGCCGCTCGGGAGGAACTCCGCCACCCGGTCCAGATGGCGGGCGATGCGCGTCACGCGGTCGCGGTCCTCCGGGTACCACCCGAAGTATTCGGCGTTGCGTTCTCCGACGCGCGTGAACGTCGCCCGGTATACCTGGTCCGGCGAGCCCGCCAGGGGTGCGAGACCCCCGGTGATCAGGGCGCGATCGACGCCCTCCGGCGCCCGGGAGAGGTAGGTGAGCGTGCAGAAGCCGCCGTAGCTCTGCCCGAAGACCGTCCACGGCCCGCTGCCCAGCCGACGGCGGATGAGCTCGGCGTCGTCGACGATCGAGTCCGCGCGGAAGTGGGCGAGGTAGTCGGCCTGCGCCTGCGGGGACGGCAGGTCATCGAGGGTCGCGGCATCGGCCGGCGTCGACAGACCGGTGCCGCGCTGGTCCAGCATGAGGATACGGAAGTCCCGGGCCGCGGCCTTCATCCAGCCCGAGAGCTGGGTGATGCGCACGCCCCGGCCGCCGGGGCCGCCCTGCAGGAACAGGAGCCAGGGAAGCCGGGCCACGGCGTCGTCGCTGTGCTCGGTGGAGGAGTATTCGCGGGCGAACACCTCGATGCGGGCGGAGTCCGGGTCAGCGTGGTCGAGCGGGACGCGGAACAGGTGGCTCGTGGCGCGTAGGCCGCGCATCACGGTGGTGCGGCCGACACCGTGATCGGCGGCGTGATCGGCCGTGTCCGGTGCGACGGTCGGCCCGGTCACAGGGCGGCGACGTCGGCGAGCGCGTCGCCGGTGAGCCGGAAGGTGCTCCACTCGGACTGCGCCGCCGCGCCGAGGTTCTCGTAGAAGCGGATGGACGGCTCGTTCCAGTTGAGCACCGACCATTCCACGCGGGCGTAGCCGCGCTCGGTGGCGATCCGGGCGAGGTTCGCGAGGAGGGCCTTCCCGTGGCCGGCGCCGCGGGCCTCGGGCCGGACGTAGAGGTCCTCGAGGTAGATGCCGTTGACGCCCTCCCAGGTGGAGTAGTTCAGGAACCAGAGGGCGAAGCCCTGGACCTCGCCCCGGTCCTCCGCCACGTGGGCGTAGATGGTGGGCCGGTCCCCGAACAGGGCCGCGTCGAGCGAGCCGGCGGTGTTCCGGACGGCGTCCGGCTCACGCTCGTAGAGGGCGAGGTCGTGGATGAGCTGGAGGATGACCGGAACGTCTGCCGGCCGTGCTTCCCGAATGGTAGTCATGCCTCCAGCCTAGTCAAGGAGCCAGGCCTGGTGTGGCCAGGTCAGGCGGCCGCAGGGCCCCCGACGCCGAGGATCCTCACCACCGGGCTGCCGGCCTCGTCGGACGCCGCGAGGTCGATCTCCGCGTTGATGCCCCAGTCGTTGTTGCCCTCCGGGTCCTTCAGGATCTGCCGCACCTTCCACGCCGTGGCCGTCTTCGTGATGAGCAGGAGGTTCGGGCCGCGCGCGTCGGGGCCGTCGTCGATGTCCTCGTAGTCCCCGAAGTAGCCGTCCAGGGCCTCCGCCCAGCGGTCCGCGGTCCAGCCGGAGTCGGCGTCGAGCGTGCCGAGCGCGGCGTCCTGCTCGTCGGCGAAGAGCTTGACCCGCTGGAACATCTCGTTGCGGACCATGACGCGGAAGGCTCGCTCGTTCGAGGTGACCGATGGCGGCTCCTCCGGCAGGTCGACCGTGTCCGTCGCGGCGGCCGGCGTGAGGCCGGCGGTCAGCTGCGTCCACTCGTCGAGGAGGCTGCTGTCCACCTGGCGAACCAGTTCGCCGAGCCATTCGAGGATGTCGCTGAGGTCCTCGCGCAGCGCCTCGACGGGGACGGTGTGGCGCAGCGCCTTGTAGCAGTCGGCGAGGTAGCGCAGGAGGATCCCCTCGGACCGGGTGAGGGAGTAGAACGCGACGTACTCGCCGAAGCTCATGGCCCGCTCGTACATGTCCCGCACCACGGACTTCGGGGCCAGCTCGAAGTCGCCGAGCCACGGCGCGGACGCCCGGTACACGTCGAAGGCCTGCTGCAGCAGTTCCTCGAGGGGCTTCGGGTAGCTGACCTCCTCGAGGCGGGCCATCCGGGCGTCGTAGTCGATGCCCTCCGCCTTCATCGCGGCCACCGCCTCCCCGCGGGCCTTCTTCTCCTGCGCGTTGAGCACCTGGCGGGGCTTCTCGAGTGTGGCCTCGATGACCGAGACGACGTCGAGCGCGTAGCCCGGCGCCTCCGGGTCGAGCAGCTCCAGGCTCGCCATCGCGAACGGGGAGAGCGGCTGGTTGAGGGCGAAGTTGGCCTGCAGGTGCACTTTGAGCCGCACCCGGCGGCCGTCCGGCTCGGGCTCGGGGAGCTTCTCGACGATGCCGGCTGTGACGAGCTCGCGGTAGATCCCGATGGCGCGGCGCATGAGCCGGAGCTGGGACGCCCGCGTCTCGTGGTTCTCGGTCAGGAGCCGCTTGGCGGCCGTGAAGGGGTCGCCGGGCCGTTCGAGGAGGTTCAGGAGCATGGAGTGGCTGACGGAGAACGACGACGTCAGGGGGTCCGGGACGCTCTCCACGAGCCGCTCGTAGGTGGGCTTCCCCCAGGAGACGAAGCCCTGCTGGGGCTTCTTCCGCACCACCTGGCGCAGCTTCTTCTGGTCGTCGCCGAACTTGGACACGGCCTTCGCCATCGCTTTGGCGTTCTCCACCACGTGCTCCGGCGCCTGGACGACGACGGTGCCCGCCGTGTCGTAGCCCGCGCGGCCGGCACGCCCGGAGATCTGGTGGAACTCCCGGGCGTTGAGCAGGCGCGTGCGGACGCCGTCGTACTTGCTGAGGGCGGTCAGGAGCACGGTGCGGATGGGCACGTTGATACCCACGCCGAGGGTGTCGGTGCCGCAGATGACCTTGAGCAGACCGGCCTGGGCGAGCTGCTCGACGAGGCGCCGGTACTTGGGCAGCATCCCGGCGTGGTGCACGCCGATGCCGTGGCGCACCAGCCGGTTGAGGGTCTTCCCGAAGCCGGCGGAGAACCGGAACGTCGCGATGAGCTCGGCGATGCGGTCCTTCTCCTCGCGCGTGCAGACGTTGACGCTCATGAGGTTCTGGGCGCGCTCGATCGCCTCGGCCTGGCTGAAGTGCACCACGTAGACGGGGGCCTGCCGCGTGGCCAGCAGCTCCTCGAGGGACTCCTGGACGGGCGTCTCGACGTAGTAGAAGTGGAGGGGGATGGGCCGCTCCACGGACGTGACGGTGGCCGTGGCCCGGCCGGTGCGCTCGGTGAGGTCCTTCTCGAAGCGCGTGACGTCGCCGAGGGTCGCGGACATGAGGAGGAACTGGGCCTGCGGCAGCTCGAGGAGCGGCACCTGCCAGGCCCAGCCGCGCTGCGGGTCCGAGTAGAAGTGGAACTCGTCCATGACCACCGTGTCGACGTCCGCCTGGGCGCCCTCCCGCAGGGCGATGTTGGCGAGGATCTCCGCGGTGCAGCAGATGATCGGCGCGTCCTGGTTCACGCCCGAATCACCCGTGATCATGCCGACGTTCTCCGGCCCGAAGATGTCGCAGAGCGCGAAGAACTTCTCGGAGACGAGGGCCTTGATCGGGGCGGTGTAGTAGCTGGTGCGGCCCTCGGCGAAGGACTTCAGGTGGGCGGCGATCGCGACGAGGGATTTCCCCGAGCCGGTGGGCGTCGCCAGGATGACGTTGCTGCCCGAGACGAGCTCCATCGCCGCCTCGTCCTGCGCCGGGTAGAGGGTGAGACCCCGGCCCGCCGCCCAGCCGGTGAAGGCCTCGTAGACCGCGTCCGCGGGAAGTCGGCCGTCGTCGTGCCGGGGGAGGTGCTCTTGGATGGTCATGGTCCCCTCAGCCTACCGGTGGACGGTCGGGGCCGGGGTCCTGCCGGGCCTCCTACCAGCCCCGCTGCTTCCACTCCGCCAGCGAACCGCGTTCCGCCCCGAGCGTGGTGCCCTTGCCGTGGCCCGGGTGCACGCGGGTGTCGTCCGGGAGGACGTCGAAGATCCGCGTCACGACGTCCTCGTACAGGGACGCGAAGCGGTCCCGATCGCCCTGGGTGTTGCCGAGGCCGCCGGGGAACAAAGAGTCACCGGTGAAGAGGTGCGCGGGCCCGTGGGGGTCGCGGTAGAGGAGCGCGACGGACCCGGGGGTGTGTCCGCGCAGGTGGATCGCCTCGAGCTCGAAGCCCTCGAAGGAGCCGACGTCGTGGTGTTGCAGCGGGACGTCCGTCGGCACGGCGATATCCGCGACGTCGTCCTCCCCGGCCGCGGTGCGGGCCTTCGTCGCCTCCCTGACCTCGGCCAGGGCCCGGACGTGGTCCCAGTGTGAGTGCGTCGTGACGATCAGCGCCACGCGGGCCTCGGCGTCCGTGTCCTCCTGCGCGTCGGCGAGGAGATCGAGGATGGCGGGGGCGTCGTCGGCGGCGTCGATGAGGACCTGGGCGCCGCTCGATCTGGAGGTCAGCACGTACACGTTGTTGTCCATGTCGGACACCGAGATGGAGCGGACGGTCACTTCTGCGAGGTCGGCGAGAATCATGCCGCAAGCCTACGAGAACGGCGGAAGCACTGCTTGCGCGGTCGAAACGAGCATGCTGACTATGCGGTACGCACGGTGGTCGAGCAGACGGCCCCAGGTTCTACGCTCAGGAGCGCACATGCTTGTCCGTCACCATCACGATTCTTCGCCGGACGGTGTCTTCGTCCCGGGCGCGGTGAAGCCGGCCGCTCCGGAAGGACGGCGATGATGCGCCGGGTGGGTGTCGAGGAGGAGTTCGTGATCGTCGACAGCGCCGGCGGGCGGCCGGTGGCGCTGGGCGAGGTGCCCGGGCGCCTGGGCCAATCGAAGATATTTAGCTATTGCCTATAGCTTCCAGGCAATGAATACTAGCTACATGACCTCCACCGCTCCCGCACCCATTCCTCCGACCCGGTTCATCGTCCGTCCCGAGGGGCGCGTCGCCTACGACCTCCAGGGGTCCGGCCCGCTCCTGGTCCTCGTGCCGGGCATGGGCGAACTTCGCTCCGCCTACCGCTTCCTGACGCCGAAGCTCGTTGCGGCCGGCTACTCGGTCGCGAGCACCGACCTTCGCGGTCATGGTGACAGCGACACCACCTTCTCCTCCTACGGCGATGTCGAGACGGCCAGTGATGTGCGGGCGTTGATCACACACCTCGGCAGGCCGGCGGTCATCATCGGAAACTCGCTGGCCGCCGGCTCCGCAGTGATCGTCGCCGCCGAACATCCTGATCAGGTCGACGGCCTGGTGCTGATCGGCCCGTTCGTGCGCAACCCTCCGGCACATGCCGTCACGCGGGCCCTGTTCCGCACCATGATGGCCCCGCTCTGGGTCGCCGCGGTATGGAAGGCGTATATGCCCACCCTCTACGCCGGCCGCAAACCGGAGGATTTCCAGGAGTACCGCAAGGCGGTCGTGGCGAGCCTTCGGCGTAAGCCCTATGGCAAGGCCTTCTCGCTCACCACCCGGCAGACCGACCACGATCCCGCGGAGGCGAAACTCGGCGCGGTGACCGCCCCGACGATGGTGATCATGGGGGAGAAGGACCCCGACTTCAAGGACCCGGCCGCCGAGGCCCGCTTCGTCGCCGGAGCCCTCCGGGCGGAGGTCGTGATGGTCGCCGATGCCGGTCACTACCCCCAGGCGCAGCAACCCGACGTGACCTCGAAGGCCGTCCTCCGGTTCCTCAGGGCGGTGCAGCGTGCCTAGGGCCGGTCTCTCGCGCGACCGCGTGGTGGAGGAGGCGGCCCTGATGGTTGATGAGACCGGTCTGCACCGCTTGACGCTCGCCGCCCTGGCCGAACGGCTCGGTATCCGTCAACCCTCGCTCTACAAGCACATCGACTCGATTGCGGGGCTGCACCGCGACATCTCGGTGCGCGCGAAGCGCGAACTGGGCCAGGTACTGGCCCGCGCCGCGGTCGGACGATCCGGCGCCGCGGCCGTTCAGGCCATGTCCCACGCGTACCGCGACTGGGCGCGACAGCACCCGGCTCGCTACGAATCCTCGCAACGTATGCCCTCACCCGGCGACGTCGAGGACGAGGCAGTGTCACTCGCGGGCGTTCAGGTCATCGCCGACGTGCTGGCCGCCTACGACCTGGCCGGCGACGACGCCATCGACGCGATCCGGGCCCTCCGCTCAGCCCTGCACGGCTTCGTCTCCTTCGAGACCACCGGATCGTTCGCCATGAGCGCGGACATCGACCGCAGTTTCGAACGCCTCGTCCACGGCTTCACCGTTGCCCTCACACGGTGGACCGAGACGGCAGACGCGGAAGAGGTGGCGGGACAGAAAGAGGAGAACCCTGCCGGGGCGAGCCCGTCGATGCCGTCGGAGGCGACGTCCACGCCGTCGCGGCGGATCTCGCGGTGATGGACCTCAGCGAGCTCGGCCTGCTGCCACTCGAACGCGACGGGGTCCGGCGACGCCGTTGTGGATGGATCTTCACGGCTACGACGGATCATCTGCTTTCCACCAGCCCTTCCCGCGTCGCCATCGAGAGTGGGCATCTGTACCCCGGCCCCGGGCGTCGACCCCACTCGATGCCGTTCAGATCGCGGCACGAGCAGCCGGATCGACGTCGACCGTTCACTCCGCGAAGCCCCTGGCAGCGCAGAGCCGCCGACCGACCGGCCCACCGACGGTAGGGTTCACAGGGAAGCCCCGGCAGTGGGACGCGGGGACCGAACGGCGAAAGGGCAGGGCGTGGAGCAGGCGATTCCCCGGTGGCTGAGACTCGATCCGGCCGGCGCGGTGCCACCGTTCGAACAGATCAAGCAGTGCATCCTGGCGTCGGTCAACTCCGGTGAGGCAGCTGTCGGCACACGGCTGCCGCCGGTGCGCGCACTGGCCACCCACCTCGGGATTGCCGCGAACACGGTTGCCCGCGCCTACCGCGAGCTGGAGCAGGCGGGCGTCGTCGAGACCAGGGGCAGGGCGGGGACGGTCGTCGCCGCCGGAGGGGACGCCGCGCGCCGCCGCGTGGCCGATGCCGCGGACGCGTTCGCCGCCGTCGTGCACTCGACGGGGGTATCGGAGGCCGACGCCGTCGCCATGGTGAGAGCCGCATTGCGCCGAGCGTGAACGGCACTCCCGCCGGCGCCGCAACCGCACGGATCGCGGACTATTCGAATATGCTTTCGAACGGCTTTTCTCTTACAGTGGTCGGGTGTCTATAGCAAATTCTCTCGAGCAGCACGCCCACAATCCGGAGCCCGCTCCCCAGGACCTGTCCCGGCTGATCGTCAAGGGTGCACGCGAACACAACCTGCGGAATGTCGACCTCGACCTCCCGCGGGACGCCATGATCGTCTTCACCGGCCTCTCCGGATCGGGCAAGTCCTCGCTCGCGTTCGACACGATCTTCGCGGAGGGGCAGCGACGCTATGTCGAGTCTCTCTCCGCGTACGCCCGGCAGTTCCTCGGGCAGGTGGACAAGCCCGACGTCGACTTCATCGAGGGCCTCTCGCCCGCGGTCTCGATCGACCAGAAGTCCACGAGCAAGAACCCCCGCTCCACCGTGGGCACGATCACCGAGATCTACGACTACATGCGCCTGCTCTGGGCGCGCGTGGGACGCCCGCACTGCCCGGTCTGCGGCGAGCTGGTGGCCAAGCAGACCCCCCAGCAGATCGTGGACCAGCTCCTCGAGCTCGAGGAAGGCACACGCTTCCAGGTCCTCGCCCCCGTGGTCCGGGCCCGCAAGGGTGAGTTCGTGGATCTCTTCAAGGAGCTCACGGCAAAGGGCTACTCGCGGGCCCGGGTGGACGGCACGCTCATCCAGCTCAGCGATCCGCCGAAGCTGGGGAAGCAGTACAAGCACACCATCGAGGTCATCGTCGACCGCCTCGTGGTCAAGGACGGCATCCGGCAGCGCCTCACGGACTCCGTGGAGACGGCCCTCAAGCTGGCCGACGGCCGCGTCCTCGCCGAGTTCGTCGACCTCCCCGAGGACGACGCCAAGCGCCTGCACGCCTACTCCGAGCACCTGGCCTGCCCGAACGAGCACCCGCTCGCCATCGACGAGGTGGAGCCGCGGTCCTTCTCGTTCAACAATCCCTTCGGCGCCTGCCCCGCCTGCACGGGCATCGGCACCAAGCTGGAGGTCGACGAGGAACTCGTCGTGCCGAACCCCGACCTGAGCCTCGCCGAGGGTGCGATCGCGCCCTGGTCGCTCGGGACGGCGACGCTCGAGTACTGGACCCGACTGCTCGAGGGCCTCGCCTCCGAGCTGAACTTCGACGTCACCACGCCCTGGCGCAAGCTGCCGGATCGCGCCCGTGAGGCGGCGCTGTACGGCAAGGACCACAAGGTCGTCGTGCAGTACAAGAATCGCTTCGGACGTGAACGCAAGTACAGCACCGGCTTCGAAGGTGCCATCCAGTACATCCAGCGCAAGCACACGGAGACCGAGTCCGAGAACGCGCGGGACCGGTACGAGGAGTACATGCGGGAGATCCCGTGCCCCACGTGCAGCGGCGCACGGCTGAACCCGGCCTCGCTCTCGGTGCTCATCAACGGCCGCAACATCGCCGAGGTCTCCGCGATGCCGATGCGCGACTGCGCCGACTTCCTCGACAACCTCGTTCTGACCGGACGCGAGGCGCAGATCGCGAACCAGGTGCTCAAGGAGATCCAGGCGCGCCTGACGTTCCTCCTCGACGTCGGACTCGAATACCTCAACCTGGAGCGCGCGTCCGGCACGCTGTCCGGCGGCGAGGCCCAGCGCATCCGTCTCGCCACGCAGATCGGCTCCGGCCTGGTCGGCGTGCTCTACGTCCTCGACGAGCCGTCCATCGGCCTGCACCAGCGGGACAACCGCCGGCTGATCGAGACGCTGACGCGCCTGCGGAACCTCGGCAACACGCTCATCGTCGTCGAGCACGACGAGGACACCATCGCCGAGGCGGACTGGATCGTGGACATCGGGCCGGGCGCGGGCGAGCACGGCGGCGAGGTGGTGCACTCCGGCCTCCTCGAGGACCTGCTGACCAACGAGAGGTCCCTGACCGGCGACTACCTCTCCGGGCGCCGGAAGATCGAGATCCCGGCGAAGCGCCGCAAGATCGACCGGTCCCGCCAGCTGAAGGTGGTCGGAGCGCGCGAGCACAACCTCGTGAACGTCGACGCCACGATCCCGCTCGGCGTGCTGACCGCCGTCACCGGTGTGAGCGGCTCGGGCAAGTCGACCCTCGTCAACGACATCCTCTACAAGGTGCTCGCCAACAAGCTCAACGGCGCCAAGCAGGTTGCCGGGCGGCACAAGCGGATCGACGGGCTGGAGCACCTCGACAAGGTCATTCACGTGGACCAGAGCCCCATCGGCCGCACCCCGCG
This sequence comes from Arthrobacter pityocampae, assembly GCF_002927275.1. Classification (GTDB taxonomy): domain Bacteria; phylum Actinomycetota; class Actinomycetes; order Actinomycetales; family Micrococcaceae; genus Arthrobacter_D; species Arthrobacter_D pityocampae. The sequence continues at coordinate 243,046 of NZ_PRKW01000002.1, read as the reverse complement.
GTCGAACCCCGCCACGTACACCGGCGTGTTCGACAACATCCGGAAGCTCTTCGCCGAGACCACCGAGGCGAAGGTCCGCGGCTACCTGCCCGGGCGGTTCTCCTTCAACGTCAAGGGCGGCCGCTGCGAGGCGTGCTCCGGTGACGGCACACTGAAGATCGAGATGAACTTCCTCCCCGACGTCTATGTCCCCTGCGAGGTGTGCCACGGCGCGCGGTACAACCGCGAGACGCTCGAGGTCCACTACAAGGGCAAGACCATCGCCGACGTCCTGGACATGCCGATCGAGGAGGGGGCCGAGTTCTTCGCGGCGTTCAGCCCGATCGCCCGGCACCTCAACACCCTCGTGGAGGTGGGCCTCGGCTACGTGCGGCTCGGCCAGCCCGCCACCACGCTCTCGGGCGGCGAGGCGCAGCGCGTGAAGCTCGCGAGCGAACTGCAGAAGCGCTCCAACGGACGCAGCATCTACGTACTCGACGAGCCGACCACGGGCCTGCACTTCGAGGACATCCGCAAGCTCCTGCTGGTGCTGCAGGGCCTCGTGGACAAGGGCAACACCGTCATCACGATCGAGCACAACCTCGACGTCATCAAGAGTGCGGACTGGGTCATCGACCTCGGGCCGGACGGAGGGTCCGGCGGCGGGCAGATCATCGCGACCGGCACCCCGGAGCAGGTGGCGAAGAACGAACGCAGCTACACGGGCGCCTTCCTGCAGGAGATCTTCGCCAAGGCCGCCGGATAGCGGCCCTATATTCCCGGGACGGCATGCGTGATGCCTGCCGTCCGGGGAATATGGCAAGCTTGGCCGGTGGAAACTACGCGTGCGCTGATTCTCTTCGATCTCGATGGAACGCTCGTCGATCCGGCAGGGACGATCACGGGAGGCATCGGCTCCGCCCTCCAGCACCACGGCTTCCCGGTCCCGCCCGACGACGCGCTCCAGGCGATGGTCGGGCCGTCCCTCGTCCACTCGCTGACCGTCACGGCCGGCGTTCCCGCCGCCCGGGTCCCCGACGTCGTCGCGACCTACCGCGCCGGGTACCTGGCCACGGGACTGTCCCGGAGCCGCCCCTACCCGGGGATCGCACGCTGCGTCCAGGCGCTGCTCGACGACGGCGCCACCGTCGCGGTCGCCACCCAGAAGCCGGAGTGGCTCGCCGAGGAGCTCCTCGCCGCGCAGGGCCTGCGGCACCTCTTCTCCTCCGTGCACGGCTCGCCGCGGGACGAGACCGCGACGGCCGGCGGCAAGACGCCCATCATCAGGGCCGCCCTCAAGCACCACCGCGTCGACGCGGCGGGCGCGGGCCGCGCCGTCATGGTCGGCGACCGCCGCCACGACGTCGAGGGCGCCACCGCGAACGGGCTGGACTGCATCGGCGTCGCCTGGGGCTTCGCGGGGCCCGGCGAGCTGGAGGACGCCGGGGCGACCGCCGTCGTCGACTCGGCCGACGCCCTGCTGGAGGTCCTCCGTGGGCATCTATGACCTGACCCGCAGCACCACGCGCGGGCTCATCGCCGGCCTGTGCCGGCCCACCGTCGAGGGGCTCGGCAACGTCCCGGCGGACGGCCCCTTCATCGTCGCCCCGAACCACCTCTCGTTCCTCGACAGCGTGCTGGTCCAGGCCCTCATGCCCCGGCCCGTCGCGTTCTTCGCGAAGGCCGAATACTTTACCGGAACCGGCGTGAAGGGCGCCCTCATGAAGGGGTTCTTCGAGGGTGTGGGGTCCATCCCGGTGGAACGCGGCCAGCAGGCCGCGAGCGTGCAGGCCCTCAGGACCCTCCTCGACCTCCTCGAGCAGGGCGACGGCGTCGGCATCTACCCGGAGGGCACCCGCTCGCGTGACGGGCGGCTCTACCGGGGGAGGACCGGCGTCGGCTGGCTCGCGCTGACCACCGGAGCGCCCGTGCTGCCCGTCGGCCTGATCGGCACCGACGCGCTGCAGCCGGCGGGAGGGAAGGGCATCCGCCCGCAGCACTTCACCCTGCGGATCGGGGAGCCGCTCGTCTTCGCCAAGACCGGGCCGGGGCACGCGCTGCCGGCGCGCCGCAGCGCCACCGACGCCATCATGGACGGCATCGCCGCGCTCACGGGCCAGGAGCGCGTGGCGTCCTACAACCAGAGTCCGCCCGCGGAATAGCCGGGTGGCTGTTCGCGGTGCAGCCGGCCCGTGCAGCCGTCAGCGGAACCCCGACCTCCGGGAAGGGGCTTGTCACCGCCGGGATCTAGGATGAAGGACGTGGCAAACCCCGTAACCTACCGCCCGAAGACCGGCGAGATCCCCGTGGACCCGGGCGTGTACCGCTTCCGCGACGAGCACGGCCGGGTCATCTACGTGGGCAAGGCCAAGAACCTCCGCTCCCGCCTGAACTCCTACTTCGCCAGCCCGCAGGGGCTGCTGGCGAAGACACGCCGCATGGTGTTCACCGCCGCGAGCGTCGAGTGGACCGTCGTCGGGAGCGAGCTCGAGGCGCTGCAGCTCGAGTACACGTGGATCAAGGAATTCAATCCGCAGTTCAACGTGATGTTCCGCGACGACAAGTCCTACCCCTACCTGGCCGTGACCATGGGGGAGAAGTACCCGCGCGTGCAGGTCATGCGCGGCGACAAGAAGAAGGACACCCGGTACTTCGGGCCCTTCTACCCCGCGAAGGCCATCCGCGAGACCGTGGACACCATGCTCCGCGTCTTCCCGGTCCGCACCTGCAGCACCGGCGTGTTCAAGCGTGCCGAACGCAGCGGCCGGCCCTGCCTCCTCGGGTACATCGACAAGTGTTCGGCGCCGTGCGTAGGGCGCATCAGCCCGGAGGACCACAAGGCCCTCGCCGGCGAGTTCTGCGACTTCATGTCCGGGGAGGCGAAGAAGTTCATCGCCGGCCTCGAGCGGAAGATGGCCGACGCCGTCGCCGAACTGGACTACGAGTCCGCCGCCCGCCTGCGCGACGACATCGCCGCCCTCCGCCGGGTCTTCGAGCGCAACACCGTCGTCCTCAGCGAGGACACGGACGCCGACATCTTCGCCCTCAAGGAGGACGACCTCGAGGCCGCCGCCCAGGTCTTCCACGTCCGGGGCGGCCGCATCCGGGGCCAGCGCGGCTGGGTCGTGGAGAAGGTCGAGGACATGGACACCGCGGACCTCGTGGAGCACCTGCTGCAGCAGGTGTACGGCGAGGGGAACAGCAGCAACGAACAGATCCCCCGCGAGGTCCTCGTCCCGGTCCTGCCCAGCAACGAGGACCAGATGCTCGAGTGGCTGCGCGGTCTGCGCGGCTCCCGGGTCGAGGTGAGGGTGCCGCAGCGCGGGGACAAGGCCACCCTCATGGGCACCGTCGAGCAGAACGCCGCGGACGCCCTGCGCCTGCACAAGAGCCGCCGGGCCGGGGACATCACCACGCGGTCCGCCGCGCTGCAGGAGCTCCAGGAGGCGCTCGACGTGCCGCAGCCGCTGATGCGCATCGAGTGCTTCGACATCTCGCACGTCCAGGGCACCAACGTGGTCGCGTCGATGGTGGTCGTCGAGGACGGCCTGCCGCGGAAGTCCGAGTACCGCAAGTTCTCCATCACCGGCGCCGCCGCACGGGACGACACCGCGTCCATGTACGACGTCATCTACCGCCGCTTCCGCAACTACCTGGCGGGCAAGGACGGGAAGCCGCGGGACGCCGCCGCGCCGGACCCCGAGGTCGAGCCGGAGGTCGACCCCCTGGACGACGCCGCGTCCGTCGTCGACCACCCGGACGTCGACGAGCAGGACGTCGAGGGGCAGGGCGCGCCGCTCAGGGACACGACGACGGCCATCACGCGCAACCGCTTCGCCTACCCGCCGAACCTCGTCGTCGTCGACGGCGGCCCGCCCCAGGTGGCGGCCGCCGCCCGCGCGCTGCAGGACCTCGGGATCGACGACGTGTTCGTGGTGGGACTGGCGAAGCGGCTCGAGGAGGTCTGGGTGCCGGACAGCGAGTTCCCGGTCATCCTGCCGCGCGCGTCGGAGGGGCTGTTCCTGCTCCAGCGTATCCGCGACGAGGCGCACCGGTTCGCGATCACGTTCCACCGCCAGAAGCGCGGGAAGTCCATGACGGCGTCCGCGCTCGATGAGGTCGCCGGGCTGGGCCCCGCCAAGCGGAAGGCCCTGCTCAAGCACTTCGGCTCGGTCAAGAAGATCCGTGCCGCGAGCGTCGACGAGCTCGTCGGGGTCCCCGGGGTGGGCCCGGCCCTCGCCCGGACCATCCGCGCCTCGCTCACCCCGGACGACGCCGTCGCACCGGCCGTGAACATGACCACGGGCGAGATCATCGAAGATTAGCTAGGCTGAGGCACGGCGGCCGGTCGTGCCGCCGTGAATGTACGCACGCGGAGTTCCACCCGCGGATTCACCCACCAGGGAACGCCGGATCACCGGGAGCCCCGTCGAGCCGGAACGGATCCATCACGATGACTGAGGCCATGAGCCTGACGCCGGTCAAGCCCACCGAATCCGAGCTGCTGGTGGTGACCGGCATGTCCGGCGCCGGGCGCAGCACGGCCGCCAACGCGCTCGAGGACCACGGCTGGTACGTGGTCGAGAACCTCCCACCCCAGATGCTGACGATGCTGACGGAGCTCGTGGCGCGCACCCCGCAGTCGATCCCGAAGCTGGCCGTCGTCGTCGACGTGCGCGGCAAGGAGTTCTTCAGCGACATCAAGGCGTCCCTGGACGGCCTGCGGTCCGCGGGCGTCCACCACCGCGTCCTGTTCCTGGACGCCGATGACAACGTCCTGGTGCGGCGCTTCGAGCAGGGCCGGCGCCCGCACCCACTGCAGGCCGACGGCCGGATCCTGGACGGCATCGCCGCGGAGCGTGAGGTGCTGAAGGAGCTCAAGCAGTCCTCCGACGTCGTGATCGACACCACGAAGCTGAACGTGCACGCCCTTGCCACCGCCGTGACGGAGCTGTTCTCCGACGCCGGGCCCATCGTTCTGCGCCTGAACGTCATGAGCTTCGGCTTCAAGTACGGGCTCCCCGTGGACGCCAACTACGTGGCCGACGTGCGCTTCATCCCGAACCCTCACTGGGTGCCCGCCCTCCGGCCGCAGACCGGGCTCGACGCCCCGGTGCGCGAGTACGTCCTCGGGGCGCAGGGCGCCGGGGACTTCATCGACAAGTACGTGGACGCCCTGGTCCCCGTCCTGGACGGGTACCGCCGCGAGAACAAGCACTACGCGACCATCGCCGTGGGCTGCACCGGCGGGAAGCACCGCTCGGTGGCCGTGACGGAGGAGATGGCGAAGCGGCTCGCGCAGCTGCCCGGGGTGCAGGTCTCGTCCCAGCACCGCGACCTCGGGCGTGAGTAGTGGCGGCGATGTCCGGATCGCTGCCGCTGGTCCCGGCGGCCGCGCGCCGCTCGGGTGACGGCCAGGGCGGCGGCCCCTCCGTCGTCGCCCTCGGCGGCGGCCACGGGCTGTCCTCCTCCCTGTCCGCGCTGCGCCTCCTGACGCAGGAACTGACCGCGATCGTGACCGTGGCGGACGACGGCGGATCGTCCGGGCGGCTGCGGCGCGAGCTCGGGGTGCTGCCCCCGGGAGACCTCCGCATGGCGCTGGCGGCCCTGTGCGACGACACCGACTGGGGGCGCACCTGGCGCGACGTCATGCAGCACCGCTTCTCCTCCCGGGACGGCGTGGAGGGCTCCCTCGACGGCCACGCGATGGGCAACCTCCTGATCGTGACGCTGTGGGAGTTGCTCGGTGATCCGGTGGCCGGCCTCCAGTGGGCCGGTGCGCTGCTCGGCGCGCGCGGGCGGGTCCTGCCGATGGCGAGCGTGCCGCTGACCATCGAGGGCGACATCCTGAGCGAGACCGCCGGGTCCCTGCGCGTCACCACCGTGTCCGGGCAGGCGAAGCTCGCCGTCGCCGCGGACACCGGGAACGTGAGCAACGTGCGGCTGGTCCCCGCCGACGCCCCGGCCTGCCAGGACGCCCTGGAGGCCGTGGAACTGGCCGACTGGGTGGTGCTCGGCCCCGGCTCCTGGTACACCTCCGTGCTGCCGCACCTGCTCCTGCCCGAACTGCGGGACGCGCTGTGCCGCACGTCCGCCCGGCGGTGCCTCACCATGAACCTCAGCAACGACACCCGCGAGACCCTGGGCATGAGTGCCATCGACCACCTGAATGTCATCTCCCGGTACGCGCCGGAGCTGACGGTCGACGTCGTCCTCGTGGACCCCTCGGTGGTGGCGGACCGGGGGGAGTTCGAGCGGGCCGTCGCCGGGATGGGCGGGCGCGCCGTCTTCGGTAGAGTGGGAGTTTCGACCGGCAAACCCGTGCATGATCCGCTGCGGCTGGCGACGTCCTACAACGACATGTTCGCGGAGATCTAGGAGTGTATCTGTGGCCCTGACCGCCGACGTCAAAGAGGAACTCTCGCACCTCGACGTGAAGAAGTCCTCGGTGCGGAAGGCCGAGGTGTCCGCGCTGCTGAGGTTCGCCGGCGGGCTCCACATCATCTCCGGCAGGATCGTCATCGAGGCCGAGGTGGACCTCGCCTCCACGGCCCGCCGGCTGCGGGCCGCTATCGCCGAGGTGTACGGGCACACCAGCGAGATCATCGTCGTCACGGGCGGGGGGCTCAAGCGCGGCAACCGGTACGTGGTGCGCGTGGTCCGCGACGGGGAGTCCCTCGCACGCCAGACCGGGCTGCTCGACAGCAGGGGCCGGCCCGTCCGCGGCCTGCCGTCCGCCGTCGTCAACGGGTCGACGGCCGACGCCGAGGCGGTGTGGCGCGGTGCGTTCCTCGCCCACGGGTCCCTGACCGAACCGGGACGGTCCTCGTCCCTCGAGGTCACGTGCCCGGGCCCTGAATCGGCCCTCGCCCTCGTCGGGGCGGCCCGCCGGCTGGACATCGCGGCGAAGGCCCGTGAGGTGCGCGGCGTGGACCGCGTGGTCATCCGCGACGGCGACACCATCGCCGCCCTCCTGACCCGCATGGGGGCCCACGACGCCCTGATGGTGTGGGAGGAGCGCCGCATGCGCAAGGAGGTCCGTGCCACCGCCAACCGCCTCGCCAACTTCGACGACGCCAACCTGCGCCGCTCGGCACAGGCCGCCGTCGCCGCCGGCGCCCGTGTGGAGCGTGCCCTCGAGATCCTGGGGGAGACCGCCCCCGAGCACCTGCGCTACGCCGGCGACCTGCGGGTCTCCCACAAGCAGGCGAGCCTGGACGAACTCGGTCGGCTCGCGGACCCCCCGATGACGAAGGACGCGATCGCCGGGCGGATCCGGCGGCTCCTCGCGATGGCGGACAAGCGGGCCGCGGACCTCGGGATCCCGGGCACCGACGCGAATGTCACCGCCGACATGCTCGACGAGTGAGCGGAGTGCATAGGATGGAACAGCAAGCCCGCTTCTGATCGGCGGGACGCCTGCCGTCCGGACCCCCGCGGGTCCGCACACCGCGCGGGCACCGAGATCACTACATGGAGGACTACGTGAGCGAATACGTACTGCCGGATCTTGACTACGACTACGCCGCCCTGGAACCGCACATCTCCGGCCGGATCATGGAACTGCACCACTCCAAGCACCAGGCCACCTACGTCAAGGGCGCCAACGACGCCCTCGCGCAGCTCGCCGAGGCCCGGGAGAAGGGTGCGTACGGCACCATCCCGAAGCTCTCCAAGGACCTCGCATTCCACGTCGGCGGTGTCATCAACCACAGCATCTTCTGGAAGAACATGTCCCCCGAGGGAGGCGACAAGCCCGAGGGTGAGCTCGCTGCGGCCCTGGATGATGCGTTCGGTTCCTTCGACGCGTTCCGCGCGCACTTCACCGCCGCGGCCACCTCGCTGCAGGGCTCCGGGTGGGCCGTCCTCGCCTACGAGCCGCTGGGCCGGAACATCGTCATCGAGCAGCTCTACGACCAGCAGGGCAACGTGCCCGTGGGCACCATCCCCCTGCTGATGCTCGACATGTGGGAGCACGCCTTCTACCTGGACTACGTCAACGTGAAGCCCGACTACGTGAAGGCCTGGTGGAACCTGGTGAACTGGGCGGACGTCCAGACGCGCTTCCAGGCCGCACGCACCGGGGCTTCCACCCTCATCACGCCCGGGGCCTGACGCCCGACGTCAAGCGTGCGATCCGGGGGCGGCGCTGAGTAGAGTTGGAGCGGTGCAGGGCAGAACTGCCCGGCACCGCTCCGGCGCACACCGCCATCAGCCGGACCCGCGCCACCAGCAGGACCGTACAACCAGCAGGACCCGAGAATTTCGGCACGAGGGTGTGCCCGGTACAGATCTATTCGTCGCCGGCATCACCCGCAAGGGCTCAGCAGGGCGGCACCACCTATGAAGGAGATGGAAACCAGTGACTACACGCGTTGGCATCAATGGCTTCGGCCGTATCGGCCGCAACTACTTCCGTGCGGCCCTCGAGCAGGGAGTGGACCTCGAGATCGTCGCGGTCAACGACCTCACCAGCCCTGAGGCGCTCGCGCACCTGCTGAAGTACGACTCCGTCACCGGCCGGCTGAAGGTCTCCGTCGAGGTCGACGGCGGCGACCTCGTGGTCGGCGGCAAGCGCGTGAAGGTCCTGGCCGAGCGCGATCCCGCGAACCTGCCCTGGAAGGACCTCGGCGTCGACATCGTCATCGAGTCCACCGGTTTCTTCACCAAGGCCTCCGACGCGCAGAAGCACATCGACGCCGGTGCGAAGAAGGTCCTGATCTCCGCTCCCGCCTCCGACGAGGACCTCACCGTGGTTCTCGGCGTCAACGACGGCGACTACGACCCCGAGAACCACCACATCATCTCGAACGCGTCGTGCACCACGAACTGCCTCGGCCCCCTCGCGAAGGTCCTGAACGACTCCTTCGGGATCGAGCGCGGCCTCATGACGACCGTCCACGCGTACACCGCCGACCAGAACCTCCAGGACGGTCCGCACAAGGACCTGCGCCGCGCCCGCGCCGCAGCCATCAACATGGTCCCCACCTCCACGGGTGCGGCCAAGGCCATCGGCCTCGTCCTCCCCGAGCTGAAGGGCAAGCTCGACGGCTACGCCATCCGCGTCCCCGTGCCCACCGGTTCCGCCACGGACCTCACGGTCACCGTGGGCCGCGAGGTCACGGCCGAGGAGGTCAACGCCGCCTACAAGGCCGCGGCCGCCGACGGTTCGCTCAAGGGTTACCTCTCCTACACCGAGGACCCCATCGTCTCCTCGGACATCGTGACCGACCCGGCGTCCTGCATCTTCGACTCCGGCCTCACGAAGGTCCTCGGCAACCAGGTGAAGGTCGTCGGCTGGTACGACAACGAGTGGGGCTACTCGAACCGCCTGGTCGACCTGACCGAAATCGTCGCCGCCAAGCTCTCCTAGGCGGTCCCGCCCGTGGCTTACGCATCACTGGACGACCTCCTTGCCGAAGGGGTCCGGGGACGCCGCGTCCTCGTCCGCTCCGACCTCAACGTGCCGCTCGAGGGGGAGGTCCCGGAGCTGAGGGTCACCGACGACGGCCGCGTGCGCGCGTCCCTGCCCGTTCTGCGCAAGCTGAGCGAAGCAGGGGCCGCCGTCATCGTCCTGGCCCACCTCGGACGGCCCAAGGGCGCCCCCGAGGCGAAGTACTCGCTCAAGCCGGCCGCCGACGTCCTCCGGGACCTGGCGGACTTCCCGGTCACCCTTGCGCCCGACACCACGGGGGAGGGCGCCCGCAGCGCGGCTGCGGCCCTCTCCGACGGGGAGGTGCTCCTGCTCGAGAACGTGCGCTTCGACGCCCGGGAGACCAGCAAGGACGACGCCGAGCGTGCAGCGTTCGCCCGTGAGCTCGCCGACCTGGCGGGCCCCGATGGCGCGTACGTGGACGACGCCTTCGGCGCCGTGCACCGCCGGCATGCGAGCGTGTACGACATCGCGGCGCTGCTGCCCGCCTACCAGGGCGATCTCGTACGGGCGGAGCTCGTGGTCCTCGAGAAGCTGACGAAGGACCCACAGCGGCCCTTCGTCGTCGTACTCGGCGGGTCCAAGGTCTCCGACAAGCTCGCGGTGATCGAGAACCTGATCGGTACCGCCGACCGCATCCTCGTGGGCGGCGGCATGGTGTTCACGTTCCTCGCCGCCCAGGGGCACAAGGTCGGGGCGAGCCTCCTCGAGGAGGACCAGATCGACGCCGTGCGCGGCTATCTCGAGCGTGGGGCACGGGACGGCACGCAGTTCGTGCTGCCCACGGACATCGTCGTGGCAGAGAAGTTCGCGGCCGACGCCGGATCGGGCGTGGCCGCGGCCGACGCCATCGAGGCAGGCGCCTTCGGGTCCTCCGGGATCGGGCTCGACATCGGGCCTGCGACCGGCCAGGACTTCGCGGCGAACATCGCCGAGGCCAAGACGGTCTTCTGGAACGGGCCCATGGGTGTCTTCGAGTTCGAGGCCTTCGCCGGCGGCACCCGTGCCGTCGCCCAGGCCCTCGTCGATGCGCAGGCGAACGGCGCCCTGACCGTGGTCGGCGGCGGGGACTCCGCCGCGGCCGTGCGGGGCCTCGGCTTCGCGGACGAGCAGTTCGGGCACATCTCCACGGGGGGCGGCGCCAGCCTCGAATACCTCGAGGGCAAGGAGCTCCCCGGGCTGACCGCCCTCGCCCGCGACTAGCGGCACCCTGCGGGTCGGACCGGCGACGGTTCGACCCGCTCCGCCCGTCCGCGGGTGCACGACCATGGTGGGACCCACTCGGCGTCAGCCGGGCGGGTCCCACCGCCATGAACGAACAGAGGGAGTACCACGATGACCACTTCGACCAACGGTGTCTTCGACCGCCGCCCGCTCATCGCCGGCAACTGGAAGATGAACCTCGACCACATGCAGGGCATCACGTTCCTGCAGAAGCTGGCCTGGACCCTGGACGACGCCAGCCACGACTTCTCGCGCGTCGAGGTGTCCGTCTTCCCGCCGTTCACCGACCTCCGTGGGGTGCAGACCCTCGTGAAGGGTGACACCCTCGAGGTCGCCTACGGCGGCCAGGATCTCTCCCCGGAGGACTCCGGGGCCTACACCGGCGACATCTCCGGGCAGTTCCTGAACAAGCTCGACTGCACCTACGTGCTCGTGGGGCACTCCGAGCGCCGCACCATCCACGCCGAATCCGACGAACTGCTCAACCGCAAGGTGCACGCCGCGTACCGCCACGGCCTGGTCCCGGTCCTCTGCGTCGGCGAGGGCCTCGAGATCCGCCAGGCCGGGACGCACGTCGAGCACACGCTCGAGCAGCTCCGCCGGGGCGTCGCCGGACTGACCGCCGAGCAGGCGGGCGACCTCGTCGTCGCCTACGAGCCGGTCTGGGCGATCGGCACCGGGGAAGTAGCCGGCCCCGAGGACGCGCAGGAGATGTGCGCGGCCATCCGCGCCGAACTCGGTTCCCTGTTCGACGCCGCGACCGCGGCCAAGACCCGACTCCTGTACGGCGGATCCGTGAAGGCCGCCAACGTGGCGAGCATCCTGCGCGAGCGCGACGTGGACGGCGTCCTGGTGGGCGGTGCGAGCCTCGATGTATCCGAGTTTGCTAGTATTGTCAGGTTCGAACAGCATCTGGTGACAGACTAAGTTCCGTGCGCCGGCCGCTTCATCGAGCGGCTACCGAGCCTTGAAAGGGCCCCGTGGAAATCCTTCGTATCATCCTGCTCGTCCTGCTCGGGATCACCAGCCTCCTGCTGACCCTGCTGATCCTGCTCCACAAGGGGCGCGGCGGTGGCATGTCGGACATGTTCGGCGGCGGCATGACCTCGAGCATGGGCTCCTCCGGGGTGGCCGAGCGGAACCTCAACCGTTTCACCGTCGCCCTCGGGCTGGCCTGGGGTACGGTCATCGTGGCCCTCGGCCTGATCCAGCGGTTCGCCGGCGAGTCCTAGGCACTTCCGGTACTCCCGGTCAGACCTGCTGGTCCGGCCTCCCTGCCCGAGAACAGAAGCCCCCGCTTCCAGCTGGAAGCGGGGGCTTCGTCGTCGACTTAGGGGTACTGCCGCTTACGCCACCCGCGGGATAGAAAGACTCGTGTGACGGCATGGCGTTGCGCAGCGGAGGTGTGGACCCGATCTACCAGGACAGTTTGATCTCGAACTCCCGTTCGTCGTCCTCGATCTCGACCTCTACCTTCATGGTGACCTCGTCAGGGACTTTGACGGTGAATTGTAGGCCGTTCTGCTCCATGTTGATCTCGTTGCCCGACGCGAGTTCGTCCGCGATGTCGCGGAGCTGCTGAGCGGCCTCTTCCCTGCGCAGGGTCTGCTTCTTCTCCAGCTCGATGTCCATCTGGGACTCCTCTCGTCACGGTCCGTATCCGCAAGCATGGCAGCGCCGCACCGGATCGGCAACGGTTTCAGCCCCCAACGCTGCGGATCGCTGGCCGCGTCGGCGAAGGCGACCGCCGCCGTCGCGTCCTCGGCGCAATCCACGCTTCCGAGGCGCGTGCGGGACAGGCAGCGGAGTGCAGGGCGTTCGTGCAGTGCGCCGCCGGCGCAGCTCCCACCCCGGGTGAGCCCCCGTTCGGGAGGAGCCGCCGTGTCGTCAGTCGGTCGCCTCGTCGTCGTGGTCGATGAGACGGCCGGGCAGCTTCTGGGCTGCGTCCTGGTCGATGAGCCAGCGGGTCCTCTTGAGGCCCCGGGCGCCCGCGGCCGGGACCTGGACGTGACCGGCGCCGGCCAGGGCGAGCCCCACGGCGCCGGCCTTGTCGCTGCCGCTGACCGACAGCCACACCTCCTGCGCCGTGTTGATCGCCTCCAGGGTCAGGGAGACGCGCTGCGGCGGCGGCTTCGGCGCATCGGGGACCCCCACGGTCGTCGCCCCGCGCGTGCGGATCCCGGCCATCTCGGGGAAGAGGGACGCCACGTGCGCGTCCGGGCCGACGCCGAGCAGGAGGACGTCGAAGCGGGGCAGGCGGGCATCGGGCTGGTCGAGGTCCTCGTCCGCGGCGAGCTCCGCCTGCGCGGCGGCCCCCAGCTGCGCCGCGTAGTCGGCGGCGGCGGCGTCCTCGTCGGGGAACTCGTCCTTCGACCCGAACTCGTGGACCTTCACGGGGTCGACGGCGATGCGGTCCAGCAGGGCCGCACGCGCCTGGACGGCATTGCGCTCGGGGTCCTCGGCCCGCAGGAAGCGCTCGTCGCCCCACCAGAAGTGGACGTTGGCCCAGTCGACGGCGGTGTGCGCAGGGGATTCCGCCACGGCTTCGAGGGCAGCGGTGCCGATCGAGCCGCCCGTGAGCACCACGGTCGCGGTGCCCCGTTCGCTCTGCACGTCCACGAGGCGGGTGATCAGCCGGGCCGCGACGGCCGCCGCGAGGGAGGCCTGGCTCGGATGGATGCTGACTTTCGGTTCAGCGCTCACTCGTTCGTACACTCCTTAGGTTGGTGCGGGCCAGGCCCTCGGTGATGACTTCGCCGAACACCTCGTCCGGGTCGAGGCGCCGCAGCTCCTCGGCGAGGCAGTCCCGGAGACCGCGGCGCGGCAGCGAGATGCGCTGGACGGGCTGGTGCGGCTGGTACAGCTCGGCGACGTCGTGGTCGGGGCGGTGCAGTTCGATGTCGCCGCCGCTCCGGGTGAGGCGCACCCGCCGCAGGCCGGTCCCGGTGGGTCCGGCGACGATGGTGACGGGGGCGTCGAGGGCCTTCGTCAGCCAGGCTGCCAGCAGCACGGTGCTGGGGGAGTCGGACGCCCCCTCGACGGTGACCGCGGTGACGGGCTGGTCGCCCTGCAGCTGGTCGAGGACCGCCGCGAGCTGGATCCGCCAGTTCGTCAGGCGCGTCCACGCGAGGTCCGTGTCCCCGGCCTCGTAGGTGCTGCTGATGTTGAACAGCGCCGCCGTCGGATCCTTCTCGTTGGCCGAGTCGGTGATCCGGCGGTGGGCGATGCTGCCGATCGAGGTCCGGGCCGCGGCGACCGGCACCCCGTGGGGCCACCAGGCGACGATCGGGGCGTCGGGCAGGAGGAGGGCGGAGACGAGGGACTCGTTCTCCTCCGACAGCTCCCCGTGCCCCCGCAGGACGACCACCTCGGACGCGCCGGCGTCGCCCCCGACCCGGATCTGGGCGTCGAGCCGCGTCGGCTCGTCCGGGGACTCCCCGGCCAGGACGATGATGCGGCAGGGGTGTTCCCGGCTCGCCTGGTTGGCGGCGTCGATCGCCTCCTCCTCGTAGCCGGAGCGGGTGATGACGACCAGCGTCAGCACGCGGCCCAGGGCGACGACGCCCCCGCTGTCCCGCAGGGCCATCAGTTCCTTCGACACCTTCGAGGTGGTGGTGTCGGGCAGTTCCACGATCATGGCCTTCTCCAGGTTCGTCCGTCGGCGGCGAGCAGTTCGTCCGCGGACGCGGGGCCCCAGCTGCCGGGCACGTAGGCTTCGGGCTGCGCGTCGAGCGACGCCCAGTGCTTCTCGAACGGGTCGAGGATCTTCCAGGACAGCTCCACTTCCTCCTGGCGGGGGAAGAGCGGCGGTTCGCCGAGCAGCACGTCGAGGATGAGCCGCTCGTACGCCTCGGGGCTGGACTCGGTGAAGGAGTGACCGTAGCCGAAGTCCATGGTGACGTCGCGGACCTCGGTCTGCGTCCCCGGGACCTTCGAGCCGAAGCGGATGGTCACGCCCTCGTCCGGCTGTACGCGGATGACGACGGCGTTCTGCCCGAAGTCCTCCTCGTGGTGGTCCTGGAACAGGAGGTTGGGGGCCCGCTTGAACACGACGGCGATCTCCGTGACCCTGCGGCCGAGCCGCTTGCCGGCCCGCAGGTAGAACGGGACCCCGGCCCAGCGGCGCGTGTGGATGTCCAGCCGCAGCGCGGCGAAGCTCTCGGTGGTGGAGTCGGCGGGGATGCCGTCCTCCTCCAGGAAACCGTTCACCCGTTCCCCGCCCTGCCAGCCGGCCTCGTACTGGCCGCGGGCCGAGCGTCCGGTGAGATCCGAGGGCAGGACGACGGCGGCGAGCACCTTCTCCTTCTCGGCGCGCAGGTGGTCCGCGTCGAAGGTGATCGGCTCCTCCATCGCCGTGAGGGCGAGGAGTTGGAGCAGGTGGTTCTGGATGACGTCGCGGGCCGCGCCGACGCCGTCGTAGTACCCTGCCCGGCTGCCGATCCCGATGTCCTCGGCCATGGTGATCTGCACGTGGTCGACGTAGTTCGCGTTCCAGAGCGGCTCGAAGAGCTGGTTCGCGAAGCGCAGGGCGAGGATGTTCTGGACCGTCTCCTTGCCGAGGTAGTGGTCGATCCTGAACACGGCGTCCGGGGGGAACACCTCCTCGACGATGGCGTTCAGCTCACGGGCGGACTCGAGGTCGTGCCCGAAGGGCTTCTCGATGACCACCCGGCGCCACTGCCCGTCGTCGGGCTGCGCGAGGCCGTGCTCCGAGAGCTTCTGGCACACGGTCTCGAACGCGTTCGGGGGGATGGACAGGTAGAAGGCGTGGTTGCCGCGCGTGCCCCTGCTCTGTTCCAGCTCCTCGATGGTCTCCCGCAGGTTCTTGAACGCCTCGTCGTCGTCGAAGTTGCCCTGGACGAAGCGGATGCCCGCCGAGAGCTGCTCCCAGACCGTCTCGTTGAACGGGGTCCGGGCGTACTGCGTGACGGACTCGCGCACCTGCGCCACGAACTCCTCGTCGGACCACTCGCGGCGGCCGAAGCCCACCAGGCCGAAGCTCGGCGGCAGGAGTCCCCGGTTGGCGAGGTCGTAGATGGCCGGCATGAGCTTCTTGCGGGCGAGGTCTCCCGTCACCCCGAACAGGACGAGGGACGACGGACCGGCGATCCGGCTCAGCCGCCGGTCGCGCGGGTCCCGCAGGGGGTTGGCGGCTCTCGCCGTACTGCTGTCAGGCATGACTACCCGTTCTCGTGATGACCCCGGCCGGATGCGGCGAGGGTGGAGATGACGTCCCGGAGCTGCGCGACGCCCGCCGCGCGGTCCGTCAGGTGCAGGCGGAGCACGGGGCGCCCGTGGTCGGTGAGCACCTGCGCGTCCCCGGCGGCCTGCGCGCTGATGAGCTCCCCGAACGTGAAGGGGCGGTCGGGGATCGCGAGGTCGGCGGTGCCGGCCCCGGTCAGCTGCAGGTACACCCCGATGGGCGAGCCGCCCTTGTGGTACTGGCCCGTCGAGTGCAGGAAGCGCGGGCCCCAGCCGAAGGTGACCGGCCGGCCGGTGACGGCGGCCAGCGGGGACCGCACGGATTCGAGGTCCGCCTGGCGGTGGCGGTCCAGGTAGGCCTGCACGGAGAGGTAGCCGTTCTCCGGCAGCGTGGCGAGCAGGGCCCGGAGCGCGTCGGCGACCGTCCCCGAGGAGCCGAGGAGGCCGGCGTCGCCGCGGACCTCGACCGCCCCGTCGACGAAGGCGGCCGGGGCCGGCTCCGGCTGGGCGTCGAGCATGCCGCGCGCGGCCGTCTTGGCGGCCTCGACGTCGGGCTGGTCGAACGGGTTGATGCCCAGCAGCCGGCCGGCGACGGCGACCGCGTACTCCCAGACGAACAGCTGGGAGCCGAGGCTGCCGCTGACGGTGACGCGGGTGCCCTCGGCGAGCTCCTCGCTGGGCGCCTCGTCGAACGGGGCGAGGAGCACGGGCAGGACGTCGTCGGCCACGTCCGCCAGCTCCGGCGCGTCGGTGGAGGCGACGACCGGGAGCAGGCCGGTACCCAGCTTGCCGGTCGATTCGGCGATGAGCTGTTCGGCCCAGTCGGCGAACCCGGGCAGGCCCGAGCCGGCGTCCGCGAAGACGATCTTGTCCCGCAGCGGGAGGGTGCCGCCGAGGACGGCGCCGAGCTGCAGGCCCACGTTGTCCTCGACGTCGTCGCCCAGGAATTCGGCGCTGTCCTCGGCATCGGTCAGAAGGGTCTCGATGTCCGCTCCGGCGAGGCCGGACGGCACCAGGCCGAACGCTGTGAGGGCGGAGTAGCGTCCGCCGACCTGCGGGTCGGCGGTGAACACCTTCCGGTAGCCGGCCGCTCTCGAGGCCTCCTCCAGCGGGGATCCGGGGTCGGTGACGACGATGATGCGCGAGGCCGCGTCGATGCCGGCGTCCGTGAACGCCTGCTCGAACACCCGGCGCTGCGAGTCGGTCTCCACCGTGGAGCCGGACTTCGAGGACACGACGATGGCGGTGCGCTGCAGGTCCTCCTCGAGGGCGGCGCGTACCTGGTCCGGGTCGGTGGCGTCCAGGACCACGAGCGGGACGCCGGCTTCCCTGGTGATGACCTCCGGCGCGAGCGAGGACCCGCCCATGCCGCAGAGCACGATGCGGTCGACGCCCTCGGCCGCGAGATCGGCGCGGAGCGCGGCGATCTCCGGCAGCAGCGCGCGCGAGCCCTCGAACAGGTCGATCCACCCGAGGCGGACGGAGGCCTCCGACTCGGCGTCGGCGCCCCAGAGCGTGGCGTCCTTCGCCATCAGGCGGGAGGCGAAGCGGTCCTTCACGAGCGCCGGCACGGCCGACTCGACCGCTGCGAGGGCGGCGCCGGTGGCGGTGAGTGCGAATGAGCCCATCGGGATCAGCCCTTCGCCGCGTCGAGGGCGGCCTGGACGGTCTCGAGGAGCTCGCCCCAGCTGGCCACGAACTTGTCGAGGCCCTCGGTCTCGAGCTGCTCCACGACCTCGTCGTAGGAGATGCCGAGCGCGTCGAGCCGGTTCAGGATCTCGTTCGACGCGTCGTAGGTGCCGGTGACGGTGTCGCCCTCGACGACCCCGTGGTCGGCCGTTGCCTCGAGGGTCTTCTCGGGCATCGTGTTGACGACGTCCGGTGCCACGAGGCCCGTGACGTAGAGGGTGTCCGGCAGGTTCGGGTCCTTGACGCCGGTCGACGCCCAGAGGGGGCGCTGCGCATTGGCGCCGGCGTTCTTCAGGACCTGCCAGCGCTCCGAGGAGAACTGCTCCTGGAAGATCTGGTAGGCGAGGCGGGCGTTGGCGAGCCCGGCCTTGCCCTTGAGCGCCGTGGCCTCCTCCGTGCCGATCGCGTCGAGGCGCTTGTCGATCTCGGCGTCCACGCGGGAGACGAAGAAGGACGCGACGGAGTGGATCTTCGAGAGGTCGTGTCCGTTCTCCTTGGCCTGCTCCACCCCGATCATGAAGGCGTTGATGACGGCGCGGTAGCGCTCGAGGGAGAAGATCAGGGTGACGTTGACGCTGATCCCGGCGGCGAGCGTCGCGGAGATCGCCTCGAGGCCCTCGACCGTCGCCGGGATCTTGATCAGGACATTCGTCCGCTGCACCTTCGCGTGCAGGCGCTTGGCCTCCGCGATCGTGCCCTGGGTGTCGCGGGACAGCCGAGGGTCCACCTCGATCGAGACGCGCCCGTCGGCGCCGTTGGTGCGCTCGGCCTCCGCCGCGAAGATGTCGCAGGCCTGGGCGACGTCGTGGGTGGTGATGTCGAAGACGGCCTGGTCGACGTCGGCGCCGGCCTCGGCGAGGGCGCCCACCTGGGAGGCGTAGGACTCGCCCTTGCTCAGGGCCGCCGCGAAGATGCTCGGGTTGGTGGTCACGCCGACGACGTCGAGGTCCTCGATGAGGTGCTTGAACGCGCCCGAGTTGATGCGCTCCCGGGAGAGGTCGTCGAGCCAGATGGAGACGCCGGCGGCGGAGAGATCAGCTGTGGGTGTAGTCATGATGTGTGCTCCTTGTCCGCTTCCGCGGAAGAGATGTGCTGGACGGTTGGAACGGATCGGGGGAGTTACTGCTGGTCGCCGGTTTCCGTGGCGCGGTGGCCCGACGGCAGGGCCGGGGTCCCGGCGGGTGCCAGGGGATCGGAGGCGACCGCCTCCAGGGAGTCCTGCGCCGCGGCGACGACGGCGTCCGCCGTGATGCCGAACTCGCGGTACAGGGTCTTGTAGTCGGCCGAGGCGCCGAAGTGCTCGAGGGACACGGTGCGGCCGGCGTCGCCGACGATCCCGTGCCAGCTCTGCGCGACGCCCGCCTCGACGGACACGCGGGCCCGGACGGCGCGGGGCAGGACGCTCTCGCGGTACGCGGCGTCCTGCGCGTTGAACCACTCCAGGCACGGCATCGAGACGACACGAGCCGCGATGCCCTGGGCCTCGAGGGCCGCGCGGGCCTCGACGGCGAGCTGCACCTCGGAACCGGTGCCGATGAGGATGACGTCGGGGGAGCCACCCTTCGCCTCGGCGAGCACGTAGCCGCCCTTCGCGACGCCCTCGGCGGAGCCGAACGTCCCGCCCTGGGCGGCGCCCTCGCCCCGCTCGTACGTGGGGATGTTCTGGCGCGTCAGGACGATACCGGCCGGGTTCTGGGTGTTCTCCAGGATGGTGCGCCAGGCGACGGCGACCTCGTTCGCGTCACCCGGGCGGACGACGTCGAGCCCGGGGATGGTGCGCAGCGAGGAGAGCTGCTCCACCGGCTGGTGCGTGGGGCCGTCCTCGCCCAGGCCGATGGAGTCGTGGGTCCAGACGTAGATCGCCGGGACGCCCATGAGGGCGCCGAGGCGCACGGCCGGCCGCTGGTAGTCGCTGAAGATGAGGAACGTGCCGGAGAAGGCGCGGGTGCTGCTGTGCATCACGATGCCGTTGACGATCGCCGCGGCGGCGTGCTCGCGGATGCCGAAGTGCAGCACGCGCCCGTACTGGTCGCCGGACCAGGACTTCGTCTGGCGGCCGGCCGGGATGAACGACGGCGATCCCTCGATCGTCGTGTTGTTCGACTCCGCCAGGTCGGCGCTGCCGCCCCACAGTTCGGGGAGGGCGGGGCCGATCGCGGTGAGGACCTTGCCCGACGCGGCGCGCGTGGACATGTCCTTGCCCGACTCGAACGTCGGCAGGCTCGCCTCCCAGCCCTCGGGCAGGGTGCGTGCCTGGATGCGTTCGAGCAGGGCCGCCTCGTCGGCGTGCGCGGCCTTCCAGGCGTCGAAGCCCTCCTGCCAGGCGCTGTGCGCCTCCGCGCCGCGCCGGACGACGCCGCGGGCGTGCTCGAGGACCTCCGGGTCGACGTCGAAGTGCTTCTCGGGGTCGAAGCCGAGGGCTTCCTTCAGCGCCGCGACCTCGTCCGTGCCGAGGGCCGAGCCGTGGATCTTGCCGGTGTTCTGCTTGTTCGGCGCCGGGTACCCGATGATGGTCCGCAGCGAGACGATGCTCGGGCGCGAGGTCTCGTTCTTCGCGGCGACGAGCGCGGAGTACAGCTCGGCGACGTCCTCGACGTACTCACCGGTCTTCGTCCAGTCCACGCGCTGCGTGTGCCAGCCGTAGGCCTCGTAGCGCTTCAGGACGTCCTCGGTGAAGGCGACGTCGGTGTCGTCCTCGATGGAGATGTGGTTCTCGTCGTAGATCACCACGAGGTTGCCGAGCTCCTGGTGGCCGGCGAGCGAGGACGCCTCGGCGGTCACGCCCTCCTGCATGTCGCCGTCGGAGGCGATGACCCAGATGGTGTGGTCGAAGGGGCTGGTGCCCGCGGGGGCGTCGGCGTCGAACATGCCGCGCTGGCGGCGCTGGCCGTAGGCGAAGCCGACGGACGTCGCGAGTCCCTGGCCGAGGGGGCCGGTGGTGATCTCCACACCCTTGGTGTGGCGGTACTCGGGGTGGCCCGGGGTCAGGGAACCCCAGGTGCGCAGGGCCTTCAGGTCGTCGAGTTCGAGGCCGTAGCCCGAGAGGAAGAGCTGGACGTAGAGGGTGAGCGAGGTGTGGCCCGGGGAGAGCACGAACCGGTCGCGTCCCGTCCACTCCGGGTCCGAGGGGTCGTGCCGCATGACCTTCTGGAACAGGAGGTAGGCCGCCGGCGCCAGGCTCATGGCCGTTCCCGGGTGTCCGTTGCCCACCTTCTCGACGGCGTCCGCCGCCAGGACGCGGGCCGTGTCGACCGCCTTGCGGTCGAGGTCGGTCCAGGTCAGTTCCTGCGTTTGCGTCTGTGGCACGTTTCCGGGCCCCTCTCTGTCCGGGACGGCCAGTGACGGGGGCGTGCTTCGGGCACGCCGTCGGGCCGGCCGTTCACCATTGAATCCTGCATATGTCGGACCCGTTGGGGACAGCACTGGGCCGGGACTGCTTATTCCGGGCGTGCTTCCGCAGCGGGCTTTCCGTCCCACACTATCCCGTCCGCCCTGCTGCCGGACGTGGGAGCGGAACATTGCGACACCGGCGCACGGCGCCGTCGTGGCGAGGGGGTTGCTGGACGGATCCCGCCGCCGATTTCTACAGGACGTAAAAGGGTATGATGGAGCTTGTCCTCCACTCCGGAAGAAACGAAAGTGTTGCCTTGTGAAGACCCAGCAGGCTCCTGCCACGGCACGTCCACCGCAGGCCCGTCAGGGTTTCGGTCGCAAAGCGAAGGCCTATTTCGCGCTCACCAAGCCGCGCGTCATCGAACTCCTCCTGGTGACCACCCTTCCCACGATGATCTTCGCGCAGGGGGGATTCCCGCCCGTCGGCCTGATCCTGGCGACCATGGTGGGTGGCGCCCTCGCCGCAGGAAGCGCGGGTGCGTTCAACTGCTACATCGACCGTGACATCGACAAGCTGATGCACCGCACCGAGAACCGGCCCCTGGTCACCGGCGAGGTCACGCCGCGGGAGGCGCTCGTCTTCTCCTGGATCCTCGGCGTCGTGGCGATCGCCGTGCTCTGGTTCGGGGCCAACCCGCTCGCCGGGGCGCTGGGCGTCGCGGCGATCTTCCTGTACGTCGTGGTCTACACGCTCGTCCTCAAGCGCCGCACCTCGCAGAACATCGTCTGGGGCGGCGCGGCCGGCTGCATGCCCGTCCTCATCGCCTGGGCCGCGGTCACGAACGCCGTCGAGTGGCCCGCCGTCGTCCTGTTCCTCATCATCTTCCTGTGGACGCCCCCGCACTACTGGCCGCTCTCCATGAAGTACAGCGACGACTACAACGCCGCCAACGTCCCGATGCTCGGCGCGATCGCCGGAGCCCGTGCGGTCTCCGTCCAGGTGGTCCTCTACGCGTGGGCCATGGTGGCCTGCTCGCTCCTGCTCATCCCCGCCGGCGCGGGCTGGGTCTACGCGATCGCCGCGGTCGCCGGCGGCGCCTGGTTCATCCGCGAGTCCCACCGGCTGCACTCGCTCGCCCACCGCGGCGAGCTGCACCCGAAGGCCGCGATGAAGGTCTTCCACGGCTCGATCAGCTACCTCACGGTCCTCTTCCTCGCCCTGGCCGTCGACCCCTTCGTCGGATCGGCGATCCTGGCCTGATCCCGCGGTGCGGGATGAGCATGCCGGCCCTAGGCTTGCACCCATGGACTTCACCGGCCTGATCGCCTACCCCCTCACCCCGTTCCTGCCGGACGGCGCCGTCGCGACCGCGGACCTCCGAGGCCTCGCGGAGGGCCTCGCCTCCTCGGCGGTCGACGCCGTGGCCGTCCTCGGTTCCTCCGGGAGCTTCGCCTACCTCGACCGCGCCGAACGGGCCCGGGTGGCGCGCACCGTCATCGACGCCGTCGACGGCCGGCTCCCGGTGGCCGTCGGCATCAGCTCGGTGGGCACGCGCGAGGTGCTCGAGGCCGCCACGGACGCTCAGGAGGCGGGAGCGGCCGGCCTCGTGCTCTCACCCGTCTCCTACGTGCCCCTCACCGACGACGAGGTCCTGGCGCAGGTCCGGGCCGTGGACGAGGCGACGGACCTGCCGATCTGCCTGTACAACAACCCCGGCACCACGCAGTTCGACTACTCGCTGCAGGTGGTGGCCGAATTGTCGTCGCTGCCGGACGTCGTGGCGTTCAAGGACACTGCCGCGGACGCCGTCACGTTCAACGCCCGGCACGCCGAGCTGGCCCGGCTGGTGTCCGCGCCCTTCAGCCACGGTGTGAGCGGCGACCGCCTGATGATGACCGGAGAAGTGGCCGCCGACGCCTGGCACAGCGGGCCGGCGGCGCTCCTGCCCGCCTATTACGCGCGGCTCCGGGCGGCCGTCGTCGCCGGGGACCGCACGGAGGCGGAGCGGGTCCGGCGCGTCCTTGCGCCCCTCGTGGACCACGTCGCCGGGTTGCGCAGCATCAGCGGCCTGCACCTGCTGGCCCGCGCCTGCGGCGTCTCCGCCGGGGATCCCCGCCCGCCCCTGCTGCCCAGCCCTGGCTCCGAGCTCCGTGAGCTCGGGCGGCTGCTCGACGTCCTCGAGGCGGCGTTCGACGACGCCTGACCGCGGGTGCCGGCCCGTCTCCTAGGAGACGGTCTGCGGCACCCGGGTGGCGGCCGGCGTGCCCGGCAGGGTCTTTCGCGTGGTCCCGGTGTAGTGGGCGTGGACGGCGGCGGCCATGAGCAGGGACGCCCCGAGCATGTGCAGCGCCACGAGCGCGATGGGCAGGTGCAGGAAGTGCTGCACGTACCCGACGGCGCCCTGCACCAGCACGATCACCGCGAGCAGCACCAGCGCCTTGCGCAGTTTCGCGTGGACGCCGGCGCGGTAGGCGACGACGACGGCGAGGGCCACCGTGGCGACCAGCAGGTACACCGGGAGGGCGTGCAGGCGCGTCATCAGGTCGGAGTCGAGCCCGTTGCGGGCGGCACCGTGGTCGCCGGCGTGCGGGCCGGACCCGGTCACGACGACGCCGAGGAGGATCGTGATCGACGTGAGCACGGTGGAGGTCACCAGCAGTTGGCGGAGCAGCGGCGGTGCGGCGGGCGCACGCCCGGTCCGGTACTGCTCCATCTCGAGGCGTGCGCGGTTGACGAGCACCGTCGCGACGGCGACGAGGATCATCGACACCACGAAGTGGAGGCCCACGATCCAGGGGTTCAGTCCCGTCCACACCGTGATGCCCCCGATGACGGCCTGCGCGGGGATGCCGAGGAAGAGGCCGATCGACAGGCGGAACAGGTCCTTGCGCTCCCGGCGCATGCCGAGCACGGAGACGATCATGGCGACGGCGATGATCACGAGGACGAAGGTCAGGAGCCTGTTGCCGAACTCGATCACCCCGTGGAAGCCCATCTCCGGCGTGGTGACGATGGAGTCGGCGGTGCAGCGCGGCCACTCCGGGCACCCGAGCCCCGACGCGGTGAGGCGCACGGCGCCGCCGGTCACGACGATCGCGATCTGGGAGACGAGGGAGGCGACGGCCAGCCGCCGCACCACGGGCGTGGTGGTGCGGGGGAGGGCGCCGGCGAGGCGGGAGAGCGCGGGAAGAGTCATGCTGTCAGCTCCATTTGAACCAGCGGATGGCCGCGAGGCTAGCGAGGGCGGCCCAGGCGAGGAGGACCAGGCACGCGATGGGGTCGAACACGCCGTCCACGAGGGCGGCCCGGAGGCCGTCGCCCAGGGCGGCGGAGGGAAGCACCGAGACGAACGGCTCGGCGGCGGCGGGCAGGCTCGCCGCCGGGATGATCACGCCGCCCGCGGCTGCGAGCAGGATCCACACGAGGTTGGTGACCGCGAGCGTCGCCTCGGGCCGGAGGGTCCCGGCCACGAGGAGGCCGAGCGCGGTGAAGGCCGCCGATCCGAGGAGCAGCAGCAGGGCCGCCGGCAGGATGCCGGCCGGTTCCGGCGTCCACCCCATCAGCACGGCGGCCCCGCCGATCACGACGAGCTGGACGGCGAGCACCACGGCGACGGCGACGGCCTTCCCGAGGATCAGCCCGGAGCGGCCGAGCGGCGTCGTCGACAGGAACCGCAGCACCCCGTACCGGCGGTCGAACCCCGTCGCGATGCCCTGGCCCGTGAAGGCCGTGGACATGGTGCAGAGGGCCAGGACGCCGGGCGCCGCGACGTCGATGCGGTCCGGTCCGTAGGCGTCCAGCACGGGCGTGAGGACCAGCGCCGTGAGTGCCAGGAGCGGCAGCACGATCGCGAGGACGAGCTGCTCCCCGTTGCGCAGCATGCCCAGGGCCTCGTACGCGCCGTGGCGCAGCACCCGGGCGGGTAGCGGTGCTGCGGTCCCGCCGCCGGCCTGGCGGACCGGGCTCCCGCCGGGAGCCGGGGTGGAGAGGGTCATCGGATGCTCCGTCCGGAGATGTCGAGGAAGACGTCCTCGAGCGAGCGGGGGGCAAGGGAGATGGACGTCGGCATCACGCCGCACGCGTCCCACCACCGGGCCAGCCGGGCGACGTCGTCGGCCGTGAGCGGCCCGCGGAGGACGTACTGTCCCGGCTCGGTCTCCCGCTGGAGCAGGTGGGGGAGGAGATCGGACGGGAACGACAGGCCCGGCACGGTCTCGAAGCGCAGTTCCCGCGTGCCGTCGGCCTCGGTGTCCGCCGTGAGCTCGGCGACCGTGCCCTCGGCGACGGTACGGCCGCCCTCGACGATGAAGACGTAGTCGGCCAGCCGCTGCGCGTCGTCGAGCAGATGGGTGGTGAGGATGACGGCCAGGCCGTCGGCGCGGAGCTCCCGGATGATGTCGAACACGATGGTGCGGGACTGCGGGTCGAGGCCGGCGCTCGGCTCGTCGAGGAACACCACCTCGGGGCGTCCCACGAGGGCGCAGGCGAGGGCCAGGCGCTGCTTCTGCCCGCCGGAGAGCCGGCGGATGGACACGGCGCCGAACGCGTCGAGGCCCAGGCGCCCGGCGAGGGCGTCCACGGGCAGGGGGTCGGCGTACATGGAGGCGACGTGGCGCAGGAGGGCCAGCGGGCGCACCGACGGCGGCAGCCCGCCGTCCTGCAGCATCACGCCGACGCGCGCCCGCAGCTGCGGCGTGGCCCGCCACGGATCCTCGCCGAGCAGGCGGACCCGCCCGCCGTCGGCGCGCTGCAGGCCCTGCGCGCATTCGAGGGTCGTCGTCTTGCCGGCACCGTTCGCGCCCAGCAGGACGGTGACGGCGCCGCGCTCGGCGCGGAGGCTGACGCCGTCGAGCACGCGGACCATCCGGCCGTCGAGGGCGCCGACGGGCCCGAAGTCCTTGACGAGACCGTCGATCTCGAGGGCGGGGGAAGATGTCGGCACCCGCTTATTCTACGGCAGGTAGTAGGCCCTCCGACGGGGCCCGATGGATAGCCTCGCCTAAGTGGTGGGACGGAATACATTAGGTCATGCTTGTGTTGTGTATTTTGTCGCCGACGGAGGGAATGGACCGTGACCGCATCACCCCGTGCCACCACCCCGGCGGCCGTGCTCCGTGACGCCCCGACGTCCACGCCCACCGCGCAGATCGTCTCCCCGGATCCCGACGAACGCACGCGCGACCGCGTGCTCTCGGCCGTCCTGGAACGAGGACCGGTCAGTGCCGCCGAACTCGGCGACCGCCTCGGGTTCACGCCCGCCGCCATGCGGCGCCACCTCGACGCCCTCTCCTCCGACGGCCTCATCGAGGTCAAGCGCGTGCGCAGCGCGGCCACCGGTGCGGGGCGTCCTGCCCGGCGCTACGTGCTCAGCCGGCGCGGCCAGTCCACGATGGGCAACGACTACCTCGACATCGCCGTCGCGGCCCTCGCGCAGCTCGGCGAGGCCGCGGGCCCGGAGGCCATCGAGGAGTTCGCCCGCACGCGGTTCTCCGGCATGGAGGAGCGCTACCGGCCGATCGTCGAGGCCGCGGGCCCCGACCTCGCCGACCGTGCCCAGGCCCTCGCCGGTGCCCTCACCACCGACGGCTTCGTCGGGTCCACCAGGACGGTGGGCCCCCCGCAGGGCAGCGGTCCACGGACCGCCCCGGCGCCGACCCGCCCGGTGATGCTCAGCGTGCAGCTGTGCCAGGGGCACTGCCCCATCCAGGGACTGGCCTCGGCCTTCCCGGCGTTCTGCGACCAGGAGACCGCCGTCTTCGCCCGCCTGCTCGGCGTCGACGTGCGCAGGCTCTCCACCCTGGCCCGCGGCGGGCACGTCTGCACCACCCACATTCCCCTGGGACGGACGACGGCGGCTCCGGCCGCGGCGGTCGGCCCGGACGCCCCCGGACCCGCGCAGGCGGATCCGGACGCCGTTCCGCGCAGCATCCCAGCAACGTTATCCATCCATCAGCAAGGAAGGCCATGATGACGGATCAAGTAGACCGCACGCCCGCTGCAACGGCAGTGCCGGAGTCGGTGATCAGCGACATCCTCGAGAAGAACCCCGAGCTCGAAGGCATCGGGACCTATCAGTACGGATGGGCGGACAAGAACGAGGCGAGCGACAACGCACGCCGCGGCCTCAGCGAGGAAGTCGTCCGCGACATCTCCGCGAAGAAGAACGAGCCCCAGTGGATGCTCGACCTTCGCCTCAAGGGCCTCAAGTACTTCGACCGCAAGCCCATGCCCGCCTGGGGCGCGGACCTCTCCGGCATCGACTTCGACAACATCAAGTACTTCGTGCGCTCCACCGAGAAGCAGGCGAACACGTGGGAGGACCTCCCCGAGGACATCCGCAACACGTACGAGAAGCTCGGCATCCCCGAAGCGGAGCGCGCCCGCCTGGTCTCCGGCGTCGCCGCCCAGTACGAGTCCGAGGTGGTCTACCACCAGCTGCGCGAGGACCTGGAACGCCAGGGCGTCCTCTTCCTCGACACGGACACCGCGCTGCGCGAGCACCCCGAGATCTTCAAGGAGTACTTCGGCACGATCATCCCCGTGGGCGACAACAAGTTCGCGTCGCTGAACACGGCCGTATGGTCGGGCGGCTCGTTCGTCTACGTCCCCAAGGGCGTGCACGTCGAGATCCCCCTGCAGGCGTACTTCCGCATCAACACGGAGAACATGGGCCAGTTCGAGCGGACGCTGATCATCGCGGACGAGGACTCCTACGTCCACTACATCGAGGGCTGCACCGCCCCGATCTACACCTCCGACTCCCTGCACTCGGCCGTCGTCGAGATCGTGGTCAAGAAGGGCGCCCGCGTCCGCTACACCACCATCCAGAACTGGTCGAACAACGTGTACAACCTGGTGACCAAGCGCGCCATCGCCCACGAGGGCGCCACCATGGAGTGGATCGACGGCAACATCGGCTCCAAGGTCACCATGAAGTACCCGGCCGTCTACCTCGTCGGCGAGCACGCCAAGGGCGAGACGCTCTCCATCGCCTTCGCCGGCGAGGGACAGCACCAGGACACCGGCTCGAAGATGGTGCACATCGCGCCGAACACGAAGTCCTCGATCATCTCGAAGTCCGTGGCGCGCGGCGGCGGACGTGCCGCGTACCGCGGGCTCGTCCAGGTGCGGGACGGTGCGACCCACTCGGCCAACACGGTCCGCTGTGACGCGCTGCTCGTGGACACCATCTCGCGCTCGGACACGTACCCGTACGTGGACATCCGCGAGGACGACGTCACCATGGGCCACGAGGCCACCGTGTCGCGTGTCAGCGAGGAGCAGCTGTTCTACCTCATGTCCCGCGGGCTCCCCGAGGACGAGGCCATGGCCATGATCGTGCGCGGCTTCATCGAGCCGATCGCCCGGGAACTGCCCATGGAGTACGCGCTCGAGCTGAACCGGCTGATCGAACTGCAGATGGAAGGGGCCGTGGGCTAGCAATGGCTGACACCACCCAGATTTCACCCGACACCACGTCCGAGGGGGAGCGGACCGACCTCGGACGTGCCGCCGACAAGGCACGCATAGGTGCTCCCTCCGACACGGTGGACACCCGCGCCGTCATCGACGGCTTCACCGAGGAGGGCGAGAGCCTGCCCGGGGGCGACGACGGGGTCGAGCAGCTCGGCTTCAAGAAGCACAGCCACGGCAACGCGCCCGTCGTCCCGGAGGCCTCGCGCGGCGAGCGCCGACGGTCCTTCGACCTCGCGGACTTCCCGACGCTGACCGGACTCGAGGAGGACTGGCGGTTCACCCCGCTGAAGCGCCTCCGCGGCCTGCACACCGACCCCCTCACGGGTGCGGCCCCGGCCGTCTCCGTCACGGGCGCCGGCAACGTCACCGTCGAGACCGTCGATCGCAGCGACGCCCGGCTCGGCGCCTCCGCCACCCCGGAGGACCGCGTCGCGGCCGCCGCCTGGAACGCCTTCACGGAGGCCACGGTCATCACCGTCCCCCGGGAGACAGTGGCCGACGGCGAGGTGATGGTCGCCGTCACGGGTACCTCGCCCGCCGCCGCCGCGCAGCACATCCTCATCCACGCCGAGGCCTTCTCGAAGGCCGTCGTGGTCCTGGACCACACCGGCTCGGTCACGCTCGCCCAGAACGTCGAGATCGTGGTGGGCGACGGCGCGGAACTCACCGTCGTCAGCGTCCAGGAATGGGACGACGACGCCGTGCACGTGTCCTCGCAGCAGGCGAAGGTGGGACGCGACGCCCGCTACAAGCACGTCGTCGTCAGCCTCGGCGGCGACCTCGTGCGCCTCACGCCGTCGTCGATCTTCACCGCCACCGGCGCCGAGGTCGAGATGTACGGGCTGTACTTCGCCGACGCCGGCCAGCACCTCGAGCAGCGGCTCCTGGTGGACCACGCCGTCCCCAACTGCAAGTCCCGCGTGACCTACAAGGGCGCCCTGCAGGGCCAGGATGCGCACACCGTGTGGGTCGGGGACGTCCTCATCCGCAAGGCGGCCGAGGGGACGGACACCTACGAGACCAACCGCAACCTGATCCTCACGGACGGCGCGCGCTCGGACTCGGTCCCCAACCTCGAGATCGAGACGGGCCTCATCGAGGGTGCCGGCCACGCCAGCGCCACCGGCCGGTTCGACGACGAGCACCTGTTCTACCTGATGGCACGCGGCATCCCCGAGAAGGCGGCCCGCCGCCTCGTGGTGCGCGGCTTCCTCACCGAGGTCATCCAGCAGATCAAGGTCCCCGCGCTCGAGGAGCGGCTCTCGGAGTCGGTCGAGCGCGAGCTCGCGGCAGGCAACCTCTGATGTCCGAGGCGCCCCGCGGTGAGCTGATCTGCAGTGTCGACGACATCCAGGTCAAGCAGGCGCTGCGCGTCCTCATCGACGACTACCCCGTCGTCGTCGTCCGCGACTCCGAGGGCGAGATCCACGCGCTCGGCGACACCTGCTCGCACGCGGACATCTCGCTGTCCGAGGGCGACGTCGAGGGCTGCGCCATCGAGTGCTGGGGCCACGGTTCGCAGTTCGACCTGCGCAGCGGCGCCCCGCTGCAGCTGCCCGCGTACGAGCCGGTCCCGGTGTTCGCCCTGGCGATCCACGACGGCAACGTCTACGTCGACGTCACGACGGTCACCAACGGGGCGGCCGCACCGCAGCTCGGCTGACGGCCCACCCCACCCACCTACTTGCTGAACACCTCCTGCACAGCCAGGCGAAGGAGAAAGAACACGATGTCCACACTTGAAATCAAGGACCTGCACGTCAGCATCGACACCGAGCAGGGCAACATCCCCATCCTCAACGGGGTCACGCTGACCATCAACACCGGCGAGACCCACGCCATCATGGGCCCCAACGGGTCCGGGAAGTCGACCCTCGCGTCGACCATCGCCGGCCACCCCCGGTACAAGGTCGACAGTGGCACGATCACCCTCGACGGCGAGGACGTCCTGTCCATGAGCGTCGACGAGCGGGCCCGCGCCGGGCTGTTCCTCGCCATGCAGTACCCGGTCGAGGTGCCCGGCGTCACCATGACGAACTTCCTGCGCACGGCCAAGACGGCCCTCGACGGCGAAGCCCCGAGCCTGCGCCACTGGACCAAGGACGTCAAGACCGCCATGGCGCAGCTGCGCATCGACGCGGACTTCGCCCAGCGCAACGTCAACGAGGGCTTCTCCGGCGGCGAGAAGAAGCGCGTGGAGATCCTCCAGCTCGAACTCTTCCGCCCCAAGTTCGCGATCCTCGACGAGACCGACTCCGGCCTCGACGTCGACGCCCTGAAGGTGGTCTCCGAGGGCGTCAACCGCGAGCACGGCAAGGGGGAGATGGGTACGCTGCTCATCACCCACTACACGCGGATCCTGCGCTACATCAAGCCCGACTTCGTGCACGTCTTCGTCGCCGGCCGGATCGCCGAACAGGGCGGACCGGAACTCGCGGACCGCCTCGAGGACGAGGGCTACGATCGTTTCACGGCCGAGGCCGCAGTCGAGGCCTAGGACCCACCCGGCGCGTCCTGCGCGCCGATCGCAGAACACCAGCCCGAGAGGAAGAATTCGATGAGTGACGTGCAGCAGGCGCAGACCGCGCTGGATGACATCGAGGAGGCGCTGCGGGACGTGATCGACCCGGAGCTCGGCGTGAACATCGTCGACCTCGGCCTCCTGTACGGCCTGAAGTACGCGGAGGACGGCGCCCTCCTGATCGACATGACCCTCACCACCGCGGCGTGCCCGCTGACCGACGTGCTCGAGGAGCAGGTGGGCCAGGCGCTCGACGGCGTCGTGGACGAGTGGCGCCTGAACTGGGTGTGGATGCCGCCCTGGGGTCCCGAGAAGATCACCGAGGACGGCCGCGACCAGATGCGGGCCCTCGGCTTCAACATCTGAGCGTCCGACGGCAGGACGGAAGGGCGGTTCCAGCAGCGGCTGGGACCGCCCTTCCGCCGTCGATCGGGGGTCCTTCGGCCCTGATCGGCGTGTCCCGGGGGCCCTAGCGTTGGTCGCGAACCAACGACCAGGGGGACACAGGATGGCCGCGGTAGAGGTCCACGAGCTCCGCAAGTCCTACGGCGACCTCGTCGTGGTGAACGGCGTGTCCTTCACCGTGGAGGCCGGGGAGGTGTTCGCCCTCCTCGGGCCGAACGGTGCCGGGAAGACGACCACCGTCGAGATCCTGGAAGGGCATCGGCGGGCGGACAGCGGCACGGTGTCGGTGCTCGGGTTCGATCCGGCGACGCACGCCCGGGCGTTCCTCGAGCGGATCGGGATCGTGCTGCAGGACGCCGGGTTCGAGGAGGACTTCACCGTCCTGGAGCTCGTGAACCTGCAGCGCGGCCTCTACCCGCGCCGCGTGCCGGCGGACGCCCTGATCGAGACGGTCGGGCTCACCGGCAAGCGGAAGGCGCGCGTGAGGACCCTCTCCGGGGGCCAGCGCCGCCGGCTCGACCTCGCGCTCGGGCTGGTGGGGGACCCCGAGATGCTCTTCCTCGACGAACCCACGACCGGATTCGACCCCTCCGCCCGGCACCGGGCGTGGGGCCTGGTGGAAGGCCTGCGGGACACGGGGAAGACCGTGCTCCTGACGACGCACTACCTCGACGAGGCGGAGCACCTCGCCGATCGCGTGGCCGTGATGGTCGAGGGCCGCATCGTGGCGGTCGGGACCCCGGCGGAGCTGACCGCCGGGCAGCGCAGCGTCGTCATCTCGTTCCGCCTGCCGCGCGGGACCCCCGCGGCCGAGCTTCCCGAGCTGGGCAGCATGCCCGTCGCCGACGGAGCGGGCTGGACGCTGTCCACGGCGGAGCCCGCCGCGGTGCTGCACGCCCTCTCCGGCTGGGCGCTCGACCGCCGGATCGAGATCCCTGCCCTGGAGGTCCGCCGTCCCTCGCTCGAGGACGCCTACCTGGCGCTCGTCGGCTCGGCAGCCGTCGAGCGGGAGGACACCGCGGTCCGCCCGGGGAGGGCATGATGGGCGTCGGCGGCGCCCTACGAGGCAGCGCCGTCCGGGTCAGCGCCGCGTCCATGGCCCGCGACCAGCTGGTGCACGCCGTCCTCGCGCTCTGGCGGACGCAGGTGGTGCTGGTCTTCACCTTCGTGATGCCGTTGCTCTGGCTCCTCCTGCTCGGCCTGCTTGCCGGCAACGACGCCGTGGGCCCCGACGGCGTCCGGGTCATGCAGTTCGCCACACCGACCGCGATCGCGATGGGCACCTTCTTCGCCACCCTGCCGCCGGTGGCGATCTCGGTGGCGGAGGCGAGGGAGACCGGGGTCCTGAAGCGGCTCCACGGCACCCCTCTTCCCGCCTGGGGCTACCTCGTCGGGCGGATCGGTGCGGCCCTGCTGTTCGCCCTCGGCGCCCTCCTGGTGACGGTCCTGCTCAGCGTCCTGCTCTACGAGGTCCGCCTGCGCACGGAGACGCTCCTCGCCATGGCGGTCACGCTGGTCCTCGGAACCACGGCGTTCTCGGCCGTCGGCCTCGCGATCGGGTCACTGAGCCGTACGGCGTCCATCGCGGAGGCCGCCTCGATCGGTTCGGCCGTGGTGCTCTCCTTCATCTCGGGGCTCTTCTTCGTCGGAGCGACCCTGCCGGCCTGGCTCGACACCGTCGCGTCCGTGTTCCCGCTGAAGCCCTACGCCGACGCCCTGCGGGACCAGTTCAACCCCTACCTCCCCGGTCGCGGGTGGGACCCGGCAGGGCTCGCGGTCATCGCGGTGTGGCTGGTCGCCGGCACGGTGATCGGCCTCGGCGCGCTCCGCTGGGAGCGCTACCGGTCCCGCTCCGCCGGACCCGTGCAGCGGCAGCCGGTCAGGCCGACCCCGCCCGGGTCGTCCGCGCCTCCGTCGTCCTTGGAGGCGCGGAGGACGACGGACGGGCAGGCGACCAGGGGGCGTCCGCGGGTCCGCCGGCCCTCCGCCCTCGCGGTTCTCGCCGGCCAGTCCCGGGCGGCCCTCCGTGGTGCTGCCCGCCGGCCCGGGGACGTGTTCTTCTCGGTCGTCATGCCGGTGGGCCTCTTCTCACTCCTGGTCACCGTCCAGCCGGGCGACACCCTGACCGACGGTCGGCCCGCGGCCCTGGTCGTCGGCGCCAGCATGGTCACCTGGGGTGCGGGGGTGGCCCTGTTCATGAACCTCCCGGAGGGTGTCGCCCGGGCGCGCGACACCGGCCTGCTCAAACGCATGCGGGGGACGCCCTTGCCTCTTCCGGGATACCTCGCCGGACGGACCGTCGCGGGCTTCGTGCTCACCCTCGTCATCCTTACCGCCATCCTCCTGCTCGGCGCCGCCGCGTACGGCCTGCGCATCGGTCCGGCCGGGCTGCTGCTCGGGTTGGTGGTCCTCCTCGTCGGGGCACTCAGCCTGGCGGCCTGCGGGTTGCTGCTGACCACGCTGGTGCCCAGTGCGCGGGCCGTCGGCACCGTAGGGCTGGCGGTGCTGTTCCTCCTCTCCTTCTTCTCGGACGTGTTCCTGATCGACGGCCCGGACTGGATGGCCACCGTCGGCTCGCTGTTCCCCCTCAAGCACCTGCAGAACGGGCTGGCCGCGGCATGGGAGGGCGCGGCGGCACCGGTACCGTGGCTGGACCTCCTCGTGCTGGCCGTCTGGGCCACGGCCGCCGGGGCCCTGGCAATCCGGCGGTTCCGCTGGCAGCCGGCTACGCCATGAGGACGTCGGGCACGCGGACACGGTATACCGTCCGCCGGGTGGATGGCTGCTGACCGGACCCGCCGGGCGCCGGCGAGCAGGGCCGGCCGGGAGGGCAGGCCCCCGACGGCGAGCGCAGGGCCCGGGCTGAGCGCAGCCGAGGTGCGGGACCGCACGGAGTCGGGGCTCGCCAACACGGGCCCGGACTCCACCGGGCGCTCCCTCGCCGGCATCCTGCGGACCAACGTGCTCACCCTCTTCAACGTGGTCGTCGGCGCGTGCTTCCTCGCCCTGGTGCTCCTCGGCGCATGGCAGGACGCCCTGTTCGGGTTCTTCATCGTCGCGAACACCCTCATCGGCGTGGTCCAGGAGTACACCGCCAAGCGTGCCCTCGTGCGCCTGGCGGTGCTCGAGGCCCCCCGGGCGTTCGTGCGCCGCGACGGCGTCGACGTCGGGTGCGCCGTCGAGGCCGTCGTCCTCGACGACCTGCTCGTGCTCCGCCCCGGGGAGCAGGTACCGGCGGACGCCGTACTCGTCGAAGGCCGCGGACTGGAGATCGACGAGTCGCTCCTCACCGGCGAAGCGGTCCCCGTGGCCGTGACGGTCGGGCGAGCGCTGATGAGCGGGTCGACGATCGTCGCGGGGACGGGGTTCGCGCGGGTCACCGGTGTGGGCGCCGCGTCCTATGCCGCCAGGATCACGTCGGAGGCCCGGCGGTTCTCGCTCGTCGACAGCGAGCTGCGGCGGTCGATCGGCCGGGTGATCCGGTGGATCTCCCTCGGGCTGGTGCCCCTCTCGGTCCTCGTGGTCAACGGCCAGATGCAGGCGGCGGGCGGATGGCCGGCCGCCCTGTCGAGCGGAGCATGGCGCGAGGCGACCATCACCGCCGTGGCGAGCATCAACGCGATGGTGCCCGCGGGCCTGGTGTTCATGACCTCGGTGGCACTCGCGGTCGGCGCGGCGCGCCTGGCCCGGCAACGCGTGCTGATCCACGAGCTCGCTGCGGTGGAGGGGCTGGCCCGTGTCGACGTCCTGTGCATCGACAAGACCGGGACACTGACCGAGGGGTCCTTCGCCCTGGACCGGCTGGAAGCGGTGGACGGCGCGCCCGCCGGGTGGCAGCAGGCGCTCGCCTGGTTCGCGGCGGACCCGGCGGCGAACACCACCGCGCTGGCCATCGGCGCCGGGGTCCCCGCCGTCCGGTCCGGGAGCGCGCCGCCGGAGGCCACGGTGGCGTTCTCCAGCCGTCACCGGTGGAGCGGCGCGCAGTTCGCCGGGGGCGGACTGCACGGCTCCTGGGTCCTCGGCGGCGCCGATGTGGTGCTGGGCGCGGACGGCCGGGAGAGCGGTGTCGTGGCGGAGGCCGCGGCGGTCGCCGCTTCCGGGAGCAGGACCCTGATCCTCGCGCACTCGCGCCGGCCGCTACCCCGGACCGGAGGGAGGACGGCGCCGGCCCTGCCCGCGGACCTCCGCCCCGTCGCGATGGCGGTGCTGCGTGAGCGCGTCCGCCCCGACGCCGCCGAGACGATCCGCTACTTCGGCGAGGAGGGCGTCCGGGTGATCGTCATCTCCGGCGATGATCCCGGCACCGTCCTCGCGGTGGCCCGGGAGGTGCGCCTGCCCGGCGCGTCGTCGGGCGTGGACGCCCGCTCGCTCCCGGAGGACCCCGCCGCCCTCGCCGGGGTCCTCAGGACCGGGAACGTCTTCGGCCGGGTCTCGCCGGACCAGAAGAAGGCCATGGTGCTCGCGCTGCAGTCCCTCGGGCACACCGTGGCGATGACCGGGGACGGCATCAACGACGCCCTGGCGCTCAAGCACGCGGACCTGGGCATCGCGATGGGTTCCGGCGCCCCCGCGACGAGGGCCGTCGCGAACCTCGTGCTCCTCGACGGAGGCTTCGCCCGGCTTCCCGGGATCGTGGCAGAGGGCCGGCAGGTGATCGCGAACGTCGAGCGGCTCGCGAAGCTGTTCCTGTCCAAGACCGTGTACGCGGTCCTGCTCGCCCTGGTCTTCGCGGTGCTGCTGTGGCCTTTCCCGTTCCTCCCGCGGCAGCTGGCCGTCGTGGACGGGCTCACCATCGGACTCCCGGCGCTGGTGCTCGGGCTCCTGCCGAACACCCGGCGTTACCGTCCGGGGCTCCTGCGGCGCGTGGGCCGGTGGTGCGTCCCGTCGGGGATCGTGGTGGCGCTCGCGGTG
This sequence comes from Arthrobacter pityocampae, assembly GCF_002927275.1. Taxonomy (GTDB): domain Bacteria; phylum Actinomycetota; class Actinomycetes; order Actinomycetales; family Micrococcaceae; genus Arthrobacter_D; species Arthrobacter_D pityocampae. Next base: position 206,872 of record NZ_PRKW01000002.1, on the reverse strand, counting down.
TTCGGCGTCGTCGCGTACGCCCGGGGTCCCGCCGGTGCCTCCACCACGCAGATCCAGACCGCCGCGGTCATCACGCTGACGCTGAGCGCGCTCTGGGTGCTCGTCGTGATCGCACGACCGTTCACCAGGACCACCGCGGGCATCGTGGTCGCCGCCTACGCCGGCCTGCCCCTGCTCCTCGCACTGCCTGCCGCCCGGGCCTTCCTCCAGCTCGAGGTCCCCCCGCCGCAGCTGGTGCTCGTCGCGCTCGCCGTGTCCCTCGCGGCCAGTGTCGTGCTGGAGCTCGTGCACCGGCGGATCAGGTCCTGACCCGGCTCCCGTCGCCGCTGCCGGCGCCGCCTCCATCAATGTCACCGTCACCTCCATCGATGTCGACTCCATCGATGTCGTCGTCACCGCTCCCGTCGTCGTGGTCCCCGAGGCCCCGCGCCGCCAGGGCCTCGCCCGTCCTGTGGGCATACGCGACGGCGCCGATCACGAGCGGGGTCACGGCGACCCGCGGGTCGCGGTCGAGGCCGCGGGCCTTCGCGGCGTCCCGGACGTCGACGAAGAGTCCGGCGAGGTAGGGGATGCTGCGCAGCATGACGGACAGGGCGAGGGCGAAGCGCTCCGGCTGGGCGCCCAGCACCCGGAAGGGGCCGGCCAGCCGGACCACGCCGTCGAGGATGTCCTGGACGGGGGTCGTGAGTGTCAGGGCCCGCGCCGCGAGCAGGCAGGCGATGATCCCGCCCACGACGCCGAACGCGGCGGCCCACCCCTGCAGCCAGACCTGGTAGAGGGCGAGGATCACGAGGACGGGTGCCGCCGGGAGGAGCATCCGGAGGATCCGGGCGGGGGAGCGGTGCGCCCCGACCATCAGCACGGCCAGGGTCAGGAGCAGCGCGACGCCGGTGACGGACGGTGAGCGCCAGGCGAGCACGACGCCGGCGCACGCGAGGGACCCGGCGGCCTTGACGGGCAGCGGCGTCCGGTACAGGAAGCCGTGGCCGGGCTCGTAGAGGCCCATCGTGCTGCCGAAACCCCTCACGGGCCGTGCACCGGCCCTCCGACGAGCGCGCGGTAGTGGGCGACGGCGTCGGCGGGCGCCCCGTCGAAGACGACGGCACCGGCGTCGACGACGAGCGTCCTGTCGGCCTCGAGGGCGAAGTCCAGGTTGTGCGTCGTGAAGACGACCTGCTGCTCCAGGCCGGCGATGAGGGCCCGGACCCGGGCGTCGTTGCGCAGGTCCAGGAGCGTGGTCGGTTCGTCGGCCACGAGGATCCGCGGCTCGACGGCGAGCACGACGGCGAGTGCCAGGATCTGCCGTTCGCCGCCGGAGAGGTCGTAGATGCTGCGGTCGGCGAGGTGGTCCACGCCGAAGCGCCTCAGAACGTCCCCGGCCTGCCGGCGGCGCTCGGCAGGGGGCAGCTTCCGGGTGCGCAGGGACAGTTCCACGTCCTCGCGCCCTGTGGGCATGACGAGCTGCGACAGGGGATCGGTGAACACGAAGCCGACGGCGCGCCGGACCGCGCGCCCCGCCGTCCGGGTGTCCCGACCGAAGACGCTCACCGACCCGGCCGACGGGACGAGGAGGCCGTTGATCAGGCGCAGCAGGGTCGACTTGCCGGACCCGTTGGCGCCGATCACCGAGACCCGCCGTTCGCGCAGCGTCGCGGTGGCGTCGAGGATGGTCCGCCCACCCTCCACGCGCACCTTTGCGCCGGCGAACTCAATCACGGGCAGCGCGCCCGGCGAGGAGCCGGGGGAAGGCGCGGTGCACCGAGACGGCGATGACCGCGGCCAGGAGGTTCTTGAGCACATCGCCCGGCAGGTAGACGGCGTCGACGGCCACGGCTTCCGGCAGGGGCAGGCCCGCGTTGACCATGAGGCCCGCGATGCCGAGGGGGTGGATGGTCACCAGGCTCGCCGAGAGGCACGCCAGGAAGAGAAGGGGAACCCGGAACCGCTGCCGGCGCAGGACGACGACGGCGAGGAGCCCGGCGACGAGGGCCGCGAGGGGGAACGCCACGAGGTAGCCCGCGGACGGCCCGGCGAGCACGCCGAAGCCCCCGCTGAACCCGCTGAACACCGGGAGTCCGATCAGCCCGGCGACGAGATAAAGCAGGACGGCGGCCGTGCCGCGCGCCGGTCCGAGGACGATCCCCGCGAGCATGACCCCGAGGGTCTGCAGCGTGATGGGCACCCCGAGCGGGCCCATCGGGATACCGGGTAGGATTGCGAGGGCGGCAATGAGGGCGGCGAAGACCGCGACCAGCGAGAGATCGGTGGCATCCCACCGTCGTCCGGACAGGCGTCCGGAGGACGGGCGACTGCGGACCGGGTCGGCGGTGATCTTCTCGGCTGGCTGCATGGCACTCGCTCCTTCAGCGGGCCGGAGTCGCACCGGCTGCTCCGGTGATTCGTCGACTTCCTCCAGCCGTCACTGCTTCTGTACCGAGACTAGCGCCGGTCATCCGGGGATCCTTTGTGGGATTCCTACAACAACGCCGTCTCCGGCACCACCGAAAGGCCACACCGTGATTAGCGTATCGAACCTGGAGCTGAGAGCGGGTGCCCGCCTGCTCATGGACGAGGTGTCTTTCCGCGTCGACAAGGGCGACAAGATCGGCTTCGTGGGGCGCAACGGCGCCGGCAAGACGACGCTCACGAAGGTGCTCGCGGGTGAGGCGCTCCCGGCTGGCGGCACGGTCACCCGGTCCGGGGAGATCGGCTACCTGCCCCAGGACCCCCGGACCCCGAACATGGAGCAGCTCGCCCGCGACCGCATCCTCTCGGCCCGCAACCTCGACGAGGTGGTCAGCGAGCTGCGCCAGGCGCAGGAGGACATGGCCAGCGACAAGACCTCGGTCCGCAACAAGGCCATGGCCCGCTACGACCGCATCGAGGCGGCGTTCCTCGCCGGTGGCGGGTACGCGGCCGAGGCCGAGGCGGCGTCGATCTCCTCGAACCTGTCGCTGCCCGAGCGGATCCTCAACCAGCCCCTCAAGACGCTCTCGGGCGGCCAGCGCCGGCGCGTGGAACTCGCCCGCATCCTCTTCTCCGGCGCCGAGACCATGCTCCTCGACGAGCCCACCAACCACCTCGACGCCGACTCCATCGCCTGGCTCCGGGAGTTCCTGAAGAACCACCAGGGCGGCCTGATCGTCATCAGCCACGACGTGGAGCTGCTCGAGGCGACCGTGAACAAGGTGTTCCAGCTGGACGCGAACCGCGCGACCATCGACATCTACAACATGGGCTGGAAGCGCTACCAGATCCAGCGGGAGACCGACGAGCGTGCCCGGAAGCGCGAGCGCGCCAACGCCGAGAAGAAGGCGCACGTCCTCATGGACCAGGCGAACAAGATGCGGGCGAAGGCCTCGAAGGCCGTCGCCGCCCAGAACATGGCCAAGCGTGCCGAACGGTTGCTCGGCAACCTCGACGCCGTCCGCACCTCTGATCGTGTAGCCGCGCTGCGCTTCCCCGAGCCGTCGCCGTGCGGCAAGACGCCGATGACGGCGGAGGGACTGAGCAAGTCCTACGGCTCCCTCGAGATCTTCACCGATGTGGACCTCGCCATCGACCGCGGGTCGAAGGTGGTGATCCTCGGGCTCAACGGTGCGGGGAAGACCACCCTGCTGCGGATGCTCGCGGGCGTCGACGCCCCGGACACGGGCAAGGTCGTCGCGGGCCACGGCCTGAAGGTCGGGTACTACGCGCAGGAGCACGAGACCCTGGACACGCAGCGCACGGTGCTCGAGAACATGAAGTCCTCGGCCCCGGACATGCAGGACGCCGAGGTGCGCGGCATCCTCGGGTCCTTCCTGTTCTCCGGCGACGACGTCGACAAGCCCGCCGGGGTGCTCTCGGGCGGCGAGAAGACCCGCCTGGCCCTGGCGACCATCGTGGCGTCCTCGGCGAACGTGCTCCTTCTGGACGAACCGACGAACAACCTCGACCCCGCCAGCCGGGCCGAGATCCTCGGCGCCCTCAAGAACTACAGCGGTGCCGTGGTCATGGTCAGCCACGACGAGGGCGCCGTCGACGCCCTCGACCCCGAGCGGGTCGTCCTCCTGCCGGACGGCGTCGAGGACCTCTGGAACGACGACTACCTGGAGCTGGTCACCCTCGCCTAGGGGTTCCGCGACTACCCTTCCAGGGCGGGTTCACGGAGCGGGACGCCCGCTGCGTGTACTCCGTTCGCGGCGGCCGACAGGACGTCCTTCGCCACCTTGAGGATGATGGTGTCCAGGGAGCACGCCGGGTTGAACCGGGCGAGGCGCCGGGCGAGCGTACAGTCCGGGGCGCCGCAGCGGGTGTCCTCGGCGGTGCGGGGGGAGCCGCCGTCCGGGACGAGGGTGATCCTGCTGCGGCTGCCCAGGAGCTGGACCGTCCGATGCGCCAGTGCGAGGTCGGAGACCTCCTGGACGCCGCCCAGGTCCAGGACGAGCCCCCGGGCTGCCGGTTCGGCGATGATGCGGGCCATGGCCGGGACGATGTCCCCCACATAGGAGTAGCAGCGGGCCCGCCGGCCGTCTCCGGGGACGAGGAGCGGGTCGTTCCGCAGCGCGCACGCCACGAGCTCCGGGATGATCCCGCCGTAGCGGCGGGTCTGGCGGGGCCCCGCGACGGTGAAGAGCCGGACGATGGAGACCTTGAGCCCGTCGGTGTGCCAGTGGGCGTACGCGAGGGCCTCCTCGGAGCTGCTGACCACGGCGTCGTCCCGTCGCTGGGTGGACGGCCCGCCGGACGGGAGGCCGGACGATCGCTCCGCCGCGGCCGTGCCGGCAACCCTACCGCTGGAGGCGAGAAGCAGCTCCGTGTCCGCGGCCAGGCACGCGTCGAGGACGGCGCGGATGCCCTGACCGCCGGTGTGGGAAGATCCGGGCGGGCGGTCGCGGTCGGGCTCCGGACGACTCGCGCCGGCCAGATGGAAGACCCGGTCCGCTCCATCGACCACCCGGCGGACGGCTGTCCCGTCCCGACTGCTGCCCTCGTGGAGGGTGAAGGCCGGATTGCCCCGGCAGCCCTTCAGATTCTGCGGAGTGCCGCTGGAGAAATCATCCAGCACGGTGACGGTGTCCCCGGCGCCGAGGAGATACTCCGCCAGATGGCTGCCGATGAACCCGGCGCCGCCCACAATGGTCGTCCTCATTGAATCCCTCCGTTTCGGACGCTCGATCGCCCGCGACTGGAGTCTACGGAGCCCGGAGCTCCGACGAACGGGTGGGCGCCACTCGTCTCCGGGGCCGAAGACCCGCACGCGGTACCTGACAGTCCTCCCCGGATCGTGCGTGGTCCTCCGGAGGAGAGCCGCGGTGACGGTCCCGGCTCCGCGATCGGTCCCTAGCGCATGCCCCGCGCGTCGAGGATGGCGTCCTCCTCCTCCTCTGCGGAGGGGTGGCGACGGCGGCGGACCGGGCGGTCGGGAGCAGTGCCGTCCCGTTCGGCGTCACTCCTGCGCTGCTGCCGCGCGGCATAGCCGAGGCCCACGAAGGCGAGGACGCCGAACGCGAACCACTGCAGGGAGTAGGACAGGTGCGGCCCCTCGTCGATGGATGGCTTCGGCGCGGCGACCGGGGTCTCGGCGGCCGCCGGCCGTTCCAGCGCCAGCAGGCCGTAGGCGGCGTCCTGGAGGGGGTACTCCAGGCGCTCCGCGAGCGCCGGGAGATGGACCGAGGCGACCTGCCCCTCGGGGGCTCCCCGGTTCACCTCCGGCTCGCCCGGCCGGATCCGCGCCGTGACCTCGACGGTCCCTGCGGGCGGCGCCGGGACCGTGTCCGGCCGTCCTGCCTCGACGTTGCCGATGGGCAGCCACCCGCGGTCGATGATGACGGCGGTCCCGTCCTCGAGGCGCAGGGGAGTGAGGACCTCGTATCCCGGCTGGCCGTTGAGGGGCCTGTTGCGGACCACGACCTGCTGGTCGACGTCGTACGTCCCCGTGAAGGTCACCGGCGTCCACTCACGGGCCGGATCGAAGGCGTCGAAGCCGTTGACGCCCGGCACGTAGCGCTCCGGCGGGGCGTCGTAGTTCGCCTCGATGCGCTGGATGTCCTCCACGACGGCCTCGCGCCGCTCCAGTTGCCACCGCCCGAGACCCACGCACCCGGCGGCCAGCACCACGACCATGGCGAGCCAGCCGAGCCAGCGGGCGGAGAAGAAGTAGCGGAACACCTAGCGAGTCTCCATCGGTCGGTCGGCGGTCAGGGGAAGGGTCTGCTTCCAGAGCCCGCGATCCCGGAGATAGTCCTCGAACCACGCCACGTGGTCGGGGCACGACGCCCAGGCCTTCCGGCGCTCCGGGGTGTGGATGCGCGGGTTGTTCCAGAGCAGCTGCCACGCGGCGTCGTTCCGGCACCCCTTGCGGGAGCAGACCGGAGGCCCGCCCTCGGCCGACGGCATCCCGAACAGGCCGAGGCCCGCGGTGGGAGCTGCGGCCGCGGGCCGGCCGGTGGCCTGCGGGTCAGTCACGCGCGCCGGGCCTGCCCGGGGACGCCGCGTGCGACCCGTGATGCACGGGATCCGCGGACTCGTCGACGATCTCGCCGCTGAGGACGTCGTCGCCGTCGTCAGGGCCGGCGTCGACGACCTTCGCCTCGATCTCCCGCACCGGGGCGCGGTCGATCAGCGCATCACTGTGGCGGATGTTGCTGGTGTCGCTGCCGCCGTTCGCGACGATCACGGCGAAGTAGGGCAGGAACACCGCTCCGGCGATCATGACCCACTGCAGCCAGACGTAGGGGACCACGAACACCAGGACGAAGCAGACGAGGCGGATGCTCATCGACACCGAGTACCGGATCATGCGTGTACGCATCTCGTCGCTGTGCGATTCCCGAGCGTCGGAGATGCTGTGGACGTCTGCGTTGTGCTTCGTTTGCTTACTCATCACACTCCAGAAAGACTCCCTCCATTGTCTCATTCGGGGCCCCGTTCCCGAAGTCGAGGGATGCGCCGCTAGGATCGTCGGGACAGTCCGACCGCCGCCCGCGGAGGCGGTCCGAGCGGGCCGGAACGCCCGTCCGGACCGACCACGCGGTGGTCGGCAGGAACAACGTGGACCGGTCTCCGGTCCGCAGACAGAGGAGTTACCCCCTTGGCACGTGATGCAGACAGCACGACGACGGCGTCCGGCCGCAGCGTCCTCGTAACCGGAGGCAACCGCGGGATCGGCCTTGCCATCGCCAAGGTATTCGTAGCCAACGGCGACAAGGTTGCCATCACCTACCGAAGTGGCGAGATTCCCGAGGGAATGCTCGGCGTACGGGCCGACGTCACCAGTGAGGAGCAGATCGACGCCGCGTTCACGCAGGTCGAGGCCGAGCACGGGCCGGTGGAGGTGCTCGTCGCGAACGCCGGCATCACCCGTGACACCCTGCTCATGCGCATGAGCGAGACCGACTTCACGGACGTGATCGACACGAACCTGACCGGCGCGTTCCGCGTCGTCAAGCGGGCCTCGCGCGGCATGATCCGCCTCCGGCGCGGGCGCGTCATCCTGATCTCGAGCGTCACGGGCCTGTACGGGGCGCCGGGCCAGATCAACTACTCCGCCTCCAAGGCCGGACTCGTCGGCATCGCCCGCTCCCTGACGCGCGAGCTCGGCTCGCGGGGTATCACGGCGAACGTCGTCGCCCCGGGCTTCATCGACACCGACATGACCGCCGAACTGCCCGAGGAGACGCGCAAGAGCTACCTCGCCACCATCCCCGCCGGGCGCTTCGCCTCCCCCGACGAGGTGGCGGGGGTGGTGTCCTTCCTGGCCGGCGACGCCGCCGGCTACATCTCCGGTGCCGTGATCCCCGTCGACGGCGGACTCGGCATGGGCCACTAGACCGTCCCGGCCCCCATCCCACCACCCAGCCCACCAGAAGGAGCACCATGGCCACCCTCGAGGGAACCACAGCAATCGTCACCGGATCGTCCCGCGGCATCGGCGCCGACGTCGCGCAGCAGCTCGCCGCGCAGGGCGCCGCCGTCGTCGTCAACTACCGCCAGAAGGCGCCGCGCGCCAACAAGGTGGTCGCGGGGATCGAGGCGGCCGGCGGCCGGGCCGTCGCGGTCGGTGCTGACCTGACGACGCCGGAGGGCCCCGCAGCGCTGGTCGACACGGCGGTCTCGACCTTCGGCGGGCTGAACCTGCTGGTCCTCAACGCGTCCGGCGGCATGGAGACGGGCCTGGGGGAGGACTACGCGCTGAAGCTCAACCGCGACGCGCAGCTCGCCATGCTCGACGCCGCCACGGAGGTGATGCCCGCGGGCTCGCGCGTGGTCTTCATCACGAGCCACCAGGCGCACTTCATCGAGAAGGTCGAGACGATGGACGCGTACGAGCCCGTCGCGCGCAGCAAGCGCGCCGGTGAGGATGCCCTGCGCGCCCGCATCCCGCAGCTCGAGGAGAAGGGGATCTCCCTGATCGTCGTGTCCGGCGACATGATCGAGGGCACGGTCACGGCGACGCTGCTGGACCGGGCCACCCCGGGAGCCATCGAGGCGCGCCGCCAGGAGGCGGGCCGGCTGTACTCCGTCGCCGAGTTCGCGACGGAGATCGTCCGGATGGTCACGGCGGACGTCCCCACCGGGCACACCGAGTACGTGGGCGGCGCCCAGGACTTCCTCGCCAAGAGCTGACCCGCGGCCCCCGCGCCGCAGTCCCGGCTACAGTCCGGCGAAATGGCGGACGACGTCCAGGTCCGGGAGGTCCAGGGCGACGTCCGCCGCCGCACGGACGGCGGGCTTCGCGTTGAACGCGACCCCGAGGCCCGCCGCCCCCAGCATGTCGAGGTCGTTCGCCCCGTCACCGACGGCGATCACGGCCTCGGGGCGGACGCCCGCGCGGTCGGCCTCGGCGCGGAGGGTCCGCGCTTTCTCGCGCCGGTCGACGACGGCGCCCGCCACCCGGCCGGTCAGCGTGCCGTCGAGGATCTCGAGGTCGTTCGCCTTCGCGAAGGACAGCCGGAGGCGCTCGGCGAGGGGTGCCAGGACCTGCGAGAAGCCGCCGGAGACGACCCCCACGCGGTGCCCTGCGTGGAGGTACGCGGCCACGAGGTCCTCCGCGCCGTCGCTCAGCCGGATGCGGTCCACGACCTCGCCGATCACGGTGGCGGGAAGCCCCTCCAGCGCACGGACCCGGTGGTGGAGGGACTGGGCGAAGTCGAGCTCGCCCCGCATGGCTGCCTCGGTCACCGCGGCGACCTCCGCCTCGCGGCCGGCATGCGCGGCGAGCAGCTCGATGACCTCCTGCCGGATCAGGGTCGAGTCGACATCCATGATCAGCAGCTTCGGCCCGGGCGCGTACGTGGGCGACGGCACCAGGGCGGCGCCGACCCCGGAGGCGGCCGTCCACCGGGCGAGACCGGATCGCACCGCGGTCGCCGCTGCGGCGAGTCCGACGTCGAGGGTCAGCACCGTGTAGGTCGGGGTCGTGGCCGACGAGGCGGCCGTGACGTCGGCGCCGAGCCCGCGCAGCACCGCGTGCAGGTCCTCCCGCTGTCCGTCGTCGATCCGCCGCGCATAGGCGACCACCCGTGCCGTGTCCCGCATGCTCCCGCTCCCGTCCGCGCCGATACCGGCGTCCGTCCCTTCTGAGGTCCTGATCGTGGGCCCTGCCCGCAACCTGCCCGCAGCCTGCCCGCAGCCTGCCCGCAGCCTGCCCGCGGCCGGAACCGGCACGACCACCGGGAGGGCCGGGCCGTCCCGCGCAGGGCGCGCCGGTGGGGCACAAGCAGCGGAGGCGGCCTGTCGGTTTCGCCACGGGGCCGCTCCTTAGCCTAGTGTCTAGAACCATGAGTGACGTTCTGGAACTGGCGGGAGTAAGCCTCGTCAGGGGTGGCAAGACCCTGCTCGACGAGATCGACTGGCAGGTCAACGAGGGCGAGCGCTGGGTGGTCATGGGCCCCAACGGAGCAGGCAAGACCACCCTGCTGCAACTCGCCGGGGCACGGCTCCACCCCACCCGCGGCGTCGTCGGGATCCTCGACGAGGTCATGGGCGCCGTCGACGTCTTCGACCTGCGCCCGCGCATCGGCCTCGCCTCGGCGGCCCTCGCCGCCCAGGTCCCCGATCACGAGACCGTCCTGAACGTCGTCGTCACCGCGTCCTACGGGGTCACCGGCCGCTGGCGCGAGCAGTACGAGCGCCTCGACGAGCGCCGCGCCTTCCGGCTGCTGGACGCCTGGGGCATGTCCCGCTTCATGAACCGCCCCTTCGGCTCCCTCAGCGAGGGGGAGCGCAAGCGCGTGCAGATCGCGCGTGCGCTCATGGCGGACCCCGAACTCCTGCTCCTCGACGAGCCGGCGGCGGGCCTGGACCTGGCCGGGCGGGAGGACCTCGTGCAGCGGCTCACCGAGTTCGCCCGCGATCCGGAGGCACCCGCCATGGTGCTCGTGACCCACCATCTCGAGGAGGTCCCGCCCGGCTTCACGCACGCGCTGCTGCTGCGCGACGGCGTCGTGGTCGCGACGGGGCCGATCGGGGACGTGCTGACCGAGGAGAACCTGAGCGCCGCGTTCGACATCGCCCTGAAGGTGAGCGAGGAGAACGGCCGCTACAGCGCCGTCGCGCGGGCGTGAGTAGCGTGAGTAGTCCGTCCCACCGCGGCCGGCCCGCTCCCTGATGCCCGTCATCCCCCTCGACGCGGCCGATGATCCGCGGCTCTCGGACTACCGCGACCTCACCGACGTGCAGCTCCGCCTCGCGAAGGAGCCCGCGGAGGGGCTCTATATCGCGGAGAGTTCGAAGGTCCTCCGGCGCGCCGTCGACGCCGGGCACGTGCCGCGCTCCTTCCTGCTGGCACCGAAGTGGCTCCCCGACCTAGCCGACGTCGTCGCCCGCTTCCCGTCCGTGCCCGCGTTCGTGGCCCCCGAGGCCACCCTCGAGGCCATCAGGGCTTCCACCTCCACCGGGGCGCCCTCGCCGCGATGCACCGGCCCGCCCCCCGGCCCCTCGGCGACCTGCTGGCCTCCGCCCGGCGCGTCGCGATCATCGAGGACATGGTGGACCACACGAACCTCGGGGCGGTCTTCCGCTCCGCCGCGGCCCTCGGCGTCGACGCCGTGCTCCTCAGCCCCCGCAGTGCGGACCCCCTCTACCGCCGGGCCGTGCGCGTCAGCATGGGCAGCGTCTTCCAGGTCCCGTGGGCCAGGGCTGCCTCCTGGCCCGGGGACCTCGCCGTCGTGCGGGCCGCCGGCTTCACCCTCGCCGCCCTCGCCCTGGGCCCCGGGTCCGTCCCGCTCGGCGCGTTCCCGGCAGGGGACCACGAGCGGCTCGCCCTGCTGCTGGGCACCGAGGGGGACGGGCTGAGCGACGCCGCGCTGGCAGAGGCCGACGTCGCCCTGACCATCCCCATGCACGGCGGCGTGGATTCGCTGAACGTCGCCGCCGCGGCGGCGGTCGCGTTCTGGGAGTGCCGGCACGACGGCGGCATGCACCCGGCGCTTTAGCCTCGCCGGTGCTCCTGCGCTAGTATGGACAGCTGGCGCTGTCGCCACACTTTCAATTTCCGTGCCTGGCAAAATCCAGGCCACCAGAGAAGGTAGTCCTGTGAAGTCTGATATCCACCCCAAGTACCAGTCGGTCGTGTTCCGCGACCTGGCCTCCGACAAGGCGTTCCTGACGAAGTCGACGGTCGGCTCGGCGAAGACCATCGAGTGGGAAGACGGCAACACCTACCCTCTCATCGAGGTCGAGATCTCCTCGGAGTCCCACCCGTTCTACACGGGCAAGCAGCGCATCATGGACTCCGCCGGCCGCGTGGAGCGCTTCAACGCCCGCTTCAAGGGCTTCGGCGCGAAGAAGTAGTCCCGCTCCCTCGAGCACCGGACCCACCGTCCGACGGAAGAAGCCACGCCCACCCGGCGTGGCTTCTTCCGGTTAACGCACCACGGAAGGCACTGATGGACCAGGCACAGGAGGCCGGGCGCCTGCACGGCGAGTACAAGACCCCGGGCGGCAAGCTCACCGCGGTGGACCTCACCGTGGAGGACGGGCGCCTCGCGCACGTCTCGGTCAACGGGGACTTCTTCCTCGAACCCGACGAGGCGCTGCTCGACATCAACGCGGCACTGGAGGGCCTCCCCGAGGACACCCCGCCCGGCGAGCTCGCCGCGGCGATCACCCGGCGCCTCGACCCGTCGGCCGTCCTCTTCGGCTTCTCGCCGGCGGCCATCGCCACCGCGGTCCGCCGCGCCCTCGGCCGGGCGTCGGGCTTCGCGGACCACCGATGGGAGATCATCCCTCCCACGCCGCTGCCCACGGCCATGCACGTCGCCATGGACGAGGTCCTCACCCACGACGTCGGCGCCGGCTCCCGCAACCCGACCCTCCGCTTCTGGGAATGGCAGGCGCCGTCCGTGGTGATCGGCAGCTTCCAGTCCGTGCGCAACGAGGTGGACCCCGGGGGAGCCGAGCGGCACGGGGTCACGGTGGTGCGCAGGATCAGCGGCGGCGGCGCCATGTTCATGGAGCACGGCAACGCCATCACGTACTCCCTCTACGTGCCGCAGTCGCTGGTGGACGGCATGAGCTTCGCCGACTCGTACCCGTTCCTCGACGCCTGGGTCATGGAGGCACTGCAGCGGCTCGGCATCCAGGCCTGGTACCAGCCGTTGAACGACATCGCCACGGAGGTCGGCAAGATCGGCGGCGCGGCCCAGAAGCGGCTCGCGAACGGAGGGATGCTGCACCACGTGACCATGAGCTACGACATCGATGCCGACAAGATGCTCGAGGTGCTGCGCATCGGGCGGGAGAAGATGTCCGACAAGGGGACGAAGAGCGCCAAGAAGCGCGTTGACCCCCTGCGCCGCCAGACCGGTCTGGCCCGCGAGGAGATCATCGGGGTTCTGCTGGAGACCTTCCGCGAGCGCTACGGAGCGGTGGAGTCCTCCCTCTCGGATGACGACCTCCGCCGCGCCGAGACGCTGGTGGAGCAGAAGTTCGGCACCGAGGAGTGGCTCTACCGCGTGCCCTGAGCCTGCGCCCGCAGTGCCCGCAGGAGATGGTCGCGTTCCTCGACGATGATGCGGAGCAGGGCCGCCGGGGCGTCGCGGTTGGCGTCCAGCCAGGCGTCCGTCCGCAGCACCACAGCGTGCTCGTCGGGCGCGCCGTCGAGATCCTGGTGCCCCGGGTACAGGCCGCGGACGATCCTGCCCGCCATCTCGATGCCCCGGGTCGCCCAGACTCCGCGGAGCGCCTCGAAGTAGGGCTCCCGGTACGGGTCGAGGAGGTCGTGCGGGCCGAGCAGGAACCCTTCGATCGCGGCGCTGAGCAGCTCGTTCGAGAGCCGGTCGCCGTGCAGGGCCTCGTCCCACGTGACCTTCTTGATGGCCGCGTCGGGGAGCGCCGCGGAGGCGAGGGTGAAGCCCACCCGGCCCGACGCCGTCGGATCCGCGGCCCGCTCGGCCTCGAGTTCGCCGGGCAGGACGCGCTGCTGCGCGGCGAGTCCCTGCAGGAAGGACCAGCGGAGGTCTGCGTCGAGGCGCAGGCCGTCGATCCGCTCATCGCTGTCGAGCACGGCGCGGACGACGTCGGCGGCACGCCCGGCGCTGCGGGCGGTGGTTGCGAGGGCCCTGGCCCAGGCGAGCTGGAGGTCCGATCCCGCGGCGGCGGCCCGGAGGCCGTCCGCCAGGAAACCGCTCAGCCGCTCGCGCAGCGCCGGGCGCTCCCGGGCGGGGGAGAAGCGCTCGATCGCGGTGTGGGCGTTGGCCAGCAGGACCTGCAGCACGCCCACCCCGCTCTCCGCCGGCGCCGCGAGCATCACGGCGGACAGGTAGGCGCCGACCGGCAGGCGGGCGTCCCTCGTGCTGGACCACAGGGCGGTGAGGCACGTGGCCCGGGCCAGGGGGTCCTGCAACCGGTGGACGGAGGTCAGCAGCGTGGCGAGGGACCGCTCGTCGAAGGAGAGCTTGGCATAGGTGAGGTCGTCGTCGTTGACCAGCAGGAGGTCCGGCTGGGCCGTCCCGGCGAGCGCCGGGACGGCGGTCCGCCCGCCGTCGACCGTGACCGCCTCGGCGTGGGTCCGCACGAGCCACCCGTCGGCGTCGAAGGAGTACAGGCCCACCCGGATGCGGTGCGACCGGGGCTCGTCCCGGCCCGTCACCGGGTCCACGGCGTCCTGGACGATCGTCACCCCCGTGAGGACGCCGCCGTCGGCCGTGACCTCGGCGGTCAGGGCGGGGACGCCCGAGGTCTGGAGCCAGGACCGCGACCACGCGGCGAGGTCCCGCCCCGTCGCAACGGACAGCACGTCGAGGAGGTCGGCGAGCGTCGTGTTCCGGTACTCGTGCTTGCGGAAGTACTGCCGTGCGGCGGCCGTGAAGTCCTCGCGGCCCACGAAGGCCACGAGCTGCTTGAGCACGGAGGCGCCCTTCGCGTAGGTGATGCCGTCGAAGTTCTGCTTGGCGGCCTCGAGGTCGGGGATGTCCGCGACGATCGGGTGCGTCGTCGGGAGCTGGTCCTGCACGTACGCCCACGACTTGCGGCGGTTCGCGAAGCTGACCCACGAGGTGCTCCAGCGCGTGGCCTCCGCCACGGCGAGGGCGCCCATGTAGTCGGCGAAGGACTCCTTGAGCCAGAGGTCGTCCCACCAGGACATCGTCACGAGGTCGCCGAACCACATGTGCGCCATCTCGTGCATGATCGTGTTGGCCCGCGCCTCGCGCTGGGCCTCCGTGGCCGCGGACCGGAACACGTAGTTCTCGGTGAAGGTCACGAGCCCGGGATTCTCCATCGCCCCGAGGTTGTACTCGGGCACGAACGCCTGGTCGTACTTCCCGAAGGGGTAGGGGTAGTCGAAGAGGTCGTGGAAGAAGTCCAGCCCGCGCCGGGTCGTGTCGAAGATCTCGGGCGCGTCGAAGGACGGCGCCAGGGAGCGGCGGCAGTACAGGGCCAGCGGCACCTCGAGGCCCTCCCCGGCCGTGCCCGCGGCCCCGGCCCACGCGTCGGTCTCCCGGTGGTAGGGGCCCGCCAGCACGGTGGTGATGTAGGTGGAGATGCGCCGCGTGGGCGCGAAGGTCCAGCGCGCCGTCGGGGTGGCGGCCCCGGCCTCGGCGTAGTCGCCGGTCCGGGGCTCGACGCCGGTCTCCGCGCCGTTGGAGGCGACCGTCCAGTCGGCGGGCGCGACGACGCTGAACGCGAACGTGGCCTTCAGGTCCGGCTGCTCGAAGTTCGCGAAGACGCGGCGGGCGTCGGCGGGCTCGTACTGCGTGTACAGGTAGGTCTCGCCGTCGGCGGGGTCCACGAACCGGTGGAGTCCCTCGCCACTGGTGCTGTACCGGGCCCGGCCCGTGAGCGTCACCGTGTTGTGGTCGGCGAGGTCGTGGAGCAGGACGCGGGCGCCGTCGCCGGCCGTGGCCGGGTCGAGGACCCGCCCGTTCACCTCGAGGCCGGTGACCTCCCCGATGAAGTCGAGGAACGTGGACGCCCCCGGTTCCCGGCAGGAGAACACCACGGTCGTCGTCGTGGGGTACGTGTCCTCGTCGGCGTCCCGGGCGCGGGAGAGATCCAGGTGGACGGTGTAGCTCTCGGTCTCCAGCAGGGCCGAGCGGGCGGCCGCCTCGTCGCGGGTCAGGTTCTCGTTCTCCATCCGGTCATTCAACCACGCGCCCGCCGTGCCCCCGGGCCCGGGGCTGTGACGCCCGCCCGGGCCCGGGGGGACGGCGGACGAGGACGCCCCCGGCCGATGCCGGGGGCGTCCTCGTCCAGCGCTGGGTGCGGGTGGATCAGCCCGGCGGGACGACCTGGCCCTTGCTGACGATCGTGAGTCCCGAGTCGGTGACGGCGAAGCCGCGGCGGCGGTCCAGGTCCGGGTCGACGCCGATCGTCGCGCCGGCGGGGATGCGCACGTTCTTGTCGATGATCGCCCGGCGCACCACGGCGCCGGCCCCGACATGGACCTTGTCGAGGAGGACACAGCCGGTCACCTCCGCGGCCTCGTCGATGAACACGTCGGTGGCCAGGACGGAGCTCTGGACGGCGCCGCCGGACACGACGACGCCCGCCGAGACGATGGAGTCGTGGGCCTCACCCGACTGTCCCGAGGAACTGCGGACGAACTTCGCCGGCGGGGAGACGCTCTGCCGGGTGTAGATGGGCCACTGCAGGTTGTACAGGTTGAACAGCGGCAGCGGCGAGATGAGGTCCATGTTGGCGTCGTAGTAGGAGTCCATCGTGCCGACGTCGCGCCAGTACTGGCGGTCACGGTCCGTGGAGCCCGGGATCTCGTTGGTCGTGAAGTCATAGACCGCGGCGTCGTTGCGCTCCACGAAGTAGGGGATGATGTCCCCGCCCATGTCGTGCTTCGTGTCCAGGCGGGCGGCGTCGTCCTCGAGGGCCTTGAGGAGGGCATCGGTGGTGAACACGTAGTTGCCCATGGAGGCGAGGAAGCTGTCCGGATCGTCCGGGAGGCCGGGAGTGCTCTTCGGCTTCTCGACGAACGCCGCGATGCGTCCGGGATCGTCCGGGTCCGTCTCGATCACGCCGAACTGGTCCACGAGGTTCATGGGCTGGCGGACCGCCGCGACGCTGACGGACGCGCCGCTCTTCACGTGGGCGTCGACCATCTGCGCGAAGTCCATGCGGTACACGTGATCCGCGCCGATCACGACGACGATGTCCGGCTGAGCGTCGTGGATGAGATTCAGGGACTGGTAGATGGCGTTCGCGCTGCCCAGGAACCAGCTCTTGCCGCGGCGCTGCTGCGCCGGGACGGACGCGATGTAGTTCCGCAGCAGGGTGGACATGCGCCACGTCTCCGAGATGTGCCGGTCGAGGCTGTGGGACTTGTACTGGGTCAGTACCACGATCTGGAGGTAGCCGGAGTTGACCAGGTTCGACAGTGCGAAATCGATGAGCCGGTAGCTGCCCGCGAACGGTACGGCCGGTTTGGCCCGGTCCGCCGTGAGCGGCATCAGGCGTTTGCCTTCCCCGCCTGCCAGGACGACGGCAAGTACTTTCTTCGGTGCCACTTCAGACCCCCCGCTCTTCGTTGAGTGTTCTGCCTGCTCGATGGGTGGTCGATCAGCGTACGGAAACACAGTCCGGAACCCTTCCGGTTTCTTCACACTAGAGGACACAGGTCACACTGCACTACGTTGGACGAGTGCGAGTAGACATTGTGACCAAGGAGTTCCCGCCCGAGATCTACGGTGGAGCGGGGGTGCACGTCGCCGAGCTGAGCCGGGTCCTCGCGCCGCAGGTGGACCTGCGGGTCCACGCATTCGGGGCGCCCCGACCGGACGAGTACCACGGGGCCTCCGTGCTCTCCTACGGCGTCCCGGAGGGCCTCGCCGGAGCCAATCCCGCCGTCCAGACCCTGGGCACCGACCTGCAGATGCTGGAGGCGATGGCGGGTGCCGACCTCGTCCACTCCCACACCTGGTATGCCAACATGGCCGGGCACCTGGCGTCGCTCCTGCACGGCGTCCCGCACGTCCTCAGCGCGCACAGCCTCGAGCCGCTGCGCCCCTGGAAGGCCGAACAGCTCGGGGGCGGCTACGCGGTGTCCTCCTGGGTGGAGAAGACCTCCTACGAGGCGGCGGCCGCCGTCATCGCCGTGTCCGCGGGGATGCGGGCGGACATCCTCCGCAGCTACCCCGACGTCGACCCCGGCAAGGTCCACGTGGTCCACAACGGGATCGACGTGGCCCAGTGGTCCCGCGACGAGGACGACGACGCCCTCCGCGCCCACGGCATCGACCCGGACCGGCCCAGCGTCGTGTTCGTGGGCCGCAACACGCGGCAGAAGGGCGTACCGTATCTGCTGCGCGCGGCCGCGCACCTGCCGGCGGACGTGCAGCTCGTCCTGTGCCTCGGCGCCGCCGACACCCCGGAGCTGGCCGCCGAGACCGAGGTGCTGATCTCCGCGCTGCGGGAGAAGCGCGGCTCGGTGGTGCTCATCGAGAAGATGCTGCCGCGCCGGGAGGTCGTCCAGATCCTGAGCCACGCCACGGTCTTCGCGTGCCCGTCCATCTACGAGCCCCTCGGGATCGTGAACCTCGAGGCGATGGCCTGCGGAGCAGCCGTCGTCGCGTCGGCGACCGGCGGCATCCCGGAGGTGATCGACGACGGCGTGACCGGCACCCTCGTGCCCCTCGACCAGGTGCAGGACGGCACGGGGACGCCGCTGGACCCGGAACGCTTCGTCCAGGACTTCGCCGCCGCGCTGA
Source organism: Arthrobacter pityocampae (assembly GCF_002927275.1). Lineage (GTDB taxonomy): Bacteria > Actinomycetota > Actinomycetes > Actinomycetales > Micrococcaceae > Arthrobacter_D > Arthrobacter_D pityocampae. The sequence continues at coordinate 188,729 of NZ_PRKW01000002.1, read as the reverse complement.
ACGCCCTCGTCGCCGACCCCGCGCGGGCGTCGGCGATGGGCGCCGCGGGCCGGCAGCGGGCGGAGCGGCACTTCGACTGGGGGTCCATCGCGGAGACGACCCTCGGGGTGTACCGCAGCGTGCTCTGACCCTCCCGTCGCTCCGGCGCGGGCGAGGCGGACCCGCCCCGCCCCACCGTCCGTGGTGGCCTTGATCTGCAGCCCGAGGGGCTAGTGGAACAGGTGGGTCGCGTCCCCCAATGCCGCTGACGTGCTCGTAGCCGTCCTTGGACTCGTCCTGGGCCCACCGGTCCGTCCAGTCCTCTGGGGCGTCGGCGTGTAGGGTTCGAGCGCGTCCTCGCTCTCGAACCCGGCAGCCTCCGCTGCCCCCTCGGACCACTCACCCGCGCCCTTCGGGATTCGAGTTCGTGGAGATGATCAGGGGCAGGTTACATCGCGGTTCGCGGTACCGCGCGGCCTAGCTCCCGTCGCTGCGCGTCACCGTCCCGGCCGTGTCCCCGCCATCGATGACGAACTCGGCTCCCGTGACGAACGAGGACTCGTCGGACGCCAGGTACAGGACGAGATCCGCGACCTCCCCGGGGTGGCCGACGCGGCCGAGGGCCACGTGGCTCATGTCCGTCGCGATGTCGGCCGTCATCGGCGTGGAGATCACGCCGGGGTGGACCGAGTTGACCCGGATGCGGTGGGGGCCGAGATCCAGGGCCGCGCTCTTGGTGAGTCCACGCACGCCGAACTTCGCGGCCGTGTAGGCGGGGATCTGCTCGTAGCCCCGCATGCCCGCGATGGAGGAGATATTGACGATCGACCCGCGTCGGGCCTGCTTCATCGCCGGGATGACGGCCTTGATGCCATGGAACGTGCCCGTCAGGTTCACGGCGATCACAGCATTCCACCGCTCCAGGGTGTACTCCTCGATGGGAGCGAAGTCCACGATGCCCGCGTTGTTCACCAGGATGTCCAGGCCGCCGAACGCGTCGACGGCGGCGGCCACTGCGTTCTCCCAGTCCTGCGGATCGGTCACGTCGAGGTGGACGCAGAGAGCGCCGGAGCCGATTCGTTCGACCGTCTCCGCTCCGGCGTCGTCGAGGATGTCGCCGATGACGACCCTTGCTCCTTCTCCGTGCAGCCGGGCTGCCACAGCGGCTCCGATGCCGCGTGCGCCGCCGGTGACCAGCGCTACCTTGTCGATGACCCGTTCCATGTGATCCTCCTGCAGTGTCGGTGGCTCCGTGGGTGGAGTCCAGGGCCCCGGAGCCGTGGGCCTGGGCCTTGTCGACAGGAGCCCGCCTCAGGGCAGGCCGGCCTCCCCGCACGACGACGGCGGAGCCGGAGGCGTGCGGCTCCGCGGCCGCCCGGGGTGCTGCACCGGGCGGGCGGCGGCGTCGAGCAGCCGCACGACGTCGTCGTCCTGCGTGGGCGAGAAGTCCCGGTAGTAGCGGCCCACCGACTGGAAGCCGCGTGGTGACGCCAGGCAGACGACCTCGTCCGCCTCGGTGAACGAGGCAGCGGTGCGGGCCGGCGCCACCGGCACCGCCAGGATCACGCGTGCCGCACCGAGCCGCCGGGCCACGAGGCACGCCACCCGTGCCGTGGAGCCGGTGGCGATGCCGTCGTCGACCACGACGACGGTGCGCCCGCGGACATCTACCCGGGTCCTCCCTCGCCGGTACCGGGCCAGGCGCCGCTCCAGGAGGCTGCGCTGCTCCCTCTCCACCGTGCCCAGGTCCTCCTCCCGGACGTGGGCCCGCGAGAGGACATGCGAATCGAGGATCCGCGCGCCGTTCTCACCGATGGCGCCCATCGCGAGTTCCGGCTGGTACGGCACTCCCAGCTTCCGCACCACGATCACGTCCAGGGGCGCATCGAGCGCCTTCGCGACCTCGAAGGCGACGGGCACCCCGCCGCGGGGCAACCCCAGCACCACGACGTCCTGACCCCGGAGCGCGGTGAGTCTGTCTCCCAGCCGCCGTCCGGCGTCGGTCCTGTCCAGGAACTCGACCATCTTCCCTCACTAACGGCACGATCACGCCGGTCTCTGGCTCGATCCTCGACCCGGGCACGAGGTGTGATCAGAGGCTTTCGTCCCTGGCAGGCCAGGAGGTCGCCTCCCGGCGGATCCACGGGGTCGCCGGCCGGCGCCCCAGCGGGGCGGGATCAGGCCTGGAAGACGTCGTCGAGGGTGACCGCGGTGAGCCCGCGGTCGGCGAGCAGCTGCTCCAGCTGCTGGAACACGCGGGTCACGGGCAGGAAGTTCAGGTGCCCGATCACGATGTGGGCGGGCAGGAACCACTCACCGGCCAGGCCGAGGATCTCCTGCTCGGGGCGGTGCTCCGAGTCGGCCAGCGACCCGTACCACATGACGGGGGAGGTGTACCCGATGGACGCGGCCGCCGCATCCGTCCGTGCGTCGCGATAACCGTACGGGGGGCGGTAGTACGGACGGGGATCCACGCCGAACGTGGAGACGATGAAGTCGTGGTTGCGCTGCAGCTCGGCGACGACCCCTGCATCGTCGAGGCTGGTGAGATCGGCATGGGACCAGGTGTGGTTGCCGAGCTGGATCTGGCCGGAGTCGACCAGGGGCCGGAGCAGCGCCGCGTGCTCCGACCACCCGGGGTAGCACCCGTTGAGGAAGAAGGTCAGCCGGGTGCCGCTCGTGCGCGCGAACTCGAGGTAGCGCCGGATCACCTCGCCGTCCGATCCGTCGTCGACCGTCCAGGCGAGGACCTGGTCGGAGGTGGGCAGTCCGGTGATGACGCCTGCGGAGACCGGCACCTTGGCCATGGCGGGCGGTGGCGGGAGCGGGGTGGGAGTGGGCGTCATCGGTGACGGTCCGGCGGACGGCAGGGACGGACCTGAGGGCGCTGCCGTCGTCGGGGCCGCGCCGGGGACGCCGGTGGCCCGGGCGCATGCGGCCAGACTCAGGCCCACGCTTCCGGCGATGACGGCGCTGATGAATGTCCGGCGCTCCAAATGACTGCCCTTCCCCCAGGAGAATCACGGAGCACGGACCAGCCGATACCCACGTTCGGATCTCACACTACGTGCCTGACACCGTTCTCCCCGACGGTCCGGGATGATGACGTGCATGGAGGACGTTCTGCGGCACGTGATCCGCATCCTTTCCAGCAGCCTTCGCACCGGCGGTCGGCTGGTGGCGATCGACGGCGTCGACGGCAGCGGCAAGACGTCCTTCGCCGCCCGCCTGGCCGCCGCGATCGATGATCGGCCCGTGATCGTCGTCCACGCCGATTCCTTCCTGAACCCGTCCTCCATCAGGCATGGGAAGGGGCGCTGTTCGCCGGAGGGGTTCTGGGCGGACACCTACGACGACGCGGCTCTGAGCGAGCACGTGCTCCGACCGCTCGGCCGCGGCGGGAACGGCTGGTACTCGGCGGCCTCCTACGATCCGGTGGCCGACCGCACAGCGGTGACGGAACCCGTCCGTGCCCCGGTTGATGCGCTGGTCCTGGTGGAGGGCATGTTCCTGCACCGCGACGAGCTGGCCTCCCACTGGGATGCCTCGGTCTTCCTCGACGTCCCGTTCGCGGCGACCGCGGCGCGCATGGCCGCCCGGGACGGGAGCAACCGCGACCCCGAGCATCCTTCGATGCGCCGCTACGTCGGTGGCCAGCGCCTCTATTTCGAGGCCGTGCGCCCCTGGGAACGCGCGACGGTCGTCGTCGACAACCGGGACTTCACCGCACCGGGAATCATCCCCGCCCACGCGGTCTCGGCGCTCCGATGACCTCCATGCCGGGTGGCGTTCCAGCTCCACCCGACCCGGAGGTCCGCGCGGTGCTGAGGCCCCGACCGCCGCCCGGCCGGGGCGCGGCATCCCTAGCCGACGGGGCTCGGTGACGCCTTCCTGGCTTTCCTGGCCTTCCTGGCCTGCTTCGCCTTCTTCTCCCGGGCGTCGCGGGCGAGCAGCGTCTTCTCGTCGATCGGCGCGTCCCCGCTGGCCCGGCGTCGCCGCGTGTACTCGGCGGCTTCCTGCTGGCGCTCCTGTTCGGCGCCGCTGGCGATCGCCGAGCGAAGGTGCTCCTGGCCGTAGCCGAAGGCCTGCACGAGGTCGAGGGCATGGGGCCGGATCTTCACCAGCAGTCGGTTGATGTAGGCGTCGAGGGTACGGGCACGCTGCGCGGAGAGGCGCCCGTTCATGAGGAACCAGGCGAGGTCCTTCTCGATCAGGCACAGGCCGAACAGGTCGCGCAGACGGGTGAGCACCTGGCGCGTCCCCGGGTCGGTGATCCTGTGGACGCCGCGGGTGAACGCCTCCCACTGCAGCAGCTCCGCATGTGCGTGCGCCACCTCGATGAGTTCGTTCTGGTGCTCGTTGAAGAGCGCGGCCGACTGCTCCTGCGACATCCCCTTCGCCCCCCGCAGCGTCGCGGCGAGATCGGCGACGCGGGACTGCACGCGATCGGTCAGTAGATCGTGCTGTGTCTGCTCGTCGCGCAGTGCGATGGCCGACTTCTTGCCCGACCCCGTGTCCGCCAGGGTCTGGGCGACCCGGCGCAGGCCCGAGCGGTGCAGCGTCCGGCCGGCGGCCTGCGATACCGCGTAGCGGGCCAGGACACCGAAGTCCACGCCCTTGAACTCCTTGGCGTAGTCCGTCAGGAGCCGCTTGGCGACGAGCTGCAGCAGGACGTTGTTGTCGCCCTCGAAGGTCACGTACACGTCCAGGTCCGCGCGGAGCGAGGTGAACCGGTTCTCCGCCAGGAAGCCCTGCCCGCCGGTCGCCTCGCGGCACTCCTGGAGGGTGTCGAGGGCGAGCCAGGTGCTCTGGGGCTTGAACGCTGCGGCGAGGGTCTCCAGGTCCTGGCGGTCCCCGTCGGTGTCGTGTTCGCCGGAGAAGACGCCGTCGAACTTCTCGAGGAGCTCCTCGTGCGCGAAGGACGCGGCGTAGGTCGCGGCGAGGCGGGGCAGGAGGCGGCGCTGGTGCCGCTGGTAGTCCATCAGCACCTCCTCGGTGAGGTTCGAGGACGCGTTGAACTGGCGGCGCTGCGTCGAGTAGGTGATCGCAGCCGTGAGGGCGAGCTTGCTGGCGGCGACCGCCGCGCCGTCGAGCGAGACCCGGCCCTGCACGAGGGTTCCGAGCATCGTGAAGAAGCGCCGTCCCGGGGAGGCGATGGGTGAGGTGTAGGTGCCGTCCTCGGCGACGTCGCCGTACCGGTTCAGCAGGTTGGTGCGCGGGATCCGGACGCCCGTGAAGTGCAGGCGGCCGTTGTCGATGCCGTTGAGGCCGCCCTTGATGCCGTCGTCCTCCCCGCCCACGCCGGGCCTGAAGGAGCCGTCCTCGTTGCGCAGTTCCACGTAGAAGCCGTGCACGCCGTGGCTGACCCCGTTGGTGACCAACTGGGCGAACACGACGGCGGCGCGACCGTCGATCGCGCCGTTGCCGATGTAGTCCTTCCAGGCGGCGCGGAAGGGCGTGTCGATGACGAACTCGTCGGTGGAGGGGTCGAACGTGGCAGTGGTGGCGATGCTCGCGACGTCGCTGCCGTGGCCCGTCTCGGTCATCGCGAAACAGCCGGGGATCCGCAGGTCCATGATGCCCGGGAGCCATGCCTCGTGGTGCTGCCGGGTCCCGAGGTGCATCACCGCCGACCCGAAGAGACCCCACTGCACGCCCGCCTTGATCTGCAGGGACGGATCCGCGACGACGAGCTCCTCGAAGCCCGCGATGTTCCCGCCGTGGTCGTCGTTGCCGCCGAGCGCCGCCGGGAACGCGCGGTGGACGGCCTGCTGCTCCACGAGATAGTGGAGCTGGTCGAAGCAGCGCAGCCGGTGATCGGTGTGGGTGAGTCCCTCGATCTTCTGGACCTCGGGACGGCCCGCGAGCTCCCGCGCCGTGCGGCGGATGTGCGCCCACCGGCCGAGGAGCAGTTCCCCGAGCTCGGCGGTGTCGACGGTGGCGTGGTCGTCCTCCGGGATGTCGGCCGTGGCGGGGATCTGCTGCGGCCTGGTGATGGTCTGGGTCATGGCGTGTCCTTCGCGCGTTGGCGGGTTGAGGGATGGGGGGCTGCCGGGGGGACGAGTGCCTCGTACCGGCTGATGCCGTCGAAGAGCCAGCCGGTGATGTGCCGGGCCATCTGCTCCTCGGTCGGTTTGTCGCGGGTGTCGGGGGAGGAGAGCCAGTGCTCACCTGTAGCGCGGACCATGCCGATCGCCGCGGTGGGCCAGTACTCGGGGGCGGCGTCGTCCGGGGCCGACGGCCGGTCGGGGGAGAGCAGGTACCCGCGCATGGGACCGGCGATCATGTCCGTGACGGCGGCGAGGAAGTGCGCGAGAGTGTCCTGGCTGCCGTCGGCCGTGGCGCCCGGCGAGGAGGCACCGGACGACGCCTCGGCGATCCCGACGCGCGTGACGAACGCGTAGACGTTCGGTGAGGTCCGGGCCATCTGCAGGTAGGCGAGCACCATCGCGTACAGGCCCTCCCGCGGCGTGGGCGCGGCCTTCGCGGCGTCGAGCACCTTCTGCTGCATCTGGCCGATGACCACCTCCGCCATCGCCCGCTGCAGGCCGGTCTTGTCCCCGAAATAGCGGTAGTACACGGACTTCGAGGTCTCACCCGCGGTGGCGATGTCCTCCATCGAGGCGCCGGGGCCCAGGGCGTCCACGGCCCGCCGCGCGGTCCTGATCAGCTGGCGCCGCCGCTCGGCCCGGTGTGCCTCCCACCGGCTGGACCTGCCGTCCTGTGCGGGCGCCACGGTGCCCGCGGTCTTCGCGGAGGCGCTCTTCAGGGCGTGACCAAGCTTCATGATACCCAGCGTATCAGGTACGCTAGGTATCGGTAATCCACCCCCTCGCACCAGGAGCATCTCCATGGCAGATCAGGCCGGGGCGTCCAACGCTCCCATCCCCGCGCGCACGGCAGTCGTCATCGGCGGCAACCGCATCCCCTTCGCCCGCTCCGGCGGCGCCTACGCGTACTCGTCCAACAAGGACATGCTCATCGCCGCACTGGACGGCCTCGTGGCTCGTTTCGGACTGCAGGGCGAGCGCATCGGGGAGGTCGCCGCCGGCGCCGTCCTCAAGCACTCCCGCGACTTCAACCTCACACGGGAGGTCGTCCTCGGCTCGGCACTGTCCCCGGAGACCCCCGCCTACGACCTGCAGCAGGCCTGCGCCACGGGCCTCGAGACCGTGGTCGGCCTCTCGAACAAGATCAAGCTCGGGCAGATCGAGTCCGGCATCGCCGGCGGCGTCGACTCCGCCTCGGACGCCCCGATCGCGGTCAGCGAAGGCCTCCGCCGGGTGCTGCTCGACCTCTCCCGCGCCAGGACCACGCAGCAGAAGATCAAGGCCCTCGCCACGCTCCGCCCGAAGGACCTCTCGCCCAACGCGCCCACCACGGGCGAACCCCGCACGGGCCTGTCCATGGGCGAGCACCAGGCGCTCACCACCGCCGCCTGGGAGATCACGCGCGAAGCGCAGGACGAACTCGCCTACCGCAGCCACTCCAACCTCGCGGCCGCCTACGACCGCGGCTTCTTCTCGGACCTCATGACGCCGTACCGGGGCCTGACGAAGGACGCCAACCTGCGGGCGGACACCTCGCTGGAGAAACTGGCGACCCTGAAGCCCGTCTTCGGCAAGGGCCTCGACGCGCCGGCCACCATGACCGCCGGCAACTCCACCCCGCTCACCGACGGCGCCGCCGTCGTCCTGCTCGGCAGCGAGGAGTACGCGCGGTCCAACAACCTCCCGATGCTCGCGACCATCGTCGACGCCGAAGCCGCCGCGGTGGACTTCGTCACCGGCGAGGAGGGCCTGCTGATGGCCCCCGTCCACGCCATGCCCCGCCTGCTGCAGCGCAACGGCCTCACCTTCGAGGACTTCGACTTCTTCGAGATCCACGAGGCCTTCGCCGGGACGGTCCTCAGCTCCCTCGCGGCGTGGGAGGACGCGGACTACTGCAAGCGCGTCCTCGGGCTCGACGGCGCCCTCGGCAGCATCGACCGCGCGAAGCTCAACGTCAACGGATCCTCCCTCGCGGCCGGCCACCCGTTCGCCGCCACGGGCGGGCGCATCGTCGCCTCGCTCGCCAAGACCCTCTCCGAGAAGGGCGGCCGCGGCCTCATCTCCGTCTGCGCCGCCGGCGGCCAGGGCGTCGTCGCGATCCTCGAGGCGAGGTAGGCATGACCGACAACTACCTGGACCTCGTGAACACACCCCTGCCCGGGAAGATCGCCAAGGCCCTCGGCCTGCCGCGCCCCTCCGTGCTGCGCCGCTACACACCGGGGGAACCCATCGCCGCGAAGCCGGTCCTCGTCACCGGGTCGGGTGCCGGGGCGGAGGCGCTCGCCGACGTCCTGCTCGGCTGGGACGTGGAGGTGCGGCGCCACGTGCTGCCGGGCGAGAAGCTCAGCGCCGCCGTCGTCGTGCTGGACCGTGCTGCCTCGCCCGAGGATCTCGCGGGCCCCCTGCTCGAACTCGGGCAGGCGGCCAGGGTGCTGGTCCCCGGCGGCCGTGTCGTGGCGGTCTTCCGCTCCGCCGCGGACACCACGGACCCCGCCGTGGCCGCGGCGCGCCAAGGCATCGACGGCGCCATCCGCTCCGTCGCCCGCGAACTGCGTGGCGGGGCCACCGCCAACGGCATCGTCCTGCGTGCGGGCGCGACGACGACGGACGCCACGACGCTCGGAGCCCTCCGGTTCTTCCTGTCCGGCCGGAGCGCCTATGTGGACGGCCAGTTCCTCGAGGTGTCCGGGACGCCGGCGGAGGGCGTCGCCGGACTCGCCGCCGCGACGGCGGCGGTGGGGGAGGGCGTGCCCGACCAGCCGCTGGCCGGCAGGACGGCCGTGGTCACCGGAGCGGCCCGCGGCATCGGCGCGAAGATCGCCGAGACCCTCGCCCGCGACGGAGCCCGCGTGGTCGCCGTCGACGTCCCTGCGGCGGGCGAGCAGCTCGCGCAGGTCGCGAACCGGGTGGGCGGGACCGCCCTGCAGATCGACATCACCGCCCCCGACGCGGCGGCCCGGATCCTCGAGCACGTCGGCGGTCGGTACGGCACCCTCGACATCGTGGTGCACAACGCCGGCATCACACGGGACAAGCTGCTGGCCAACATGGACGCCTCCCGGTGGGACGCGGTGATCGCCGTGAACATCGCCTCCCAGCTGCGTATGAACGAGCAGTTCCTGGCCTCGCCGGTCTTCTCCACGACGGGGCGGATCATCAGCCTCGCCTCGACGAGCGGCATCGCCGGCAACCGCGGGCAGAGCAACTACGCCGCGTCGAAGGCCGGCGTGATCGGCATGGTCCGTGCGCAGGCGGCCTCGTTCGACGGCGCCGGGCGGACGATCAACGCCGTCGCTCCCGGCTTCATCGAGACGGACATGACGGCGAAGATCCCGCCCCTCACCCGTCAGGTGGCACGCCGGCTCAGCAGCCTGCAGCAGGGCGGCCTCCCCGTGGACGTGGCGGAGGCGATCGCCTTCCTGGCCTCCGACGCCGCGGCGGGCGTCAACGGGCAGGTCCTCCGGGTGTGCGGCCAGAACCTGGTGGGCGCATGAGCGGCACATCCCGCGAGGAGGTGACGCTGCCCGACGTGCCGGCCCTGCCCGGCCTGTACCGCCGGGCCCTCGCCCTGGCCGCACGGCGGACGATGCGCCGGGCACCCGTCGCGCTCGCGGTCCCGGCCGTGCAGCACCGCGTCGACGGCGTCCGGGTGGACCTGTTGGCCCTCACGCGGTTCCAGCAGCTGCTCGGCTCCGCGGCACGGGATGCGGTGCCCTCCGCCTACGTCCACACGCTGGCCTTCCCGGTGGCCATGAGCGTCCTCGTACGGCCCGACTTCCCGCTGCCCCTGCTCGGCATGGTGCACCTCAGCAACGAGGTGCGGCAGGCGCGCCGGATCGACGCGTCGGAGGCGCTCGACGTCGTCGCCTGGGCGGAGCACCTGCGCCCGCACGCCGCCGGGACGCAGGTCGACGTCGTCCTCGAGGTGCGCGTCGGAGCCGACCTCGTGTGGACCGGCCGGTCCGTCTACCTCGCGCGCGGCGTCCGGCTCGACACCGCCGGGACCGGGGGGCGCCGGGACGAGGAGCGGCCGGCGTTCACGGCGCCCACGCCCACGGGTCTCTGGCGGCTCGGTGCGGACACGGGACGGCGCTACGCCGCGGTCTCGGGGGACTGGAACCCCATCCACCTCAGCCCGCTGACGGCGAAGGCGCTCGGGATGAAGACGGCGATCGCGCACGGCATGTACCTCGCCGCCCGCATGGTGGACCAGGCCGTCCCCGCGCCGTCCGGGCCCCTGCACTGGCGCATCGACTTCGCGACGCCCGTGCTCCTGCCCGGGAGCGTCACGACGTCCTTCGCCCGGGCCGGGGACACCGGACACCGGACGGACGTCGTCGGCTGGTCCGCGAAGCGCCGTCACCCCCACTTCACCGGCTGGGTGCGCGCCGAATAGTTCCACGCCGGCCGGGCCCTGTCCAGACGCGCGGCGATTTTCGGGGGCAATCCGTGGAAAATGCGTCGTTCGGCTGGGCAGGGACCGCCCGCCCGGGGCAGACTCCGACTATCAGCCCCCGACGGCTGACCCATCGTATGGAAAGAGGAGTTTCGTGAACTCTCGAGGTCTCAAAGCAGGGCTGATCACCGCGTCGGCCCTGATGGCATCGGCGCTGATGGCAGCAGGTCCCGTCCAGGCAGCACCGACGGCGCCCCCGGCCGAAGCCGCCACCGTGTCCCACGTGCAGAACCAGGACCAGGCCGCACTCGACGCCTACTGGACGCCGGACAGGATGAAGAACGCGAAGCCCGCGAACACCATCAACTCCGGCTGGGCCGCCGAAGGCCGCTCGGTCCTGCCGAAGGCAGGGGAGCAGTCCGTGGCGAAGGCCCCGAAGGAACCCGCGGCGGAGACCCGCGCCACCGCCCAGACCACGGTCCCGCGCATCGGGAAGGTGTTCTTCACCCAGGGCGGGCAGAACTACGTCTGCTCCGGCAACTCGGTCCAGAGCGGGAACCAGAGTGTCGTTGCCACCGCGGGACACTGCACGCACGATCTCGCGACCGGCTGGGTCACGAACTTCGTCTTCGTCCCCGCCTACAACAACGGCGCGGCACCCTACGGCAAGTTCACCGCGCGGTCCCTGGTCTCGACCAGCGAGTGGGTGTCCCGCAACGACATCAGCTACGACGGCGCCTTCGCCGTCATGAACACGCTCAACGGCAAGACGCTCGCCGCCACCGTCGGCGCCTCGAGTATCGGCTTCAACATGGCGCGCGGCCTCACCTACAGCGCCTACGGCTACCCGGCAGCCTCGCCGTTCAACGGCGAGCGCCTGTTCAGCTGCTACGGGAAGGCCTCCGCGGACCGCATCGGCGGCACCCAGTCGCAGGGCATCCCGTGCGACATGACCGGCGGTTCCTCCGGCGGCCCGTGGTTCGTCGGCTCCGGATCCACCGGGACGCAGAACTCGGTCAACAGCTTCGGCTACAACACGCAGAGCAACGTGATGTACGGCCCGTACTTCGGCAGCTCCATCCAGACCGCGTACTCCACGGCCGCCAGCCGATAGTCCGGCGGTAGACCAGCGGTAGACCAGCAGGAGCCCGATCGGCAGGGCACGCACGGGCGGTTCCCCTCGCGGGGGACCGCCCGTGCGGCGTTCCGCCCAAATCAGGGGCAGGACGCCCCTAGACTGGGCGCATGACCGGCTTCGACCTCCTCACCCGCGCGGCGGACCTCGACGCCGCAGATCCCCTCGGCCCGCACCGTGCGCTGTTCCTCGGCACGAACGACGACGCCGTGCTCTCCTACCTCGACGGCAATTCCCTCGGCCGCCCGCTCACCGCGACGATGGACGGACTGGCCTCCTTCGTCCGGGACCAGTGGGGCGGTCGCCTGATCCGTGGGTGGGACGAGGGGTGGCTCGGGCAGGCGGAGCGGATCGGCGACCAGCTGGGCCGGGTGGCGCTCGGAGCGGCCGCCGGGCAGTGCGTCGTCGCGGACTCGACGAGCGTCCTCCTCTACAAGCTGGCACGCGCGGCAGTGGCGGCGCGCCCCGGGCGGACGGAGATCGTCATCGACCGCGACAACTTCCCGACGGACCGCTTCATCGTCGAGGGGATCGCCCGCGAGCGCGGCCTGACGCTGCGCTGGATCGATGTCGCGTACGACGGCGGGGCGACACCCGCGGACGTCGCCGCCGCCGTCGGACCCGACACCGCCCTCGTGCTGCTCAGCCACGTGGCGTACCGTTCCGGGTTCATCGCCGACGTCCCCGCCATCACGGGCATCGCACACGACGCCGGGGCCCTCGTCCTCTGGGACCTCAGCCACTCCGTGGGGTCCGTTCCGGCGGACCTCGACGCCTGGGACGTCGACTTCGCGGCAGGGTGCAGCTACAAGTACCTCAACGGCGGACCGGGAGCCCCGGCCTGGGCCTACGTCGCGGAGCGGCACCTGCCGACCCTCGACCAGCCGATCCTCGGCTGGCTGGGCAGCGCGGACCCGTTCGCCATGGGCGCCGCCTACCAGCCCGCCGACGGCATCCGACGGCTGGTCTCGGGCACCCCGCCGATCGTCGGTATGCTCCCGATGCAGGACATGATCACCCTCATCGAGGAGGTCGGCATGCCCGCCGTCCGGGCGAAGTCCGAGGACCTGACCGCCTTCGCCGTCGACGCCGTCGACGCCGTCCTGGCCCCGTACGGCGTGGTCCTCGCCTCGCCGCGTGCCGCGCAGGACCGCGGCGGCCACATCACCGTCGACCATCCCGCCTTCGCCGGGATGGTGCCGGAGCTGTGGCAGGACGGCGTCATCCCCGACTACCGCAACCCGAACGGGATCCGGCTGGGCCTCTCCCCGCTGTCGACGTCGTTCCGCGAGGTCGCGCTCGCCGTCGGGGCCATCGCCGCACGACTGGAGCAGGCGGCACACGGGGCCGGCGCCGATCGCCTCCATCCGGCGGCCCGCGGCGCCGGGTAGGGATCAGCGGTGGACACCCTGCCCGGGGAACTCTGGGAGCGGATCACCGACGGCTTCCTCCGGGTGGCCCCGCCCGCCATCGGTGCCACGGGACTCGTCCTGCTCGTCGTGGTGGCCGTCGCCCTCTCGGTGCCCCGGCGCTCCTGGCGGATCTTCGGACTGTTCGTCACGGTGGTCCACGAACTCGGTCATGCGGCCGCCGCCCTGCTGACCCTGCAGCGCGTCACCGGGATCACTCTCCGCCTCGACCACTCGGGCACGACGACGAGCCGCGCCCGCCGGGGTTGGCGGGCGGCGTTCACGACCTTCTGGGGCTACCCGGTGCCCGCCGTCGTCGGCTCCCTGCTCCTCTGGGGCGCCGCGTACGGCTGGGCGCCGGCCGCCCTGTCGCTCGGCGCGGTGCTCCTGGTGGCGGCCCTGGTGCTGATCCGGAACGGGCAGGGCGTGCTCATCCTCGGGGGCAGCGCAGCGGTGTCCCTCGGGCTCGTCTGGTTCGGGGGAGCGGCCCCGGCGGGCTATGCCTGCCTGGTGCTGGGCGTCGCGTTGCTGGTGGGGGCGTGCCGTGACTGGGTGAAGGTGGCCGGCGTCCACCGACGACGGCGGGACCTCGCCTCGTCCGACGCCCACCTGCTCCGCCTGGCGACCCGCGTGCCGTCGCCGGTCTGGCTCGGCCTGTTCGCCCTGGTCATCGCCTCGGCGGTTGCCCTGTCCGTGGCGCCGCTGGCCCTGATCGCGGCGGCGTCGTCCTGATCTCAGGTGTCGCCGTGCTGGAGGTGCCCTGAGCTGTAGGGGGCTCCCTGCTGGCGGCAGAGGTCGTCGTAGAGTTCGTTGACGGCCTGCGAGATGAAGTCCCGCTCCGTCTCAGGGAGGTCGATCAGGCCGTTCAGGTAGGCGGTGACCTCGTACTCGTCTACGCCCCCGCCCATGCTCGAGTAGTGCTCCCAGAGGTCACGGACGGAGATGTTCGCGCGCTTCATGGCGTCGCAGGTCAGGGCATGCTGGTCCTGGTCGCGCTTCTTGGCGGGTTCCATGCCGACTGTGCGGTCGGAACCAGTGCGGCAGTCGTCGTCCATGTAGTCCCTTCCCTTCCTGCGATGCAGTGCGGTCGGTGGTCACTCTTCCTTCAACAATAGTCGGGAAGGATTCTCGACGACAGGACGCCGCCACGGTTGCAGTTCGCCCGGTCGAGGTATCCGCCCTTTCCTGGCGCAGTCGGACGAGGCGCCCGCCGGCGCGGGGGCGCCCGCCGATTCACCATCCGGGCCTCGGTCGTGTTAGAGTCTTTCTCGTTGCTTTCGCCGGTTTCTACGGTGAAAAACCACCCGCGCGGGTGGCGGAATGGCAGACGCGCTAGCTTGAGGTGCTAGTCCTCTTATTGAGGGTGGGGGTTCAAGTCCCCCTCCGCGCACAGTGAAGCCCCTGGTCAGAGAAATCTGGCCGGGGGCTTTCTCGTGTCCTCGAGCAGGGAGGGACGTGATGGCCGCATTCCAGCCCAAGTGCTCTTGACCCTCCCGGACGGCAGGTCCATTCTGGTCTCGCGAATCCGGCAGGTCCTGCCGATCGGCAGGACCCTGGAGAAAGCGGTCGCTACCCACCACCGGAGGTCATGATGCCAGGTCTGGTCAGGAAGAACTTCGACGCCCCCGAGGAGACGCGTCCCTTCGAGGGGGATACGGGCCATCTGCAGCTCGTCGGCTCGGGGACGGGGGTGGTGGGCCGCGCCACCTTCCAGCCCGGCTGGCGCTGGTCCGAGCACGTCAAGCCGATCGCCGGCACCGACAGCTGCCAGTCCGCGCACGTGGGCTACTTCGTCTCCGGCCGGATGACGGTCGTCATGGACGACGGGGAGGAGATGGAGTACGGGCCGGGCGACGTCGCGGTCATGGCCCCCGGGCACGACGCCTGGGTCGTGGGGGACGCACCCTGCGTCTTCATCGACTGGCAGGGGTTCGCCGACTACGCCAGAGGCTGACCCCGAGGCACCAGCTCCGTTCGGACAGCACGGCAGGCGTCGACGAGACCACAGGACGAGACCACAGGATGGCGCGCTTTCTGCCGCTGGTCACGTACCGGGTCTCCAGAGATGATCCGGAGTCGGAGGAGGGCGTCGACTGGACGGGAAGCCATCACGGGGAGCTCGACGGCAGTCCCCTCGGCAGCGCGCACGGCGACGCCTGTCCCCATGACGACACCGTTCATGAACGCGCCGGCCGCCCTGGCAACACGACGGCCGCCCCGGTGGAGGCCGACCGGCCTGATCCGACCGGGGCCTCTCCGTGTCCACGGGCAAGCCGGCGTCGTCATGGCGCACGCGCTCGGTAGGCTGGAGGCGCAACCGCTACCGAGGAGGACCACGTGGGCATCACACCCGAAGATGAAGTCGTCAGGATCTGCCAGGAACTGATCCGCATCGATACCTCGAACTTCGGGGACAACGCCGGTCCGGGGGAGCGGAAGGCCGCCGAGTACACGGCCGCGCTCATCGAGGAGGTGGGACTCCCCACCCAGCTGTTCGAAGCCGCCCCTGGCCGCACCTCGGTGCTCGCCCGCATGGAGGGCTCCGACTCCTCGCTGCCCGCCCTCGTGGTGCACGGGCACCTCGACGTCGTCCCCGCGCAGAAGGAGGACTGGACGGTCGATCCCTTCGGCGGGGAGGAGAAGGACGGCCTCATCTGGGGTCGGGGCGCCGTGGACATGAAGGACATGGACGCCATGATCCTGTCCGTCCTGCGCTCCATGCAGCGGAACGGCATCAAGCCCCGGCGGGACCTCATCTTCGGGTTCTTCGCCGACGAGGAGGCCGGCGGCGCCTACGGTGCGTCCTGGCTCGTGGACAACAAACCGGAACTCTTCGAGGGAGCCACGGAGGCCATCTCCGAGGTGGGCGGGTTCTCCGCGACGATCGGCGGGCAGCGCACCTACCTCCTGCAGACGGCGGAGAAGGGCATCTCCTGGCTGCGCCTCGTGGCCCACGGCCGCGCGGGGCACGGTTCGCAGATCAACACCGACAACGCGGTCACCGCCCTCGCGCGTGCCGTCACCCGCATCGGGGACCACGCCTGGCCCATCGAACTGACGCCCACCACGCGGCAGTTCCTCGACGGCGTCACCGAGCTGACCGGCGTCGAGTTCGACCCCGACAACCCGGACGTGCTCCTCAGGGAGCTCGGCACCGTGGCGCGCTTCGTCGGGGCGACCCTGCAGAACACCGCGAACCCCACCGTGCTCAAGAGCGGCTACAAGCACAACGTGATCCCCGGGACCGCCGAGGCGCTGATCGACGTGCGCACCCTGCCCGGCCAGCAGGACCAGGTGCTGGAGATCATCCGCGGTCTCGCGGGCGACGGCGTCGAGGTGAGCTACGAGCACAAGGACACCTCCCTCGAGGTACCGTTCGCCGGCAACCTCGTGGACTCGATGATCGATGCCCTGCACGCGGAGGACCCGGGCGCGAAGGTCCTTCCCTACACGCTCTCGGGCGGCACCGACAACAAGTCGCTGAGCCGTCTCGGCATCACGGGGTACGGCTTCGCGCCCCTGCAACTGCCCGACGAGCTCGATTTCACCGGCATGTTCCACGGCGTCGACGAGCGCGTCCCCACGGACTCGCTGCGCTTCGGGGCGAGGGTGCTCTCCCGCCTGCTGACCACCTACTGAGCTGGATCCGACGACCGAGCAGGATCCGACCACCGCTGGAGGCGCCATGACCCTCACGACGACGACCGACGACCTCGGGCAGCTCCTGCCCGATGACCTGCTGGAACGGTTCCGGGGACGGGCGGCAGGCCATGACGCCGCGAACACCTTCTTCGCCGAGGATTTCGACGACCTGACAGCGGTCGGGTACCTGCGCCTGCTGGCGGACACCCCGCCCGGCGACGCCGGCGGGATGGCCCGGGCCGCCGCGGCCCAGCGCCGACTGGCGGCGGCGGCCCCCGCCACGGCGCTCGGCATCAACATGCACCTGGTCTGGACGGCCGTCGCCGGTCTCCTCGCGGACCGCGGCGACTCCTCGCTGCGCTTCGTCCTCGACGAGGCCGCGCAGGGCGAGGTGTTCGCTTTCGGCGTCTCCGAGCCCGGCAACGACGCCGTCCTCTTCGACTCGCTGACCCGCGTGGACCGCCTCCCCGACGGCGGCTTCGCGTACACCGGCACGAAGGTCTTCACGAGCCTCTCACCCGTGTGGACCCGCCTCGGGATCTTCGGGAAGCTCGACGGCGAGGACGGCGGGGACGCTGCAATCCTCCACGCGTTCGTCCCGCGCGGCACGCCCGGCGTGGAGATCCTCGAGGACTGGAATCCGCTGGGAATGCGCGCCACCCGGTCGAACACGACCCGCCTGGACGGCGTGCGCGTGCCCGCGGACGCGGTCTTCCGCACCCTGCCGGTGGGACCCAATGCCGACCCGCTGGTCTTCGGGATCTTCGCGGCGTTCGAGACGCTCATCGCGTCCGTCTACCTCGGCATCGCGGACCGCGCCCTCGACCTCGCGGCGGCTGCGTTGACGCGTCGACGGAGCCATGTGGGGGACCGCCCGCTGGCCGACGATCCCGTGCTGCGGAACCTGCTGGCCGGGCCCGGCATGCAGCGGATCGGCGTGGCCGCCGAGCTCCGGCAGGTCACCCAGGACCTGGACGCACGGGCGGGCGCGGTGGCCGAGTGGTTCGCGCGCCTCGTGACACTGAAGACCCACGCCGTGGAGGCCGCGGTGGCTGCCACGACGGCGGCGCTGCATGTGGGCGGGGGGTCGGGGTTCTCGGCGTCGTCGGAGGTGGTCCGCCTCCACCGCGACGCCCTGGCCGGGCAGTTCCATCCCTCGACGGAGGAGTCGGCACGTGCCACGGTCGCGGCTGCGCTGTTGGGACCGCCGTCGGCCTGACGGGCCCACTCGGCCTCTGCGACGCAGCCGGTCTCAGGCGGTGCGCTCGACGCGGAGGACCTTCCGGCGCAGCCAGTACCGCCGGCCACCGCCCATGTAGATGCAGCTCCGCTCGAGTTCCCACTTGCCGTACTCCGCGTGCTCCGCGACGAGCTTGCGCGCGGCGGGCAGCGGTTCCCCGGCGTTCACCGTGAGGACCAGGTATTCGTACTGCCGCCCATAGTCGCGCTCCCGGACGGCTGTCGCATTCAGAAAATGTTCTCGCATGTTCCTCCAATTCCGTCCACTTTACCGATAACGTCGAGCCATGAGCATAGATCCGCGCGTGGCGCTCCAGTCCCTCGTGACGGCCCTCGAGGAGCACCTCGCGGCGTCGGCATCACGACGGCGCGAGGACGACCCGGCCGTGGAAGCGGCCTACGTGGGGATCGCCGACGCCTTCGAGGTCTACGAGGAGGCTCTCTACGACGCCTTCGGGGAGAGCCTCCCCCTCGACATCTACGAGGACGACGAGGACGAGGACGACGACGAGGACGCCGAGTACGCGTCGCGCCTCGTGGAGGCCGAAGTCGAGAACTAGGGGACGGATCCTGCGGCGTCGCCGGACCCGAGGCGGCCAGGCCGCCGGATCCCAGCCGCCGTCCTAGGCGGAGACCTCGTCGAGGACCGCCGCGATGGGGTCGGCGACGGGCGAGGCGCTGGTCTGCAGGATCTCCTTGAGCTGCTGCGGCGTCCTGGCGCCCACGATCGCGGAGGCCACGCCGGGCCGGTGCAGGAGCCAGCGCAGGGCGAGTTCGTGGGGTTGCAGATCGAGCCCCCGCGCGGCCGTGCACAGCGCCTCCGTGACGCGCTGCGGCTTCCCGGCGAGATAGGGCTCCACGTACGGCGCCCACACGTCGGAGGCGCCGCGGGATTCCGTGGGGATCCTCCCGCGGTACTTGCCGGTCAGCACGCCCCGGCCGAGGGGCCCCCAGGCGAGCACTGCGGCCCCGAACGCCTCGACGGCGGGGAGTACGTCCCGCTCGGCGCCGCGGTTCACGAGCGAGTACTCGACGTCGTTCACGAGGAGCGGGAAGGACGCCGTCGCGGCCGCCCGCGCGAACTCCCAGCCGGCGTACCCGGAGACGCCGACGTAGCGGGCACGGCCGGTCACGTAGGCGGCCTCCAGCGCGCTGAGCGTCTCCTGCAGCGGGACGGCGGAGTCGGGGGAGGGCGCGAGCCAGATGTCGACGTGGTCCGTCCCGAGCAGCGACAGGGAGGCGTCGAGCGAGTCGAGCAGGCCCCGGCGCGATCCGTCGAGGCGCCGGCTGCCGGTACGGGTGGTACCGCCCTGCGCCACGAGGACGAGTTCCGAGCGGGCCACGGTGTCGCCGATGAAGCCGCCGAGGATCGCCTCCGCCTGGCCCTCGCCGTAGCGCGCAGCGGTCTCGACGAGCGTGCCCCCGGCGTCGGTGAACAGGCGCAGCTGCTCCCGCGCGGCCTCCTCGGACACCTCCTGGCCCCAGTTCATGGTGCCCAGCCCCAGAGCGGACACGGTCAGGCCGCTCATCCCCACATTTCGCCGTTGCATGAGGGCAAGCCTAAGCCTGGCGCCGGCCGGATGGCGGCGGGCCGTGCCGTATGGCTTAGGGTTTCAAGGGTGAATTGGATAGAAGCAATCATCCTGGGGTTCGTCCAGGGCCTTACGGAATTCCTACCCATTTCATCGAGCGCACACCTGCGGATCGTCGGTGAGTTCCTCCCCGGCGCGGAGGATCCGGGGGCAGCGTTCACCGCCATCACCCAGCTGGGGACCGAGACCGCCGTCGTCGTGTTCTTCTGGAAGGACATCGTGCGGATCGTGGCGGCCTGGTTCGGTGCTCTGAGGGGCACCGTCCCGCGGGACGACCCGGATGCGCGTATGGGCTGGCTGGTCATCATCGGCAGCGTGCCCATCGTGGTGCTCGGCCTCCTGTTCCAGGACCAGATCGAGAGCTCCTTCCGCAGCATGTGGATCGTCGCCACCATGCTGATCGTCTTCGGGCTCATCCTGGCGGTCGCCGACGCCGTCGGACGGCAGACGCGCGACCTGAAGAGCCTCACCTACCGTCACGGCATCCTCTACGGGCTGGCGCAGGCGCTGGCGCTGATCCCCGGTGTGTCACGCTCGGGTGGCACCATCACCGCCGGCCTCCTGATGGGCTACACGCGGGAGGCCGCCGCGCGCTACTCGTTCCTGCTGGCCATCCCCGCCGTGTTCGGCAGCGGCGTGTTCCAGCTCGTGAAGAGCTTCGACGAGACCGGTCCGTACGGGCTCGGGGAGACCGCCCTCGCCACCGTCGTGGCCTTCCTGGTCGGGTTCGCCATCATCGGCTGGTTCCTCCGGTACGTCACCACACGCGGCTACGGGCTCTTCGTCTGGTACCGGATCCTCCTCGGCCTCGCCCTGTACGTGCTGCTCGGCCTCGGCGTCATCAGCGCCTGAGCGAGGCCCGTAAGGTTGATCGTGTGATTGCGTGGAATTCGACCCCTGTCCCAGTACTCGACGGCACCCAGGCGGGTGTCAGCCTGTTCGACACGGCACTCCAGGGGCCCGCGCCCCTCGGGAACCGGCCGGAGCAGAGCCTCTACGTCTGCGGGATCACCCCGTACGACGCCACGCACCTCGGTCACGCGGCGACGTACGTGGCGTTCGACCTCCTCAACCGGACCTGGCGGGATGCCGGGTCCACGGTGCGCTACGTGCAGAACGTGACCGACGTCGACGATCCGCTCCTCGAGCGCGCCACCGCCACCGGCGTGGACTGGCGGGACCTCGCCGCCGACCAGATCGCCCTGTTCCGGGAGGACATGGAGGCCCTGAACGTCCTGCCGCCGGACCACTACGTCGGGGCCGTCGAGTCGATCGACTGGATCGTCCCGATCGTCGAGAAGCTGGTGGGGCGTGATCTCGCCTACACGGTGCCCGGGGAGGGCGCGGAACCCGACGGCGACGTCTACTTCTCCCTCGACGCGGCGGCCGCCCTCGATACCGACGACGACGCACGCTGGTTCCTCGGTCAGGTCTCGCACCTCGACGTCGAGAAGATGCTCGCGCTCTCGGCCGAGCGCGGCGGCGACCCCCAGCGACCCTTCAAGCGCAACGCCCTCGACCCCCTGCTCTGGCGCGCGGCACGGCCGGGGGAGCCGAGCTGGCCGGGCGGATCGCTCGGCGACGGGCGGCCGGGCTGGCACATCGAGTGTGCCGTCATCGCCCGGCAGTTCCTGCCGTCCCCGTTCACCGTCCAGGGCGGGGGCTCGGACCTCGTCTTCCCGCATCACGAGATGAGCGCCGCCCATGCGTGGGCTGCCGGCGGCACGCCCCTGGCGCAGCACTACGCCCACGCCGGGATGGTCGGCTACGACGGCGGGAAGATGAGCAAGTCCCGCGGGAACCTCGTCCTAGTCTCGAAGCTCCGCCGGGCCGGCGTCGATCCCGCGGCGATCCGCCTCGCGATCCTGGCCCACCACTACCGCGCCGACTGGCCCTGGACGGACGAAGTCCTCGAGACCGCGATCCGCCGGCTGGCCCTGTGGCGCGAGGCCGCGCGGTCCGCGACCCACGACGACGTCGCCGGGCTCCGCGAACAGGTGCGGGCGCATCTGGCGGACGACCTCGACGCGCCGGCAGCGCTGGCCGCGATCGACGCCTGGGCTGCGACGCCGCGTGCCGGCGGGACGGACGGGCGGGCTCTGGCGGACGTCGTCGACGCCCTGCTCGGCGTCCGGCTCTAGCGCCGGCCGACTGGTCCTACTGGTCGCGACGGCGCTTCTTCAGGTACCGCTCGAACTCCCGGGCGATCGACTCGCCGCTGGCCTCCGGGAGGTCCACGGTGTCCTTGGCCTCCTCGAGCTGGCGCACGTAGGCGGCGACCTCGGGGTCCTCCGTGGCGAGTTCGTCGACCCCGCGCTCCCAGGCCTCCGACTCCTCCGTGAGCAGATGGGTGTCCACCGCGACCTGCAGGATCTCCTCGAGTTTGTTCAGGAGCGCGAGCTGCGCCTTCGGCGAGGGCGACTGGCCCACGTAGTGCGGCACGGCGGCCCACAGGGACATGGTGGGGATGTCTGCGAGGAGCCCCATCTCGGCCAGCACGCCCACGATCCCGATCGGACCCTCGTACGTGGACGGCTCGACGTCCAGGCTCTGCCGGACGAGGTCGTCGTCGGAGGTGACCGTCACCGGGATGGGCCGCGAGTGCGGGACGTCCGCCAGGAGCGCACCGACGAGGACGATGCAGTCGACGCTGAGCTCCTTCGCCAGTGCGACCAGTTCGGCGGTGTAGGCGCGCCACTTGTAGGACGGCTCGACGCCGTTGACGAGGATCAGGTCGATGTTCGAGTGGGGCACGACGGTCTTGCTGATGCGGGTGTTGGGCCACTTGATGCGGCGCTGACCGGCCGCGTTCCGCTTGATCATGGGGCGGGTGAACTGGAAGTCGTAGAACTCGTCGGCGTCGATCGTGGAGATGCGCTCACTGCCGAAGAAGCGCCCCATGTACTTCAGCGCGTCGCTGGCCGCCTCGCCGGCGTCGTTCCATCCCTCGAAGGCCGCGAGCATGATCGTGGTCCTGCGCTCGGGCTCGGCGGCGTCCTGGAACAGGTCCTGCACGCCGGTCGGCTGGTTCTCTTCGAAGCTATCCACGCTCTCACCCTAGACCCCGGCACGCGGCGATGTCAGGCGGGCTGTGCTGCCGTGGAGGGGGCGGCGGACGTGCCCTGCCGGGCCGCCCCCGTAGACTTGAAGGCATGGCACCCCACCCTCCCGGCAGCATGCACCTCCTTGCCCCCGACGCGATCGACGACGACGGCGCGGCCGGCGCCGGGAACTCCGGCGGCCTGCGGGGCGTGCTCTGGGACATGGACGGAACCATCGTCGACACCGAGCCCTACTGGATCCGGGCCGAGAAGGACCTCGTCGAGGCGCACGGCGGGACGTGGACGGACGAGCAGGCGACCACCCTCGTGGGCCAGGCCCTCGAATTCTCTGCCGGGCAGCTCCAGCAGGCCGGCGTGGACCTCGGCACCCGCGACATCATCGATCACCTGATCGGGCGCGTGGCAGCCGACGTCGCCAGGGCCGTCCCCTGGCGTCCGGGTGCACGCGAGATGCTCGCCGCGCTGCACGCCGAGGGCATCCCGTGCGCCATGGTCACCATGTCCGAGACCCTCCTCGCCGGTGCGGTCGCCGCGCACCTGCCCGAGGGGACGTTCTCCCACCTCGTCACCGGGGACCGCGTGAGCGCCGGCAAACCCGATCCGGAGGCCTACCAGCTGGGCTTCGACCTGCTGGCGGCCGACCAGCCGGGACTGGGCAAGGACGCCGTGGTCGCGATCGAGGACTCCCTGCCCGGGGTGACCTCGGCCCTCGCCGCCGGGCTCACCACCCTCGCCGTCCCGCACTTCGTGCCCCTGCCGCCGGATGCACGCCGCACCGACTGGGACACCCTCGCCGGACGCACGCCGGCGGACCTCGCGGCCCTGCTGCCGGCCGCCGGGAGCGGTGTCGGGGACGACGCCTTCGACGACGGCGAGAACGTCGCGTGAGCGGAGCCCAGCAGGCACCGCAGCAGGAGAGGACCGCCGGGCTGCCGCTCGGGCGGATCGCCGGCGTCCCGGTGATCCTCGCCTGGTCCTGGTTCGTCATCACGGCGTTCATCGTGCTGGTCTTCGGACCGCGCGTGGGCCAGGTCGTCCCCGGGATCGGCGTCGGCGCGTACGCCGTCGCCCTCGGCTACGCCCTGCTCCTCGCGGCGTCCGTCCTCATCCACGAACTCGCGCACGCGCTCACCGCCCGGTCGTTCGGCTGGCCCACCAAGGAGATCGTGCTCAACCTGTGGGGCGGACACACCCAGTTCGCGAGCTTCAACTCCTCCCCGGGGCGCTCCCTCCTGGTCGCCCTCGCGGGGCCGGCAGCGAACTTCGTGCTCGCCGGCCTGGGCTGGGGAATCCTCCAGATGGTGGACCCTGGCGGCGTCGCCTACCTCCTGACGGTGATCCTCGTCTGGGCGAACCTGCTCGTCGCGGTGTTCAACGTCCTCCCGGGGCTGCCCCTGGACGGCGGGCGCCTCGTCGAGAGCGCGGTCTGGCGGGTCACCGGGAGCCAGGAGAAGGGCACCGTGGCGGCCGGCTGGGCCGGACGCGTCCTCGTGGTCCTGCTGCTGGGTTCCGTGGTGGCCGTGCCGCTGGTCCAGGGCCGCGGTCCCGATCTCCCGTTCATCCTCATCGCCGTGGTCATGGGCGCCTTCCTGTGGATGGGGGCGACGGCCGCGATCACGAACGCGAAGATGCGCCTGCGCCTGCCCGCGATCAGCGCCGGACGCCTGCAGCAACCCGCGGTCGGTGTCCCCGCGGGCACGAGCGTGCTCGCCGTCCGCCGCATCCTCCGGGAGAACCCGGGGACCGCCGTCGTCCTCACCGGGCCCACCGGTGTCCCCGAGGCCGTGGTGGACGACGCCGCACTGCTGGCCGTCCCCGACGAGACCGCGGACGCCACAGCGGCCACCGCCGCCGCGCGGCGCCTCGCCGCCGGCGCATACGTCCCCGAGTGGGCCGAGGGGCAGGAGCTCGTGCAGTTCCTCGCACGCCTCGAAGGCAACGAGTACGCCGTCGTGAACCGCGCCGGCGCCGTCACCGGACTGCTCCACCAGCGGACGGTCGTGCAGGCCATCACGGGCAAGGGCACCGCGGGAACAGCTCCCGGCGCCTGACCGACGGCCGCACTCCGCCCCACCACGCACCCGTCCTCCCCGCCTCGACCACCCCATTCATGCCGGCCCCGCCGGCCCACGCCGAAGGACCCTCCATGAGCACCGCCCCCACCCCCGAAGCCCCCGCCGGCCCGCACGGCGCCGCGGCCCGCCGCGGCCCGTTCCGCGCCGGCGAGCGCGTCCAGCTGACCGACGAGAAGGGCCGCATGAACACGGTCACCCTCACGCCCGGCGGCGCGTTCCACACCCACAAGGGCTTCCTCCAGCACGACTCCCTCATCGGCGCCACCGAGGGCACCATCCTCGAGAACACCACCGGCCAGCTGTACCAGGCCCTGCGGCCCCTGCTGTCGGACTTCGTCCTGTCGATGCCGCGCGGCGCGGCCGTCGTCTACCCGAAGGACGCCGGCCAGATCGTGACGATGGCCGACATCTACCCGGGCGCGCGCGTCGTCGAGGCCGGCGTGGGCTCCGGGGCGCTGTCCATCTCGCTGCTGCGGGCCGTGGGCGACGACGGCTATCTGCACTCCTTCGAGCGCCGCGAGGAGTTCGCGGACATCGCCCGCGGCAACGTCGAGACGATCTTCGGCGGACCCCACCCGGCCTGGCGGATCACCCTCGGCGACTTCCAGGAGCAGGTCCTCGCCCAGGAGGAGCCCGGATCCGTGGACCGCGTGGTCCTGGACATGCTCGCACCCTGGGAGTGCCTCGACGCCGTCGCCACCGTGCTGGCCCCCGGGGGTGTCTGGATCAGCTACGTGGCCACGGTCACGCAGCTCTCCCGCACCGCCGAGGCCATCCGCGCGGACGGCCGCTTCACGGAGCCCGAGGGGTGGGAGTCCATGGTGCGCGGCTGGCACCTCGAGGGCCTCGCCGTCCGCCCCGACCACCGCATGGTCGCCCACACCGGGTTCCTGCTGACCGCCCGCCGGCTGGCCGAGGGCGCCACCGGCTTCACCCCGAAGCGCCGGCCCTCCAAGACCGGGTTCAGCGAGGAGGACCTCAACGCCTGGACACCGCAGGCGGTGGGGGAGCGCGAGGTCTCCGACAAGCGGCTGCGCCGCGTGGCCCGGGATGCGGCGTCCACCATCCAGCGCGGCTCCCTGCCGGCCGAGGAGGCCCAGGCCCGCCGCGACGCGATCGCCGACGGCGGCACCGTCGAGTAGGGCGTCGGCGGGTCCCCGATGACGGGAAGATGACGGGAAGAGGTCCGAGGCCCCCACGCGTTACACAGGGCAGCAACAGTACGTAGAGCGGACCGAGGTCTGCGCTAAGGTCGAAAGACAGCCGAAGGTCGAACCGAAGGTGGCGAACCGAAATGCCGGAATCCGATGATTACGCTCCTGCCGCCGGATCGAGCGAGCCGAACGCCCCGCTCGTCGACAACTCCGCCGCGCAGCGCCAGCTGAACGTCCTGCGGGACAAACTCCGCCACATCGACCGCCAGCTCGGGGCAGCCACCCAGAACAACGGGAAGCTCGTCGCCGCCCTCGAGTCCGCGCGCACCGAGATCGTCCGGCTGAAGGCCGCCCTCGAGAAGGAGGGCGCGGCTCCCTTCAGCTTCGCCACCGTGATGCAGGTGAACCCGAAACGCCCGTCCGAGCCCGGGACCACCACGGAGGCCACGGTGCAGGACACCGCGGACATCCTGCAGTCGGGGCGGAAGCTGCGCGTCACCGTCAGCCCGCTGATCAACGTCCGGCAGCTCGCGCCCGGCCAGGAGGTGCTCCTCAACGAGTCCCTCACGATCGTCGCGGCCCTCGGCTACGAGCGCGCCGGGGAGATCGTCACCATCAAGGAACTCCTGGGCACCGACCGCGCGCTCGTGGTGGGACGCACGGACGACGAACGCGTCATCAAGCTCAGCGGCCCCCTGCAGGCCGAGAGGATCCGCGTGGGCGACGCCCTCGCCGTCGACACGAAGTCCGGCTACGGTCTGGAGAAGGTACCGCGCAGCGAGGTGGAGAACCTCGTGCTCGAGGAGGTCCCGGACATCGCGTACGGCGACATCGGCGGGCTCGGCCCGCAGATCGAGCAGATCCGCGACGCCGTCGAGCTCCCGTTCCTGCACCCCGACCTCTACCGGGAGCACGGCCTCAAGCCGCCCAAGGGCATCCTCCTGTACGGGCCGCCGGGCTGCGGGAAGACCCTCATCGCAAAGGCCGTCGCCAATTCGCTCGCCGCCCGCGCGGCGGAGCGCGCCGGCGTCGAGCAGATCCGCAGCTACTTCCTCAACATCAAGGGCCCCGAGCTCCTCGACAAGTACGTGGGCGAGACCGAGCGCCACATCCGGCTCATCTTCGCCCGCGCGCGGGAGAAGGCCTCGGACGGCAGCCCCGTCGTCGTGTTCTTCGACGAGATGGACTCGCTCTTCCGCACCCGCGGCACCGGTGTCTCCTCCGACGTCGAGACGACGATCGTCCCGCAGCTGCTCAGCGAGATCGACGGCGTCGAGAAGCTCGAGAACGTGATCGTCATCGGCGCCTCCAACCGCGAGGACATGATCGACCCCGCCATCCTGCGGCCGGGCCGGCTGGACGTGAAGATCAAGATCCAGAGGCCCGACGCCGAGGGCGCCGCCGAGATCTTCGCGAAGTACATCACGGCGGACCTGCCGCTGCACGCGGACGACCTCGCCGAGAACGGCAACGACCCGCGGACCACCATCGCCGAGATGATCCGCCGCACGGTCGAACAGATGTACTCGACCGACAAGTCCAACGAGTACCTCGAGGTGACGTACGCCAACGGCGACACCGAGATGCTCTACTTCAAGGACTTCAACTCCGGCGCGGTCATCCAGAACGTCGTGGACCGCGCGAAGAAGTACGCCATCAAGGACCTCCTCCTGGACGGCAGCAAGGGGCTGCGCATCGAGCACCTGATGCGCGCCGTGGTGGACGAGTTCCGCGAGCACGAGGACATGCCCAACACCACGAACCCGGACGACTGGGCGCGTATCTCCGGCAAGAAGGGCGAGCGCATCACCTACATCCGCACGATCGTGCAGGGCAAGGCCGGCCAGGAGCCGGGCAAGTCGATCGAGACGACGGCGAACACGGGCCAGTATCTGTGATCGTCACGGGGGGACGAGAGACCGGGCAGCCGGGGGAGCTGCCCGCCGTCGGTGACGGCATCTCCGTCCACCGGGTCATGGGGACGGAGACCGAGTACGGCATCATCGCCCCGGCCCTGCCGTCGGCGAATCCCACGCTGCTGTCCTCGCAGGTGGTCAACGCCTACGCCGCGACGCTGCGCGAGGGGCTCGGCAACCTCGTCAACACGCGCTGGGACTACACGGACGAGACGCCGCTGACCGACGCCCGCGGGTTCCGGATGGACCGCGGCAGCGCCCATCCCAGCCAGCTCACCGACGAGCCCGTGGAGCTCACCGCCGAGCAGATCGCGCTCGAGCGCGGCGAACCCGCCGAAGCCGCCGTGCTCATGAACCTCGTCCTCAACAACGGTGCCCGGCTCTACGTGGACCACGCCCACCCCGAGTACTCCTCACCCGAAGTCACGAACCCCCTCGACGCCGTGCTCTGGGACCGCGCCGGGGACCACGTGGCCGTGGCCGCGATGGACCGGATCGGTACCACCCCCGGCTTCTCGCCCGTGATCCTGTACAAGAACAACACGGACAACAAGAGCGTCTCCTACGGCTCCCACGAGAACTACCTCGTCCCCCGGAGGGTCCCCTTCTCCAGGCTCGCCGAGGCCCTCATCCCCTTCTTCGTCTCGCGCCAGGTGATCTGCGGTGCAGGGCGTGTGGGCCTGGGCCCCCTGAACCAGGAGGCCGGCTTCCAGATCAGCCAGCGGGCCGACTTCTTCGAGAACGAGATCGGCCTCGAGACGACCGTCCGGCGTCCCATCATCAACACGCGCGACGAACCCCACGCGGTCGCGGAGAAGTACCGGCGGCTGCACGTCATCATCGGCGACGCCAACCTGAACGAGGTGTCCAACTACCTGAAGCTCGGCACCACCGCCCTCGTGCTCTCGCTCATCGAGCAGGGCCTCGCGCCGGTCCCCGAGCTCGAGGACCCGGTCGAGGCCCTGCGCGCCATCAGCCACGACCCCTCCCTGACGGTGGAGGTCCGGCTCAGGGACGGGCGGTCCCTGACCGGACTCCAGCTGCAGGAGCTCTACTGCGACGCGGTCACGGCCGCACTCCCGGCGGACGCCGACCGGCAGACCCGCGACGTCGTCGACCGCTGGCAGTCGCTGCTGGCGACGCTGCGGCGCGACCCGATGGAGGCGGCCCGCGCCGTCGACTGGGTGGCGAAGCTGAAGGTCCTCGAGGCGTACCGGACCCGGGACGGCCTCGCGTGGACTGATCCCCGCCTCGCGCTCATCGACCTGCAGTACGCCGACCTGCGCCCCGCGAAGGGCATCTACCAGCGCCTGGCACGCAGGGGGGACGTCGACCTGCTCGTCGAGCCCGCCGACGTCGCGCGGGCCGCCGTCGAACCACCGCGGGACACGCGCGCCTACTTCCGTGGCCGGTGTATCGCCGAGTACCCCGCCGAGGTGGTCGGCGCGAGCTGGGACTCGCTGATCTTCGAGCTCCCGGGGGAGCGGAGGCTGCAGCGCGTCCAGACCCGCGAGCCGCTGCGGGGCACGGAGTCGCTCACCGGGGCGTTGTTCGATGCAGCCACGGACGCCGAGGATTTCCTCGCCCGATTGTTGAGCGGCCCGGATCGGCGCGTGGCACCATAGGAGCCTGACCTCCGAACCCAGCAGAACGACGGAAAGGGTGGATACCGTGGCGACACAGGACCGCAAGAACACCGGCGGAACGTCCTCCGCGGAGGAGGAAGACCTCGACACACCCGCCCCCGCGGCTCCCGCGGCGGCGCAGGATTCCGGCCAGACCCAGGGCGTCGACGACCTGCTCGACGAGATCGACGGCGTCCTCGAGTCCAACGCGGAGGAGTTCGTGCGCGGCTTCGTGCAGAAGGGCGGCCAGTAGCGGATGCTCCCGGATGATGCAGCGGCAGCGGTCCCACGGGCCGCCTCGACGTCCTTCGCCGACTATCTGGGCGCTCACCATCCGGGACTGCTGCCGTCGAACCGGTCCCTCGGACCGGCCCCCGCGACCTCCGACGCCTCCCGTCTCGCCCCGCACGCGACGACGATCGTCTCGCTCACCTTCCCGGGCGGCGTGCTCATGGCGGGTGACCGCCGGGCGACGATGGGCAATGTGATCGCGAGCCGCCACATCGAGAAGGTGTTCCCGGCGGACCGCTCCTCCGTGCTCGGGATCGCCGGCAGCGCCGGCATCGGCGTCGACCTGGCGCGGCTGTTCCAGGTGGAGCTGGAGCACTACGAGAAGATCGAAGCGACCATGATGAGCCTGGACGGCAAGGCCAACCGCCTCGCCGCGATGGTCCGGCAGAACCTGCCGATGGCCATGCAGGGCCTCGCCGTCGTCCCGCTCTTCGCCGGCTTCGACGCGGACCGGCACCTCGGGCGCCTGTTCTCGTTCGACGTCACGGGCGGCCGCTACGAGGAGCACGAACACCACTCCGTCGGCTCCGGGTCGGTCTTCGCCCGGGGGGCGCTCAAGAAGCTGTGGAACCCGCACCTCACCGAGGCGTCGGCCGTCCGCGTGGCGGTCGAAGCCCTCTACGACGCGGCCGACGACGACTCCGCCACCGGCGGTCCGGACACCGTGCGCGGCCTGTGGCCCGTGGTCTACGTCGTGGACGCAGCCGGTACGCGCCGCGTCCCGGAGCGGGAGCTCGAGGCCGTGGCGCACACCATCATCGACGCCCGTTCGTCCGCGGGCCGGGAGGCATAGGCCATGACGCAGCAGTTCTACGTCTCACCCGAGCAGCTGATGAAGGACCGCGCCGACTTCGCGCGGAAGGGCATCTCGCGGGGCCGGTCCGTGGTGGTGATGAGCTGCCGGGACGGCATCGCCCTCGTCGCCCAGAACGCCTCGCCCTCCCTGCACAAGCTCGGGGAGATCTACGACCGCATCGCCTTCGCGGCGGTCGGCAAGTACAACGAGTTCGAGAGCCTCCGCCAGGCCGGGGTCCGCTACGCGGACGTCCGCGGCTACTCCTACGCCCGCGAGGACGTCACGGCGCGGGGCCTCGCCAGCGTGTACGCGCAGAGCCTCGGCGCCGTGTTCACGGCCGAGAGCAAGCCCTTCGAGGTGGAGCTCGTGGTGGCCGAAGTGGGCCGCAGCCAGGAGGCCGACCACCTCTACCGGCTCACCTTCGACGGCTCCATCGCGGACGAGGCGGGCTTCGTGGTCATGGGCGGCGCGGCCGACGCCGTCGTCGGCGGCCTCCGCGACACGTGGTCCGCGGACGTCGGGCTCGCCGACGGCGTCCGGGCCGCCGCACGGGCCCTCGCGGGTGCGGCCACCGGCACCGCGGGCGACGGCGACCGGTCGGGGACCCCCGCCCTCGACCCCTCCGTCCTCGAGGTCGCGTTCCTCGAACGCGACCCTGACACCCTGCGCGGCAGCCACCGCGCGTTCCGCCGGATCGGCGGACCCGAACTCGAGATCGTGCTCCAGGGCGGGCAGGAGAACTGATGGACCGGCGTATCTTCGGTGTCGAGACCGAGTTCGGGATCTCCTACTCGGGGCCCGACTCCCGCCCGCTGTCACCCGAGGAGGTGGCCCGCTACCTGTTCCGCAAGGTCGTCAGCTGGGGCAGGTCCTCCAACGTGTTCCTGACGAACGGGTCGCGCCTGTACCTCGACGTCGGTTCGCACCCCGAGTACGCGACGGCGGAGTGCGACGACCTCGCGCAGCTCGTCGCCCACGACCGCGCCGGCGAGCTGATCCTCGAGGACCTCGTCTCCGAGGCGCAGCGGAAGCTGTCGCAGGAGGGCTACGACGGGCGGATCTACCTCTTCAAGAACAACACGGACTCCGCGGGCAACTCCTACGGCAGCCACGAGAACTACCTCATCCCGCGCAAGCTCGAATTCGCCCGGCTCGCGGACATCCTGATCCCGTTCCTCGTGACCCGCCAGCTGCTCGTCGGCGCCGGGAAGGTCCTGAAGACGCAGGCCGGGTCCATCTACGCGTTCTCCCAGCGCGCGGACCACCTGTGGGAGGGCATCTCCTCCGCGACGACCCGCTCACGGCCCATCATCAACACCCGGGACGAGCCGCACGCCGACGCCGAACACTACCGCCGGCTGCACGTCATCGCCGGTGACTCGAACATGTCCGAGACCACGACGCTGCTCAAGATCGGCTCCGTGGACCTGCTGCTGCGGATGGTCGAGGCGGGCGAGCTGATGCGCGACTACCGCCTGGAGAATCCCATCCGGAGCATCCGCGAGATCTCCCACGACCTCACCGGCCGCCAGCTCCTCAAGCTCGCGAACGGCCGTCACATGACGGCGCTGGAGATGCAGCGGGAGTACCTCGCGAAGGCGACGGCCTTCGTCGAGCAGCACGGGGCCCACAACCAGCACGTTCCCGCCATCCTGGACCTGTGGGAGCGCGTCCTCGACGCGGTGGAGACCGGGAACACCGCGCCCGTCGACCGGGAGATCGACTGGGCGATCAAGAAGAAGCTGATCGACCGGTACCTGGCGCGGTCCGGCGACGACCTCGATTCGGCGAGGGCCGCCCAGCTCGACCTCACCTACCACGACATCTCCCGCACGCGCGGCCTCTTCTTCCTCCTTCAGGCCAGGGGGGAGGCCGCCCGCGTCGTCGAGGAGACGGCGGTGAAGGAGGCGGTGGACGTGCCGCCCCACACCACCCGGGCACGGCTGCGCGGCGAGTTCGTCCGGCGCGCCAAGGAGGCCAACCGTGACTACACGGTGGACTGGGTGCACCTCAAACTCAACGACAGGGCGCAGCAGACCATCCTCTGCAAGGACCCCTTCGCCTCCGTCGACGAGCGGGTCGAGGCGCTGCTGCGGCAGCTGTGACGGCGACGGCGCTCCTCGGAACCGTTAGGCTGGGCGGGGCCCTTTGTTCCACGGGCGGCCCGGACCGGATCCCCAACCGAAAGTAGCTTCGTGCGAAAAGTACTCACAACCTCCGTTGCGCTCACGCTGTTCCTGTCAGGCTGTGGCGGGCTCATGACGGACGACCTGACGGGCGACTCGGCCGGGGACTCGTCGGGCAGTTCGTCCGGGACGTCGGCCGGCGCCACCGGGATCCTCGAGTCCGTCGAAGTATCCGGCGGAACGGACGAAGAGGCACCGAGCGTCGAATTCGACGAGCCCCTCGACATCACCGGTGTGGCCGCGAGGACCGTCGTCGACGGAGACGGGGACGCGATCGAGGCCGGCGAGCAGGTCCGGTACCAGATCGTCGCGCTCAACGCGGAGGACGGCGAGGTCCTCGGTGACACCTACAGCCAGGGCGAGCCGCAGGTCCTCCCCGTGGACGACACGCTCAAGGAACAGGATGCGGAGCTCTACGAGGTCCTGACCGGGTCGAAGGTCGGCGCGCAGGTGGCCTACACCCGCCCTGCACCCGAGGCCGTGGAGGGCCAGCCGGCCACCCCGGAGCAGCTGATCGTCCTGAAGGTCATCTCCGCCGAGCAGCCTCCGCCGGAGCCCGAGGTGCTCTCGCCCGCGGACGTCAAGAAGCTCGACGACGACGACCAGCTGCCCACCTTCACCTTCGGGGACGAGGGCGCCCCCGAGGTCACCATCCCGGACAACGAGCCCTCCGACGACCTCGTCGTGAAGGTCCTCAAGGAAGGCACCGGCGAGGAGATCACCGAGACCGACACCATCACCGCCAAGTACGCCGGCTGGCGCTGGGAGGACGGCGAGCAGTTCGACTCCAGCTACGAACGCGGCGAGCCCATCGAATTCCCGCTGACCGGCGTCATCGAGGGCTGGACCAAGGGCCTCGCCGGCCAGAAGGTCGGCTCCCAGCTGCTCCTGGTCATCCCGGGCCCCTGGGCCTACGGAGACCCGGCGCCCCAGGGACAGCCCTCCGGAACCCTCGTGTTCTTCGTCGAGATCACCGACAAGGCCGACGCCGAGTAACGCCCGCCCCGCCAACAACCCTTCACCGACCCAAGGAGCAGCCATGTCATTTGGACACCGCGAATTCGACCGCCAGAAGCCCGAGATCGACTTCCCCGCGCACGACGCCCCCACCGACCTCGTCATCGAGGACATCATCACGGGCACCGGCGACGAGGCGAAGCCGGGCAACACCGTCTCCACCCACTACGTGGGCGTCGCCTTCTCCACGGGCGAGGAATTCGACGCGTCCTGGAACCGGGGCACCCCGCTCGACTTCAAGGTCGGCGTCGGCCAGGTCATCCAGGGCTGGGACCAGGGACTCCTCGGCATGAAGGTCGGCGGCCGCCGCCGCCTCGAGATCCCCTCGCAGCTCGCCTACGGCGCGAACGGCGCCGGCTCGGCGATCGGGCCCAACGAGGCGCTGATCTTCGTCGTCGACCTCCTCGGGGTCCGCTAGCGCCACCGGTGCGGCCGCCCATCCGCGGCCGCCCCCTGTACTGCCACACGGAAGGGACGTACGTCGACCACGGTCGGTGTGCGTCCCTTCCGCCGCTCCCGTGAAGGTAGGGTTTTCCCGTGTCCGCAAAACGTACCGAACGCCTCCTCACCCTCGTGATCATGCTCCTGTCGAGCCGCCGCGGGTTCACGAAGGAGGAACTGTTCGAGGAGATCGACCTGTACCGGGAGGCGACGTCCGTCGCGGCCCGCGAGAAGCTCTTCGACCGCGACAAGGCGGCGCTGCGCGAGCAGGGCATCCCGCTGGAGGCCTACAGCGAGGACGCCCTGTTCGACAACGACAACACCGTGC
Organism: Arthrobacter pityocampae; assembly: GCF_002927275.1. GTDB lineage: Bacteria > Actinomycetota > Actinomycetes > Actinomycetales > Micrococcaceae > Arthrobacter_D > Arthrobacter_D pityocampae. The sequence continues at coordinate 154,396 of NZ_PRKW01000002.1, read as the reverse complement.
AGCGGTACCGCATCAGCGCCGAGAACTACCGGCTCGGCGGCGTCAGCTTCCTGCCCGAGGAGTACGCCGTCCTCAACCTCGCCGCCGGCGTCTGGGACCAGGGCTCGCTCGACTCCGCGGCGTCCCGCGCCCTGCGGAAACTCAGCTCCCGCAGCACGGACGGCGGGACCGAGCTCACGCCGCTCATCCAGCCGCGCATCACCACGGACGCCCCCTACTGGGACACCGTGTGGCAGGCCCTGACCTCCCGCGCCCCCCTCCGCTTCCCCTACCGGGCCGCGAGCACCGGCCGCGAGGAGATGCGCACCGTGCACCCCTGGGGGATGGGCGCGCGCTTCGGCCACTGGTACGTCGTCGGCTTCGACACCACCCGTAAGGCCGAACGGTTCTTCCGCCTCTCTCGCATGACCGGTGAACCCGTCATCCTGCCGGGGACGTTCGAGGTCCCGGCGTCCTTCGACATGAACCAGACGCTGTCCTCGCTGTCCCGCAGCGAGCCCGACCGCATCGCGGTCGTCGCGGCGCGGCCCGGCTCCTGCCAGGTGCTGCGCGTGCGCAAGGACACCGAGATCCTGCAGACCGGGGAGGAGTGGGACGTCCTGCGGGTGCCGTACGCGGCGTCGAGCCCCATGGCCGCGACCATCGCCGGGCTGGGCGTCAACGCCCGGGTCCGTGAGCCGCAGGAGCTGGCCGCGGAGGTCGTCCGGCTCCTCGACGACGCCCACGCGGCGGCCCTCGCCGCGCCCGAGCACCTCGAGATCAGCGGGCGCGCCCGCCCCGCGCCGCGTCGCAAGTCCTCCTCCCAGGACCACCTGCTGCGCCTGCTCGACCTCGTCCCATACCTTCTGGCGCACCCCGGGGCGGAGGTGGGGGAGACGGCGCGCCGGTTCGACGTGACCGAGGTCCAGCTCACCAAGGACCTCGACCTGCTGTTCGTCAGCGGGCCGCGGCACTACCCGGACGGGCTGATGGACGTGAACATCGAGGAGGACAGGATCTACCTCACCAACGCCCGCGACCTCGCCGAGCCCGTGAAGCTCAGCATGGACGAGGCCTGCTCCCTCCTCGTGGGGCTCCAGGCCCTCCGGGAGCTCCCCGGCATGCGCGACAACGAGGCGATCATCAGCGCCCAGACGAAGCTCACGGCCGCGGCCGGCGACGCCGCGCGCATCGGGACGGCCGTCGCGACCAAGCTCACGGAGGACGACGTCGACCCGACGCTCGAGGTACTGCAGGCCGCCCTGCACTCGAACGTGCGCGTGGACGTGGACTACTTCGTCCCCACCCGCGACGAGATCACGCGTCGCCTCCTCGAACCGGTCCGCATCTTCCTGCACCAGGACACGTGGTACCTCGAGGCGTGGAGCGTGGACTCCGACGGGCTGAGGAACTTCCGGCTGGACCGCATCCAGCGGGCCACCCTGACGGACCAGCCGGCCACCGCGGACCTGGACGAGGAGTTCCTCGCCCGCGACCGGCGGAGCGTCGCGCCCTACCGCTCCGGGGACGCCGATCTCGCCGTCACGCTCCTGCTCGAGCCCCGGGCCCGCTGGATCGCCGCCCAGTACAACGCCGACGCCGTGCAGGAGCTCGGCGAGGACCGCCTGGCCGCCCGCCTCAAGGTGGCGTCCAGTGCCTGGATCCCGGGCCTCGTGGCCGGTCTCGGCGGATCGGCGGCGGTCATCGCCCCGGCGGAGCTGCGCGCGGAGACCCTCCGCTGGCTGGACGCTGCACGCGCGCACCAGGCACTGGCCTAGACTGGCATCATGCTCTGGTGGATGTGGATCGTGCTGTGGGTCGCGCTGGTGGCCGTCAGCGTCATCTTCCTCGTCGTCGTCGGCTTCCGCGTCTTCCGCCGCATCATGCGAACACTCCGTGAATTCGGGGAGGCGATGGATCGCCTCCAGGTGGACGCGCCCGCTGCCGGCACCGCGGACGACGGCGTCGGAACCGCCCGCTCGGGCGCGCCCGGCATCCCCGTCCCCGCCGTGTTCTCGGCCCCGGAGGCGGTCCGCGCGGCCCGGGACCTGGCCAGGACCCGCCGCGTCGACGACCGGCGCGCGCGCCGCATCGCGAGGCGTGCCCGGCGCGAACAGCCGCAGCTCCTGCAGGACATGCCCCACCTGTGAACTAAACTCGAGGGTGAACCAACGAGAGGAAATGGGCATGAGGCTCGAAGGCTGGCACATCGTCATCATCATCGTCCTAGCGATCGTCCTGTTCGGCGCGCCGAAGCTGCCCGGACTGGCCCGCAGCGTGGGACAGTCCCTGCGGATCTTCAAGTCCGAGGTGAAGCAGATGAAGGACGAGAACAACACCGGTGAGACCGGCACGGATCCCGTGGAGGGCCGCGTCGTGAACACTCCGGGGCCCCAGACGTACACGCCCACCTATCAGGCACCGGCGTATCAGGCGCCCGTCCCGCCGCACGGGCAGGCCCAGGGACCGGCGCAGCCCCACGGCGCGTCCCCGGTTCCCGGTGACCAGGTCCCCGGGACCGACGGCCAGGGGGCCGTCCCGCCGCAGGGTCCGTCACAGCAGAGCGGTAGCTCGCACACCAGCCCGTAGGCAGGATTCCTCCCCGTGTCACCCGCATCGGCGCGCAAGCGCGGCAGGAAGGCCAACCCCGAGGGGCGCATGGCCCTGAAGGAGCACCTGCGCGAGGCCCGGAACCGGCTGTTCAAGTCCGCGATCGCGGTTCTCGCCGCGACCGTGCTGGGCTTCTTCGTGTACGAGCCGGTCCTGCGCGCCCTCGCGGCCCCGATCATCGCGATCAACGAGCAGGAGGGCCGCACCGCGTCCCTGAACTTCGACAGTGCCGCCTCGCCGTTCGACCTCCTCATCCAGGTCTCGGTGTTCCTGGGTCTGGTGCTCTCCAGCCCGGTCTGGCTCTATCAGTTGTGGGCGTTCATCACGCCCGGTCTGAAGACCAAGGAGCGGCGGATCGCGCTGGCCTTCATCGCCGTGGCGTTCCCGCTGTTCCTCGCCGGGATCTGGTTGGCGTGGCTGATCCTGCCCAACGCGGTGCGGGTGCTGACCGAGTTCACGCCGGAGGACTTCTCCAACTACATCAGCGTGTCCGTGTACTTCGCGTTCGTGCTGCGGCTGATGCTGGCTTTCGGGATCGCGTTCCTGCTGCCGGTGGTCCTGGTCGGGCTCAACATGGTGGGCGTGGTCTCCGGGAAGCAGATCCTCAAGGCCTGGCGCATCACCGTGTTCCTGGTCTGCCTGTTCGCCGCGATGGCGGCACCGGGCGGGGACGCGCTGAGCATGTTCTACCTCGCGGTACCCCTGCTGCTCCTGTTCTTCGTGGCCATCGGTCTGTGCCTGCTCAACGACAAGCGCAGGGCCCGCCGCACCGCCGCCCGCGAGGCCGCCGTCGACGCCACCGCCGACACCGCCACACCCCTGGACGCCCTCTAGCCCGGGCACGCCGCGCCGCACGCCCGCAAGCAGGGCCCGGCACCGGCGGCACCGTGTGCCCGGCCCGGGTGAAGCGTCTAGGGTGGAACGATGAACACCCCCGCGGAGAGATACGCCGCTGCACGGGCCCGCGCCCGCCACTCCCGGACGCAGCTGTTCCAGTTCGAGCAGACCCTCGATTTCGAACTCGATCCGTTCCAGCGGGAAGCATGCACCGCCCTCGAGTCCGGCAGGGGAGTGCTCGTCGCGGCGCCGACCGGCGCCGGCAAGACGGTGGTCGGCGAATTCGCGGTCTTCCTGGCGCTGCAGCACGGCCTCAAAGCCTTCTACACCACGCCCATCAAGGCGCTCAGCAACCAGAAGTACTCCGAGCTGGCCGCCGTGCACGGCAGCGACCGCGTGGGCCTGCTGACGGGCGACACGAGCATCAACGGCGACGCCGACGTCATCGTGATGACCACCGAGGTGCTGCGCAACATGCTCTACGCCGACTCCGAAGCCCTCGACAACCTCGGGTACGTGGTGATGGACGAGGTGCACTACCTGGCCGACCGCTTCCGCGGCGCCGTGTGGGAGGAGGTGATCATCCACCTGCCCACCGAGGTGAAGCTGGTGTCCCTCAGCGCCACCGTGTCCAACGCGGAGGAGTTCGGCGCGTGGCTGGACACCGTGCGGGGGGACACCGACGTCGTCGTGTCGGAGCACCGGCCCGTACCCCTCTGGCAGCACGTCATGGTGGGCCACGACCTGATCGACCTGTTCGCCGGCGACATCGCCTTCGACGAGGCCGCGCCCGCCGGCGCGGAGGCCGGTGCCCGGGACCAGTACGACGTCAACCCCGAACTGCTCGACCTGGCCAGCAGCGAGACCCGCATGAACCAGCGCGCCGGCTGGGGCGCCGGCGGCCGGCGCGGCAAACAGCGCAACGGCCGCGGCGGGCAACCCCCGACGACGATGGTCCGGCGGGCCACGAGGCCCCAGGTGATCTCGGCCCTGGACCGCTCCGACCTGTTACCGGCCATCACGTTCATCTTCTCGCGGGCCGGCTGCGAGGCCGCCGTCACCCAGTGCCTGCAGGCCGGGCTGTGGCTCACCACGGAGGACGAACGCGACGAGATCAGCGAGACGGTGGACGCCGCCACGATGGACATCCCGCGCGACGACCTCGAGATCCTCGGGTTCTGGACCTGGCGCGAAGGCCTCATCCGCGGCTTCACCGCCCACCACGCCGGCATGCTGCCGACCTTCAAGGAAATCGTCGAGAAGCTGTTCGCCGCAGGTCTGGTGAAGGCCGTGTTCGCCACCGAGACCCTCGCCCTCGGCGTGAACATGCCGGCCCGCACCGTGGTGCTGGAGAAGCTGGACAAGTTCAACGGTGAGGCCCACGTGAACGTGACGGCGGGGGAGTACACGCAGCTCACCGGCAGGGCCGGGCGCCGCGGGATCGACGTCGAGGGCCACGCCGTCGTGCTGTGGCAGCCCGGCACCGACCCGGGGGCGGTGGCGGGCCTCGCCTCCCGGCGCACCTACCCGCTGAACTCGAGCTTCCGCCCCACCTACAACATGAGCATCAACCTCATGGCGCAGTTCGGCCAGGAACGCTCGCGGGAGATCCTCGAGACCTCCTTCGCGCAGTTCCAGGCGGACCGCTCCGTGGTGGGGCTCGCGAAGCAGGTTCGCAGCCGCGAGGAGTCCCTCAGGGGCTACGAGAAGTCCATGACCTGCCACCTCGGTGACTTCCGCGAGTACGCGAACCTGCGCCGCGAGCTCTCCGAGCTCGAATCCCGGGCGTCCCGCGACCGGTCCCGCACCCTGCGCTCGGCCGCGGAGTCGTCCCTGGAGTCCCTGCGGCCCGGGGACGTGATCGACGTCCCCGGCGGCCGCAGCCAGGGCTTCGCCGTGGTGCTCGACGGCGACACGTCGAGGGAACCCCGGCCCACCGTCCTCACCCTCGAGACGCAGATCCGCCGCGTCGGGGTGCAGGACCTCGACGGGCCCGTCGAGGTGCTCTCCCGCATCCGCATCCCCAAGCACTTCAGCGCCCGCAGCCCGAAGGACCGCCGGGATCTCACCTCGTCCCTGCGGAACGCGCTGCAGGAGAACCGTCCGCCCCGCCAGGGGGCGGACCGCGTGTCCGCCGGGTACTCGGCGTCGGCCGCCGCGGAGGAACGCGCCATCACGGACCTCCGGCGCCGCCTCCGCGCCCACCCCTGCCACGGCTGCAGCGAGCGCGAGCAGCACGCCCGCTGGGCCGAACGGTGGGGGAAGCTGCGCCGGGAGACCGACCGCCTCTCCGGCCAGATCCGGGGCCGCACGAACACGATCGCGAAGACCTTCGACCGCGTCTCCGAGGTCCTCGGGCACTACGGCTACCTCGACTACACCGGCGACGGCGTCGTCGTCAGCGCCTCCGGCCAGACGCTCCGGCGCATCTACGGGGAGAAGGACCTCCTGATCGCGCTGTGCATCGAGCAGGGGGCGTTCAGCGAGCTCGACGCCGCCGAACTCGCCGCGGTCGTCACGGTGCTCGTGTACCAGGCGAAGCGGGAGGAGCGGGGCCTGCGCCCGGTCATGCCGAGCGTGGCGCTGGAGGGCTCCGTCGAGACGATCATCCGCCAGTGGTCGCAGCTCAACGACGTCGAGGAGCAGCACCGGCTCCCCGTCACCGGGGAACCGGAGCTCTCGCTCGTGTGGCCGATGTTCAAGTGGGCGCAGGGCCGCTCCCTCCAGGCAGCCCTGAGCGGGACCGACCTGGCGGCCGGTGACTTCGTGCGCTGGTCGAAGCAGGTCATCGACCTCCTCGACCAGCTCGCGAAGGTCCCGGACCTGCCCGGCACCCTGCAGCAGACCTGCAAGCGCGCGATCGCCCTGGTCCGTCGGGGCGTGGTGGCATACTCGAACATCAGCGAGTAGCCCCCGCCGCCGCCGGACCAGCCCTCCACAGAAAGCCACCCAGCACCGCCATGTCCCTTCCTGAGCGCCCCCTGCCCGTCCTGTACCGCAACGGCTCCGTCTACAGCCCCGCCGACCCCTTCGCCACCGCCATGCTCGTGGACGGCGGGACGGTGGCGTGGGTCGGCACCGAGCACGCCGCCGCGAACCTCACCGGCCCCGGCGTCCGGACCGTGGACCTCGACGGCGCGCTCATCGCCCCCGGATTCGTCGACGCGCACACGCACACCACCGAGACGGGCATCGCCCTCGGTTCGATCGACCTCACCGGGTGCCGTTCCCTACGGGACCTGCTCGACGCCGTGTCCGCGGCGGCGGCCTCCGGCGCGTCCACGATCCTCGGGTTCGGCTGGGACGAGTCCGGGTGGCCCGAGAAACGGGTACCGACCGCCGGTGAGCTCGACCGCGCCGGCAACGGCGCCCTCGTCTACCTCGTGCGCGCCGACATCCATTCGGCCGCCGTCTCGGGTGCGCTGGCGGCCGGCCTCGGCCTCGCCGGAACGGACGGCTGGGACGACGGCTTCGTAGTCCGGGACGCCCACGAGGCGGCCCGCAGGGCCACCCGGAGCCTGTCTCCGGACCAGCGGCGCACCTACCAGCAGGCGGCGCTCCTCCATGCCGCCTCCCGGGGCTACGTCGCGCTGACGGAGATGGCCGCCCCGCACATCGCGCCCCGCGAGGACCTGGAGATCCTGCTCTCCATCGACGGCCCGACCGGCGGGGTGCCCCTGCCAGAGATCATCCCCTACTGGGCGCAGCGGACGTCCTCGCGGGACGAGGTGCGCGAGCTGATGCTGGGCTTCGGCGGGCGCCTGGCGGGCCTCGCCGGGGACCTCAACGTCGACGGGTCCATCGGCTCCCGCACTGCAGCCCTCCGCGAACCGTACAGCGACGCTCCGGGGAGCCGGGGCTCCCTCTACCTGGACGTGGACGCCGTCGCCGCCCACCTGCTGGCCGCGACGGCGGAGACGGTGCAGGCCGGCTTCCACGTCATCGGGGATGCAGGGCTCGACGTCGTCCTGCAGGGCCTCGAACGCACCGCGCGGGAGCTGGGCGTGGAGGAGGTCCGTCGCGCCCGCCACCGCCTGGAGCACGTGGAACTCGCCGACGACGACGCGATCGCCGCGCTGGTGCACTACGGCGTGGCTGTCAGCGGCCAGCCCGCCTTCGACGCCCTGTGGGGAGCCGAGGACGGCCTGTACGCCCAGCGGCTGGGGGAGCGGCGCGCGGGCATGAACCGCTTCGCCTCGCTCCTGTCCGCGGGCGTGCTCGTGGCGCTGGGGTCCGACAGCCCGGTCACGGCGCTCGACCCCTGGGCGTCGGTGGGAGCGTGCCTGCGCCACAGCAACGCCTCGGAGACCGTCTCCGCACGTGCCGCGTTCATCGCCCACACGCGCGCGGGCTGGCGGCTCGCCGGCCGCAGTCCCATGATGGGGCAGCTCGCCCCGGGGACGCCCGCGTCCTTCGCGGTCTGGAAGGTCGACGAACTGATGGTCCAGACCCCGGACAACCGGGTGCAGTCGTGGAGCACGGATCCCCGCGCGGGGACCCCGCTGCTGCCGGCGCTCGACACCGAGAACGCGCCGGAATGCCTCGAGACCGTCCACGACGGGCACCGCCTGTTCGCGGCGGAGGGCTTCGCGGGCGGCTGACCCGGAGCCCGGCGGCAGACATCCGGTGGCGGGGAACGACCGGCCCCTGACCTGCATCGGGACACGTTTCTGCAGGTCAGGGGGTTGTTGACACGTCCTCCACAGCACGTAAGCTCGGAAGAACGGGTTAGAGGACCTCCTGAGGGAGGGAACCTGGCCGGTCTCCGCAAGCGCAACGCATCGGCCTCTGTTCTGGCGCGCGTTGCCCACACCTCGGAGCCGGTATTCGAAGGGCAGGTCCCCACGCCAGTAGAAAACGGTGGCCGCACGCGTGCGGGCTCCGGTACGAAGGCGCGGGGATCTGCCCGAGTGCCGTGGTCGACGCCCCGTCCGTGCCGTCGCCTATACTGGCAGACTGGCTCCGCGTCCGGAGCAGTCCCTGCGCGATGCGCATCCTCGATGGAAAGGCCCCACCTGCGTGCGAGTCGTCACGATCATCCCCACCTACAACGAGATCGAGTCGCTGCCGGTGACCCTGGCCCGGCTGCGCGCCGCTGTTCCCGCCTCCGATGTGCTCATCGTGGATGACAACAGCCCGGACGGCACCGGCGACCTCGCAGACCGCGCCGCCGCAACCGATGCCCGGGTGCACGTACTGCACCGGAAGGGCAAGGAGGGCCTGGGCGCGGCCTACATCGCGGGCTTCCGCTGGGGCCTCGAGCGGGACTACGACGTCCTCGTCGAGATGGATGCCGACGGCTCCCACCGGCCCGAGCAGCTGCAGGGCCTCCTCGACGCCGTCGACAGCGCCGACCTCGTGATCGGCAGCCGCTGGGTGCGCGGCGGGAGCGTCGTCAACTGGCCGCTGCACCGGAAGCTCCTCTCCCGGGGCGGCAGCACCTACTCGCGGCTCATGTTGGGCCTGCCGGTCCGCGACATCACCGCCGGGTTCCGCGCGTTCCGCCGGTCCACGCTGGAGGCGCTCGACCTCTCGGCGGTGGACTCGGTGGGCTACGGCTTCCAGGTGGACATGACGTTCAGGGTCGCGCGCCTGGGCCTGACCATCGTCGAGGTGCCGATCACCTTTGTGGAGCGGGAGCTCGGCGATTCGAAGATGAGCGGGAACATCGTCGTCGAGGCGATCGCGAACGTGACCCGGTGGGGCCTCGGGGCGCGCTGGGCCAAGCTCACCGGCCGCGCCTGAGACCGGACGGCAGCACGGAAAAGGGCACCCGCCGCGGCGGGTGCCCTTTTCCGTCGGATTCCGTTGGACGGGGTCCGGACTATGCGCTCCGGCGCTCTCCGCGACGCTCGCGGAGGATCGTCAGGCGATCCTGCAGGATCTGCTCGAGCTCCTCGACCGAACGGCGTTCCAGCAGCATGTCCCAGTGGGTGCGCACGGGCTTGTCGTTCGAGGTGTCGGGCTTCTCGCCGTCGACCAGGAGGGCTTCCTTGCCGGTCTTCGACACCCAGGTGGCCGGGATGTCCGCCTCGGAGGAGAAGGTCACGAAGACGCGCTCACCGTCCTCGCACCGGTACTCCACGCGCTGCCGGGGAGCGGGCTCGACGCCGGACTCGGTTTCCATCGACTGCGCACCGAGGCGCATGCCGCGCAGGCTGCGATCGCTCATGTTGTTCTCCTAGTCACCTGGATCCCGCTGCCGGGACCCGCTGCTGTTGCTCCGGATGTATCGACCGGCCGTGCCGCCGAGACAGGCCGGGACCGCCGCCGCCGGGAGGCGACGCGGAAGCTGTCTGTTCCAACACCGCGCACCCCGGGGTTGTTCCTGCGGGGCGGACGGGTAAACAGCTAACTATACAGGGACCGACCTAGGGCCGGGGTGCGGGATCCTGCCCGTCGGACCGTGCATCGGGTGTGGTGGTGCCCAGCACGTTGCCGATGCCCTTCAGCGCCTCGCCGACCTCGCTCGGGATGATCCAGAGCTTGTTCGCGGAGCCGTCGGCGAGCTTCGGGAGGGTCTGCAGGTACTGGTAGGCGAGGAGCTTCTGCGTGGGATTGCCCTTGTGGATGGCGTCGAAGACCTTGTGGATGGCCTGGGCCTCACCGTCCGCCCGGAGGATCGCCGCCTTCGCATCGCCCTCGGCCGCGAGGATCGCAGCCTGGCGCTGGCCTTCGGCGGTGAGGATCTGGGACTGCTTAGTGCCTTCCGCCGTGAGGATGGCCGCCCGGCGGTCGCGCTCCGCGCGCATCTGCTTCTCCATGGAGTCCTGGATGGAGTGGGGCGGGTCGATCGCCTTGAGTTCCACGCGTCCCACCCGGATGCCCCACCGGCCCGTCGCCTCGTCGAGGACGCCGCGGAGCTGACCGTTGATCTGGTCGCGGGAGGTCAGGGCCTCCTCGAGGTTCAGCCCGCCGACCACGTTCCGGAGGGTCGTCGTGGTCAGCTGCTCGACGGCCTGGATGTAGTTGGCGATCTCATAGGTGGCAGCGCGCGGATCGGTGACCTGGAAGTACACCACGGTGTCGATGGACACCACCAGGTTGTCCTCGGTGATCACCGGCTGTGGCGGGAAGGAGACCACCTGTTCCCGGAGGTCGAGCAACGGCAGCAGTCGGTCGACGAACGGGATCAGGATCGTCAGGCCCGGGTTCAGTGTCCGCTGGTACTTGCCGAGACGCTCGACGACGCCTGCCCGGGCCTGCGGGATGATCCGCACGGACTTCACGAGGACGACCAGGACGAAGATGATGAGGACGATCAGAACGAGGGCGACCCCGATCGTTCCTGCGGAGGCGTTCATGGATCCCCTTCGTTGTGGTGGGTACGCTCCATTCGGCCGTTCGGCCGGAGAGCGGGACAGCCGGCGGTGCGTTACAGCTCGGCGACCGGAGGTACCGGGCGCTCCAGCGCGGGCTCGACGACGGCCGTGGCGCCGTCGATCCTCGCCACTGCCAGACGGGTGCCGACCGGGAGGGACGCGCCGTCGGCGGACCGCGCCGTCCACGTGTCCCCGCCGATCTTCACGGTGCCGGAGTGCGCGGTGACGGGCTCGAGGGCGACGGCGGCGGCGCCCACGAGGCGGTCGATGTTGTTCAGCTGGTCGGCGGGGCCCCTCTTGAGGTGACGGACCGCCACCGGGCGGACGAGGAGGATCATGAGCAGCGACACGACCGCGAAGACGACGATCTGGAGGACCGGGCCCGCGCCAGCGAAGTCGGCCACGAGGGCGGCCATCGCGCCGACGGCGAGCATGATGAACAGCAGATCGAGGGTGAGTGTCTCCACGACGGCCAGTCCCAGGAACAGGACCAACCACAGGATCCAGCCGTTGGCGATCATCCAGTCCATCGAGCATCCCTCCGTCGGCGCACCCTGCGAGGGCGCTACTCCCATTCTGGCAAACGGGGGCTCCAGAACCTAGGGATCGGCGGCTCGGATCGCAGAGGTGTTATCTTTCCGTGCCGTCCCTCGCCTCCGGTGCGCGCCCGGGATCACCGGCCCGGGCGAGGACCTGCACGGTGAAGCGCGCGGTCACCTCCAGCGGGGCCTGCCGCCCGGTGGACGGCGTCGCTCCATCTGCGCGCGCGTGGTGCGCGGCGGGGCCCATCACGAGCGCCGAGCGCGCGAGATCGCGGGGCAGGGACATGGTGTAGTCGAGGTCCTCGCGTCCGGTCTCCACGAGGGCACCGTCGAAGGCGGCCCGGACGTCGTCGGCCTTCTGGTCCGGGACGGACAGGAGCGGTCCCACCTCCTCGAGGCCCGCGAGGTGGCCCGGCCGCGGGGTGACGACCACGAGGCGGCCCCCGGGTGCGAGGACCCGCACGAACTCGCCGGCGTTCCGCGGCGCGAACACGTTCAGGAGCACGTCCACCGACGCGTCGGCCACCGGGAGCGGTCGCCAGACGTCCCAGACGATGCTGACCCCGCCCGGGAGGCGCCGCGCGGCCCGGCGGAGGGCGGTCTTCGAGATGTCGAGCGCGACGGGGAAGACGCCGGGCACCGCCGCCGCGAGGCCCTCCAGGTAGTACCCCGTCCCCGCCCCGGCATCGAGCGCCACAGCCGGCGCCCCTGCACCGCGCAGCGCGGCCCCGACCACCGCCGCACGCAGCGGCGCGTAGTGGCCCGATCCGAGAAACGCCTCCCGCGCCTCGACCATCGCCGCCGTGTCACCCTCGAACGGGGAGCCCCTGCCCGTCAGCAGGTTGACGTAGCCCTGGCGCGCGGCGTCGAACCGGTGCCCGCGCTCGCAGGCGAGCGTGCGTCCGACGTCCTGCAGCGCGAGCGCACACACCGGGCAGGTCAGGAGAGGCTGGGGGAGGGCGGGCACCCTCCCATCCTAGGCAGGACCCGCAGCCTACCCGTTGACTCAGGCCACTGTTTCGGGTCTGATCGGGAGGGTGAAACCAGACCAGATAGAACTCCTGACCACCACCGGCGCCCCCACCCTCCACCCGGACGGCACGCGCCTCGTCGTCGCCGCGACCCGGCCGGACCTCCGCGCCGACTCCTACGTCGGCCAGCTGTGGGAGATCACGGTCGACGGCGGAACACGCCGGCGACTCACCCGCGGCTTCCGCGACACCGCACCGCGCTACTCACCCGACGGCGAGCTCGTCCTGTTCCTCCGGGCGGCGCCCGAGGGCAAGCCCCAGCTGTTCGCCGTGCGCGCCACGGGCGGAGAACCCGTCCAGGTGACCGACCAGCCCCTCGGCGTGAGCCGCTTCGACATCTCCCCGGACTCGCGGACGGTGGTCTTCGCCGCGCGGGTGCCCGAGCACGGCCGCTACGGGACGCTCGACGGCGTCGGCGCCGGCCTGGAGGACCCGCGCCTGATCACGCACTACAAGTACCGGATGAACGGCCTCGGCTACGTGACGGACAAGCGCTCGCAGCTGTTCACGGTGAGCGTGCCCGATGTCGACGCGGAGCCCTTCGTCCCGGCGGTCGGCCGCCTCAAGCAGCAGCACACCGACGGCCCCCGCGCCCTCGAGGACGAGGGGGCCGTCCCGAAGGCCACCCGGCTGACCACGGCCGACGCCGACCACCTGGAGCCGGTCTTCTCCGTGGACGGCCGCCGGGTCTTCTTCACCGCGGCGCTCCAGCCGGACGCCGACTCGACGCTCGTGGCGGACGTCCACGTCATCGACGTCGACGGCGGGGAGCCACACCGGCTCACGAACCAGGGCGGGGACATCCGCCTGGGGTGCGGGGCACCGCGGCCGAGCGCCGACGGCGACTCGCTGTTCTTCCTCGCGTCGGACCTCTCGCCGTCGGGCCTGGACTTCGTGGCCCGCAACACGGCCCTGTACGCCCTGCCGCTGGCCGATCCCCGCGCCGCCCGGCGCCTGACCGACCCGGAGACCATCGACTTCGGCGACGTCCAGGAGATCGTGCCGGACGGCCCCGACTCCGTGCTCGTGTTCAACCGCGCCCGCGGGATGGGCGAGCTCCTGCGCGTCTCCGCCGGCGGGGTGTCCGAGACCCTCGTCACCGGACCCGCCGTCGTCGACGGGGCCGCCTCGAACGGCACCACCGTCGTCGTCTCCTACACCGATCCCTCGACGTCCGGCGACGTCGCCGTCCTCGAGGGCGGCTCCCTGCGCACCCTGTCCGACTTCTCGGCGGCCCTGCGCGCGAGCACACGCGTCGGCGAACTGCAGGAACGCACGTATCCGGCACCCGACGGCACCCCGGTGCACGGGTGGGTGGTGCTGCCCGAGGGGGAGGGTCCGCACCCCGTGCTCCTCGTCATCCACGGTGGACCGTTCGCCCAGTACGGCTGGGGGTACTTCGACGAGGCCCAGGTGTACGCGGCGGCCGGCTACGCCGTCCTGCTGTGCAACCCGCGCGGCGCCTCCGGCTACGGCCAGGCCCACGCCCGCGTGATCAAGGAGGCCATGGGCACGGTGGACCTCGACGACGTCCTCGCCTATGTCGACGGCGCGCTCGCCGACTTCGACGCCCTGGACTCGGAGCGGCTCGGCGTCATGGGCGGCTCCTACGGCGGCTACCTGACCGCGTGGACCATCGCGAACGACCACCGCTTCCAGGCGGCCATCGTGGAGCGGGGCTACCTCGATCCGCCGTCGTTCGTGGGGTCCTCCGACATCGGCTGGTTCTTCTCCGAGGAGTACACCGGGACCGATCCTGCGCACGTCGCCGGGCAGAACCCGTTCGCGCGGATCGCCGACGTGCGGACGCCCGCGTTCGTCATCCACTCCGAGGAGGACCTCCGCTGCCCGATCGAGCAAGCCCAGCGGTACTACACCGCCCTGAAAAAACTGGGCGTCGAGACGGAGCTGCTCGTGTTCCCGGGGGAGACGCACGAGCTGTCCCGGTCCGGGTCGCCGTGGCACCGCCGGCAGCGCTTCGAGCACATCCTGCGCTGGTGGGCGAGATACCTGCCCACGACGGCGAACCCCGCCGTGGCCGGTTAGGAGCGCGGCGGGGTCAGAAACCCAGGCCCCGCCGCGCCTCGTCGATCGTCGGCTGCGCCCACCGGTGGTGTTCCGCGTCGGCGGAGAGCGAACGCAGGATCGCCCGATCGAGGTAGAGCGTCCCGTCGAGGTGGTCGGTCTCGTGCTGGACGATCCGCGCCGGCCAGCCCTCGAACCCCGCCGTGACGGTGCGCCCGTCGGGCTGCGTGTAGGTCGCCTCGATCCGGTGGGGGCGCTCGACGACGGCCTGGTAGCCCGGGACCGAGAGGCAGCCCTCGTAGAACGCGGCGACGCTCCCACCGGCGGCGGCGTAGCGCGGATTGAGGAGGACGGTGAACGGCAGGGCAGGACGGGACCGCGCTGCGGCGACCGCAGGGTCGACGGTCCCCGCGTCCTCGAGGACGGCGATCCGCAGGGGAATGCCGATCTGCGGCGCGGCGAGCCCCACCCCCGGCGCGGCATGCATGACGCGGCGCATCGTGTCGAGCAGCCGGGCCAGGGTGTCGTCGTCGAGCTGCCCGTCGTAGTCCTGTGCGGGGCGGCGCAGGACCGGGTGGCCGGCGGCGACGATCCGCGGGAGGTCGGCGGCGAGGACCGACTCGACGTGGGCGGCGATCGCCTCCCGCGACAGCGGCGCGGCGGCGGTGGGACGTGGGGCATCGGCGGTCATCCTTCCAGCAAAGCACAGTGACGGATACGACCGCGTCCCTTGCCCGTGGCCGCGGAAGGCCCGAGAATCGGAGGGGCCGTCCCGGGCCGTCCGGGGAGTGAGTCGTTCCGCAGGGGCGCAGGGCCGGCACGCAGGGTTCCAGGAACGGCGGAGGCACGATGACCACGAGTACCACCGACGTCGGCCCCGCGGCAGCGCACGCGGCCGACAGCCACGATCTCATCCGGGTGCGGGGTGCGCGGGAGAACAACCTGAAGGACATCACGATCGAGCTCCCGAAGCGGCGGCTCTCGGTGTTCACCGGGGTGTCCGGTTCCGGCAAGAGCTCCCTGGTGTTCGGGACCATCGCGGCCGAGTCGCAGCGGATGATCAACGAGACCTACAGCGCGTTCGTGCAGGGCTTCATGCCCACGCTGGCCCGGCCCGACGTCGACGTGCTCGAGGGCCTGACCACCGCGATCATCGTCGACCAGGAGCGCATGGGCGCCAATCCGCGGTCCACCGTGGGAACCGCGACCGACGTCAACGCCATGCTGCGCATCGTGTTCTCCCGGCTGGGCCGGCCGCAGATCGGCCCGCCGCAGGCCTTCTCCTTCAACGTCGCCTCCGTCAGCGGCGCCGGGGCCATCACGATCGAGCGCGGCGGTACCACGGTGAAGGAGCGCCGCAGCTTCACCGTCACCGGGGGGATGTGCCCGCGCTGCGAGGGCATGGGATCGGTGACGGACGTGGACCTCAGCCAGCTCTACGACGACACCAAATCACTGACCGGGGGAGCGCTGACCATCCCCGGGTACAGCATGGAGGGCTGGTACGGGAGGATCTACGGCGGCTGCGGGTTCTTCGACGCGGACAAGCCCATCCGCGACTTCACCGACCGCGAGCTGCAGGACCTGCTCTACAAGGAACCGACCAAGATCAAGGTCGACGGCATCAACATCACCTACGAGGGCCTGGTGCCGAAGATCCAGAAGTCGATGCTGTCCAAGGACCGCGAGTCGATGCAGCCGCACATCCGCGCATTCGTGGACCGCGCCATCACCTTCACCCGATGCCCCGCGTGCCAGGGAACCAGGCTCAACGACGCTGCACGGTCCTCGACGATCGACGGCATGAGCATCGCCGATGCGTGCGCCCTGCAGATCAGCGACCTCGCCGCCTGGGTGCGGGGACTCGACGCACCGTCCGTCGCGCCGTTGCTGTCGGCGCTGGGGGAGACGCTCGACTCGTTCGTCGAGATCGGGCTCGGCTATCTCAGCCTCGACCGTCCGTCCGGCACGCTCTCCGGGGGCGAGTCCCAGCGGACCAAGATGATCCGCCATCTCGGGTCCTCACTCACGGACGTCACCTACGTCTTCGACGAGCCGACGATCGGCCTGCACCCGCACGACATCCAGCGCATGAACGAGTTGCTGCTGCGCCTGCGGGACAAGGGCAACACGGTGCTGGTGGTCGAACACAAGCCCGAGATGATCGCGATCGCCGATCACGTCGTGGACCTCGGCCCCGGCGCCGGCACGGCCGGCGGGAGCGTCTGCTTCGAGGGGGCCCTGGCGGACCTGCGCCGCAGCGGCACCCTCACGGGCAGGCACCTCGACGACCGCGCCACCCTGAAGTCCTCGGTCAGGGCGCGGCGCGGAGCACTGGAGATCAGGGGAGCGACGGCGCACAACGTGCGCGACGTCGACGTCGACATCCCGCTGGGGGTCCTGTGCGTCGTCACGGGCGTGGCCGGATCCGGGAAGAGCTCGCTCATCCACGGCTCGGTCTCCGGCCGGGACGGCGTCGTCGCGGTGGATCAGGGTGCCATCAAGGGTTCGCGCCGCAGCAACCCGGCCACCTACACCGGGATGCTCGAGCCCATCCGCAAGGCGTTCGCGAAGGCCAACGGCGTGAAGCCCGCCCTGTTCAGCCCCAATTCCGCGGGCGCCTGCCCCACCTGCAACGGTGCGGGCGTCATCTTCACAGACCTGGCCATGATGGCGGGGGTCGCCACGACCTGCGAGGTCTGCGAGGGCAAGCGGTTCCTGGCCGAGGTGCTCGACTACACCCTCGGCGGCAAGGACATCAGCGAGGTCCTTGCCCTGCCCGTCGCGGACGCCGCAGTGTTCTTCGGCGCGGGGGAGTCGAAGGTGCCCGCCGCGGCCTCGATCCTCGGCAGGCTCTCCGACGTCGGGCTGGGGTACCTGAGCCTCGGGCAGCCGCTGACGACGCTGTCCGGCGGCGAACGCCAGCGCCTGAAGCTCGCGACCCACATGGGGGAGAAGGGCGGCATCCTGGTCCTGGACGAGCCGACCGCCGGTCTCCACCTCGCCGACGTCCAGAATCTGCTGGATCTGCTGGACCGCCTGGTCGACGCCGGGCGATCGGTCATCGTCATCGAGCACCACCAGGCCGTCATGGCCCACGCGGACTGGATCATCGACATGGGGCCAGGGGCAGGCCACGACGGCGGCGCGATCGTCTTCGAGGGCACGCCGGCCGATCTCGTCGCCACCCGTGCCACCCTGACGGGGCGGCACCTGGCCGAATATGTCGGAATTTGACGACAAATCATCGGAACGACCGAAATCGATGGATATCGACCCAATAGATTCGTCGCGACGATAAAGGTACAGAAAGCCTGATCGAACAATTCGTGTGGATCGATGAATTGCTCGCGAAGTAACGCATGAAGAATTGTTCGCCATCCAGGGATGATCAGTAATTCGTCGGTGATAAGAAGTGCTGGATTCATCACCCTGCACAATTCTTCTGTTCTGCAGGGTCGACATGCGCGGTCAGGTGCTCGGCACCGGGAGTCCGGATTCCTCCGCCACGGCTCCGGGCGAGCCTGGCGCCGCACCGACGACGGCCTCCGGACGGTTCGGGCCGTCCGGCGACGGGGACGGCGGCGGTCGTCGCCGCGGTCGTGGATCCGCCACCGACAGGACCGGTCCGGTAGAGGACGGAACCGGTTGACGCCAGGCCGTCGACAAGCCCCTTTCGGAGCTGTCGCGATTCGCCGATAATCGACATTATGTCAACTAACCGTTCGGCGACCCTCCCCGGGGACGTTCCACCGGATCCCACAGGACGAAAGACCCTGTTGCGCACTGCAACCACTGGGCACGCTTCAGGCAACAGCACCACCCCGATCCCAGCGAGCCCGAGGAGAACCCCCATGAGCACAGCAACCGCCTCCCGAATCGTCGTCGGCGTCGATGGCTCGCAGCAGTCCGTCGAGGCGTTGCGGTATGCCCAGCGATTGGCCCCCGCCTTCGACGCGACGATCCTGGCGGTCGCCGCATGGGACTACCCGGCCGAGTATCCCGGGTACGTCCCGCTCGGCACGAGCGAGTTCGCCGACGCCGCCAAGATCCATCTGGAGCATGCCGTCACCAGGGCCTACGGAGGGAATGTCCCGAGCGGCCTCGAGACCACCGTGGTATTCGCGCACCCCGGCAAGGCCCTCGTCCAGGCATCCCGCGACGCAGCCCTGCTCATCGTGGGCCGGCGGGGCCACGGGACCTTCCGCGGGCTGCTCCTGGGGTCCGTGAGCAACAGCTGTGTGTCCCACGCCCACTGTCCCGTGCTCGTCGTCCACCAGGCGCCCGAGGACGCGACCTCGGAGGACACGGCATCGACGGGCAGGGCAGCCGACGACGCGGACTCGTGAGGGACCCGACGCCTCTCCCCCGGCGTGACCGGCGCAGCCCGTGCAGGTGCGGGGCCGGACCGGCCGGCGCGGGCGCAGGTAGCCGTGCGTCGTGAACCGGTGGACTTCGACCTCATCCTCGCCGGCGGTGGGCTCGCCGGACGGAGCCTCGCGTATTTCCTGAGCAGGCACCCGGGAGTCGGCGAGGCACGGATCCTCCTCATCGATGACAGCCGCCACTACCAGCACCGTTCCATCGTCTACTGGTACGACGGCGTGCTGCCACTGCGGCTGACCCCGTCGGCGAGCTACACGACCCTCGCGGTCGACACGGGCGCGGGGCTGCGAACGACGTCGCTCCATCGCCATACACTCTCCGTGACCTCCTCGCAGAGGATCTTCGAGTGCCTGGACGGGGTGATCGACGCCGACCCCCGCATCACGCGACTCGACGCCCGCACAGCGCGGATCGACGCACAGCAGGACAGGGTCTCGGTGGTGCTCGCCGACGGCCGATCCTTCACCGCCGGCCACTGTTGCGACAGCACCGCCCCTCCGTCCCGGGTGGCTCCACCGCTGGTCATGACCGGTGAGATCCGGCACGTCCGGACGACGCGCGCGTCCTTCGATCCGTCGGTCGCCACCTTCATGGACTTCAGGCCGGGCGACGGCGAACAGCCCGACCGCTTCCATTGCCTTCTGCCGGTCTCGAGCCGCGAAGCCCTCCTGGAGACCGGCAGGATCACGCCGGGTGGTGCGCCGGCCCTGGCCCGGCCCTCCGACGCGGCGGCCGCCGAATACCTGCGCCGTGCGTGCGGAGTGGCGGACTTCTCGACGCTCACCGTCCAGCGGGGCGTCATCCCGCTCGGTCTGCGTCGGCCGTCGTCTAAGGGGCGACACCTGTACGTGGGTGCGGCTTCCGGCATCGTCAAGGCCACGACCGGGTACGGCTTCACCCGGATCCTGCATCAGGCGGAGCGCATCGCGTCGTCCTTCGCTGCGGGCGGGTCGCCGCGCAGCCCGGAGGCGTCGCGTCGCTTCCGCTACTACGACAAACCCGTGCTCGGGTTGTGGCTGCACGACCCCGACGCCGCAGTCCGGTTCATGCGGGCGGCCTTCGCATCCGTTGACGCGGATCTGGTCCTGGACTTCCTCGACGAACGCACCACGCCGCTGCAGGAACGGACGCTCCTGGGCTCCATGCCGGTCGGGATGCTGCTGCGTCCGCGCTTCTGGCGGTGACCGCAATGGTGCCGAAAGTCCCTAGAGGCGCGTCCCGCCCCGCAGGACACTGGGATGCACCCCTTTCGGGAGTGGTCGTTGTGCGACGTCGGCGGGATCCCACGAAACATTTCAGCCGGTCTTCGATCACTTCCGAGCGAACGAAGGACAGATGAATGAGCTCGACAGAGCGCCCGATCGCCCCACCGATATCCGACACATCCATGCTCGACCTCGCTCCCTCCACAGGCGACAATTCCCGACTCAGCGGACGCATGCCCACCGGGTCCGACCTCAAACGCCTCATGGAGCGTCGCCGGGAAGCAGAACGGAAGCTCGCCCTTCATATCCAGAAATACCGGGAGACGCACCCGCTCCCCACCAAGGAGTGACCCAGAAGCTCGCGCCCGTGCCGGCGTGATGGCTGCTCCTGCCGCATCCATGCATGACCACGGAGGACGCCATGAGTTCGACTTCGTCGAGTACCACTCCCCCACCTGCCCGGACGTCCATGCGGGCGGGCCCCCTGGTCATGGTCCTGCTGGGCGCCCTGCTCGTATCGATAGCCGGCGGCCTCGCCTTCGGCGGCCTGCTCATCGGTGCCCTCGCAGGATTCCAGCGGGACGGACAATTCCTGACCACGTCCACGGAACGCTTCGCGTACGACTCCTACGCACTGACCACCCAGCCGCAGGACGTCCGGCTCGATACCGGGGACGGCGTCCTTCCCGCGGGCATCGCGACGGTCCAGCTGAAGGCCACGAACGTCCCGAGTACGAAGGCGGTCTTCGTCGGCGTGGCCCGACAGTCCGACGTGGACGCGTACCTGGAGTCCGTCCGGCACACCGAACTGACCGACGTGCGGACCGACCCCTTCCGCGCCGCCTACCGCGACATCCCGGGTTCCTCGGTGCCGGCCCCGCCCACCGATCAGACGTTCTGGACGGCCTCGGCCTCCGGCACCGGGACACAGGTGATCTCCGTGGACGTGCGCTCCGGGAGCTGGGCGGCGGTGGTGATGAACGCCGACGGAAGCCCGACCGGCGCCGTGGACCTGCAGGCGGGACTGCGATCGAGCCTCTTCGTACCAGTCGGGCTGACGCTGCTCCTGGTGGCCGGCCTCCTGATGCTGGTCGGCATCCCGCTCATGCTGATCGGCGCGAACGCGCTCGGGAAAGGGCTCGACCCGTCCCTCGCGCACGGCGTCGACCGGCGTGGGGGGTTGCCCGAGGAGCCCCACCGCGCCTCGTCGGGAGACCCCACGCGCGACTTCCTGCCCTACCCGGCCCGGCTCACCGGATATCTGCAACCCAGACTCTCGCGCTGGTTGTGGCTGGTGAAGTGGCTCCTCGTCATCCCGCATCTCGTGGTGCTGTGGCTGCTCTGGACCGCGTGCTTCTTCAGCACGATCGCCGCGGGCGTGGTCATCCTGTTCACCGGGCGCTACCCGGCCGGCCTGTTCGCCTTCACCGTGGGCGTCCTCCGCTGGACGTGGCGGGTGCAGTTCTACGCCGCCGCACTCGGCACGGACCTCTATCCGCCCTTCACCCTGGCCCGCGTTTCCGACTATCCGACCGATTTCGACGTCCCATACCCCGCCAGGCTCCACCGCGGCCTCGTCCTCGTGAAGTGGTGGCTGCTGGCACTCCCCCAGCTGCTCGTCGTCGCGGCCCTGACCGGCGCGTGGTCCACGACCGTCGTCGTCCTGCCCGGCTCCGGCGACGTGATCAGGACCACCGCGCCGTCCCTCCTGGGCCTGCTCTCGCTCATCGCCGGGGTCGCCCTCCTGTTCACGGCCCGCTACCCGGCACCGCTCTTCGCCCTGGTGATGGGAATCCACCGCTGGACCTATCGCGTCGCCACCTACGTCTTCCTCCTGCGGGACGAATACCCGCCGTTCCGCCTGGACCAAGGGGCGGAGGACGCAGACAGCGGGCCCCGCGATGCCGCCGGGTGGGGTGCCACGAGGGTGCAGGCGCCACCGGCCCCGTCCCGTCCCCCCGGTTCGTGATCGTCCACGACTTCTCCCACCGAACGACCACGACGGAAAGGCCCAACGATCATGACTCCCCTCCCACCTCACGAGATCATGGATCTTGCCCTCCTCCAGCGTGGCACCGAGGGTACCGGCGTCCTGGGCCACAGCACCCCCGTCAGTGTGGAGATCCGCGCGACCCGTCGCGTGCGGGTGACCTCGGTCCAGTTCACGCTCGTCCACGCGCTGGAGCTCGCGCAGACCCGCGCGAACCAGTTCGGCGGGACGTACCATGCCGCCGAGCGCCATTCGAGGGACGTCGGGAGCACGCAGGTCAGCACCGGCATCACCCTGCGCGAGGGTGAATCCTGCTTCGAGGTGAGTCAGCTGCTGATACCCGCCGACGCCATCCCCACCCTTCACGGGAAGCTCGCACTGTCCGGCTGGTCCGTGCGGGTCCGGGTGTCCTCCGACGGCAACGCGGACGTCGTCCGCGCCCACCCGCTGATCGTCCAGTCGGACGGAACCACGGACGGAACCACGGACGGCATCGCGTCCGATGTGGAGCCCGGCATCGGCCCGGCGGAGGGGCGCCACGCGGCAAGGGGCCTGCATCTGTCTGAGGTGTCGGCCGACGTCGTGCATCCGGGGGCGGAGGTGTCCGGCGTCGTGACGGTCGACGACTCGAGGGCGCGCACCGTCGCCGTCAGCATCGTCATGCGGGAGGAAGTGACGCCCGGGACCGGGCAGCATCCCCAGGACGCGCATCACCCCGGGAGCACCCTCGTCGAGGAGACGGTGATCGACCAGGTCCGCCTCTCGGCCCACGCGGCCAAGGGCCCGGGTGCTCCCTTCACCCTCACTGTCGGCTCCGTTCCTGCTCCGACGGTAGCCACGCCCGCCCTTCGGGTTCGCTGGGTCCTCAGGGCCGCCCTCGAAGTGCCGTTCCGGCACGACCCCGAAGTGACGGCGCCCCTGACGGCGAGCACCAGGATCCGCTCGCGGGCCTGACCTACCGCACGACGACGACGTTGCCGTCGGCGTGATGCAGGACCGCATGGACCGTGGATCCGAGCCGGACGCCCAGTGTGTTGCGCCCCTTGGCACCGAGGACCACACACGCGGCTCTCCGGCTCTCTTCGACGATGCAGCCCGGGATCGAGTCGGCGAGGAGGAGGTCCCGGCCTGCCGTCGGACCCGCGCGGTCGCCGAGCAGCGCCGCGGCCTGCTCCAGGACCGGATCCTGCTCCAGCTCCCGGGCGGACGCTTCGGCCGCCCCGTGCCGGTGCGGGGCGCCGACGTGCAGGAGCCGGAGCGACTTGTGCAGGGTGCGGGCCAGCTCGGCCGCCACCATCACCGCCCGGTCGCTCTCGTCGGAACCGTCGACGGCGACCAGGACGGTGTCGTGCGTCGGACGGGCGTCCCGGACGACCATCACGGGGCAGGACGCGGTGGAGACGAGGTGGAGGCTCACCGAGCCGATGAGCAACCCGGAGAAGCCGCCGAGGCCCCGCGTTCCGGTGACGAGGAGGGAGGCCTCCGTCGAGAGGGTCGTCAGGACGCCGGTGGGTGCACCCGTCACCATGCGGTCGTGCACCTCGAGATCCGGCTCGGAGCGCCGTGCCAGTTCGAGTCCTTCCGCCAGGATCCGGTCTGCCTCCCCGCGCAGCCCGCTGTCCTCGATGCCCTCGACCGGTCCCAGCCGGTCGGTGAAGTACGGCCAGATGAAGGCGTGGACGACGACCAGCGGCAGCCCGGCCACACCGGCATAGCGGGAGGCCCACAGGAGCGCCTTCTTCGACTGGTCGGAACCGTCGTAGCCGACCATCACCGGCTTGCCCCGCCGGGTTCCCCCGGCCCCGTCCGTACCGGCGGTCATGCCGAGGCCCCGGCGGTCCGGGCGGCTGCCGGTTCGGCATCGGGCGGTCGGAGCGTACCGTGCGCGATGAGCACCGGGCAGGCGGAACGCTCGGCGACGGCGGAACTCACCGATCCGAGGAGGAGTCCCACGAACCCGCCGTGGCCCCGGGATCCGACGACGATCATCGCGGCCTTCCTGCTCTCCTCGATGAGCACCTGAGCTGCGGGCCCTTGCAGCACCCGGCGCTCCACCGGGCAGGGCGGGTGGTCCCCGAACGCCGCCGACAGTGCATCGTCGAGTGCCGTCTCGGCCAGGTCGTCGGGGTTCCAGGTGATGGGAGCGAAGGTCCCGAAGCCGATGGGGTACTGCCAGACGGTCACGGCCCGGAGGACATCCCCGGCGAGCGGCACGAGGCTGCCCGCGAGTTCCAGCGCGGCGATCGATTGTTCCGATCCGTCGACGCCGACCACGATGACTCGGTGCTTGCGGGACGCGGGTGTGATGTCCATGATGGGGTTCTGCTCCTTCGCCACAGGTGAACGTGCGCCCCGTCATTCTCTTCGGCCCCTCGTGTGTCGGGTAGGGCCGAAAGGCCCGCCCGAGGTGGGGACGTTGTGCCCTGACGACGGGCACCGTACCCGGTGATGATGGGCGGGAAACCCACTGCTCGTGGTGATTGGGAACGAGACATTCGACGCGGTTGCATCGGATGCATCGACGACGTCGGAGGTTGGAGATGGACTACCCCGCGACCGGTGCACAGCCCGAGGGGACCACGGTGTTCCTCCTCGACGACCACGAACTGGTCCGGCGCGGGTTGCGCGAGCTGCTGGAGAGTGAGGGCTTCTCGATCGTCGGGGAATCCGGATCGGCCGAGGAGGCCACCCGGAGGATCCCCGCCCTGTCCCCGGACATCTCGATCCTCGATGCGCGGCTGCCCGACGGCACGGGGATCGAGGTGTGCCGCGATGTGCGCTCGGTCGACCCCTCCCTGGCGTGCGTGATCCTGACGAGCTATGACGACGAGCAGGCCCTGCGGGGTGCTGTCATCGCGGGTGCTGCGGGATACATCCTGAAGGAGATCCTCGGGTCCGACCTCGTCGAGAAGGTCCGCCGGGCGGCGGCCGGTGAATCGCTGTTCGCAGCCGGCGTGACGGAACGGATCATGTCCGGCCTCCAGGACGCCCCGGTCGAGGACCCGCGGCTGGAGGGACTGACCACCCAGGAGAAGAAGGTCCTGGCACTGATCGGGGCGGGGCTGACCAACCGGGAGATCGGGGCGGAACTGTTCCTCGCGGAGAAGACCGTGAAGAACTATGTGTCGTCCCTGCTGTCGAAGCTGGGGTTCCAGCGCCGCACCCAGGCGGCGGTGTTCATCTCCCGCCCGTCGGGGCCGCCGTCTCCGTCTGGTTCAGAGGGATCTTGAGGTGGACCTTCGTCCCGCCGGCGGGTTCACTGACGATGGAGATCGAGCCGTCGCACAGTTCGGCCCGGCGCTTCATGTTGGCCATGCCGCTCGAACGGGTGGGGTTCTCGAACCCCCGGCCGTCGTCGGCGATCCTCAATTCGAGGTATTGACCGATCGCCCGCAGGGTCACCGTGATGGTCTGGGCATCGGCGTGGCGTAGCGCGTTGGACAACCCCTCGAGCAACACGGCCCTGACGTGGTCGGCGCGTTCGTCGTCCACCGCCGCGTCGAGCGGACCGGACAGTTGGAGGACCGGCGCGAGGTCGTGGCCGTCGAAGGCATCCGCGACGAGGGAGAAGATGGTGGAGGTGAAGGTCGGGGTGACCTGCGGGACCGTGCGCAGCGAGTAGATGGTGTCACGCAGTTCCCGGATGGTCTCGTCGAGTTCCGTCGTCACCGCGGAGATGCGGGTCAGTGCCTCCGTGTCCGGCGTGTACTTGCGCAGGCTCTGGATGCTCAGTCCCGCAGCGAAGAGCCGCTGGATCACGAGGTCGTGCAGGTCACGTGCAATGCGGTCGCGGTCGCCGAATACGGCCTCCTGTTCCCGCTGGCGATGAACGCGCAGCAGTTCGAGGGCCAGGGACACATGGGACGCGAAGGTCGTCATCATCTCGTGGTCGACGTCGGAGAACGGTGACCCGGCGGAGGACCGGCCGACGACGAGGAAACGGCGGTCGCCGTCCCCCGGCAGCCTGGTGCACAGCGCCGTCCCGATCATGCCCTCGGGCGCGCCGGGAAGCACCCGGGTGAACTCGTCGGCGTCGAGCACGATGGGCGACAGGGTGCTCGGGAGCCTGGAGAGCAGCGTCGGATCCAGACTCGACCGGCCGAGCAGCGCCGCGACCTCGACGCCGTCCACGGCCTCGCATCCCACCCCCCGCTTGCCGCCGAAATCCCGGAGGACCGCTGCGAGGATACTCTGCGAGGCGTTGAGAGCGTGCGTGGTGAGGATGTCGAGATCGTGGTGGGATTCGTCGTGCTGGTTGAGCAGTTCCCTCACGGCGTTCAGCCCGCCCTCGAGCCATCGTGTCCGACGATTCGCTTCATCGAAGAGGCGGGAGTTCTCGATCGCGACCCCGGCTGCCGACGCCAGCGCCACGACGAGCTGTTCGTCCTCGACGGAGAATTCCGCGCCTCCCAACTTGTCCGTCAGGTACAGATTGCCGAAGACGCGGTCGTGGATACGGATCGGAACGCCCAGGAAGGACCTCATCGGCGGGTGGCCCTCCGGATAGCCGTACGCGAGGGGATGCTCGCGCAGGTCGGAGAGGCGGAGCGAGTGCGGCACGGAGATCAGCAGGCCGAGGATTCCGTGCCCGGTGGGGAACTGGCCGATCCGCCGGATCTCGTCCTTCTCCAGTCCGACGGTGGTGAAGTGCCCGAGCGTGCGGTCCGGGCCGATGACCCCCAGGGCCCCGTACCGGGCATCGACCAGTCGGCAGGCAGCCGAGATGACGCGTTCCAGGACGGTGTCGAGCCCGAGATCGTCCGCGATGGCCGCGAAGGCCGCGAGCAGGTCCTCCATGCCGGCGAGCGCCGTCGTCTTCGGGCGCGCCTCGTTGGACAGTCCATCGGAATAAGTGACCACGTGCCGCACCCCGTACTCTCGGCGCGATGCCCCGCCCCCGAGGAAATCACGTTCCGTCCTTCACGATGAGACCGGAGCGCCGGATCGGAAGAGGGGTCTGAGTGCCCTACCCGGCCCGTGGGTCGCTTCATAGTGTCGATCTATGGAAGCCGAGAATACACCTACGGAAATCCTTCCAGCGCACGAATGCTGGAGATTACTCCGAAATGCTCCCTTCGGACGCCTTGCCCTGTGCATTCAGGGCATACCGGGCATCTTTCCGGTCAATTTCGTCGTGGAACACGGCACGATCGTCTTCCGCACCTCGGAGGGGACGAAGTCCCGGTTCTCCGAGAAGGCCCCGGTCGCGCTCGAGACGGACGGAACGCTCAACGACGGTGCCCTGGTCTGGAGCGTGATCGTTCACGGACACGCGGCGACGATCAACCAGACGAGCGAGCTGCTGAACACGGTCACCCTGCCCCTGCATCCGTGGGAGAGCGGCCGCAAGGACCGGTTCATGCGGCTGGTACCCGAGACGATCACCGGACGTTCCTTCACTCCCCTGCAGGCATCGACCCATCCTCAGGGCGCTCGAGCTCCCGACGAGTGAGGACCAGGGTGGGGCAGGGTGGCTCCAGGAGCAGCGTGTGGGTGACCGAGCCGAGCGACATCGCTGAGCGCGCACCGCTCCCATGGCGGCCGATCACCAGCAGATCCGATCCGGTGCCGTAGAGTGCCAGCGCCTCGACGGGAGTGTGCAGGTCATCGACGATCCAGCTCACGAGGAGATCCGGGTAGCGGGTGCGCACGGCGAGGAGCATCGGTGACGCACCGACCGCCATGCGCTGCGGGGATGACCCCAGTGCGGTGACCACCGTCAAGGCCATGCCGGATGCGTGGGCCTCGTCGGCTGCTCGGAGGAGAGCGGCCCGCGACGCATCCGAACCGTCCACACCGACCACCACTCCCCTTCCGGCCTGGCTCGAGTCCGTCCGGTAGCCGTATGCCGGCGGCACGACGGCGACCGGTGTCGAGGAGTTCAGGGCCACCTGCAGTGCGATGGAGCCTTTGAACTCCCCGCTGACGGGATCCCTCCGGTCCGCGCCCACGACGATCATCGGCGCGGCCGTGGACAGTCCCAGCAACGCCTCGACCACATCACCGCAGTGCAGGTAGGTACTGATGCGCAGGCCGGGATGCCGGTGGACGACGCGCGATGCTTCGCGACTGACCATCACGCGCCCGGCGATCACCTCGTCGCCGTACAGGCGCCCGGGGGGCATCAGGGACGGGTCTGCGATGGCGTGCAGGACTGTGAGCGGGACATCGAGGGCCGCCGCACGCGCTGCTGCCCACTCCACGGCGGTCCGGTCGGCCGCAGGATCGCGCATCGCGACCAGCATCGGCTCGGAGCGCTGGATGGGGGGTCTCGTTGCTGTCGCCTCGGGAAGGACCGTGGTCATGGTGCATTCCTAACGTGGTGCATTCCTAACGTGCTGGATGTGATCCGGGAGGTCCATCCGGGCGTCCGTGAGTGGCCGGCGTCGCGGGGCGGATGGGTCACTCTCCCACGATCACAGATGCCGTAAGCGCTGATCAGGGGCTTTGGACCCTGATCAGGAGGTCGAGGTGTTTGTAGCGTCGACAGTAGGCACGCCTCGGCCCGGGAATCTGCGGGCACGGCGCCGCGATGCACCATCCCTACGGACGAAGGACGTCACCGTGTCGACACCCCCACGCCAGGACAGCTACTGGGAGATGCCGGGCGCCCTGCATGCGTCGGAAGCCCTCACGCCGACGCAATGCTGGGCCCTGGCGACCACGCAGTCGGTCGGCCGTCTCGGCTTCTTCCACGAGGGATGCCTGAACATCTTTCCGGTCAACTACTTCGTGCTCGACGAACACCTCTACTTCCGGACGCGGGCGGACGGCACCATCGCCAACAGCTACCTCGAGCATGCGGGGTTCCAGGTGGACGTCACCGACAGGAACACCCAGAGCGGGTGGACCGTCCTGGCGAACGGGCCGGCCACCCGTGTCGAGGACCCGGACCTCCTGACCACGCTGTGGGGCAAGGTCTCGGAGGAGCCATGGGCGCCCGGACTCCGCGATCTCTTCTACGAGATGGCTCCCACCAGGATGCGCGGTCGTCGCCTGTCGACCGCCCGTTAGCCCGATAGCCGTGGTGATGCGCCGATCCAGGGACCAGGGGCGGCCTGCGCGCCGCCCGTCGACGACGCCGGATGCGCGCATCGCGGACGCGACCGCTCTTCGTGGACGGGCCGGGCACGGTGAACACCCTCGTGGGGCGACCCCGCTCTGCCTGACCTGCGGAGCGGATGACGCCCTCGTCTATTCCGCCTACTCCGTGCAGGTGGTTCTCCCCAACGGCCGTGTCCGACCTGCCCGGGCGAGTTACTGCTGCGCCCGCTGCGGCCGCAGCAGGAATCACGAGGTGCCGATGGATTGGCGCCCGCCGGGCTGGTTCTGGTGCACGTGAAGCGCCTGGAGTAGTCCCACGTCAGTAGTCCACCTCGACGCCCCCGCGTCGGTGCACCCCGCGCTCGCCGTTGAGCTCAGGGTGCACCCGTTTCTTGCCGCCCCTCACGGGGCGGGAGCGATGACCCCCAGGGGGAAGGGCGCCGGTGCGGCCCCCTGCGCCGTGAGACGCGCGGTGATCGAGTCGGGGTACAGGTCCGTCCGCACGGAGTCCCAGGCCTGCGCTTCGCTCAGGTCGAGGACGACGTTCGTCCCCGGTGACAGGGTGGCGGCCCGTCGCACCACGAGATCGAGGGCGTGCAGATTGACCGACGACACGCAGCCGTGGACGAGGATCCGCACGATGTGCGCCTCGGCATCGGCGCTGACCAGGATCTTCAGTTTCCGGTTGGACGACGACGGGTGCATCGCCATGGCGCGGCGCCGCATCGTCTCCTCGGAGTCGGCGCCGAGGCCGGCCGTCCCCCGCCGGTAGGCGGTCCTGGCCGATCCCTGGGCCGCGCCGGCGGACGCGATCGGACGCCGCCTCACCGGTCGAGCATTTCTGCGTGATCGTGGAACCGGCGGTCGCCCTGACCTGCGGCGGTGTAGCCACCCAGTTCCTGCGCCCGGCGTCGGGCCTTCAGGAAGATGAGCTCTTCCCCCGAGAACCAGTACTCTCCGTGGGCATCCGCGTGGAGACTCTCGCCGATGGTCGCTTCCACCCGGTTGACCAGGGTACGTGGCAGGACGACGCACCCCGGATTCTCGAGGACCCACTGCTGCACGCCCGGATCGATCCTGGTCCAGATTGAACTGATGTTGGTCACTGTGCGAACCTCTCGCGATCGGTGTCTCGCTTTGCACGAACATCACACGCGAGACCCGGACCGACTACTAGGGCCTAAAGTCCCATCGGCCCCGGTCCGCGGCGAGAAGTGCGGGCCGGGCGGACAGGAGAGAGGACCTTGGACCCTGCAGGTGTCCGGGCGGCCTGACGCACAGTGGAGGCATGACGATGTCGGTCGATGATCACTCCGCGGGCGCCGAAGGAGGGCGCACGGCTGCTGATCCGGATTCACTCGAGGACCTTCTGCGCCACGCGGTCCGGCGCGCGGCCGACTGCGCACGCCTGGACCTCACCGTGTCGGAGGGCGTCGTCGTGCTCTCCGGCGTGGCACTGAGACCCGAGGACAAGTCGCGGGCCGGCTTCGCCTGCTGGTGCGACCCGGGCGTCCGCGCCGTGTACAACAACCTGACCATCTCCCCGGGCCCGTCATGAGCACCGTGACGATCGTCGGAAGCGGCAGGATGGCCAGAGGGATCGCCATCCGCATGCTCCACGCCCGATGCCAGGTCAGGATCCTCGGGCGGAACGGGGAGCAGACGCGGACACTGGTGGAGGAGCTCGGCCCCGGCGCCCAGGGGGGCTACCCCGGTGAGTCCATCGACGGTCACGTCGTGGTCCTCGCCATCCCCTACGCCGACATCCGGGAACTCGTCCTCGAGTACGGGTCGGGCCTCGACGGGAAGATCGTGGTGGATATCAGCAACCCGGTCGACGTCGCCGGCTTCGATCGCCTCCTCACCCCGCCCGGGACGTCATCGGCCGAACAGACGGCGGAACTCCTCGGCGGGCGGGCCGACGTCGTGAAGGCATTCAATACGGTGTTCTCCGGCACTCTCCAGGAGGGCCGGGTGGCCGGTGAACCACTGGACGTCTTCCTGGCCGGTGACTCCGAACAGGCGAAGGCCGTGATCAGCCGACTCGTGGCGGGATCGGGGCTGCGCCCCGTCGATGCCGGGCCGTTGCGCCGTTCACGCGAACTCGAGGCGATGATGCTCCTGGTCATGGGACTCCAGGTCGGGGACGCCCACCCGCACTTCAACTGGGACACCGCGCTGAAGATCCTCCCGTGAGACTCCCGGCAAGCGGACTTTCCACCGGGCACGATCCCTGCCCCCGTGCCCGCTGACCTCCCCGCCCGGCCCGGCAGCCGCTCGGGGCGAGACCAGGCGCAGACCGTTCCCCGGCCCTCCCATTCCGCGGGGCACCCTGACGCGCCATCGGAGGACCCGGGCGTGCGGAGGAGGACCTCGCTCCCCCGCCTCCCCTGGCTCGTCGTCATCACCTGCGTGGTCATCACGGCGACGATCCTCCTCGACGCGGCGGGGGCGGGTGCCGCCGCGCAGCGCCTTGCTACCGCCTATTCGTTGGCGGTTGCAGCCGTGCAGGCCTACGGCATGCTCCGGGACATCCGGAAGGGCCACTGGGGCGTGGACCTCCTGGCGCTGATGGCCATCCTCGCCACGGCCGCCACCGGCGAGTACTACGCGAGCATCGTCGTCGTGCTGATGATCGCCAGCGGGCAGGCGCTCGACGACTTCGCGTCGGCGCGCGCCCAGACGCAGCTGCGGGCACTGCTCGAGCGCGCACCCCGCGCGGCCCACCGCGTCATGGAGGAGGAGCGGGACCAGGACGGGACGGACGGCGCGCCCGCGGGCGGCGCGATCGAGGACGTGCCGATCGACGACCTCCGGGTGGGCGACCTCGTGCTGGTGAGGCCCGCGGAGGTGGTGCCCGCCGACGGGACCCTGACAGCGGACTCCGCGACCCTCGACGAGTCGATGCTCACGGGTGAGAGCCTGCCGGTGGACTACGTGCGCGGCGCGCACATCCTCAGCGGCTCCCTGAACGGGGCGGACGCCCTGACCCTGCGGGCGACGGCGACCCCCGCGCACTCGCAGTACAGCCGGATCGTCGCACTCGTCGCCGAGGCGTCGGCCAGCCGGTCGCCGACCGTCAGGCTCGCCGACCGGTTCGCCGTCCCCTTCACCGTGTTCGCGCTGGCCCTCGCTGCGCTGTCCTGGGTCCTCAGCTCCGATCCGACGCGGGCTGCCGCGGTCCTCGTCGCCGCCACACCCTGCCCCCTGCTGATCGCCGCGCCGGTGGCCTTCCTCGGGGGCATCAGCAGGGCCGCCCGCGCCGGCATCATCGTCCGGAGCACCCAGGCCCTGGAGCAGCTCGCCCGCGCCCGGAGCGTCGCGTTCGACAAGACCGGCACCCTGACCTCCGGCACGCCGCTGGTGGGCGCGATCGTTCTCGCCCCGATGGCGGCGCCCCTCACCGAGGACGAGGTACTCGGCCTGACCGCCTCCGCCGAGCAGTACTCCACGCACGTCCTCGCCGCGGCCATCATCGCGGAGGCCGCGCGCCGCGGGCTGGCCCTCCATCCGGCATCCGGGGCCCAGGAGTTCGCCACCGACGGCGTGCGCGCGGAGGTCGCCGGGACCACGGTCGCCGTCGGCAAACGCCGTTTCGTGGAGCGCCTCGTGGGGCCCGTCCCCGACCCGCCACTGTCACCGGGGGAAACGGCGGTCTACGTGGGGGTCGGCGAGCGCTTCGCCGGGTGCATCCTGCTGCGCGACGCCCTGCGCGGCACGGCGCCATCCACGATCCGCTCGCTCGTCGCCCTCGGAGTGCGGGAGGTGCTCATGCTCACGGGTGACGTCGAAGCAACCGCGCGCCCCATCGCCCGGGAGGCGGGGGTGGACACGATCCACACCGATTGTCTGCCCGGGGACAAGGTGGAGATCGTGCGGAACCTGCCCGAGCGCCCCGTCATCATGGTGGGCGACGGCGTCAACGACGCCCCGGTCCTCGCTGCCGCGGACGTCGGCATCGCGATGGGGGCGAGGGGGTCGACGGCGGCCAGCGAATCGGCGGAGGTGGTCATCACGGTCGACGACCTCGCGAAGGTCGGCGAGGCCGTGCTCATCGGGAAGCGGACCCTGCGGATCGCGCTGCAGAGCATCGGGATCGGCATCGGGCTGAGCCTGGTGCTGATGACGGGCGCCGCCCTGGGACTCGTCCCCCCGCTGGCCGGAGCGTTCGGGCAGGAGGGCATCGATCTCCTGACGATCCTCTACGCGCTGCGGGCGGCACGTGCCCCGCGGTCCGGAGCCCGCGGCTCGACCGACGCCGGGCGGTCCGCGCACGGGTAGACCCTCGGCGCCGGCGTCACATTACTTCTTGTTGACCGGAGCACCCGTCGGCGTGCCTATAGTGATTCCAGCTTCAAGAGATGCGGCCGCCAAGCTCCGACTAGGCCGTACACCAACCCCATGTTCGTGGGTGGTTCGGATGACGAAGCGGCCTCCGCCTTGGCACACAGTGCTGGTCCGGCGCAGGCAAGAGCACTTCGAGAGGCCACATCGTGAGCTGTAGCGCACCCCGCACCACGTCCTGACAGGCACGCAGTCCTGCGCCCTTCCTGCGCCTGTCCGTTTCCCTGACGTCGTCCTGCACCGGGCCGACTCTCCCTGAGGAGTACCCATGAACGTATCCGTAATCCCCCCTGCCCGGAATCAGCGGCACCTCCGCCGATGGACGGCCTCGTCCGTCGTCGCCCTCACGGCCCTGCTCAGCGGCTGCGGCGGTCCGGCGGGCTCCCCGTCGGTCGCCGGCGGCGAGCCGGTGGCCGGCGGTGTCCTCGACGTGTCGATCTCGGCCGAGCCGGGCTGCCTCGACGGACACGGCATCTCGGCGACCCAGCAGCAGTTCCTGGGGCGTCTCATCTACGACAACGTGGTGACCCTCGACGAGAACGGGGAGATCGCGCCGTACCTCGCCGAATCCTGGGACGTCTCGGAGGACGGCAGGACCTACACGTTCCGCCTCCGTCAGGGGGTCACGTTCAGCGACGGCTCACCCTGGAACGCGGAGGTCCTCCGGCAGAACTTCGAGCACATGCGGGACCCCGCCACGAAGTCGCCGCTGGCCGCCGCGTACATCGCCCCCTACGTCGATGGCACGGTGATCGACGAGTACACGTTCGAGGCCCATCTCGCCCACCCCTACACGCCGTTCCTCTACACGCTCGCGCAGTCCTGGCTCGGCATGACCTCGGGCAAGGCGATCTCGGAGTCGCCGGAGACGCTGTGCCAGAAGCCGATCGGTACGGGTCCCTTCACGGTCGCCGACTACAGGCCCGGCCAGAGCATCAGCTACACGAAGCGGGACGGCTACGACTGGGCGCCGGAGTGGCTGGACGGTGACGGCGAGGCACTGCTCGACGGCGTCGAGGTCACCCTCGTCAGCGAACCCGTCATCCGCCACCAGTCGCTCGTCTCGGGACAGTACGACCTGACGGAGAACCTTCCACCGCAGAACGCGGCCGCCGTCCAGGCCGATCCGGACTTCACCTACGAGAACCTCCCCCGTACCGGCAGCCCGTACGTGCTGGGCTTCAACCTCGGCCGGGCCCCGTTCGACGACCTCGCGGTCCGGCAGGCGTTCGCCGCCGCGGTGGACACGCAGGCCGTGACGCGGAGTCTCGGCTTCGGCACCTACACCCCGATCGACAGCTTCCTGTCGAAGGAGAGCAAGTACTACGACCCCTCGGTCGAGGGCGTCCTGACCCACGACCCCGAGCGGGCCGCCCGGCTCCTCGACGAGGCGGGCTGGACCGGCCGCGACGACGAGGGCTTCCGCACGAAGGACGGGAAGCGGCTCACGGTCGAGGTGCCCACGGTGGAGAGTTCGACGCCGAGTCCGCTGCTCGTGCAGCTGCAGGGCGAGGTCCGCAGGGTCGGCTTCGACCTCCGGATCGTCCAGCTCCCGCAGGCGCAGCTGACGGAACTCCGCTACGCCGGCGACTACGACGCCCTGGCCGGGGTGTGGCACACCAATACCACCGATGTCCTGTTCATCCGCTACCACTCCTCCGAGATCACCGGCGAGCGGATCGGCCAGAACTCGTCCTACGTGAACGATCCCGAGCTCGACGCACTGCTCTCCACGGCCCGCGAGGCCGACGACGGGCCGGCCGCCGCGGAGGCCTACGCGAACGCCCAGCACCGGCTGCTCGATCTCGTGCCCGGCGTGCCGCTCTACGAGAACCCGAGCCAGTTCGCCTACGCGAACACGCTGCACGACGTCGCCGTGGACACCTCCCACCCGGTCCCCGTCCTCACCTACGCGTGGAAGGCCGAGTAGATGGCCGTGCTCCGGCGCGTCCTCACGCGCCTCGGCGTCGGGATCGGCGTCCTCTGGGGGGCCGCGACCCTGACGTTCCTCGCGGTCTACCTGATCCCGGGCGACACGGCCCTGCTGATCCTCGGCGGGCCCGACGCGCGGCCCACCGCGGAGACGCTCGCGCAGGTCCGCGCCGACTATCTCCTGGACCAGCCCTTTATCGTCCAGTACGGCAGCTACCTCGGGAACCTCCTCCAGGGCGACCTCGGTCAGTCCTACCGGCTACGCCTGCCGGTCGCCGAAGCGATCGGGCAGCAGATCGGCGCGACGGCGGCGCTCGCGGCGGCCGCCGTCGCCGTCGCCCTGCCGCTGACGTTCGCGGTCGCGATCCTGTCCGCGCAGCGGGCCGCCTGGGTCCGGTCGATCGTCTCCGGCGTCGAGGTGGTCCTCGCCGCGACGCCCACCTTCATCATCGGCTTCGTGCTGCTCATCGTCTTCTCGTTCGGTCTGCGCTGGTTCCCCATCGGCGGGAACCAGGGTCTCGCGGCGCTGGTCCTGCCCGCGATCACCCTCGCCCTGGCGGTCTTCGGGACCCTGTCGCAGGTGCTCCGGAACGAACTGGAGGACGTCCTGGAGCAGCCGTTCATCCTGACGGCCCGCTCCCGCGGTATGCGCGACCTCCCCGTCAGGATCCGGCACGCCCTCCGGCATGCGGCCATCCCCGTGATGACCATGACCGGGTTCGTCGTCGCCGCCCTGCTCGGCGGGTCGGTGGTCGTGGAGACCCTCTTCAGCCGGCAGGGCATCGGATCGCTGGCCCTGGCATCGGTCTACAACAAGGACCTGCCGGTCATCATCGGGATCGTGCTCCTCTCGGCCGCGGTCTATGTCGTCGTGAACCTCGTCGTCGACCTCCTGTACACGCTCATCGACCCGAAAGTGGTGACCGCATGAGCCTCGCCTCACGCACCAGCGACACCGTCGTCCCGCCCGCCGCCCCGCCGGCAGGACACCGGGCCCCTCCGGCGGACCCGGCCGGTCCCGCCCCGGTGCGGCACCGCCGGTCGAGGATCCGCCCCGGCCTCCTGCTGGCGTCCGTGTTCCTCCTCTGGCTGGCGGCAGCAGTCCTCGTCCCGGACCTGCTCGCCCCGGCGGACCCGTACGCCGTCGATCCGGGCCGGAGTTTCGAGGCGCCGGGTGCCTCCGCGTGGTTCGGCACGGACGACTCCGGCGCCGATGCCTACACGCGGATCGTCCACGGGGCCGCCACCTCGCTGTACATCGGCGTCGGCGCGACGGCGATCGGCGTCGTCGGCGGGACCGCCGTCGGCCTCCTCGCGGGACTCAACGGGCGATTCGTCGAAGCCTCCGTGATGCGCTTCCTCGACGTCACCCTCGCCATCCCGGAGATCCTCCTGGCGCTCGTGGTGATCGGGATCATCGGGGGCGGCACGGAGAACGCGATCCTCGCCATCGGTGCCGGCAGCATCGCCTACTACGCGCGGATCACCAGGGCCCAGACCCACCTCGTCCGGCGGTCCGGCTTCGTCGAGGCCGCGCGGACCCTCGGCCTGCCCGCCTGGCGGATCCTCCTCACCCACACGGTCCCGAACGTCATGAAACCCGTCCTCGTCCTCGCCACGATCGGCATCGGTTCGGCGATCGGAGCAGGGGCGTCGCTGAGCTTCCTCGGGCTCGGCACCCCTCCCCCCGCACCCGAATGGGGCGCGATGCTCTCCGCCGGCCGCAACTTCATCTCGAACGCACCCTGGCTGATCACCTTCCCCGCGGCGTTCCTCGTCGCGACCGTCCTGTCCATCACCGTGATCGGGCGCGAGCTCCGACGCCGTGCCGAAGGGAGGCTCCCATGAGCCCCACCGCCCTGACCCGCCCCAGCATCCCCGCCCCGCCCTTCGTCGTTCCTCCGCCCGTCGTCGAACTCGAAGGGCTCTCCGTGGCCTTCGGCCGGGGCACCCACCGGCGGGAGATCATCCACGACCTCAGCCTGTCCGTCCGGCCGGGCGAATGCCTCGCGCTGGTCGGGGAATCCGGCTCCGGGAAATCCGTGACCGCACGGACCCTCGTGGGACTCACCGGCCCCGGCGCGCAGGTCCGCTCCACCGCGCAACGCTTCGACGGCCGGGACGCCTCCGCCTGGGGCGAACGCCAGTGGTCCCGCATCCGGGGCAGGGAGGCCGGCTTCATCCTGCAGGACGCCCTGTCCTCCCTCGATTCCCTGCGCACGGTCGGCGACGAGGTGGGAGAGGTCCTGCGCCTGCACGGGGACCTCGACCGCCACGCCCGCCGCGAGCGCGTGCTGGAGCTGCTCGCCTCCGTGGGCGTCCCTGACCCCGGGATCCGCGCCGCGCAGTACCCGCACCAGCTCTCCGGCGGACTCCGCCAGCGCGCCCTGATCGCCTCGGCGATCGCCGCGGACCCGGCCTTCCTGATCGCGGACGAACCGACGACGGCGCTGGACGCCACCATCGCGGCGCAGGTCCTCCGGCTGCTCGGCGACCTCAAGGGAGGCAGCACCGCGATGCTCGTGGTCAGCCACGACCTCGCCGTCGTCGCCGGCCTCGCCGATCGCGTGGCGGTGATGCGCGACGGCGCGATCGTGGAGGAGGGCAGCGTCCAGGCCGTCCTCCAGGACCCGCAGCACCCCTACACGCAGGGACTTCTGGCGGCGATCCCCTCGCGGTCCTCCCGCGGACGGCGTCTGACGGTGCAAGTCCAGGACCACAACCAGGACCA
The DNA here is from genome assembly GCF_002927275.1 of Arthrobacter pityocampae. Classification (GTDB taxonomy): domain Bacteria; phylum Actinomycetota; class Actinomycetes; order Actinomycetales; family Micrococcaceae; genus Arthrobacter_D; species Arthrobacter_D pityocampae. The sequence continues at coordinate 116,418 of NZ_PRKW01000002.1, read as the reverse complement.
GGACCAGGACCAGGGCCGTCCGGTGCCGGCCCGGGACTTCCCCACGCCGGGACCGCCCGCCCTGGAGGTCCGGGGGCTCACCAGGGCCTTCCCCGGGCCCGACGGCGGCCGCCGGACGGCAGTGGACGGCGTGTCCTTCACCCTGCACCGGGGCACCACCCTCGGGATCGTGGGCGAATCAGGGAGCGGCAAGAGCACCGTGGCGCGCATGGCGCTCGGCGTCGAGCAACCCGACGCCGGTACCGTCCACGTCCGCGGACGCACCTGGGCCGAGCACCGCGCGTCCCGCGACCTCGCGGCCCGCCGCTCCGTGCAGATGATCTACCAGGACCCCCTGCAGTCGTTCGACCCCCGCAAGACCGTGCAGCAGGTGATCGGACAGGCCGTCGCCGCTGCCGGGACACCGCGGAACGCGCGGCCCGCGCGCGTCCGTGAACTGCTCCACCTCGTCGGCCTCCCGGCGGACAAGGCAGGGAGCCGCCCGCTGGAACTCTCGGGCGGCCAACGCCAGCGGGTGGCCATCGCCCGCGCCCTCGCGGCCGAACCGGAGGTCATCATCTGCGACGAACCGGTCTCCGCGCTCGACATCACCGTGCAGGCCCGCATCCTCGACCTCCTGACGGAGCTGCAGGAGCGCTTCGGGCTCAGCTACCTCTTCATCTCCCACGACCTCGGTGTCATCCAGCACGTGAGCCGTGAGGTGTTGGTCCTGAAGGACGGCATCGTCCTCGAGCACGGGCCGGTCGCCGGGGTCTTCGACGCCCCCGGTCACGAGTACACGCGCCGACTCATCGACGCCATCCCCGCACTCCCCGCACCCCGGAAGGACACACCCCACCCATGACACGCCAGATCGCCTTCAACCTCTTCGAGATGAACTGCGTGGGACACATCTCCCACGGCCTCTGGGTCCACCCGGAGAACAACCGCCACCGCTTCAACGACCTCGACTTCTGGGTGGAGACCGCGAAGCTGCTCGAGGCCGGGCTGTTCGACAGCGTCTTCCTGGCCGACGTGGTCGGCACCTACGACGGTTACCGCGGCGGTCCGGACACGGCGCTGCGCGAGGCCGTGCAGATTCCCAGCAACGACCCCCTGCTGGTCATCCCGGCGATGGCCGCGGTGACCGAGCACCTGGGCTTCGCCGCCACGTTCTCCACCACGTACGAACCACCCTTCGCCTTCGCACGGCGTGCCTCCACGCTCGACCACCTGACCAAGGGGCGGTTCGGCTGGAACATCGTCACGTCCTATCTCCCCAACGCCGCCCGGAACTTCGGGCTGGCCGACGAGGTGGAGCACGACCAGCGCTACGCCATCGCGGACGAGTACCTCGACGTCCTGTACAAGCTGTGGGAGGGCTCGTGGGACGACGACGCCGTGGTCGAGGACCGCGAGCGGCGCATCTACACCGACCCGTCGAAGGTCCGCTCCATCGACCATCGCGGCCCGCACTTCTCCGTGGCCGGCCCGCACCTGAGCGCACCGTCCCGCCAACGCACCCCCGTGCTCTTCCAGGCCGGGAGCTCGGTGGCCGGCAAGGCCTTCGCGGCCCGCCACGCGGAGGGCGTCTTCGTGGGCGGACGCGACGCCGCGGCGTACCGGGACAACGTGGCGGACCTGCGCCGGCTCGCTGTCGCCAACGGCCGCGGCGCCGACCACATCAAGACCTTCGCGAGCGCCGTCGTCATCGTCGGCAGGACGCACAAGGACGCCCAGCGCAAGGCGGAGGAGTACCGCCGCCTCTCCAGCGCGGAGGGCTACCTCGCCCACGCGGGCGGCGGCGGGATCGATCTCGCCGCCTACCGGGCCGACGAGGTGATCGACGACATCCTCGCCCGCGAGGACCGGCCCGGCCGCGACCGGCAGCCCAGCAACCGGAGGCACCCGGCGGGCACCACCGTCGGCGAGGCGCTCGAGCGCATCACCCGGTTCGACCGTGGTCCCTTCGTGGCGATCGGTACGCCCACGGAGGTCGCCGACGAGATCGAACGGTGGGTCGAGGGCACGGACCTCGACGGGTTCAATCTGCGGCAGTTCCTCTCCCCGGGCACGGCGGAGGACTTCATCGAACTCGTGGTCCCCGAACTGCAGAAGCGCGGCCTGTACCGCAGATCGTACGAGGAGTCGACCCTCCGCGAGCGCCTGTTCGGGCCGGGAGCCACACGGCTCTTCGACCGGCATCCCGGCGCGCGCTACCGCGGCGGGGCGAATCTTGGCCACGCCGCCGCGCCCCTCCGGACACCCCGCGCCGCCGGTGTCCTGCCCGGCACCGCTGCGCCCATCCCGCCCATCACCCCGTCCTACGCCTAGGAGCCCCCATGCCCACCGTGTCCGCCACCACCCACCAGTCCCCGACGGGCGAGCCGGGGACTCCGGCTACGCCGCCCTCGACGGCAGCCCTGCGGAAGCGCTTCCGCCCGCTCTTCGACTCCATCGCCGCCGGGGCGGCCCGGCGGGAGCAGGACCGCCGGCTGCCCTACGACGAGGTCGCGGCGTTGAAGGAGGCGGGGTTCGGTGCCCTGCGGGTTCCCGAGGCCTACGGCGGATCCGCGGTGTCCCTGCGGCAGCTGTTCGTCCTCCTCACCGATCTCGCGGCAGCGGACTCGAATCTCACCCAGCTGTGGCGCGGGCACTTCGCCTTCGTCGAGGGCACGCTCCTCCAGCCGTCGTCGGCACACCGGGACCGGTGGCTGTTCGACATCGCGGCAGGTGCCATGGTGGGAAACGCCTCGAGCGAACTCACCGGCACGTCGCTGCGGGACATCCGCACGGCCCTGACCTCCCCGGGCCCGCCCGGCGGCGCCCCGACGCTCACGGGCACCAAGTACTACAGCACCGGCAGCCTCTACGCCGACTGGATCGCCGGCAGCGCCCTGCACGACGGCGAGCGCGTCGGGTACGCGGTCCGTGCCACAGCCCCCGGCGTGGAGCGGATCGACGACTGGGACGGGTTCGGTCAGCGGCTCACCGGTAGCGGCACCACCCGCTTCACGGACGTGCGCGTCGATCCGGGGCACGTCCGCTCCTTCTCCACGGACGCGCCGACCCACGTACCCGCGTTCTTCCAGCTCGTGCTCGTCGCGTCGCTGGCAGGGATCGCCCGGGCCGCAGCCGAGGACGCGGCGGACTTCGTCCGGCCACGGACGCGGTCCTATCCCACCGCGACCACACCCCTGCCGCGCGAGGACCCCCAGGTGCTGCAGGTGGTGGGCGAACTGGGCAGCCGTGCGTTCGCCGCCGACGCCGTCGTCCTCGCCGCGGCGGACCTCCTGGACGCCGCGTACGGACACCTCCGGGCCGGGCGGTGCACCGGCGGGTCCACGAGTGGGTCCACGAGTGGGTCCGATGACGGGACGGACGACGGGTCGGACGACGACGGGCCCCGGGCGCGGGCCGCTGCCCGCGCGGCCGTGGACGACGCCGACACCGCCGTCAGCCGGGCGCAACTGGTCGCCGTCGCCCAGTCCCTGAGGGCCGCCACCGATCTGTTCGAGGTCGGGGGTGCGTCGGCGACGTCGACGGGCCGGGCGCTGGACCGCCACTGGCGCAACGCACGGACCATCGCCTCCCACAATCCCGCCATCTACAAGGCCCGCGCGCTGGGCTACCAGGCGGTCCACGGGGAGCGCGAGCCGCAGCCGGTCGGCGCCTGATCCGGAGATCCGACGCCCCCGGGCGTCACCGGCTAGCGTGGGAGCCATGACGCACGAGTACCGGTACGACGTCGAGATCCTGCACCTGCTCGTCTCGCCCGGGCACGCCTACTTCGGGCGTGCCCGGGACGGGGCAGCCGAGGTGGTCACCACCGATGCGGAGCGCGTGGAGGTCGTGGCGGGCAAGGGCATCGTGGGCGACCGCTTCTTCGGGAAGGCCGCCCACATGGATGCCGCCGTGACCCTGTTCGCCATCGAATCGCTCGAGGCCATCGCGGCGGAGCTCGGAACGGCACCTCTCGATCCGCTGCTCCCCCGCCGCAACGTGGTCCTCCGGGGTGCCGAGCTCACGCCGCTCATCGGCCACGCGTTCGCCCTCGAGAGCGCGGGCGGGAAGGTCTCGCTCCACGGCGGCCGGCACGCCCACCCCTGTGCCTGGATGGACCGGGTCCTGGCGCCGGGAGCCCATCCGGCCATGCGCGGCCGGGGCGGTCTGCGCTGCCGGCCGCTGGACAGCGGGACCCTGCACCGGGGTCCGGCCGTCCTCCTCAGCCCGGTGCCGTTGGATCCGGCACGGGCGGCAGTGGCATCGGTGCTCAGGCCCTCCCGGCTGCCCTAGGGCACATCGGCTGCCTCGCGGTGTCCGCCCGACGCGTCCCCGGCGCGGAGCGAGGGGGACCTGCGGACCGACTGCCGGGCGACCTCGTCCACCGTCAGGTCACGCGAGGTGGGAGCCGCGAGCAGCATGGAGGTCATGCCCTGCAGCTCGGATCCGGCCACGGAGAGCTGAGGGCAGGGGACGCCGTCGTCGCCACGATCATGCTCTCCACCCGGCGGATCCTCTCCCGGCGGATCAGTTCCTCCCACACGGCGTCACCTCCGCCCGCTCCGCGGAGTGCGGGAGAATTCGGCGCCACCCCGCAGAATGCCGGAGCGTCCGGTCACCGTGAGGTCCGCGCTCGCTGCGGGACGGGCTGCGGCGGGGTCCGCTGGTCGGACGCCCTGCGTGGATCCCGCGGCCGCGGGCGGCGTGACCGTCGAGCCCAGCGCGTCGAGGAAACGGACGAGGAGCGCGATCCAGCAGAAGATGATGACCGAGGTGCACAGCTCGTACGCCGTGAGGTTCAGGTAGCGGACCGGGCCCACCAGCACCGTGCAGGCGATCAGGGCGGCCAGCGACCCGTAGGTGCCGACGTGGAAGCATACCGGCAGCCCGGCGAGGACCACCGGACTGAGGATCATCAGCGACGCGAAGGAGATCGTCATGGCGACGGCACACGAGATGTGCAGCAGCCCCCGTCCGTGTGACGGGAAGACCCCCACGCCGACCAGCAGGACCCCGCTCGCCGTGATGCTCGCGAAGGTGAGGCCCGCACTCCACGCATGCTGCAGCAGGTGCCGCTCGTGCAGGCGCTGCAGCTCGCGCTGGAGATGGGAGGCGAACGTGGTGAGGAAGATCCCCGCCGCGACCAGCGTCACGTTGAACAGCTCGCCCGACCTCTCGCTCGGGTCACCGAGCCTGCTGAAATTGTGCTGCCACCAGGTGTGGTCCTGGACGGACGCCATGCCGGCCACGACATTGAGCATCACGAGGACGACGAAGAGGCCGTACAGCCGGCCGATGGTGAGCGCGAACACCGAGGTGTAGGTCCAGTACACGGCGAGTCCGCACCCGAAGCCCACGATCATGGCGGCCGCGGCGGGATGGATACTCGGGTCCCCGAAACTCCGCTGGAGCAACAGGTAGCCGACCGGAGCGGTAGCGGCGATCACGGCGTGGACGAGGGCGACCGACAGGCCGTCGAGGATGAGCCGCCAGGTGGGAAGCATCTGCCGGTAGTCGTGGCCCGGCTGGTACCTGGACCGCCAGTAGCCCATCAGCCCGGCGACGAGTCCGGCTCCGAAGGCTGCCGCGGCCGTGGCGGCACCGATCGAGTTGCCGCCCCAGAGCGGGGCGGGGCTGCCGTCGAAGAAGACCGCTGCCGCGAGGGTGCCGACCACCGTCACCGCTGCTGCGACGACGGCGGCTTCCGTCTCGACGCCCACGGGCGACACCGGCACGGCAGGCGCCCGTCCGGAGGTACTGCCGACATCCATGGGAGTGCTCCTGACCTCGCGCGGGACGCCGTCCGTGGTCCACACCCCCGCCAGTGAGCCGCACGACGACTCCGGCCAGCTTCGGCCACCGGGTCGGCAGGTCCCACACCCGGCACGGGTGATTCACGCCGGTACGAGGCATGATCTGCGTCCGGAGGGGACCGGCGCACCACGCGACGGGACATACTGGGAGCCGGTCGGCCCGGCGAGCCGACGAGGCCACGACCCGTCAGGACGAGGGATCCGGCCGCCGGAGGCGGCGCAGCACGGACTGCACGGCAGACGCCGGAGAGCCCGAAGGAGAACGATGGACCGCAACGCAAGCATCCTGGCGCACTCCGCCGGCGGCCGGGACAGCGGCGACCTCGACCTGCTCAGCCCGGGGCGCGCCGCCGACCCGTCCGGGGATGCGCCGTTCACCTCGACGGGGCACCTCCCGCCCCGCCGCACGGTGAGCGGCCTGCTGCGCAGCGCCCATGCAACCTACGCCACGCTCGACGACGGCACCGTGGCCGACTACATCCCCTCGCTCGCGGCCGCCGACCCGGGCCGGTTCGGGATCAGTGTCTGCGGGGTGGACGGCAACTCGTTCTCGATAGGCGACGCACAGGACGCCTTCTCCCTCCAGTCGATCTCGAAGGCCTTCACCTTCGCGCTGGTGTGCGACGCCATCGGTCACACCACTGTGCGGCAGGCCGTCGGGGTCAACAACACGGGACTGGCCTTCGATTCCGTCATGGCGCTCGAGCTCAACGGGGGCAGCCCCAGGAACCCGATGGTGAACGCAGGGGCGCTCGTCATGATCAGCCTCACCCCCGGGGACTCCGCCGCCGCCAAGTGGCAGTACCTGCAGGAGGGCATGTCCCGTTTCGCCGGCCGGAGGCTCCAGCTCGACGCGCAGGTCTATGACTCGGAGGCTGCTACCAACCACCGGAACCGTGCGCTCGCCGCACTGCTCAGGAGCTACGGGCACATGTCCTACGATCCCCTGCTCACCACGGACATCTACACCCGGCAGTGCTCGCTCCTCGTCACTGCCAGGGGCCTCGCGGTGATGGGCGCCACCCTGGCCGACGGCGGGGTCAACCCCCTGACCCACGAGCGGGTCGTCGGTCCGTCCGTCTGCCGGGACACCCTCGCCGTCATGGCCACCTCCGGCATGTACCAGCGCTCGGGCGACTGGCTCTACGAGGTCGGGCTGCCGGGCAAGAGCGGGGTGTCCGGGGGCATCGTCACTGTGGCCCCGGGCAAGGGCGCGATGGCCACCTACTCGCCCCGGCTCGACGCCGCGGGTACCAGCGTCCGCGGGCAGCACGCCACGCGGAGCCTGTCCCGGAGTCTCGGCCTCGATCTCTTCGCCTCCGCCCCGGAACCCGATGCAGCAAGCCCGGGCACACCGGAGCACGCCACCTGAGCGCGGGGCCGGGATGTCGGCCCCACCCGATGAAAGGCTTCCGTACCCCACCACCACCGTGACGGACCCGCGTGTGGCACGGCTTCCCCGAGGCTGTGCGTGCGCTGTGCGGTCCGGAACCGGAGGTAGGGTCCCGATCCCGGTGGACCGTGCACCACCGGTGCCGCGCTCCCTTGCGCAGTGGATCACCCGCCCCCCGGTCCACGGGCACGACGACGGGCACGACGACGGCATCCACCTGGTCCGGGGCAACTAGGCTGGTGCCATGCCCAGCAGCACCTCCCCCCATCCCGCCCGTGCGACGTCGTCCCCGGCAGGTCGAGCAGTGTCGGGCCGCGCAGTGTCGGGTCGCGCCCCGGCGGCCCCGGTCGGCTGGGGTTTCGCCGACGTCGTCCTGATCCTCGTGTTCGCCGCCTCTGGGCGGCGCACGCACGAGCACGGCGTCACCGTCGCCGGCGTGGCCGAGACCGCCTGGCCGTTCCTCCTCGCCTACACCGCCGCGGCCCTGGCCGTACGCGCCTGGCGGTCCCCCGGCACACCCTGGCCCACCGGGGTGGTCCTGTGGCTGGGGACCGTCGCCGGCGGCCTGGCCGTGCGCGCGCTGTCCGGCGCCGGGGTCGCACTCAGCTTCCAGGTCGTCACGCTGATCGTCCTCGGTGTGTTCCTGCTGCTCCCGCGCGTCGTCCACCACGTGGTCCGGCGGCGACGCCGGCCGGTAGCGTAGGTCCGAATCCACCTTCCCGAAAGGCATGCCATGATCACAGCATTCGTCCTCATCCAGACCGACGCCTCCCGCATCCCCGAGAGCGCGCAGGCAATTTCCGAGATCGCCGGAATCAGCGAGGTGTACTCGGTGACGGGCGAGTGGGATCTCATCGCCGTCGCCCGCGTGAGCCGCCACGAGGACCTGGCCGACGTCATCGCCGACCGCCTCTCGAAGATCGAGGGCATCCGCTCGACGACGACGCAGATCGCCTTCCGCTCCTACTCGCAGCACGACCTCGACGCGGCCTTCTCCCTGGGCTTCGAGAGCTGAGAGCCCCCGCGGCGCCCGCAGGAACGGTCAGTAGGAGCGGCTGACCTCGACCCAGCGCTCCAGGACGGCCGCAGCGGCGCCGGAATCGATCGACGTGCGCGCGCGCTGCATGGCCGCCGTGATGCGGTCCACGAGGCTTCCCTCCGCGGCCGGCTCCAGTGCCACGAGGCCCGCGGCGGCGTTGAGGACGACGGCGTCCCGTACGGGTCCGGTCCCGCCGCCCAGCACGGAGCGGACCACGGCCGCGTTGCCGGCGGCGTCGGTACCGCGCAGCGCATCGACGGGCACGACGTCGAGCCCGAAGTCCCCGGGGTGCACCTCCTGGGTCCGCACCTGCCCGTCGCGGACCTCCCATACCGTGGAGGAGCCGCTGGTGGTCAGCTTGTCCCGACCGTCGTCGCCCCGGAAGACGAGGGCGCGGATCCCCCGGGCCGCGAGGACGCCGGCCATCAGGGGCGCCATCCTCGCATCGGCGCAGCCGAGCGCCTGCGCTCCGACCCCGGCCGGGTTGCTCAACGGCCCCAGGAAGTTGAAGGCCGTGGGGATCCCGAGTTCACGGCGCGGCACGGCGACGTGCTTCATGGACGGGTGGAAGACCTGCGCGAAGCAGAACGTGATCCCGGCCCGTTCGGCCGTCCGGGCGACGTCGGCCGGCAGCAGATCGAGCCGCACCCCGAGCTCCTCGATCACGTCCGCGGCGCCGGAGGCGGAGGAGGCCCCCCGATTGCCGTGCTTGACGACCCTCGCACCCGCACCCACGGCCACCAGCGAGGCCATGGTGGAGATGTTGAGCGTGCCCAGCCCGTCGCCGCCGGTCCCGACGATGTCGAGCGTGGGACCGGCCACCCGGATGCGGTGTGCCCTGCCGAGCATCGCCTCGACCAGTCCTGTGAGCTCGTCGACGGACTCCCCCTTGGCCCGCAGGGCGACCAGGAAGCCTGCGATCTGGGCGTGGCTCGCCTCGCCCGCCATGATCGTGTCCATCGCCCAGCGGCTCTGCTCCACGCTCAGATCGGTGCCCGCGAGGAGGGACGAGAAGATCGACGGCCAGGTGGGCTGCACCGTGGCAGGGCTTGTTGTCAGGCTCACCGTCCAAGATTATCTACGAATTGTAGAAAGTCATCTCGGGGAAGTTCCGCGGAATCACGGGCGTCACACCCCTCCCGGCGCGCAACCGCCCGTGCAACGGCGGTTTCGCGTTGGTGGTCGCGCTGATCTTGGGGACATAATGAGTCTGTGACATCCGCGACCCAAGCCCCCAGCGCCGCCCCGCATCCCGCCCTGAACCGCCCCAACATGGTCTCCGTCGGAACCGTGGTGTGGCTGTCCAGCGAGTTGATGTTCTTCGCCGGCCTCTTTGCCATGTACTTCACCCTGCGCTCCACTTCGGGCGAGCTGTGGGCGATGGAGACCGAGAAGCTGAACGTGCCCTTCGCGCTCGTGAACACCGTCATCCTGGTGTCGAGCTCGTTCAGCTGCCAGTTCGGCGTCTTCGCCGCCGAGCGCCTCCAGCCCCGCAGGACGGGCGGCCTCTTCCAGCTCGCACGCTGGGGCATGGTCGAGTGGTTCCTGCTCACCTTCGTCATGGGCGCGATCTTCGTGTCCGTGCAGGCCTACGAGTACGCGGAGCTCGTCGCCGAGGGCATCGCGCTGAACTCCAACGCCTTCGGCTCGGCCTTCTACATAACCACCGGCTTCCACGGGCTCCACGTGATCGGCGGTCTCGTCGCGTTCCTGCTCATCATCGGGCGCGCCTTCATCGCCCGTCAGTTCGGGCACTTCGAAGCCACCTCGGCCATCGTGACGTCCTACTACTGGCACTTCGTCGACGTCGTCTGGATCGGCCTGTTCATCATCATCTACTTCCTCAAGTGACTCCTCCTGTAGTCTCTTCTACTAGAGGTAGAATTCAGTGAAGAATCTCCGCAGCGCTCGCATCGAAAAGGCAGGAACCACCCCGTGAAGGCACTCTCCCAGAGGCGGCGTCACCCCCTCGCAGCGCTGGCGCTGCTGCTGATGGCGCTCCTCTTTACCGGCAGTCTCTACGCTGCCGCCAGTTCCGCCAACCAGGCGCAGGCACAGACCACCACCGCCAGCGAGGACGAGGTCGAAGAGGGCAACAAGCTCTTCGTGGCCAACTGCGCCTCGTGCCACGGCATCGGGGCCACGGGCTCGGACGCCGCGCCGTCGCTGGTCGGCGTCGGAGCAGCCTCCGTCGACTTCCAGGTCGGCACCGGCCGCATGCCCATGCAGATGGACGGCCCGCAGGCGCAGGCCAAGCCCGTCCAGTTCACCGACGAGCAGGTCGGCCAGCTGGCGGCGTACGTCGCGTCGCTCGGCGCCGGTCCCGCCATCCCCTCCGAGGAGATCACCGACGCCTCCCAGGGCGATCCGGCCCACGGCGGCGAGCTGTTCCGGGTCAACTGCGCCATGTGCCACAACGCGGCAGCAGCCGGCGGCGCCCTCACCCGCGGCAAGTACGCCCCGGGCCTGGCCGACGTGAGCGAGAAGCACATCTACGAAGCCATGGTCACCGGCCCGCAGAACATGCCCGTCTTCAACGACGCGAACGTCACCCCCGAGGACAAGCAGGACATCATCGCCTTCCTGAAGACGATCGAGGAGCAGGGTTCCCCCGGCGGAGCCGATCTCGGTTCGCTCGGCCCCGTCTCGGAGGGCCTGTTCATCTGGGTCGCCGGCCTCGGTGTCATCATCGCCTTCACCGTGTGGCTCACGTCGCGGTCCTCCTGACCATCCGGGAGCGCCTCGTGAACGAATCACTTACAGACTCGCAGTACCTAATGAAAGATATGAGGGATCATGGCCGACTCTAGCCACGGCGCTCCCGGAAGCTCGGTCACCGTTGCAACGCCGGGGCGGACTCCGGAGCAGTTCGAGAACCCGGGCCTCCCGCCCCACCGCCCGCGTCTCGCCGACCGTGACCCGCGCGCCGAGAAGCGTGCCGAGCGCCAGGTCGCCCTGCTGTTCTTCATCTCGATCCTCGGCACCCTGCTCTTCTTCGCGGGCTACTTCTTCGTGGAGCTCGATCAGACGATCGCACGGCTTCGTCTCCAGAACCTGCTGCTCGGTCTCGGTACGGCGTTCGCCATGCTGGGCATCGGCGTCGGCATCGTCCACTGGGCCAAGACGCTCATGCCAGACCACGAGGTCACCGAGAGTCGCCACGAGATCCGCCCGGAGCAGGACCGCCGCGACGCCGAGAAGATCGTCAACGACATCCTCGACGAGTCCGGGATCAAGCGCCGCCCGCTGATCCGGAACACCCTCCTCGGGGCCGCACTCCTCGCTCCGCTCCCGGCGATCGCCATCTTCCGCGACCTGGGCCCCCTGCCCGGCGACGTGCTGAGGCAGACCATGTGGGACACCGGCGTCCGCCTGACCCGGGACCCGAGCGGTACGCCCATCCGCGCCTCGGACGTTACCATCGGGTCGGCGTTCCACGTCATCCCCGAGGGGCTGAACGAGGCGGAGCACAAGCTCGAGGAGAAGGCCAAGGCCGTCGTCCTCCTCATGCGGCTGGACCCCGAGGAGCTCAACCCCTCCCCCGGCCGCGAGGACTGGGCATACGACGGCATCGTCGCGTACTCGAAGATCTGCACGCACGTCGGCTGCCCGGTGGCACTGTACGAGCAGCAGACGCATCACCTGCTGTGCCCGTGCCACCAGTCCACGTTCGACCTCGAGCAGGAGTGCAAGGTGATCTTCGGGCCGGCCGCACGTCCCCTGCCGCAGCTGCCCATCGAGGTCGACAGCGAAGGCTACCTGGTCGCGTCGAGCGATTTCCAAGAACCCGTAGGACCTAGTTTCTGGGAGCGAGGCTGACATGAGCAGTACCACTGCAGCAAAACCCTACGTGCCGAAGACGCGCGTGGGTAAGGTCACCGACTATGTCGACTCCCGGGTCGGCGGCTCGGGGATCGTCAAGGAGTTCGGCCGGAAGATCTTCCCCGACCACTGGACGTTCATGTTCGGCGAGGTGGCACTGTACACCTTCGTCATCCTGCTGATCTCCGGGACGTTCCTCACCTTCTTCTACGACCCCTCGATGGCCGAGACGAACTACGACGGCAGCTACCTGCCGCTGCGTGGCGTCGAGATGTCCGTCGCCTACGCCTCGTCGCTGGACATCTCCTTCGACATCCGCGGCGGCCTGTTCATGCGGCAGATCCACCACTGGGCGGCCCTCCTGTTCGTGGCCTCCGTGGCCGTGCACATGCTCCGAGTCTTCTTCACCGGCGCCTTCCGCCGCCCCCGCGAGTTCAACTGGGTCGTCGGCTGCGTCCTCCTCATCCTGAGCCTGGCCGCCGGCTTCACCGGCTACTCGCTCCCCGACGACCTGCTCTCCGGCAACGGACTGCGCATCATCGACGGCGTCATGAAGGCCATCCCCGTGGTGGGCACGTACCTGAGCTTCTTCCTCTTCGGCGGCGAGTTCCCGGGCACGATGATCATCGGTCGCCTGTACGTGCTGCACATCCTCCTGATCCCCGCGGTGATCCTGCTGCTGATCGGTATCCACCTGTTCATGGTCGTGCTGCACAAGCACTCCCAGTTCCCCGGCCCCGGCCGGACCAACACGAACGTCGTCGGCTACCCCGTCGGCCCCGTGTACGCGGCGAAGGCCGGTGGCTTCTTCTTCATCGTGTTCGGTGTCCTGGCCGCGATCGCCGCCGCCTTCACCATCAACCCGATCTGGAACTACGGCCCGTACGATCCCTCGCCCGTGTCCGCCGGCACCCAGCCGGACTGGTACATCGGCTGGGTCGACGGCGCCCTCCGCCTGATGCCCGGGACGCTCGGCGACAACTTCACCTTCGAGTTCCTGCTCCCCTTCCCCTGGGGTGTCAACACGCTCTCGCTGAACGTCCTGATCCCTGCGCTGGTCCCCGCGATGATCGTGTTCACCGCGATGTTCGCCTGGCCCTGGATCGAAGCCTGGGTCACGAAGGACAAGCGGGAGCACCACCTGCTCAACCGCCCCCGCAACGCGCCGACCCGCACGGCGATCGGCGTCGCAGGCGTCACGTTCTACTGCGTGATGTGGGCAGCCGCCAGCTCCGACCTCATCGCGACCCACTTCATGGTGTCGCTGAACGACGTCACCTACTGGCTGCGCTTCCTGGTGATCTTCGGTCCGATCGCCGCGTTCATGGTGTCGCGCCGCATCTCCCTGGCCCTGCAGCGCAAGGACCGTGAGATCGCCCTCCACGGCCGCGAGACCGGACGCATCGTCCGCCTGCCGCACGGTGAGTTCATCGAGGTCCACGAGCAGGTCGACGACTACAGCCGCTACAAGCTGGTGGCCTTCGAGTCGCCCGAGGTCATGGTCCCGAAGCCCGATGCGGACGGCAAGGTCTCGCGTCTGGACAAGGTCCACGGCCGCGTCTCACGGTTCTTCTTCGAGGACCGCGTCGCACCTGTCACGCCGCGGGAGATCGAGGCATCGCACGGTGACCACCACGAAGAGGTCGCCGGTGCGAAGGACCGCGAGGCCATCACCAGCCGCTAGGGACGAACTCCCGATCAGCTGACCAGGAGGGGCCCGGACGGACAGTCCGGGCCCCTCCTGCATCCCCGTGCAGGTCGAGGACCCGCACCCATCGACGAAGGAGCCCACCATGACCGCCACGCGCACCGCGCCCACGCGCCGCTCCCGGGCGCACAGGATTGCCGCCGCGATCAGTGAGCTCTGCGCCCCTGCCGTGCTGGTCACCCTCTTCCTCGTCGCTACGGCCATCGGCGCCGCCGGCTGGCCCGGGGGCGCCCTCCAGGCGGGAGTCGCGGCGACCTTCACGACCGTCCTCCCCCTCGCGGCGGTGCTCGTGCTCGTGCGCGCCGGACGCCTGACCGACCACCACATCAGTGAACGACGCCAGCGCGCCCCGGTGCTGGCGGGAACACTCCTCTCCATCGGCGTCGGACTCTGCATCCTCGCGCTCCTCGACGCCCCGTGGGCGCTCGTCGCGGCCGTCTGGTGCACCGTGGCCGGCGTGGCCCTCGTGCTCGTCGTGAATCTCTGGTGGAAGCTCTCCGCCCATTCCGCCGTCGCCGTGTTCGTCACGTGCGGGGCCGTCACCATCGCCGGACCGGCCGCCCTCCTGCTGCTGCCCATGCCGGTGGCCGTCGGCTGGTCGCGGGTCCGCCTCGGCGCCCACACGGCGGGGCAGGTGGCGGCCGGTTTCCTCGTCGGGGGCGTGATCGGCCTCGCCTTCGCCGCGGTCGTCGGAAACCGCTGACGACCCACACCCCGCGGCGGCGATCCGCGCCTACGACCGGTCGCCGGGCACCCTGGCGCCCTGAGGAGTACCCGGAGGCGCCAAGAGGGCGCCTGAGCCTAGCGGAGGCGTGTGGCGCTGTACGCGCGGGGGGTCCGGACGCCGGGCCGCTGCAGGGGCACCCACAGCTTGTAGCGGTCGGCGCGATAGTAGGAGACGGAGTAGTCGATCATGCTGCGGGCCACGTACGCGTGCCGCTGGATCTTGAGCAGGGGCGCGTTCATCTCCACATTGAGCAGGCGCGCGATCGACGGCGACGCCGCGGTCGCCTCGATGGTGTCCTCGCCCCATTCCATGACCAGGCCGTACTTCTCGCTCAGCACGTTGTAGAGCGACGTCGGCGGCGGCTCGTCGAGGATGCCGGGAACGCGGTGCGCCGGGATGAAGTTCTCGTCGACGCTCATGGGCTCACCGTCGGCGAGGAGCTGGCGGCGGAACCGCACCACGGGCTGGCCGAGGTCTATCTGGAGTTCCCGAGCGACAAGGGGTGAGGCCCCCTGCTGCTCGAAGCTGAGAACCCGCGCGTCGGGGACCATTCCCCGGCGGATCATCTCCTCGGTGTAGGACGTCATCTTCATGTGGAGATCCATCTTGCTCCGTGCGACAAAGGTTCCCAGGCCCACGATGCGCTCGAGCACCTCCTCCGCCACGAGGGCGTCGATGGCATGGCGGACGGTCATGCGGGCCACGCCGTAGTAGCCGCCCAGCTGCCGCTCGGACGGTATCCCGGCCCCGGGCTCACCGAACTGGCGGATGTAGCGGCGCAGGCTCTCGCGGAGCTGCACGTGCTTCGGTGTCGCCGATGCGTCGTCGAGCGGTTCGGCATCGAAGCGACGGGGCACCACGGTCATCGATTCCATCTCCTGCGATCGGGGCGTCGGAGGACACCGGGTCTCCCGATCGTACGGCGCCGGACGAACGACAGGGAGCCCGCACGCGGCGGACTCCCTGTCGGATGGTGGGCAGTTCGGATCAGTGGGCGTGGTACCCGCGGCTGTACTCGTAGACCCAGCCGATCAGGGCGATCGCGGCAAGCCCGACGCCGATATAGGTGATCCAGAAGCCGACCGCCAGACCCGCGAAGCAGGTCGCGGCCGAGAGGCCGAGCACCAGGGGCCACCAGCTCCAGGGGCTGAAGTGCCCCTGCTCGCCGGATCCCTCGTGGATCTCCGCATCGAGGCGATCCTCGGGGCGGTCGCCCACGCGCTTCCCGGTGAAGCCGAGGTAGAACCCGATCATCCCCGAGAGGCCGGCCGTGAGGTAGAGCGCCAGGAACCCGACGGGTTCCATCCAGTCCACGAGGAACCCGTAGACGGTTCCCACCAGCAGGAAGAACGGCGTCAGATAGGTGAAGAGCTTCGTCTCGATCCTCATGCGTTGGCGTCCTTCCGGTCTGCGGCACCCATGAAGCTGGCGGCACTGTCATCGGGCGTGTGGGTCTGCTGCAGCTCGGGGTGGTGCAGGTCGAGTGCGGGGCGCTCGGACCGGATGCGCGGCAGGGAGGTGAAGTTGTGCCGCGGCGGCGGGCAGGACGTCGCCCACTCGAGCGAGGCGCCGAAGCCCCACGGGTCGTCGACCTCCACCTTCTTGCCGGTACGCCACGTGATGTACACGTTCCAGAAGAAGGGGATCAGCGAGGCACCGAGCACGAAGGACCCGATGGTGGAGAACTGGTTCATGGCCGTGAAACCGTCCTCCGGCAGGTAGTCCGCGTAACGGCGGGGCATGCCCTCGACGCCGAGCCAGTGCTGGATGAGGAAGGTGGCGTGGAAGCCGAGGAACAGCATCCAGAAGTGGATCTTGCCCAGGCGCTCGTTGAGCATCTTGCCCGTGAACTTGGGCCACCAGAAGTAAAACCCGGCGAACATCGCGAAGACGACGGTCCCGAAGACCACGTAGTGGAAGTGCGCCACCACGAAGTAGGTGTCGGAGACATGGAAGTCGAGCGGGGGCGATGCCAGGATGATGCCCGTCAGGCCTCCGAACAGGAACGTCACGAGGAAGCCGAGACTCCACAGCATCGGGGTCTCGAAGGTGAGCGATCCCCGCCACATGGTCCCGATCCAGTTGAAGAACTTCACGCCGGTGGGGACCGCGATGAGCATGGTCATGAAGGCGAAGAACGGGAGCAGAACCGCGCCGGTGACGTACATGTGGTGCGCCCACACGGTCACGGAGAGGGCTGCGATGGCGATCGTCGCGTAGACGATGCCCTTGTAGCCGAAGATCGGCTTGCGGCTGAAGACAGGGAAGATCTCGGAGACGATGCCGAAGAACGGCAGCGCGATGATGTACACCTCGGGGTGGCCGAAGAACCAGAAGAGGTGCTGCCAGAGGATGGCACCCCCGGCTTCGGGGTCGAAGATGTGGGCACCGAACCGGCGATCGGCGCCGAGCGCGAAGAGCGCGGCGGCCAGCGGCGGGAACGCCATCAGGACCAGGATCGCCGTGATCAGCGTGTTCCAGGTGAAGATCGGCATGCGCCACATGGTCATGCCCGGGGCGCGCATGCAGATGATCGTGGTGATGAAGTTGACGGCGCCGAGGATGGTGCCGAAGCCCGACAGCGCGAGCCCGAAGACCCAGAGGTCCCCACCCACGCCCGGCGAGAACGTCGTACTGGACAGCGGGGCGTAGGCGAACCAGCCGAACGACGCCGCGCCCTGCGGGGTGATGAACCCCGAGACGGCGATCGTGCTGCCGAAGAGGAAGAACCAGAACGCCAGTGCATTCAGCCGGGGGAAGGCAACGTCGGGGGCGCCGATCTGGAGCGGCATGATGACGTTGGCGAAGCCTGCGAACAGCGGGGTCGCGAACATCAGGAGCATCACGGTGCCGTGCATCGTGAACAGCTGGTTGTACTGCTCCTTCGTCTGCAGGACCTGCATGCCGGGCTCGAACAGCTCCGCCCGGATGATGAGGGCCATGACGCCGGCGAAGCAGAAGAAGACGAACGAGGCGATCAGGTACATGTACCCGATGGTCTTGTGATCGGTCGAGGTGATCCAGTTGACGACGATGCGTCCCTTGGACCTCGGAACCACACGCGGAGCCGCGACGGTGCCGGCTTCCTCAAGGGTGTATTCGAAGGTGGACATCAGCTGCTGCTCCTGGCTGGGTCGGTATCGGGATCGTCCTCGGGGTAGGAGTCGCGGTCGTACTCGTCGCCGAGCTGGCCCACCTCGAGCTGTGCCATCTGGGCGTCGAACTCGGCCTGCGAGACGACCTCCACGTTGAAGAGCATCTCCGAGTGGTACTGGCCGCAGAGTTCGGCGCATTTGCCTACGAACACGCCCTCCTTCGTCGGAGTGAGGTTGATGTAGTTGGTGCGGCCCGGATAGAGGTCACGCTTCATCAGGAAGCCGGGAACGAAGAAGGAGTGCTGTACGTCGCGTGCGTTGAGCTGGAACTCGACGCTCCGGTTCACGGGCAGGTAGAGCGTCGGCAGGTTCTCCGGGACGCCCTCTTCACCGTTCAGGCTGCCCTGGACGCCGACGGAGTACCTGTTCTCGTTGACGTAGTTGAAGTCCCACGACCACTGCTTGCCGCGGACGTCCACGATGACGTCCGGGTTCTCGACGCGGGCGTCGATCTTCGCGATATCGCGTTCCGTGAAGTAGAAGAACACGAGCACCATGAACAGCGGGATGGTCAGGTAGAAGATCTCGAGCGGCAGGTTGTAGCTGATCTGCCGGGGGTAGCCGGTGTCGTTCCGGCGGCGACGGTACGCGACCATGCACCAGATGATCAGGCCCCACGTGATGATGCCGACGATCATGGCAGCGATCCACGAGTTGACCCACAGATCGGTGATGGCCCCGGTGTGGTTGGTGTTGTCCCGATCTGCCGGCAGCCAGCCCCTTTGGGCTTCTGCCGTACAGCCGGTCAGTAGGAGGGCGCCAGCCAGCGAGATGCTGGAGATCTTGGTGATCCTGACGCGCTTGCTACCGGTTCGGTCCTGCGAACTCACAGACGGACCTTCCTTTTCTACGTGCGTTGCCACCCGCCCGTGAAGCGGCCCGGGGTGCACATCCAGTTTTACTACTCACTGTAGAGCTTACCCGGAAGACCCGCGATCCGGTGACACGCAAAAGGCCCGGAACACACCTTGTCGGTGGTGTTCCGGGCCCTCGCGGCGTGCTATTGAACTCCTAGTGGAAGGAGTCCCCGCAGGCGCAGGATCCGCCCGCATTGGGGTTGTCGATGGTGAAGCCCTGCTTCGAGATGGTGTCCTCGAAATCGATGGACGCGCCGGACAGGTACGGGACGCTCATCTTGTCCACGATGACCTCGACGCCGTCGAAGTCCCGGACGGCATCGCCGTCGAGGACGCGCTCGTCGAAGTACAGCTGGTAGATGAGGCCCGAGCAGCCGCCGGGCTGGACGGCGACGCGCAGCCGGAGGTCGGTGCGGCCCTCCTGCTCGAGGAGGCTACGCACCTTGCCTGCCGCGACGTCGGACAGGATGACCTCGTGCGCGGCCAGTTCCACGGAATCCTGGGCGGATCCGGTCTCGGTGGTCGATGTGCTCATGGTGTTTCTCCTCGCTCGGACCCCACCGTGGTGTGTCCGCTCTCAGTGCCGTCCGCGGTTCGGCGCGCACGGCTTTCCTTCATCGTACGCCGGGCCCGCACCAGTCATAACGGGCCGAGGGGCTGAAACATTTCCGCACCGGTGCCGGTCAGTCCCGGTCGAGCCCGCCGTCGTTGATGCCGGCGAGGAGGATGGCCTCGGCGAGGACAGCCTTGCGGAACTCGTCGAGGTGCAGGGATTCGTTCGCGCTGTGGGCGCGGGAGTCCGGGTCCTCCACGCCGGTGATGAGGATCTGCGCGGACGGGAAGAGCTCGGTGAGGTCCGCGATGAAGGGGATGGAGCCGCCCATGCCGGCTTCCACGGGCCGGACGCCCCAGGCCTCCTCGAGGGCCGACAGGGCGAGCCGGGAGGCGGGTTCCGTGGTGTCCGTCAGGAAGGGGCTCCCCGTCTCCCCCGGCGTGAACGTGACCCGGGCGCCGAACGGGGCATGGGCCTCGACGTGCGCCCGGACGGCGTCCATCGCAGCCCCGGGGTCCTGCCCGGGGGCCAACCGCAGGCTGAACTTGGCACGGGCCCGCGGGATCAGCGTGTTGGAGGACAGCGCGACGGACGGGATGTCCATGCCGATGACGGACAGCGCCGGCTTGTGCCAGAGGCGGGAGGCGATGGACCCGGTGCCGGCCAGGCGTACCCCGTCGAGCACGGAGGCATCGGCCCGGAAATCGTCCTCGTCGTAGTCGACGCTCGCGTGGTCCCCGCCGTGCAGGCCGGCGATGGCGACGTCGCCGGCGTCGTCGTGCAGGGTGGCGATCAGGCGGGCCAGGAGCGTCGGGGCGTCCAGCACGGGACCGCCGAACATGCCCGAGTGCACGGCGTGATCGAGGACCTGGACCTCGATGGTGCCGTCCACGAGTCCGCGCAGGCTCGTGGTCAGGGCGGGCACGCCCACCTTCCAGTTGCTGGAATCGGCGACGACGATGACGTCGGCCCGGAGGTCCTCCCGGTAGGTCTCGAGGAAGGAGCGGAACGTCGGCGACCCGGCCTCCTCCTCGCCCTCGATGAACAGGGTCACGCCGACGCCGAACGTCTCGCCGAGCACCTCGGTGATGGCCGCGACGGCGCCGACGTGCGCCATGATGCCCGCCTTGTCGTCGGCGGCGCCGCGGCCGTACAGCCGGCCGTTGCGCTCCGTCGCGACGAACGGCTCGGACTCCCAGAGCGCCGGGTCCCCCGGCGGCTGCACGTCGTGGTGGGCGTAGAGGAGGACGGTCGGCTGCCCCTCGGCGGCGGCACGGCGGGCGACGACGGCGGGGCCGCCGGGCGTGCCGTCGTTGTCGATGCGGAGGATCCGGACGTCGTCGAACCCGACACCGCGGATCAGGTCCGCGACCGCCTCCGCGCTGCGGTCGAGTTCGCGGGCGTCGAAGGCGTCCCAGGCGATGCCCTGGATGCCGACGAGGCTGGAGAGCTGCTCGACGATGCGGGGGAAGGACGCGTCGACGGTGGCGCGCAGTCGGTCGCCGACTCGCGGGGGATGGTGCGGGCGGTCGGTCGAGGGGTTCAGGGAAGTCATGCCAGAACCCTACACACGCCGTACCCCCGGGGACCGGCGCACCGTCGGGAACCGGTGGGTCGGATCGGGCATCCGGCAGGCACGGACCCGGTATCCTGAGAGGGTGTTCGGACGAAACAAAGATGCCCCCTCTGCCCAGGAAGTCGTTGACAGCGCTTCACGCACCCCCGAAGCGCCGCGCGCGCCGGGCAAGGGCGCGCCCACGCCCAAGCGCAGCGTGCAGGAGGCCGCCCGCAGGCGCCCCCTCGTGCCGAACGACCGCAAGGCGGCGCGCGACCAGAGCCGCTCGACGGTCCGCGACGAGCGCGCCAGGATGCGGCGGGCCCTCGACACCGACGACGAACGCTACCTCCCCCTGCGCGACAAGGGGCCGAACCGCCGGTACGTCCGCCAGTTCGTCGACGCCCGGATCAACGTCGGCGAGTTCCTCATGATCGCCGCCCTCGTGTTCGTGATCCTCAGCTTCTTCCAGTCCCTCGCCGTGCAGAGTGCCGTGCTGATGGCGTTCTGGGTCCTGATCGTCGCGGTGATCGTGGACTGCATCCTGCTGCGCCGCACGCTGAAGAAGAGGCTGACCGAGAAGTTCGGCGCCCCCAACCAGGGCGACCTCTGGTACGGCGTCACCCGTGCCCTGCAGCTCCGCCGGCTCCGCCTGCCCAAGCCGCAGGTCCGCCGGGGCCAGTACCCCGTCTGACGGCCCTCCGGCACCCGGCGGGTGCCGTGCAACGCAGAAGAGCCGGGCCCACGGGCCCGGCTCTTCTGCATCCGGCGATTCCAGGTGTCAGCCCGTCGGGGTCCGCCGGGCCCGCAGGAGGCCGCGGTTGATGCGGCGGGCCCAGAACGGCCCCTCGTAGAGGAACGCGGTGTAGCCCTGGACGAGGGTGGCGCCGGCGTCGAGCCGCTCGAGGACGTCCTCCGGCGTCTCGACACCGCCGACGGAGACGATGGCCAGCCGGTCCCCGACCGCCGCCCGCAGCCGCACCAGGACCTCCAGCGCGCGGGCCTTCAACGGCGCCCCGCTCAGCCCTCCGACGCCCTTCGCGATGACGTCCGCCGGGTCCGTGACGAGGTTCTCGCGCGTGATGGTGGTGTTGGTGGCGACGATGCCGTCCAGGCCGAGGTCGAGGGCGAGGGCGCCGACGTCGTCGATGTCCTGGTCGGTCAGGTCCGGTGCGATCTTCACCAGGAGCGGCACGTGCCGGCCCGCCGCCGCGTCCGCGGTCCGGCGGACGGCCTCGAGGAGCGGACGGAGCGACTCGACGCCCTGGAGCAGCCGGAGATTCGGTGTGTTCGGGGAGGACACATTGACCACGAGGTAGTCCGCCACGGGTGCCAGCTGCTCGGCACTGACGAGGTAGTCGGCGACGGCGTCGACGAGGTCCACCTTCTTCGTCTTGCCGATGTTGACGCCGACCACGGGGAGGGGCCGGGAGGCGTAGCGGCGCGCGAGCCTGCGGCGCGCCGCCCGGAGGCGGGGAGCGACGGCCGCGGCGCCGTCGTTGTTGAAGCCCATGCGGTTGATCACGGCCCGGTCCTCGACGAGGCGGAACAGGCGCGGAGCTGGGTTGCCCGGCTGCGCCTGGCCCGTGACGGTGCCGATCTCGACGTGGCCGAAACCCAGGGCGGTGAGGGCCAGGATGCCCGTGCCGCCCTTGTCGAAGCCCGCAGCGAGTCCGAACGGGGAGGGGAAGTCCACACCGAAGGCGGTGGTGGCGAGCCGCGGGTCGGGAGCGCAGACGCGGCGCAGCGCCCAGCCGACCGGCGTGGGGTCGACCGCCCGGATCAGGGCGAAACCGATCCTGTGGGCCCGTTCGGCGTCCATCCCGGAGAAGACGATCCGGAAGAAGGTCGGGTAGAAGCGCATGCCATCAGCGTTCCACGCTCCTGTCACGGGCGCCAACTCGAGGCACCAACCCGACGGTGCCGCGTCCGGGCACCCGGCGGCGTGCGCCGGTAGGGTCGGGGCATGGACGAGAGCTGGTCGGAGGACATCCTGGGGGTACCGTTCCGTGCCCTGACCCTCCCGCTGGACCCCGACGACGAGGGCCCACGGGTGGCGACCCTCGTGGCGTACGAACCCGCCGGAGCCCGGGGTCCCGGACCGTCCCGGGCGGTGCTCTACATCCACGGGTTCAGTGACTACTTCTTCCAAACGGAGCTCGCCGAGGCGCTGTCCGCTCAGGGCTGGGCGTTCTTCGCCCTGGACCTGCACAAGTACGGCCGCAGCCTGCTGCCCGGACAGACCCCCGGCTTCGCGACCTCCCTCGAGGAGTACGACGCCGACCTCGAAGCGGGACTGGCCGCGCTGCGGGCGCGGCTGGCCGCACGGACGGGAACGGAGGCCGACCCGGAGATCGTCCTGATGGCGCACTCGACGGGCGGACTCACCGCGACGCTGTGGGCCGCCCGCAACCCCGGGCGGATCGCGGCGCTCGTCCTCAACAGTCCGTGGCTCGACATCCAGGGCAGCGCCCTGCTGCGCAGCGCCGCGCAGGGCATCCTCGACACCCTCTCACGCCGTCGGCCGAGGGCACGGCTGCGCTTCCCCGCCCTCGGGTTCTACTTCAGGAGCATCAGTGACACGCTCGACGGCGAATGGCCGGTCGACCCGGCGTGGCGGCCCGAGACCGGGTTCCCCGTCCGGGCCGGGTGGCTCGCGGCGGTCCTTGCGGGCCATGCGGCCCTCGCTCGCGGGGTGACGGTCGACGTGCCGGTGCTCGTCCTATGCTCCGCGGCGTCGGCGATCGGCCCCACGTGGAACGAGGCGATGCTGGAGTCCGACATCATCCTCGACGTTGGGCCGATGGTGCGCCGCGCGGCCGAGCTCGGCCACGACGTCACCATCCGGCGCCTGCCGGGCGCCCTGCACGACGTCTTCCTGTCCCGGCCCGAGGTCCGTCGCGCCGCGGTGAGGGCGGCGACGGCGTGGATGGACGTGCAGGTCCCCGCCGGTTCCGGCGCCGGTCCTCCCGACGCGTGGCCTGGCGGGGACCTGCCAACACCGCAGGGCGGCTAGGAGGACAGGCGGTCCGCCGCCTGGTCCACCGCTCCCCCGTATCGGCGGTCGCGTGAGGCGTACTCCTCGATGGCCCGCCACAGGGTGCGGCGGTCGACGTCCGGCCACAGCGTGTCCATGAAGACCATCTCCGCGTAGGCGGACTGCCAGAGCATGAAGTTGGACAGGCGCTGCTCGCCGGAGGTGCGCAGGAACAGGTCGACGTCGGGCAGGTCCGGCTCGTCGAGGTAGCGCTGCACGGTCTTCTCGCTGACCGAGGACGCCTTCAGGGTGCCGGCCGCCACGTCCTCGGCGATGGCCCGCGCGGCGTCGGCGATCTCCGCACGCCCGCCGTAGTTGACGCACATCGTCAGGGTGCAGGTCGTGTTGCGCGCGGTGTGACGCTCGGCGTCCTCCAGCTCGCGGATGACCGACTGCCACAGCTTCGGCCGGCGCCCCGACCAGCGGATCCGCACCCCCCAGGCGTCGAGCTGGTCCCGCTGGCGCCTCAGCACCTCCTTGTTGAACCCCATCAGGAAGCGCACCTCTTCGGGGGACCGCTTCCAGTTCTCCGTGCTGAAGGCGTAGACGGACACGTGCCGGACGCCGATCTCGATCGCACCGGCCATGACGTCCAGCAGCGCCGCCTCACCGGCCCGGTGCCCTTCCGTCCGGGGCAGGCCGCGCTCGTTGGCCCAGCGGCCGTTGCCGTCCATCACGATCGCGACGTGTCGGGGCACGAACTGGCGCGGGATGGACGGGGCGAGCTCGCCGCTCGGGTGGGGCCAGGGCGCCGCGGGTCGGACGGGGTTGTTCATACACGCTCCACATGTTTGAGGGAGGCGACCCCGCGTTCGAGGTGCCATTGGAGGAAGGCGGCGACGAGGCCGGCCGCCTCGCGCCGGGCTCCGGACTCCGACGCGTCCGCCGTGACCCAGTCGCCCGTGAGCAGCGCGCCGAGGAGTTCCATGGTCGCGACCGACGGCGACGCCGAGCCGGGCGGCCGGCAGCCCGGGCAGACCGCGCCGCCGAGCGGCGCGGAGAAGGCGGAATGGGGGCCGGGGGCACCGCAGCGGGCGCAGGCGGTGAAGCTCGGGGCCCACCCCGCCGTGGCCAGGGCGCGCAGCAGATAGGAGTCGAGGATGAGCTCCGAGGGGTGCAGGTTACGGCTGAGGGCGGAGAACGCCCCGGCGACAAGACCGTACTGCGCTCCCCCGGCCTCCCCGAGGTCCGTGAGGCGCTCGGCGGTCTCGGCGATGGCGGTCGCGGCGGTGTAGCGGCCGTAGTCCGAGGCGATGCCGTGACCGTAGGCGCCCCTGGTCTGCGCCTGCGTGACGACGTCGAGGGTCCGCCCGTGGGCGAGCAGGAGATCCACGGCCATGAACGGTTCCAGGCGGGACCCGAACTTGCTGCTGGTCCGGCGGACGCCCTTCGCGACGGCACGGACCTGCCCGTGCTCCCGGGTCAGGAAGACGATGATGCGGTCCGCCTCACCGAGCTTGTAGGTGCGCAGGACCACACCTTCGGCGCGATAGGTGCGGGACGCTGATGAGGAGGGCACGGAATTATTCTCCCACCTGCCACCCCCACCGGCCCGCGTGCGCGGGACGGCCGGGGTGGTCGGTGCGACACGGCTCAGGCGGCGTCGCGGATGGCCCGGTTGACCGCGGAGACGACGGCCTTCAGCGCGGCCATGGTGGTGTTCGCGTCGATGCCGACACCCCAGAGCACGCGCTCGCCGACCGCGCACTCGACGTAGGCCGCGGCGCGCGCGTTGCCGCCGGAGGACAGGGCGTGCTCGGTGTAGTCGAGGACGCGCACGTCCACGCCGTCCTGGCCGAGGATGGTCAGCAGGGCGTCGATCGGGCCGTTGCCCCGGGATGCCTTGCGCTGCTGGACGCCGTCCACCAGGAGCGTCGCGACCAGCTTGAACGAGCCGTCCTCGGCCGTGTCCGTGTTGACCGAGGTGAGCTCGTAGTGGCCCCAGGTGTCCTCGCCGCCCTCGGTACGGGTGGGCAGGTACTCGTCCTGGAAGACCGACCACAGCTGCGCACCACTGACCTCACCGCCCTGGGTCTCGGTGCGGCGCTGGACGACGCCGGAGAACTCGATCTGCGCACGGCGCGGGAGGTCGAGGCTGTGCTCGTTCTTGAGCAGGTACGCCACACCGCCCTTGCCGGACTGCGAGTTCACCCGGATGACGGCCTCGTAGGAGCGGCCGATGTCCTTCGGATCGATCGGCAGGTACGGGACGGCCCACGGGAGGTCGTCGACACCGACGCCGGCCGCCGCGGCGTCGCGCTCCATGCTCTCGAAGCCCTTCTTGATGGCGTCCTGGTGGGAGCCGGAGAAGGCGGTGAAGACCAGGTCTCCGCCGTAGGGGGACCGCTCCGGCACGCTGAGCTGGTTGCAGTACTCGGCGGTGCGGCGGATGGAGTCCATGTCGGAGAAGTCGATCTGCGGGTCGATGCCTTGGCTGAAGAGGTTCATGCCGAGCGTCACCAGGTCCACGTTGCCGGTGCGTTCGCCGTTGCCGAAGAGGCATCCCTCGATGCGGTCGGCGCCGGCGAGGTAGCCGAGCTCCGCCGCAGCCACCCCGGTCCCGCGATCGTTGTGGGGATGCAGCGAGAGGATGATGCTGTCCCGGTTCGTCAGGTTCCGGCTCATCCACTCGATCGAGTCCGCGTACACGTTCGGCGTCGCCATCTCGACGGTGGCCGGCAGGTTGAGGATCATCTGGCGGTCGGTGGAGGCCTCGAACACCGCCGACACCTCGTTGCTGATGCGGGCGGCGAACTCGAGCTCCGTCCCCGTGAACGATTCCGGGGAGTACTCGTAGGTGATCATGGTGCTGCCCATGTTCTCCTCGAACTTGCGGCACAGCCGGGCGCCCTGGAGGGCGAGGTCGATGATGCCGTCCTGGTCCTGGTTGAACACCACGCGCCGCTGCAGCACGGACGTCGAGTTGTAGAGGTGCACGATCGCGCGGTCCGCCCCCTCGAGGGACGCGTAGGTCCGCTCGATCAGGTGTTCCCGCGACTGCGTCAGGACCTGGATGGTGACGTCGTCCGGGATGCGGTCACCCTCGACGAGCTGGCGGACGAATTCGAAGTCGGTCTGCGACGCCGACGGGAAGCCGACCTCGATCTCCTTGAACCCCATCCCGACGAGCAGGTCGAACATCTTGTGCTTGCGCTCGGGATTCATCGGGTCGATCAGGGCCTGGTTCCCGTCCCGGAGGTCGACGGCACACCAGCGCGGCGCCTTCGAGATCACGCGGTCCGGCCAGGTGCGGTCGGGGAGTTCGACGGTGATCTGGTCCTGGAAGGGACGGTACTTGCCGAACGGCATACCGGAGGTCGTCTGTGCGTTTCGCATGGGGGGATCGGCCTTGTCTATGGGAACTGTGTGTGCCGGCGGCCGGGCGACGCGAACACCGCGGCGAGGGGTGGCCAGTGGCTCTGAGTCCTAGATGGCCTCGCCGCGGCACCGAAGAAGAGTTCTCTGTGCACGCACAATTCCACGATAGCACGGCACATAGGATGGCTTTCGGGGGCGCTCGGACGAGTGCATGCCCTGGACGCACCACGAGGAATCAGGAAGCGACAATGACGATCAGCACCTTCGATCCGACCACTCTCGACACGACCGTCCGACCCCAGGACGATCTCTTCCGGTACGCGAACGGCGTCTGGCTGAAGGAGACGGTGATCCCCGACGACAGGCCGCTGACCGGCTCGTTCACCGCCCTGCGGGACGCCTCGGAGCTCGCCGTCCGGACCATCATCGAGGAGGCTGCGGCGCGGGTGGCCGGCGGCTCCACCGACGAACTCGACACGAAGATCGGCACCCTCTACGCAGACTTCATGGACACGGCGCGCATCGAGGCCGAGGGCTCCGCGCCGGTCCGTCCCCTGCTCGACCGCATCGGGGCGGTGTCCACGATCGAGGACCTCGTCGAGCTCAGCGCCGGCCTCACCCGCTCGGGCGTCCAGGGTTTCGCGGCGCCCTATGTCAGCAACGACGCCGGGAACCCCGAGCGCTACCTCCTGCACCTGTACCAGTCGGGCCTCGGCCTGCCGGACGAGTCCTACTACCGCGAGGACGGCTTCGCGGAGACGCGCGAGCGGTACGCGGAGCTCCTGACGCGGCTCTTCGATCTCGTCGGCACCGCCGACCCGGCCGGGGCTGCGGCCCGCGTCGTCGGCCTCGAGACGCGCCTCGCGGCGTCGTCGATGGGCTCCGTGGAGCGCAGGGATCCGCAGAAGACGTACAACCTGGTGCAGCACGACGCCGTCGCCGGGCTGTCGGACCACCTCGTCCCCTGGCTGCGCATCGTCACCGACACCCCCGGTCAGGCCGCGGAGCTCGTGGTCAACCAGCCGGACTTCGTCCGCGGGCTCGACGCCGCGCTGCGCACCGAGGACCTCGCCACGTGGCGGGAGTGGCTCGCGAGCCGCGTCCTGCTGCACGCCGCCGACTACCTCGACGACCGGTTCGTGGATGCCGCCTTCGCGTTCTACGGCACGCACCTCGCGGGCACCCCCCGTATCAAGGACCGCTGGAAGCGCGGCGTCGCCCTGGTCGAGGGAGCGATCGGCGAGGCGATCGGGCAGCGGTACGTCGAGCGGCATTTCCCGGCGACGCACAAGGCCGCCATGCTCGACCTCGTCGGCAACCTCATCGCCGCGTACGAAGCGAGCATCACGTCCCTGGCGTGGATGACGGACGAGACCCGGGACCGCGCCCTGGAGAAGCTCTCGCAGTTCACCACGAAGATCGGCTACCCGGAGACGTGGATCGACTACGGCCCGTTCGAGGTGCGGGCGTCCGACCTCCACGGCAACGTGCTCCGCGCCGCCGAGTTCGAGCACCGCCGGCAGCTCGACAAGCTGGGCGGGCCGATCGACCGCGGCACATGGCTCATGACGCCGCAGACCGTCAACGCGTACTACATGCCCACCATGAACGAGATCGTCTTCCCCGCGGCCATCCTGCAGCCGCCGTTCTTCGACATCGACGCCGACGATGCCGTCAACTACGGGGCGATCGGGGCGGTCATCGGCCACGAGATCGGCCACGGCTTCGACGACAAGGGGTCCCAGTTCGATGGCACGGGGCGCCTGCTCAACTGGTGGAGCGAGGCGGACAGGACGGCGTTCGACGCCCTCACCGGGCGCCTCGTCGCACAGTACGCGGCCCTGGAGCCGTCCGAGGTGGCGGGACGGACCGTCAACGGCGAACTGACCCTCGGCGAGAACATCGGCGACCTCGGCGGGCTCGGCATCAGCTACCGCGCCTACCTGCTGAGCCTCGGCGGCGCGGAGGCGCCGGTGGTCGACGGTCTGACCGGGACCCAGCGCTTCTTCCTCTCCTGGGCCACGTGCTGGCAGCAGAAGATCCGCCCCGAGGAGGCGAAGCGGCGTCTGACCGTGGACCCGCACTCCCCCAACGAGTTCCGCTGCAACCAGGTGGTCCGCAACCTGGACGAGTTCCACGCGGCCTTCGGCCTCGGCGCGGAGGACCGGCTGTGGCTCGAGCCCGAGGACCGCGTGCGGATCTGGTAGGTCGCGGAGTCCCCTGCCGCTCCGCCTAGAAGCCCGACGACGACTGGCAGGTCACTTCGTCGGCCGTCTGGCCGTCCAGCGCGCTGCCCAGCGGCGGTACGACGACCTTCGAGCTGGTGGCGAGATCCGCGCCGACGAGCAGCTGGACGCCGGCGGCCGACTCGTCGAGGGTGACCCGGCTCGCGGGCACACCGAGGCGGGCGGCGAGATCCGCGGCGGCGTCCTCGTAGCCGGTGCTGAAGTAGACCTGCGTCAGTTCCGCGGGAACGGACGCGTAGGTCGCTGCCTGCGTGTAGCCGGCGGCGACGAGGAGCTTCTGCACCGCGGTCGCCCGCTCCGGGTTCGAGGTTCCGTTCACGACGAGGACGGGGACCGAGCCGGGGTCGACCGCCGGGACCTCCGGCGTGGCGGACGCCGAGGGTTCCGGCGTGGCGGACGCCGAGGGTGAGGCGGGTGGAGCGGAAGCCGACGGGGTGGGGCCTTCCGAGGCCGTCGCGGACGGTTCGGGCTCGTCCTCGGTGAGGCCGCGGTCCTCGCGCAGCGCGTCGAAGAGCGGCGACGCGGCCTCCTCGTCGAGCACGAGGCGGTTGGGGTCCTCGACCCACTGCTCGGTGGGTACCGTCACGAAGGCGATGTTGGAGAGGTCGACGTCCTTCATGCGGTCGGCGATCCTCAGCAGCTCCGCGGGCTTCGACAGGTCCTCGTCCACGGTGAGGTTCCGGGTCACGGTGTCGGCGATGGCGTAGAGCCTGGGGAGGTTCGTGAGGGTCCCCTCGGCCTGTACCTTCCGGGCCATGGACGCCATGAACGACTGCTGCGCCGCGATCCGCCCGGCGTCGCCGCCGTCACCGAAGCTGTGACGCGTGCGCAGGAAGGCCAGGGCCTGGTCGCCCTCGACCTCGCTGGTCCCCGCGGGCAGGGACAGACCGGAGTACTCGTCCTCCACCGGCCCCTCGACGCAGACCTCGACACCGCCGAGGGTGGAGGTCAGCTCCTTGACCGCGTTGAAATCGGCCATCATGAAGTGGTCCACCGACAGACCGGTGAGATTGTTGATCGCCGCGACCGTGCAGCCCGGACCGCCGGCCTTGAGGGCACCGTTCAACTGGCCCAGATCCATCGCCTGGGAGGACTCGCCGGTCTCGGGGTCGAGGCAGCTGGGCAGCGGGACGAGCAGGTCGCGGGGGAAGGAGACGACGGTGACGTCCTCCCTGTCGGCCGAGAGCGTCAGCAGCATCATGACGTCCGAGTTGCCCTCCCCGGTCGAGTCGTCCTCACTGCCGAAGAAGTCGCCCGTGTTGCCCCTCCGCGTGTCCGTGCCGAGGATGAGGATCTGCAGCGGGTCGGTGCTGGAGTCGACGGGAATCGCCGATTCCCCGTTCTCGCCCAGGTTCAGGGGGGAGGTCAGGACGTTCGACTGCAGGCGGAACACCTGGACCGCGACGAACGCTCCCGCGGCGACCAGCACGGTGGCCACGACGATGGCAGTGGCCGCGAGCCCCCGATGCCGTCCCCCGCGGCCGAGATGGCGTCCGGCCGGCGCAGCGCCGGTGGACGCATCACCGGGGTCGGCCCCAGCGGCATCGCCGGCGCTCTGGGCGCCGTCAGCGGACGGTCGGCGGGTCATGCCCGGGCTCCTTCGTGTGGTTGAACCTGAATCCTAGCGGTGGCGGGTCCCGACGACGGCGCAGTGTGGCGGTTGCCGGCGTCGGCCCGCTGCCCGGAAGGCTGGTGGGCAGAGTCTTGGTGGCGGATCCCGGCGGTCCAACGAGCGGCGCCGGGAACTGGTGCCCGCTAGAACCCTAGCTTGACCAGCTGCTTGGGGTCGCGCTGCCAGTCCTTCGCCACCTTGACGTGGAGGTCGAGGTAGATCCGGGTGCCGAGCAGGGCCTCGATGCCCCGGCGGGCGTTCGTACCCACTTCCCGGAGCCGCGCCCCACCCTTGCCGATGATGATGGCCTTCTGCGACGGACGCTCGACGTACAGGTTGACGTGGACGTCGAGCATGGGATTGTCCTCGCTGCGCCCCTCCCGGGGGATCATCTCCTCCACGACGACCGCGAGGGAGTGCGGGAGCTCGTCGCGGACACCCTCCAGGGCGGCCTCGCGGACCAGCTCGGCCACCATGACGGCCTCCGGCTCGTCCGTCAGCTGTCCGTCCGGGTACAGCACGGGCGATTCGGGCATGAAACGGCTGAAGACCTCGCCGACGGTGGCCACCTGGAACCCGTCCGCCGCGGAGACGGGCACGATGTCGGCCCAGCCGTCCGCGCCCGCCACCTCGGTGCCGAGCTTCGCGACGGCCAGGAGCTGCTCCGTGAGGGCCTGCCGGTCCACGAGGTCGGTCTTCGTGACCACCGCGATCAGGGGCTTGCGGTTCAGCCGGGCGAGCTGCTCGGCGATGAAGCGGTCTCCGGGACCGATCTTCTCGTTGGCGGGCAGGCAGAACCCGACGGCGTCCACCTCGGAGAGCGTGTCCGCGACGAGGTCGTTGAGCCGCTGACCGAGCAGGGTGCGCGGACGGTGGAGCCCGGGGGTGTCGACGAGGACGATCTGCGAGTCCTCGCGGTTCACGATGCCCCGGATGGTGTGGCGGGTGGTCTGCGGCTTGGCCGAGGTGATCGCGACCTTCTGCCCCACGAGGGCGTTCGTGAGGGTGGACTTCCCCGCGTTCGGCCGTCCGACGAGCGAGACGAATCCGGCCCTGTGCTTAGCGTCGCTCATTGTCAGCCTCTATCGTCTCTCGTTCGTCCTGTGCAGTGTGCTCGGGTGGCAGGCGGTAGGTGATCACGTGGGAGACCCTGTTCCGTCGCCCCTCCACGCGTTCGGCCCGCAGACCGATACCGTCAATTGTGACCTCTGATCCGACGATCGGCACCCTGCCCAGGGTCTTGGCCAGCAGGCCGCCGACCGTGTCCACCTCCTCGTCGTCGAGGTCCAGGCCGAACAGCTCACCGAGGTCGTCGATCCCCATGCGGGCGCTCACCCGGTACTCGCCGCCGTCGAGCTGTTCCTGCTCCGGGACCTCGGAGTCGTACTCGTCCACGATCTCGCCGACGATCTCCTCGATGAGGTCCTCGAGGGTGACGAGGCCGGCCGTGCCGCCGTACTCGTCGATGACGATGGCCACGTGGGTCGATTCGCGCTGCAGTTCCCGCAGCAGGTCGCCGACCGGTTTCGATTCCGGGACGTAGCGTGCGGGCCGGCAGTCGGCGTCGACCGGGCGGGCCAGGTTCGACGCCGGCCTGCCGTGGAGGTTGGCCACGACGTCCTTCAGATACAGCAGCCCCCGGATGTCGTCCGAGCTCTCCCCGATGACGGGGATCCGGGAGTAACCCGAGCGGAGGAAGAGGGACATGGCCTGGCTGAGCGTGGAGCCGGACTCGATCGTGACCATGTCGGTGCGCGGGACCATGACCGAGCGGACCTTGGTGTCGCCGAGCTCGAACACCGAGTGGATCAGCTCCGCCTCGTTGTCCTCGATCATCTCGGCGTCGGAGGCTCGGGAGAGGAGCTCGCGGAACTCCTCCTGCGTGAAGAACGCGGCCTCGTCGCGGTCCGCACCCGGCGTGATGGAGCTGCCGATGCGCACGAGCCACCGGGGAATCGGGCCGAGGACGGCGCACAGGAAGGACACCAGCCCGGCGGTGAGGCGCACGACGGCCGGGGCGTGGGTGCGCCCGAGCTGCCGGGGCGACACGCCGACGATCACGAAGCCGATGCCGGCCATCACCGCGGTGGCGAGGAGGCCGGCCAGCCAGACGTTGTCGAGCACGTCGTGGAAGAGGATCGCGACGGCGACGGCCCCGGCCATCTCGAACCACACGCGCCAGAACCGGAGGGCGTGCATGTGGGCGACCGGCGCGTCGAGGATCCGGCGGATCGACGGCGTCCGGGCTTCCGCCACGAGGGCCTCGCCCTCCTGGCGCGGCAGATAGCTGAACGCCGCCTCGGCGGACGTGACGAGGGCAGCCGTGAGCGCGAACAGCAATCCCATCACTGCGAGGAGCCAGATGGTCAAGCGCGTGTCTCCCGGGGTGCGTCGCCGCCGAGGAAGTCGGACAGGAGCTGGCGCTGCAGGCCGAACATCTCCTTCTCCTCCTCGGGCTCCGCGTGGTCGTAGCCGAGGAGGTGGAGGACCCCGTGCGTGGTGAGCAGCAGCAGTTCGTCCCGGGTGCTGTGCCCTGCGGCGGCACCCTGCGACGCCGCGACGTCCGGACACAGCACGATGTCACCGAGGAGACCGGCGGGCGTCACCCGGCCGGGCGTGCCCGGCCGCAGCTCGTCCATGGGGAAGGAGAGCACGTCGGTGGGGCCTGGTTCGTCCATCCACTCGATGTGCAGCTTCTCCATCGCGGCCGTGTCCACGAGGATGATGGACAGCTCCGCCTCGGGATGGACGAAGAGCGATTCGAGCAGGAAGTTCGTCAGGCGGACGAGGGACGCCTCGTCGACGTCGTGCCCGGATTCGTTGTTGACCTCGACGCTCATCGGGTGGCCGCCGGTCGCCCGAGGGGTGGCTGGGCCGCACGCTGGGTCTCGTCCCAGGCCCCGTAGGCGCTGACGATGTCCCCGACGAGCCGGTGCCGGACCACGTCGGAGGCGTCGAGCTCACTGAAGTAGACGTCGTCGACGTCCCGGAGGATGTCGCTGACCACGCGCAGGCCCGAGCTGGTACCGCCGGGCAGGTCCACCTGCGTGATGTCGCCCGTCACGACCATCTTCGAACCGAAGCCGAGGCGGGTGAGGAACATCTTCATCTGCTCCGGAGTGGTGTTCTGGGCCTCGTCGAGGATGATGAACGCGTCGTTGAGTGTCCGGCCGCGCATGTAGGCGAGCGGGGCCACCTCGATGGTGCCGGCCGCCATCAGGCGGGGGATGGAGTCCGGGTCCATCATGTCGTGCAGCGCGTCGTAGAGGGGACGCAGGTAGGGGTCGATCTTGTCGTTCAGCGTCCCGGGAAGGAACCCGAGGCGCTCCCCCGCTTCGACGGCGGGCCGGGTCAGGATGATCCGGTTGACCTCCTTGTGCTGCAGCGCCTGCACGGCCTTGGCCATCGCGAGGTAGGTCTTGCCGGTGCCGGCCGGACCGATCCCGAACACGATGGTGTTGCGGTCGATCGCGTCCACGTACGTGCTCTGGTTGAGGGTCTTGGGGCGGATCGTCCTGCCGCGCGAGGAGAGGATGTTGACGGACAGGACCTCTGCCGGACGGGCCGCGCTCTGCGTCTTGAGCATGCTGACGAGCTGCTCGAGGACCTGGGGGGAGACCGGTGCGTTGTTCGCGGCCATCGAGCGGATCTCGGCGACGAGCCGCTCGGTCCGCAGCACGTCGGCGGAGGGTCCGGTGATGGTGAGCTCGTTGCCGCGGGCGTGGAGGCCGACACCGGGGAAGGATTCTTCGATCAGCCGCAGTGCCTCGTCATTGGAGCCCAGTGCCTGGACCATCTGTTCCGTCGAGTCGAAGAGGAACACCCTGGTGTCGAGTCCTGCCGCGTTGATGCCTGTTGAAGTGTCGCTCATACGTCGGCCGTCCGGCCTTCGATCGCCCCTCATCCGAATTGTCGTGCCTGTGGTGTCGTCCTGCGTCCGCCCGGGAGGCAGGGATGCCAATGTTACGCCATCCCGACTGCCTCGGCCCTGTTCACAACGAACCGCACGCACGCCCCATTCCCCGCACCGGGCCGTAGTGCAGGCGGCTTCCGGAGCGCTTCCTCGGCGGCCCGGGATGCCCCGGATTCATAGCGAATCGGCCACGGCTTCGTATCGATCAGGTTTCAGTCGTCCGCGACGTCGATTTTGGGCCGGATAGCGTCACCGCGCTATGCCAAGCTGTAGCACGTCCGCCCCGGGCGTCCCGGCCCGCGGCCGCCTCGCTGCCGGCACCATCGGTGCCGCGCCCGGGAGGACCACACGACACCACTCATGACCGGGACGCACTGATCGTCCCGTGCGCACGCGACGGAAGGAGGCACGCATGAACCAGCAGGACCCCTTGAAGAAGAACCGGTTGGGGCTCGGCGGCATCCTCCTGGTCTCCGGGGGCGTGCTCGTGGCCAGCGGCGCCTTCCTCCTGCCCGATCCGGGGCGGTTGGCGGGCAACGCGCAGATGGCTCCCCTGCCGGATGCCCGCGCGACGACGGCGACCGACGGCGCCGCCACGGGATCCCCCTCCGATGCGTCGGCGGAGCGCCCCACGAGCCCGCCGGACGCCGTCCGGCCGCTGGTACCCGTCTACTGGCTGGGCGGGGACGGCGGCACGGAGCGGCTCTTCCGCGAGTATCTGGCCACCCCGGAGGACAGTGCGGGTGATCCGATCGCCGATGCCGTGCGACTGATGACCTCGGGGCGGCCGCTCGATCCCGACTACCACTCGGCCTGGCGGCCGGCGTCGAGCGTCAGTTCGTCCATCTCCACGAAGAACGTCATCACCCTCGACATCTCCTCCGATGCCTTCCCACAGCGCCTCGGCGAGGACCAGGGACGCCTCGCCCTGCAGCAGCTCGTCTACACGGCGACGGCGGCGGCCGCGGACGCCGGCCTCATCGCGGGCGGCGAGGCGAGTTCCGTCGTCGTGCTGGTCGACGGCGCGGCGGACCGCCGCGTCTTCGACTCCGTCGATCTCGACGGCGCATGGACCCGGGACGCCGCGACCCTCGCGCCGCTGTGGATCATCGATCCGCAGGAGGGCACGCGCAGCGATGCCGGGACCCTGACCGTCCACGGGGTCGGCCCGGCGTCGGAGGACGCCCTGGACTGGCGGATCGAGCGCAGCAGCGACGGCTCGGCGACGGACGGCTCGCGGCTCTTCGGGGACGGTTCCGTGGACGTCGTCCGGCAGGACGGCGCGCCGGGAGCCTATTCCTTCCCGGTGACGCTGCCCCCGGGACGGTACGAGATCACCGTGTCGGTGCCGTCCGGGGATACCTCCGGCGAGGTTGCGTCCGAGGACTCGAAGACCGTCGTCGTCCGCTGACCGGACGGCTCGGGGACGACGGAGCGCTACCAGCGCCCGAGCAGGTGGTTCAGCAGTGCCAGGGCAGCCGGTCCTGCCGTCGAGGAGCGCAGGACGTACGGGCCCAGACGGGCGGTGTCGGCGCCGGCGGCGCGCAGCTTCCCGAGTTCCGCCGCGCTGATCCCGCCCTCCGGTCCGACGACGACGGCCGTCGACGTCGCGCCGGACGAGCCGTCCGCGAGCAGGGCGGACACCCGGTCGGCGAGCGGGAGGTCGGCGTCCTCGTGGAGGACGATCATGCGGTCCACGGTCTCCGCCCAGGCGGCCAGCCGCGGAGTGTCCATCACCGCGTGGACCTCGGGGACGAACGAGCGGCGCGACTGCTTCGCGGCGGCAGAGACGAGCGACGCCCACTTCAGCCGGCCCTTCTCGGCCTTCTCGCCGCGCCAGCGCACGATGCTCCGCTCCGCGTGCCAGGGCACGACGGCATCGATCCCGAGTTCGGTGGCCGACTCCACGGCCTGCTCGTCGCGGCCGCCCTTGGCGAGGGCCTGGACGAGGATCAGCCGGTGCCGTGGCGCGGGCTCCTGGCCGGCCGTCTCGACGGCGACCTCGACGGTGCCGTGCCCGACCGCCGTGATGACGCCGCCGAGCCGGTAGCCGGCTCCGTCGGAGACGTCGAGACGCTCGCCCTCACCGAGGCGGCGGACGGTGGCGGCGTGGCGCCCCTCGTCCCCTCCGAGTACGAAGACACTGCCGGGGCTCGCCGCTCGGACCGCCTCGCCCGGCCCGAAGAACAGGGGACGCGTCATGGTCAGCGGTTTCCGAGCCGCTCCCGCAGGCGGGCGAACACGCCGGAACCGCTGCTGGCCAGCTGGCCGTCGGTGTACTCCTCGTTGCGCAGCTCGGCCAGCTTGCGCAGGAGCTCCTCCTGCTGGGGGTCCACGTTGCGGGGGGTCTCGACGTTGAGGTGGACCCGCAGGTCCCCCCTGCCCTGGCTCCGCAGATGCGTGACCCCGAGGCCTCGCAGGGTCAGGATCTCGCCGGGCTGCGTGCCGGGCTTGATGTCGAGCTCCTGGTCGCCGTCGTAGGTGTCCAGGTGCACCGTGGTGCCGAGCGCAGCCGCTGTCATCGGGACGCTCAGCGTCACGTGCAGGTCGTCGCCGTCGCGCAGGAACGTGGAGTCCGTGGCGACCCGGATCTCGACGTACAGGTCGCCCTGCGGTCCGCCGGCCGTGCCGGCCTCGCCCTGGCCGGCCAGCTGGATGCGCGTGCCGGTGCTGACGCCGGCGGGGACCTTGATGGTGAGGGTGCGGCGGGCACGGACCCGGCCCTCGCCGCTGCACTCGTGGCAGGGGCTGGGGATGACGGTGCCGAAACCCTGGCAGGTACCGCAGGGGGCGCTCGTCATGACCTGGCCGAGGATCGAGCGGACCGCCCGCTGGACCTGACCGGAGCCGCCGCAGATGTCGCAGGTCCGGGGGGAGGTGCCGGGCTGGCAGCAGCTGCCGTCGCACGTGGGGCACAGCTCCGCGGTGTCCACCTCGATCTTCTTGTTGGTGCCGAAGACGGCGTCCTTCAGGTCGATGCGCACGTTGATGAGTGCGTCCTGTCCCCGGCGTGTCCGCGACGGTGCGCCGGCCTGCTGGCCGCCGCCCCCGCCGAAGAAGGTCTCGAAGATGTCCTGGAAGGCGAAGCCCGAGCCGGAGTACCCTCCGCCGTAGCCGCTGTCGGTCCCGTTCTCGTTGCCGGTGGTGTCGTAGACCCGCCGCTTCTGGGGATCGGACAGGACCTCGTAGGCGTGGCTGACACGCTTGAACTCCTCCGACGCATCCGGGCCCGGGTTCACGTCGGGGTGGAGCTTCCGGGCGAGTCTGCGGTACGCCTTCTTGATTTCCTCCCCGGTCGCACCCTGTGCCACACCGAGGACCTCATAGTGATTACTCACTCCTGCACATCGCTTCCTGTTGAAGGTTCTGTCATCTGCTCGCCGGCGGTACCGGCGGAAACTTCCGGGGCAGCCCCGGGCGGCCGTCGACCACCCAGAACCCCTGCCCGCTCCCCCGTTATTCCTCGAGGATCCGGGAGAGGTAGCGGGCGACGGCGCGGACCGCCGCCATGGTCGTCGGATAATCCATGCGGGTGGGGCCGAGGATCCCGAGCTTCGCTCCGGCATCCGGTCCGTACCCCGTCGCCACGACGGAGGCCTCCGACAGCCCTCCGTAGGGGTTCTCGCTCCCGATCCGCACCGAGATGCCGCGGGCGTCGTATTCCATCTCCGACAGCAGCCGCAGCATGACCACCTGCTCCTCGAGAGCCTCCAGGACGGGGCCGATGCTCAGTGGGAAATCCCCCGTCGAGCGGGCCAGGTTCGCCGTCCCCGCGAGCAGGATGCGGTCGTCCCGCCCGAGCCCGGCAAGCTGCTCGAGCGCCTTGACGATGGTACCCCCGTGGGCACGCAGCCCCGGGGGGAGCTGCGAGAGGGTCACACCGAGCTCGCCCGGGAGCGCTGCGAGCTTCACGCCGGACACCGCGGCGAGGATCCGCTGCTTGAGCTCGGCGAGCTCGGACTCCCCGATGTCCGCGGAGGTCCGCACGATGCGCTGCTGCACGGCGCCGTTCGACGCGATCAGGACCACGAGGACCTGCTGCGGACCCAGCAGCACGCACTCGATGTGCCGTACGGACGCCCCGCCGACGCGGGGGAACTGGACGACGGCCACCTGGTTGGTGATCTGCGCGAGCAGCCGCACCGTGCGGTCCATGACGTCGTCGAGGTCCTCGGCGCCCTCCAGGAGGGTCTGGATGGCCTTCTTCTCCGGCGCGGACAACGGCTTCACCTCGGAGATGCGGTCCACGAATAGGCGGTAGCCCTTGTCCGTCGGGATGCGTCCGGAGCTCGTGTGCGGCGCGGTGATCAGGCCCTCCTCCTCGAGGACGGCCATGTCGTTGCGGATGGTCGCCGAGGAGACACCGAGCCGGTGTCGGTCCACCAGGGCCTTCGACCCGACGGGCTCGCGGGAATGGACGTAGTCCTCGACGATGGCCCGGAGCACCTCCAGGCGTCGCGGTTCACTCAATCCTCTGTCACCTCCGGATCCGTTCCTCTCCCGCGGGTCCCGTAGCGGGCGGCCCCAGCGGTTAGCACTCGACATGACCAAGTGCCAAGTCTAATACGTCCGCTTCGATTGTTAGCATTGGCATCCCGGGCTGCGGCAGACCGCCGGAGCCCCCGTGGGAAGGACACACCCGGGATGGATTACGGCTGGGGAGCCCACGACATATCGGCTCCGAAGCGGGTGCAGCTCGCCGACGTCCCCGTGGAGAAGGACATGGTCCTCGAGGACGTCCAGAGCGGATTCGTCGGTGCGGTGGTCCGGGTGGAGAAGTCCGGCGGACTGCACGTGATGGTGCTCGAGGACCGACGCGGCAGGACCCGGACGTTCCGGCTCGGCCACGGCTTCCTCCTCGACGGTCGCCCGGTCCACGTCGTCGCGCCCCTCCCTGCTGCCCGCGCCGCCGCCTCCTCCCCCGCACGGACCGCCTCCGGCTCCGTGCGGGTCGAGAACGCGCGGGCGAGGACCGCCCGCGCGAGCAGGATCTGGGTCGAGGGCCAGCACGACGCCGAACTCGTCGAGAAGGTGTGGGGTGACGACCTGCGCCTGGAGGGGATCGTCGTCGAACCGCTGCATGGCGTGGATGACCTCGAAGGCGCCATCCGCGCCTTCGGGCCCGGTCCGCAGCGCAGGCTCGGCATCCTCGTCGACCACCTGCTCCCCGGCACCAAGGAGTCCAGGATCGCGCAGCACGCGATGACCGCGCCCGGGGCCCGGGGCAACGTGCTGATCGTCGGGCACCCGTACGTGGACGTCTGGCAGGCCGTGAAGCCGGCGGCGCTGGGCCTGGCGGCCTGGCCCGTGGTCCCCCGCGGCCAGGACTGGAAGACGGGCATCCTGGCCGGCCTCGGCTGGCCGCACCACGACCAGGCCGCCGTGGCCAACGGGTGGAAGCGCATCCTGGGCCGGGTCGGTACCTACGCGGACCTGGAGCCGTCGCTGCTGGGCCGGGTCGAGGAAGTGATCGACTTCCTCACCGTCGGCGCTCCCTGAGCCGGAGATGCCGGCCACCCAGTATCCTTGGAGCACACTCCACGGGGGAGGATCCACGACCGCAGCAAAGGAATTGACGTTGTCCAACACCGCCGACCGGCAGCACCACGGACGGGGCGAATCGCCGTCCGCCTTTGAAGGCACCCCGGCCAACGCCCTTCCCCTGACGGCGTCGGAGGATCGCCAGTACGCCACGCTCGCCCATTTCGGGGGGATCCTCGGCTTCGTCCCGGCGCTGCTGATCTTCCTCATCTTCAAGAACCGGGGCCCCTTCACGGCGCAGGAGTCCAAGGAGGCGCTGAATTTCACGCTTCCTCCCACGATCCTCGCGCTGGCCGCCTGGCTGCTCTCGATGCTGCCCGTCATCGGCGGGGCGTTCGCGGTCGTGAACGCCCTCATCTGGCTGACGATCACCGTCTTCTCGGTGAACGCCGGCATCCAGGTCAACCGCGGCCGGCCCTACCGCTACCCCCTGAACCTCCGCCTCATCCGCTGAGCGCCCCGACCCGCGCCCGAGGTGCTCTCGGGCGGCGCATCAGTCGGGCAGCAGCCTCCGCACCACGGCGTCGGCGAGCAACCGGCCCCTGA
Source organism: Arthrobacter pityocampae (assembly GCF_002927275.1). Classification (GTDB taxonomy): domain Bacteria; phylum Actinomycetota; class Actinomycetes; order Actinomycetales; family Micrococcaceae; genus Arthrobacter_D; species Arthrobacter_D pityocampae. The sequence goes on along the minus strand of NZ_PRKW01000002.1, from coordinate 75,601 downwards.
ACGTCAGGACCACGCGGCCCGCGAAGGCGGCGGCGGGCTCGACGAGGCCGTCCGCGATGAGGCCGGCGACGGCCCGGCGGCCCGACGTCGTCAGGGTGTCCGTGGCGAGCCCCTCCCGCAGGCGCACCCGCAGCATCACGTCCTCGACGTAGCGGTCCTCGTCCGACAGGACCTCGCGCCCGGCCGCCGGGGACCGGCCCGCCGCCAGGGCGTCCGCATAGGGACGTGGATGCTTCACGTTCCACCAGCGGGTCCCGCCGACGTGCGAGTGGGCCCCCGGTCCGGCCCCCCACCAGTCGCTTCCGCGCCAGTAGGCCAGGTTGTGCTGGCATGCATCGGCGGGCGTGCGCGCCCAGTTGCTCACCTCGTACCACTGCAGGCCGCCGGCGGTCAGCAGCTCGTCCGCCAGGGCGTACTTGTCGGCGTGGTCGTCGTCGTCGATGGGAGGCACCTGCCCTCGCCGGATGCGCGAGGCGAGCTTCGTCCCGTCCTCGATGATGAGGGCGTAGGCGGAGATGTGGTCGGGCCCGTAGGACAGCGCCGTGGTCAAGGACGTCCGCCAGTCCTCCAGCGACTCCCCCGGTGTGCCGTAGATCAGATCGAGGCTGACCTTCAGCCCGGCCTCCCGCGCCCACTGCACGGCCTGCGGGACGCGCTCCGGCGAGTGGGTGCGGTCGAGGACGGCCAGGACGTGGGGTACCGCGGACTGCATGCCGAAGGAGATCCGGGTGAACCCGGCATCCCGGAGGACGCGCAGGGATTCCGGTGTGACCGAGTCCGGGTTCGCCTCGGTGGTCACCTCGGCGTCGGGCGCGAGCGACCACTGGTCCCGCGCAGCCCGGAGGATGGCCGCGAGGTCCTCGGCGGGGAGCAGCGTGGGCGTGCCGCCGCCGAAGAAGACCGTCGAAAGTGGCCGGGACGGTACGCCGGAGGCCTCCAGCGCCTGGGCGCCGAGGGCGAGCTCCGCGAGGACGGAGCCGGCGTAGGCGTCCTGTGAGGCGCCGCCGCCGAGCTCGGTCGCCGTGTAGGTGTTGAAGTCGCAGTAGCCGCAGCGCACGGCGCAGAACGGGATGTGCACGTACAGGCAGAAGGCGCGGTCGGACGCCCCCTCGGCGGCGGAGGGCGGCAGGACGCCGTCCTCCGGCGCCGGCAGGCCGAGCGGCAGGGCGCTAGGCATGACTCCCCGAACCGTGGTGCGTCACTTCTTGGCTTTGTCCTTGGACTCGTCGGAGGACAGGGCGGCGATGAAGGCTTCCTGGGGCACTTCGACGCGCCCCACCATCTTCATGCGCTTCTTGCCCTCCTTCTGCTTCTCCAGCAGCTTGCGCTTACGCGTGATGTCGCCGCCGTAGCACTTGGCGAGGACGTCCTTGCGGATCGCGCGGATGCTCTCGCGGGCGATGATGCGCGCCCCGATCGCGGCCTGGATGGGCACCTCGAACTGCTGGCGCGGGATCAGCTCGCGGAGCTTGCCCGTCATCATCACGCCGTAGGCGTAGGCCTTGTCGCGGTGGGTGATGGCGGAGAACGCGTCCACCTGGTCGCCCTGCAGGAGGATGTCGACCTTCACGAGGTCGGACACCTGGTCGCCGTCGGCCTTCCAGTCGAGGGACCCGTACCCCCGGGTCTTGGACTTCAGCAGGTCGAAGAAGTCGAAGACGATCTCCGCCAGCGGCAGCCGGTACCGGATCTCGACGCGGTCCTCGGACAGGTAGTCCATGCCGCCGAGGACACCGCGGCGCTGCTGGCAGAGTTCCATGATCGCGCCCACGAACTCCGACGGCGCGAGGATGGTCGCGGACACCATGGGCTCGCGCACCTCGGCGATCTTGCCGACCGGGTACTCGCTGGGATTGGTCACCTTCAGCACGTGCTTGTCCTCGAGGGTGACCTCGTACTCGACGTTCGGCGCGGTGGAGATGAGGTCGAGGTTGTATTCACGCTCGAGGCGTTCGCGGGTGATCTCGAGGTGCAGGAGACCGAGGAAGCCGACGCGGAAGCCGAAGCCGAGCGCCGCCGAGGTCTCGGGCTCGTAGACCAGCGCGGCATCGTTCAGGGTGAACTTCGCGAGGGCGTCGCGCAGCACGGGGTAATCGGTGCCGTCCAGCGGGTACAGACCGGAGAAGACCATGGGCTTCGGGTCCTGGTAGCCGCCCAGGGACTCCGTGGCGGGCTTCGCGAGGGTGGTGACGGTATCGCCGACCTTGGACTGGCGGACGTCCTTGACGCCCGTGATGAGATAGCCCACCTCGCCGACGCCCAGACCCTTGCTGGGCTTGGGTTCGGGGGAGCTCACACCGATTTCCAGGAGCTCGTGAGTGGCACGGGTGGACATCATCTGGATGCGCTCACGCGGGCTGAGGTGGCCGTCGACGACCCGAACGTAGGTGACCACGCCGCGATAGGTGTCGTAGACGGAGTCGAAGATCATGGCCCGGGCCGGGGCGTTCGGGTCGCCGGTCGGCGCCGGGAGGTCCCGCACGATCTTGTCCATGAGGGCCTCGACGCCGACGCCGGTCTTCCCGGAGACCATCAGCACGTCCTCGGGTTCGCCGCCGATGAGGCTCGCGAGCTCCGCGGCGTACTTCTCCGGCTGGGCCGCGGGCAGGTCGATCTTGTTGAGGACCGGGATGATCGTGAGGTTGTTCTCCATTGCGAGATACAGGTTCGCGAGCGTCTGGGCCTCGATGCCCTGGGCTGCGTCCACAAGCAGGATCGCGCCCTCACAGGCGGCGAGGGACCGCGACACCTCGTAGGTGAAGTCCACGTGGCCCGGCGTGTCGATCATGTTGAGGGCGTAGGCGGTGCCGTCGACCTCCCAGGGCAGCCGGACAGCCTGCGACTTGATCGTGATGCCGCGCTCGCGCTCGATATCCATCCGGTCGAGGTACTGCGCCTTCATGTCCCGCTGCTCGACGGCTCCCGTGAGCTGCAGCATGCGGTCCGCCAGCGTGGACTTCCCGTGATCGATGTGGGCGATGATGCAGAAGTTCCTGATGATCGCCGGATCGGTGGCGGCGGGCACCGGGGCGGTGCGGGCCATGGGTGACACGTAGCTTCCTCACTCTTGCTGAACAGGGACTCGTCATGGAACGGGGTCTGGCATGGAACACGGTCCGCCGGCTGGTCGGCCGGACCGCGGGTCCGACGTCGCCGGTCCGCAGCGGCCTCCCCTAGTGTCCCATGACGCCTCACCGCTGCGGCAATCGTCCGCCTCGGTGGCGCCGCGCCGGCCCACCGGTCGCGAGGCCGGAGTCTCGCTAGGATGCGGGCATGGCAATCACCCTCCGTTCCGTCCTGTCCCTGGCGAATCAGGTCGTCCGCGCCGTGGCCGGCTCCGCGCCCGCCGGACGGGCGGGGGCCCCGGCACGACGTCGGCCGCCCGGCTCGGCGGGCACCGCCCCGTCCCGGACCGTCCTGGGCCGTCGGCAGGCGGCCCTGCTCGCGTACTCCCCCAGCGCGGACGGCAAGCCCGATCCCGGGGAGGTCGTGTGGACGTGGGTACCGTACGAGGACGACCCGTCCCAGGGGAAGGACCGCCCGGTGCTGCTGGTGGGCCGCGAGGGCCGCACCCTCCTCGGCCTGATGCTCACGAGCCGGGACCGCAACAACGCCGATGACCACGACGACCGCTACGTCGACATCGGGACAGGGGCCTGGGATCGGCAGGGACGCCCGAGCGAAGTGAAGGTTGACCGGGTGCTCCGGATCCGGCCGGACGACATCCGCAGGGAGGGCGCCGTCCTCCCGCGCCAGCGCTACGAGCGGGTGGTGGCCCGGGTTCCGGAGCACCTGCTCGGCTGATGGGCGCGCGGCCGGGAGGCCGTCGGTGCCCGGGGGGCTGCGCCGGTCCGCTCGGGTCGGGGGAAGGTTTCTGCTAACCTGTATAGCTGTGTGTCCGCGCAGGTCTTCGGGCACTTTGGCCGATCGCCACACGGTATCCCCACGCCGCTCAGTCTTCGGTTGGCCGAACTACCCTCACGACCAGTCCGCAATACAAAGAAAGTTCTCATACGTGGCAAATATCAAGTCCCAGAAGAAGCGCATCCTCACCAACGAAAAGGCGAGGCAGCGTAACAACTCGGTCAAGTCCGAGCTCAAGACCGCCATCCGCGCCGTGAACACGGCCGTCGAGGGTGCTGACAAGGATGCTGCCGCTACGGCGCTGCAGGCCGCCAGCCGCAAGCTCGACAAGGCCGTCACCAAGGGTGTGCTGCACAAGAACAACGCAGCGAACCGCAAGTCCGCGATCTCCAAGAAGGTCAACGCGCTCTAAGCTGCGGAACCTTCGACGAAGGGCCGGCTCCTCTGATCTGGTCCCGGGAAGTAGGAACTGAGTTTCTCAGTCCACCTTCCGGGGAGCGGTTCAACGGGGCCGGCCCTTCGGCGTTCCTGCCGTGCGCGCGGGATGCCCTGTGGCCGGCCGCCTGTCGGTCTGGCCGAACCGGCCGGCCACCCGCGGAAACCGGTCGACCACCCGCGGGACCGGCCGCGGGGCCTGCGGGAGCCGCCGTCCGGCCCGCGCGGCGCCGTCCTGCCGTGCAGTCAGCCGTCGCCGAGCGCGATGACGGTGACGGCCCGCTCGACCGCGTAGACGGGGTCCCGCGATTCGCCCTTCACCTGGGCGTCGGCCTCCGCGAGGGCCCGCACGCAGCGGGCGAGGGCGTCGGCGCTGAAGCGCTGCGCCTCCCTGCGGGCCTGGTCCACCTGCCACGGCGCCATGCCCAGGTCCTTGGCCAGCTGCATCGAGGAACCGCGGACCCCGTGCACCTTCGCCACGGCCCGGACCTTCATCGCGAGTGCGGCGACGATGGGTACCGGGTCGGCACCCGTCGCCAGGGCGTGGCGGAGCATCGACAGCGCCTGGGCCGTCCGCCCGGCGAGTGCCGCATCGGCCACCTTGAAGCCCGTCGCCTCGACCCGTCCGCCGTAGTACTTCTCCACGGTCTCGACGGTGACGTCGCCGGTCATGTCGGCCATGAGCTGCTGGCAGGCGGCCGCGAGCTCCGGCAGCTGCGATCCGACGGCAGCGACGAGGGCACGGACGGCGTCCGGGTCGATGCGCCGGCGGGCGAGGCGGAATTCGGTCGTGACGAACTCCGCCTTGTCGCCGTCCTTCTTGAGCGGCTGGCAGTCGACGACGGTGGCCCGGGCGGCCTTGATCGCGTCGAGCAGCTTCTTGCCGCGGTTACCCCCCGAGTGGCGGAGCACCAGGACGACGTCCGGTGACGGGTCGGCGAGATAGGACAGCGCGTCGACGAGGAAGGCGTCGCTCATCTGTGCCAGCCCTGCTACCTCGATGACCTTCCAGTCGCCGAAGAGCGACGGGCTGGCCTGCATCGTCAGGTGGCCCGCTTCGTAGGACCCGGCGTCGAACCGCACCAGCTCGGCGTCGGGCTGCGCCGTCCTGACCTGCTGCCGGATCGATTCCGCCGCCTTGGACGCGAGGTAGTCCTCCGGACCGCTGAGGAGGACGACTCCCGCCGGTTGCACGTCGCGCCAGGAGGCCGTCTGCTGAGAAGCGGCGCCGGTCCGGCCGGCCGGTGATCTGGTTGCCACGTGGCGGAGTTCCTTCCCTCGAAACACCTCCTACTGTTGCACGGCGCCGACGTGCCTCAAAGTCGTCGCCCGACCGGCGCGGAAGGTGTCACCGGAGCGGACGGACCTCGACCGTCGCGCCGACGACACCCACCGTGAAGGAGCCCAGCCGGTCCGTGCGGACCACCGCGATCCCTGCCTGGTCGAGCGCGTCGACGATCCCCGGATGCGGATGCCCGTACTCGTTGTCCTCCCCCACCGATATGAGCGCCAGACGCGGGCCCACCGCGTCGATGAGTGCCGTGCCTCCGTTCCTCGCCCCATGGTGCGCGATCTTGAGGACGTCCACGCCCCTGACCGCGAGACCGGGGTCGCTCCTGAGCAGCGCCGCGGCCGCGTCCTCCTCGAGGTCACCGGTCAACAGGATCCTGAGCGGTCGCTCCGGGGACGGTACCTCGACCTCCAGCACCGCGCTCGCGTTGTTCTCCTCCGTCAGGTCCGCCGTCGCCGTGGGCCATAGGACTTCGACCCGGAGCGGATCGAGGTCGAGGTCGGTGGTGGTATCCAGCCGTTCGGGCTCTACGCCGGCGGCCGCAGCCGCCTCGGCCACCGCGGACGGGAGGCCGGCCTCCCCGCTGGAGTAGTAGACGCCGGTGAGGGCCCGTCCGCGGAGGACGCCCTCGACGCCCCCGTAGTGGTCGTCGTGCAGGTGGGTGATGACGAGGGCGTCGACCACCTCCACCCGCAGGGCGTCCAGGCACCGGTCGACGGCCTCCGGATCCGGCCCCGCGTCGACCACCAGCGCGTGACCGGGAGTCGTCCCCAGCACCACGCCATCGCCCTGGCCGACGTCGCACATCGCCAGTGCCCATTCGCCGGTCACGGGTCCCGCCCTCACCCGGACGACGGCGACGGCCAGGACGCACAGGGCGAGGACCGCGAGGACGACCGCTGCCGTCCGTCGACGGCGCCCGGGAGCCGGTCGCGGTGGACGGCCGCGCGAACCCTCGTCCTGCCGGGATGCCGTCCGACGCCGCGCGGGCGACCCGGCGCGGGAGAATACCCCGGCAGCACCGATGGTCCGGGCCCAGCGTGACGTCGTGCCGATCCCGGGCGACGAAAGTCGGCCGGACGGGACAGTGCCGGGCGGGGCGGCATCGGGACGTCGCCTCCCGACCAGCACCAGCAGGACCGTCAGGGAGACCAGCGCCGCCGCGACGGCTCCGGGTATCCCCGGGAACCAGGGCACCGCCGCGCCCGGACCGGCGGACAGGGCCTCAGCAATACCGGCCACCCACCGCGTCCCCCACTGGGCGGCCCCGATCAGCGGGGGTGCCAGGACCGGGGCGCCGACGAGCGCCAGGACCGCGAGCATACCCAGCAGGGTGATCGCGGGGACGACGGGCGAGGCCAGGACATTGGCAGGCAGTGAGTACAGCGGGAGCGTGGGTTGGATGAGCACGAGGACGGGGGTGCAGAACAGCTGCGCGGTCAGGGGGATCGCCAGCAGCTGCGCTGCCGGTCGCGGCATCACCCGCTGGAGGGTCTCCGAGACCCGGGGTCCGGCGATGACGAGGCCCAGGGTCGCGGCGACCGACAGCACGAAGGCGTAGGACACGGAGAGCCACGGATCCGCAGCGAGCAGCACGATGACGGACAGCATCAGGAGGGTCAGCGACACCCTGCCGCGTCCGGACAGGACGGCCGCGACACCGATGGCACCCATCACGGCCGCGCGGAGGACACTCGGCTCCGGCCGCACCAGCATCACGAACCCGACGAGAGCGACCACCGCGCCCAGGGCCGCCGCCGGACGCGGGGCACGGACGAGACGAAGAGCCAGGAAGACGAAAGCCACCACGTAGGAGCAGTTCGCGCCGCTCACCGCCGTCAGATGCGTCAGGCCTGTCGTCTTCATGGCGTCCCCCAGGCGTGGGTCAAGACCGGTCCTGTCACCCAGCGCCATCCCCGGGAGGAGTCCTCCGTCCCGGTCGTCGCCCCGGGAGAGCTCACGGAACGCAGTCCTCAGACGGTCGGTGTAGCCCAGCCACCCGCCGGCGTCATCGATGCTCGGAGCACTCGCAGGCACGAAGACCGCCCCCGCCCGCCCGACACGATCGGACGGCTTCGCGGTCCCCAGCACGCGCACCATGTCTCCGGTCCCCACTTCACCCCACCGCTCCGACGCCAGCACGACGACGGGTGTCGTGGAGGCGAACCGCCTCCCCTGCAGGACTCCCCCGATCACCTCGGCGTCCACGAGGTACCGGTCACCGCCGCCGAACGCACCGGGCGGCAGGAGGGTCGGCTCGCCCGAGATCCGCAGGATCGCGGTGAACGGCGTACCCGCCCGCACCGCCCGGTCGACCGGCCCGGATTCTGCCCGCGCGAGGCTTCCGCCCGCGGCCAGCAGGACGAGCGCCAGTGCCGCGGCCGGGGCCAGTGCTTGCCCCGTCACGGTCACCCACGCAGGCGTCCGCCCGCGAGGGACCAGCAGGACGCACCCGATCACGAGGCCTGCGGCACCGGCGAGGAGGCCTGCCGCCGTCGCGCCCGTCGCCCCGCCGTGGATGGCGGCCGCGGCGGCGATCCAGGCTGCCACGGCGGAGGGCACGAGCCGGAGATCGCCTCTCCAGCGCGGTGGACTCCGGCGGGTTGCCGCGTCGTCCGTCGGGGCGCGTGCCGGCGCTCCACCGACGGGAGCCGGGGCCCGAGGGAGGGTTGCCCCGCTCACCGGACAGTGACGAGGGGCAGGATCCCCTCGAGCAGCGCGGGACCGATGCCGGGCACGGCGTCCACGTCGGAGGCCTGGGCGAAGGGGCCGTGCTCCTCCCGCCAATCGATGATCCGCTGTCCGAGGACGGGCCCCACCCCCGGGAGTGTCTCGATGTCAGGCAGCGCGGCGGTGTTGAGGTCGATGATTCCCGCGGATGGACCGGGAGCGCCCGCACCGGCAGCTCCGTCGGCGCCGGCAGGACCGCCGGCACCCGGTCCGGTCCAGGCTCCCGGCCCGCCGGGGGCCGAGGCGGGCAGCGGCGGCTGGGCAGTGCCGGTACGCGGCTCCTCCCCCGCTGCCAGCAGATGGATGTGCTGGCCGTCGGCCGGCATGCTGGCGAGATTGATCCCTTCGAGGTCGGCTTCCGGCAGGGGGCCGCCCGCCCGCTCGATGACGTCGACGAGGCGCGTGCCGGCGGGCACCGTGATGACACCGGGGGACGCCACCGCGCCGGTGACGTACACGACCACCGACCCCTCTCTCGGACCGGACATGGACGGCGCCCCGGACGGACCGCCCGGCAGGGTGCTGTCCCCCACCGGGTCGGGCGGAGCTCCCACCGGACCGGGGGAAGCCCCGCCGGAGCCGGACGGGGCGTCGTCAGGACCTGACTCACCGGGACCGGGACCGTCCGGCCGGGCAGGAGATTCGGCGTCGAGCTGGACGGACACCGCGGCGGCGGAGGGTTCGGAGCTCCGCACGAGGAACAGGGCCGCCCCGACCGCCAGCGCGACGCCAAGGAAGACGAGCGCCGCCGAGCGTGCGACACGCCACTGGATCCCTCCCGGTGGAGGAGGTCCACCGTCCTCCGCGAAAACGTGACGAGAATCGTCGGCGCCGTCGGGGTCGGGGGGCTGGAGGGTGCGGGGTGGTGCCCAGGCGTCCCCGGCTGTCGGCCATCGGTGCTTTCCCATGCAGCCACCCTAGGAAGGCCGCGGCACGCGCCCGGGGGCCGATGCGGCTATGTGGACATCTCCCTCAGGCGAGGCCCGGCTGCTCCGCACTGACGGTGATGGCGACGACGCCGAGGCCCGCGTGGGCGGCCAGCACCGCCGGGCAGGGGGCCAGGGAGACCAGCCCGCTCCCGATGGAGAGCTCGAGCCGTCCAACGAGGGCCGCGGCCTCCTCCTCGCTGCCGAAGTGGTGCACGGTCAGGCGGACTCCCCGGCCCCGCCGCGCGACGTCCGCCTCGGCCAGTTCCTGCAACCGCTGCAGCCCCCGGGCGGCCGTGCGCATCCTCTCCAGCGGCACCAGCCGTCCGCCCCGCACATGGAGGATCACCCGCACGGAGAGCAGCGTCCCGAGCCACCCGGCGGCGCCGGAGATCCGGCCCCCGCGCCGCAGCTGCTCGAGGCTCGGGACGTAGAAGAACAGGGCCGACCCGCGCGCCGCCATCGCGGCAGCTGCCGCCGAGGCCTGCAGGTCCGCGCCGCCGCGGGCGGCGGCGAGGGCGGCGAGGGCGGCCCTGCCCTGCGCCATGGCGGCCGTCCGGGTGTCGATCACCTCGACGGGCACCCGGGCCCGGGAGGCAGCGAGGCGCGCCGCGTCAGCCGTCCCGGACAGCAGCCCCGAGAGGTGCACGGACACGATGCCGTCGTAGCCGTCGTCGGCCAGCCGACCGTACAGCCGGTCGAACTGGCCGGGCGAGGGCCGCGAGGTGCGCACGTCCGCCCCCGCGGCGAGGGCCATCATGAGCGGTTCGGTGACGTCGTCGTATTCGCCGGTGAGGATCTCGTCGCCCACCAGCACCGGCATCGGGACCACCCCTATCCCCTCGGCAGGCCCCCCGGGCAGGCGCCAGCCGGCCGGGAAGCCTGCGGCGGAATCGGTGACCACGGCTATGCGCACAGCACCTCCCGATCCGCTCGATTGCGCGCCGGGACCCGACCCATCAGGACCCCATCAGGCCGGGACGATGTTGACCAGTTTGGGCGCACGCACGATGACCGTCCGCACGTCCCGGCCGTCCAGGACACGCTGCACCTGCTCACTGGCCAGCGCCAGCTCGCGGAGGGCGTCCTCGGCGATGTCCGGAGAGACGGTGAGGCGGTCGCGCACCTTGCCCTGCACCTGCACGACCGCGACGACGGTGTCCTGTGTCAGCAGGGCCGGGTCGACGACGGGCCAGCCCGCCGTGGCCACGGTCGCCTCGTGCCCGAGCCGCTCCCACAGGTCCTCGGCGGTGTAGGGCGCGAAGAGGCCGAGGATGACCGCGACGGCCTCCGTCGCCTCGCGGACGGCCGGATCCGCGCCGCCCGCCCCGGTGTCGATGGCCTTCCTCGTCGCGTTGACGAGTTCCATCAGCTTGGCGATGACGACGTTGAACTTGTTCGCCTCCATCAGCTCGGAGGCGTCGGCGACGGTGCGGTGGGTGATGGAGCGCAGCGCCCGGTCGCCCGCGGACGGGTCCGTCCCGACGGCGCTCGTCACGTCGCCGCCGAGCCGCCAGGCGCGGGCGAGGAACTTCGCGGAGCCCGACGGCGAGACGTCCGCCCAGTCGACGTCGTCCTCCGGCGGCGAGGCGAACACCATGGTGAGGCGGACGGCGTCGACGCCGAAGCGGTCGAGCTGCTCGCCCAGGTCCACCCCGTTGCCGAGCGACTTGCTCATGGCCTTGCCGCCGTTGAGCACCTGCCCCTGGTTGAGCAGGGCACTGAACGGTTCGGTGAAGGAGACCATGCCCAGGTCGAACAGGACCTTCGTGAAGAACCGGCTGTAGAGCAGGTGGAGGATGGCGTGCTCGACGCCGCCCACGTACTGCCCCACCGGCAGCCAGCGGTTGACGGCCTCGGTGTCGAAGGGTGCGGTGTCCAGCGTCGGGTCGATGAACCGGAGGTAGTACCAGGAGGAGTCCACGAAGGTGTCCATGGTGTCGGTGTCGCGCCGCGCGGCACCCCCGCAGGACGGGCAGGCCACGTTGACCCACTCCTCGACGGCGGCCAGCGGCGAGGTGCCCTTCGGTGCCAGCGCTTCCCCGCGGAGCCCCTCGGGCAGCGTGACGGGCAGCTGGTCGTCGGGGACCGGGACCTCCCCGCAGGTCGGGCAGTGGATGATCGGGATGGGCGTGCCCCAGAAACGCTGCCGGGACAGCAGCCAGTCGCGCAGCCGGTAGTTGATGGTGTGTTCTCCCGTGCCCTGGGCCTCGATCAGTTCGACGGCGCGGCGGATCGCGGCGGTCTTGTCCAGGCCGGTCAGCTCCCCCGAGTTGACGAGGGTTCCCTCGCCGGTCGTCGCGGTCCCGGTGGCGGCGGCATCCTCCGCGCCGGTGTCGACGACGGTGCGGACGGGCAGGTCGAAGGCCCGCGCGAAGTCGAGGTCGCGCTGGTCGTGCGCGGGGACGGCCATGATCGCGCCGGTCCCGTAATCGGCGAGCACGTAGTCAGCGGCCCAGACGGGCAGCTTCTCGCCGTTGAGCGGGTTGACAGCGTAGCGGCCGGTGAAGACGCCCGTCTTCTCCCGCTCCGTCGCCTGCCGCTCGATCTCCGACAGGCCCTTGACCTGCTCGCGGTATGCCTCGAGGGCAGCTCGGTGCTCGGGGGTGACCAGCTCGAGCGCGAGGTCGGCGTCCGCTGCGACGACGAAGAAGGTGGCCCCGTACAGGGTGTCGGGACGCGTGGTGAAGACGGCGACGTCGGTGTCCGGCAGGTCGCCGTCGGCCTCGATCCGGAAGCGGACGTGGGCGCCCTCCGACCGGCCGATCCAGTTGCGCTGCATGGCGAGCACGCGCTCCGGCCAGTGGCCCCTGAGCTGCTCCATGTCATCGAGCAGGCGGTCGGCGTAGTCCGTGATCTTGAAGTACCACTGGTTCAGGCTCTTCTTCGTGACCATGGTGCCGCAGCGGTCGCACGCCCCGTTGATGACCTGCTCGTTCGCCAGGACCGTCTGGTCCTTCGGGCACCAGTTCACCGGCGAGTCCCGGCGGTAGGCCAGGCCCTTCTGGAAGAACCGGACGAACAGCCACTGCGTCCAGCGGTAGTACTCCGGGTCCGAGGTGTGCAGCCGGCGGTCCCAGTCCGCGCTGATCGCATAGCGCCGGAAGGAGTTCGCCTGGGTCTCGATGTTCGCGTACGTCCACTCGGCCGGGTGCGCGTTGCGCTTGATCGCCGCGTTCTCGGCGGGGAGCCCGAACGAGTCCCAGCCGATCGGGTGCAGGACGTCGAAGCCCTTCTGCCGGTAGAACCGTGCGGCGACGTCACCCATGGCGAACGCCTCGGCGTGCCCCATGTGCAGGTCGCCCGACGGGTAGGGGAACATGTCCAGCACGTAGCGCCGCTCGCGCGAGCCGTCGTCGACCGGGGCGAACGCCCGGAGCCTGTCCCAGACCGCCGGCCACTTCGCCTCGATGGCGGAGAAATCGTAGGTGTTGTCGTCCGGCTGAGCGACCTCGGGGTTGCTGCTCACTGTATGTTGGCCTGTCCTGTCGGTGGAACGAAATTCTGCGGTGGTGCGTCACTGCCTCGTGCTCTGCTCCGGCGGCCGCGCGACGGCGACGGGCGCGGTCCTGCGCCGGACACACAAAAGCCCCTCGCAGACGGGAGGGGCTGGCCGCACGGCGGGAACCGTGCGGCTATGTAAGGAGCGAGGTGCGCAGCATGGGTTCACTTTAGCAGTGCGCGCGCAACCGCGCCCGGCCGTGCTGCGGGACGGGAGGGGCGTTCTGCGGCCCGGTCGGACCGCAGGACGCCCCTTCGACGCGTCGGTGCTAGCGCACGTCCTCGTCGATCCAGTCGAAGGTCTTCGTCACGGCCTTCTTCCACATGCGCAGCTGGCGCTCGCGCTCGGCGTCGTCCATCTCCGGGTTCCAGCGCTTGTCCTCGGCCCAGTTGGAGGCGAGCTCGTCGGTGTCCTTCCAGAAGCCGACGGCGAGGCCCGCCGCATAGGCGGCGCCGAGGGCCGTGGTCTCCGTGACCTTGGGGCGGATGACCGGGATACCGAGGATGTCGGCCTGGAACTGCATCAGCGCGTCATTGGCGACCATGCCGCCGTCGACCCTGAGGTCCTCCATGTTCACCCCGGAGTCGGCGTTGGCGGCGTCCAGGACCTCGCGGGTCTGGAACGCCGTCGCCTCCAGTGCGGCCCGGGCGATGTGCCCCTTGTTCACGAAACGGGTCAGCCCGACGATCGCGCCGCGGGCGTCGGAACGCCAGTAGGGCGCGAAGAGGCCGGAGAACGCCGGGACGATGTACACGCCGCCGTTGTCCTCGACCGTCGTAGCGAGCTGCTCCACTTCGGGCGCGCTCTTGATGATGCCGAGATTGTCGCGGAGCCACTGGATGAGAGAACCGGTGACGGCGATGGATCCTTCGAGCGCGTAGACGGGCTTGGCGTCCCCGAGCTTGTAGCAGACGGTCGTGAGCAGGCCGTTCTTGGAGTGGACGATCTCCTCGCCGGTGTTGACGATCATGAAGTTGCCGGTGCCGTAGGTGTTCTTCGCGCCGCCCTTCTCGAACGCAGCCTGGCCGAACGTGGCCGCCTGCTGGTCTCCGAGGATGCCGGCGACCGGCACTTCGCGGAGGAGCTGCGAGGTGTGGACCGTGCCGTAGACCTCCGATGAGGACTTGATCTGCGGCATCATCGAGAGCGGGACGCCGAAGTCGGCGAGGATCGACTCGTCCCAGGAGAGGGTCTCGAGATCCATGAAGAGGGTGCGGGATGCGTTGGTGACGTCGGTGATGTGCACGCCGCCGTCGGTGCCGCCGGTGAGGTTCCAGGTGACCCACGAGTCGGTGTTGCCGAACAGGAGGTCGCCTGCCTCGGCCTTCGCACGGGCACCCTCGACGTTGTCGAGGATCCACTTGATCTTGGTGCCGGAGAAGTAGGTGGCGAGCGGGAGGCCCACCTTGTTCTTGTAGCGTTCGACGCCGCCGTCCTTGGCGATCTCGTCGACGATGTTCTGGGTCCGGGTGTCCTGCCAGACGATGGCGTTGTACACGGCCTGGCCAGTGGTCTTGTCCCAGACCACGGCGGTCTCGCGCTGGTTGGTGATGCCGACGGCGGCGATGTCGTGGCGGGTGAGGTTCGCCTTGGACAGCGCGTTGCCGATGACCTCGCGGGTGTTGGCCCAGATCTCGGCGGGGTCGTGTTCCACCCAGCCTGCCTTGGGGAAGATCTGCTCGTGTTCCTTCTGGCCCGAGGACACGATATCGCCCTTGTGGTCGAACACGATGGCCCGGCTGGACGTGGTGCCTTGGTCGATGGCGATGACGTACTGCTGCGACATGTCTTACTCCTTCATTGGATGACGTCGTGGAGAAGCGGGCGGCCGGGGGCCGCGCGGGGCGATGCTGTCTAGCCTGCGACTGCAGGGGGCGGGAAGGTCACGAACTGCACGAGGAACCCGGCGAGGGCACCACCGATGATCGGTCCGACGACGGGGACCCAGGCGTAGCCCCAGTCGCTGCTGCCCTTGCCCTTGATGGGCAGGAGTGCGTGGGCGATGCGGGGGCCGAGGTCGCGGTTCGGGTTGATGGCGTACCCGGTGGGACCACCGAGCGAGGCGCCGATGCCGACGACGAGGAGCGCGACGGCGAGCGGGCCGAGGCCCGTGGACGTCCCGCCGAAGGACAGGATGACGAACACGAGGACGAACGTACCGATGATCTCGGTGACGACGTTCCAGCCGTAGGAACGGATGGCGGGGCCGGTCGAGAAGACACCGAGCTTGTTGGCGGGCTCCGGCTCATCGTCGAAGTGCTGCTTGTAGGCGAGCCAGCAGAAGACGGCGCCGAGGATGGAGCCGAGCATCTGTGCGGCGAGGTAGCCCATGGCATTGACGAAGTCCTTGGAGACGCCGGGAGCGAACTCGGCGGCGTCGGGGTTCACCCAGAGACCCACGGTGACGGCGAAGTTCAGGTGGGCGCCGGAGAGCGCGGCGACGTAGACGCCGGCGAAGACGGCAAGCCCCCACCCGAAGTTGACCATGAGAAAACCGCCGTTATTGCCCTTGGTCCTGGCGAGCGCGACATTCGCGACCACACCGGTACCGAGTAACAACAGCATGAAGGTGCCGAATGATTCGGCAACAAATACGTCCAGAGACATCTTTGACTCCTTTGTCTATTCACTTATCGACGGGTGCCGCCGCCTCGACGGCACCCGTTCGCTTCCCCCCGGCAACCACTGCCGTTGGCACTGCACCGCTGCTGGAAGCAGCGGGTCGACCCCGGTGCGGCGGGTGCCGCTACGGCGTCAGGTTCTTGACGTGCACACGGTGCGCGTCCGCGAGGACCTTCTCGGCGAGCTTGATCTCGGCCGCTGACCGCGCGGAATCCCATCCGAGGAGGGGCGCCAGCGTGTCGGCGAGCTCTTCGAGCAGCTCCCCGGTGACGAGTCCCCGGAAGGCGAGGGAGGTACGCCGGATCAGGACGTCGATCAGGTGGCCGACCTGCTCGTGCTCCACCATGTAGGCGAGTTCGCGCGTGCTCAGCTCCTGCGTGGAATTGAACACCCTGTCGGGGCCGTCTGTCAGGTATTCGATGACATCGGTCGCTCGTGTCCCGTAGCGGGTGAGCAGAACCCTGACGCGGGCCTCGTCGACCCCGGGGCGCACGGCCTTCGTGATCCAGGCGCGCTCCGCGGCCTCGTCGGTCGGGAAGTCGACGCCGCCGCCGATCGCCACGCCGGCGGTCGAGGTCTTGCGCGTGGCGCCGAGGGCGGCCAGCGTGTCGTTCGCGAGGTGCTCCGACAAGGCGCGGAACGTGGTCCACTTGCCGCCGACGAGGCTCAGCGTCGTGACCTTCCGGCCGCCGACCTCCTCCTCACGCTTCTCGATGCGGTAGTCCCGCGACACGAACCCGGGCTGCGTCTCGTGCCGCGGCAGGGGGCGGACGCCGGAGAAGCTGTAGACGATGTCGTCGTTGGTGACCTTGATGTCGGGGAAGACGTGCCCGATGAGCTCGAAGAAGTAGTCGATCTCCTCGTCGGTGCAGACCGCCTGCTCGTTGACGTCGACATCGATGTCCGTGGTGCCCACCAGGACGCGATCCTCCATGGGGTAGATCAGGACGATCCGGCCGTCGACGTGCTCGAAGAAGATCTCGGTGCCGTTGCAGGCCTTCAGCAGCTCGGGGTGGTCGAGCACGATGTGCGAGCCCTTGGTGCCGCCCATGAAGCGGGTCTCGGTGCCGAGGGTGGCGTTGGTGCCGTCGGTCCAGGCGCCGGTCGCGTTGACGACGACGTCGGCCTGGAAGGAGAAGGTCTCTCCGGTGAGCTCGTCGCGCAGCAGCACGCCGTCGTCGCTCGTGCCGATGGCGCTGACGTAGTTGGCGGCGCGGGCGGCCGGGTTGGCGATCTTACCGTCGCGCAGGACGTCGAGGGTCAGGCGCTCGGGGTTGTGCACCGAGGCGTCGAAGTAGGTCGCCGCGTACTTGATGTCCTTGCGGACGTCGGGCATGGCCGCGAGGGCCTTCTTGCGCCCCACGAAGGAGTGGCGGGGCACATTGCCGCCGTCGCGCGAGAAGAAGTCGTACATGGTGAGGCCGGCCTTGATGAGCACGGCGCCGCGCTCCACCTGCTTGCCCTGGCGGTGGGTCAGGAAGCGCATGGGAGCGGAGAGGATCCCGGAGAACGTGGTGTAGATCGGGATGGTGGTCTGCAGGGGCTTCACGTAGTGGGGGGCGATGCGCAGGAGGGCGTTGCGCTCGACGACGGACTCCTGCACGAGGCGGAACTCGCCGTTCTCCAGGTAGCGGATACCGCCGTGGATCATGTGCGAGGACGCCCCGGATGCGCCCTGGCAGTAGTCGCCGCGCTCGACGAGCGCGACATCGATCCCCTGGAGTGCGAGGTCGCGGAACGTGCCGACCCCGTTGATGCCGCCACCGATGACCAGGACTGACGCCCGGGGGTTGTCCCGGAGCTCCTGCACCACCTCGCGGGTCGATGTCGTCGTGCCTTCTCCGGCGATCCGGTCGGCTGGAATGCTCAAGGTACTACTCCGTAACGTCAATGTCGGGATTGGTTACTGCACTCCTCATTCTTCGAGGACTGGGAATAACAGTCAACCGGATTGCACAAACGTGCACTCCGGTCCACACTGACAGGATGACGGGTATAAGGGTCGGCACCGACGCGGACGAGCAGGCGCCGGAACGGTCGCCGGGGTCCCGGTCCAGGGACGCCCTGCGGGCTGCCCAGATGTACTACCTGCAGGATCTGACCATGAACGCGATCGCCCGGGAGCTGCGGACGTCGCGGTCCACCGTCTCCCGGTTGCTCTCGATGGCACGGGAGACGGGACTCGTGCAGATCCAGGTCAACAATCCGTCCGAGCGTGCGCCTGCGCTGGAGCAGCAGATCCGCCGCCGGTTCGCGGTGGAGGCCCACGTGGTCCCGGTCGCCGACTCGGTGAACGACTCCGAGGTGCTCGACCGCGTCGCCATCCAGGCGGCCAGGACCATCACTCCGCTCGTGGACTCCAACGCGATCATCGGCGTCGCCTGGGGGTCGACGCTGAGCGCGGTCAGCCACCACCTCACGCGCAAGCAGACCCACGACAGCACGTTCGTCCAGCTCAACGGAGCGGGCAATACCCAGACCACCGGCATCACCTACGCGAGCGAGATCCTGCGCCGCTTCGGGCAGGCCTATGGGGCGCGTGTCGAGCAGTTCCCCGTGCCGGCGTTCTTCGACCACGCGGAGACGAAGACGGCGATGTGGGAGGAGCGCAGCGTGCGGCGCATCCTCGATCTGCAGCGCCGGATGACCATGGCGATCTTCGGCGTCGGCTCCATCGGTGCGGGGGTGCCCAGCCACGTGTACAGCGGCGGGTACCTCGACCGCGAGGATCTGGAGACGCTGGATCGGGACGAGGTGGTCGGGGACGTGGCCACCATGTTCTTCCGTGCCGACGGCAGCCACCGCGACATCCTCCTGAACAGGCGCAGCACAGGACCGGACCTCGACGTCCTGAGCCGCGTCCGGCGGCGCATCTGCGTGGTCTCCGGCGAGTCGAAGATCGACGGGCTGCGGGGCGCCCTGGCCGCAGGCCTCGCGACGGACCTCATCCTCGACGAGGGCTCGGCCCGCCGTCTGCTCCACACCTGACGTCCGCACGCCGCGCCGTCCGTCCCGGACGGACACCTATGGGTGGACCGTGAGGACGACCTTCCCGCGGACCTTTCCCGACGCGAGCAGGTCCAGCGCCCGGGCGGCCTCCTCGAGCGGGAACGTCCGGTCGATGCTGGGCACGATCGCGCCGGCGTCGAGGAGCGGCAGGAGACGCTCAAGACTGTCCGCACGGACGAGCGCCAACAGCGTCGTCAGCTTCTGCGGGACGAACGGGGACACGGCGAGCGCGAGAAGCTGCCGGTGCAGCCCGCCCGCGAACCGGCCGCCGCCCTCCCCTCCGACGATGACGGCGGTGCCGCCGGCCGTGAGGGATCGGCGGAGGGCGGCCACCGGAGGGTTCCCGCCGATGTCGAGGACCACGTCGTAGACCTCCCGCCCGCCCGTCGCGTTCGTGGTGGCGTAGTCGACGGCGCGGTCCGCGCCCAGCGAGAGCACGTAGTCGGTCTTCGCGCCGCTGCAGACGGCCGTGACGTGCGCGCCCGCCGCCTTCGCGAGCTGGACCGCGTAACTGCCGACGCCCCCGGACGCACCGAGAACCAGGACGCGGGAGCCTTCCGTCACACGCCCGGCGTCGCACACCGCCTTCAGTGCGGTGACCGCGGAGACGGGGACAGCGGCCGCCTGGGTGAAGGACAGGTTCTCGGGCTTGTGCGCCAGGGACCGCTCCCCCGCGGCGGCGTACTCCGCGAAGGTGCTCCGCCCGGCGCCGAACACCGCGTCGCCGACGGCGAAGCGCGTGACCTCGGCGCCGACCGCCACGACGACGCCGGCGAGATCCATGCCGGGGACGCGGTTCCGGGGGCGGCGCAGGCCGAACGCGAGTCGGCCGAGGTAGGGCAGGCCGGTCATGGTGTGCCACACGCCCCGGTCCACACCCGCGGCGTGCACCTGCACCAGTACCTCCTCCGCCGCGATGTCCGGGACGGGGACCTCGCCGAGGTGGAGCACATCCGGCCCGCCGAACCTCTCCTGCTCGACGGCGCGCATGATCCCCGGCGCTGCCGTGGTCGCCGTGGTCGTCTTCCTGGCTGATCGCTGTCGCATGACTGCCTCCTCGGAGCCGCACGCGGTGCGCGGCCGCTGATGCCTAGTAGCGTATCGTACAATGTACGAAACGACGAGGGGTGCCATGGGTACGACGAACGACGACGGCCCCCGGACCGCGCTGACCCGGGACCGCGTCCTGCGGGCAGCCCTCGCCCTGGCCGACCGCGACGGCCTCGCCGGACTGACCATCCGCACGCTCGCGCAGGAGCTCGACAGCAAGCCGATGAGCCTCTACTACTACGTGGCCACGAAGGACCAGATCCTCGACGGCATCGTGGACCTGGTGTTCGCGGAGGTGCATCTGCCCGTCGTCGGGAATCCCTGGCGCCAGGAGATGGAACACCGCGCACGATCGATGCGCGCCGTGCTGGCCCGCCACCGCTGGGCCGTCGGGCTCCTCGAATCCCGGGCAGCCCCGGGCCCCGCGACACTGCGTCACCACGATGCCACCCTGGGCACGCTCCGCCGTGCCGGGTTCTCCCTCCGGGCGACCGCGCACGCCTATGCGCTGCTCGACAGCTACATCTACGGCTTCGCCCTCCAGGAGGCAGCCCTACCGCTCGCCGGGGTCGACTCCGTGGCGGAGGTCGCCGCCCCGATCATGGAGCGGTTCGCGGACGGCCAGTACCCCTGGATGGTGGAGATCGCGGAAGGCGTGGTGATGCAGCCCGGCTACGACTTCGCGGAGGAGTTCGAGCACGGACTGGAGCTGATCCTCGATGCGATCACCCCGCACTGACCGGCCTCGGTAGAGTTCACCCATGGACTCCTCCGTTCCCCGTACGCCGCTCGCCGACGGCCACTCGATCGATGTGCTCGGGTACGGCGTCTACAAGGTGCCGCCCGAGGACACCGAGGATCTGTGCTCGACGGCGCTCGAGGCGGGGTACCGTCTCCTCGACACGGCGGCCCTCTACGGCAACGAGGCCGGCGTCGGCGCAGCCGCGCGGTCCTATACCGGCGAGCGCGAGGACCTCTTCATCACCTCCAAGGTGTGGAACGACGACCACGGGTACGACGCCACCCTGCGGGCCTTCGACGCCGGCATGGAGCGGTTGGGCCTCGAGTACCTCGACCTGTACCTGATCCACTGGCCCTGCCCGTCCCGGGACCTGTACGTCGAATCCTGGCGTGCCCTCGAGCGGCTCCGGGCGGACGGTCGCGTCCGCTCCATCGGCGTCTCCAACTTCCAGCAGGACCACCTCGAGCGCCTGCTCGCCGAAACGGGGGCGGTCCCGGTCCTCAACCAGGTCGAACTGCACCCCTACCTGCAGCAGCACGCGCTGCGCTCGTTCCACGCGCAGCACGGGATCGTGACGCAGGCCTGGAGCCCGCTCGGACGCGGGAATGTCCTCACCGACCCGGTCATCGCCGGGATCGCGGCGCATCTGGGACGCACTCCCGCGCAGGTGATCCTGCGGTGGCACCTGCAGCACGGCATCCTGACCATCCCGAAGGCCAGTTCGCGCGAGCGGATCAGTTCCAACCTGGACATCTTCGGGTTCCGGCTCGACGACGACCAGGTCGCGGAGATCGACGCGCTCGAGCGCGACCAGCGCTTCGGCTCGCACCCCGACAGGGTGGGCTGATGCGTCAGGCCGTCGTCCGCACCCTGCCGTGGGAGGGGACCCTCCAGCGCGTCTGGGACTTCCCGGCCGTGGAGGCGCCCGGTGCCCGGCCGGGCCCGCCCGTGGTCATGGTGCACGGATTCCGCGGTGACCACCACGGACTGCTGCGCCTCGTGGAGGAACTGCCCGGCCACCGCGTCCTCCTGCCGGACCTCCCCGGCTTCGGCCAGGGCGAGGCACTGCCGGGCACGCACGACGTCGCCTCCTATGCACGCTTCATCACCGACTGCTCCCGGCGGCTCGCGCCGGCTCCCCGCGTGCTGCTCGGGCACTCGTTCGGTTCGATCGTCGCAGCAGAGGCCGTTGCGCTCGCCCCGGACCTCGCCGCGGCCCTGGTGCTCGTCAACCCCATCAGTGCCCCCGCCCTCGAAGGGCCGAGCCGCACCGCCTCACGCGTCGCGGAGGCCTACTACGTAGCGGCGGATCGGCTGCCCGAGGCCGCGGGTCGGGCGCTCCTGTCCAACCCCGCGATCGTCCGCGCCATGAGCGTGTTCATGGCCAAGACGACGGACCGCGCGCTCCGTCGCTGGATCCACGGCCAGCACCGCGCCTACTTCAGCTCCTTCGCCAGCCGCCGGGTGGTGCTCGAGGCCTTCCGCGCCTCGATCTCCGGGACCGTCAGGGACCGTGCCGGCGACCTGCGGCTGCCCGTCCTCCTCGTGGCCGCGGCGGAGGACGACATCGGGTCGGTCGAGAGCCAGCGTGAGCTCGCAGCCCTCATGCCGACGGCGACGCTCGAGATCCTGCCCGCCGTCGGCCATCTCGTCCACTACGAGAAGCCAGGCGAGGCGGCACAGCTGATCGGTCGATTCCTGGAGGCCGTCCCCGCATGAGGATCCTGTTCGACGCACGCTTCACCCGCACCGACCACCATGACGGCATCAGCCGGTACGGGGCGAGCCTGATCGCGGCACTCGCCGCGACCGACGACGTCGTGATGCTCGTCAGCGACCCCCGCCAGCTCGCCCTCCTCCCGGAGGTCCCTCACGTGCTGATCAACAGCCCGCTCTCCCCCGCCGAGCTGTTCGTCGCCGCACGCATCAACCGGCTGGAGCCCGACGTCGTCGTCTGCCCGATGCAGACCATGGGCTCCTGGGGCCGCCGGTACCCGCTGGTCCTCACGCTGCACGATCTCATCTACTACCAGAACCCGACGCCGCCGTCCTTTCTGCCGCTGCCGGTCCGCGCGCTCTGGCGGCTCTACCACCTGGCGTACTGGCCCCAGCGTCTCCTGCTGGACCGGGCGGACGTCGTCGCCACGATCTCCGCGACGACGGCAGAGCTGATGCGCCGCTACCGGCTGACCCGCCGGCCCGTGCTCCTCGTGGGCAACGCGCCCCAGCCGACACAGCGACGGCGGGACCCCGACGCCCTGCGCTCGGCGTCGCTGCTCTACATGGGGTCCTTCATGCCGTACAAGAACGTCGAGACGATCATCCGCGCCATGGACGCCCTTCCCGGGCACACGCTGCACCTGCTGAGCAGGATCTCGCCCGAACGACGGGCGGAGCTCGAGGCGCTCCCTACGGCGCCCGGGCGCGTGGTCTTCCACGGCGGGGTCACCGACGCCGAGTACGAGGACCTGCTCGCCGACTCGACGGCGCTCGTCACCCTCTCCCGGGCCGAGGGCTACGGCCTGCCGCTCATCGAGGCGATGGCGTCCGGCACCCCCGTGATCGCCAGTGACATCCCGATCTTCCGCGAGGTGGGCGGGACGGCCGCACTGTTCGTGGACCCCGATGATCCCACTGCGCTCGCGGATGCCGTCCGGTCCCTCGACGAGCCCGGCCGCTGGGCCGAGGCGTCGCGCGCGGGCTCGGAACGGGCGGCGACGTACTCGTGGGCGGAGTCCGCCGAGCAACTCCGGGAGGCCTGCCGCCGCGCGGCCCAGGACTACGCGCGGCGACGGACGTCACGGCCGCTCCGCGTGCCGTCCGGCCCGTCCGGCAGGAACCGCCCGTGACCGTCGATGCCCTCCGCGTGGCGGGTGCCTGTCAATAGGAGCGACGCGGACACCGGAGGCAGGATGAACACCCGTCGCCGGGCGATCCCCGTGGGCACTCTCGGCGCACGATCGGCGATCGTCGGCCCTTCAGACCCCGCGCCCATCGGGCGCGGATCGAGGGGTGGCTGAGCCGTCGGCGGACTGCCGCCACGCAGCCGACTCAGCGGGACATCAGCGTCGAGAGGGCAACACATGCGGGCGCGTTGAGGAGCCCTCAGCACGAAGATCCACGCCGCACGGTCCCGGAACATCTTCCGTTTCCCTCCCCACGTACCGACCATAGCGGTGGCGTATGTCGCAAAGCCGATGAGAGCCTGCGCAAAATTGTCACGGCGTGGCCAACCAGCACATCCGGAACCCTTCGCTGGGATCGGTCAGTGTCCACCGGTGGCCGGATCGCCCTTGCGGGTCATCAAGGCGTGGGCTCCGCGCGTGTCGGTAGAGGTGATGGCCCAGTCATAGTGGGGGGCTGTCCGTGACCATCCCGATCCGTGTCGTTGGTCCCTAGTGGTCGTGTCATCGGGTTGTGAACCATGGCAGTCATGACGATTGAGAAGGAACGGCCAGCATCCTGGCTCAGGGACAATCGGGGCGCTCTGCCGTCCATCATCACGGGCATCGCCGTCGCCCTGTTCTGGGCGGGCGGAGGAATAGGCTGGATCCGGCACCTCGCCGGCGCGGAGTCCTTCATGGCCCTGCTGACCGGCCTCTACATCGCTCTGGCCACCGTCGCGGTGTCGGTCATCCTCGCCACCCTCGCCCTGACCGACCTCGCCGGCCGGTATGCCCGGCCACGGAACCGCCGCCACCGCTGAGCGGAACGATAGGGACAGACCCTTCGCGCGGGCTTCGGCGACGACGGGGAGCTTCGAGGCGATAACCGCTATCCAAAAGTCGGTCGCGGTGTCCACGCCGAGCGCGCGGACCTGACGCGCCGGGCTGGCCAGTTGGACGCCGGCGCGACCGAAGCTCAAGGGAGGATCAGTCGAGCCAGTCCGGCGGGCCGGCGAGGCCGAGCCGATAGCGCGCCGCATCCACGGACGGGCTGTGCGGGCCGAGGGCCAGCTGGAAAGTCCGCAACTGCAGGCGGGTGCGCTGCAACCGGAGGCGGTTTGCAGGCGAGCGCTCACCGCGGCCGGGTACTCCGGCGAAGGGTGCCACGGACGGGGAGATGACCAGCGCCGCGGCGCTGGCGAGGCCCTTGTAGAAGATCCGCTCGGCCCGGTTCAGCCCGTCCGGGGCGCTGAGGAAGGTCAGGAGCTCGGCGGGGACGGGTTCGAGGTCGGGCTCCAGCGCGCGCAGGGCCTCGTCGAGTTCCCGGCGGCTGACCGGAAGGTCCTCCGCCCCGAGCGTCCGGGCGCTGCGGGACCAGTCTGCGACGTAGGTGTCGGCCCAGTCGCGGCCGAACCGCGGCGCCAAGTCGTGGCCGACGGCCTCGTGGGCGCCGAGGAAGGCGTCGGTGAAGGCCAGGTGCACCCAGCGCAGCAAAGCGGGGTCGGAGGCGGAGTAGTCGCGGCCGTCGTCGGTGGTACCGCGGACCCGCCCGTGCATGCGGCGGACCCGTGCTGAATCCCGCTCGGCGAGTTCCGCGGAGCCGAAGGTGGTGATGGTGAGCCAGCGCGCGGTCCCGGCGAGGCGTGCCCAGGGGTCACTGCGGTAGGAGGAGTGCCGTGCGACCCCGGCCATCGCGAGCGGGTGTGCGCCTTGGCCGAGGAGGGCCGCGACCCCGCCGACCAAAGTGGAAAGGCCACCGTGGACCTGCCAGACGACGCCGTCGGGTTCGAACAACCCTGGGCCTTCTCCGACCAGGGCGATGTCGCGCACCCAGTCCGGCGCCCCGGTGGGGTCTCCGGAGACCCGGGCACGGAACGCGTTGCGGACGCGCAGGGCCAGGTCGGCAGGGCGCGGTATCGAGCTCACAGGCATGATGCTCCAACGACGGTAGGTCGGGTATGACGGACACCCGAGGACAGGGCTCCACTACACAGCGTAGAACACGACCCTGACACGGGACGGGGACTGAAGGGCTGGACGGATGCCCTCGAATCCACCAGCACGCGACCAAGTCGCCGAGTCTTCGTCGGGGCGAGGCCCACGCACACGGGAAGCCCGGTGTTGCGCCGGACGGTGGTCTTGATGGTCCTGCCCGTGGTGCGCTGGTCCCCGTGGGTGCCGTGGAGGGTGAGGAACGCTTCGTCGATGCTGTAGATCTCGAGGTCGGTGGTGTGGCGGCCGAGGATTTCCATGACGCGGGCACTCATATCCCCGTACAGCTCGTAGTTGCTCGAGCGGACCTGCAACCCCCATCCCTTGGCCTGGTCGGCGATCTGGAACCACGGGGCGCCCATCGGTATCACGAGGCTCTTCGCCTCGGCGCTGCGGGTGATCACGCACCCGTCATCGTTCGACAACACGACCAAGGACTTGTCCTCCAGAGAGGGGTCGAAGGCCCGCTCGGAGGACACGTAGAAGTTGTTGACGTCGACCAGGGCAACACGCGAATCCGACGGCTCCTGGTCAGACATGATGCAAACACCGCGTCGCCACGCCCCAGATAACCAGGCTCTCCGGATCCGGTATCGGAATGACCGGGTAGGCGTCGCTGGCCGCGATGAGCGTGACCGTGCTCGAGGTACCTGAGCTGGGACCAGGGCTCGTGACTCGTAACCGCCTAATGATGAGTTCGCCGTCGAGCACAGCGATGACCACGGATCCGTCCTTGGGCTGCAGGGCTCGGTCGACAATCAACTCATCGCCGTCGGAGATGCCTGCGCCGTCCATTGCGTGCCCGCACACGCGCACGATGTAGGTGCTGGTGATGTCTTTGATGAGGTGCCTGTTCAAGTCGATCCGGTCCTCGAACCAGTCCTGGGCAGGGGACGCGAATCCCGACGGCGTCAACTCCGTGCGGGCAGCAGCTGGAGCAGGCCGACCCACGGACGTACCGGAAGCGCCGAACTGGTCCATGACCTCGCGTACCCTCTCCATCCCCGGGCCGCACCAGCCCAGCACGTGATCCTAGACTGCGCCACCGACACGCATATGAGGTGACCGATCAGTACCCCTCCCCGGGTGACGCAGTGTGGCGATGCGCGCGGTAAGGGTGTCCACGCTCCGACCCTCCTCCATGGAATCAGCGTCCTTACCGGCGTGGCGGCGTACACCAGGGCCCAGTCCTCAATAGGACCCATCGATCAAAAGAACGCGTGGGATCAATCGTGACAATGGGAGACAGAGAACCGGGACAGAGAACCGAGACCGGTAACTGCGACCGGTAGCTGTGACGGGATCTGGGTGACCCACCTGAGAATCGGCGTGCGGAGCACCCCTCCTGGGCTGCGCGAGCTGTGACCATTCCGGGACGTGTCCGTCGCTCCCCTGGTGAGACTGTCACCGGAGACTTGGATCATGGCACTCATGGGGATCGAAAAGGCACGGACCACTCACTGGCTCAAGAACAATCGGGACGCTCTGCCGTCCATCATCGCGGTCACCGCCGTGGCTATGTTCTGGGTGGTCGGAGCAGTCGGTGGGATCAGATACCTGTCCGACGCGAGTTCACCGATGGCAATGCTGACCGGGCTCTACATCGGCCTGGCAGCCGTCGCGGTATCGATCATCATCGCCACCCTCGCCCTGAACGACCTTGCCCGCCGGTACGCCCGGACACGGAACCGCCGCTAGGGCATAGCGCGACAACTAAGTGGAGAGGGCAGCGCCTATCGGCGCGCCGAGGATTGTCGCCGAACCGCTTGTCAGCGATTCGTGCGCGGACATGGTTCGGCGGTGCCGCGTGGGGCAGGATGGAAGCGAGAACTACGGAACTACGGAACTACGGTTGTGGGCTCCGGGGCATCCTCGACCTCAACGGCCCTTCGCATCGACGCTCACATGCGAATGCGACCGCTGTGGCACCGGCCAGATGACGATCATTGTCGTGGCCAGCGGGCCCAGGATCAGCGACAGCAGGAACCATGCCCAGCGGGATCGGCCCTTCTGCTCGGCGAGGCCGGCGTTGACGAGGGCGATCGAGAAGATGAAGAAGCCGATCGGCACGTACTCCTCCATACGCCTACCCCACCTCGGTGCTTTGAGCTGGCGGCGGGACGTCCTCGGGGCGCTCGGGCTTGCCTGCTGCCTTCCACTCGCGCTTGGACAGAGGTGTCCATCCGGCGGGGACTGCCTGGAGGTAGTCGCGGTACTTCGGGCGGCCCGGCGGATCCCAGAACCACACCACTTCGGCCAGCACTCCGAATACGATTCGCGCTATCAGTCCGAGGATCTCGATCATCGTCGGACCCCGCCTGACTTTTCCCCCATCGTCATGACTGGCATCCTACGCCGTCGCCGTTGCCCAAAAGGCGGGCTGAACCCCGGGTTCTTTAGCCGGGATTGTCCCGGTGCCGGTTGCCTTCACCGCGGTGCAGTCAGCGCAGGCCATCTCATGGGCCGGGGCCGCGGATGCCTCTGTGCGGGCCTATCTAGAGGTGCCTGAGGTAGCGCTGGGGTGAGGTGAGGAAGGCCTGCCAGTTGGTGACGAGGTCGAGGTCCTCCCACTGTCGAGGACGCAGCCCCCAGCTGCCTACCTCGAAGATCTGGGCGCTGGGCAGGGCCGCCAGGAGCGGTGAGTGGGTGGAGAGGATCACCTGGGACTTCCCGGACGCGACGAGTTCTTTCAGGACGCCGAGCAAGGCCAGGCACCCGGAGAAGGACAGCGCGGATTCTGGTTCGTCGAGGACCCACAAGCCGGGTCCGCGGAAGCGGTCGACGACGAGCTCGAGGAACGATTCGCCGTGGGACATGTCATGGAACTGGAAGTCTGGACGGCTCATGCTGGGGTTGGCCTCGAGGTAGGTGAAGAAGCCGTGCATGGTCTCGGCCCCCAGGAAGTACCCGCGCCGAGTGGTGCCGGCGTTGCGGACCAGCTGGAGGTGATCGGCTAGGACCGACTCCGTGGACCGGGTCCGGTGCTGGGCTCCGGTCGACCCTCCCTCCGGGGAGAGCCCGTACGCCAACGCGATCGCCTCGATGATGGTGGACTTCCCGGACCCGTTCTCACCCACGAGGACGGTCGCCGGGCCGAGATCCAGGCCTCGGTCGAGGGTCGAGGCGACGGGCGGCAGCGTTGCGGGCCAGGTCCGTCGGTCCAGGGTGTGGGCGGGGTGCTCGGTGAGTCTTCGGATGGGGAATAGTTCGAAGGCCATGCCGCCAGTGTGCCAGCCACACCTCCTAAGCATTTAGGGACCTGGCAGTGGGCGTTGGCCGGGTCCGATACGGTCCCGCCCAAGGATCCCCGGGCGGGCTGCGGCTGGTCCCGTTTCTCTAGCTGATGAGCTGGAATCGCTCGAGGACCACCACGGTCTCGTCCGTCACCGTGAACTCGGAGTCTTGTAGGTAGGAGCGCATGTCGTCGCTGTGCCAGAACTGCTCGTGGGCTTCCCTCCACCGAGCGATAGTGGTGTGGCCCTCGCCCTCATCGATGACGTGAGCGAGGGGCACCTGGTCCAGTCGTACCTGCTCGACGTGCACCGTCTCAATGACGGCGACCGGTTCGTTGCTCGAGTCGATGACTGCTTGCCGCCTGCCCGCTACGGGCAGCTCCTCGCCCTCGACGGCGTATTCGACGAGCAGGGACGTCGTCGTCGTCTTCCGGCCGTCAAGAATCGCGGCGACCAGCGCGTCGCGCAGGGAACCGGGGAAGGCGAACTCGGCGCGCGGAAGTGATGAATTGGTCATGCTCTACTGTTTCACCAGTGCCCGCTTCCGACTTCCTTCGTGTTGGTGCGACACACTGGGGCCTGTGGCGGACAGGTACAGGTATGAGTGATTCTTCGCCGCCCCCTGGTCGGGCGGATGCGTTCCGGGTCCTGTACCAAGCGGTGTACCCGGATCTGCTGCGGTTCGTGCAACGCCGCACAGACACCGACTCAGCCGAGGACATGGTGGCCGATGCGTGCCTCGTCCTCTGGCGCCGCTTCGCGGAAGCACCGGGCAATCAGGACGATGCCCGGGCCTGGGCTTTCGGTATCACCCGGAACATCCTGCTGAATGCTCACCGTGGTGAGCAGCGCCGACAGGCCCTCGGGATCCGGCTCACCGACACAATCACCGAGCCCTGCAGCAGCTCCCACGAGGATCTGGTGTCGATCCGGGTCGACCTGAGCCGTGCATGGCATCTTCTGTCCGAGGTTCATCAGGAAGCACTCGGCCTGGCGGTCTTCGAGGAGCTGTCCGCGCCTCACGCTGCTGTGGTCCTCGGCATCTCCCCGGTCGCGTTCCGGCTCCGCTTGAGTAGGGCGCGGCGTGCCCTGCGGCTACTGCTTGATCACCTTCCGCACCCCACGGGCGTGCATGCGGCATCACCTGAAAGGACGGCAACACCATGACACGGGACAAGGACATCGACACGTTGTTGCGAAGCATGGACCCGGCCAACGAGGCGTCACCGGCCCGCCCGCAGCGAGCACGCACCGACCTCGAGCACGCCCTGTCCCATGACCCGTCACCGACGGTGCGGGCGACAACGACCGCACACAGGGATGGCTCGACCTACCGTCAGCCGTTGAGGCCGAGTGCCCGTCGGCCGCGCGCCGTCGTCCTGGGCGGGTTGGTTGCCGCGACGACCGCCGGGTTGTTCGTCGTCCCTGCTCCTGCCGGCGGTGATGCGGCCTTCGCTACCTGGACTGCTTCGCCGGTGACCCTGTCCGGGGAGGACCGTGATGACGCCGTCGCGGACTGCCTGGCGTCGAATGAGGACGTCGGCGGCGGCATGTACGCCGAAGACCTCGTGAACGCCGAAGTGGCCATCGCCGAGCGCCGGGGCGCGTGGATGACCGTCGTCCTCACGGGCGCCGACGGCTTCGAATCGACCTGCACCACCGATGCCTCCGCACCCTGGTGGGACAAGGGCATGATCGGTTCGATCGGCAGGCTCGGGGCCGAAACAGATCCCACCCCACGAGCCCTGAAACCCACACA
Source organism: Arthrobacter pityocampae (assembly GCF_002927275.1). Lineage (GTDB taxonomy): Bacteria > Actinomycetota > Actinomycetes > Actinomycetales > Micrococcaceae > Arthrobacter_D > Arthrobacter_D pityocampae. Next base: position 45,561 of record NZ_PRKW01000002.1, on the reverse strand, counting down.
ACTCGGCACCGGGATGATCATGAACGAGCCCATCTCGATGGCCGCAGGACGAGCCGGCGACGACGTCACCGGCATCATCTACACGAGCATCACCGGCGAGGACGTCATCGCCACCGTCTCCGCTGGGTACTTCGCTTTCTGGCTCCCCGGCGACGAACTCCAGCACGCATCCGACGGGAGTTCCATCGTCACGGTGACCTACCGGGATGGAACCACCGAAACCCAGGAACTCAGCTTCTGAACCCGACCCTCGCCAAGGTCGATGGATCCCTCCACGGGCCCCATCGTTCAGGAGGCAGTCCACCCTTGGGCTTCCAGCCGGGACGCGTGAGGAGTCGAGGTGCGAAGTGCGGGCGAAGGACTGTGCTTTGTCCGACGGGTTCGAGAAGGTGACGTCCGTCGAGTCGGTCCATCCCAAAGTTGACAGTGACCGCTCTGCCGCGAGGATGAGACACATGGGAGATCACCGTGAGCAGTTCGTCGACCTCGACGCAACCGCCGACACCGCCGAGCAGAGGGCGTACGAGGTCAGGGAGTTCCTGCGCAGCCGTGGCCTTGCCGAGCCGGATGAACGCGCCGGAGACTACCTGTGGCCCGACGCGATCGTCGATCAAGCCGGCCCGGCATGGCAGTCGGCTTGGCACCACCCCTCCAACCGCCCACAGCCGAGCTGGTGGACGACGATCGCCGTCGTATCTCCCACAGACGTGGACGACCAGGCGTTCTTCGCCATGGACAGCACCGGACCGCCGTCGTGCCGCACCTGCGGCAAGGAGTTCGACGAAGACGCATTCTGGAGTTCCTTCAAAGGCTGGTACGAGACAAGACGGGAGCCGGAGCTCAGCTGCGGATCCTGTGGTGGACGCGGCCTCATGGGCGATCAGGACACAACCAGTGCAGCGGTCGTCGGTCGGGTCGCGATCGTGATTGAAAGGTCATCTCCGGAGGTCGTCACCGAGATGCTGCGAGCACTGCGCTCCGACCTCGGCGGGCGGTGGGCCTACGTCCACATGCACCTGTGACACGCAGACCTGCGGATGCGCGGGTGGATCGGTGAGGGCGACGGGCACGACGATCCCGAACCTGCCGTCGGGGTTCATCCGGACCCACCGCGCCACCGGAATCATGGAGCAAGCACAGGACCGTCGATAGGGGGTCGATGCTTACTGATTACCGAAGGCGGCCCCTGGCGGCCATCCGTGCCGGTCCAACCACCGAAAGAGCCGGATCACCGCGGCCTCCTGACAATCGAGCGCCCTACTCGAGCAAGTTCGGCCCGCACGGTGTCCGGGCTCAGTGGGTTTTCTGGTGCCGGTACAGGGTCGCCCTGCTCCAGCCCACCAGGCGCGCGGCGTCCTCGGCGGTCACGCCCTTGGCGCGGGCGTCGGCGACGATGCTGAGCTTCGCGGCGATGACCTTCGGGTCGGAGCGTGGCCGGCCGAAGCGGGTCCCGTTCTGCCGGGCCGCGACGAGACCGGCGTTGACGCGTTCGACGATGAGCTCACGCTCGTACTCGGCCAGGGTGGCAAGCATGTTCAGCATCAGCCGGCCCGTCGAGGTTTCCGGATCGATCCCGTCGGAGAGGGACCGGACGAGGATCCCCCGCTCCCGCAGCAGGTTCACCGTGTTCAACACATCGATCAGGGACCGCCCCAACCGGTCGACCCGCCACACCACCACGGTGTCTCCCTCGCCGACGTACTCGAGGAGCTTCTGCATCCCGGGACGCTCGACCGCGGCCCTACTACCCGAGGTGACGTCAGCGAAGACATCGCGTTTCTGCACCCCGGAGGCGACAAGGGCGTCGAGCTGCAGCTTCGCGTCCTGAGCCGATGTACTCACACGGGTATAACCAAGATGCCTCATCCGGCCAGTCTGCCTCACAAAGTACTGGCGACACGACCACTGAGACACTTTGCGTCGAGACGACTTTCCGAGACAGTCGCAGCCCCGGATTCCCGGGGAACTTCGTGAGCCAGGACGGCCGCGATCTACTGTCTCATAAAACTGTAGTTTTATGAGACAGTTTGAACGGCCAATCGACCAAGATCAGCGTTTCACTTGAGGTAGCCCAGCGCCCGTCTTCATCGTCCCGGCTATACGTGCGCTCCCCCGGCCTAGCGGCCCTGCCCAGCCCTCAAGGTTCCAGTAGGTACTGAAGACGACCGGCTTGCGGACGCTAGGAAAACCGCCGCCTGCAGACCCGATGTAGTTATGGTGAACCATGAATTCCATGGAAATCATCTGGCTCATCGTAGGATTTTCCGCTCTGCCAGTCGGCGTTCTAGTCGTCGGGTTCCTTGTTCTCAGGAGAGAACCAGACATGCGAGCCTGGGTGCGATACATGTGCATGGTGGGCCTTGCCGTCATCGCGTGGGTCATCCTGATGACAGTGCAGGGCAGGCTTGACGCACCGTCGAGCGCCGAGTCCACGAATCTGGAGATTTTCTACTCCCTATCCTTCGTTCTAAGTCTGCCTGCGATCGTCATCATCGGGGGCTTCTGGGCGCTGATAGGGCGCGCAGCCACCTTAAAACGACAGACACTGGCGCATCTTCAGACAAATCCACGTTAGTTGTCCCCACCCAGAACATTTTGTGATTGGAGAATGAGTAAATGTTCTGGGTGGGGATCCTCGAGCGAACGTCCCGTTGCTGGATCCCTACACCGGACATGTTCCCCTCGCCTCAATGACTTTCAAGCTCGAGCTCGCGCCCGAGTGCTTGGGACAACCAATCGGCAGCGGTGGCCACCGACGAGGGCGCGGCGCTCATCCCATCGAACCAGCTGATCCGGATCGTGCTGCGGTCAACCTTCCAGGTCCCGCCGACCCGCCCGCCAATCAGAATAAGATTCGCCCCGCCGGTAGCGGTCCCCCGATGCTTGACAGGCACGATAGAGGTCGCTGACGTGCCGGCACCGAGGACCCACTGATCGGATCCTGGCAGCAGCACCACCTGGTGAGATTCGGCCGCAGTCGCGATGGGCTCGACGTGCTCACTTAGGCACAGCGCCTCAACGCCGTCGACCCAGACCGTGGCGAGCTCGGCGTCGATCTCATCGATCCAGCCTGCGATGCGCTTGCGCCCAGCGCTCAGACCTTCACCCAGCCAGTACTGGATCCGATCCGGAGTGGTAGGCCCATACGCTGCGAGGTAGGCGCGTATCGCCCGAGGCCCCGCATCATCGAGCTCGGCTAGCCCGGTCCAGCCGGGCACGGACTCGAGAAGCTGAAACCTGGGCGCACCGTCTGAGGGGCTAAAGCACAGGTCGCCCTGCCACCCGAACGGTTTGAGGAACGTGTGGGACCTATCAGCGAAGGCTGGCTTTAGATGTCGGTAAGCCGGGTCCTTCGCGACAGCCTCGGCCAGCTCATGCTGGGTCAGGGGACCGGCGACCAGCGCCTCGCGCACCGTCGCGCGCAGGCGCGGCCACTCCTCGGGTTCGATACCGTAGTGGCTGCGCCAGCTTGACCGCTCCCACTGCCGACCTGCGCAGCGTAACGCAAGATGGACCGCTGCCGACGAAGAGGTCATAAGGTGTGTGGCTCCGCGAAACGCGTACGTCGCAAAGACGCGTCCCTCCATCATCGCGGTCTCGACGTCGCCCGGGGTTGAACGAGCCAGCCGCAACCGGATTGAAGTTGCAGCGTCTCCGGACCACGAGGGCAAGGCCACGAGTCGATCCACCACACCCTCGACCGTTGCTGCTCGCTCGTCGTCGAGGTACTGACGGCGCAGGCGCCAACCCAGTGCCGAAGCCCAGGTCACAGCCATGGACTAAGGGTATGCCTCTCCGGCGCCATCGGCATTCAGCTGCACCCTGACTGCCCGTAAGCCGATGGCTTTGCGGACGGCCCCCCGGGGGTTCTGTGACCTACAGTTCGAGGAACACCTTTAAGGAATATCGACGTGGGGGAGTAGCAGTATGCGTGGTCTGGCCTCAGCCATCTTGCTCGGCATCGTCCTAGTGCTCAGCGCCTGCACGTCATCGCCTCTCGCCACAGGACAAACAACTCCCCCGATTACGGCGAGCATCACACCGAGCCCAATAGCTTCCGCCACGCCGGGAGCACCAACGTCGGAAACTGTGCTGGCGTATCAGCCCACAAATGAGACCGTGCTCGGATTCCTGGACAGCCAAGAGGGATCGAACACGATCGGACCACTCTCCACAGGGGCGCCGGCCATTGCCGTGTATGTCAGCTGCCGGGGCACCGGGTCCCTGGATGTAGAGCTACCGGGCCTTGGTAGTTTCACGACGCTATGTGAGTCGAGCCCAACAGTCGAAGGTGTACGCAATGTCCTCGACGTGCGTTTCGTGGAAGAGGGGTTCAGGATCAAAGTAGAGGGCACGACCGGTCAGACCTGGGCGATGACCATCGCCGAGACCACGCAAGAAACACCGAGTTGAGCAGACAACCCTGCTCGTCCGAAGAGGATCGGCCTACGGACTGGTGGTCAGTTGGATGTCAGAAGCACTGTGCGAGTAGCCGTCTTGATCACCCTGGATCCAGTTAAGATCGACGACCTGCCCGGCGGTGAGGGCCCGAAATCCGTCGAAGTCGATGACGCTGAAGTGCGCCCAGCAGCCGCCAGGGGTCTGTTCAGAATCGATGACACCCCAACCTTCGTCGTCATGCCAGAATCGAACGACTCCTCGTGTAGTCACGAGATCAGGATAAGGACCAGGCCGGATACAGGTGACCGCTAACCGATCGTCGAGCGGGACGGCCAGCGATCTCCTGTCGGTCAGCTCTACTGGTAGAAGGGCAGCTTTTCATTCGCCTCGACCTGGACGACGTCGAGACGCGATTCGGTCAGGAGCGTATCGATTGCCGCATGGTCAGCTCCGATGCCGGCCCAGTGGGGGTCAACATCTGCGGTGATGCACCAAGCCCGGTCCGAGGGCCAGATGAAGGCGGGGCTCGGCATAGGGTGCCCAGTTTCGGCTGACCACGAGTCTTCGACCGCTCCGGAGACTAAGTCTGGGAGCGACACCTTGCAGAGGTAGTACTCACGACCTGGGGTAACCACACGGGGTGTACGCGGTACGGGGGTGGGAAACTGATCCTCTCCCCATCCATCCCACATCAGCAGGTACCCCTCCGTAAGTGAGTTAGCGGACTGCAGTAACACCTCCACCGCGATGCGGACTTGCTCGGACTCGGAGAGGGCGTCATCCGGCAGGGCGCCGTTCTGGCATGCACCCTCGCGTTCAGACTGACCGGCATAAGCCGGATCGGGGATGAACCGCAGTCTCGCGTACGCGGGGAAACCCGTCGGACCTAACGTCACCAGATCCCACCAGCGCTCATCACTCGCCACGATCCACTGTGCGGCCGCAAGATCACTGCACGGAGAAAACATCATCCCTTCATCCTCCTACTCACCAACCACAACGAGTAGAAGGACGTCCGTCCCGCAGCAGGATCCCCGAGCGGGACTCCCTAATCCGGTCCGAGCGCCGGCATCACGAATCGGCCGCAGAAACGGCCTGCTGCAGTCTTGACACTGTTCAGCACGCGGATGCTGCGCGTAGGTTCGTCCTAAGCGATCCGCTCAACCGCAACACCACACAGGGGTATTCATGACCAGCACGAAGACCTCTCGGCCAGGACTGATACTCAGCGTGGTCGGAGGAATCGTTCTCGTCGCCTCTGCCGTTCTTCTCGTCCTGGGCATCGATGCGCTCAACGCCATCACCTACCGGGAAGCCGGTGACTCTGTCGTCGGCGCGTACCTGCTGATCGGCATCGGCGCTGTCACCTTTCTCGCCGGAGGCGCCCTTCTTGCCGTCGGTCGCCGTCGCCATGCCGCAGACATTAACCGGCCTCGGACCTATGCCGACCAGCACGAGGACCATACCCTGACAGCCGAAGACCGCCCTACCAACCCACACGACAACAAAGGACGCGAGTACCCCATCGGCTACTGGGGCTGAACCCTCATCACGATGCCCGGTTCCCTGAACCCTGAGAAGCCCCCGAGGCGCGCGGGCACTGCAGCACGCTGAAAGATCCGCTTGCGGGCTACTGCGGCTTTTTCAACGTTCGGGTGTAGTCCGACGATCAGGGGAGCCAACACGGCAACGAGAGCTTGACTAAACGAAGCATCACGCGGGGAACGTCGTACACCACCTCCATGGGCACTTGACCACTATTAGATCCACCGGCAGAGTCCTCGGCATGATCATCGATGAGCCTGTAGGGGGTCCTCCATGGGGACTTGACCTTCGTGAGGTGGCCACACCACCGTGGGAAGAGGACCTGCTGGTCACCGCCCGGCCCAAGGGAGTCGTGGACGTATGGTCACTGGTGCGCGGTGCGCGCTGCACCACATTCGAGACGGTCTGGGGCTCCGGCGGCTGGCGGGGGGCACTGGTGACCGGTGAGCACCCCGTGGTGGTGGCCAGCGCATGGGAGCGCCACGGCGTGTGCGGGTACGACCTGACAGGACAGCGTTTGTGGCAGGACCGCAGCCGCACGAACATAGAGGCCGTGACTGCCCTCACCGGAGGTCGTGTGGTCGTCACTCACCTCCGCAGGGCCACCCGCGTGCTGGAGGCAGCGACCGGGGAGGAAATGCGTACCCTGCGCGGGGCATTGAAGGTGATCGCACTGACTTCGGACCTCACGCTTGCAGTAGGTGGCGGCTGGTGCCGCCTACTGGATCGTTCACTGGATCCGCTCGGGTCCCGAATTTCCACCGGACTGAATACGGTCTGGTTCGCGGCCAGCGACGGGGAGCACTTGGTGGTCGACGAGCTGGGCGGAGAGCCCTTACGCATTCTCGACTCCGACGGGCGAGAACGAGCGAGGATGGATGAGAACTTCCGTCATATCCTCCACGACCCGGTGACGAACACCTGGGTCGCGGTCCAGAATTCTGAAGCGGAGCACTCCCTGCTCCGCTTCAGCAACGAGGGCGAGGTTCTGGAGCGACGTTCCCGGGACCTCTACGTCTACGATGCGGCGACGATGCGCGGAGGCAAAACATTGATCCTGAACACGGAGGAAGGCGTGCAGGTCGTAAACTCTGCGGACTGGAGCGTGCAAGGGCTTAAGGCGACATGAGCCATGGGCGCCAAGCAGCCCATGGCCTTACCGCGGACTGACGGCATTGCTGCCGATTAGTCGAGATGAGCGTCGTTCGGTGAAGGATCCCTCAGCGGTCTGTCCGGGCAGCGACGGGGTGAATAACTTTGGGTGTGGTGAAGTCGCTGTTGTCGACGACGAAGGTGGCTCGCTCCCAGGGTCGCGCGGCTTCGAAGTAGAGGCGCTGGCCGTGGACGTACCGGCTCATTGTCGGGTGCTCCGGGTCAGGGTTGCTGCCATCCCGGGTCGCCATTCGTGCCGCGGTTTCCGTGAAGGGCACATCGAGGTACACCGAGGCGTCCCAGGACGCGGCTAGTTCGTCACGGTGTAGGAACATGCCCTCCACCAGGACAAGTGCCTCTGGTGGGGCGTGAAGGTATGTCGCCGGGGCTGGTTGATCCGTCACTGGGTCGTAGGAAGCCGGCGAGTACCAGCCATCTCCCCTCGGGCCCAGCGGCGTGAGCACGTACTGGTGAAAGGCCGGGTAGTTGTAGGTATCTTTCCAGAATCCCTCCGGTGAGTGCCGGCCCCGGGCGTGCCTGACACGGGTGGTGTTGAGGAAATTATCGACGTGGATGATCACGACGGGACGGTGGCGGACTTCCGCTGCCAGGCTGGCCGTGAACGATGTCTTTCCACTGCCGTCGACACCGTCAATCGCCACGATCCTGCCCTCGGTTCCGACGGCGCTGAGAATGCTGGCCACCAGGTCGCGCATGAACTTCCTCATGCTCCGATCCTCCTAGAGGTGAGTGCCAAGTAGCGTGTGGTGCGAGATCCTCTTACGCCTTGTAGCGGGTCATCGGCGTGGGCCGCGGACCATTAGTCCCTGCCGCTTTCCCGGTGGCGATCTGTTGCGTGAGTGTCTGATTGCGAGCGAAGACCAGGGAATCGCTCCATGTTCCCCGGACAAACTTGTCCTTCGGCCGTAGCCCTTCCAAATCCATGCCGATCTTCTCCAGAACTCTCGCCGACGCGAGGTTCGCCGGTCTGCAGGTGGCTTCGATTCTTTCGAGCATCAGAATTTCCTGACCGTAGGACAGCAGGCGTGCTGCAGCTTCGGTGGCGTATCCCTTCGCCCAGTCCTCGGCCCCGACGACGTAGCCGAGGTGACCGTGGTGCTGCTCGTCCACAGTGAGACCCACTGACCCGAACGGTGTCCCACAGGGGAGCGTGATGGCGAGGGAGAACTCTGTTCGGGGCACCACCTGTTGGGAGCTCACGCACGTTTCCAGGAAGTGGTGAGTGTCGTGCTCGGTATTGGGTCCCCAATCCACGTATGTGGCGATCCGAGGGTCGGAGGCGAAAGCATGCACGGCGGCGAAGTCCTCGAGGGTGTAGTCGCGAAGCACGAGCCGATCGGTGTGCAGTTCCATGGTTCAAGGATGGCCCATACCCCGTGGCGGGGCGTCGCACCGTCGCGGTGTGGCCACCCGTAGGGTGTGCGCATGGATATTGAGCAGTGCTCCCGCCAGGTTGAGGAAGTCTCACGCCGTTACGCGCAGCGGAACGGCATCGAGAGGGACGATGCCTGGTTCATGCTGAAGCTGCACGAGGAGGTCGGCGAACTCACCCAGGCCTATCTGATGAAGACCGGGCAAGCACGCCACAAAGGGCTGACGCCCGCGCAGATCGAGGCAGCCTTCCGCTCCGAGCTGGCCGATGTTCTTGGTCAGGTGCTGCTGTTGGCTCGGCGTCACGACGTCGATCTGGACGCGGCTATTCACGACAAGTGGCTGGTGTGGCTGCCGGACGACGCCAGCGACAGCGGCCAGACGCCACCTGACAAGGTTTCCTCCCACTGAGGATCGACCCGACGGTGGGCGCAGACGGTCGGGAGGCAGAGCAAGTGCTCATCCGCGAGGCAACTGTGGCCGATGTCGAACAGGTAGGCGACATCAGTACGGCCAGCGGCCGTGACAGCTGGAGCCCTCGTGTGTTTGTGGCAACTCCAGGACGATTGGTGGTGATTGCAGAAGTAAACGGGGAGCTGGTCGGCGCCGCCAAGACTCATTTCCATAAGCAAGGCGACGGTGACGTCCCTGCCGGCCACTACCTCGGCGGGGTCCTGGTCGCACCAGCTCACCGCCGCCGCGGCATCGGATCCGCACTCACGCGGGCGCGCCTCGAATGGATCTGGTCTCACACCGACCGCGCCTACTATTTCGCCAACGAGCACAACACCGCATCCATCCAGCTCCATGAGGCATTCGGTTTCCACCCCCTCGGTGCCTTCCCCGAGATCCACGGCGTCGCGGCCGACGATGGACAATCCAACCTCATCCTCTTCGCAGCGACCCGCTGATGGATCGGCTGGCTGGCGCAGTTCGTCCTTCCCCGGTGAGAGAAACGGGGGATGTGCATGGATTGCTACCTTTGGGTGATGGTTGCCGTGCGTTACCCCAGGCCGCTTCAAAGTGGCGGGCGAATCGAGATCCCCGCGCCTTCGATGGGTGTTCCCGATGCTTTGCATGAGCGGTTGCACGCCGCCATTACCTCGCTGACCCGCCAGGGTTTCGACCCGCACCTGCGCGCCCACGCCACCATCGGAGGGCTCGCGCCCGCTACCGCGCAGGAGCGCGCAACGGATCTAGAAGTGGCTTTCGTCGGAGCCGGTGCGGTGCTACCGCCCTGGGGCGGGAAGCTCGCCATCGAACTCATCGAAGACCTCAACTGGACTGCTATCGCGGAGGCCGAAACCTGGTTCGTCGGCTGGTCGGACATTTCAACTCTGCTGGTGCCACTCACCATCCTCACCGGCATGGCCACGCTCCACGGCGCCAACCTGATGGATGAGCCCTGGGAGTTACCAACACAGTTCCGGCGCTGGACGGACATCGCCGGCCTGGCCGAGGGCGAATCCTTCACGCAGCGCTCCGCTCCTTACCGCCGCTCACGCCCCTGGGTCGACTGGAACGATGAACCCCTGGACCGCGAATCCGCCTACGAAACCCCGACCCGATGGCGGTCGCTGGACGGTGAACCCGTCAGTATGCGGGGACGACTGATCGGAGGGTGCCTGGAAACGGTTTCCTTTCTTGCCGGCTCACGCTTTGGAGACGTCCCCGGCTTCGCTAAACGCCACGCACCAGAAGGGCTGATCGTCTATCTCGAGTCGTCCGGCTCCGATGCACCATCCGTACTGCGCATGCTCTGGTCCCTACGGCTAGCAGGCTGGTTCCGGCATGCCTCCGGCATCCTCATCGGCCGCAACAGTGCTGAAGGAACCAGTGATCTCACCCAGGCACAAGCGGTGGATCGAGCACTCGGCGACCTGGGCATACCGGTCATTTTCGACTTCGACATCGGCCACCAACCCCCACAGATGCCACTGGTCAACGGTGCCCTCGCGGACGTCCAGCTCCACGACGGCCAAGGAACGATCGTTCAACACCTCGTGGACTAACTGCGTCTCGTAAAACGATCGCCTGCTGAACGCACCGGATGGACTCAAGTCTGCTTCAGGCTACAAAGATGCAGAACGGATGACCGGCTGGGTCGGTGTAGACGTACAACGGCTCATCGGGATCGTCCGTGCGGTCGAAGAGGAGCTCAGCTCCCAGGACCAATGCCCTGGAATGTTGATCGGCGAGTGTTTCCCGGTCAGGAACGGTGAGGTCGAGGTGCATCTGCATCGGCACATCAGGTGCGGGCCAGGTTGTCCGCTTCAGGTGATCGACGTGCTGGAAAGCGAGTTTCCGGAGGCCGTGGGCGTCGGTCAACACTAACCATTCGGCGTCATCGACCTGACCCTCGGTGGGAGGTTCGTCTCCTGGCCGGTATTGGAGTCCGAGGAGTTGACGGTAGAACTCCGCCAGTTCTCGAACATCGGTCGTGTCGAGGACCGTGTGGAGCAGTTGCGGGTATGCGGTCATGGGGCGAGGCTAATCGCCCCTGACGGTCTTTCACCAGGATCGCGTGTCCGGGGCGAAGCGGTCACACACTCATCCCTCCTGGTAACGGTGCTGTTGCGCTTCCGGACGCGTATCAGATGTAACTAGGTCCATTGGTAGCGTCGTCACCAGGTAATGCTTTTGACGGCTATTGAGAGGGCGATCGTGCGCTTCAACCAGATGGCAACAGCAACAGCACTGATCTCAGCCCTGGCCTTAGTCAGCGCTTGTAGCAGCGCTGACTACGGTATCGCTGCTTTGGACCGAGAGGCAACTGCTCAGGACCGGCTGCCTGATGTCGTGGTTGATGAAAGCGTGAACATCGACTCGGTCAGGAAGGTCGCGGAGCAGGATCAAGTCGCGTACTTCATAGGGACAATGAACAACGAGAAAGGCTACTGTGCATACGCCGTCGTGGACTCTGACTTCATCGGAGGCTGCGGCAGCGGTAACGGTCAACTAATCACTGTCACTCCGGGTAGAAACACAGACCTGCCTCAAATGACGCTGGTCACCGACTCCTACGACAGCGAAAATCTACAGCGCGACAACTGGGCCGAAGTACAGACCAACATCCTCATCCGATAGGACCGCGCCGATCTGTCCGTGGAGGAACCCCCTTCGGCACGTGGCGGTTGAGAGCTGATCGAGGGACACGTTGCTCCTCGGGGGTCTGAGGCGAGTGTTGAAACGTAGGGTCGAGAATATGGGGAACGAGTTCGACGGCGCAGACAGCCGGGCGCAGCCTACGAATATCCAGATCGTGGATCTGGGAGTCAGGGAAGCAGAGGACCCGGATCCTCGTATCAGCAAGGAACCGGTACGCCCGGACCGGCGGGGCCTCCTGCTCGGCGGGGTACTGATCGCCTGCGTCTTCGGTGGACTCACGCTTCTACCGTCGTCGAATGAGGCTCCTGCCCCGGAAGGATCCGCCCCAGCGGTGGAGGCAGTAAGCGCATGCTCCGCCCTGCAGAGCGTAGAACAACGGGAGGCCTCCAGAGCTGCCGGGCAAGAAAGTCCGCAGTCACGCGATGAGCTTCCCCCCGGGTACATCATTTCCGGTGTCACCACCGCACCGGACAGCACGACCCTCCTCGGCATGGTTCATCCGGATGGATTGTTCGAGGTGTGCGAGGAAGCTGCACGGGATGCCCCGTTTACTATCGACTACCTCGCCGAAGATGAGCTCGGTGAGCTCCCCGATGGGATGACCTACGCCTATGACTGGTCCAGCGGAGTCACAGACAAAGGGGTGACCTTGGATCTCGAGGGCGTGCGGTTGGCAGACGGGACCGTCGTGGAAAGCCTGGCCCTTCCCAACGGACAAACAGTCCCAGCCATCCAATCCCGCTGAAGCATCCTTGACCAAGCCGGCTGATCAGAGGTTAAGGATGGAAAGCACACTCGCGCGAAGCCGGTGATACTCATTGACGTATGCTCGGGGCCCGCCCGGAGGTCGGACGACAACCCGGGGCTCCCCGATGATGCGGTGATCCGTGAATTGCTCCCGCGTGAGGTCGATCTCCAGCCCACCGGGGAACCGGTTCCAGTAGTGAACTTCGTCGTCCTCGTCGCCACCGCTCACGTCAGCGACGAGCAGATCACCGCCGAGCAGGTCCTGCACCACCAGAGCAGTAGGCCCGCACTGGCCATGTGCGGCATTGTCCGGGTGCCATCTCGTGAGGCTTCCCGCGTCGAGACAAGTCGTCTCCGCACTCCAGGACACACGGAAGGCCCGCTCGAGCTCAACCAAGGTATGGGTCACTGCGACAGCGTACCGAGGTACCAGCTCCATCGCGACGAATTAGTTGGCCAGCGCACCAACGCTCCCGGACAGACATCTTCTTACACGACGGAAGCGTCCGCACCGGGATCGACGTCTGGCGCGGGGCCACGCGGCCTGGCAGCGGCGAGGGCTCATCGCGTTGGTCGCTATAGCCTCTGCTGTGTGAATGACTACGATCAGCGCCTCGTTGACCTCTACGACCAGGACAACCCCGATGGGCCGGACCACGCCTTCTATCGGGCTCTTGCCGATGACGTCTCCGCTCACTCGGTCCTGGATCTGGGCTGCGGGACGGGCATCCTGACCGTCACCTTCCCTGGTGATGGCCGGGATGTCGTGGGGATCGACCCATCGCCGGCGATGCTCGCCTACGCGCAACGCCGACCGGGGGCCGAGGATGTCGAGTGGATCCTCGGCGATAGCAGCACCATCCCCCGAGACGGGTTCGACTATGCAGTGATGACGGGCAACGTCGCTCAGCACATTCCCGGGGGCCAGTGGGAGCGCACCCTCCTGAACCTGCGGCAGTCACTGACGAAGGGCGGGACGCTTGCCTTCGAGAGCCGCAACCCTGCGGCACGGGCATGGGACGGCTGGGCAGCACAGGGACGGACCACGAGGGACACCCCGCATGGCCCGTTGACCGAGTGGCAGGACGTGTCAGAGACCGCGCCAGGGATCATCGAGCTGACCTTTCACAACCGGTTCGCGGAGACCGGGGACACCGTGACGGAGTCCCTGGTTCTGACGTTTCGCAGCCGCCAGCTGCTCCAGGAGCAGCTGCACAGGGCCGGTTTCGAGATCGACGCGACGTACGGGGACTGGGACCGCACCCCCTTCACCGACACCAGTCCCCTGATCGTCCTTGTCGCTCGAGCCCGATAACCCGTCCCCGACGGGCGCGCCCGGATGCTGGTGTCCGATATATTCGCCGAATGGAGTTCCGCCCAACGACACCAGAGGATCTGCGGACGATCCTCGGCTGGGTGGGAAACGACCGGGACATGGTCCTGTGGTCGGGTCCGACGTTCACCTGGCCACTAACCCTCGACCAGCTGCTGACCTATGCGGGGAACCCGCAGAGGACCTACTGGTCCGCGATCGATGGTGACTCCCACACGCTTATGGGGCATGCGTCACTACTGATCGATGAGGATGCCGGGCTGATGCGGATCGGGTTCATCATCGTGGACCCGGGCCTCCGAGGCCGCGGCGCCGGCCGGTCCCTGGTCGACGGCGTCGTGCGCCGCGGCTTCGAGACCTCCACCATCCCTGTCATGACCCTGGGCGTCATCGCTCGCAACCGCCCGGCGATTCAGTTGTACGAAAGCCTGGGCTTCACCAGCACCGGCACTGCCTCGCACATCCCCTACAGAGATGAGGAATGGGAAGTCATCACGATGACCCGGCCGGCCGCCGGGCCCGAGCGTGTGCCGGCGGATTAGCCTGCTTCGATGCTGAGGTACCGGTACACCGTGGCTCGGCTCGCCCCGATGATCTTCCCGATATCCGCCGGCGCCAAACCCTGCGCCTTCAACTCCTGGGCTCGCCTGACCTTCGCGTGATCGGCGGTGACCTCTCGGCGGCCGGCTTTCCGCCCGTGTTCGGCGGCCGCGGCCATGCCCGCTCTGGTCCGCTCGGCCAGCTGGTCGCGCTCGAGCTGCGCAAAGGCGGACATCACCGTCAGCATCGCCCGACCCATGGGACCGGTCGTGCTGATCCCCTCGGTAACGCTCCGGAAATGCACGCCCCGCTGCTCGAGGTCATCGATCAGGGCCAGCAGGTTCCGGGTGTTGCGTCCCAACCGGTCCAGCTTCCACACCACCACCTCATCCCCTGCCCGGAGATGCTCCAGGAGCTTGTCCAGCTCGGGCCGACTCGCCCGCATCCCACTCACCCCGTGATCGGTAAAAATCCGATCACAGCCGGCCGCCGAGAGCGCTGCGTGCTGCAAATCGGCGTTCTGCTCCAGTGTGCTGACCCTGGCATACCCGATACTTCCCATGCCGACTCCTCGTGCACTCATCAAAGGCTCGTTTCCTTGTTTCTGAGAATACATGGAGTGAGACACATTGTTGGGACGCGACGCGGTTGGCCACTCCCCCGCCGATGCTGAAGTCTGCCGATCGGTGGTCGGACCTTGCCGTCGGTCCAGTCAAAGGATCCTTTGCTGAGACGCCCTGGATGCTCACAGTCCGACTCAGTTTCCGTATATGAGACGTGCACGGAGCATTATATCGGGCGGGCCATATGGCGATCTGCCTTTCTAATGCCGATCTGCCTGCTTCGCTAGACTCTTCCAGGAATTGGAATCGACTATCTAAGAAAACAAGCCAGCCTGTGCATGGTCGACTATCGCTTGACTGAGAAGAATTATGTTGAGTGCTTCGGAATAAACTATGTCGATTCCGGCTTTAATTGAGAGACGTGGATTTTCCGCCATAAATCTGCGTGGGTTTGGAAAACATGAGAAGCCCATTGGGGTGGAGGCGAAAAAAGCTCCATCGAGGGCTGTCGTTCACCCCAAACTATCTGAATGAGTTTTCGATCCTGAGCGTATGCAGCAAGGAGGTCCTGTCGCAGGTACATAACGTCGCCGGACCATCCCTTGGGTGCACGTCGGGTGACGCTGGCAAGTCTTCCGTGCTGATCGATGAAGTCGAGTCCAGGCGCAGTTCGGTAAAGAGATGAGCTTTTGCAAATCTCGATCGAGGGAATGTTGAAGTCACCTGCGCGCAGTCCCACGTTAGACTCATATCCTGAAGCTGTGTAGTTCTGCGCGAGGAGCTCGATAGGAATATCGGTGCCGTCTGATATTTTTATCGAATCCTGAAACGCGGTGGCGAAGTCTTCATCAGAAGGGGAGATTTGGAAGTTCCGACTCCAAGGCATTTCCCCAGCGAAGCAGTCTGCCGGGGATGGGCAGCGAGGTATGAGGTCATTTCCCAGGTACTCCTCAGAAGCTAGGAATCGAACGACGCGCTCTGCGTATTCTGCGTCTACTAAAAATGCCCGAGCAAAGCCCCAAACTGTCCTACCATTGTCTGACTTATGCTCCAGGTGTCCTTCTACGAGGACGAACTCCGCGTTGTCCGGGGTAAGGCTCTGGGATTTGAGTAACTTGTCTGGTATGTCTATTTCCCCGCCCCGCACCCAATCGGCCGTTGAGAGCTCTGGGTTGGAAGCGCTCCAGGGCGGCAATTCGACGGACAGCTCGATCGGTTGCTTGGGGAACGTTGGGTCTATGTCTGGAGTGATCCCCCTGTAGGTGTCCCAGGGGGAGGAACGTAGACTACCTTGACTGTGCCTGCGGCCAGCAAGTTCAAAGTACGCGATCCAACCGTACTTCTTGCCATAGCGTTCTGCGGCATCACGCTGATCGCGGCGTGCGTAGGATAATGCCGAAATTTCCTTGTCAATAGATCCAAATTTCGTTTTACGCCAACCGAGGTCCCAGATTCTTCTACGAACCTCTCCTGCGCCCACCGCGTACTCACTGTGCTCGAAGTCGTAGTTGCGCCGATTGGGGTACAGGTAACCCAAGGTGTAGTTGGAAAAGTCCATGTGCATCGCATGGTCCGCTTCGTAACCTTCGTCATCCTCGTTCAGAGAAGGAATGGGCTTCTCGGCAGACTTGAAGCTATACGTTGCAGGGTCCAGCTCAGACGGCAACGCATCAGGCTGAAGCTTAGTTGCGTATTCGATTAGACCTTCAACGTAGCTTCGAATGTTGATGTTCCATGTCGGGTCAAGAGCATCTGGACTCAAAAACTTCTCATCGAGTCGCTTGAGTAGCACGCGCAACGAAGGTATCAGAGAGCTGGTCTGCTCCGGCATTTGGTGGTCGGTAAGCGCACCGAAGACTGCTGCTAATACGCGTTCGATAACGTAAGGATCGTTCACGTCTAGGAGAGAGGTCGCAAGCTGGCAGAGGCGGGCAGGTTCGGGAGATCCAAAACATTTGAGGGTCCTCGTCGCGTTGTCCCGCAATCTCCGGTCAGTGGAGGTGAGAAGCCAAGCTACGGAGAGGGCCCGAAGGTCATCGGCATCGCTGCGCAAGGTCCGATTTAGCCATTCGGAGTCCCAGCGTTGGAGTTGGTTGATCAGCAGCTCCGTGTTCGATCTAATCCATTCGGACCAGCTGAGATCCCGCTCAGTAATATCTTGTCCGTACAGCACCTTGTTGAGGAACCTGCCATTCAGGCGGTGTTTGGGGCTGTCGGCGATCTGCCACAACGCTGTCCAGGGAGAGGAACGACCTGCGCGCTGCTGCCAGCGACGGATCAGGGGCGCCAACTCATGGATCGTGTCATCGTCTACGAGATCTGACTCCAGCAACAGCGTCTGAATGAGGGCGTGATCTCGGGCGTCTTCCGGTGCGAACTTCCAGAGCTGCTGTTTGTAGCTGCGCCGCGGAACGAGTGCAACCAAGGAATGGAGAACATCGTCGGCAAGCTCGTGCCTCTGCGTGCCTGCACCAGAAATACGGGCCCATAAGGACGCATCGCCGAGGAGTTCAGTTCGGTCTCTGGCTGCAACCGACGAAAGAATGCTGTCCGCAACGAGGTGGCCGGCCAACGCGTCGTAAAGAATGCCCGATTGCTCATGTCTGATCCCCTCGCTGTCATCTCGGTACAGGATGCCTTCTTCTTCCAGCCGACGCAGAAGGCTGTGATCCCAGTCGACATTTGACTCGTCCAGTAGAAGCTTTGCTTCGTCGTAAGGGATTGTTCTGCGGCTCCCAGCCCATATGGCTTGGGAGAGATCTGCGAGCTTTCTTTCAATATGTGCTTGGGGAAGTGCTGGATGACCAGACTGATTTCGGAGGCGTGCAGCCACAGTATCCACATAAAGCTCGAACACCTCCGCAAGAGAGCTGGGATATTTTTCCGGCCCTACCTGGTGTTCGCGATCGGAGTTCGTCGCTTCGCAGTATAGCTTCAGGAAAAGAGGTGACTTGAACAACTCGCGCGGGACACGAAGTCGCCCACGGTCGATTTTGTAATGGTTGAAGTATGCGCTTGTGAGCCGGCCGCTTGCTGCGTCGTCCCAGTCGAGTTCCAGCGTTACAATGTTTGACGGGAGGCATTCTTCTAGCACTGCACCCCGCATAGTTAGAATTAGTACCACGTTTGGATAGTCCTTTATGTGCGGGACCACTTCGTCCAGTAGCGCTTTCCAGTCCGAGGGCCGCTGGGATTCATTGAGCCCGTCGATAACAATCGGTACTCGATAACCAGCACGTTGACCGAGCGCGTCGGCGGCGCGGATCAGATCGTCGAAAGTATCTAATCCGAGGCGAGGAATGCGTTTCGTAAGCTCGTCCAGTCCTGCCCCGGCCGCCAAGTGGACGGCGCGGATGAAGACTCCAGGTCGTGACTTGTCGGATCCCGTTATTTCAGCAGCTAACTGTGTCTTACCTTTTCCTGCGTCCCCAACGATCGCTATGACGCTGGGAGACGTCGCTTGAAGGAGCTCATCTCTAAACTGGAGTGCCCGGACGACTTCGATCTCTGCCGCTGCGACATCAAGTGCTGAAGCAGATCTAATTTTGCGTAGGGATCGTCCAAGGCTCCGAACGCGGGAGATTGGAGTGTCTGGGTTCCAGAACCGGCTAATCTGCAGCGCGAACTGCTCCAAATTCCCGGCCTGGACGTCTTGAGACAGCTCCTGGAAGTGGCTACCGAGCTCGACCACGTCGGAGGTGAACGTACCGAGGGCTTCCACCGCGTCATTGTCAAGGCCGTGGACTCTTGTGAGGGACATCCCATCAGCTAGGGAGGCCAGTCGTTCGGCGTGGGAGCTCAACTGTGGCATGCTTCCGGGACGCAGGAGGAGGAGGTTTAGTTCCTTCTCGGTTGCGCTCTCTGTGTGAACTTCTCGGAACCATCGATCTCGAATTGGCGCAACAGATCGCATGTGGGCGTCGGAAACATCTTGGAGTGACAAAACAAGTTCGCCGAAAAAGGTACTCCGAAGTTCTGCCGCAGCGCCAACTAGATGCGCCTCGAAATCCTCATCGGCCCAAAGGTGCAATGTCATGGAAGTTGACAACGCGTAGTACCACTTGATGTCCCCAGATTTTGGCCGAAGCGGGAGGCAAAGAACGAAGTCTGTAATGCCTTCGTCTGATTCCTCGGCTTTGGTCACTGCCTCGGTAATTTCTTTTTTTCGTGTGGGGCTCAAGGCTCTCGATTGCGGCAAGGGATAATACCACTTGCACTGCCAGCCCCACACACGACCAGGTAGACCAAGCTCACCTTCTGCGTTCACGCGCAGAGTGAACTCGACGCCAGCTTGGTTCCTGTAATTACTCAAAACCCCGTACTGTTGGAATCGCCGCATCACGATAGCGCGGCAAAGCGTTTCGAAGTTGCGGGTTGGGGCCCCTTCCAGGGAGACGAACGCCTGCCAATCAATCGAGATGGGACTTATTGCGCTCATTAATCCTCTGATGGGATAGACAGGCGCTCATGCTCGTCATCGTCGGGTAGCATTCCTGCCCGCAGATGATTCACTTCTTCAGTGAGTTCATCAACCAAAGACGACTCCCAGTCATGTCTTGAATAAATTTCTACTCGCGCGCCGCCAGAGATCATTGCCTTAAGCAGACCTTGGATGTCACCTTCGTCCGTACTGATCTCAATCCTATCCGCTTTTCGAGTAATAGTGTGGTCATAGCCGAACTGCTCAACTTCCCCGAGGGTTAGATCAAAGAGACCGATCTCTCGAAGGAAGGTCCAAAAGGATTCGTCAGGCAGGGGCGACGGGTCGTGCCAAGTAGGCTTTTGAGCCGAAACCAGGCTGTCGGCGGCCTTGGATAGCTTGTTGATCAAGGACTCCGCCGTTCTCGCCTTCTCAATATTGGCGAATCTACCGACGAGCACCATACTGTATGAATGCTCTGATCCGTACCCTTGCCAAATCCTCATGTTATACCGCCTCGCGTAATTCCCTCAGAGCTTCAATAACCGATTCTCGGATTGGGATTCTTTTTTGTGTGAAAGCATCAGTTCTGAGCCCCCCGTTCGCATCTATATGGGCGTGTGCGGAAAGACGATCTTCCATAGGGAATGCATCAGCAATAGAAACTCCAGAGAGGTCTGCCATTCTAGAGATGCCGACTCTGATGTTTGATCGGCGATGACTAGCTAGCCAACGAATCATCTCAGCGTACGCCAACTCACCAATTCCGGACCGACCTGCGGTTCCTTGTTCCGGAAGCAAGAGAAGCTCTTCGGCGCCCCACCGCTCTGCATAATCCAGCAGAGAATTTAGCTCCCAGGCGGTCTGATCAGTGACGACGACGTTGATGCCAAATCGGCAAATGCCCGCGATCAGGTCGATTCTTCTTTGCAGGTCATCGAAAGTACGCCCCCGATTTTTCTCGTACGTTGCCCCAATGCCATCAACCGACACTCGAATGAAGTGAACGTACCCTCGAAGCTGCGTCGCTAGCTCTTCAGTAATGCGGTGTCCATGCGTAGTGAATGAGACAGCCATGTCAGTCTCAATCGCCGTTGTCTGGCATATCGTTGAGAACTCAGAGTGAAGCGTAGGTTCTCCGCCACCAAAGCCCACGCCTAAGCAACCGCCTCGGTCCAATTCCTTTAACCAAGCGCTAGTCTCTCGAGCCCCTAACCTGGCAGGTCTCTTAGCAGCGTAGCAATAAGGACATTTGAGTTCGCATGCATTCGTGAGAGCGACCGAGACATATCTCGGGGCAACTGCCCACGTCTGTTCCGGCAACTTCAGTTCCTCGAGAAGTAGGTTGATCCCTGTCTGCCGTTGGAAGAAGTGAACACCGTGCTCAGTCGATCGGGACTTCCAATGCCTGCGTTGCTCAGGCATTCACTACGCTCCAACAAACGACGGAGCCTTGCCACTCAAGAACCCGTCCCTCGCGAAGGCAAGGGTGGTCCGAGCGCTCTCTTGGTTTGCCGACAACACGGATCTCCAGCATGAATAGAGCGTACGCTAAAGGTCTGCAGACCTCGGCTGACCGGCTGAACTCGTTCAGGGAGCGAGCGGCCAGAGTGATGATTACCGCTCCTAAGCTGCTCCTCCTTCAAAAGGATGTCCCGATGACTCGTCGACGCCAACTGCCCGGAGGGGCGTTGAAGGCTCCCTCACTAACCCGTAAGAACAGCGACGATGACGGCACCGTCCGGGCGTCGTGATCAGCCTCTGAGGTCGAAGTTGAGGCATTCTGGGCTGGAGAGCTCCCGCCAAGCGGAGTTCACGCGCGCGCTGACTAGGGCCGCGGCGATTGGCATCCGATCAACCTCAACCAGCTGCTCGAGCTCGAGCCCAGTGAGCGTGGCGAAGTCGCGAATCCCCACCTGGAAGGTCCGGAACGGGCCCAACGGTGGCGCGTCATCCCCAACAGTGCCAGGCTTTGGTACGTCGTTCAGGTCAGCGAGCTGCGGTGTCTGGTCCACGACGTACCCGGTCGCCGCCAATGCCCCTTCCTGCAGGAACACCGCGACTTTGAAGTAGCGCAGCGGGATCCCCACACCCCGATACGCGGGATCGACGTCGCTGAAAATCGGCCCCGTGAACACGATCAGCCGCCGCCCATTGTCGGCGGCGTTCTCGAGCAGGTAGGACTCCAGACCCAACCAGAGCTCCATACCCTGGTTGAACTTCGCGGCCGACGGGGCAGCGGGACGAAGCAATCAGCACGGTCTCCCGCGACCCGCAGAATCTCTTGAACCTGATTAAGAAACGCAACCCAAGCGGTGAGGAATCACAGGACGCGCGAGCCTTTTCCTCCATCGCCAACTTCCTCCGCACAGGAGCAGTACCAGGCGAACTACGCGCAACCCTGTACGAGGCCATGGTCCTCATCGACGAAGTCGAGGTCACCGAGCAGCAAGCCACCCTCGACGGCCGGATAGGGACCGCGATAGGGCTGGAATCACCAGACACCGCGAGCCGTCAGGACATCATCGTCGACACCACCACCGGGCTCCTCCTCGGAGAACAAACCACCGCCCTCAAGGGCTATAACGACATCCCGGCCAGCACCGTCAATTCATGGACCGCCATTACAACCGAAGTCGTTGACGCTCTACCCAGCACCTGACGGAGCACGTTGAGGGCTTGTCCTACGTGCGGCCCGTGCTACGCAGGGTGTACTCAAACGCAACACCTGACACAATGGGCAGAACTTGTCGGAGTTCGCCTGTAGGATCTTTCTATAGTTCGCATAGTGGCCTATTGCGACCGGGCTGATACTCGGTTGAGGAGGAGACTTCTCACAGGGGTTCGAATCCCCTACTATCCGCTACAGATGGACCCGACCAGTTTTCTGGCCGGGTCCATCTGGGTCACGGCTTCAGCTCGTCGTCGAAGGACTCATCGACCCTGAAACGTCCCGGGTTACTTCTTCTTCGAACGCGTGGTCTGTGCGAGAGCACTGGCCGCGACGCTCTTCACGCCCTTGGTTGTCCGTGAACTACGAAGGAGACTGCTCGCCTTCCGTGCAACTCCCCGACTGGTCTGCTTAGCATTTGCCACGATGGCTCCTAGATATGAGATTGAGTGCTGGCCCGGGCCTCGTTGAGCGCGAGGCTCGGGCCAGCGGTGATCCTCCGTGACCGATGAGGTCAGCGGCGGACGGGCTGGATCCGGATGGTCCGCTTGATGCGGATACGGACTACGCGAGTAGCCATAAGACATCGTTCCCCTCCCGCGACTGCCGGGTCCGTCATCGTGGCGGGAGCCTTTGACTCCCGTACACGCCGCTCATACGCTTAGGCACGTTCCAACTCTCGCCAAAGATTGAGAACGAACCACACGATTGCGGGACCGTCGGGCGGTGACTTTCACCGCCGGGCAGGTGTCGCGATTTTTTCTTGAAGAAGCGCACGGAGTGTCGACTCCGTGCGCTTTTTCGTGTCCGTCGGCGACTGGGCCTCCAACGCTCTGATACTACATCTAGTGGCAGGGCGTGATGCCAACCCCTAGATGATGTATTACAAGCATGTCATTCGTGGGGTTCGTAGTCCACACGATGTCCACAGGGCGGGCTAATCGGAAGGCCCGGAACCGAGCCGATCTATGGCCTCCCGGAGCCGTCGTTCACAGCCCTGTGGAGTGCTTCCTCACAGGCAGAAAAAGTTCGTGTCGCGTTCCTCATGGCGTGTCGTGCATGGCGTGTCGCGCGTTCTGGCAGTCCGCCATCTTGTACCGTTCCCTGCCCATAGCTGCCTCCCTTCTGCGTAGCGTCCTTGGGGCTGCGCGCTTTCGACCTCTAGATCTGTAGAGGGCGGGGACGTTGCACTTGGCGGCGACGATGTTCAACGTCGGACCGAATGCATAGATGAGCCGTCCTGGTTAGCCGGGTCGGGTCTATGGTCCTGGCGCGCCTCCTGCCCACCTGGGCACGGCCCAAGCTCCCCCTCGCTTCGCGGCTTGGCCCGCACACAGGGGGACAGCAGGAACCATAAGCCCGCCTGCACACACCCACCTGCGTCACCGACACCGATAGCTCACCTCGAGCGAGCGGTGGCCGTGCACAGCCTCCACAGGTGCGGGCTGGGACAAGAGCCCGGAAGAAGAAACAGGGCCTGATTGTCGGCGGCCCCTCGTACTGTCCGCAGAGTGGGCCAGAACAAACGCCATGCCGCCAAGTACGAGCAATTGCGGCAGATGCGAATTCTGCGCCGTTTCTGAGCGGTGAGTTCGAATCCGTACCTGCCTGAAGCTAGTGGGAGGGTTGACTACTCCTCCTTGTTTCGCGTCTAATGCAGGATACGAGCGTTAGACGAAGGGAGCAGTGTGGATCGATGGACTCCGGCCGGCATGGCGTCGATCCATCTTGTGGAAGGTGTCGCGTTCTTTGATCAGGAGAGTTCGGTCTTCGAGGCGATGATCGAGGGGTGGTGCGCCCAGCAGCTCGGTGGCCGGCGATTGCAGAAGGCTACCGTCGAGAACCGGGTGCATGTGCTGCGTCAGTTCCGGGACCATGCTGGGGTCGGTCCGTGGGAGTGGACTGCTGCGGGTTTCGACGAGTGGATGATGGACCTGGTCTCGGTCCGTCACATGATGCCCTCAACCCTTCGCACGTACCAGGTCGTCATTCGACAGTTCTGCGACTTCATTACTTCCCCTCACTACGGGTGGGCGACGCAGTGTGAGGAACGGTTTGGTACTCATCCGGTTCAGGTGTGCCATGACTGGAACACCCGGCCTCACCTGCAGGACCACGAGGCCAACCCGCGTCGGCGGCCGTTGACTAGGAGTGAGCTGCAGCAGCTATTCGACCGCGCCGACGAGGAAGTGCAAACACGATTGTCCGCCGGGCGGAAGGGTGCTGCGGCCGCGTATCGGGATGCGACCCTGCTGAAGGTCGTCTACGCGTGGGGACTGCGCGCCAATGAGGCGGTGATGCTCGACGTCACGGACCTGTACCGCAACCCGAAAGTCCCCTCGTTCGGCGACCTTGGTTTCCTCCGGGTCCGGTACGGAAAGGCTTCGAGGGGATCACCGCCGAAACCGAGGACCGTCGCCACCGTCATGCCGTGGGCGGTGGATGTTCTGAAGGATTATATGGGTAACGTCCTGCCCCTGATGCGCTCCGGCACCACTAACGCCCTATGGTTTTCGGAGCGGTCCCGCCGGCTCGGGGTGCGTTCCCTCAGCGATAGGTTCGCCCTCTACCGTGATGAGCTGGGACTGGATTCGTCTCTGTCACCGCACTGCCTGCGCCATAGCTATGCGACGCATCTGATCGAGGACGGCCACGACCCGTTCTTCGTGCAACGCCAACTTGGGCACGCCTATCAGGCCACGACCGGGATCTACACGCACGTCTCCGAGGACTTCGCCAACCGCATCCTGCGCGAGGCGCTGGCGAAGATCCCGCCCCTGGTGGACCTGACATGACCCAGTAACCAGTCACCACCAGCCCAGACCAGCACCCGCCAACACCTGTGCGAGCACGGGCAGATCAGCCAGGAATGAGGACGAAATGAAAGACATCATCGGGTACGAGTGGAGGCTGCGCGAGCAGATGGCAGCGGCCGGCTTGTTCAGCACCACCAAACTCCTGCCCCTGTTGGAAGAACGAGGCATTCACCTCTCCGCCAGTCAGGTGTACCGGCTGGTCGCCGAACGCCCGGAACGGTTGAACCTGCATGTCTTGGTGGCCCTGATGGACATCCTCGGGTGCACTGCGGACGACCTGATCAGCAAGGTCCCCCTCGGACGATCGGATCAGCGCACCGGGACCGACGAATCAGAACGGGCCGAGTCTGCCTCCGCCGTCATCCGTGCTCGCGGCCTGCGCCCGCATCGCGCCCAGATCAGTGACCAGTAGCTCTACGAGCCCTCGAGCGGGTAGGAACGGGCAGTCCACGACGACCTGCGGACATCCCGGCAGAACAGCCGGAATCATCTCCAGTGAGCGGTATTGCCACTACTGCTGGCGGAACTCGCCCGTGACACGACGCCGGTGCCAACGGTGCGCCACGGCCGATCACCTGAACATCGACGGGCTGTGTAAACGGTGCCGGGCAACCGACGCCATCAACGCACTCTTCCCACCCACCATCAAACACGGCCCGGCACCGGCGTCCTCGCAGCAGCAAGCTGCATTGGCGAACCTTCGCCGCCATCTACTGAAAGCGGACCCGCAGTACATCCTTCGGCTCATCAAGAGCAAAGCCGCCTGGACCGTTCTGGAGGCCGCGCTGGCATCACCGGGCACCCTCACCCATGAGGACCTCGACGCGTTGGGAACACCACGCGCGGTGTCGCAGGTACGCTCCCTGCTCGTTGAACACGCGGTCCTCCCCGCACGCGATGAATACGCCCATAGGCTCCGGGTCTGGACCACCACGCAGATCGCGTTGCTGCCCTATTCATCCGATCAGCTCGCCCTGCGCCAGTTCGTCCGCTGGCGCCAGCAACGACGCACCCGACCAGGGCCCCTGACGAACATCACCGCAGCCAATGACAAGCGCGAACTGCGCCTGATCCTCGACCTCATCCATCACCTGAACGCCTCCGACCAGGCCCTGTCCACCGCAAGCCAGGAGCTCCTCGACCAGTGGGTGGTTCAAGCACCGAGTGAAGCATCCCGGGTGCGCCGCTTCCTGCGCTGGAGTGCCAAATCCGGCACCAGCGGGCCCCTGATACCGCCAAGCTTCGCCGGTGCCACCGGGTTCAACCTTGGGGGAAGCCTCGGAGCGAACAACGAGGAAGCCCTTCAACGCGCCCTCAGCGATGACACCCTGAACCCCAGGACGCGCCTGGCAATCGTCCTGACCATCGTCTACGGGATCCGCGTCCACCGCATCGCCGCACTTCGTCTGGAGGACCTCAGCATCAAAGAGGGAACCGCGGGCGTGCACCTCGGAACCGTTCGACTGGAGTTACCAGCAGCCACCACCCCATGGATCACGGCGATCCTGGCTGGAGTACCAGTGAAACGACGCTTCGGCGGCTCGATTCCCAACACCACCTGGGTATATCCCGGCTACCAACACGGCGAGCATCAGCTTCCCTCCAGCCTAGGAGCAACCCTGCGGACCTACGGTGTATCCCCCATCACCGCCCACCAGTCAGCCACCGCCGGCATCATCACTCAAATACCCCCAGCAGTCGCTGCCCGCATCCTCGGCGTCAGCCTCACCACTACCGCCGGCTGGCAACGACTGATCAGCAGCCAACCCACCTACCGCTGATCGAGGGACTGTAAGAAAAACGGTGTGTGAGGGTCCGGCGATGGCGGTGCGACACCGCGGTTCTTCTGTGAGCTGGTGGCGGCGCTGTAAGTCCCTATCGTCGCGGATCCACCGGCGTAGCATCGACGCAGGGACTCCACCCGGCAGGCCAACGAGCAGCTCGAGTATTTGCAGGACCTCGTCCTGGACAGCCCCAAGATCGTTGATTTCCTCACCGACCTGACCACCTTGTCCGTCGATATCGTCTCCGACTCGATCGACGTCGTCTGTGGCGTGACCCTGCTGCGCCATAAGACACCGGTGACGGTGGCCAGCAGCGGGCCGGAAGCACTCACGCTCGACGAGGTGCAATACGCCCACAAACACGGTCCCTGCCTCGAAGCCGCCCACACCGGCGAAACCGTCTATGTGCATGACACCGCCACAGACCAGCGTTGGCCGGCGTATCTCGCCTCCGTCCGGCAGCACGACTACCAGTCGATCCTCAGCCTTTCCCTGCCCCTGGAAGACGCCGGGTCCGCGGCCCTGAACCTCTACGCGAAACCGGTCCACGCGTTCACACCCGAACTGGTGAACACCCTCGAAGGCTTCGCCACACACAGCGCGAAAGCATTACGGGTATCTCTGCGCGTGGCAGCCAGCGCCGCCCGGTCCTCCCACCTCACAGCAGCCATGGAATCCCGCACAGCGATCGACATGGCGGTCGGAGTCATCATGGGCCAGAACAAGTGCACCCAGGCCAAAGCCGTCGAGATCCTGACCCGGGCCTCCAACACCCGGCACGTCAAACTCCGGGTCCTGGCCGAAGAACTCATCCGCTCCGTCTCACGCGAACCAACCCACACCCACTTCGACTGAACAACCCCACCCCAACAACCAAGAGCCCGGCCCTGGGCACGATCAGAGGCACACAATCAGACCATCGACCCGGCTCGGTAGGGCGGCGGGCAACCGATGCGGGGTGCCTGCGGCAAGCCGTCCTTGTCCTGAATGACCAATCGAAGTGTGGTGTCGCATGGAGCGTTCGGCGATCTGACGCGCGCTGATGTTGTGGCTTTCCCGCCCGGTTTTTCGGGGCGGTACGGGGTTACACTTCGGGTACTGGATCGATCCGCGACCTGGTTGCCCGCCGGTGGCGGGCAGAATGCCATCGCGCCGGAGTCTTGATGTCCCGGTCGGACCAGATTGATTTCTCATGAGCAGTACTCCTCGGATTGATGAGCTCGGCGTCATTTTCGGCAGGACCCATGGTTTCCTCCTCAGCGACGCCACAGCCCAGGCCGCGGTGGATGCGCTGGCCGAGATAGCCCGCGATGTCATCGCCCACGCTGATGGGGCCGGGGTGTCCCTGATCCGTGATGGCCGGCGGATCAGTGTCGGCTCGACGGATGCGAGGGTCCTCAAGGCCGACAACCAGCAGTACCTCCTGGGAGAAGGCCCGTGCCTGAGCGCGTGGGCAACGACCACGGCCATCGTCGTCGACGATGCGACGACGGATCGACGGTGGACGCGGTGGGCAAGCATCGCCGCCGACGCCGGGGTGCGTTCCTGTCTCAGTGTTCCCCTGACCCGGGGCGCCGAGACCCTTGGCGCGATGAAAGTGTATTCGAGGTCCCCCCGCTCCTTCGGCATCCTGGATCTGCGCCTGCTGACCAATCTGGCGACCTCTGCCGGGGCGCTGCTGGGCCATGTGCAGGCCGCTGACACCCCGCAGCGCATCAGCGCCGCCGTCGAAGCATCCCTCGACGGCCGGGACACGATCAGTATCGCCCGCGGGATCCTCATGGAACGCCACGGCCTGGACCGCGAGGCAGCCCTCGAGCGCCTGGTGAGCCTTTCCCACGCCGCACAGACCAGCATCAGTGACACGGCCGCGACCATCGAGGGGCGTTCACCTGACGACAACGCCACCGCGGCGAGCTGATGGAATCGCCGCGGATCACGGAGCAGCGACGGCGGATCAATATCGCGATCCGCACCGCCGAACTCAGACCCAAGATCGTGTGGATCCGTTACTTCGGCCTTGCGGGGGCCCTCGGCGAGCTGGAATTCGATGCCTACCTCCACCGCGCAATCACCATCCCCCAACTCCAATGCGATCTCATCGCCCATGCCGTCAATGAACTCATCGACGAGATACCTCCCCTGCCCCGTGCCCCCTACGGCGCTGACATCGAGGTGTGATGCCTCGTAATCTGCCCCCTGGCAGCTCGCACATCACATTTGGGTGGCGTGTCTTCCGGAGCGAAAGCAGACGGGTGTGGACGAACGGGGACCCTGAGGCCACGTGGGCATGAGACACCCGGGCGTAGTGTGAGCCCTGTCGTTGAGGTACGAGCGGTGCAGTGAGAGTAACCGCGGCGTTCCGGGCTTTCCGGGCGTGTGTGTGTCGTGAACGCTGATCTCCTGGATAGGAGAATCATGAACCAAAATCCCTTCCCACCCCTCGAATCCGCCCCCACGTCAGCTACCCCAGTGCCCGGCCCTGAAACTCACGCCCCCGCAGTGGTGGCCGGCGCTCCAGTGGATCTGCAGGACCTGGTCCTGGACAGTCCCGACATCGATCACTTCCTCAGCGGCCTGGCGCACCTCGCAGCCCACCAACTCTCCGACCCAGGACAGGAGGTCTTCTGCGGGGTGACATTGCTGCGGCACCGGCACGCCGAAACAGTCGCCAGCAGCAGCGACAAAGCCCTGCGGCTCGACGAGATCCAGTACTCCTACGGAGACGGCCCCTGCCTCACTGCCGCCCGCACCACCGAGACCGTCTACATCCCCGATACCCGCACCAGTGACCGGTGGCCGGAGTACTTCGCGGCGGTCGCCGAACACGGCATGCTGTCCATCCTCGGCATCCCCATCCCGCTGGACGGCGACGCGCAGTGCGCGCTGAACCTCTACTCCAATGCCCCCGATGCGTTCACCCCTGAGGCAGCCCGTGCTGCGGAGGCCTTCGCCCGGGAAGCGTCCAGGTCCCTCCGCACGGCGGTCCGGATCGCGCATCTGTCCGACACGCAAGCCCACCTCAGCGCGGCCCTGGAATCCAGGACCATCATCGACCTCGCCGCTGGCATCATCATGGGCCAGAACCTCAAGCTCCGCGACATCGCAGCCCGCGTCGTCTCCACCACCAGCAACGAACCACCCACCACCCACTTCGGCTGACCCCCACCGCCGCGCAGTCACGCCACGCAGCCGATAGGACCCCTGTAGTGCCGCACGTGCTGTGAAGTTTCCAGCCACGCTCCGGCCAGCATCAGATCTTAGGGTTCCCGAGGCTCCCGAGGTTCGCATGAGCACTATCAGCTCGGCCGCAGGACAAGGGCCTCGGCGAGTCTGAGGGTCTGTGTAAGCCGATCAGCACTCGTGGGGCGGAGTCCTCCGGGGTCGGATCGCATCAGCCCGGCGATGATCCGACTGATCGTGCCATCCTCATCCGGGAGGACACCATGCGCTACGAGATAAGCGGCCCGACCTCCCATTTCATCGAGCGCAAGCGCGATGATGACCGCGAGCTGGGTCCTCCGGGCCATGTCCAACTTGGCGAGGATCGCGGAGACCGTATTCTTCACTGTCTTCTCCGCCAGGACCATCTCGTGAGCGATCTGCCGGTTGGTCATACCCGCCGCCACATGGATCGCTACCCGGCGTTCCTGCCGGGTCAGCGACAACAGGACACTCTCCGGGCTCCCCGGGGCATCACCACGAACCGGGCGACCCAACGACTCGAAGTCTCTGCTGTACGCAGGATGACCACTCAATGCCAGGCGGACCAGACGCAGATGCTCCACGGCACTATCACCCTTGGCAAGACAGCCCCACGCCCCCGACAGCATGGATTCGACCAAAACCCCCTCACCCTCCTCATCCGTGAGGATCACGCAATGGATGGAAGTGTCGATCAACCCGACGGTGTTACAGACCCCGGTCCCGAAACCATCAGGGAGCCTGTCATCAAGAACCGCCGCGTGAGGCTGCAGAACAACCACCATACGGCCGGCCTCACGTGCCGACCCTGAGGAGCCGATGACCCGGACACCATCGCCTTCCAGGAGGTGTTCCAGGCCCCGCCGTACGACCTCATGATCATCGAGCAGATACACCTGGTGCTGAACAACCGGATCAACCATGACCGCCGGTCCTTTCCCCGCCCATCAGCTGCACCTGCGCGCCGGATCCATCCATCGAGACCCTCAGCAGCCCACCAGCCGCGCGGTGACCAATAGGCTCTTCCACACTGGATCGGCCCAGTAATCCCGTCAGGATCACGCCACCCACCCTGTCAGAGCATTCACGGTCGGCTATTGCCCCCTATGCCTTGGGAGGATAGTTCGCTCTCACCACGATGTCGACAGTCCCCTCGAGAAACTCCCTCACCGAACGAGAACACCGGACGAGAGCATCGAACGACCCACTGAAACCGCCCAACCCATGGCGGGCTGTGGATTCAGCGATGTTCTGGCCTGACGTGTGATGTCTCGGGACATCATGCACGAGGCATCCCACGGCTAACCGCGCTCGACCACTATCAGGGACTCAATTACCCAAAACGCGCCGACCTGCGGCACGCGAGATGACGGTCGCCCCTGACCACAAGACCGTGCTCCGCAACCATCCATCAAGTGCCGAGTAGCATCCCAGCCTCCCTGACGGAACCTCCGCGCCCATCCCTACCGACAAGAATTCGACACCATCGAATCCCGCACCATACCGATCTACTACGCGAAGCGGATGGACGAGCGGATCGAGGAGTTCGTCATGCGCGAGGAGCTGATGATGCTCACTGCGGCCGAGCTCGACGTCGAGAACTGCCGACCCACGGACTTCCCGGAACCACGCCGGGTGTACGCGTGGGTCCGCTACCCCTCGAAAGCGTTTCGGGTGCAGGCTCTGGCGATCGCGTACACGCGGACCGCGGTGAAGATCCGGTTCCTCGAGCCGGTCATCATGATTCAGCGGGAGGGCTGGGTGTGGTTGAGCGCGGTCACAGCCGAGAGGACAAGGGCTGGGGATGAGGCGGTAGGCAGCACCAGTTAGTCGCATCCTGCGCGGCGCGCAGCGATGTCACACACCAAGCGCGCGGGGTCCTCGACGATTTCGCTCATCTGCAGAAGTGCCACCACGACGCCGGCCAGGAGCGCTACAACCAAGCCCACCACGATCCATGCCCGATTCCGGGTCACGTCCCTGTCCCGTCACCGGCATCGACCGCGCCTCGGGCGACGTCGGTGCGGGCCTTGGTGTAGGCGGCGGTGATGTAGTCCTCGAGCTTGGTACGTTCGATGCGCCACTGGCCCCGGCCCCCGATCTAAATGACTGGGAGGTCTCCGGAGGCGATGAGGGCCCGGATGGTGCTCTGCCTGGTGTTCAGTTCCTCGGCTACCTGCTGCAGGGTCAGGAAGCGCAGCGGCCGGCGCTGCCCGTCGGCGGGGCTCTCAGTCATGCACCCAGCATTCCAGTCGCCGCACCCGCCGGCGCTCATTGACGCTTTAAAGAGTGGAAGCGGAGCCTCGGATTCTCAGGCTCTGTCGGTGTGGCTGAGACAGTGGTCGCGGCCAACGTCGACGGTAATCGTCCGGTACAGCCAGCCCTCAGGCAAGGGCGGACCTCGTCAACGAGTCCTATCGCGGCGCGGCGGATACAGCATTGAGCCAGAGCCGGATTCGGCATTGTGGTGGTCCGCTTTTCTGACTTTGTCGAGAGCGCTCCCACCGGGTACACATGATAGTGAAGGCCCTGGTCGTCTGCGTGTTTCCCCCATTCGCGCAGCCTCCCCGGGGCCTTCGTCTATTTGTCCTCGTGGCGGTGGACTGCTGCGGCTCTGACCACCTCAGCCCAACCGGCACTGCACGTCACTGCACGTCACTGCACGTCTTGAAGGCTACGGGTCGACCGGCGTTGTCCGCCGGGTCTTGGACTGCGACCCCTGTGTCTACTCGTCATCGGCTCGAGCAACCTGGGTGGGGTGCGGTGCGTGCTGGGGGGCGAAGGCGCGCCCGCTGATCGTCTCCGGGACCAGACACATGAGTCGGCTTTCCCGGTCCGATGCATAAAGACCCGCGGGGCCTGCCTGTTCCACCGGACCCGCCGGTAGCTGGGCCGCGTCCTCGAGGTCGTTTCTCGGACTGATGGTGCTCGCGTGCCCGGAGACGATCACGCTCCATGCCACCGCTCCGCCTTCCAGGAAGCCATCGGCCTCGAACGCGACAGCAACTCCCTCCCCGCATCCAGCCGTCATTCCTGCCGGCCCGTGGAAGACGATCGTCCCGCGATCGAGAAGGAAATTGACCGGGACGATGCTCGGGTTCTTCTGCGCGCAGAGACTCAAGCGCCCGAAGGGAGCATGCCTGAGCAGCCGCCAGGACTCACGCGCGGGAAGGAGTTCCGCGGAGGCAACACCTGGTTCCATCCATCAACGCTACGAGCTCGATACCTGCCTCAACAGGGACCTCTTGCCCATTCCCGGTCGCACAGTGCTGCCATCTGCGCCGCCCTCGACCCGCCCGCTGCGGCATGTCATCAGGACGGACGTCGAGGCCCCGGAGCAGCGCGATCTCGGCTCGGTGGTGCAGGATCTCCTGGTTCTCCCACCACGATCGCCTTCCTGAAACGACCATCCACACACGACCTGGGTCAATGACCTGGGTGGTTACAGGGCGGTTGCCCGACCGACGGCCTGCGCCGGGCTACGCGGGTGGGCCATCATCACTGTCACCCTGACGAGAACCGGAAAGGCACGCGCGTGCCGGCGCTAGTACAGAGAATCTCTGTCGCGGCACCAGCGACAGCTATTGTTCGTCGGAGGTTAGAGAGTGCAGTGCAGCCCAGTGTCGTCCGGCTCCGGCACGGTGCAGCTGATACCGAACGGGCCATCGTCCTTGAAGACGACCGACAGGGTGTTCTCCCCCATGTGGCGTCCGATGATCTCGCCGCCATCGGACTTCACGAATCTGAGGATGTCGCGGTAGCGGTCACGGTCAAAGCAGAGCAGGGTGTCCGGCTCATCGACGCTGTCAGCCGCGACGCGGTACTCCTCGGGGCCAAAGCAGTGATCACGCCCATCCTCGGCGGACGCCTGAGTCAATCGCACCTGGCCCAAGGGAATGCGTTCGTCCACCTCTACGCCGTAGGTGTCCTCGACGACCTGAACGTAGGTATCGTCGTACTGCTGTCTGTATTCGTGGGCGTCCCAGAACAGGAAGCCGAGGGTCGCCGCAAACGCGCAGAGACCTGTCACGGACAGGCCGTTCATGAACTTGTCGATGAACGCCTTCTTCGGTTCCTCCTGCGTTGATTTCTGCTGAGCGCCACTCATCACCGTCCTCCCTCTGACCGCGATGTGCTGACGGCCGGATCACAGTCGAGCAGACGTGGTGGAACCGCGAGTTCGTGGTAAACGCATCGACTCTGTCTACCGTCGAAGACAACATCGACGTAGGCCGGTCCGCCCGATCCATTTCCGCGATATCCGGTCCCGCTCGGGTGTCTGATCTTCGTCACCTCACCTCCATGGGACTCCACGAACTCCATGAGTGCGGCGTCCTGCCTCGGCTCGTCCAGTTCCAGGGCGATTAGCCCCGCGCAGAAGATAAGGATGAACAGGAATACCAATGGCGTCGCTATGCGATTGACGATCAGCCGCCGACGCCGCCTCACCGCGATCCTCTGCCGTCGCTGCACGCGCCGCTTCTCGTCCTCGGCGTCCTCGTATTCCGTCATGGTGATCCTGTTTCTTCGTGAGATTACTTCAGCGACCAAAGCTGAGTGTTCTTCGGCCGCCGCTTCAATGCACACCAGCCCGCCCCTTTTCCCCGAGGAAATTCGACAAGAACAGGCACCGCACTCAGTCACTGACGCTAGTGCAGAGAATCCTGGCGCCGGCCTTAGGATCCTTCGACCAGAGGGAGACGAGAGTCCCCAGCGGACTATCTCCGGCCAGTCTATGGGCGCGTCCCGGCGCCGGCGTTAGTCCTCGAAGAAGCGGCGTGCCTCGTCGGCTGTGTCGGTGACGTTGACGCCTCCGGCGCCCTGGGGTCCGCTCGTCGACGGATGGCCGGCCTCAAGCCGGTCCTCGAGGACCGGCGCCTGCAGTTCGGACAGGTGCGGCTGAAGGTCCTCGCTGATGTCAGGGCTCCACAGCAGCGGCCTGGTCGGGATGTTCGATGTAGTCCACCGTTCCCATGATCGGCTCCTCCTCGTTGATGAAAGGCGTCACTGTATGTCTCGGTGGTGTCACGCCGCGGCGTACGGGGTGGCGGCAGCCGCGCCGGTACGCTCACTGGGTCGACCGTTTGTTCTAGATCTGGGGGAAGTCATGGGCATGGATGGATTCGGGCTCCTGGTGGTGGTGGTCGTCTGGGGCGTTCCGCTGCTGCTCACGTCATTGCTCCTGTATGTGATCATCCGGCTCGGGGTGAAACACGGGATGCGCTCCTACTACGCGGAAGCGGCCTCCCGTGACTCCCGACGACCAGAGAAGGATCCCGTATGAGCTTCTCCGAGCACACGGCACAGCAGCCGGTTTCCGGTGAGCACACTCTTCAGGGATCAAGCCCGAGCCCGCTCCTTGGGCTGCTGGTCGGTGCTGTGGCCGGCGTGCTGGGCCTTGCCCCCTGGCTGATAACCGGGGCCCGCCTGCCCTTGCAGAACCTTTGGGCCACCCTCGAGGGGCCCGACCGGATGCCGCTCGCGCTCCTCCCCCTGAGTCAGTACAGCCTGGTCACCATCGTCGTCCTGTTGGTGGTGGGTGGAGCGGCGGCCGGCATCACGCTGCGGATCTGGAACCCCACCCGGCACAGGACGACGGTGAAGTATGCCGCAGCGGCACTCTGCGCGGTCCAGCTCGCCGCGGTGACCCAGTCCTTCACCGTCCTGCATGCCGGGCTGATGGGAGGGACGGCGGCAACCATCTACGTCCTCGGGCTCCTGCTCGGGACCATCCTGTCCCTCGCCGCGTCGATCACTCTGCTCCTGCTCCTCGCCTCCCGTTCAAGGACTACAGTCGCCCTGGCCATCGGGATTCTCGCCGTACCCTTGGCGACGTGGGCCGTTGAATGGTTCATCGGCCTCGCCGGCCCCATGGATCTGCCCTCCTGGTTGCCGATCATCAGCCGGTGGCTTCCCGCGATCACTATCGGCTGCACCCTGGCCTGGTTCGGTCTGCGCTCGGTCCGGGACGCGGGGGTCTGGATCACCAACCTCGCCCTCCTCTGGCTCGTCCCTGCCCTGTTCACCACCATCAACGTCGTCTTCGGGACACGGGTGAGTCTCGGGAACCCGGGCGAGATGCTCCGACTCGGCCAACAGATCCTCGCCACGACACTCGGCGCTGACGGAGGCGCGGCCCCCGTGGTGCTGCTCGCCCTGATCATCGCGATCCTGGGAACCGGCACCAGACTCATCGCCGCGAGGATCACGACCCCCACCACCGGCCGGCCTCCCGCGAGCACATAACCGCCACCACGACCCCGGCTGCTACGCCCTGCCCGGAGTCACTGCACTAACTCATGGCCCAACGCCCCCGTCTCCGTCTCCGCCCGAGGCACTATCCGAGACCCGATCCTCACCGATCACAGGCAGCGGAGCACGCACACCGGTAGGCGGCGACCAGCCGGGCAGGACCTCATCACACCGTCGCTGCCGGTCCGCGCGGAGCCGGCCCTTGCGCTGTCAGGTGCGCTGATAGCCCAGCCACACGGACAAGACCGTCTCACCCTGGTGCCTGACACGGTCGTAGATCGGAAACCGACCCATCTCATTCCTGAATTGCCGGACCTCGTTGAGGCGTCGATCCCACAGCACGTCGGCGTTACCCCGCCTAGTCCCCATTTACTCCCCCAGCACATTGAGGGCCTCGACCCGGTCGGGGGTGAGGGTGCCGGCGTCGTGGTTCCTGCGCTGGTTCTCCACCCACCGATACAGCACCCGAGCCTCCCGGCTCTCGTTCTGCGCCGGGATACCCCCGCGCTCCCGCACATACGCTGCCAGGCGCCCGTAGTGCTCCCACCACACCTGCTCCCGCGTCTTCCGGCGGTCCTTTCGGTTTGCCGGCCACGCCGGCTGGTCATGGACAGATAAGCACGCATCGAACCACGCCGTGTCCCGGCCGATCTACCGGTCCACGGCCCGGACCACCCGTTTGATGTTCACCCGACACCAGGTGGCGATCACCTGGACAGGGACTTCCCGGGAGTACATGAGCAGCCACTTCTGCCGGCTCTCACACGCACCCCATACCCCCTGGTATGTCTTGCTACCCCGTCTTTCAACTGCGTTCGGGGATACCCGACACAAGCTCGGTTGCAAGACAGTTGTATGGCAATTCGCGTTAAGGAGTGGCCGGGCCTCCGGGGCATGGCTCGTTCGATCCACACGACAGCTCGCTGGGTAGGCTCACATGAGGACGAACAGGGGAGAACCAGTGGGCGGTCAGGAACCGGATCGGCGTCGGGCCAATCGTGAGTTCGGGCTCCGCCTGCTGATTCCCGCGGCGCTGTTTGTCGGGCTGCTCGTCCTGATCGTCAGCACGGTCCCGTCCGAGGTCATCCTGCCGGCCGTCGTGGTCGTCTCTGGTGGGGTGCTGGCCGGCGGCATCATCGGCTTCCTCACGGGTGTCCGCGGGCCGCACTGGCCGATCTACGCCCTGATATTCACCACGGTGGCCGTCCTGCTCCTGCTGCCCTCCCCCTGGCAAGGTCTCGCCCTTGTGGCTGTGCCGGCGGCCGCGGGCGGGTACGCGATGGGCAAGGAGATCGCGTTCTTCCGCCTCGACCGCCGCCATCCGGTGCCGCTCGTCAATCACTGACGGGTTCATCCGCCTGTCACCTGCCGCTGGTACCGTCGGCCGATGGACGCCACCCTGCCCGAACCCCGCATCATCGCCACTGCCGCCACCGTCGAAGACCTCTCGGACCGCGAGGGCTTTGATCAGGACTTCCTGGGCTTGCCCGTACCGATCCCGTCCCTGAAGGACATCGACACGGTCCTGCTGCCCTACACTCACTTCTCGGTGCTGATGCGCCCGGACAAGCGCCTCGCCGCGGTCACGGCGCTCGGGATCGACGGTGAGAAGCTCATGGACCTCGACCGGTCCGGCATCGACTGGCGGCTGGATCCGCGCCTGCCGGAGGACCAGCAGACCGGGGAGCGGGTCTACGCGCGCAACGACATCGACCGCGGGCACCTCGTCCGCCGGGCGTCCGCCGTCTGGGGAGACACCCAGGCCGAAGCAGCGCAGGCTAACGAGGACACTTTCCACTACACCAACGCCGCCCCGCAGGCAGCGAAGTTCAACCAGGGCCTCGAGCTGTGGCTGGGCCTGGAAACCTACCTGTTGGAAAACGCCGCCGACCATGGCCGGCACCTGATCGTGTTCACCGGTCCCGTCTTCAGCGACGTCGACCCCATGTACCGGGGCGTGGAGATCCCGCTGCGCTTCTTCAAGATCGCGGTGTTCCTCGTGGAGGGTTCACTGGCCGCCACCGCGTACGTCGTGGACCAGACACCACAGCTGCAGGATCTCCCCGACGTGCCGCGGCCGGGCGCTGTGAATGAGGGGGATGCTCCCCCGCTGGGGCTGTTCCGCACCTTCCAGGTCCCGATCCGGGACATCGCCCAGCTCACCGGACTCGACCTGGCACAGCTGATCGCTATTGACCGGATGCCCATCGCCATGACGCTACCGAGCGCTCGGATCACCTCAACGTGGCGCGAACTCACCAGCCCGGAGTGCCTGGACCTGGACTTCGACCTCGAGGACTAGGCACTACCGGCCTACAGACGCCTCCTGAAACGTGGAAGGAGAGAATCACCAAGGACATTCGAGTCTTCAGAGGCCACGCGTCAACCAACCCTTCAGCACCCCCGGCAACTTTCTAACGCACATCGCTAGAGGATCCTTTGATGGCACCGAGGGAGCAATAGCCCTGAATCATCGTTCGACCTTGGGGTTTCCTCCCGGCCGGTGCACGGAGCCACGAGGTCATATCCCCCGCCCCCTGACGGGGCACTGATCGCATGAGACGCCAACCTACCCGTGGCGGGGCAGGGCACGTCAGTGCAGGAGCGGGGCGGACGAGCCGGTGGTGAAGTGGCGCCTGTAATCGGTTGGTGTGGTAGAGAAGGCGGCCGCAAAGCTTTGGCGGAGCGTGACCGGGGTCCCGAAACCGCAGTCCACAGCGATGTGCTCGACCGGCAGGTCCGTGGTCTCCAGCAGACGCCGTGCGGCATCGAGCCGGCGGGACCGGATCCAGGCCGACGGTGTCGTTCCCGTCGCTGCCCGGAAAGCGCGGATGAAGGTGCGCCGGCTCATACGGGCTTGCCCGGCCAGCCGGTCGATGGTGAGCGGTTCACCGAGGTTGCCCAGCGCCCACTCGAGCAGATGTGCCATCGGCTCATCGGTTGAGCGCTGCGGGACAGGGTGTTCGACGTACTGTGCCTGCCCGCCATCGCGATGAGGTGCGACGACGAGACTGCGCGCCACCGTGTTCGCCGCATCGGCGCCCAGACGGTTCCGCACCAGATGCAGGCACGCATCCAGTCCCGAGGCGGTACCCGCCGAGGTCATGACGTCCCCGTGATCGATGTAGAGGACGGAACGATCCAGGAGTATGTCCGGGTGTCGCTCGCCCAGGGCGCCGAAGGCCTGCCAGTGCGTCACCGCCCGACGCCCGGCCAGCAAGCCGGCGTCCGCCACAGCGATCGCACCGAGGCACAAACCCAGGATCGTGGCACCTCGCCCGTGCGCCTCCAGCAGCAGGGTGCACACGGTATCGCTGAGCACACGTCCGTCGTCGAACCATGACGGCACCACCACGA
The DNA here is from genome assembly GCF_002927275.1 of Arthrobacter pityocampae. Lineage (GTDB taxonomy): Bacteria > Actinomycetota > Actinomycetes > Actinomycetales > Micrococcaceae > Arthrobacter_D > Arthrobacter_D pityocampae. Next base: position 6,276 of record NZ_PRKW01000002.1, on the reverse strand, counting down.
CATCCGCTCGGGCCGCAGCCTCGGGGCCCCCGATATCGGCCAGCTGGTAGCCCTCGGCCGTGCGGATCGGATCCGGGCCGTCGGAGAACAGGCTCGTCGTCCACTCTCCGAGCCCCTGTCGTGCAACCTCATCAAAGACCATCTGCGGGACGGCCAGATGGAACATCGTCACGCTATCAAAGGCAAACACCGCGATCTGCACAAACACCCTCCTTCGTGGCCCGAATCCATCCTATATAGGCATTCGTGCCACTGTTGGTTCGCCGTCGACCCGGGAAGGATGGAATCAACGCCGGCCCCGGCGATCACCACCTGACCCCTCTTCACTCAGGAGAACGCCTCACCATGAGCACACCCCGCCGCGCCCTCGTCCTCGTCGACATCCAGCAGCAGTACTTCAGCGGCCTCCTCGAAATCCAGTACCCGCCGCACGAGCAGTCCCTGCCCCAGATCACGGCAGCCATCGATGCAGCCACCGCCGCCGGCATCCCGATCGCCGTCGTTCAGCACACGGCAGGCGAAGGAGCCCCCGTCTTCGCGCCGGGAACACCCGAGTACGAACTCCACCCCGAGATCGAAAGTCGCCGCACCGAGACGTGGAAGAGCGTCGTGAAGCAATACGGGTCCGTCTATGCCGACACCAACCTCACCCAGTGGCTCCGCGACCAGGACGTCGACACCGTCACCCTCGTCGGTTACATGACCAACAACTGCATCCTCGGATCCGCCGTCGAAGCAGAAGCCCTCGGTTTCACCACCGAAGTCCTCTCCGACGCCACCGGCGCGATCAACATCGCCAACGACGCCGGCTTCGCCGACGCCAGGACCGTGCACACGACCCTGCTTGCACTGCTGCACTCCAACTGGGCCTCCGTCAGCACCACAGACGCATGGACCACAGCCCTCACCGCCCAGCAAGCACTCCCCGGAGGCGACCTCGGCACCTCAGCAGCCACCGGAGCAGCCCGCGCCACCCAACCCTGACCCTCCCCCACCCCGAAGACACAAACAATTACAGCGCACCCTCTTGGAGTTCAACCCCAAAAGGGTGCGCTGTACTCATGTCCCCCGGAACAATTCGTCCAGTCAAAGGATCCTTGTGCGAGAAGGTGTTCCTGCCCGTCAGATGTTCTCGGTTCGTCGCCGCGGGGCGAACAAACCCAGGCTGTAGGTCAGCAAGATGAACGCCATGATCAGCCCCGAGGTGACAGCCGCTCCGAGAGCGCTGGCCTGGGTTCCGATAAGGAGGCCCAGAGCTCCGAGGCCGACGAGGAGCCCGCCCAGCGTGTAGAACATGCGCTCCTTGAAGGCCCAGGCAAAGGGCAGGAAATGCAGGCCCACAACGAAGGCGATCAACGTTGGCCGTAGCTCGAGTCTGCCCGTCGTTCCCAGCCACCGGCTGCCGGCCGCGATCAGTGCGAATTCCAGGACGACGCACAGAACGTACACGCCGACGTGTGCTCGGCGAGGAGGGATGAAGGGACCCAGGAAGCGTGGGGCGGCGAAGAGGAACCAGAGGGTCGTGCTGACGGTTGCGATGACGAGGAGTCGCGCCGCAACCGATGCCGGGTCGGAGAACCCGGGTGTGTAGGAGAAGACGAAGACACATGCGCCGACCAGCCCGATAAGCGTGCCCATTCGCCGTGGGTCCGCGAACCTGGGGGGTGTGCCGGTCAGGTCTTGATGACGCGTGCTGGTATCGCTCACTGATGGAGCCTCCCAGACCCCGACCCCGCTGGCTAGCCCCACCCTGAAACCCGCGAAGGTAAATGCGCCCGCAGCTGAACCCTTGGAAGCCACGCCGGCTAATACCCCCTCACCACACTGATACCTGTTGACGCGCCGTCGACCACGGCAACCGGTCCGGTCGAACGGTCCCTCAGCGGGGGTTCGGGGTTGAGGCTTGCACGGTGATGGCTGTGGCGCTGGCGATGGTCTGGGCGAGGATCAGCCAGGGATGGACTGTGCCGAGGTAGAAGGCGAGGAGGATCGGGGCCATCGACAGGACGGTCATGTCGACACCGCGGAGCAGGGAGGACACCTGATCGCGGGGGATGGTGCCGAAGGGTGTCTCGACGGGAGGTGTCGTCCAATCGGTGTGGGGGCGGGTCGCGGCCCGGACGGCTCCCGCGCCCATCCCGGCACCGGCGATCGCCCCGAGCAGGATGAGGGAAGAAGGACCCGACGATACGGCCACGAGTGCTCCGGTCAGGGCGCTCATCCATAGGGCCAGGCTCAGTGCCGGCATGAGCATCCGGCTGCAGCGCGCGAGCACCAGGCTGATCGGCAGGAGCGCGTCGAGTTCGGGGAGGACGGCGGTACGTCGGGCCACCGTCCCGGTCCCGGCAGCGGTGGCGCACCCGGCGACGAGGACCACGCCGAGTTGGAGCAGAACGGGAAGGGTCGGGGTGATCAGGGCGGCGGCCACGCTGATTCCCAGCCACATCAGGGGGCCGACGGGTGCGGGCTGGAGGCGTAGGAAAGCGACGATGTCGGCGCGCACCACGGCGGTGACGGCCCGGCGTGTGGGTCTGGCGTAGAAGCGCGCGCCGCGCCTGCTGGTACCTGGACGCGGTTCTGCCGCTAGTGCCCGGCGTAGCTCGTTTACGTCGATGAGGAAGATTGATGCGGCCGCGTGCCCGGAGACGGCCCCGCCGCGCTGCAACTCGGCACCCGGCACATCACCGACACGGGGAAGCAGGTACGCCACGACGATCCCCGTCACGGTCAACACCACCGCGAGTGACCATGCTGACGGTGCCAGGAACGGGAGGACGGCCACGGGCAGGAGCCCGACGAGCACCGCCGCACGGAAGACGCGGGCGGAGCCCTGGGCCAGTTGAAGGATCGCCGCACCGGCAACGGCCAGAAGCGCCCCGGCGCCGAAGGTCACCGCAGAGCCGGCATGAGCCCATGGGGACCGGTCAAGGGCAGTCAGGACACTGAACGGGACGTAGGCCGCCGACGCCACGACACCGACCAGGACGAGGCGACCCCGGAACGCGGGCAGGACCATCGGGCGACGGTCGACCGGCAATGGCAACCACCACGCCGCCTGGGCCCGGCTCACCGTTACCGGCCCCACCCGGCGGGCAATCAGCGCGATCCCGACCAGCGCCAGATAGGTCAGGACCACCCACAGGACCTCCGCCGGCAGTACCTGCCAGCGGGCCGCCACCAGACCCGCCCCACCGAGGTTCCGGCCCGTGAGCTCGTCCCGGAGCGCGACGATGAGGGACCCGGCCATCATCAGCACGCACACTGCGGCCAACGCGTTGGAATACACGTCGATGAAGAGGTCCCGGACCGAGGAGCGCGCCCTGTTGTACCGCCGGGTCCTGGCGCGGGTGAAGTCGACGACTTCCCGGCTCCGACGCACAGCGCTCTCGTCGGGCGAGCCCCACCCGAGTGCGTCCCGGCCTGGTATCGCCCCGATTACTCCTGTCGATCCGGGTGCTCCTGTCGTCTCGGCTTCTCCAGTTGGCCTTAGCCTTCGTGGTGCCGTGGTCGGTTCAGGCGCCTGCAATGATCCGCGCTCCCCGCTCCGTATCGACATGCGCGAGGACCTCGTCGATGAGCACGCAGGTCGATGCCGTCTTTGTGAGCAGCCGTGGATCGTGCGTGACAAGGACCACCGCTGTGCCCGCCCTGGCGCGCTGCCGGATACGGTCGGTGAGGGCGTCGCGCATCATCGGATCCAGGCGCTGCTCGGGCTCATCGAGGATCAGCAGGGATGCCGGCCGTATGAACGCCGCGGCTAGGAGGAGCCGCCGGCGTTGTCCCGAGGACAAGGCCTCCGGGATAGCGTGCGAGCGTTCCGTGAGACCAAAAAACGCCAGCTCCGCGTCGACCGCGACGTCGGGAGAGTCCAGGGCGTGGCCCCGGGCGACGAGCAACAAGTGCTCGCGGGCCGTCAGGCCGGGGAAGAACACGTCCCCGTCGAACACGGCCGCGACCTCGCGGCGGAACCCGATGGCGTCGGGCATCACGGGCAGGCCATGGATCCGCACATCCCCGGACAGCGGGTCCTGCCGGCCGGCCAGGGTCCGGACGACCGTGGACTTGCCGGCACCATTGAACCCCACCACCGCAAGGACCTCCCCGGCAGCAATCCGTAGCGACACCTCCCCGCACACCGGAGCGCCCGCATACCCGACCACCAACCGCTCAGCCTCAAGCACATCCCCCACAGCCATCCACCCAGCCTAAACCGACCGCCCGAGGGACCCCTGGACCCGTCGATGCACCAGGAGCACCCGTGGTGCCCTCCCCTGATCCATCGGGCCTTGATGATCAGCTTGAGCGATTAAGCGTGTTCAGTTGTCTCCAGTAGCCGACCAATGGGGTGACCGTGTAGACGACCGGCAGCATGAACAGCACTAGGAGAACCAGTTCCACCCCTTCATTCCAGGAGACGAGGCGAAGCCCGAGAGTCACGAGCAGGAAGGCGATCAGTGTGATCGCACTGTAGCGAAGGTAGAGACTCCGGTTCCGGGTGAGTTCGTCACGGCGTGATTCGACGCCGCTGTGGACCGGCGTCGTTCCCGGTGCGGCTTTGAAGATGTGTGTGTCTCCGAGCGAGATCACGGGAGCCCAGCCGGCCGCGCGGAAGATCTCGAAGTAGTCCGCGGACGGGTGGCTCTCGTACGCGAGGTCGAAGACGGCATCTTCCGGGTCCCCGTCGGTAAAACGCCACCCGTGGCCGAGCTTCGCGACACCGTTCAGGTGTTTTCCCTGGCGGGCCATGTCCGCGAACATGGCCAGGTCCTTTTCCGGGCTGAAGGCCAGGCCGTTGCCCATCCTGCTGGTAGTGCTCATGCGTCCTCCATGATGTGATCAGCCATGGCCAGCACCTGGCGACGACGTTCGATATTACGGACGAGGACCTCACGGCCCTCCGTAGTGAGGTGATAGACCCGCCGGGCATCATCACCGTCGAGTTCCTCGATGAGGCCGGCCCCGGCGAGCTTCTTCAGCGTCGTGTAGAGCGAGGCCGGTCCGAGCACGATAGTGCCCGCGCTCTCCTGCTCGAGGAACTGCATCACCGCGTAACCGTGACGTGGGCGCACCAGGGCGAGCAGGACATGCAGTGCGGCGTCGGGCAGATCGCCGCTCTGGAACCCCGAACTACGCCCCATTCGGACACCTCACAGTGAAAGTGTCACTAACCGATGTATCCATAAATGATATGTAAGCACAGAAGACCGCAGCAGGCCACACCACAGCACACCTTGTTGCCTCCGCGTAGGGACGGCGCTGTTCTTCTACTGCCTGACCCTCACGATCAAGGGGTAGCGGTTACGACACCAGAAGCGCGCCGTGCATAGTCCACCCATGAACCCCGGCACGGAGACGGCGGCCAGCACCGGCACGCCGGGCCGGAAGACGCCCACGCGTCCGACATCGTGACTCTCGGGACCGACGGCACGAACAGTCGGCCTTAACGGCATTCTGACTGTAAAGCACACTTGACTATGTAAAGCGACATTTACATACCAGGGGGCTTTTCATGGCAGATCAAAGTGTGCGCACGACGTGGGGACGGACGGCCTTCGCCAAGGGTCGCTTCCCGGCGATCGCGGTCGCGGCTCCCAGCGGCATCGTGATCGGCGCGGTGCTCGGTCTTCTCGCGGCCTCGCTCGGCGTCGGAGGATCAGCGTCCCCCATCCTGGTCGGTGTGGTGTTCGCGCTCTGCCTGGCCTTTCCCTCGACGATGCTCGTCTACATCCTCGTGGTCGACCGGTCGACCATGGCGGGGGCGGCCGAACGGCCGGAGGAATCCGTGGAGTCCGCCTGGTACGACAAGGCCGCAGCCGGAGCCCTGACAGACATCATCCTCGTTGCCGGCCTCGCCGCGGCCGTGCTGAGCTTCCTGCCCGCGAGATACTCGGTCGACCCCGGGCTGCTGCTGGCAGGCGTGCTCGGCTTCGCGTCACTGTCTGTCGCGGTCCGTTATCTGCTTCAGCGTCTCCGGGGCTGAAGTGCAGAACCTGGTCCACGACCACCGCACGCGTCTCGGGTGGTCGCAACAGAAGCTGGCCGAGGAACTCGACGTCTCCCGCCAGACGGTCATCTCGATTGAGCGCGGACGCTTCGATCCCTCCCTGCCGCTGGCCTTCAGGCTCGCCGCGATCTTCGGCACCACCCTCGAGGAGCTCTTCATCCCCGACGACACAACACCCTCCCGAGATGCGAAAGGCACACCGGGCATCTCGCTAGACTCACCGCCATGACCAGGGGGACGAAGGAACACGGCAGCCGGAATGACTCCGCCGA
>NZ_PRKW01000025.1:902-1205 GCF_002927275.1 Arthrobacter pityocampae | reverse complement strand
GAGCTGCCGCGACGCCTGCAACTGAGCTGGTTCGGCGGGCCGCCGCTGCGGGCCGGTGAGCACTGGCGGCTGGCCGTGACCCTTCAGCGCCCCGCCGGGCTGCTCAACCCACATGGGCCCGACCGGGAGGCGCAACTGCTGGCCAGGCGGGTGGGTGCAACCGGTACGGTAAAGGCCGGGCAACTGCTGGCGCCGGTAACCGGAGGTTGGCGCGATGTGCTGCGTCAGCGTTTGCTGGCGGTCGAAGCCAATGGCCGGCAGGCCGCGTTGGTGGCACTGGTGCTTGGCGACGGCACAGGCCTG
>NZ_PRKW01000025.1:0-892 GCF_002927275.1 Arthrobacter pityocampae | reverse complement strand
ATCTCTGGCCAGCACATCGGCCTGGTGGCCGGCTTGCTGTACGGTCTGGTCGCCGGACTGGCGCGTTGGGGGCTGTGGCCCGCTCGGTTGCCGTGGCTGCCCTGGGCGTGTGGCCTGGCCATGGCGGCGGCGCTGGCCTACGGCTGGCTGGCCGGTGCTGGTGTGCCGGTGCAGCGCGCCTGCCTGATGCTGGCGGTGGTGTTGCTCTGGCGCCTGCGCTTTCGCCACCTCGGTGCGACGCTGCCGCTGTTGCTGGCGCTGGTCGCGGTGCTGCTGGTCGAACCGCTGGCAGCGCTGCTGCCTGGGTTCTGGCTGTCATTTATGGCGGTGGTCACGCTTGTGTATTGCTTCAGTGCCCGGCTAGGGGGTTGGCGGCCTTGGCAGGCCTGGACGCGCGCGCAATGGGTGATCGCCATCGGCCTGCTGCCGGTGTTGCTGGCCACGGGGCTGCCGGTGAGCCTGAGTGCGCCGCTGGCCAATCTTGTCGCAGTGCCTTGGGTGAGCGTGGCGGTGCTGCCTTTGGCACTGCTGGGTACGTTGCTGTTGCCACTGGGCGGGGTAGGGGAGGCGTTGCTATGGCTGGCGGGTGGCCTGCTGGATGGGCTGTTTCGGCTGCTGGCGCTGGTGGCGCAGCAGCGCCCGGCATGGGTGGCGCCGGCCCTGCCATTATGGGCCTGGCTATTGGTGAGCCTGGGCGCTCTGTTGGTTTTGCTGCCCCGTGGAGTGCCGCTGCGCGGGTTGGGCGGGGTGATGCTGCTGGCCTTGTGGGTGCCCAGGGAACCGGTGCCGCACGGGCAGGTCGAGGTCTGGCAACTGGACGTTGGCCAAGGGCTGGCGGTGCTGTTGCGCACCCGGCATCACAGCCTGCTGTACGACGCCGGGCCGGCCAGAG
>NZ_PRKW01000024.1:870-1210 GCF_002927275.1 Arthrobacter pityocampae | reverse complement strand
GATGTTCGCTGCACCTGCGCGTGCAATGCTTTCAGCGCCGCCGAATCCGCCGACGACTCCATTTCGACCTCATACTCGACCTGGTCGTACCCTGGATTGATCCCAGGATCGATTCCAAGAAAACCTCTCAGATCGAGGCTTCCCTTCGTGCGGATAGTCAGCGATTGCAACTCGATGTTCATTGCCGCCGCATTTGCCGCGTAGGTTGCAGTCATGCATGCGTTCAACGCAGCCAGGATCAATTCTTGTGGATTAGCGGCCGTGTCGGTACCGAGCAATTCTGCCGGTTCGTCCGCGTCGATGACAAAGCCGCGCGCCAAGGCCGTGTCACCTAGTACGA
>NZ_PRKW01000024.1:0-860 GCF_002927275.1 Arthrobacter pityocampae | reverse complement strand
ACGAGCGGCATGGTTCGCGCACGCGTCCGGGTGCCACCCTCCCAGGTTGTCACGACGCCGAACGTCGCGATGCCTGCGGCGGGCTTTGCTGCGACCTGATCTGCAAACTCACGCAATGCGCCGACGTTGATCCCGTTGCCGGGAGTTCCTTTAATGTTTGTGTTCATTTCTCGTTCCCCCATTATGTGTTACGCCCGGCCATCACGCCGCCGTCAACGTCCCAGATTGCGCCCGTCACCCATGCTGCCTTGTCCGACAACAGGAAGAGGATGACCTCGGCGACGTCTTGTGGCGTCCCAACCCTGCCGATTGGGTGGAAGCTGTTGAATCCCTGTAAGGCGCCATGAACCTCGGCCTTGGGTATGAATCCCTCGTAAATCGGCGTTTCGACAACCGCCGGAGAAACGGCATTGACCCTGATTTGTTTGGATGCCAGCTCCATCGCAAGGTGCTGGGTCAGCGAATGCAAACCTGCTTTTGCCATCGAATACGCGGACGACGGCGTAGCCGCAATCGCCTGCTTGCCCCACATCGAGCCGATGTTCACAATGGCGCCGGGACGCTCGCTGGCCACGAGATTGGCCACGACTTTTTGTGTGATGAAGAAGAACGCTTTATTCAACGTCAAATATTGTTCGTAATCACTTTCCGTGTGCTCAAGAAACGCCTTCGGGAAGAACACCCCAGCCGCGTTGACCAGAAGATTGATGTCCTTGTGGTGTTCATCGATGGTATGCAGGAGTCGCTTCACATCTTCGGCTCGCGAGAGATCGGCAGTCAGGGCGGTCACGGTGCCCAACGACGACAGCGCCTTGCGGGCCTCTTCGGCCTTGTCTTCACGGTGACCGACGATGACGACG
>NZ_PRKW01000023.1 GCF_002927275.1 Arthrobacter pityocampae | reverse complement strand
CGAAGCGGTCAAGCAAGTGACCGAGAAAGGCAATCCTGTCGCCGATGTTGCCCAGCGCCTGGGCATGTCTGTTCACAGCCTCTACGCCTGGATCAAGCTCTACAGCAAGCCCCAAGAACAGCGTCAGCAAGACGACGATCAGCAGGCCGAACTGCGCAAGCTGCGCGCTGAACTCAAGCGCGTGACGGAAGAGCGAGACATCTTAAAAAAGGCCGCCGCGTACTTTGCCAAGGAGTGCAACTGAAGTACGCCTTCATCAAAAAGCACTCGACGCATTACCCGGTGCGGCGCCTTTGCCAAACCCTCAAGGTGCATCCCAGCGGCTACTACGCTTGGTTGGCCGAACCTCAATCTGCCCGAGCCAAAGAAGATCAGCGCCTGCTTGGCTTGATCAAGCAGGCCTGGTTAGAAAGCGGCGGCGTGTATGGCTATCGCAAGATTCACGATGACCTGCGAGAGCTAGGAGAGATCTGTGGGCGAAATCGAGTCGGTCGCTTGATGCAGGCAGAGGGGCTGCGTTCGCAAACGGGCTATCGCCGTCGTACTGGGTTTTATGGCGGAAAACCAACAGTGGCATCCCCCAACCATCTGGCCCGGCAGTTCAAGGTCAGTGAGCCGAATAAAGTCTGGGTGACCGATATCACCTACATCCGCACCTATGAAGGGTGGCTGTACCTGGCGGTAGTGCTGGATCTGTTCTCCCGCCAAGTCATTGGTTGGTCAATGAAGCCCAGAATGAGCAGCGACCTGGCCATCGACGCCATGCTGATGGCCGTGTGGCGACGCAAGCCACAGCAGCAAGTGATGATTCACTCAGACCAAGGCAGTCAGTTCAGTAGCTCAGATTGGCAAAGCTTCCTGAAGGCCAATAATGTGATCAGCAGCATGAGCCGACGGGGAAACTGCCACGACAATGCCGTAGCGGAGAGCTTTTTCCAGCTTTTGAAGCGGGAGCGAATCCGACGAAAGATCTACGCAACGCGTGACGAAGCCCGAAGTGATATTTTCGATTACATCGAGATGTTCTATAACCCTAAGCGTCGACACAGCAGTGCTATGCAGCTGTCTCCAGTAGAGTATGAGAAACGCTATTTCCTGAGCTTGGAGAGTGTCTAGGAAAGCAGGGGCGATTCAAATATCCATTCCGGCAGCTTCGGAACTGTCACCTTGCGGCGTCGTGTCGATAGCGTGTGGGTGCTCCTCAGCCATAGTGAGTGCACCACTGGCGAGTCCGAAGCCCGCGCCTCAATCAGCCA
>NZ_PRKW01000022.1 GCF_002927275.1 Arthrobacter pityocampae | reverse complement strand
TGATAGACAGATCCAAAGCTTTACTAACTGGGGTGAGCTCGTGAAGACTGGGTTCGAGGATATTGATCCACTTGGCTTACTGTCGGGCCCACATTGCAAAATCAGGAAGGACTGACAATGTCTGCAAAGCATGGCAAATACAATGGCCGAACCAGTGACCTGACATTTTCTTGGTTGACAAAAGAATATGGAGTGGACTGGGAACAATGGCAAATGCTTTTGGCAGGGTGGATTAAAACACAGTCACATGGTCTTAACACAAAATTAAGCGCAATGTTTTTCTTTGTTTTGGATTATCTTCCAAAGATACCGTGCGGGCATGAACCTGCCAATTTGTTCAAAGCAGATCAGAAAAACATGCTTCCGGATTTCGAAGATTTAAATTCTGACGTTGGGCATAACATAGTTGTCCGCAGACAAAACCATATCTTTCAGTTCATTGACTGGGTTATTGCCGAAAAGTTCTCCGAATCGAACGATGAAGGCTTGATAGTCCCTCTGGTGACCAATCCATTTACAAGGGCCAAAAGAAGAAACGCACATTACTCGGAATCGGTGCATAGCCCTATGCCCTATACCTACATTACAGAACTGCGCGATATCCTCTGCCCAAATCCTTTTGGAAACTTTAGCGATTGGACTTGGGCGCATAAGTCATCGGGTCAAGACTGCTTTAATGGAAAATCAGCGTCAAAAGCCGGCGACTGGTTTGAAATCGACCCTTCACTGATCGATCTTGACGATCCCGACTGTGTATGGCGAATCCGTTCCATTACTAACAGCAGAAGTAAAGTGGTGGAGAGATACGAACTCTGGTCGCCCGTACGTGCCACGGCGCTCTTCGTCAAATTGCATCTTCCGCTACGCACTTACCAGGTTCGCTTTCTCGACTCGGGCGAGGCCGATACTTGGCGCTACGAAAAAGGTAACTGGACAGCCAATAAACTGCACCCGTTCAAGAATGGCAGCGAAAAAAATCCTTGGCGCCAGGGTGTATTCCGCCGAATTCATGATCGAAACACTGGCTGTGTCATGACCGGACTGTACGTCAATACTAACAAGACCGCTGATCAGAATAAAGACGAACGCAAGCGCGGTTATTGTATTCCCTGGCAACATGGTGTAGTGCTGCACTGGCTTGAAAAATTACGGAACTGGCAAGAAAAGTACAATCCTATCTACCAGTGTACGGTTAGGATGGAGTGGGAGATTGTGCATTTCCATGGTGTCAAATTAGAGCTTTAAAGATGGTTGATTG
>NZ_PRKW01000021.1:1020-1270 GCF_002927275.1 Arthrobacter pityocampae | reverse complement strand
TCCATCAAGTACTGCAACCGATCTTCGAGCCAACCTTCTCCGATGGCAGCTACGGCTTTCGTCCGCAGAGAAGTGCGCTCGATGCGGTCGTCAAGGCGAAAGAGTATGTGGCCGAAGGAAAGCACTGGGTAGTGGACATCGACCTGGAGAAATTCTTCGACCGGGTCAACCACGACGTGTTGATGGCTCGACTCGCCTATCGAGTGAGGGATGGTCGCGTACTCAAGCTGATCCGGCGCTTCTTAGAGGC
>NZ_PRKW01000021.1:0-1010 GCF_002927275.1 Arthrobacter pityocampae | reverse complement strand
GGGGATGATGGCTAATGGCGTGATTCAACCCCGCAGCGAGGGTACGCCTCAGGGTGGGCCGCTGTCCCCATTACTGTCGAATATCCTGCTGACCGATCTTGATCGAGAGCTGGAAAGGCGGCAGTTGAAGTTCTGCCGATATGCTGACGACTGCAATATCTACATCGGCAGTGAAGGCGCAGGGCAACGGGCGATGGCGAACATCAGAGCCTTCCTGGAGGGTCATCTGAAGCTACGTATCAACGAGCAGAAAAGCGCAGTAGCACGGCCTTGGAAGCGAAAGTTTCTGGGCTACGCGATTACGATCTATCGCCAAGAGACACGGGTGCGACCTGCCCCCGAAAGCCTGCGAAGACTGATGGATCGAGTTCGTGAGTTGCTGCGCAAGGGGCGAGGACGGTCCTTGTCTCACACTATAGAGATGCTAAATCCCGTGTTGCGGGGTTGGGCAAACTACTTTCGGCTTACCGCGAACATGCGGATGCTGGAGGAACTCGATTGGTGGCTGCGTCGAAAACTACGTTGCCTGCTCTGGCGACAGTGGAAAACCCCGAAGACCCGCGAACGACGACTCATCTTGCTTGGGCTTAGGCCTGAGCGGGCGTGGAAGTCGAGTGTAAACGGGCGAGGGCCTTGGTGGAACTCGGCATCCAAACACATGAATCAGGCAGTACCGACGTTGTACTTCGCCAAAATGGGGCTGGTCTCGCTGCGCAGCACTGTGCAGGGACTCCAGCGTATTAGTTGAACCGCCGTATGCGGAACCGCACGTACGGTGGTGTGAGAGGGCTGAGGGAAAAAAAATCCCTCACCCTACTCGATCCTGGAGAAAATTTATGACTACACCCCGTGGCGTCCGTAACCGGAACCCCGGCAACATCGATTACAACCCGCGCAACGCATGGCAGGGCCAGCTCGGGCTTGAGGAGGGAGTGGCCAGGCCCCGGTGCGCGCGCTTTGGCCACCCCGAAAACGCCAGCCCCGCCTGGGGCAGGCTGCTGCTCGACTAC
>NZ_PRKW01000019.1 GCF_002927275.1 Arthrobacter pityocampae | reverse complement strand
CACGAATGTGGCCCGACACCACCGACACCGCGCCAAACTCGCCCATGGCCCGTGCAGTACACAGCACCACGCCATAGATCAGGCCCCATTTGATGTTGGGCAAGGTCACGTGCCAGAACATCTGCCAGCCATTGGCGCCCAGCAGGCGCGCAGCCTCCTCTTCTTGCGTGCCCTGCTCCTGCATCAGCGGGATCAGCTCACGGGCCACAAACGGCACGGTGACGAAGATCGTCGCCAGGACAATGCCCGGCAGGGCGAAGACAATCTGGATGTCATGGTCCTGCAGCCAAGGCCCGAACAGCCCCTGCGCGCCGAACATCAGCACGTAGACCAGGCCGGCGATTACCGGCGATACCGAGAACGGCAGGTCGATCAGGGTGACCAGGATACTTTTGCCACGGAACGTGTACTTGCTGACGCACCAGGCGGCGCTGACACCGAACACCAGGTTCAACGGTACCGAAATGGCTACGGCGAGCAGGGTCAGCCTCAGCGCCGACAAGGCGTCAGGCTCGAAGATCGCCTCGAAGAAGGTGCCAAAACCGTTCTTCAGCGCCTGCGACACCACGATCACCAGCGGCAGCAGCAGGAACAGGGCGAACACCAGCCAGCCAAGGCCGATAAGAATGCGCCGCGACGTAGCACTGCCACGGCGGGCGGCGTTGGCGGCGGCGCTTGCACTCAGGGATGAACTGGACATGCCGGCCTCCTTCAAGGGGTTTCGATGCGGCGCTGCAGCAGGTTGATCAGCAGCAGCAGGATGAAGGAAACCACCAGCATCAGCACGCCGATGGCGGTCGCGCCGGTGTAGTCGTACTGGTCGAGCTTGACCATGATCAGCAGCGGCAGGATCTCGGTCTTCATCGGCATGTTGCCGGCAATGAAGATCACCGAACCATACTCGCCCACACCGCGGGCGAAGGCCAGGGCAAAGCCGGTGAGCCAGGCCGGCAGCAGCGCTGGCGCCAGTATATGGCGGAACACCTGCAGCGGTTTGGCCCCCAGGCAGGCAGCGGCCTCTTCCACTTCACGCGGGATGTCGGCCAGCACCGGCTGCACCGTGCGAACCACGAACGGCAAGGTGACGAAGGTCAGCGCCAGGGTGATGCCCAACGGGGTGTAGGCAATCTTGAAGCCAAGGTCGGTCGCAAACTGGCCAACCCAGCCCGCAGGCGCGTACAGGGCGGTCAGGGCGATACCGGCAACGGCGGTGGGCAGGGCGAACGGCAGGTCGATCATCGCGTCGATGATCTTGCGCCCCGGGAAGGTGTAGCGCACCAGCACCCAGGCCAGCAGGGTGCCGATCACCCCGTTGATGATGGCGGCGAACAGGGCGGTGCCGAAACTCAGCTTGAGTGCAGCGATCACCCGCGGCGCACTGATG
>NZ_PRKW01000001.1 GCF_002927275.1 Arthrobacter pityocampae | reverse complement strand
GGTCTGCACGCGATCGCGGCGGGCCGGGGTCAGTCGCTGGCGCAGCTGGCGATCGCGTGGGTGCTGCGGGAGCAGTCCCAGGGGGCCCCGGTGACCTCGGCGCTGATCGGGGCCTCCAGTGTCCGTCAGCTCGAGGACAGCCTGGCCGCGATCGATCGCCTGGACTTCACCACCGAGGAACTCCAGGCAATCGATGAGTACGCCGTCGACTCCGACATCAACCTCTGGGCCAACGCCCTCAAAGCCTGATGCTGCGGTTCCGGACCGCCGCGCCGGAGGACTGGCCGGCGATCTGGGCCATCCTGGAGCCCGTGGCCCGCGCCGGCGAGACCTACTGCTGGGACACCACGATGGACGAGGCGGCGGGACGGCTCGAGTGGCTGCCCGGTCCGGCCGGCGCGGACCCGACCCTCACCGTCGTCGTGGCCGAGGACGCGGACACCGGTCGTGTGCTGGGTACGGCGCAGCTGCACGCCAACCGGGGCGGCAACGGCGCCCACGTGGCGAATGCGTCGTTCCTGGTCGCGGCCGACGCCGGCGGGCGGGGTGTGGGGCGCGCCCTCGCCGGCCAAGTGCTGGAGCAGGCGCGGGCCGCGGGCTATACGGCGATGCAGTTCAACGCCGTGGTGGAGACCAACGAACGCGCCGTCGCCCTCTGGGCCTCACTCGGCTTCGGGATCGTCGGCACCGTCCCGGGCGCGTTCCTCCACCCCACGACGGGGCCCACCGGCCTGCACATCATGCACCGCTTCCTGTAGGGGAACCTCCCCACGATCCGGCCCTCGGTGTCCGGGCCCTCTACGGGAGGGCGCCGACCGGGCAGAGCGATCAGTCCGACCAGGAGGCCCTCAGCGCCGGGAACGCCTCCTCGTAGCCGGCGAGAACGCGGGTCGCAGCGTGGAAGGAATCCACGAGGGGGTGCCCCGCGAAGGCGCGCAGGGCGGCATCCCGGTCGCGGTGCACGGCTGCGCGGACAGTATCCTGTTCGACCGCCTTCACCGCGGCCATGAGCCCCAGCTGGTGCGGGGTCGGCGGGGCCGCCGGCAGCGGGCGGGCGCCGTCGGCGTCCACCACGGACGGCACCTCGACGACGGCGTCCGCCGGGAGCTCGGCAAAGGTGGTGCCGTTGCGTACGTTGAGGATCAGCTCCGCGCGGCGTCCGGTCAGCAGCGACCGCATGACCTGGAGCGCCACGCGCTCGTAGCCGCCCCCGGCGAGGTCCGCCTCGTCGCGCTCCTCATCCGCCGGCCGCGCCTCGGCCAGGTAGCCGGACTCCCGTTCCCGCCGCGCGGCCTCCCAGACGCCGAACGGGTCCGCGGAGGCGAGGAGCCGGGGGAAGAGGTCCGCCTGCTGGTCCCGGAGCGTCTCGCCGCGCGTCCGGTCCGCCGCGCGGATGGAGCGCAGGGCCTCACGGTGGAAGTAGTAGTAGAACAGGTACTCGTTGGGTAGCGCACCGAGGACCCGGAGGAGATCCGGACCGAACAGGCGCCCCTCCTCGAAGCCCGCCAGGCGCGGGGCGTCGGTGAGCAGCCCCGGGAGGCGGTCGTGCCCGTCGACGTCGAGCCGGCGCAGCCAGCCCAGGTGGTTCAGGCCCACGTAGTCGACCCCGGTGAGGGACCCGCGGAGGTCCACGCCCGCGGCGCGTGCCGCACGGGTGACCAGGCCCGACGCCGAGTCGCAGATGCCGATCACCCGGGATCCCAGGACCGCGGAGAGCGCCTCCGTGACCATGCCGGCCGGGTTGGTGAAGTTGATCAGCCAGGCGTCGGGTGCGAGGTCCCGCATCAGCGTTGCCACCCGCATCATGTCGGGGATGGACCGGAGGGCGTACGCGATGCCGCCGGCGCCCACGGTCTCCTGGCCGAGCAGCCCGCAGGCCAGGGCCACGCGTTCGTCGAGGATGCGTCCCTCCGCCCCGCCGCTGCGCACCGCGGCGAACACGAGGTCCGCGCCGGGCAGGGCGTCCTCCAGCCGGGCTTCCACCCGGACCGACGGCGCCGGCCGCGCCCCCGACGGCAGGGCACCGAGTACGCGGGCGATCGCGTGCGCGCGGTCCGGCAGCGTGTCCACGAGGACGACGTCGGACACGAGGCCGGCGAACGGTGCGGAGGACAGGGCCCGGTACACCAGCGGTACCCGGAAGCCCCCGCCGCCCACGATGACGAGGGTGGCTCCGCTCATCGGCGCCCGCGGAACAGGACGCGGCGCAGTGCGTACAGTTGCGCGCCGGCAAGGCCCAGGCCGATGGCCCCGCAGGCCAGGACCGGCAGGGAGGTCGTGTACGCGAGGACGAAGGCGAGCGAGACGGCGAAGACCACGGCCGCCACGCCCACCAGGATGCGGGCACCGACGGGCAGCAGCGGTGCGGACCCCGATGGGGGCCGCGGCGACCCCGGGGTGTCCGCGTCCCTGTCCCGGGCCGGGGTCATGGTGTCTCTCTCATGTCCCCAGCCTACGGACAACGGCCCCGATCCTCCCCTCTCCGGGTGATTCTGCACCTTCCAGCTCCCGCAGGCCGCCGACGTCCCGCCGGAGCAGTAAGGTGCCGTACATGGCCCAACAGCACCGCTTCGACCCCCTGGCCGCCACGCGGGGCCCGGACGGACCCGAGTTCGATCTGCTGCTCACCGGCCAGGTGTTCTTCGACATCGTCTTCACGGGGCTGGAGCAGCTCCCGGCACCGGGCACCGAGGTCTGGACCGACGGCATGGGCTCGGGCCCGGGCGGCATCGCGAACCAGGCGATCGCCGCGAGCCGCCTCGGTCTGCGCACCACGCTCGCCGCCGCGTTCGGCGACGACGGCTACGGGCAGTTCAACTGGGACGTCCTGCAGGACCAGGAACACGTGGACCTCTCCCGTTCGCGCGTGTTCGGGCAGTGGCACTCCCCGGTCACGGTCTCCCTCTCGGTGCATCAGGACCGGTCCATGGTGACGCACGGCCATGCGGCACCGCTGCGCGCCAGCGACCTCATCGGGGCGCCGCCGTCGTGCCGTGCAGCCGTCGTCGGCGTGGAGCGGGACATCGAGCCGTGGGCGGAGACCGCAGCGGCCGGCGGCACGAAACTGTTCGGCGCCGTGGGGTGGGACCCGGACGGGGAATGGGCGCCCGAGACGCTCGCCTCACTGGACCACTTCTACGCGTTCATGCCGAACGCCGTCGAAGCCATGGCGTACACGCGCACCGACGATCCGTGGGCCGCGCTGTACGCGCTGGCGGACCGGGTGCCGGTCGCCGTCGTCACCGCGGGCCAGCACGGGGCGATCGCCATCGACTCCCTCACGGGGGAGGAGGAGTGGATGCCCGCCCTGCCCGTGGCCGCCCACGATCCCACGGGTGCCGGCGACTGCTTCAGCGCAGCCTTCGTCATGGCCGACCTCGCGGGCTTCCGGCTCGCCGACCGCCTGAGCTTCGCGAACCTGTGCGCCTCGCTGTCCGTGCAGCACGTCGGCGGCTCGCTGGCCGCACCCGGGTGGGGCGACATCGCGGACTGGTGGCATCGGGTCAGCGCGGGTCGCAATGCCGAGCAGAAGCAGTGGCGCCGCCGCTACGCGTTCCTGGAGGACCTGGTGACCGACGTCCCGGGCGAGGCATCGCGCAGGGCGACGGCGACGATCGCCCGGCACTCCGACGCCTCCCCGTCGATCCGCCCCTGTGAGGGCAGCGAGGCCATGCCGGACCCGCTGTGACCGCGCCTCACAGGCGTCCCGCCGTCGCCAGGGCCGGTGCCACCGGGGGAGGCGCCGACTCCACGGAGCGCGTCGCATGGGCTGCGAGCCGGATCGCCACGGCGCCGAGGGCCGCACCCGCGGCGACGTCGACCACATAGTGCCAGCCGAAATAGACGGTGGCGAGGGCGGTGAGCAGCAGGTAGGCCCACAGTGCAGCCCGGATCACCCGCGGCAGGCGGAGCAGATGCGCCATGAGGGCAGCCGAGAAGACCACGGAGACGTGCAGGGAGGCGAAGGCCGCGATCCCGTGCACGGACTGGGTGGCGTGGGGGTCGGACAGGACGCTGACCCGGTTCCGGTAGAGGGATTCCTGCAGTGCGGTGACAGCGGTGTCCGGCAGGTCCGTGAAGTGCCGCGGCTCGACGTAGATGGGCCCCAGGGACGGCAGGGCGTAGTAGCTCAGCGCTCCGAGGATCCAGTTGAAGGACAGCGCGGTGACGTACCAGGCGCCCTGCGAGAGCTTGCGGGACCAGACGAGCGCGGCCGCGACGGACACGGGCACGAAGATGAGGTAGGACACGTAGACGGCGGACAGCACGTGGGCGCTCGCCCCCGTGCCGAGGACCTGCTGGAGTACGTCGCCGGGTTGGAGACCGCCGAGGAGCCAGCGGTCGCTCGCCTGCAGGAGCGGGTCCGTCACACGGTCGCGGATGAACGGCAGGAAGCTCTTCATGTTGCGGTACGAGACGTACGCCAGATAGAAGGTCAGCAGGCCCACGGAGATCGCGACGAGCCGCTCCTTCGGCCAGCGCCGACGGAGTTCCGCGACCGCTGCGGGCACCACGCGCCCCGGGGCGGTCCGGCGGCGCAGCACGGAGGGGGTCATGTCCACCAGGACCAGGGCCGCCAGGAGCAGGGGCAGGCGGACGTAGCTCGGTCCGAGGAACCCCTCGGGGTCACGCAGCGGCAACCCCGAGGCGACGGCCACGAGGGCGGTGAGCACGGCGAACGCAGCCGTCACGGCGAAGGGGATGCGGAACAGTCCGGAGGGGGTGTGCCCCGTCATCGGGGGCGAAGACTTCATCAGACAGTTCTAATGCATCAGAGCGCCCTTCATCTTCCGGCACTCCGTCCAGGACATGGTTGCCTCTCGGGGAGGGCCGGTCAGCCCCGCAGCGCCGCAGCCTCACCGAGCCACCGCGCGTAGCGGGCCCATGGGTCCTCGACCCCTGCAGCGAGACCGCGGACATGCTCCTCGAGATCTCGGGACGCGGTGAACCACTCGGAGCGGCCGAGCCGCGAGGCGGCGAACTCCCGGTGGCGCCGGTGCTCCGTGAGCCGGTCTCCCCGCTCGAATGCCAGGAGCTCGTCGTGCCACAGGCGGGCCAGCCGCTGCCGGGGGTTCGCCGTCGTGCCGATCTTGATGCGGTCCCCGAAGCGCAAGTAGTACACGATGTCCACACGGGGCGGCGGCAGGCCGTCGTCGAGGACGTCACCCACCGGCCACTCGCAGGCAGCGCACACCCAGGCGGAGGGATACCGCACACCCAGGCGCGAGCCACAGGCACGGCAGGCGCCGGGCAGGACGTCGGTCACCCCGTACTCGGCCGCCACCCAGTCTCCGATCACCGCGGCGTGGGCCCGGCAGACCGGGGCGGGCGCGTCGACCAGGGCTCCACCGCAGCGCCGCCCGTCCTCCCCCCGGAGGCCACAGGTCTGACGGTCCTGCACCTGATCGAACATGTCTTCGATTCTTCCCGGCGGTGCCGCCCGGCGCAAGCCCGCCGTCCTGCGCCCCTCCGGCGGCGGACGTGCAGGCGGGACTGGCAGAATGGGCCGGGTGACTTTCCCCGAACGCGCCGCAGAGATCGACCTCGATGCGCTGCGGCACAACATCCGCCACCTCCGCGACGTCGCCCACCCGGCACGCGTGATGGCCGTCGTGAAGGCCGACGCCTACGGTCACGGCGCGCTGCCGGTGGCCCGCGCCGCGCTCGAGGCGGGAGCGGCGTGGCTCGGGGTGGCCCACGTCAGCGAGGGCGTCGCCCTGAGGAGGGCCGGCATCGAGGCGCCCATCCTTGCCTGGCTGCACACCGCACGGACCGACTTCACCGCCGGCGTGGAGCACGGACTGGACCTGGGCATCTCCGGGTGGGAGCTGGAGCACGTCGCCGCCGCGGCGCGCGAACTCGAGCGTCCCGCCATCGTGCACCTGAAGATCGACACCGGGCTGGGCCGCAACGGCTGCCCGCCGGAGCAGTGGGAGGCACTGCTGGCCCGCGCCGTCGCCCACCAGGAGGAAGGCCTCATCCGCGTCGTCGGGATCTTCTCCCACCTGGCCGTCGCCGACGAGCCCGCCCGGCCCGAGACCGACCTGCAGGTCCAGGCGTTCCGCGCCGCCGTCACCGCCGCCGAGAACGCCGGGATCGACGTCGAGGTGCGGCACCTCGCGAACACCCCCGCCACCTTCTCGCGGCCCGACTGCCACTTCGACCTGGTGCGCGTTGGCCTGGGCATCTACGGGCTCTCGCCCTTCGCCGACCAGGCGTCCGAGGACCTGGGGCTGCGCCCGGTCATGACGTTCAGCACCACGGTCGCGAACTGCAAGGAGGTGCCTGCGGGCCAGGGCGTCTCCTACGGGTACGCCTACCGCACCCGCAAGCCCACGACGCTGGGGCTCGTCCCCGTCGGGTACGCGGACGGCGTCCCGCGTATCGCCACCGGGGCGCCGGTCCTGGTGGGCGGGCGCGTCTACCCCGTGGTCGGCCGGATCGCCATGGACCAGTGCGTCATCGACTTCGGTACCACCGGGCTGGTGGGCACCCCGGCGAGCCCCCTGGGTGAACGCGCCGTCCTGTTCGGCGGCAGCGACGCACCGCCCGTCGAGGACTGGGCCGCCGCCGCGCAGACCATCAACTACGAGATCGTCACCCGTATCAGCGACCGCGTGGAACGGGTCTACACCTCCCGGGAGGGCGGCGATGGCACCGGCTCCTGAGTGGTCGGCATCGTACGACGTCGGTTCGGCCGCCGAGCTGCAGGCGCTCGCCGCCGGGCTCTCCCGACACCTGCGAGCCGGGGACCTGCTGGTTCTCACGGGTGAGCTGGGGGCGGGCAAGACCACGTTCACCCAGGGGCTCGGGCGCGGCCTGGCCGTCGAGGACCGCATCATCTCGCCCACCTTCGTCCTCGTCCGCCAGCACCGCCCCCGCGACGGCCGGCCCGGCCTCGTCCACGTGGACGCCTACCGCCTCGAGAGCGCGGCCGCCGTCGACGACCTCGACCTCGAGGCCACCCTCGACGCCAACGTCACGGTCGTCGAGTGGGGCGCTGGACGCGTGGAGCACCTGGCCGAGAGCTGGCTCCGCGTGGACATCACCCGGCCGCTCGGCGGCAGCGGGCCGGCCGGAGTCGGCATCGTCACGGACTTCGACGACGACGGCGAGGACGAGGTGCGCACTGTCACGCTGTCGGGTGCCGGTCCGCGGTGGCACGGCGAGCCGCCCGCGCTGGTGCTCGACTAGGCTTGTCGGGTGCTTCTCCTCGCCCTCGACACCTCCGCCGCGGCCACCGTCGCGCTCCTGCACGACGACGTCGTCGTCGGCCGGTTCGCCAGTGCCGACACCCGCTCCCACGCGGAGGTCCTCGCCCCGGCAGTGCACCGGATCCTGTCCGAGGCCGGGGTGGCGGGGGCTGACCTCGACGGCGTCGTCGCCGGCGTCGGACCGGGGCCGTTCACGGGTCTGCGGGCCGGGCTCGTCACCGCCCGGACTCTCGCCTTCGTATGGGGTGTGCCCCTGCACGGGGTCATGAGCCTGGACGCCCTGGCCCATGACGCCGCAGCGGGCGGCGCTGTGGCGGCGGGCAGCAGGTTCCTCGTGGGGACGGACGCGCGCCGGGGCGAGGTGTACTGGGCGCCATACCGGGCGTCGCCCGAGCCCGGTGCCCTCCCCGACCTCCTCGACGGTCCGCACGTGGGCGCCGCCGCCACGCTCCCCGCGGGACTGCCGCTCGTCGGACGTGCCGCGGGCCTGTACCCCGACGCCGTGGACGGCGTACCGGCCTTCGCGGCAGCGGACCCGGACGCCGCATCCCTCGCGCGCGTGGCCCGCCTGCGGCTGCTCGCCGGCGTTCCCCTGCGGGACACCGCGCCGCTGTACCTCCGCGAATCGGACGCGCAGGTGCCCGGGCCGCGGAAGCGGGCGACGGCGTGAGCTTCCTGCTGCGGGACCTGGCCTTCGAGGACATCGAGACGATCGGCCGGCTCGAGAACGAGCTGTTCCCCACCGACGCCTGGCCGCTGGAGATGTTCTACACGGAGTTCTTCCAGCCGGACACCCGGCGCTACCTCGTCGCCGAGGTGGACGGCGAGGCCGTCGGCTATGCCGGTCTCATGGTGATCGACACGACGGCGGACATCCAGACCATCGGCGTCCTCCCGCGCTTCGAGGGCCGGGGCATCGGACGGGCCCTGCTCACGGAACTGCTCGGGGAGGCACGACGGCGCGGCGCCGACACCGTGATGCTCGAGGTCCGGGCCGACAACCCCCGGGCCCAGGGCCTGTACACGCGGTTCGGGTTCCGGCAGATCCACACCCGCAAGAAGTACTACCGCGACGGCGTCGACGCCTGGGTGATGCGTCTGGTCCTGGCCGCGAACGGAGAAGGGACATCATGAGAACCGCCCGCCCCCTGGTGCTCGGCATCGAATCCTCCTGCGACGAGACCGGCGTGGGGATCGTTCGCGGCACCGAGCTGCTGACCAACACCGTGTCCTCCTCGATGGACGAGCACGTCCGCTTCGGCGGCGTCATCCCGGAGATCGCCTCGCGCGCCCACCTCGAGGCCTTCGTGCCCACCCTCCGGGCGGCGCTGGACGACGCCGACGTCACGCTCGACGAGCTCGACGCGATCGCCGTCACCGCGGGCCCCGGGCTCTCCGGTGCCCTCATGGTCGGCGTCTCGGCGGCGAAGGCGCTCGCCGTGGCCACCGGCAAGCCGCTCTACGCGATCAACCACCTCGTGGCGCACGTCGGGGTCGGCATGGTCGGCGGCACGTTCAGCGACGGCCTGCCGCCGAATCTCGGCGCGTTGCTCGTCTCGGGAGGGCACACCGAGATCCTCCGCGTCATCGACATCGCGAAGGACGTCGAACTGCTCGGGTCCACCATCGACGACGCCGCCGGTGAGGCCTACGACAAGACCGCCCGGATCCTGGGCCTCGGGTATCCGGGCGGCCCGGCCATCGACCGCCTCGCGCAGCAGGGTGATCCCACAGCCATCCGTTTTCCACGCGGCCTGTCGCAGCCCAAGTACATGGGCACGGCCGAGCAGCCCGGGCCCCACCGCTACGACTGGTCCTTCAGCGGCCTGAAGACCGCCGTCGCCCGCTCGGTGGAGCAGTACGAAGCCGCAGGCCTGGAGGTGCCGGTGGCGGACATCGCGGCGTCCTTCCAGGAGGCCGTCGTGGACATCATCACGTCGAAAGCCGTCCTCGCCTGCCGCGAGCACGGGATCACCACGCTGCTGCTGGGTGGGGGAGTGGCCGCCAACCGGCGGCTCCGTGAGCTGACCGCCGAGAGGTGCGAGGCCGCCGGCATCACGCTGACGGTCCCGGCGCCCTCGCTGTGCACCGATAACGGCGCCATGGTCGCCGCGCTCGGAGCGCAGATCGTCCTGGACGGGGGCAGCCCGAGCGGCATCGCCTTCGGGACCGATCCATCACTCCCCGTCACGAGCATTACGCTCGCCAGCGCATAAGTCTGCTGATTGCTAGACAAACTAGCTTTACATCCCCCTAGTCGACAGCTAGATTAGGGGGAGGTCAAGAAAACGGCCTGCTCCTTTCTGACCTGAAGGTCAAGCCATGACATCCACAGCCCAGACGTCGTCCACTTCCGCTCGTATCGATGACGATGCAGCCCCTGAACTCCCCATTGACAATGGCACCGCTCTCGACGCATGGCCCGGGATGGCGACCGGCCACGCCTCCCCGGTCCGCCAGCCGGCCGAGCCGCTCGTGCTGCCCTACGATTTCACGGGTGTCACCACGCGCCAGCTCCGCCGCTGGGTCAACCAGATGTACCGGGTGCTCGACGCCGACTTCCCGCCGTACGGCGCCCAGGAGGACTACGAGCGCCTCGCGGACGAGCTGGAGCGTCGCATCGCCGATGCACGCGAGAACTCGGGCGGAGCGGAGCGTCCCGGCGCCTTCCGCGACAATCCCATGAACCAGCGCTTCGAGCTCTTCCAGGATGGGATGCTCGCGGGCTACGTCTCCTACTCCCTGCGGGCCGGCACGCTGCGGCTGCACCGCACGGTGGTCGCAGCGGCCTTCGAGGGCGCCGGACTGGAGGGTGTCATCATCCGCAAGGTCCTGCTCGACGCCCACAAGCGCCGGCTTGCCGCCCTGCCGTACTGCGAGCAGGTGCAGGCCTTCCTGGCGGACAACCCCCAGTACCGCAGCCTCGTCATGAGCTAGACCGGACGGCCTGTGGAACGCGCGAGCGGCCGGCCACGATGCGGCTGCCGTTCCCTCCGCGTCCGCACGGCCGGTGCCGTAGGGTTCAGGAGGGAAGGTCTCCGACGCTGGTGTACTTCCGCCGCCAGTCGAGGCCTTCCTCTCCGCCGTACAGGGTCCAGTACTCCCGGCCCGAGGTGATGACGCCGCCGGACACGGTCCAGATCGATACGACGCGGAAGATCCCGACGTCCTCCTGCGGCACCTGCACCTCGGACACCACCACCTCGCCGGCGTCGTAGACCTCGAGCACGTCGATGCTCCAGCCGTTCCTGCGCTCCGAGTTCACCGCAACCATGTTGTCCCTGCCGCGGATGATCTCGCGGGTCACGGGCCAGAACACCGTCACGTCCTCGGCGAGCGTCTGCCCGACGGCAGCCCAGTTCCTGCTCCACACCGACGACCAGTACCGCCGGACAACCTCGGTAGATTCCATGCACCGATGCTACCGGCGGCCTCCGGGTTTCAGTCCCGTATGCCTGGACGGCCGGGGATCGACCGCCGCGTGCACTGCTCCGGGCGGACCCAGGCACTGCGGGCGAGGGAGAATTCGACCCACTGCGCGAGGACCGCCGTGCTGGTCCAGGCCATTGCGAAGCCCCGGACGGTCTGCCGGGAGCCGTCCGGGTACTCGAGGTCCACCCAGAGTGCAGGGGCGGGGGACACGGAGTCCGTGATCCCCCGGGTCGGCGGCTCGAGCTGGATCGGGGGAACGAACTGGTGCGTCGTCGGTGGGAGTCCGTGCCACCCGGCCGCCCTAGCCACGCAGGCCTGCGCGACGGCCGGCGCTCGGTGTGGGCTCGTGCATACGCCCAGTCTACGAGGGCGCCACGGGCGCGGGCGCGGGCCCGTGGCTGTCGCCGGCTGCGGGCCGCGTCGGGTGCCTGTTCAGGACGCGTGCGAGGGGTGCGGTGCCAGGGTCCGACGCCGGCAGCGCGAGGCGTCCACCCAGGCCTCGCGTGCACGGGAGTACTCGATCCACTGCGCCCGCACCATGGTGCCCGTCCAGGCCATCGCGAATCCCTTCATGGTGCGCCGGCTCCCGTCGGGATAGTCGAGTTCCACCCAGAGGGCGGGGGAGCGGGTCGGCTCGACGACGTCGCCGTCGGGTGCCTCGAGCTGGAGCGGAGGGACGTACCGGTCCTCACTGGGTGGGATGCCATGCCATCCCGGTCGCTGTGCCATGGGCCGAGAGTATGCCGCGGAGCCGACACACGGGATGACAGGCGGCAGGTGTGCACGCCATCGGTGACCCATTCCGCGCCGCGCCGTGAATCGCTAGGATGGTCGCGACAACGGCACCCCCAGCGCAGGTCATCCGCGTGGCAGGGAGGCCCGCGCCACACCGTTCAACCACGACGTGAGGTACCCACCTGCTATGACGAAGGATCATCTGCTGAACATCAGTGTCGCTGCCGCGGACAAGGAGGACGTCCAGTTCGAGCTCGACCGGGCCGATCTGGTCCTGCAGGAGGCAGTGGTCGAGGCGATCACGCAGGGGGAGGACATCACGGCTGTCGCCGAGGTGGCGGAACTCCCGGTGGACGAGGTGGTGAAACTCGCCGCCGGCGTCGATCCCGCATCGGCACTGCCCCTCTGACGGGGCGCGCCCGTCACCATCGAGCCCTCCGCGAGGTGCAGTGTCGTGGGCGTCCTCTGAGGCGGGACCCTGCCGCCGGCCGGGGGCGCGCCGCCCCCGGCCGGGCGCCTACAGGCCGAGCGATTCCAGGACGGGCAGTTCTGCGCGGACCCGGGACTTCGCCTCGGCCGCAGTCGGCGAGGCCACGGCGATCCCGGCGATGCGCTGCGCGTCGGCCAGGGTGACGCTGTTCAGTACGGCACCCACCCCGGCGAGGGCCCGCGGTGTCATGGACAGCGTCGAGATGCCGAGTCCCACGAGGACGACGGCGAGCGCGGGGTCCGCCGCGGCCTCGCCGCACACCCCGACGGGCTTCGCGTGCCCTTCGGCTGCGGAGCCGTCCACCGTCAGCTTCACCATGCGGAGGACGGCGGGCTGCCAGGAGTTGTTGAGCGCGGCGAGGGAGCCGAGCTGCCGGTCGGCGGCCATCGTGTACTGCGTGAGGTCGTTGGTCCCCAGGCTCGCGAAGGACACCTCGCCGAGGATCGACTCCGCCATGACGGCCGCCGAGGGGACCTCGACCATCACGCCCGGCGTCTGGAGGCCGGCGTTGCTGCACAGCTTCGCGAAGTCCGCGGCCTCCTCCGCCGTGGAGATCATCGGCGCCATGACCCAGACGTCCGCGCTCGACTGGGCGGCGGCGTCCGCGATGGCCTTCAGCTGCCGTTCCAGGACGCCCGGCGAGGTCAGGTCGGTGCGGTAGCCGCGGACCCCGAGCGCAGGATTGGGTTCCGAGGTGTCGGTGAGGAAGGGCAGCGGCTTGTCCGCGCCGGCGTCGAGCGTGCGGACCACCACCTTCCTGCCGGGGAAGGCATCGAAGACGCCCTTGTAGGCCTCGACCTGCTCCTGGGCGGTCGGCTCCGTATCGCGTCCGAGGAAGCAGAACTCCGTCCGGAGCAGGCCCACGCCCTGGGCCTTCGCCTCGGCGGCCTTGACGGCGTCGGCCGCCCCGCCGACGTTGGCCAGCAATGGCACCTCGTGCCCATCGGCCGTCACGCCCACGCCGTCGAACACGGCGAGCGCGGCCGCTGCGGTCGCGTAGGCCTCGGCCGCTGCTTCCTCCTCGGCGCCGGGCCGGAGGCTGAGGGTCCCTGCGGCGCCGTCCACGAAGACGGGGGTGCCCTCGTCGATGTCGTCCACGCCGGAGGCGGCTACGACGGCGGGCAGTCCGAGGGCGCGCGCGATGATGGCGGTGTGGGACTGCGGGCCGCCGCCGGAGGTGACGAGGGCGAGGACCACGGCGGGGTCGAGGGTGGCGGTGTCCGCAGGGGCGAGGTCCTCGGCGACGAGGATGAAGGGCGTGTCGGAGGACGGGATGCCCGGCGCGGGGAGTCCGCGCAGTTCCGCCACGATGCGCGAGCGCACATCGAGGACATCGGCGGTGCGCTCGGCCATGTAGCCGCCGAGATTGTGCAGCATCTCGGCCACGGAGGCGCCCGCCTCCCAGACGGCCCGGGCGGGGGAGGCGCCGTTGTTGATGAGCTTCGTCGCGGACTTCAGCAGCAGGGGATCCGTCGCCATCAGCGAAGTGGCCTGCAGGACGGCCTTGGCGTCGCCCTTGGCGATGCCGGCCCTGCGCTTGAGCTCCTCCTGCACGGTCTTCGCCGCGGCTTTGAGGGCGGCGACGGACTCCTCCGGAGTGTCGGTATCGTGGCGCTCGCCGGCGGGGGGTTCCCCGACGGACGGCGGCATGTGCCGGACCGGGCCGATCACGCGTCCGGGGCTGACCCCGACACCTGCGAAATTCTCCATTGAACGTCCTCGTTTCCTTGCCGGTGGATCTGGGTCCAACACCATTGTGGCGCGCAGGACAATTGTAGGTTGTGACCCAGTTCATATAACGCTGCTATAGCTGCTACGCTAGCAGCCATGAAAAAGGGAGGCGAACCGGCGCCGAAGGCCAGGCTGCTCCGGGCTGCCGCGGCACTGCTCGCGGAGTCCAACGGAGAGCCTGTCTCGACGCGCCAGATCACCGAGGCCGCCCGCGTGACCGCTCCCACCCTGTATCACCACTTCGGGGACAAGGAGGGACTCTTCGACGCCGTCGTCGCCGAGGGTTTCTCGGAGTACCTGGAGGCGGAGCGGAGCATTCCGACGTCGGGTCAGCCGGTCGAGGACCTCCGCCGCCACTGGGACAACCATGTGCGGTTCGGCCTCGATCACGCGCACCTGTACACGGTGATGTTCGGGAACATCAGGCCCGAGCGTCGGCCCACCATGGTCGCCAGCGCGGAGGCGTTCCTGGAGGAGGTGCTGGCGCGGGCGGCCGCGGCGTCCCGTCTCGTCGTCTCGCCGCACGAAGCCGCGCGCAGCATGCTGGCCGCCAACATCGGCGTCACCCTCATGCTGATCGCGGAGCCCGCAGCGAAGCGGAACCTCGAACTCTCCGCGATGACGCGCGAGGCGGTCATCTCGGCAGTGGCCACGGACTCGGAGTCCGATCCCGTGACCGACACCGAGGGGACGCCGTCCGTGGTGGTGGCGGCGATCGCCCTCAATGCAGCACTGCAGGTCTCGCACCCCGATCAGCTCTCCAGTTCGGAGCTGAAGCTCTTCCTCGAATGGCTCCAGAGAATATCCAGCCGCTCCGGAAGCTGACGCTTCCCGACGACGCCACCCCTCCGCAACGCTGCGGAGCCGACGGTTAGGAATGAATGTGGCAACACAACTAGAAGCAAGGTCCGGCACGAGTGCCCGGGTCCGTGTCCAGAAGTTCGGGACGTTCCTGTCCGGGATGATCATGCCCAACATCGGCGCGTTCATCGCCTGGGGGATCGTCACCGCGCTGTTCATCGAGAAGGGCTGGTTGCCCGTCCCGCAGCTCGGCGGGTACGGCGAGACGGACGGCGTCGCGAACGTCGGGCTCGTCGGACCGATGATCACCTACCTGCTGCCGCTCCTGATCGCCTACACGGGCGGCCGGATGGTGTACGACGTCCGCGGCGGCGTGGTCGGCTCGATCGCCACGATGGGCGTGATCGTCGGTGCCGGCATCCCCATGTTCATCGGTGCCATGATCATGGGGCCGCTCGGCGGGTGGACCATGAAGCGGATCGACGCGATCTGGGAGAACCGGATCAAGCCCGGCTTCGAGATGCTCGTCAACAACTTCTCGGCCGGGATCTGGGGCGCCGTGCTGGCGCTGGTCGGTTTCTTCGCTGTCTCGCCGCTGGTCCTCTCCTTTACCACCGGGGCGGGCAACGCGGTCCAGTGGCTCGTCGACAACGGGCTGCTGCCGCTGACGAGCATCTTCATCGAACCGGCGAAGGTCCTCTTCCTCAACAATGCCATCAACCACGGCGTACTCACCCCGCTCGGCGTCCAGCAGTCGCTCGAGGAGGGCAAGTCCATCCTCTTCCTGCTGGAGGCGAACCCCGGCCCGGGGCTCGGCATCCTGCTGGCGTACTCGTTCTTCGGCCGCGGCATCGCCAAGGCCTCCGCTCCGGGCGCCGCCATCATCCAGTTCTTCGGCGGTATCCACGAGATCTACTTCCCCTACGTCCTGATGCGCCCGCTGCTGATCCTCGCCGCGATCGCCGGCGGCATGACCGGTGTCGCCACGCTGAGCATCACGAATGCCGGCCTGGTGGCCCCAGCGGCTCCCGGATCGATCATCGCGGTCCTCGCCCAGACCGCCCGGGACAGCTACTTCGGCGTCACACTGTCCGTTGTCCTGGCCACCGCGGTGTCCTTCCTCGTCGCATCGGTCATCCTGAAGTCCGGCAAGGACCAGGAGGAGGATCTCGCGGCAGCCGCCGCCAGGATGGAGAGCCTCAAGGGCAAGAAGAGCTCCGTGGCCGGGAACTTCCGTTCCGGGCCGGCCACCGACGGCCCCATCCGCACCATCGTGTTCGCCTGCGACGCGGGAATGGGTTCCTCGGCCATGGGCGCCTCCGTCCTCCGCAACAAGATCCGGGCGGCCGGGTTCCCGGACGTCAAGGTCACCAACCTCGCCATCTCCAGCCTGAAGGACGACTACGACGTCGTCATCACGCACCAGGATCTCGCCGACCGGGCCGAGCCCCTGACGCAGAGCGCGACGCACGTGGCCGTGGACAACTTCATGAACAGCCCGCGCTACGACGAGATCGTCGACCTCATCCGGGCCGGCGAGACGGCCGATGCCGGCGTCGACCCGAAGGATCCGGCACCCGCCGCCGCAGCTTCCGCGGCGGTCATGTCCGACGACGGCGCCACCGACGCGGGGGATGTCCTCGCGGAGGAGAGCGTCGTGCTGAACGGCACCGCCACCTCGCAGGAGGACGCCATCGACGAGGCCGGGCAGCTGCTGGTCGCGCGCGGTGCCGTCGACTCCACCTACGTCGCAGCGATGCACGAACGGGAGCGGTCGGTCCCCACCTACATGGGGAACTTCCTCGCGATCCCGCACGGCACCAATGCTGCCAAGGACCTCATCAAGCGCTCGGCCGTGTCGATCGTGCGCTACCCCGAGGGCATTGACTGGAACGGCAAGCAGGTCAAGTTCGTGGTCGGCGTCGCCGGCCGCAACAACGAGCACCTGTCCATCCTGTCCGCGATCGCCCGCGTCTTCTCGGACAAGGCCCAGGTCGCCAGGCTCGACGAGGCGACCACGGTGGACGAGGTCCTCGCCCTCTTCGGAAAGGTGAACGCCTCGTGAAAGCAGTGCATTTCGGTGCCGGCAACATCGGCCGCGGCTTCGTGGGGCTCCTGCTTCACGAAGCCGGCTACGAGGTGGTCTTCGCGGACGTCGCGGACGCCCTGATCGACCAGCTCGCCTCGACCCCGAGCTACGACGTCCACGAGGTCGGTGATGAACCGGCCGTGAAGACGGTGGACAACTACCGTGCCTTGAACTCACGCTCCCAGGAGGAAAAGGTCATCGCGGAGATCGCCGACGCGGACATCGTCACCACGGCGGTGGGACCGAACGTCCTGCGTTTCCTCGCGCCGGTCATCGCCCAGGGGATCGCCCGCCGCGGGGAGGATCTGGCCCCGCTGCAGGTCATGGCCTGCGAGAACGCCATCAACGCCACGGACATCCTGCGCGATGAGGTCGAGCAGGCCTACGGCGGCGCTGCCTCCGACCTCGCGGCACGGGCAGTCTTCGCCAATACGGCGGTGGACCGCATCGTCCCGAACCAGGCAGCCGGACAGGGCCTCGATGTCACGGTGGAGACGTTCTTCGAGTGGGTCATCGACCGCACGCCGTTCGAGGGCAGTGCGCCCGAGATCCCCGGGGCCACGTACGTCGACGACCTCGAGCCGTACATCGAGCGGAAGCTGTTCACCGTCAACACGGGCCACGCGGCCGCGGCCTATTTCGGGTCCACAGCAGGTGCCGAGAAGATCGCGGACGCCATGGCCGACGACGCCGTCGCCGCCAGGGTGCGGGCGGTGCTCGACGAGACGAAGCAGCTGCTCGTGGCGAAGCACGGGTTCGACCCCGCGGAGCAGGAGGCCTACGTCCAGAAGATCCTGCGGCGCTTCACGAACCAGCACCTCCCCGACACCGTGGTGCGCGTGGGCAGGGCGCCGCTGCGGAAGCTGAGCCGCAGGGAGCGCTTCGTCGGGCCGGCCGCCGAACTGGCCGAGCACGGCACGCACCCGGCCGCGCTGCTCGAGGCGATGCGGGCGGCGCTCTCCTTCTCGGCACCCGATGATCCCGAGGCGGTCGCCCTCGCCGAGATCCTGGCCACCCAGGATCCCGACACGGCGACGACGTCGATCACCGGGCTGGAGGCGGAGCACCCCCTGTTCGGCGCGGTGCGCGACCTGATCGCCGAGCATCCCGTGGGGTCGCTCGCGGGATAGGGCGGACTCGATCGCGGCATCCGAAGGGAGCAGCTCCGGCTGCTCCCTTCGTCCGTCCGCCGTCGTCGCCGGGTGACAGCCACTAACCTGCCATAGTGCCCGGTGCAAGACCGTGCGACTCCGTCGGCGGGAACTGCGGGCACCGCGGCGGGCGGCCTACGCTCGGACCATGGAGCAGCCGACCGAGAAGCATCACCTGAAGGACCTTGGCAACGCCGAGGAGACCGATCCCACGGCGGAGGACGCGGTGGAGCTCGGCTCCGACGTCGCGCCGTCGCCATCTCCCGACGCGCCGCCCGCGCCCGAAACGCTCGCCGGGAGGGTGGGCCTCGAGGGATCAGCGGACAGCCCGACGGGGGATGACCGCTTCACCGGAGGCTCGCGCTGAGCTGGGGCCGCAGGGAGTAGCCGATTTAATCGCGAGGGGGTCGGTCTTCGGCCCGCCGACGTCGAACATGGAGGACGAGGTACGCACTCAGGCCGAGCACCACAAGGGCCAGGGGGATGGCCCCGGGTTCACTGTCCGCACGGATCTGCGCAACCATGAGGGCCACCCCGACGATCACCAGCAGTAACGGCGCCAGCCTCCTCATGCCCGGCCCCTCAGGAAGCATCGGATCATGACGGCTCGTCGGCGCTGATGACCCGGTCGGAGACAGGCTGGGGGAGGGCCTCCTCGTCCACCCACTCCAGCAGGTCTCCCGGCTGGCAGTCGAGGACCCTGCACATGGCCTCCAGCGTGCTGAACCGGACCGCCTTGGCTCGACCGTTCTTCAGGACGGCGACGTTCGCCGGGGTCAGACCGACGCGATCGGCGAACTCCCCGACGCTCATCTTCCGTCGGGCGAGCTCCACGTCGATGCGGACCACGATCGGCATCAGATCACCTCGTCGAGCTCGGTACGAAGGGTGCGCGCCTCGACATCGCGTGCCACTGCCTGCTTCAGCAAGGCCTTCAGTACCAACACGATCAGGGCGACAGCTGCCAGCATGACCGCGACCCCACCGATCAGCAGGACCACTCCCGGCGCCACCGCCTCCCCGGGGGCGAGCGCAATGCCGAGCCCGAAGGTCAACAGTGAAGCGGCCGTGAACGCACCGATCACCACATGGACCAGACGGAAAGCGCTGGTCGAGAACACTGTTCCCCGCCGCACCATCGTCAGCAGCCCCCACACGCAGACCACCGCGACCTGGCCCGCGAGGATCGCCAGGACGGTCAGGATCACCATCGGGATGAGGATCATCGCGACGTCGGGATCCGCCGCTCCGACATCCAGGGTCAGCAGGAGAAGCACCACCACCTGGATGACGATCGATCCTGCGAACATCAGCGCCAGGACGACGCGCAACGCGGCCACCGTCAGTCTTCCCATGTCTTTCCTTCTTCCTGAATAGTGACAGCAAGCTATCGCTATTCGATATAAAACACAAGGACTTCGATCGGATGAGGTGGTTCGCCCGGCGGGAGGTCCGGTCCCGACCTCTCCTCGTACCGAGGGCGATCCTCGACAGGACCGCGACTTCTGCCAGGGGTGACGACTGCTCGGTACGCCCCTACAGTCGTGAGCGACTGCCCTCCTCGCCTGATTCCGCCTACCCGTTCCCGACGGCCGGGTGGCTCGACGGCGGTGGGAGATTCGCCGTCGTCCTGGTGGGCAGTTCGAGCTGCCCTGCGGTCCCTTCATCCATCGAGGTCCCCGACCCGCACACCGGGAGGCTCGGCCTCGATCGGCAGAAGTCCGACGTCTGCTCGGCCGACATGGCACCACGCACCTATGTCATCGGTACACCCACCGACGTCGACCGCACGCAGGACGTGACGCTCGAGTACGGCGACTCGGTCGTGATCCTGCCGGCCCTCTGATCGACGGCGCGAGCTCAGGTCGACGCCTGACCGGAAACACACCGCGGCCTTGGTCCGAATCACGTTCTCGACGACCCGAATCCCCGAGCACAGGCCTTCTACCGCACGCACGGGTTCGAACCTGACGGGACCGGGAAGGTGGAGGACGACCTCGAGGAGATCCACCCGACGCGCATCGGTGAGCGGATCCGCGCGTGACAGCAATGACTCCCAGGGCTCAATCGCCGAAGGTGAACATCGTGACGGGCGACGCAACAGCCCCCAAAGCCCGATAGAACGCCAGCGCGTGCCTGTCATCGTCGTCGGCCGGAACGAAGACCTCGTGGATGCCTTCAGCCGCGGCGGCCGCCCGTAGGTCGGCTATGAGGCGCCTCGCGACGCCCCGCCGCCGATGGTCCTGCCGCACGGCGAGGTCGTAGATGAACACCTCCGACGACGGCGACCGCGTCATCGGCAGCGTGTGTGCAGTCAGGCCGCCTACGAGATCCGGGCCTGCGAATGCTGCGAGAGCCCAGAATCCCTCTCGCCCCAGGAGATCATTGAGGTAGTCATCGCCGAGCGGCTCGTAGTCCTCCTCGAAGACCAGCGCCATCATCTCGAACATGGTCCTCGCAGCAGGGATGTCCTTCCGGGTGAGGCGCCTGATCTCGAGTTCCGTCACGGCAGCACCGTCCCATCCTCCGGCTGGTCGCCGAGGGGTCTTCGCATGGCGACACGATGCCATGCATCCAGTCCTACAGCTGCTTCATGGTCCCGCACCGCCCGCAGGCCCGGGGTGAGGCGCTCCGGCGCGACGATGGCGAAGCCCAGACGAGCGTAGTAGGGAGCGTTCCAGGGCACATCGGCGAAGGTCGTGAGCGTCAGCGCCGAACAGCCCTGCTGCCTGTCGGGCAGTGACGCAAGATCGTCGACCGAGGCGGAACGGATCATGACGCCATTAAAGCTCAATTGCTCGTCCGGGACGCCGGATCATCGGTGTCCCCGATCACCGGGACCCGGT
Organism: Arthrobacter pityocampae; assembly: GCF_002927275.1. Lineage (GTDB taxonomy): Bacteria > Actinomycetota > Actinomycetes > Actinomycetales > Micrococcaceae > Arthrobacter_D > Arthrobacter_D pityocampae. The sequence goes on along the minus strand of NZ_PRKW01000001.1, from coordinate 792,188 downwards.
TGATCCCAGATCGTTCCGTGGCAGGACGGACCGGTCAGGCGTCGGGTCCTGCTGACATCCTGCGGCTTCCGTCCTACCCTGTGAGCGTGGACGATGTGCTGGATGAGGGTCCGTTCTTCCACGGGACGAAGGCGAACGTGAGTGTGGGTGATCTGCTCATGCCGGGTTTCCGGTCGAACTACCGGCCCGGGATGGTGATGAATCACATCTACTTCACCGCGTTGCAGGATGGCGCGGGGCTGGCGGCAGAGCTGGCAGCGGGCGAGGGTGCGCCGCGCGTGTTCGCTGTCGAGCCGACGGGACCATTCGAGAACGATCCGAATGTGACGGACAAGAGGTTTCCCGGGAACCCCACCCGGTCCTATCGCAGCTCCGCCCCTCTCCGCGTCGTCGAAGAGATCACAGGCTGGACACGGCTGACACCGGAGGCCCTTCAGTCCTGGAAGGACCGCGTGGCCGCGATCCTGGTCGATGAGCAGGCCGAGATCATCAATTGACCCTGCCCTGCACAGCTCGTGGACCGCGCCGATCCATCGTCAGGCGCCGATGTGGCTCGTACCCGGATTCGACCGCCTGATGGACGGTATCAGCGAGGCATACTCACGCCGCGCAGTGGAATACAGCGACCTCTTCGGCTCCATGCACGCCGTGCATCCCTCCGACCGTCAGCTCGTCGCCGACTGGGCCGACGACGTCGAGGGTCCCGTCATCGACGCGGGGTGCGGACCGGGGCATTGGACGAGCTTCCTGGCCGATCGAGGACTTGCCGCCCGCGGCGTGGATCTGGTGCCCCAGTTCATCGACAGAGCGCGCACCGCCTATCCGGGGGTGTCGTTCGAGGTCGGCAGTCTCGACGCACTCGACGTCGACACCGGCACGGTAGGCGGAGTTCTCTCCTGGTACTCACTCATCCACCACGACCCCAGCAGCATCAGTAGCCCGCTCCTGGAGTTCCACCGTGTTCTGAGTCCTGGCGGTACCCTGCTCCTCGGCTTCTTCGAAAGTCCCGACATCGAGCAGTTCGACCATGCCGTGGCCCCGGCATACCGCTGGCCGGTCGGTGGCCTCACCAAAGCGCTGGCGTCTGCCGGCTTCGACGTGATCGAGGCCCACACCCGAAGGACCAAGGATCAGCGGCCCCAAGCGGCCATTATTGCCCGACGACGAAGTACCTCTTCGTCGGGCGCTCGGCCTGCGCCGGCGCCCTCACGACAGCCAGTAGGGTGAGCCACTATGCCGATCAATCTTGTGCGCCTGGAGCCCCGTGACGACGACCATGAGGCGTTGGTGGACTTCATGACGCGCAACGAGTTCCCGTTCCACAGCACCCCACGCCCTACACGCCAAGCGATCGAAGCTGCCATCGCCGGCGGCGCGTACCGGGACGAGGACAACGACTCCTTCTGGATCGAGCACACCGAGCACGGCCGCATCGGGTTCGCCCGTGTCGAGGATCTCCAGGATCCGACCCCGATGTTCGATCTGCGCCTCGATGGAGAGTTCCGGGGACGAGGCCTTGGATCCGACATTCTGCGGGTACTCACGCGGCATGTCTTCACGACACGGCCGGGGACTGATCGGTTCGAGGGGCAGACCAGGGAGGACAACATCGCGATGCGCAAGACCTTCCTTCGCTGTGGCTGGGTGAAGGAAGCCCACTACCGCGAAGGGTGGCCGGTCGAGGGCGGTAGCGCCGTCGCGTCGGTCGCCTACGCCATCCTTCGCCGTGACTGGGAGTCCGGGCAGACGACGACGTTCGTGTGGGAGGACCTCACCGACTGAGCGTGGTGCTTGGGTCAGGTCGCGGTCGAACGGACCGCCGGGATCCGTGAGCAGCATCGTGCCTTCAGCCTTCGACGCCTATGTCCGCGTCCTGCGCCCCTCGACGGTCACCCAATATCACCGGAAAGAGCGGGGTGACCCTCAGGAGGACTATTCGGAGGGGCCCTGGGCCTGGGCGCGGGTCGCGGCTCACACAGGAGCGGTCCTTCACCCGCAGTTCTATCGGATCCGGAAACGGGTCCTCAGCACCGGGTCTCGTATCTGGTCAGGAGCACCCCGTCGGGGAACGTGCGGGTCTCCACCAGGGTCAGGTTCACCCAGGCGTCCAGGGCCGTGAAGAACGGGGTTCCGCCGCCCACCAGGACCGGGTGGGTGACGATCGCATACTCGTCGATCAGCCCGGCTCGCATGGCCGCCCCGGCGAGGGTGGCGCCGAGGATGTCCATGGGACCGCGGTCGTCGGCCTTGAGTCGGCGGATCTCGGTGACTGCGTCGCTGGTGACGAGGCGGGCATTCCACTCGACAGCTCGGGCCCTTGAGGAGAACACCACCTTCGGCATGTCCAGCCAGCGGCGGGCGAATTCGATTTCCGCCGGTGTGGCATCCGGCTGCTGGCCCGCGGTCGGCCAGTGGGAGCTCATCGTCTCCCACAGTCTCCGCCCGTACAGCGCCAGGCCCGTCGCCTCCACCCGGTCGGACCACCACTGGAACAGCTCATCGCTGGGCACGCTCCAGCCGAGATCGTCCCCGGGCGCGGCGATGTAACCGTCCAGGCTCACGTTCATGCCGTACGTCAGTTTTCGCATGGGCTCAGCCTCCCGCGGGTCGGTGGTCGTGTACAGACCACCGCGGCGCAGGGGTGTCATCGCGGTCACCCGACGGACCGCTGAGATCCTTGACGAAGAACAGCGATTCCCCGTGAAGGGCATCCCGTTCCACCCGAGCAGTCTCGACGAACCCGAGTTTGGCCATCACCGCACGGGAAGCGCTGTTCCAGTCACGGACGGTGGCCCACAGGCGTCGGTGGCCCAGCTCCTCGGCCCACCGCATCACAGCCTGCGATGCCTCGGTCGCATACCCCTGGCCCCACACTCCGCGGAGAAGTTCGAAGGCCAATTCCGGTTCGCCGTCCTGTCCGTGGTTGTTGGCAAGCAGACCGCAGTAGCCGAAGACATCACCGGAGCCTCGTCGCTCCACGGCCAGAAGGCCCAGGGAGGCATCCGGGCCGTCACGACGGATGCCGTCCTCGATCTCCTCCAGAGTGGGACGGCCCTCAGCATCGATCCGACGATGCGGGGGGACCCGGGGATCACGCTCCGTCCAGAGCCTGCGCTGCACCGCAGCATCCGACACGCGCCAGCGCCGCAGCACGAGCCGGTCCGTCTCCAGAACGACCACGCCTGCACCACGACATGTCTGGTCCATGGCGACGATTATGCCGGAACCACAGGCGTCTTCGCGTCAGTGGAATCGTAATCTGGGAGGCCTCGAAGGTCGCCCGTGATGACCGCCGTCGTTAGGCACGCAACTGCTGCACCATGTCGAGGACGACGGCGCGGAGGTCGCCGTCGTTCTCCGCCGCGACCTCGCGCTGGCGCTGGTATCCGGCACCGCGCTTGAGGATGGTCTCGACGTCCGCCAGTTCGCTGCTGCAGCCGAGCTTCGCGGCGACCGGCTCGAGGCGGTTCAGGACGTCGACGAGGTGGTCGGTGACGAGCCGCTCGTTGCCGGCGGCGTCGAGGATGATGATGGCGTCGAGGCCGTAGCGCGCTGCCCGCCACTTGTTCTCCTGGATGTGCCACGGCTGCATCGTCGGGATGGTCCCGCCGGCGTCGAGGATCTCGGAGAACTCCTGCACGAGGCACTGCGTGAGGGCGGCGACCGCGCCGACGTCCTGGAGGGTCGAGAGGCCGTCGCACACGCGCATCTCCACCGTGCCGAGATTCCCGACCGGGCGGATGTCCGACCGGATCTCGCTGACCGAGTCGATCACCCCGGTGGTGAACATGTCCTGGACGTACGACTCGTAAGCCGCCCAGTCGTGGAAGTGGAACGGCAGGCCCGCGGTGGGCAGTTGCTGGAAGATGAGGGACCGCTGGGAGGCGTACCCGGTGTCCTCGCCTCCCCAGAACGGCGACGACGCCGACAGTGCCTGGAAGTGCGGGAAGTAGTTGGTCAGACCGTCCACCACCGGCAGGGCCTTGTCCCGTGAATCGAGTCCCACATGCACGTGCACCCCGTAGATGACCATCTGGCGGCCCCACCACTGTGTGCGGTCGATCAGTTTCGCGTACCGCTCCCGGTCCGTGACCTGCTGGGCCTTCGGCGCGCTGAAGGGGTGGGAGCCGGCGCAGAAGAGTTCCACGCCCATGGGATCGGTGATCTCGCGGACGGCGGCGAGGGAGCGGGACAGGTCCGCCTTGGCCTCTCCGACCGTGGTGCAGATACCCGTCACCAGTTCTACCGTGTTGAGGAGTAGCTCCTGCTTGATGTGCGGGTGCTCGTCGTCGTCCTGTAGCTCGGGGTGGTTCGCGCTGAGGCCCCGCAGCACCTGGTCCGCCACGGAGACGAGTTCGCCGTTGTAGCGGTCCACGAGTGCCAGTTCCCACTCGACGCCGAGTGTGGACTGGGCCGACTGCGCGAAATCGATCTTCAAGGGCTTGCTCCTGGGACGGGGTGGGGGTGGTGTCCGCTGTGCCTCGGCGGTGCGGCGTCGAGGGAAGGACCGAAGTCAAGTGTAGTGAGGGGGCGTCGTCGATGGTGTGGCGGGTCATCGTCGGCCCGTTGTGTGACGTCCGGCGCCGAGGCGTTGCAGCGTCTACAGTAGGGCGGAGCGGGGTGATCGAGCCTCGGTGTGTGCTGGGACACTAAATGGGGGACGAGAATGGGGATACCGGGGTACGACATCAACGTGGGTGCTTGCCGCGGGGTGCTGTCGGTGGTGCAGGCGGACAGTGAGGCGATTGGCACCGCACGCTCCGCCCTGAGCGGGGCCGTGGACGCCGCGATGGCGGCGTCGCGCAGCCAGCAGATCGGTGGTGCCCTGATCGAGCTGTGGAACAACGTCCTCGTGGTCCAGTGTGAGGCGGTCGCGACCCGCGTGGAGAACGCCGTCAACGGTGTCGGCGCGGCGGTCAACGCCTATGTCGAGGGCGACGCGGCCATGGCGGATACCGCCCGCGCCCAGGCAACGCAGATGCCGTCCCTCACCATCGACGACGCGAAGGAATGACGGTGGCCCTCGATACGAGTGGGCTCGAGAACTGGGCATCACCTGGGGACCTCGAAGCAGCAGCGAAGGACATCTCATCGGTCGGAGCCGACGTCTCGGCCACGGTGGACGGGCTGTCGGCCACCTGGTCCGGTCTGTCAGGGAGCTACCACGCGCCCGAGCAGGTTGATGTGCTGGCCGTCTTCAGTTCCATCACCCCGCACGGCGACGTCCTCGAACGGGCAACTGCGCAGACGACGACGGCTCTTGACGACTTCGCGGCGACAGTACGGCTGCTTGAGATGCGGCGCACTGCCCTGCTCGCCGAGGTCGCCTCCTTCGAGGCCGACCCTCGTCGCTTGAACGAGGCCGATCCTGACCCGTCCCTTGGTCCTGTACCGGAGTACGCGCTGCAGAGCGACATCGACCGACTGGTTCTGACCTACGACGACGCCGTGACCGACTGTGTAGCCGCGCTCAAGGGCATCGACGGTACGGAGGGCGATATTCTCAGTACCCTGAGTGGCCCGGAGGTGGGCCTTGTCGCCGCCGGGCTGAGCAACTATGCAAGTACCTACACGTACAAGAGCGTGGAGGTCACCGCGACCAGGCAGGTTCGGATGCCGTGGCAGCAGTTCCGGTTCACGCCCTCGGATCCTTCGGGGGTGCTCACCGACGCGGAGGTTGCGGGCGACCGGTGGTACACCATGGGCGACGGATCAGTCGTCCATATCAGTGATCCCGCGCATCCGGATCATGCAAGCACGGTCCGGGAACGGTACACCCGCAATGGGTTCGTGCCTGCGGTCGAATGGCGTCCGAGCATCAACAAGAAGTTCTACGATTCCTTGCCCGCCTACCGTGCGCGAGTAGACGCCAACCCCGACAGCTGGCAGCCCAGCTCGGAACCCGCTACTCCTCGGCCTGCATTCGGTGAACTGCCGAACGGCTTGAAAGCGGCAAGGGTTGGTGGAGGAGTCCTCGCGGTTGGCATGGCGGGCTTCACCATTACCGATGAACGGAACAAGGCGTACGACAGCTTGCTCGTCGAGCATCCGGAGATGAGCGAGGCGCAGCGCGATTTACGCGCCATGGAAGTCGGCGCCGTCCGTGGTGGAGCGAAGACTGCTTTCGATTTCGGGGCAGGAGCGGCGGGTGCGGCGGTTGGCACGATGATCGGCGGCCCGGTGGGCACCGTGATCGGCTTCGGTGTCGGCATGGGTGTTTCCTACCTCGCAGACCAGGACCTACCCGAATGGTTGGGCGGCGGTACCGTGAAGGATCGTTTCGCAGACGGTGTCGAAGAAGCTTACGATCTGGGTAAGGACATTACTTCCGACATCGGCGACGCCCTTTCTGACGGTTGGAACTCGGTCTTCGGATGATTTGCCGCGACGGAAGACTGCATAGGTTGAGCAATTCTTGCACCCTCGCTGAATAAAGTGGTCGGATGAGCGGATCGATCACGGCGAGGGTTCATATACCGCTTCTTAGCGGCGTCGAAGCCTGATCCACCACCACAGAAAAGGTCTCAAATGTCGTTCGTTCTCCTCTTCACAGTATTCCCACTGGGCCTTTTCCTGACATGGGCGAGCCTCTCGATGATCCGGCAGAAGTGGATGTATCTCATGGTTGTCGATGGTTTCATGCCGGGTAGGCCGAGCCTGGCGATGCTGCCGATCGGGATTCTCATGCTGAGTAGCCCCTTTACCGGTCTGCTTACCGGCGTACCCCAGCCATGGTCCGGTCTCGTCGGCCTTTTCATTATGGCCTGCCTGGTATTCGGCCTTCTTGGTTGCTTTTATGTGCCACGTTTCCTGCAGCCGCGCTGGATGAAGGAGTTGGAGGACAAGATCAATCGCGGCGAGGGTCTCTACGACATGAAGTACGGGAGCCGGGCCTCGGGTCAGGGACCCGTCGGGAAGCCCTTGCACCCCGAGGAGCGGAAGACACCGTGATCGTGCGAACTTGGCAGGAGCAGGCGGATCAGGGACGGGGCGGGGAGACGGCCGGGCTTGCTTCGTTGTCCCTAAACCTACGTGTGCGCGTGAGACTTTCCAGTTGTCGTCGCCGGTCTTGATCCGTTCTGATGTCTCTCCTTCTTCTTCTCACAGTATTTCCGCTCGGAGTGTTCCTCTTCTGGGCGAGTCTGTCGATGATCCGTCAGAAGTGGATGTATCTGCTGGTCGGTGACGCCTTCATGCCGGGTAAGCCGAGCCTGGCAATGCTTCCCGGGGGTTTTTGGATGGCGACTCTGCCCTTCAGCAATATCCTGCTCGACGCACCGGAACCGATCTCCAGCATTTTTGCCTTCACGAACTTTGGTGGTTTGGTCTTCGGTCTCCTGGGTTGCTTCTATGTGCCGCGGTTCCTCCAGCCGCGCTGGATGAAGGACTCGGATGACGAGATCAAGCGAGGCGAGGGCCTCTATGCCAATGAGTACCGGCGCCGAGTGCTCGGTCAGGGACCCGATGGGACGCCCTTGCACCCCGAGGAGCGGAACGCTCCATGATCATGAAGGCACGCCAGGAACCGACGGATCAGAGACGGAACTGGGAAAGGGCCGGGCTTGTTTCGTTGTCCCTGCACCTACGTGTGCGCGTGAGACTTTCCAGTTGTCGTCGCCGGTCTTGACCCGTTCTGATGTCTCTCCTTCTTCTTCTCACCATATTTCCGCTCGGAGTGTTCCTCTTCTGGGCGAGCCTATCGATGATCCGGCAGGAGTGGATGTATCTCATCGTCGGTGACGCATTCATGCCGGGCAAGCCAAGCCTGGCGATGCTGCCGCTGGGCTTCTGGATGGCGACCATGCCCTTCGGCAATATCCTGCTCGACGCTCCAGAACCGATCTCTGGCATCTTCGCCCTTCTCAGCACGGGTTGTCTGGCTTTTGGACTCCTCGGGTGCCTTTACGTGCCGCGGTTCCTCCAGCCGCGCTGGATGAAGGAGTCGGATGACAGGATCAAGCGCGGTGAAGGTTTGCACGCCACCACCTACCGGCGCCGAGTGCTTGGGCAGGGACCCGACGACAAACCTTTGACCCCCGACGAACGGAAGACACCATGACCACGCAGACAGATCAGGAACAGACGGACCAGGAATGGGAGTGGGAGACAGCCGGGCCGGTGACACTGCCGCGGCTCGGTGCGTGGGAGCGACTCGAGGACGACGACGCCGCCATGGTGCTCGCGCACCCCGCGGTCCCGTCCGGCACGTTCCGTCCGAACCTCGTGCTGCGGATCGGTGATGCCGACGGCGCATCCCTCGCGACGCTCTCCACCAGGGCCGTCATCGCGACCCTGCAATCGTTGCCGCAGGCCCATGTGGTGGGCCACGAGGAGGCCGTGCTGTCGGGTGTCCCCGCCCGTCGGCAGAAATTCACCTACACGGAGGCCGGTCAGGCCGTCTGCGTGGTCCGCTGGTTCTGCATCGTCGGCACGCAGGCGATCGAGTTCACCTGCAGCTTCGGTCCGGAGCAGATGACAGGTATGGAGAGCCTGCTGTACCGCATGGCCTCCCTCGCGCGGATCGAGGAGGCCGCCGGGATCCCTGTGACGGGGGCGCCCGAACCCGCACAGGACGCCATGGCGTCCGAACATCTCGGACGGCCGCTCGAGGATCTCTCGAGGATCGCCGCTGTGCAGCCGTACCGGTCGACAGGCCCCATCGTTGGCGACGCCGCCTACCAGCTGCTGCTGGACAGCGCGGCCCGTGGAGGGGCGGGCATCGCGGGCCGCTTCCGTTACCGCGACGAGGTCGCAGAACTGGCTGCAGCCGGCCTCATGGAACGAGGCGGAGCGCTCACTGCTCAGGCCCGCCACCTCCTCGCCCCCCTCGACTCCGGTTCCTTCTCCTTCTTCGTCGGCGCCCAGCGCGCCGACCTCGCGACCACCATCGAGGTCCGGGTAGGAGCCGGAGGAGCCTTGCTGGCGTCCGGCCCGGCTCCCGCGGTATCGCCCGAGGCTCGGGTGCCGAAGTTGGGCCAGCTGCAGATCGACGTCGTCACCGCCGCCCAGCTTCCCGCCACCCTCGTGTCCTGGCTCGGGGTGGGCCCGGCCTGGAGCTACATCGGGGAGCACGTGGTACTGCCGCAGGAGGCGTTCGCCGACCGCCTCCGGACGGGCTCGGGCGAAGCGCCCGGAGAGGACGACTCGCTCACACGCCTATGGGCGCAGCCGTGGCTCGGCTGGACGGTGCAGGAGACCGGCACCTCATCGCCGCAGCACACGTGGTTGTCCGCCGGGTCCGCCGGCCAGCATCTCGTGTACACGAACACCACCGGAGGCGTCGAGCTGGAGCCCTTCGCGTCGTCGGCGGTGTGGAGCGTCCTCGCCCGCTACGTCCATGACGGGCTGCTCCGCACCGGGGCGCGCTAGCTGTTCGCGGCTCCCGGAGGCAGAATGGCCGGGTGCCCATCCTGAACAAAGACATGACCCTCTGCATCTCCCTGGCCGCGCGTCCCAGCAACATCGGCACGCGCTTCCACAACTACCTCTACGAGGAGCTGGGGCTCAACTACATCTACAAGGCGTTCACCACCACCGACCTGCCGTCGGCCATCGCGGGCCTGCGAGGACTCGGCATCCGCGGGTGCGCCGTCTCGATGCCGTTCAAGGAGGACGTCATCGCGCTCGTGGACCACCTCGATCCCTCGGCGAAGGCCATCGACTCCGTCAACACCATCGTGAACGACGACGGCGTCCTCACCGCCTACAACACCGACTACCTCGCGATCGAGCGGCTCCTGCGCGAGCACGACGTGCCGGCCACGCACTCGGTCCTCGTGCGGGGCTCCGGCGGTATGGCGAAGGCCGTCGTCGCCGCCCTGCGGGACTCGGGATTCACGCGGGTGACGGTGGTGGCCCGCAACGAGCGCACCGGCCGGGCGCTCGCCGACCTGTACGGCTTCGATTGGCAGCCCGAGGTGGGGGAGTCGACGGCGGACCTGCTCCTCAACGTCACGCCGCTGGGCATGACCGGCGCAGACGCCGATGCCCTCGCCTTCCCGCAGGCCGCGATCGATGCCGCGCAGGTGGTGTTCGACGTCGTCGCCTCCCCGTCGGAGACGCCGTTGATCCTCGCCGCCCGCGCCGCCGGCCGGCCGGTCATCACGGGCGCGGAGGTCGTCGCGCTGCAGGCCGAGGAGCAGTTCGTCCTCTACACGGGGATCCGCCCGACGCCGGAGCAGGTCCGGGCCGCGGGAGAGTTCTCGCGCCGCCAAGCCTGAGCCGCCGTCAGGCCTGGACGTGGTCGGGCCTGAACGTGGTCGGACCCGAGCCTCGTCGGGCCCGAGCGCAGCCCAGAGGTCAGATCCGGTACCAGCGGATCCCGAGCGGCTCGAGGGTGATGCCCGGCCGCAGGAGTTCGGACTCGCCGATGATGAGATCCACGGCGCGCTCGGGCAGGCCCGACAGCGTGCGGGCGTCGAGGTCCTGCGGGGTCTCCGCGAAGTTCGCGAACACGACGACGGTGGACTCCTCGCCGTCGAGCAGGCCCGGCCGCTGGTAGCCGAGCACGTGCGGGTTGTTCGTGTGGAACGGCACGAGGCGCCCGCCGGCGAACTCGGGAGTCTGCCGGCGCACCCCGATGAGCCGGGTGAGACCGGCGAAGACGGCGCCGGGGTCCGTCGTCGGGTCCGTCCGCGCACTGTAGTGATCGGCGGGGTATGCGGGCCGGCCCACCCAGCGGCTGTCCCCGGCCTTCGCGGGATCCTCGAGGTACGTGTAGTCGTTGAGCTGGCCCACCTCGTCGCCGAGGTACAGCAGCGGGATGCCGCCCGTGCTGAGGATGATCGAATGGGCGAGGAGGATGCGCGCGACGGCGGCGTCGTCGTGCGCCTCCAGCCCGGCCAGCGACGCCGTGGTGCCGGAGATCCTGCAGTCCCCGGTGCGGGGGTTGTCCTGGAAGGGGACGCCGCGCGCGAAGCTGTCCGGGAAGCGGTCGACGTAGAAGGCGTTGAGGAACCGGCGGTGGTCGTGGCCGTTGATGCCGAGCTCCGCGGCGTCCTCGTCGGAGAACGTCCAGCCGATGTCGTCGTGGCTGCGCACGTAGTTGACCCAGGCCGTGCCCTCCGGGATGTCGTGCCGGCGCTCGAGGGCCTGGGCGAGCAGCGAGACCTCCCGGGTGGCCAGCGAGTTCCAGATCAGTGCCATCTGCAGCGGGTTGTAGCTGAGCTGGCACTCACCGCGGTCGATGTACTGCACCACCTCGTCCGGATGCACGATCGCCTCGGACTTGAACAGGAGGGAGGGCGCGGCGAGGCGGCACACCGCGTTGAAGGCCTGCAGCAGCAGGTGAGCCTCGGGCAGGCTCTCGCAGGCGGTGCCGAGCTGCTTCCAGATGAAGGCGACGGCGTCCATCCGGATGATGTCCACCCCCTGGTTGGCGAGGTAGAGCATCTCGCCGGCCATGGCCCTGAACACGCGCGGGTTGCGGTAGTTGAGGTCCCACTGGAAGGAGTGGAACGTGGCCCACACCCACCGGCCGTCCTCGAGCGGCACGAACGAGCCGGGGTGGTCGTCGGGGAAGATCTCCCGGACGGTCCGCTCGTAGGCGTCCGGCAGCTGCCGGTCGGGGTAGATCAGGTAGAAGTCCGCGAACTCGGGATCGCCGGCGACGGCCCGGCGCGCCCGCTCGTGCTCGTCGGAGGTGTGGTTGAAGATGAAGTCGACCACGAGGGCTATGCCGTCCTCGCGCAGCTCCCGGGCGAGGTCCGCGAGGTCCTCCATGGTGCCGAGCGACGGGTCGACGTCGCGGTAGCTCGAGACCGCGTACCCGCCGTCGGAGTTCTCCTCGGGCGCCCGGAACAGGGGCATGAGGTGCAGGTAGGTGAGGCCGAGCTCGCGGAAGTAGGGGATCCGCGCCCGGAGGCCGGCGAGATCCCCGGCATAGAGGTCCACGTAGCAGACACCGCCGAGCATCCGGTGGGAGGAGAACCAGTCCGGGGCCATGGCACGCGAGGCGTCCAGGGCCTTGAGGTCCGCCGGCCGGTCCTGCCAGGATGCCGCGGCGTCGAGCGCCACCTGCAGCAGCTCGCCGTCCGCCTCAGGGCCGTAGATCCGGTGGAACAGCGCCTGGAGGCGCGGGAACTCGGTGTCGAAGCGTGTCAGGAAGGACTGCCAGTCGGCGTCCGACGTCGTCGGGCGGCGCACCGAGGGAAGCTCGGCCCGGATGCGGTCCTGGGGGAGGTGCGAGGAACTCATCCCGCCAGCTTATTCGTACCCGGCCCCGGTGCCGGCGGCGCTCGCCGCCGTTCCTGGGATCGAGCATGCTAGCGCGCGTCGGGGTGCGGCACGCGCCACGCCGGCGGCCCCGGTGCGGCACCACCGGGAACGAGGGGGGCGATGCGGGTCGTTCTACTTCCGGTCGTCGGCGGGTACGGCCTTGCCGTCCTGGAGATCGGCGATGATGCCGTTCAGTCGCCGCAGCTCCACCACTACCTTGTCGAGGAAATCGTCGACGTCGTCCTGGGAATACCCCTGCTTGAACATCGTCGCCCGGAATCGTGCTTTCACAACGTCTTCGGGAGTGAGTGCCATGCTGTTCCAATCTTCTGAAGGGTCGCCGCAAGAATACCGTGGTGACGGCGCAATTCCCGGAAGGTGAGGGGACGCTTTCACTGGAATGCCCGAGCATGGATCACTGGCGACGAAAGAATGCCCGGAACGCGGAAAGCGCCGCGCCCCTTCCGGGACGCGGCGCTTCGTGGAGCCGGGTGTATCGGAGGACTATTCCGCGACGGGGATGGACTGTGCCTTCAGCGCGTCGATGGTCTTCTGCTGCCCGTTCTCGAGGGCCTCCATCAGGGTGCTGGAACCGCCGATGGCAGCACCGAATCCGTCGGAGACATCCGTGTAGGTCTGCGTCATCGTGGGACCCCAGGTGAAATCGGGGTTCACCTGGGCGGAAGCCTCGGAGAAGACGTCGTAGATCTTCTGTCCGCCGTAGTACTCGACGCCACCCGAGAAGGCCTCGAGGTCGGCCGCGGACTTTGCTGCCGGGTACAGGCCGCCGAGCTCGTTGGCGAGGGCCAGCGCTTCGGGATCGGTGTTCAGCCAGAGCGCGAACTTCGCGGCCTCGGCCGGGTGCTCGGAGCCCTTCAGCACAGCCGTCGAGGAGCCGCCCCAGTTACCGGCGGTCTCGCCGCCGTCCTCCCACTGCGGCATCGGGGCAACGGCCCATTTGCCGGCGGTGTCGGGAGCGCCGTCGGACAATGTGGTCGCACCCCAGACCGCGGAGACCCAGGTCCACTGCTGGCCCTCGTTGAAGGACGCGTTCCATTCGTCCGAGAAGGACGGCAGGGTGGAGACGAGGTCATTGGACAGCAGGTCCTGCCAGTAGGTGGCGACCTCCTCGGACTCGGGGCTGGTCAGGTTGACGTCCCAGGCCTCGCCGTCGTTCGCGAACCACTGGCCGCCGTTCTGCCAGACCATCCCGGCGAACCAGTTGACGTCGGTCTTCGGGAAGTTGGTGATGTAGGAGCCCTCGGCCTTGATCTTCTCGGCCGCTGCGGCGTACTCCTCCCAGGTGGTGGGCACCTCGATGCCGGCCTGCTCGAAGAGATCGGCGCGGTAGTACATGGCCATGGGGCCGCTGTCCTGCGGGATCGCGTAGACGGAGTCCTCCTCGCCGAAGGTCACCTGACCCCAGGTCCAGTCGACGAACTGGTCCTGTGCGTCGGCGACGCCCTCGCAGCCGGCCAGGTTCTCGAGGCCGTCCTGCACGCGGAAGTTCGGCAGGGCGTCGTATTCGATCTGGCCGAGGTCCGGTGCGTTGCCGGCCTGGATCTGGTTGAAGAAGTTCTGGTACGTGCCCGAGTTGCCGTTGGGTCCGGTCTGCACCTCGACCTGGATGTCGGGGTTGTCCGCGTTCCACAGCTTGACGACCTCGTCCATCCCCGGAACCCACGTGGTGAACTGCAGGGTCACGGGCCCGTCGGAGGCCTCGCAGGGGGCCGCTTCGCCACCCGCTTCAGAGCTGTCCCCGCCGGCTGAGCAGCCGGAGAGAGCCAGCGCAGAGATCATGGCAAAGGCCGCGGTGACTTTTCCGTAATGCGCGCGCATTGTCTTTCCTATCGGTTGATTGAGCAGTGCAGTGCGGGGGCGGACGCCCCTGCACCTGTGGTGCTGGTCGGGAGGATGGGGTGGCTACTTGACACTGCCGGCGCCGAGACCGCTGCTCCAGAACCGCTGGAGGGCGAGGAAGGCGATGATCAGCGGGACGATCGAGACGAGCGCCCCGACGATGACGAGGGACCGCAGTTCGGGGATCTGGCTGATCTGGCTGTTCCAGGCGTACAGCCCCAGGGTCACGGGGAAGAGGGCCTGATCCCGGAGCATGATCAGCGGCAGGAAGAAGTTGTTCCAGATGGCGACGAACTGGAACAGGAAGATGGTCACGAGGGCCGGCGCCATGAGGCGTGTGGACACGGTGAAGAAGGTCCGGATCTCGCCGGAGCCGTCGAGGCGCGCAGCCTCCAGCAGCTCGCCGGGCACGCTGGCCGCGGCGTAGATCCGGGCCAGATAGACGCCGAAGGGACTGACGAGGCTCGGCAGGAAGACGGCCAGCATGGTGTTCGTGAGTTCGACCCGGCTGAAGATGAGGAACAGCGGCAGGGCCAGGGCGGTGGCGGGGACGAGGACGCCGCTGAGCACGACGTTGAAGATGGCCTCACGCCCCCGGAACTCGTACTTCGCGAGGGCGTAGCCGCACATCGCCGCGATGACCGTCCCGATCAGGGCGCCGACACCGGCGTAAACGGCGGAGTTCAGGAGCCATCGGCCGAAGAGGCCGTCGCCGTAGGTGAACAGGCGCCCGAGGTTGTCGAAGAACGTGCCGAGGGAGTTCGTGGTGAACCACAGCGGCGCTGTGGAGGTGATCTCGCCGCCGGTTTTCGTCGAGGTGGTGAGCAGCCACCAGATGGGGGTCAGGAAGTAGAGGGTGAAGACACCCATGACGAGCATCGCCGCGCTGCGGGACATGATGCTCTGGCGTGGACCGCGTCCGCGGGTCTCGACGTCGCTTGCCGTCGTGCTCCCGCCGCGGGGGCGCTTGGAGGCGGTGGCTGGGGTTGCCATCACTGGGATACCTTCCGCTGGGTGGCCTTCAGGAAGACGAAGGAGAGGATGAAGGTGGCGAGGGCCAGGACCACCGAGAAGGCGGCGGCCAGGTTGTAGTTGGGGATGGAGGCCGTGGTGTAGACCGCGAGGTTCGGGGTGTACGTGCTGCTGATCGCCGAGCTGAAGCTGCGCAGGGTCTGCGGTTCGGCCAGCAGCTGGAGCGTGCCGATGATCGAGAAGACCGCGGTGAGGATGATCGCGGGGACCACCAGGGGGATCTTGATGCGCCAGGCGATCTGGATATTGCTGGCGCCGTCGAGTCGTGCCGCCTCGTAGATCTCGGTGGGGATCGCGAGCAGGGACGCGTAGATGATCAGCATGTTGTAGCCCACGTAGACCCACGTCACGATGTTCGCGATGGCCCACAGCACCAGGTCGGCGCCCAGGAAGTCGACGTTTGAGGTCACCGCGCCGAACGGCGAGAGGGACGGCGAGTACAGGAACCCCCACATGATCGCGGCGATCACGCCGGGGACCGCGTAGGGCGCGAAGAACGCCAGACGGAAAAACTTCTTGCCCTTGAGCAGCGGTGAGTCGAGGAGCAGCGCGAACAGCAGGGCGAGGCCGAGCATGACCGGCACCTGCACGACGCCGAACAGCAGGACCCGCGCCACCGCTTCCCAGAACGCTGTGTTCTGGAAGACCTGCTGATACTGCACGAGGCCGCCGAAGACCTGCTCGGGTTTGCCGAAGGTGCCTTCCCGCTCGACGGTGAGCAGCGACTGGATGACCGCGTAGACGATCGGGATGGCGTAGAAGGCGATGAAGAGTAGCGCGAACGGGGCGATGAAGATGGCTACGGCGCGGCGCTGCGCTCCCGACGAGCGGTTCTTCCTCGTGACAGGGGGAGCCTTCGGGGACTCGGCCGGAGTGCTAATGACGGTCATTGCCTGCATCCTTTCGGCCCGGGGCGGAGCCGTCGGTGGGGGTTGATGAGGTGGTGCGGACAACGCGCACTGCGCCCGCGGGAACGACGACGGCGTCGGCCACGGCCTCCGCGGTCAGCAGTTCCAGGCCGTTGACCCGGTGCTTGCGGTCCTCGGTGCCGTGGTTGATGAGGAAGAGGTACTCGTGTCCGTTGCCGCGGCGGGTGACCGTCTCGAGGCCGGACTGCACATCGGAGACGGGGACCCCGGCGGCGACGGCGGCGCGGAGCAGCAGGTCCTTCAGGACGCCGCCGTCGAGCACCGTGCCGACGTACCAGGCGGTGCCCGTGCCGAACCGGTTGCGCGTGACCGCGGGGCTGCCGGTGTGCTGGCCGGTCGCATAGCTGAGCACGGCCTCGGCCGTGGTGAGGCGGACGGCCTCCGACCAGAGGGACGCGGGGGAGCCGTTGTCGAGGGTGAGCGGGTGTGCCGGGTCGAGCGGGAAGAACTCCTCGGACCGGAGGCCGAGCAGCTCCCGGAACGCTCCGGGGTACCCGCCGGGGCGCACCCTCTCGTTCTCGTCGACGATGCCACTGAAGAACGTGACGACGGCGGACCCGCCCCCGGCCACGAAGTCGCTGATGGTCGCGGCGTGGTCGTCGCGGACGAGGTAGAGGTTCGGCACCACGACGAGGCGGTAGGCCGAGAGGCCGGCGCCGGGTGCCACGACGTCGACGGTGATGCCGGCGTCCCACAGGGCCTTGTAAGCGGCGTGCACCTGCTCGATGTAGCGGACGTCGCCGGAGGGGTGCGACTCCTGGTCGTGGGCCCACCAGGCCTCCCAGCTGAACACCAGGGCGACGTCCGCGTGCACTGTGGTCCCCGCGAGTTCGCGCAGCCTGGCCAGGGAGGAACCGAGTTCGACGACGTCGCGCCAGACCTGCGAGTCGGTGCCGGCGTGGGGAACCATCGCGGAGTGGAACTTCTCGCTGCCCTGCAGCGACGCCCGCCACTGGAAGAAGCACAGGCCGTCCGCGCCGCGGGCGAGGTGGGTCAGGGAGTTGCGGATCATCTCGCCCGGGCCCTTGGCGATGTTGCGGGGCTGCCAGTTCACGGCCCCGGTGGAGTGCTCCATGAGCAGCCAGGGCCGGCCCTGCGCCAGCCCGCGGGTGGTGTCCGCGGCGAAGGCGAGCTCGGCCAGCGGGGCGTCGAGGCGGTGATCCAGGTAGTGGTCGTTGGCGATGACGTCCATCGAGGGCGCCCACGCCCAGTAGTCCTGGTTGCGGATGTGCGCGGCGACCATGAAGTTCGTGGTGACGGGGACAGTGCTGTGGGCCCGCAGGACGGCTTCCTCGGCCGCGTAGTGCGCGAGGAGCTCGTCGGAGCTGAAGCGGTTGAAGTCGAGCGTCTGCGTCGGGTTGGTCGCCGACAGCGTGAGCCTCGGGGGCAGGATCTGCTCCCACCCCGAGTACCGCTGGCTCCAGAACGCGGTGCCCCAGGCGGCGTTGAGGGCGTCGAGGTTCTCGTAGCGGGCCCGCAGCCACCCGCGGAAGGCCTCGGCGGAGACGTCGCAGTAGCAGAGGGAGTTGTGGCAGCCGAGTTCGTTGGACACGTGCCACAGGCGCAGCGCTGGGTGGCTGCCGTAGCGGGCGGCGACCTGCGCGACGAGCGCGAGGGCGTGCTCGCGGTAGACGGGGGAGCTGGGGCAGAACGCCTGCCGGCCACCCGGCCAGCGGGCGGTGCCGTCGGCGGTGCGGGGGAGGAGTTCCGGGTGGGCGGTGGTGAGCCAGGCGGGGGTCGAGGACGTCCCGGTGCCCAGGTTCACCCCGATACCGTTCTCGGCGAGGAGGTCCAGGACGGCGTCGAGGGTCTCGAAGCGGAAGACGCCCGGCTCCGGTTCCAGTTCCGCCCAGCCGAAGATGTTGACGGCCACGAGATTGACGCCGGCCTCCCTCATCAGGCGGACGTCCTCGACCCAGACGGACGGGTCCCACTGCTCGGGATTGTAGTCACACCCGTAGACGAGATCCCCGCTGCCGGACAGTCCTGCGACGGTGGTTTCCTGTGCCAAACCTGCTCCTCGGTGCTGCGCTGCCGATCCCCGGGCAGGAGCTGCAGGGGAGGTTGCGAGCGCGCTCTGTGAACGCTCCCATATCCGGCCGCCACGCTCTCCATCGAGAATCTGTGAACGTTCCCAGAGTAATCCGCGTCACACGGGGTGTCAACGCGGAAGTCGATGGTGCGGAGGCCCGTGCCGTCGTGGGCGCCTCTCGGTCGGGAGGCTCCCGATCAGCGGCGTGTCCCGCCGCGACACGCACTCGGATGCGGCAAAGCCGTGCACGACGGCGTGCTCTGCGGATCCGGTGCCGGAAGCGACCGCCCACGGGAGACGCAAGCGAGATCTTGCTAAGTAGGGTGATCAGTACCACAGTGAGGTGGGAACCAACGGAGAGGCCGTCCATGAGTACTTCTGCAGAGCACGTGTCCGACGCGTCGACCGCGAAGGAACCCGAACTCAAACGGGTCCTCGGGCCGAAGCTGCTCCTCCTGTTCATCGTGGGGGACATCCTCGGTGCCGGCGTCTACGCGGTCACCGGGACCATGGCCGGGACGGTGGGCGGCATCGTGTGGCTCCCGTTCCTGCTCGCCTTCATCGTGGCGACCATGACGGCATTCTCCTACCTCGAACTCGTGACGCAGTACCCCCAGGCGGCGGGGGCCGCCCTTTACGCCCACAAGGCGTTCGGCGTCCACTTCGTCACCTTCCTGGTGGCCTTCGCCGTCGTCTGCTCCGGCATCACCAGCGCCGCCACGTCCGCCAACGTGCTCGCGCAGAACTTCTTCGGCGGCCTCGTGGTCAACGGCTGGATGGAGATGCCGGGTCAGGGGATGCTCACCGCCGTCGCCCTCGGATTCATGCTCCTGCTAGCGCTGATCAACCTCCGGGGGGTCGGCGAGAGCGTCAAGTTCAACGTCGTCCTGACGCTCATCGAGGTCGCGGCGCTGTGCATCGTGATCGGCGTCGGCTTCTATGCCATGGCGCAGGGCACGGGCAATCTGGGCGAGGTCTTCGTCTTCACCGACTACCAGGACAAGGGCTTGTTCCTGGCGGTCACGGCCGCCACGTCGATCGCCTTCTTCGCGATGGTCGGCTTCGAGGACTCCGTCAACATGGTCGAGGAGACGCAGAACCCGGAGCGCATCTTCCCGCGGACCATGCTCACCGGCCTCGGGATCGCGGTCATCTTCTACATGCTGGTGGCCGTCTCCGTGGTCACGGTGCTGAGCCCCACCGAGCTGGAGGGCATCCGGGAGGCCGAGGGCGCGGCACTGCTCGAGGTGGTGCACAAGGGATCGCCCGATTTCCCCATCGACCAGATCTTCCCCTTCCTCGCCGTCTTCGCCGTCGCGAACACCGCCCTGATCAACATGCTGATGGCCAGCCGCCTCATCTACGGGATGGCCCGGCAGGGCGTGCTGCCCCGGCCGCTGGGCAAGGTGCTCCCGGTGCGCTGCACGCCCTGGGCCGGTATCGCCTTCTCGACTGTCCTGGCGGTCGGCCTCATCCTCTACGTGGCCAGCGATCCGGACAGCAACGTCGTCGCCAACCTCTCCGGGACCACCGCGTTCCTGCTCCTGTGCGTCTTCGCCGTGGTGAACCTCGCCTGCCTGGTGCTGCGCCGCAAACGCGACGTCAACCGGAAGGTGTTCTTCACCTCCCCGGGACCGCTCCCCGCAGTGGCCGGGGTCCTGTGCCTCTTCCTCGCCGGGCCCTGGGTGGGCCGCGACATCATCCAGTACCAGATCGCCGGCGCCCTCATGGCGATCGGCATCGTGCTCTGGTTCGTCACCTGGCTCATCAACCGCAGGACCAACACGCCCACCGGGGACCTGACGGAGATCGAAGGGTGACGGTCCGGAGCCGCTAGCATCGGCTCCATGGAGATCCTCCGCTACGCCGCCTTCACCGAGCGGCCCGACGGCGGCAACCCCGCCGGCGTGGTGCTCGACGCCGACGGCCTGACCTCCGGGGAGATGCAGGCCGTCGCCGCGGACCTCGGCTACGCGGAGAGCGCCTTCCTCTCCCGCCGGAGGCCGGGCAGCGCCACCGTCCGCTACTTCGCCCCCGAAGCGGAGATCCCCTTCTGCGGCCACGCGACGATCGCCACGGGCGTCGCGCTCGCCGAACGCGACGGACCCGGGACGCTGGCCCTTTCGACGTCGGTGGGAGTGCTCGCGCTCACGACGGCCCGCGTGGACGGCCGCCTCGTCGCGTCCCTCGAGACGGTCGAGCCGTGGGTGGACACGATGGACCCCGGGCGCCGGGCCGACCTGCTGCGCCACCTCCGGCTCGCCGAGGACGATCTGTCGGCCGACCTGCCCGTCCTGCTGTCCTTCGCCGGCAACGTCCACCCGATCGTGCCAGTCCGCGATGCCGGCGTCCTCCGCGCCCTCGACTACGACTACGACGGCCTCAGGGCGCTCATGGCCGCCGAGGGCTGGGGTGCGACGGTCGCCGTCGTGCACCGACTCGCCCCGGACGTCTTCGAGGCCCGCAACCCCTTCCCGCCCGGCGGGGTGCGCGAGGACCCCGCCACCGGTTCGGCGGCCGCGTCTCTCGGCGCGTATCTGCGGGCCCGCGGCGAGGTGGTTCCGCCCGGAGTCCTGACCGTGCATCAGGGCGCCGACGTCGGGCGCCCGTCCCTCATCACGGTCGGCATCCCCGCGACCGGGGGACTCACGGTCTCCGGCGGCGCGGTGCGGATCGCCGCGTAGGAGGCTCAGGCCGCTACGGGCGATAGCCGAACGCGGCGAGGCGGAGCTCGGCGTGCGGCTGGAACCCCAGGGCACGGTAGAAAGGGTGCGACAGCGCCGCGTCCTCGGTGCCCTCGGCGTCGGTGCTCAGGGCCAGGAACATGCAGTGGCCGTAGCGTCCCTGGATGTCCTCCAGCAGGGCGCGAGCCACCCCGCGGCGCCGGGACGCGGGGTGCACGAGGAGGTCCTGGATGTAGCAGATCGACTCCCCGTCGGAGACGGTTCGTGCCAGCCCGCGCAGGCCGCCGTCATCGTCCCACGCCGTGACCACCAGGTGGGACCCGGCGAGGCTCCGCGCGAGTCGGTCGGGATCCCGCGTGTAGGCGGTCCACCCCACGGCGTCGTAGAGCGCGATCGCGCGGTCCAGGGGAGGGGCGCCGGCCGTGATTCTCACTCGTTCACCCTACCCACCGTGCGGCGTCGGTCCCGGGGACCGACGCGGCGTCAGTCCCGGGACACCCGGCCGCGCAGGGTGGCGAAGGCGAGCGTGAAGCTGGCGGCTCCGACGACGGCGATGGCCAGGAGGCCCGGCCACAGATCGTCCCACACCCAGCCGCCACTGATGAGCGATCTCAGGGTGGCGAGCAGGTAGGTGATGGGGTTGTAATCGGCGATCGTGGCGAGCCACCCCGTGAGCGCATCCTGCGGGAGGAAGGACGTGGTGAGGAACGCGAAGGGGAAGAAGAGCAGGAAGGAGGCATTGACGGCGGCCGGGCTCCCGGTCCGCAGGGCGATCGCGTACGGGAAGCCGGTGAATGCGAGGCCCCACAGGCCCGCGATCGCGATGAACGCGAGAATGCCCGCCAGGCCCGTGACGAACTCGACGCCCACGAGGAACCCCAGCAGCAGCACCGGCACGCACAACGCCATCACGAGGACGAGGTCGGCGACCATCAGCCCCAGCAGGAGCGCGGACCGGTGCATCGGCGTCAGCAGCAGGCGGTCGAAGTACCCGCTGCTGATGTCCGTGACGAGGCTGCTGGCCCGGGAGACGCCGGTGACCGCGAAGACGATGGCGACGGGCAGCTGGAAGGCGCGGAAGTCGGGCACGCCAGTGGCCTCGGCCACGGGTTCCAGGGCGCCGATGTTGACGACGAAGAAGAACACCGGGATGACCAGTGCGGGGATCACCTCGGCGGGAGCGCGGGGGATGGCCCTCAGCGCGCGGGTGGCGACGGACACCAGGTCCCGCAGGAACCCGGCGCGGCGCGGCGCGGCGACGGAGCGGCCCGGGGTGCTGCTGGCGGCGGTCATGCCCTCTCCCTCGTGGAGTCGTCCCGTGAAGTGTCAACCGCTCCGCCCGGGGCGTGGTCGTCGCTGATGTGCTCGCCCGTGACCGAGAGGAACACGTCGTCGAGCGACGGTCGGCGCAGGGAGAGTTCGCGGACGTCGGCGCCCGGCACGTCCGCGAGGGTCACCGCGACGGGGCTGATCGTCGAGGGTCCGTCGGAGACGCTGAGCATGAGCGTCTCCCCGCTGGTCTCGATCCGCTGGACGGTCCCGAGGCGTCCGAGGGCGGTCCGCGCCCGGTCGACGGATCCGCCGAGCGTCACGATGATGACGTCCGTGCCGATGGCGCGCTTGAGCTCGGTGGGCGTGCCCTCGGCCACGAGGACGCCCTTGTTGATGATTCCCACGCGGTCGGCGAGCTCGTCCGCCTCCTCGAGGTACTGGGTGGTCAGGAAGACCGTCATGCCCAGGTCGGTGTTCAGCCGGCGGACCTCCTGCCAGACCTTGGCGCGGCTGACGGGATCCAGTCCGGTGGTCGGTTCGTCGAGGAACAGCACGGCCGGGTCGTGGACGAGGGCCAGGGCGAGGTCGAGGCGGCGCTTCATGCCACCGGAGTAGGTGCCGATCCGGCGTGCGAGGGCATCACCGATATCGATGAGGTCCGTCAGTTCGGCGACGCGCGAGCGGGTGGCCGCGGCCGACAGGCCGTAGAACCGGCCCTGCAGGGCCAGCATCTCGGACCCGGTCTGCTGGTCGTCGAGCGCCGCTTCCTGCAGTGCGACGCCCACCCGCAGCCTGACCTCCTCCGCCTCGGTGGCGACGTCGTACCCGGCCACCCGCGCGTGCCCCTCGGACGGTGTGATCAGCGTGCACAATACGCGGGTGAGGGTCGACTTCCCGGCCCCGTTCGGTCCGAGGAATCCGTAGATCTCTCCCGGTGCGACGGCGAGGCTGACGTCGTCGACCGCGACGGTGGCGCCGAAGCGCCGGATGATGTGGTCCGCGGAGATCGCGGGGTCGATCCCGGCCATGCACGCCCACCTATTCTTTCGACAGCCGTAAAGTAAGCTGATGGAATAGTTCGATCATCTAAGAGTAGGAGCCTCGGTGGACGCGCACAAGACCCAGGATCCATGGGAGGGCGTCGCCGCGATGCTGCGGCAGTTCGCCGGCGTGTCCGGCGACCTCAGCCGGTCCTTCGGGACCCGCTACGAGATGCATCACACGGCGGCGCGGGCGATCATGGAACTGATGGAGGCGGACCGGCGCGGTACGCCCCTGACCGCCGGACAGTTGGGCGCCCGCCTCGACCTGACACCGGCCTCGGTCACGGCGCTGGTGGACCGCCTGCTCGCCGCCGGGCATGTCCGGCGCGAGGTCGACCCGACGGACCGGCGTCGCGTCCTGCTGGTCGTGGAGCCGGCGGCCGTGCACCTCGGGCAGGAGTTCTTCCAGCCGCTCGCCGCGGATCTGGCCGGGGTGATGGCGGGCTACGACGACGCCGAGCTGGCACTGATCGAGGGCTTCCTCAGGGCGTCCACCGAGGTGGTCCGGACGCACCTCACGCGCTCGACGCAGGCCGCGGATCCTCCGGGCGGGACCGCGTCCCAGCGATCGGCGCGACCAGGGCGTGCGTGACGGTGACGAGGTCCGCCGGCGCCAGTTCGATGTCCAGGCCCCGCTGGCCGCCGGACACGAAGACGGTCACGTGGTCGAGGGCGGACCGGTCGACGACGACGGGGGACGCCTGGCGCTGACCGATCGGGGAGATCCCGCCGAGCACGTAGCCCGTCCGTCGCCGCGCGGCATCCGGATCGGCCATGGCGGCCTTCCGCCGACCGAGCACCGACGCCAGGGCCTTCAGGTCCAGCGACCCGCTGACGGGGACGACAGCCGCGACCAGACCGCCGTCGACGCTCGCCATCAGGGTCTTGAAGACGCGGTCGGGGTCGACGCCGAGTGCTGCGGCGGCCTCGAGGCCGTAGGAGGAGACGCCCGCCTCGTGGCTGTACGGGTGCGCCGTGAAGGGGACGGCCGCGGCCGTGAGCGCGGCGAGGGCGGGCGTGCTGCGTGGTCCCGCCGTCTTCCTGCCCATCGCACCCCCGCGTGCCGTCCCCCCGCCGGTCAGGACGCCGTGGCTTCCCGTGCCGTCGCCGGCTCGAGCGTCGAGGGGACGCCCCAGACGCCGGAGAACTCGCAGGCGAGGATGAAGTCCCTCACGAGGCCGCCGGTCAGCACGAGCCCCTCGACGTAGTCCACGCCGTCGCGGGCGAGCGGCTCCACGCCCTGCTGCCCGAGGGCCGCGAGGACGTCCTCCGTGGCAGAGGGGTCGTGGTGGTTCCGGGAGCACCAGTACACGTAGAGGCTCTCGAGTTCGTCGACGGAGACGAGCGCTCCGTCGAGGGTGACGGTGGTGGTGGCCCCGAGGAATTCGTCGATGTGCTGCGTCACGGTGACATGGCCCGGGGATCCGTGGGTGGAGGATCCTGGAAGAAGATTCTTCTGATGGTTCATTGCTGCACGCCCCGATCGGGGATGGAGCTCTACCGTACGGTGCCCGGCGGAGCTGCCGGAGCTCCGGGGAGAAGAGCCGGAGGAGCAGCCGCCTTCTTCTAGACAACTCCTCCCAGAGTACGTCGCCCGCGCGGAAAACTGTATGCCGCCCGTGGAGAAAGGGCTCGTCGGGGCTCGGCTACAGTACACGTATGCCCCCGATCCGCACCCGTAATCGCCGGGCGACCATCAACGACGTCGCCACCGCGGCCGGGCTCTCGCGAGGGACGGTGTCGCGGGTCGTCAACGGCGAACGGTACGTGTCCGAGGAAGCCCGCATCGCCGTCGAGGAAGCTATCGCGCGGGTGGGCTACGTCCGCAATTCCGCGGCCAGGAACCTCGTCACCCAGGAGTCCCGGGCGATCGCCCTGATCATCCACGAGCCGCACTCGCTCCTGTTCGAGGACCCCAACATCGGCTCCATCCTCCTCGGCGCGAACGCCGTGCTCTCCAAGGCCGACTACCAGCTCGTCTCCCTCATCATCGACTCCGACCGGGACAGCCACCGGGTCGCCGACTACCTCAGGGGAGGCCTCGTGGACGGCGCGGTCATCGTCTCCGCACGGGCGGCGGACCCCATCGCCTCCGCGGTCCGTGACATCGGCGTCCCGGCCGCCTTCGTCGGCCACCCTCCCGGTACGCCCGACCTCCCGTACGTCGCGATCGATAACGCCGCCGCCGCACGGGCGATCACACAGCGCCTCGTGGAGACCGGACGCCACACGATCGGCATGATCGCCTGCGCCATGGACCGCGACTCGGGGCATGACCGCTTCACGGGCTTCCAGGACGCGATGGGGGACCGCTTCGACGCGTCGCTGGTGGTCGAGTACCCGCTCTACACCTACGCTGCCGGGCTCGAGGGCATGCAGGAGCTGCTGCGCCGCAACCCCGGGATCGACGGCGTCTTCGCGGCCTCGGACGCCGTCGCGGCGGGTGCCATGACCGCCCTCCAGGAGTCGGGGCGGAAGGTGCCCGACGACGTCGGGATCGTCGGCTTCGACGACAGCAGCTGGGCGGTGAGGACCAGGCCCCAGCTGTCGACCGTCCGGCAGCCGGCCGACCTGCTGGGCAGCACGGCGGCCGAACTGGTGCTGGCCCAGATCCGCGGCCTGCCGAGCCCCGTGCAGGTGCTCGACACGACGGTCGTCTGGCGCGATTCGGCCTGAGCCCGCCCGGGGAGAAGCACTCGACGAGGGGAACGCCCATGTGGATCGGAGTCATCGAGTTCGACGTCCTGCTCGGCGACGTGCACTCGCTGAAGGGCAAGCGCTCGGTGGTGCGCCCGCTCGTGGCGGACCTCCGGCGGAAGTTCGAGCTCTCCGTCGCCGAGGTGGACCACCAGGAACTGCACCGCCGCGCCGTCGTCGGGGCCGGCGTGGTCGGAGGGGACCGCCGGCACGTGGTGGACGTCCTGGACCGCGTGGAGCGGTACGTCGCAGCGAGGCCGGAGGTCGAACTCCTGAGCGCCCGACGACGGCTCCTCACCAGCGAGGACTAGACGCCCTCCGACGCCGCGAGTCTCAGGCGGTCGCCGCCGCCGCCGTGAGCCGGTGCAGCGGCCCCTCGTCGAACGCGTCGAGCAGGGCACGGATGTCCTGGTAGACCGTCACGGCTCCGGCCTCCCGGAGCTCCGCCCCGCTCGTGCCCCCCGAGGCGAGTCCCACCGTCGGGATGCCCAGGGCGCTCGCGGCTTCGACGTCCCAGACCGAGTCGCCGACGAACACGGTGTTCGCGGCGTCGAGCCCGCCGGCGTCGAGCGCAGCCTGCAGGATGTCCGGGGACGGCTTGCTGTTCTCGGCGTCGGACGAGCTGGTGGCGGCGCTGATGGCGGCGTCGGCGTCGATGATCCCGCGGGAGACGCCCACCTCCTGCTGCGAGGAGGAGGAGGCGAGGACCACGATCAGGCCGTCGTCGGCGCAGCGGCGCAGGAGGTCGCCGGCGCCCTCGAAGGCCCGCAGGCCGGGCCAGTAGCTCGAGAAGAGGGCACTGTGCGTGGCGTCCAGGTCGGAGTCCTGGCCGGTGTCGCGGTCCTCGCCGAGCAGGTGCTCCACGAGCTTGTCGCCGCCCATCCCGATGGCCCGGTGGATCTCGGCCAGGGGCACGTCGTGGCCGAACCGCCGGAAGGCCTGCCACCAGGCCATGGTGTGCTGGTAGTTGGAGTCCACGAGGGTGCCGTCCACGTCGAACAGCACTCCGTGCCGGGTGCCCGCTGCCGTGCTGGTGTCCTCTGCCATGTGCTGCCTTCCGCCGGGATGAATGTGCTCCCGGCCGAGTCTAGGAATGCCGGGAGCCCTCGCGCCGGACGACGTCCGGGGTTGCGGAGGTCAGGGAAGTGTGGCCCGTCCTCAGGGGGCGGGGACGGGCTCGACGACGATCGCCACGCGCTCGTCCCCGACGCGCGTCAGGACGAGGGTGGCCTTCTTCCGGCCCTTGCCCGATCCGGTCAGCAGCTGCCGGCGGACCTCCTCGGGGGTGACGGAGGTGCCGCGCTTCTTGATGTCGAGCACCCCGATCCCCTCGGTGCGGATCCAGGCCTTGAGTGCCTTCACGTTGTAGGGCCTGACCTCGAGTACCCGGTAGGCGCGGGCGAACGGGGTGTCGGTGAAGGTCGGCGCGCAGATGTAGGCGATCATCGGGTCCAGCAGGTGCCCGCCGAGCTGCGCGGCGAGATCCGCGACGAGCTCCGCGCGGATGACGGCGCCGTCGGGTTCGTAGAGGTAGCCGGCCGGTGCGCCGACGGCGGGGGTCGGTCCGTCGCCGAATTCCCGCTCCGACACCATCTCCGCCGCGCCCCGCGCCCCGAGGACGAGCGCGGCCCGCCGGACGCCCTCGCGGCGGAGCGCGTTGAACCAGAGGGCCACCTCCGTGACGTCGCCGTCCACGGAGACCCACTGCGCCTCGCAACCCGCCGGGACGGATGCGTGGGGCATGCCCGGCCCCATCTTCACGCCCACGGGCTTGCCGCCGTCGGCGAGGTCCTCCACGAAGGACAGCGGGGGCGAGAACGCCTCGGGGTCGAAGATCCGGGACGTGCCGGACGTCGTCGTCGTCCTGCGTGCCGGGTCGAGCCAGACGCCGTCGAAGGCGGTGGTGTCGATGGAGGAGGCGTCGGCGTTGACGACGCGCGCGTTGGGGAACGGGATCAGGTTCATGGTCGCGGCCGCGGCGGTCGTCTCGTCCAGCTCGACGGCGGTGACCTCGCGGTCGAGGGTGGCCAGGGCCATGCTGTCCGCGCCGAGCCCGCAGCCGAGGTCGGCGATCCTCACGAGCCCGGCGTCGACGAAGCGCTGGGCGTGGCGGGCGGCGACCGTCAGGCGCGTGGCCTGCTCGAGACCGGCGGCCGTGAAGACCATGCGCGCGGCGAAGGGGCCGAACTTGGCGGAGGCCTTCGCCCGGAGCCTCGACTGCGTGAGGGCCGCGGCGACCACCTCGGGGGAGTAGCCGGCCTTCCGCAGCTGGCCGGTGAGGCGCAGGCTGTCGGCCTCCGTGTAGGGCCCGAGCGAGTTGAGCAGCTCCCAGCCGTCCGTGGTCAGGATGTCCGCGATGTTGTCCGACGCCATGCTGCCAGCCTAGGCGAAGTACACGCCGATCCTGTTGCCGCGGATCTGCTCCACCTGGATCTCGACGTCGTACACCTCGTGCAGCACGGCGGGGGTCATGATCTCCTCCGGCGTCCCCTGCCGGAGGAGGGCGCCCTCGCGCATCGCGAGGATGGTGTCCGAGTAGCAGGAGGCGAAGTTGATGTCGTGGATGACCAGCACCACGGTCTTCCCGAGGTCGTCGGCGAGGCGGCGGAGCAGGCGCATCATGTCCACGGAGTGCTTCATGTCGAGGTTGTTGAGCGGTTCGTCGAGCAGGACGTAGTCCGTGTCCTGGGCCAGCACCATGGCGATGAACGCCCGCTGGCGCTGCCCGCCGGAGAGTTCGTCGACGAAGCGGTGGGCCAGGTCCGTCAGGTCGAGGTAGGCGAGGGCGCGGTCGATGTGCTCGCGGTCTACGACGGTGGGGCGTCCGTTGTTGTGCGGGAAGCGGCCGAAGCCCACGAGGTCGCGGACGGAGAGCCGCACGGTCAGCTGGTTCTCCTGGCGCAGGATGGCCAGGGTGCGCGCGAGGACCGGCCCCGCCGTCGCGCTGACGTCCAGTCCGTCCACCACCACCGACCCGGCGTCGAGCGGCAGGAGCCTGCTCATCATGGACAGCAGCGTGGACTTGCCCGCTCCGTTCGGCCCGATGATCGAGGTGACGCCGCCCCGGGGGATGGTGCAGCTGACGGCGTCGACCACCGTGGTGGTGCCGTAGCGCTTCGTGGCGTGGTCGATGGTGATCATCGGACAGGGCCTTTCATCGGATACGGCCTTTCAGGAGGAGGACGAGGAAGACGATCCCGCCGGTGAACTCGATGACGATGCTGAGCGCGGTGTCGAACGCAAGGACCTGCTCCAGAACGAGCTGCCCGCCGACGAGCGCGATGACGCCGAGGAGGACGGCGACGGGCAGCACCACGGCATGCCGGAACTGGGTGCAGAGCTGGTACGCGAGGGCGGAGACGAGCAGGCCGAAGAACGTGGACGGGCCGACGAGGGCGGTGGAGACGGCGACGAGCACCGAGCAGATCACGAGGACGAGCGTAACGGTGCGCCGGTAGTCGACGCCGAGGCCCACCGCCGTCTCACGGCCGAGCGCGAGGACGTCCAGCCGGTGGCGCAGCCGCCAGGCGGGGACGCACAGGCCGACGACGGCGACCGCGGAGATGAGCAGGAGCAGCGGATCGACCCGGTTGAAGCTCGCGAAGAACAGGTCCTGCAGGATGATGAACTCGCTCGGGTCCATCAGCCGCTGCAGGAGCGAGGAGGCGCCGCGGAAGAACACGCCGAACACGATCCCGACGAGCAGCAGCAGGTGGAGGCTGCGCCCGCTGCCCAGGAACAGCCAGCGGTACAGCAGCCAGGAGAAACCGACCAGAAGGGACACTTCGATGCCGAAGCGGAGGGGAGCTCCCAGGGTGAGGAGCGTCCCGGCGCCGAGCACGAACACCAGCACCGTCTGGATCAGGAGGTAGAGCGCGTCCAGTCCCATGATCGACGGTGTGAGGATGCGGTTGCCGGTGACGGTCTGGAAGAGGACCGTGGACACCCCGACGGCGACGGCGACGAGCACCATCGCGCCGATGCGGTTCAGGCGCCGAGGGAGCACGTAGGCGAGGTTCCCCTCGAGCCCGACGAGGAGGAACGCCGCGATGAGCGCGGCGGCGGTGACGCCGAGGACCGTCAGCCACGCGGCAGGGGGCATCGTCCGCAGGGGCTTCCGCGCGGACTGCACGACGGCGGAGGGGAGACTGCCTGTCCTAGCGCGCACCGGTGTTCCCCCTGACGAGCAGGACGATGAACAGGACGCTGCCGATCACGGAGACGATGACGCCCACCGGGATCTCGAAGGGGAAGCGGATGATGCGTCCGAGGATGTCGCAGGCGAGGACGAAGCCCGCGCCGAGGACAGCGATCCAGGGCACGGCGCGGCGTACGTTGTCGCCGATGAGCAGGGACACGAGGTTGGGCACGATCAGCCCCAGGAACGGGATGGCTCCGACGACCACGACGACGACGGCGCTGATCAGGCTCACGAGCACCAGGCCGAGATTCATGGTGCGCCGGTAGTCCAGTCCGAGGTTCGTGGTGAACTCCTCGCCCATCCCGGCGACGGTGAAGCGGTCGGCGCAGAGGTAGCCGACCACGGCGAGGGCGGCGACGATCCACAGCAGTTCGTAGCGGCCGCGGACCAGCCCTGAAAAGTCGCCGATCATCCACGTGTTGAGGGTCTGCAGCAGGTCGAACCGGTAGGCGAAGAACGTGGTCACCGAGGAGATGACGCCGCCGAGCATGATGCCCACCAGGGGCACGATCAGGGTGTTGCGCAGCGGGATGCGGCGCAGGACGGCCAGGAAGAGGGCCGTCCCGGCCATGGCGAAGAGGGCCGCAACGAGCATCTTCCCGAGGATCGGCGTTCCGGGCAGGACGAGCGTGGCCACGAGGATGCCCGCGGTGGCCGACTCGGCGGTCCCCACCGTGGAGGGTTCCACGAACCGGTTCCGGGCCATGAGCTGCAGGATGAATCCGGAGATGCTGAGGGCGATGCCGGCGAGGAGGACCGCCAGCGTGCGCGGCACCCGACTGACGAGGAAGGTCTGCCGGACATCGGGGTCGCCGGTCAGCAGGTCCGCGGGCGAGATGTCGGAGACACCGACGAAGAGGCTGAGGAGGGCGAGCAGCAGCACGGTCCCCCCGGCCAGGCACAGGAGGGCCGGCCGGGGGGAACCGTGCTGCTGCGTCGGCCGCTGCGGCCGGAGGGCGAGGGCTGCCATGGAGGCGCCTGCCGCGGGGCGGTGGTCGGTCAGGCCGCTACGGCGTCACTGACGGCGGAGACCATGGCGTCGAGGTTGTTCAGGCCGTAGCCGATCAGGTACCAGCTCGCCGAGTCGAGATAGGTGATGTCCCCGTTCTTCGCGGCAATGGTCCCGTTCACGAGTTCGTTGTCGAGGACGGCCGCGCCCGCGGCGCCGGCTTCACCGACGGCGGCGTCGCGGTCGATCACGAAGAGGTGGGCGGGGTCGAGCTCCGCGATGTATTCGAAGGAGACGGCCTCGCCGTGCGTCCCCTTGCTCTTCACATCGGCCGCGGGTTCGACGCCGAGCACGTCGTGGATCAGGCCGAAGCGTGAGCCGGCGCCGTACGCGGTGACCTCACCCGCGGTGGTCATCAGGACGAGGCCGGTGCCCGCGGAGGCGGCGGCTTCCCTGGTCTCGGCGATCGAGGCGTCGAGGGCGGCCAGGCGGTCGGCTGCCTCGTCCTCGACGCCGAAGATCTTCCCGAGGGTCTCGGTGTTCTCCGTGAAGCTTGCCATCGGATCGGCGGCGTCGACGCTCAGGTCGATGGTGGGCGCGATGTCGGAGAGTTCGTCGTAGGAGTCGGCCACGCGGCCCGAGATGATGATCAGATCGGGGGCGGCTGCGGCGATCGCCTCGAAGTCGGGTTCCTTCATGGACCCGATGTTGGTGATGTCCCCGCCCCTGTAGGCCGACAGCTGCTCCGGGAGGGTGCCCTGCGGCACGCCGTCCACCTCGACCCCCAGCGTGTCGAGGGTGTCCAGGGCGCCGAGATCGAAGGTGAAGACCGTCTGCGGGTCCGTGGGCACCTCGGTGGTCCCCTGTGCGTGCTCGACGGAGAGGCTCGAGGCGGCCGCGGGCTCGTCGGCAGCGGTGGAGGAGCCGCCGCACGCCGTCAGGGCGAGGGTGGTCGCGGCGGCGGCGGAGAGGACGGCAAGGCGCGCATGAGACATGGGAGGAACTCCGAGGATGGGGCCGGACGGGCCGACGAGACGGTGGTAAGGAAAGCCTTACCTGACCGAAGATAAGCGACGGTCGGACAATTACGCAAACCAACCATGACGTATTAGTTCGTCGTTGCCGGATGTCACCTCCCGGCTGGCACTCGCCTTGACCGAGTGCCAGCCCTTGCATACAGTCGGAGTTGGCACTCGCTCACTGCGGGTGCTAACCCCGAGGGAAGCGTTCGCCGGCACCGCGACGACGGTTCACGCCCAGCCCGACGGCCCCCAGCCCATTGGTACCGAACGCAAAGGAGAGCCCGTGTCGGTCTCTATCAAGCCGCTTGAGGATCGTATTGTTGTCCGCCCGCTCGAAGCCGAGCAGACCACTGCTTCCGGCCTCGTCATCCCGGACACGGCGAAGGAGAAGCCCCAGGAGGGCGAAGTCGTAGCTGTCGGACCCGGCCGCGTCGATGACAACGGCAACCGCGTTCCCGTCGACGTCGCCGAGGGCGACGTCGTCATCTACTCGAAGTACGGCGGAACCGAGATCAAGCAGGGCGGCCAGGAGTACCTCGTACTCTCCGCCCGCGACGTCCTCGCGATCGTCGTCAAGTAACACCCCGTTTGGAGAAGCCCCGGCCCGCAGTGGCCGGGGTTTTTCTCGCTGCACAAGCCTGAAAGGAACCAATCAATGGCAAAGCAGTTGGAATTCAACGACGCCGCCCGCCGTGCCCTCGAGGCCGGCGTGGACAAGCTCGCGAACACCGTCAAGGTGACGCTGGGCCCCCGCGGACGCAACGTCGTGCTCGACAAGAAGTGGGGCGCCCCCACCATCACGAACGACGGCGTCACGATCGCCCGCGAGGTCGAACTCGACGACCCGTACGAGAACCTCGGCGCCCAGCTCGCCAAGGAGGTCGCCACCAAGACGAACGACGTCGCCGGTGACGGCACCACCACCGCCACGGTCCTCGCCCAGGCACTCGTCAAGGAAGGCCTCCGCAACGTCGCCGCCGGCGCCGCCCCGGGGCAGCTCAAGCACGGCATCGAGGTGTCGGTCCAGGCCGTCGCCAAGCGCCTGCTCGAGAACGCCCGCGAGGTCGTCGGCCAGCAGACCGCCGACGTCGCCTCCATCTCCGCTCAGAGCACCGAGGTCGGCGATCTCCTGGCGGAGGCGTTCGACAAGGTCGGCAAGGATGGTGTGATCACCATCGAGGAGTCCTCCACCACGCAGACCGAACTCGTCCTCACCGAGGGCATGCAGTTCGACAAGGGCTACCTCTCGCCGTACTTCGTGACCGACGCCGAGCGCCAGGAAGCCGTCCTCGAGGACGCGCTCATCCTCATCAACTCCGGCAAGATCTCGTCGCTGGCGGAATTCCTGCCGCTGCTCGAGAAGGCCCTGCAGGCCGGCAAGCCGCTGTTCATCATCGCCGAGGACATCGAGGGCGAGGCCCTCTCCACGCTGGTGGTCAACAAGATCCGCGGCACCCTGAACGTCGTCGCCGTCAAGGCTCCCGGCTTCGGTGACCGCCGCAAGGCCATGATGCAGGACATCGCCACCCTCACGGGTGCGCAGGTCGTCTCCCCGGACCTCGGCCTGAAGCTGGACCAGGTGGGCCTCGAGGTGCTCGGCTCCGCCCGCCGGATCACCGTCACCAAGGACGCCACCACGATCGTCGACGGCACCGGCAGCGAGTCCGACGTCGCCGACCGCGTGGCGCAGATCCGCGCCGAGGTGGAGCGCACCGACTCCGACTGGGACCGCGAGAAGCTCCAGGAGCGCCTGGCGAAGCTCGCCGGCGGGATCGGCGTCATCAAGGTCGGCGCCGCCACCGAGGTGGAGCTGAAGGAGAAGAAGCACCGCATCGAGGACGCCGTGTCCTCGACGCGTGCAGCCCTCGAAGAGGGCATCGTCGCCGGTGGTGGGTCCGCCCTGGTCCACGCCGGCAAGGCACTGGACACGGACGCCGACGTCCTGGCACTCGAGGGCGACGCGGCCACCGCCGTCGGCCTCGTCCGCCGGGCGCTCGCCCAGCCGCTGCGCTGGATCGCCGAGAACGCCGGCCACGAAGGCTACGTCGTCGTCGCGAAGGTCTCGGACCTCGAGGCCGGCCACGGCTTCAACGCCGTCACCGGCGAGTACGAGAACCTCATCGACGCCGGCATCATCGACCCGGTCAAGGTGACGCGGTCCGCCCTGCAGAACGCGGCCTCGATCGCGGCCCTGGTGCTCACCACGGAAACCCTCGTGGTGGAGAAGCCCGAGGAGTCCGACGAGGACGGCCACGGCCACTCGCACTAGGCGTAGGGGCTCCGGCCCGCTCGACCCCAGAAGCACCCCGGCTCCGCGGAGCCGGGGTGCTTCTGCGTGCGGGTCCTCCGCGCCTTCCTGCCGTCGCGTGATGTTCCTGCCCAGCGACCCGCGTTCTTCAGTGGGCATGGTCAGACATGCCCACCGGGAGGGGTCACCCGATGGGCATGTCCGGTCCCCGCGCCGGCGCTGGGGGTCCGAAGCCCCGGGGACGACGAAGCCCCGGCACCCAACGGGTACCGGGGCTGCTCGCGCTGCTGGGATCAGGCGTCGACGACGATGGCGTTGACGACCGGCTGGCGGTTGTAGAACCGGCGCATCCAGTTGGCCGTGGCCCGCTCGATGATGTCCTCGGGGTCCTGGCGGCGGCCGCCCTGACGGTTCGAGGCGGCGTCGCGGAGGGCCTTCTCGACGGCGGCGCCGGCCTTGTCGAGGTCCTCGTCGGAGCAGGAGAAGCCCTTGGTGAAGAACTCGGGGGCCTCGACCATGTCGCCGTTGTCCGGGTCGATGATCGCGAGGATCGTGACCACGCCCTCCTCGGCCAGGCGGCGGCGCTCCACGAGGTCCTCCTCGGTGATACCGCCCACGCTGTCGCCGTCGACGAAGACGAGCCCGGCGTCGACCTTGCCGGAGATGGTCGCGCGGCCGCGGGCGAGGTCCACGGTCACGCCGTCCTGGGCGATGACCACGTTGCGGGGATCGACGCCGGTGGCGACGGCGATCTCCGAGTTGGCGCGCAGGTGCCGCCATTCGCCGTGCACGGGCATGACGTTGCGGGGCTTGACGATGTTGTAGCAGTAGGCGAGCTCGCCGGCGCTGGCGTGGCCGGAGACGTGCACCTTCGCGTTGCCCTTGTGGACCACGTTGGCGCCGATCTCGGTGAGCGCGTTGATGATGCCGTAGATGGCGTTCTCGTTGCCCGGGATGAGGGAGCTGGCCAGCAGCACCGTGTCACCCTCGGTGATCCGGATGGCGTG
The DNA here is from genome assembly GCF_002927275.1 of Arthrobacter pityocampae. Taxonomy (GTDB): domain Bacteria; phylum Actinomycetota; class Actinomycetes; order Actinomycetales; family Micrococcaceae; genus Arthrobacter_D; species Arthrobacter_D pityocampae. The sequence goes on along the minus strand of NZ_PRKW01000001.1, from coordinate 756,996 downwards.
GTCGTTGTTGGCCATGCGGGAGAGGGCGGCCATCGGCTCGCCCTGGGACCCGGTGCAGATGAGGACCACCTTGTGGTCGTCGCTGCGCTCGAGCTTCTTGAAGTCCACGAGCAGGCCCTGCGGGATGTTCAGGTAGCCCAGGTCCGCCGCGATGGTCATGTTGCGCACCATCGAGCGGCCCACGAACGCCACCTTGCGGCGGTGGCGGTGGGCGGTGTCGATGATCTGCTGGATGCGGTGGATGTGGCTGGCGAAGCTGGAGACGATGATCCGGCGCGGCGCGGTGCGGAACACGGCGTCGATCGCGGGTCCGAGGTCCTTCTCCGAGGTGGTGAAGCCGGGGACGTCGGCGTTGGTGGAGTCGGTGAGGAACAGGTCCACGCCCTCCGCGCCGAGCCGGGCGAAGGCACCGAGGTCGGTGATGCGACGGTCCAGCGGGAACTGGTCCATCTTGAAGTCGCCGGTGTGCAGCACCATGCCGGCCGCGGTGCGGATGGCGACGGCGAGGCTGTCCGGGATGGAGTGGTTCACGGCGACGAATTCGAGGTCGAACCCGCCCATGGTGCGCCGCTCGCCCTCCTTGACCTGGATGGTCTTCGGGGTGATGCGGTGTTCCTTGAGCTTGGCCTCGATGAAGGCCAGCGTGAGGCGCGATCCGACCAGCGGGATGTCGGCGCGTTCCTTGAGCAGGTACGGCACACCGCCGATGTGGTCCTCGTGGCCGTGCGTGAGGACCACGGCCACGACGTCGTCGAGCCGGTCGCGGATGTAGGAGAAGTCCGGCAGGATCACGTTGATGCCGGGCTGGTGCTCCTCCGGGAACAGCACCCCGCAGTCCACGATCAGCAGTTTGCCGTCGAACTCGAAGACGGTCATGTTTCTGCCGATCTCACCGATACCTCCGAGAGCGACGATGCGCATGGCTCCCTTGGCCAGTTCCCGTGGTGCTTTCAGTGCGGCAGGTCTTTTATTCACAGATCAGGTTTCTCTCGTTGGTGAGGAACGACGGGACAGTGGCGTCGGACGAGCGTCGTCGAGGCCGGTACACCCGGCGATTCCGTTCTGGTGGTCCCCTGCATTCGGGGAAGATACTCCTCCTAGAGTACGTGGTTCGGCGCGTGGGCGGTGCCTGCAGGACCCGCTGCGATGCCGGACGATCGCGGCCAGCCGGTAATCTGGAGATTTGCGTCCGATTCCCGTGCCCGTCCCGCAGAGGAGGAACAGCATGGCCTCCAGTCCGCCGACGGTTGCTCCTACGACCGCCCCGGCCACCGGCGGAACGCCCTCCGGGGGCGGCGATCCGCGCCGGTACCGGCCCGAGGTGCAGGGGCTGCGCGCCCTCGCCGTCGCGATGGTGGTGGTCTACCACGTCTGGCTCGGCCGGGTGTCCGGCGGCGTGGACGTCTTCCTGCTCGTCTCCGCCTTCCTGCTCACCGTCACGTTCGCGCGGAGGCTCGAGGCGCAGCAACCCCTCGCGCTCGTGGCGTACTGGCTCAACCTGCTGAAGCGGCTGCTGCCCGCCGTCGTCGTCGTCCTCCTGTCCGTCCTCGCCGCGACGGCCCTCCTCCTGCCGAGCTCGCGGTGGCGCGCGGTGTTCGACCAGACCTGGGCCTCGCTGGCCTACCGGCAGAACTGGGAACTGGCGGGCAACGCGGTGGACTACTACGCCCTCGACCACAGTGCGGCCAGCCCGCTGCAGCATTTCTGGTCCCTCTCCATCCAGGGGCAGGTGTTCCTGCTGTGGCCGCTCCTCTTCGCGGGGGCCGGCGCTCTCGCGGCGGTCACCCGCCTGCGTCCGCGGCCCGTGCTGATCATTCTCTTCGGCGCCCTCTTCGCGGTGTCGCTCGCGTTCTCGGTGTGGCAGACGGGCACGGACCAGGCCGCCGCCTACTTCGACACTCGCGCCAGGCTCTGGGAGTTCGCCCTCGGCTCGCTCGTGGCCCTCGCGCTGCCGTACCTGGTGCTCCCGCGGAGTGTGCGCGTGGTCCTGGGATGGGTGGGCGTCGTGATGATGCTGGCGTGCGGCATCCTCCTGCAGGTGCAGCAGCAGTTCCCGGGCTTCGTGGCGCTCTGGCCCACGCTGGCCGCGGCCGCCGTGATCGTCGCGGGCCGCACGGACAGCCCCGCCGGCGTGGACCGCTGGCTGTCCTCCCGGCCGTTCCTGCGGCTCGGCGGTGCGTCCTACGCGCTCTACCTGTGGCACTGGCCCGTCCTGATCATCTGGCTCGTCGTCGCCGGCAAGGAAGGGGCCGGGCTGCTCGACGGCGCCGCCGTCGTCACGGCCTCGTTGGTGCTGGCGGTACTCACCACGCGTTTCGTCGAGGAGCCGCTGCGTTCGTGGTCCTGGCCGTCCGTCGGGCGCCGCCGCACGGGTCTCGTGGCCGCAGTGGCACTCACCCTCGTGGCCGTCCCGCTCTCCGGCTGGGAGTACCGGGTGCAGGCGCAGGAGACGGCGGTGGGGCAGCAGACCCGCGACGACAACCCCGGCGCCGAGGCCCTCCACCCCTCCTTCGAGTACCGGGGCGCGGAGGACGCGCTGGTGAAGCCGCTCGCGAGCAGCCTCGGCGCGGAGTGGGCGGCCGTGGACGGGCCGTGCCCGGAGGCCCTGATGCCGGCCGACCCGCAGCTGGCCTCCTGCGTCCGGACGGGGGACGAGGCGACGGCGGAACGGGCCGTGCTGGTGCTCGGCGACTCCCACTCGCAGATGTGGATGACCGCGCTCGGCGCCATGGCCGAGGCCAACGACTGGCTCGCCGTCTCGGTGCACCGGCCCAACTGCCGGTTCGTCGACGCACCCGGGAGCGTGGACGCGGAATGCCAGGCCTTCAACGACGCCGTCCGCGCCTACGCACTGGACCTCGCCCCCGACGCCGTGCTCACCGTCGGGACGCGGACGGACTGGAGTTCGCCGGCCGAGGAGATCCCGGCCGGCTTCGAGGCCGGCATCACCCCGCTCCTGGACGCCGGGATCCCCGTCGTCGCGCTCCGTGACACGCCGCGCTTCGAGGAGGACATGGCCGAGTGCACGGACCGCCACGCCGCCGACCCCTCGGTCTGCGACGTCCCGGCGGCCGAGGTGCTCGCGCCGTCGTCGCCCCTCCTGCCCCTGGCCGAACGCCTGCCCGGCCTCGAGCACGTGGACCTGACCGACGTCGTCTGCGCGGGGGCGACGTGCCCCGGCGTGGTGGGGAACGTCCGCGTGTACATGGACCGCGACCACCTCTCCAAGACGTACGTGGAGACGACCGTCCCGGTGTTCGAGGAGCGGTTCAGGGCGGCGCTCGGCTGGTGACGTGAGCGCTGTCACCGGAATAGGGCGCTCCGGTGATCCGTTCTAGACTGTCAGGGCCTGTCGGCGCATCCCCAGCCGCCGCTCCAGAGCCCCACCCCAACCGGGAGACATCGAAAGAGGCGCAGCAGTGACCCAGCAGTCAGGCCAGAACGAGACCCACGACCCCTTCGGATTCATCGGCCTGACGTACGACGACGTGCTCCTGCTCCCCGGCCACACCGACGTCATCCCCTCGGAGGCCGACACGTCGTCGCGCATCTCCAAGCGCATCACCGTGAAGACGCCGCTGCTGTCCTCCGCGATGGACACCGTCACGGAGTCCCGGATGGCCATCGCCATGGCCCGGCAGGGCGGACTCGGCGTGATCCACCGCAACCTCTCCATCCAGGACCAGGCGGACCAGGTGGACCGCGTGAAGCGCAGCGAGTCCGGCATGATCACCAAGCCGCTGACCATCGGCCCCGACGCCACCCTGCAGGACCTCGACGAGCTCTGCGGGCACTACCGCGTCTCCGGACTGCCCGTCGTGGACGAGGGCGGGCGCCTGCTCGGCATCGTCACCAACCGCGACACGCGCTTCGTGCTCGAGAGCGACTTCCCGCGCACGCTCGTCCGGGACGTCATGACCAAGATGCCGCTCGTCACCGGGGCCGTGGGGATCAGCGGCGACGACGCCATCAACCTCCTCGCGACCAACAAGATCGAGAAGCTCCCCCTCGTCGACGACGACGACGTGCTGCGCGGGCTGATCACGGTCAAGGACTTCACGAAGGCCGAGCAGTACCCGCTGTCCACGAAGGACGACGACGGCCGGCTCCGCGTCGGGGCCGCCATCGGGTTCTTCGGGGACGGCTGGGAGCGCGCCATGGCCCTCGTCGACGCCGGCGTGGACGCCCTCTTCGTCGACACCGCCAACGGCCATAGCGCGGGCGTCCTCGAGATGATCGCGCGCCTCAAGGCCGAGAAGTCCCTGGCGCACGTGGACGTCATCGGCGGTCAGGCCGCCACCCGCGAGGGCGCGCAGGCCCTCATCGACGCCGGCGCCGACGGCATCAAGGTGGGCGTCGGGCCGGGCTCCATCTGCACCACCCGCGTCGTCGCCGGCGTCGGCGTCCCGCAGGTCACCGCCATCTACGAGTCGGCGAAGGCCGCGATCCCCGCCGGAGTGCCCGTGATCGCCGACGGCGGCCTCCAGTACTCCGGCGACATCGGCAAGGCCCTCGTGGCCGGCGCCGACACCGTGATGCTCGGCTCGCTGCTGGCCGGCTCCGCGGAGGCGCCCGGCGAACTGATCTTCGTCAACGGCAAGCAGTTCAAGACGTACCGGGGCATGGGTTCGCTCGGCGCCATGCAGACCCGCGGCAAGAACACCTCCTACTCGAAGGACCGCTACTTCCAGGCGGACGTGGCCGGCGACGACAAGCTGATCCCCGAGGGCATCGAGGGCCGCGTCGCCTACCGCGGGCCGCTCGCGTCCGTGGCCTACCAGCTGGTCGGCGGTCTCCGCCAGACCATGTTCTACACCGGCGCCCGCACCATCCCGGAGCTGAAGGCCAAGGGCAAGTTCGTGCGCATCACGGCCGCCGGCCTGAAGGAATCCCACCCGCACGACATCCAGATGACGGTCGAGGCGCCGAACTACGGCACCAAGTAGGGCGTTGCGCCACGGAGCCCACGGAGCCCACGGAGCCCACGGAGCCCACGGAGCCCACGGGGCGGGAGGGCCGGCATGAGCACGCTCCCGCAGCCCCCGGCGGCCGCCCGCCGGAAGCTCCGGCTCGGACCGTACGCCCGTGCCGTCGGGCAGGTCCTCGTGGTCAGCGCGAAGGCGTCGCCCGGCGCCGTCGCGATGAAGGTCGCGGGGTCCCTCATCTCGGCCGTCCTGCCGCTGGTCACCACCTACTACGCGGCGCTGACGACGACGGCGCTGGCCGCCGCCTACGCGGGGGACCCGGACGCCGGGCGGTCCGCCGTCGTCTACGTGGTCATCACCGCCGTCCTCGGCCTGCTGTGGGGGGCGTTCACGAGCGTGGACCGGTACATCCAGCAGGTCCTGGGGTTCCGCGTCGGCGCGATCGTGGGCGACCGCATGTACGAGCGCTTCCTCGCGCTGGAGTTCTGGCGGTACGACGACAAGGAGACGATCGACCTCTACGACCGCGCCCGCCGGTTCTCCGACTCCTACGCGCGGGTCCTCGACCGCATCGCCGCGATCTTCACGCAGCTGGTCTCCGTGGTCCTCGCGATCGGCGCGCTGCTCCTGGTCAGCTGGTGGATCGCCCTGATCGTGCTGGTCGCGATCATCCCCAGCGTCTACCTGCAGTTCCGGCTCGCCCGCGAACAGATGGCGCACTGGAACACGCAGGTGGACTCCCGGCGGCAGCGGCGCATGATCGAGACCAACCTCATGAAGCCGCAGCACATCGCCGAGCTGCGCCTCTACGGGATCGTCCGCCACCTGATGGAGCTGCGCTCCACACTGCGGGACGCCGACGAGAAGCGCCGCCTCGACTTCCAGAAGCGGTACATCCCCAAGCAGCTGCTGGCGGACGCCCTGCAGTACGGGGCCGAGCTGCTCGCCCTGGTATGGATCGTGGGCCAGATCATCGCCCGCGCCCAGCCGGTGGGCCAGTTCCTCTACGTGCAGCAGATCGTCAGCCGCGCCCTCAGCACGGCCAACAGCCTCGTCTCCTCGCTGAGCGCCATCGACGAGGACCTCGCGAACCTCAAGGACTACGAGCAGTTCATGGACTTCCCGCTGTCCACGGCCGCACCGGGACGCCTGGCTGACCCGCCCGCCGCCGTCGAACTCCGCGACATCCGGTTCACCTACACCGGCGGCGAGGCTGAGGTGCTCAAGGGCATCTCGATGACCTTCGAGCGGGGAACCCACGTGGCCATCGTGGGCGAGAACGGGGCGGGGAAGTCCACCCTCATCCGTGTCCTCGCGGGGCTGTACCAGCCGGGCTCCGGGGCGGTCCTCGTCGGCGGACGGGACCTGCGGGGCATCCGCATCGACGACTGGCACCGGCACCTCGCGGTCATGTCGCAGGACTTCCTGCGGTACGAGTTCGCGACGGCCGAGAACAACATCTACTTCGGGGACGTCCACCGGCCGCGCGACGACGCGAGGGTGCGCCGGGCGGCACACGACGCCGAGGCGGCCGAGTTCATCGGGAAGATGCCGAACGGGTTCGGGAACTACGTCAGCAACTGGATGGAGGACCCGCGCGGGCGGAAGGGCAGCGGCCTGTCCGGGGGCCAGTGGCAGCGGCTCGCCATGGCCCGCAGCTTCTACCGGGACGCGCCGTTCATCGTCCTGGACGAGCCGACCTCGGCCATCGACGCGCTCGCCGAGCACCGCATTTTCACGCGCCTGTTCGCGGACCGTTCACGGACGATCATCGCGATCAGCCACCGCCTGGCGACCATCGAGAAGGCCGACGTCGTGTACATGCTGGAGGACGGGGAGGTGGTCGAGTCCGGGACGCACCGTGAGCTCGTGGCGCTGCGGGGCCGGTACTTCAGGATGTTCGAGAGTCAGCTGCCGGACGCCTGACGGGGTGCTGCTCCGGTCCTGATGGGGCACTCCTCCGGGTGGGGCCGCCGCGGCGGGTGCCCCTTCCCGGTGCTGCGTTCCACCGGGAAGGGGAACCCGCCGCGGGTCTGTCGCGGCCTGACGCGGTGCCGTGGAGGGACGGTGCGATGCGGTGCCGCCGCCCGACGTCCTGGCCTCACCCCGGAACGTCCTGCGCCTCGGCCTGCTCCTGGTCGTCGTCGTGCTCATCCGGATCTTCCTCATGGCCCAACGACTTCTCCTGCAGGAAGTCGCACAGGGACGCGGCCACCAGGAGTTCCGCAGCGAGGCCGTGCAGTTCCGCGGGGGTGAGCTGGGACTCCTCGCTGCGCGGGCCGAAGGAGATCGACCACCGGGGGTCGCCCAGCGCGACAGGCTGCATGTAGATCTCGGTACCGTCGTTCCTGAGCGGGACGATCACCAGCCCGGTGTCCGCGCCGCCCGTACCGTCCTGCACCGCGACGGAGATGAGCGCACCGCCCTCCCTGGTCGTGCGGAATTCGTCGAGCCAGCTCTCGAGCGTCTTCTTGCTGCGGAACGGCATACTGTCGTCCTTCCTCGATGTTCTCCGCCGTGTCCAGAATAAGGTGCCTGCGTATTCCCGCCCGATCGCTCCGAGGGGCCGCCCTTCGCCCCGGGGGACCGCCCGTCGCGGCGCCGGGCACGTCTGCTGGGGGCCGCCGCGGCGGATGCCCTGACCCGGGGCGGCGTTTCCCCGGGAATGCACCGCTGCCCCGGGTCGGCGGGAGGCACACCGTCGAGCGTGCGCAGCCGGCCCTGCGTGTCCGGCGCAGCGGTCCCGGCCTGGACAGTCCCCACTCGGGGACGCGACACCTGCCGGGAGGGCGTGCTGGGCTAACCTAGAACAGTGACTTATGAGATCGAGATTGGCCGAAGCAAGCGCGGACGCAGGGCATATTCGCTGGACGATGTGGCGGTGGTGCCGTCCCGCCGCACCCGTGATCCGCTCGACGTCTCCGTGAACTGGCAGATCGACGCCTACCAGTTCGAGATGCCGGTCATCGCTGCCCCCATGGATTCCGTGATGTCGCCTGCCACGGCCATCGCGCTGGGACGGCTCGGCGGCCTCGGCGTCCTCAACCTGGAGGGGCTGTGGACCCGCTACGAGGACCCGCAGCCGGTCCTCGACGAGATCGCCGCATTGAGCGCCGAGAACTTCAGCCCGGCCGCCACCCGCCGCATGCAGGAGATCTACGAGGCCCCGATCCAGGCCGACCTCATCACGAGCCGCCTCGCCGAGATCCGCGAGGCCGGCGTGACGGTCGCCGGATCGCTCACCCCGCAGCGCACCCAGCAGTTCTACAAGACGGTCCTCGCGGCCGGCGTGGACATCTTCGTCATCCGCGGCACCACGGTGTCCGCCGAACACGTGTCCAAGAACGAGGAACCGCTCGACCTCAAGAAGTTCATCTACGAACTCGACGTCCCCGTGATCGTGGGCGGTGCGGCCGGCTACACGCCGGCCCTGCACCTGATGCGCACCGGCGCGGCCGGCGTCCTGGTGGGCTTCGGCGGCGGGGCGACGACGACGACGCGCCGGGCGCTCGGCATCCACTCGCCGCTCGCGTCCGCCATCGCCGACGTCGCCGGTGCGCGGCGCGACTACCTCGACGAATCGGGCGGACGCTACGTGCACGTCATCGCGGACGGCGGCATGGGCGCCAGCGGCGACATCGTCAAGGCCATCGCCATGGGAGCCGACGCCGTCATGCTCGGCTCCGCGCTCGCCCGGGCCGAGGAGGCACCCGGCAAGGGGTGGCACTGGGGCCAGGAGGCGCACCACCCGGAACTGCCGCGCGGCGACAGGGTCAACATCGGGACCGTCGGGCCCCTGCAGGAAGTGCTGTGGGGTCCGTCCCACCACACGGACGGCACGTCCAACCTGATCGGGGCCCTGCGGCGCGCGATGGCCACCACCGGGTACTCGGATCTGAAGGAATTCCAGCGGGTGGAAGTAGTCCTCTCGCCGTACGTCTCGGTCGACTGAACACCGAAAGGCACCCTGTGAGCGAGAAGCCGCTCGATCTGCACGACGCCGACCTCACCACCCCCGACCTCGTGATCCTCGAGATGGAGGCGGCCTCCAAGGAGGAGGCCGCCGCCCAGCTCGCCGGTCGGCTGTACGAGGCCGGCCGGATCTCCGACCTCCAGGCCTTCCTCGACCAGGTGAACTCGCGGGAGCACCAGATGGCCACGGGTCTCCCCGGGGGTGTCGGCCTGCCCCACGCGCGCAGCGAGTACGTCAACCAGACCTCGATCGCCGTCGGGGTGACGCGCTTCGGGCACAGCCTCGACTTCGGCGCCGTCGACGGACCGGCCACCCTCGTGCTCCTCATGGCCACGCCCGCGCAGTCCTTCTCGGAGCACCTCGAGGTGCTCGCGACGATCGCCCGGAGCCTGTTCAAGGAGAACTTCCGGGAGTCGCTGCGCCGCGCGCACGACGCCGAGGTGATCGCCGAACTGATCAACTCCTCGCTGGTGTTCTTCGACCACTAGCGCCTGAGGCCATTAGCGGCCGGGACGACCAGCGGCTGAGGCCACTCCGCAGGCAGCTGAGCTACTCGGTCTGCCACGAGTGCCACAGGGCCGCGTAGGCGCCGTCGAGCGCGAGCAGTTCCTGGTGCGAGCCGAGCTCGGCGATCCGGCCGTCCTCGACCACGGCCACGCGGTCGGCGTCGTGCGCGGTGTGCAGCCGGTGCGCGATCGCGACCACGGTCCGTCCCTCGAGGACCGCGTTGAGGGACCGTTCGAGGTCGCGGGCCGCCTGCGGATCGATCAGCGACGTCGCCTCGTCGAGGACCAGCGTGTGCGGATCGGCGAGGACGAGCCGCGCCAGGGCGAGCTCCTGCGCCCGCGCGGGAGTCAGCTCGTACGCCCCCGAGCCCACCTCGGTCTCCACGCCCTCGGGCAGCTGCTTCACCCAGTCGAGCGCCCCGACGCTGCGCAGGGCGTCCTCGATCTCGCCGTCGCCCGCGTCCGCCCGGCCGAGGCGCACGTTGTCGGACACGGAGCCGACGAACACGTGGTGCTCCTGCGTCACGAGCGCCACCTCGCGCCGCAGGTCGTCGAGCGGCCGGTCGACGAGCGGCACGCCGCCCACCGTCACGGAGCCCGTCGTCGGCGGGTGGATCCCGGCGATCAGGCGCCCCAGCGTCGACTTGCCGGCACCCGAGGGGCCGACGACGGCGAGGCGTTCGCGCCGGGCGAGCGTCAGGTCCACGCCGTGCAGCACGTTGTGCCCGGGACGGTAGGCGTAGGTGGCGGACGAGACGACGATGTCCTCGTCCACGGGTTCCGCCGTCGTCGCCTCCCGGTCCGGGGCGACGCCCTTGACGCCGACGATCCGGGCCAGCGAGGCGGCGCCCACCTGGATCTCGTCGGTCCACATGATGAGCAGGTCCACCGGGTCGATGAGCCTCACCGCGAACAGGGCGACGGCGGCCACGGCGCCGGGCGTGACGAGGCCCTGCCCGGAGAGCCAGCCGCCCCACACCAGGACGGCGGCGGCGGGTAGCCAGAACGCGACATCCGCGGCGGGGAACAGGACGGAGCGCAGCCACAGCGTGTAACGCTCCGCCCGGTAGCTCGCGCCGAGGGCGTCGTCGAGGTCCGCGCGGCGCAACCCGCCGAGGCCGAGCGCGTCCACCGTGCGCGCGCCCTCGATGGTCTCGGTGATGGTCCCGTTGACGACGGCGTAGGTCTCGCGTTCGCGCATGTACCCGCCGCCGCTGCGCCGCAGGTACCAGCGCGTGACGGGCCAGAGCAGCGGCAGCCCCACGAGGAGGGCCAGGGACAGGACCGGGGAGACGACGACGGCTGCGCCGAGCGTCAGGACGATGGTCACCACGGAGACGACGACCTGCGGCACGCCGAAGCGGACCGTGTGGGACACCGCGTCGATGTCGTTGGTCGTGCGGGCCACGAGGTCCCCGGTGCCGGCCGTCTCCACCGTGGAGAGGGGCAGTGCCGTGACGTCCGCCATGAAGTCCTCACGCAGCTCGGCGAACACGCGCTCGCCGAACACCATGCCGGACCGGACCGCGTACCGGCGCAGGAGCGACTGCACCGCGAGGAACCCGAGCATCCCGAGGGACACGGACGCGACGACCCCGGGCGTCGTGCCCGCGGCGACGGCGTCGATGAGGACGCCGAGCAGCAGGGGACCGGCGAGCCCCGCGACGGCCGACCCGATGTACAGGGCGATCACCGCTCCGAGGGCCCGCCGGTGGTGGCGGATCAGACGGACGGCTTCGTCGCGGACGGTTCTCGCCGCGGCGACGGGCAGCGTGGCCGTGCTACTCACTGCGGATCACCACATCTCGGTAGGCGGGGGTGCTGGTCATGAGGTCCTGGTGGCTGCCCTGCGCGGCGACGCGGCCGTCCTCGAGGAAGACCACGCGGTCCACGGCCCGCAGCACGAGCGGGCTCGCGGTGACGACGACGGTCGTCCGGCCGTCCCGCCGCCGTGCCGCGGCCAGCCGGGACGCGATGCGCTGCTCGGTGTGCGCGTCGACGGCGCTCGTCGGTTCCACCAGGACGAGGTTCTCGGCGTCGGTCAGATAGGCGCGGGCCAGGACGAGGCGCTGCCGCTGTCCTCCCGAGAAGCCGCGGCCCCGTTCGGTCACGGCGTGATCGAGGCCGCCGTCGAGCCCGTCCAGGATGTCGAGGGCGCTGGCGGCCTCGAGGGCCGCGAGGATCGTGCCGTCGTCGTGCCTGCCGTGGGGATCGAGCTGTCGGCGCAGCGGTCCGCTGAAGAGCTGGGGGCTCGCCTCGCTGACGACGATGCGCTCGCGGACGGCGGCCAGCGGCACATGCCGCAGGTCGGCCGGGCCCCACCGGACCGTCGCCTCCTCGAGGACGGCGTCCTCGAAGCGCCCGAGGCGCGTGACGGCATCCGTCGCCTCGGCGGGGTCCTTCGAGACGACCGCGGTGAGCAGGCCGGGTTCGACGACGACCCCGGAGCGTCCGTCGACGAGGGCGGAGCCCGACGGCGGGGCGGGGACCGGCGTCGTGCTGTCGGCGACATAGGGGTCGACCGCCAGCACGGCGAGGATCTTCCGGGCGCCCACGTGGGCGCGGATGAAGCGCGCCACGGAGTCGGCCGCGGCCCGGATCGGCGTCATGAGGAAGATCGAGAAGCCGTACAGCGCCACGAGCTCGCCGGGCGTGATGTCCCCCGCCAGGACCAGGGACGCCCCGACCCACGTGAAGACCACGCTGAAGGTGCCCGCGACGAAGACCTGCGACGCCTCGAGGTCGGCGAGGGAGTGCGCGACGCGGATGCCCGAGTCGCGGGTCTCCGCGGAGCGGGCCCGGTACCGGTCCACGAAGATGTGCTCGCCGCCGATGCCGCGCAGTACGCGCAGGCCGGCCACGGTGTCCGCGCCGACCGCCGTCATCCTGCCGGAGGCCTCGCGCTGCTCGCGCTGCCGTGCCTGCAGGGGCCGCACCACGAACAGGAGCAGTCCGCAGCACACGGGGACGCCCGTGAGCACCACGACGCCGAGCACGGGCGAGGTCTGCCAGATCAGGGCGGTCACGACGAGCCAGGCCGCGGCGGCGCCGACGAGACGCGTGAGGACCTCGTAGACCTCCCCGAGGCGGAAGGCGTCGGAGGCCGCCGTCGAGACGACCTCCCCGGTGGACAGCGCCGAGGGCAGCGCCTCGCCGGTCCTGCTGATGGTGTGGCCCACGAGACGTACGGAGCGGAACGCAGCCTGCATCCAGCTGCTCACACCGGCGCGGTGCGTCGCGGTGTCGGAGACCGCCTGGACCACCATCAGGCCGAGCAGGATCCCTGCCCATGCGAGGAGCGCCGGGTAGTCCGCGCCGATGACGCCGTCGTCGATGGCCCGGCCGAGGACGAAGGGCATGACGGCCTGCGAGGCCATCCAGACGGTGCCGAGCAGGATTCCGGCGGCCAGGGTCGCCTTCTGCTGGCCGGCGATCCACAGCAGGTAGCGCGCAGGCGAGCGCACGTCCGGGGGGCCGGAGAGGGAATAGGGGTAGGAGCGCACGAGGACCAAGCGTAGACCGGATCCGCACTCAGTGATAGAGGTTTCCCAATCAGTTTTTCCCGCCCTGCCCCGACGCCGTCCGGTGCGGCCGTCATTCGTTGTTCTACAGAGTCACGAAGTACCGTTAAGGGGTGTTGAAGACCGCGCTCAAGCCTCGATGGATCCTTCTGCTGATCCTCGCGATGGCGATCGCCTCGGTCTTCGTGCTCCTCAGCCAGTGGCAGTTCGACTCCTCCCGGCAGGCCCCGCCGCCCGCACCTAGCTCCACGGAGGAGGTCCGGCCCCTGACCGACGTCCTCCAGCCCCTCACGCCCCTGTACGCCACCGGCGCCGACCAGATGGTCTCCTTCGACGGCGCGTTCCTCCCGGACACCCGCACCCTCGTCCAGGACCGCCTGCGCGACGGCGAGGACGGCTTCTGGGTGATCCAGGGCTTCGCCGTCGACGGCGCGGCGACGCCCGGGGGCGAGCCCGCGCAGGGCGCTGTCCTCCCGATCGTGCTCGGCTGGGTAGCCGCGGCCGACGACGCCGCCTCCCTGCCCGAACAGCAGGGCCGGGCCGCCGTCGTCGGACGCCTCCTGCCGCCCGAAGCGCCTGTGGTGCAGCGGCCCGTCGAGGGCCAGGTCCCCTCACTGGCCACGGCCGAACTGGCCAACCGGTGGGACGTGCGCGCCTACGCCGCCTTCGTCGTCGCGACGACGGTGACCGCCGGGGGAACGGACGTGCCCTTCGCCGCCGGGATGGAACCGGTGGTCGTCGGACCGCAGCCGCAGGAGACACCGATCAACTGGCTCAACATCTTCTACGCGATCGAGTGGTTCGTCTTCGCCGGCTTCGCGTTCTTCCTGTGGTGGCGCCTCGTCGCCGACGACCACCGCCGCACGCTCGAGGACGCGGAGGACGCCGCCCTGGCGACAGGCGACTACCCGGCCTCCGGCACCCGGTCCGAGGCAGGGCCCGCAGCGCACTCCGCAGCACACTCCGAGATGACACCCGAGACCGAAGGCGGAACACACCGTGACTGAACCAGCGCTCGACCCGACCACCGGATCGGGCCGCCGGCCCGCGACGGGCACCCCGCGGCGGCGGTTCGGCGGCACGCACGCGCAGATCCGGTCCGCGCTCACGTTCTACAAGGTCCTCGCCTACGCGACGGGCGTCATGCTCCTGCTCGTCGTGGTGGAGATGGTCGCCAAGTACGGCTTCGGGACGGAGATCGTCGCCGGGGGCGGCGCGCCCCTGCAGTTCCTGCCGGAGGCCGTCGCGGCGACGGCCGGAGGGCTGAACCTCTCGACCACCGTCCTGATCGTCCACGGCTGGCTGTACGTGGTGTACCTCATCGCGGACTTCCGCCTCTGGCAGCTCATGCGCTGGCCCTTCGGCCGGTTCGTCCTCATCGCCCTCGGCGGCGTGGTGCCGCTGCTGTCCTTCGTCGTCGAGAAGCGGGTCCACCGCCAGGCGGAGGAGGACCTGGCCGCGCACCCCGAGGCCGCCCCCCGCTACTGAGCGCCCTTCCGGCCGAGCAACTTCACAGAGGCCCCCTGATGCGGCCCGGGCAGGGCGCGCAGACTATTGTTGACGGGTGACTATCCCCGAGAACGGCTCCGAACACCGACCTGTCCTCGTCGTCGACTACGGCGCGCAGTACGCCCAGCTGATCGCGCGCCGCGTCCGCGAGGCCGACGTCTACTCCGAGATCGTGCCCCACACCCTGAGCACGCAGGAGATCCTCGCGAAGAACCCCGCGGCGATCATCCTCTCCGGTGGGCCCTCGAGCGTCTACGCCGAGGGTGCACCCCGTGTGGAGGCCGACCTCTTCGAGGCCGGCGTGCCGGTTCTCGGCATCTGCTACGGCTTCCAGGCCATGGCGAACGTCCTCGGCGGCACCGTCGCGAAGACGGGCCTGCGGGAGTACGGCTCCACGGACGTCCGCTCCGACGGTGGGGCCCGCTCCATTCTCAGCGGCACCCCTGAACACCAGAACGCGTGGATGAGCCACGGGGACAGCGTGCAGTCCGCTCCCGAGGGCTTCGAGGTCCTCGCGAGCACCGCCGGCGCGCCCGTCGCTGCGTTCGCGAACGAGGAGAAGGGCCTCTACGGCGTGCAGTGGCACCCCGAGGTCAAGCACTCCCAGCACGGCCAGGCCGTCATCGAGAACTTCCTCTTCCGGGGTGCGCGGCTGGCCCCGAACTGGACCACCGGCAACATCCTCGAGGAGCAGGTGCAGCGCATCCGCGAGCAGGTCGGCGACGCCCGCGTGATCTGCGGACTGTCCGGCGGGGTGGACTCCGCCGTGGCCGCCGCACTCGTGCAGCGCGCCGTGGGAGATCAGCTCACCTGCGTGTTCGTCGACCACGGACTGCTGCGCGAGGGCGAGGCGGAGCAGGTGGAGCGCGACTTCGTCGCGGCGACCGGCGTCAGGCTGTACGTCGCGAACGAGCAGCGCCGGTTCCTCGACGCCCTCGCCGGCGTCTCCGACCCCGAGACCAAGCGCAAGATCATCGGCCGCGAGTTCATCCGCGCCTTCGAGGAGGCCGAACGGGCCATCATCAGCGAGGCGGCGGCCGACGGCGAGTCCATCCGCTTCCTCGTGCAGGGCACGCTCTACCCCGACGTCGTCGAATCCGGCGGCGGCGAGGGCGCCTCGAACATCAAGAGCCACCACAACGTGGGCGGCCTGCCGGAGGACCTGCAGTTCGAACTCGTCGAACCCCTGCGGGCCCTCTTCAAGGACGAGGTGCGCGCCGTCGGCGCCCAGCTCGGCCTGCCGGCGGAGATCGTGGGACGCCAGCCGTTCCCGGGCCCGGGCCTGGGCATCCGGATCGTCGGGGAGGTCACGGAGGAGCGGCTCGCGCTGCTGCGCACGGCGGACGCGATCGCGCGCGCCGAACTCACGGCGGCCGGACTCGACAACGAGGTCTGGCAGATGCCCGTGGTGCTGCTCGCGGACGTCCGCAGCGTCGGCGTGCAGGGGGACGGCCGCACCTACGGCCATCCGATCGTCCTGCGTCCGGTCTCGAGCGAGGACGCCATGACCGCGGACTGGTCCCGCTTGCCGTACGATCTGCTGGCACGCATCTCGAACCGGATCACCAACGAGGTGGACGGCGTCAACCGCGTGGTGCTCGACGTGACGAGCAAGCCGCCGGGAACCATCGAATGGGAGTAGGCGGGCCCCGGGGGAGGGATACACCCACCCTGGCCCGCGTTGCTATCCGACGGGCGCGAGCGCTTTTCGGATAACTTGGAGGACATGCCCATCTGGTCGAAATCAGCACGTGACAATGCAGGGAAGAAGGCGGTCGTGCCGGAGCAGGACCAGCATGATGCGGCGGGAGTGCCGGCGGATCAGCCGCAGGAGGGCACGCCCGACACAGCGTCGGAGCAACAGCCGACGCCGGCGCCCGAGGGCCCGGCCGCCGGAGACTTCCTCGAGCCCTGGCTCGACGGACTCGGGTCGCAGGCCAGTGGGGACACGCTGCTCCACTTCCGTCCGTCCGCCGGCACCAGCATCGACCTGACCCACGCGCACCCCTCGGGCCTCGCCCAGCTCCTCGCGGGACGCCGGACAAGGCTGTCCACCCTCCTCCGCGATCCGGTGCAGTACAGCGCGGCCAAGGCGGCAGCCCGCGCCCTCCGCGCGAAGATCTTCGAACTCGGGACCGAACGCGGGATCGACGTCGGCTACCTGGCCGCCGGGACGGCGTCGTGGCGTTCCGTGGACGACACCGGGCGGTCGCAGACCCTCAACGCCCCGGTCCTCCTGACCGCCGTGTCCCTGACGGTCCACGCCTCGCAGGACGACTACGAGCTCCAGATCACCGAGCAGGCGCACATGAACCCCGCGCTGGTCCGCCACCTCCGGGACCAGCAGGGCCTCACGCTGGACCCGGCGGCCATCGCGCGCCTGGCCTACGGGACCGCCCGGTTCGACCCGCATCCCGTCCTCGAGCGCATGCGCGTGCTCAGCGACGGCGTGCGCGGCATGTCGATCGAGCACCGGATCCTCGTGTCGACCTTCGCGGACCTGGCCGGGGTGAAGGGCGACCGCGCCCTGCACCCCGAGCACCCCGTCCTGGCGGCGCTCCTGGCGTCGGCGCGCGGCGACGAGGGGGCAGCCGCGTCCCTGGCGACGGCGGACGACGGGCTCTCCTTCCCGGCCCCCGACGAGCGAGACCCCCAGGACGAGCTCCTGATCCTCGACGCGGACCGCGCCCAGCAGGAGGTCCTCGACCTCGCATCCGCCGGCGTGAGCGTCGTTGTCGCCTCCCCGCCCGGGACGGGCCAGACGCAGACGGCGCTCAACCTCGCGGTCAGGTCCGCGGCCGCAGGCAGCCGCGTGGTCCTCGCCGCCGAACGCCGGGGCACGCTCAACGAATTCGTCCAGGACCTCGACGGCCTGAACCTCGGCTCCCTCGTGCTCCAGCTCGGCAGCCAGACCGGTCCCGCCCAGCTGCGGGACGCCGTGATCCGGGCCCTGGTGCGGAACGAGAAGGCCACCGAGCCGTCGCTCGAGACCCTGCACTCCACGCTCACCGAGCGACGGCACCAGCTGGTCGAGCACGTCCGCAGCCTGCACAACGTCCGGAGCCGGTGGGGGTGCTCGCCCTACCAGGCGATGCAGTCCCTGGCCGGACTCACCGCGCTCGACCCGGCGCCCTCGACCACGGTGCGCCTCAAGCGCAGCGTCCTCGATTCCATCGCCGACCGCAGGGAGCTCACCGAGCGGCTCCGGCGGGCCGCCGAACTGGGCAGCTTCAGCAAGGCCTCGACCGAGAGCCCCTGGTACGGCGCGCAGCTGCTCAACCGCAAGGAGACCGAACACGCGCACGCCGTCGCCGAGGAGCTCGCCACCGGGATCCCCGCGCTGCGCGGTGAGGTGCAGCGCGTCGCGGAGCACTCGCACATCACCCTCGGCGAGAGCTTCAGGGAGTGGGGCGAGCAGCTCGAGCTCCTCCTCACCGTGCGGGGCAGCCTCGACAAGTTCACGCCCGACATCTTCGACCGCCCGGTGACGGACCTGATCTCGGCCACGGCGCCGTCCGCGTGGCGCAAGGACCGCGGCATCGAGATGAGCTCGATGACCCGCTCCCGGCTGCGACGCGTGGCCAAGGAGTACATCCGGCCCGGCGTCCACATCTCCGACCTCCACAGCTCGCTGCTCGAGGTACAGCAGCAGCGCACCCAGTGGACCCGCTACGCCCTCACCGAGCGCCACCCCTCCGTGCCGACCGGGCTGGCCGAGATCCACGCGTCCTACCGTGCCGTCGAGGGGCGCCTCGCCGAGCTCACCGCCACCCTCCGGCCCACGGCGGAGCACCCGGACCTCGCCGGGCTGCCCCTGGACGGCCTCGAGGTCCTGCTGCGTGACCTCGCCGCGGACAGGGACACCCTGGAGACCCTGCCCGAGCGCACACTGCTCCTCGACGAGATGCGTGAGCAGGGCCTCGCGGACCTGCTCACCGACCTCGCAGCCCGGGAGGTGCCCGCCGATCGCGTGGGAACCGAACTCGAGCTCGCCTGGTGGCAGTCCGCGCTGGAGGCCATGATCAGCGGGGACGACTACCTCGCGATGTCGGACGGCGCAAGCCTGCGCACGCTCGAGGCGGAGTACCGGCTCGCGGACAACGCGCACATCGCGTCGGGACCCGCCCGGGTCCGCTGGATCCTCGCGGAGCGCTGGCGGGAAGCGGTCGAGAACCACCCCCAGGATGCCGCGCGACTGCGCCAGGAGCTGAAGGACGGCACCCTGACCCTCGAGGTCTTCGCTGCCCTCCATCGCGACCTCGTGGGCGCACTGCTGCCCGTCTGGGCCGTGAGCCCGCTGACCATCAGGGGCGCCGTTCCCGAGGGCTACCGGTTCGACACCGCAGTTCTCCTCGACGGCGAATCGATGTCCCTGCAGAGCGCGGTACCGTGCGTGGCGCGTGCCTCGCAGACCGTGATCTTCGGCGACGACCGCCTGGCCGCGCCCACCCGGTTCAGCATCGAGGTGCAGTCCGCCGACCGTGCCTCCACCCTCGAGCCCCTGCCCAGCGCCTTCGACGCGCTGCGGTCGGTTTTGCCCGTTCGCGGGCTCACCGAGGTGTACCGCGGCGTGGACCGCGGACTGGGCGCCTATCTCAGCGAATCGTTCTACGACGGGAAGCTCACCCGCCTGCCGCAGGCCTCCGAGGTCACGGGGGCCGGTCGCGGACTCGTGGTCGAATACCTGCCGAACGGCACGGGGATGCCGAGCTCCGAGCACGACGGCGTGGAGAGCGTCGACGTCGAGGTCAAGCGCGTCGTCGACCTCGTCTTCGAGCACATCCGGCACCGCCCGCGCTCTTCCCTGGCCGTCGTCACCGCCAGTACCCGGCACGCCGCCCGGGTGGGCGAGGCCATCCGCTTGCAGATGGCCGAGTTCCCCTGGGCCGCCGGGTTCTTCACGCCAGGCCGGGAGTCCTTCCGGGTCGTCCCGGTGGAGCGCGCCGGGGGCCTGGTCCGCGACGACATCATCTTCTCGCTCGGCTACGGCCGGACCCCCCACGGGCGTGCCCTGCACTCCTTCGGTCCGCTGTCCGGTCCCGACGGTCGCCGCAACTTCGTGCTGGCGATGACGCGCGCCCGCCGGCTCCAGCACGTGCTGACCTGCTTCGAGCCCTCCGACCTCGACCCGGACCGCCTCACCGCCGGCGCCCTGGACTTCTTCGAACTGCTCCAGCGCGAACTCGGCGGCAGCGCCGGCCGGAGTCGGCCGGTGCCCGGGAGCAACGAGGACCCGCTCGTGGCGGACCTCGTGGACCGGTTGCGGCACCGCGGCGCCGAGGTGTGGGACCACTACGCGGGCGTCCTCGACATCGTCGCGGTCCGGCCCGCCGATCTCCGCGCCGACGGGACCGCAGCCGCGGCCCAGGACGAACGGCCGGCCCCGCTGGCCATCGAATCGGACGGCACCGCCCGCTACAGGTCGATGTCGGTACGGGAGCGCAGCAGGCTCAGGCCGCAGATCCTCGAACGCATGGGGTGGCGCTACATGCCGCTGTGGACCATAGAGGTCTTCACGGACCCGGACGGCTGCGCCGAGCGCGCGTCGGCGGTCATCGGACTGCCGACCCGCGAGCCCGCGGACCAGCCCTGACCCCGGAAGGACGTCCAGACGATGAGCCAGAGCGACGAGCACCCGGTCGGCGGCCGCACCGGCGCCGTTAATTCCCCGAAGGACCCGGTGCCGGCCGTCCCCACGACCGCGGGGGAGGACGACCCGCGGTCGTGGGGCGATACTCCCGACGATCACGACGCCTGGCTTCGGGAGCAGCGTCCCCCGCACTGGGGCTGAGCATCGCGACCGACGGCAGGGAAGGACCGCCTGGGAGCGCCCGCCGGTCCTCATGAGCCGCTCGTGAGGACCAGGTGCACGTCGCCGGCGCTGGACGCCCCGGCAAGCGCCGCGGCGTCCTCCGGGCCCGCCGCGACGACGACGAGACCGTCGTCGTCCCCGGCGCCCGGCCAGGTCCCGCCGCCGGCATCCGGTGCGGTCCACAGGACGGCGACCGACCGCGCGAGGACCGTCGCGTCGCCGGGGACGTCGTAGCCGTCGCCGGCGCTGAGGATCACGTCCACGCGCTGTCCGGGGGTGAGCAGCTGGACGGTCGCGGGATCGGCCGGCCGGAGCGGGACCGCGACGGTGCCGTGCTCCATCCCGGTCAGCAGGCCGTCACCGACGAACGCGGTCGCGGAGAACGGGAAGCCCTCCGGCAGGGGAGTCGCCAGCTGCCGGCCCACCACCTCATCGACGCGGCGGAGAGTGCCGGCCGCGACGGCCTGGTCGGGGACCCTGACGACCGACACGTCGGCCTGCGTCAGGACGGTCCCGACAGCGAGGTCGTGGGCTGCGCTGACGACCGCCGTCGTCGGGTGGTCCTCGACGATCGCCTCGACGGCGACGCCCGCGGCAGCACACAGGAACAGGCAGGCCAGGAGCCTCCTTCGGCGGTGCACCGTCCTGTGGAGGCGGCGGCGGAGCGGGGCGCCCGGGGGGCGGCGTACGGTCTGCATGGACCGACGCTAGGCGTGGGCGTGCCGCCCGCGAGCCGGTGCCGCTGCTATGTGCACATCCGCGGAGTCAGGACGCGGCGCGGTCGGCCCCGGAGGCGGCCGGAGCCACGGACGTAGACGCCGACGTGCCCTTCGACGCACCGGCGCCGGACGTCTCCGAGGATGCCGGCGACGAGGACGCAGTGGTGGATTTCGCATCCGTGCTCGACGTCGTCGCGCGGGAGTCGTTGCGGTAGAAACCCGAGCCCTTGAACACCACACCCACACTGTTGAACTTCTTCCGCAGCGCGCCGTCGCACACGGGGCAGACGGTCAGGGAGTCGTCGGAGAAGGACTGCTGGATGTCGAAGGTGTGGCCGCAGTCCTTGCAGGCATAGGCGTACATGGGCATGGAGATCCTCCTGGACAGGCTTCGTGGTCCCCGATCGGCACGCTTCCAGCACCAGCTGTTGGCACTCTCCGGGGTCGAGTGCCAGTCTACACGGGCGGCCCGAGTGACCCGACCTCCAGGAGCCCGTCCGCGGTGAAGACGCCCGGGAGGGGCTGGTCGCAGGGCTCGGTCGGGACGTCCCCCGCGGGCAGGAGCTCGGACCGGTAGACGACGCCGAGCCGGGGAACGGCGTCGGCGTGACCGAGCGGATGGCGGGCGAGGAAGCGGTCGTAGTACCCGCCACCCTGGCCGATCCGGTGACCGGCGCGGTCCACGGCGAGAGCGGGGACGAGGATGAGGGCGACGTCGGGCAGGTCCTCGAACGCCAGCCGCGGGCCGGTGGGTTCCAGGACCGGGGCCCGCACGGAGCGCTGGAGCGGGACCCCGGGGGCCCAGGCGGTCCAGGACAGCTGGTATCCGGGCTCGCACACGGGGACGGCCACCCCGTAGCCGAGGCGGTGCAGTTCCTCGAGCAGGGGGGCGGTGTCCGGTTCCGGGTCGACGCCGAGGTAGGCGGCGATGGTGGGGCGGGGCGCCGTGTCCGCGGGCAGGACGGCGGTCCTCCCGAGGTGGTCCGTCACGGCCCGGGCGAGTGCCGCCGACTGGTCCTGCCGGTCCGCCGGGGCGAGGGCCGCGCGGGCCTGGCGGAGGGAGCGGCGCAGCCGGGCCTTGTCGGCACCGACCTCGGCAGGGGGCTTACTAGCACGGGGAGAAGGACTCATCCGACCATTGTGCCGAGTGCCCGGCAAAAGGGGGGCCGTTCTGTAGTGTGGATCCCATGACTTTGCGATCACGTGTGACTAAGGCCGTCATCCCCGCGGCCGGGCTGGGAACCCGTTTTCTTCCCGCGACCAAGGCGATGCCCAAGGAGATGCTCCCCGTCGTCGACAAGCCCGCCATCCAGTACGTGGTGCAGGAGGCCGTGGACGCCGGGCTGTCCGATGTCCTGATGATCACCGGGCGCAACAAGCGTGCCCTCGAGGACCACTTCGACCGCGTCCCCTTCATCGAGCAGACCCTTGAGGACAAGGGCGACCACGACAAGCTCGCCGCCGTCCGTCGCCCCTCGGAACTCGGGGACATCCACTACCTCCGCCAGGGCGACCCCAAGGGCCTCGGCCACGCCGTGCTGCGCGCCAGGCTGCACGTCAACAACGAGCCGTTCGCCGTCCTGCTCGGCGACGACCTGATCGACGAGCGCGACCCCCTGCTGGAGACCATGATCGAGGTGCAGGCGAAGACCGGCGGGTCCGTCATCGCCCTGATCGAGGTGGACCCCCAGCAGATCAGCGCCTATGGCTGCGCGGACATCACCGAGATCGACGGCGAGGGCCACGTGCGCGTGAACGAGCTCGTCGAGAAGCCGGCCGTCGAGGACGCGCCCTCCAACCTCGCCGTGATCGGCCGCTACGTCCTGCACCCCCGCGTGTTCGACGTCCTCGAGACCACCGCGCCGGGCCGCGGCGGCGAGATCCAGCTGACCGACGCCCTGCAGACCCTCGCGGGCGCCGACGGCGAAGGGTCCGGCGTGTACGGTGTCGTCTTCCGTGGCCGCCGCTACGACACGGGCGACAAGCTCAGCTACCTGAAGGCCGTGGTCACGCTCGCCTCGGAGCGCGAGGACCTCGGCCCGGACCTCCGTGCCTGGATCAAGGACTTCAGCAAGAACATCCCGGAGTAGTCCGCCGTGTGGTCGGCAGCCAGCTGGCCCGTGACCCTCAGGACCGGATCGCTGGTCCTCAGGCCCATCCGCCACAGGGACAAGGCAGTCTGGACGGCGTTGCGGCAGCGCAACGCCGCCTGGCTGGCGCCCTGGGAGGCCTCGAGTCCCGATCCGGAGGGCTTCCTGCCCACCTACCACCAGATGGTGCGATCCCTCACCGCCCAGGCGCGCGCCGGTGCGGCGCTGCCGTTCCTGATCACGGAGCAGCAGCCAGGGTCCCGGGACGCCCGCCTCGTGGGGCAGCTGACGGTCTCGGGCATCACGTGGGGATCGGCGATGACGGCCACCCTCGGCTACTGGGTCGATGCCGAGCAGGCCGGCCGGGGCATCGCTCCGACGGCGGTCGCGCTGGCCACCGACTACTGCTTCCGGGATCTCGGGCTGCACCGGATGGAGATCAACATCCGCCCCGAGAACCGGGCGAGCCTGCGGGTCGTGGAGAAGCTGCACTTCCGCGACGAGGGCCTCCGCCCGCGGTTCCTGCACATCGCGGGTCAGTGGGCCGACCACAGGAGCTTCGCCCTGACCGCCGAGGACGTGCCGCGGGGTCTGCTCGGCCCGTGGCTCGAGAGCCGACGGGCCCGGTAGAGCCCGGCAGCGCGGTGGATGCCGGGAACGGCATATCAGGCGCCGACACCCCGGTACCAATGCTGACGCGGGACGCCATGTGCTACTACGGTTCTGAGGGTGGTCTTTTCTCTGGATAGCTCGTTGGTGCTCGCAGCAATCGTCGGCATGTGGCTGGTGTGGGTGGCCCCGTTCGTCCTCGGCAGGACCACGCCGGCCTTCGCCGGGACCAGACGCCGGACGTCGACGACCGGGACATCCCGTCCCGGAGGGAGCAGAATGACCATGACCGCACCGCAGGACGATGAACGCCGGCCCGAGATCCCCCAGGCCGTGCGCGGGGCAGCGCCGGGTCCGGCTGCGGTCCGTGCCGGCACGACGACGTCCCGGAAGCAGCCCTCCACCCTCCGATGGGGGCGCCTCGCCGTCGCCCTGACGGGCCTGCTCTGCCTTGTCGGCTCGCTGGTGACCCTCGTGCTCGGCGTCCTGGGCGTCGTGTCCCTCCTCCTCCCGCTGGCCTGCCTCGGCGGGGCGGCCGCGTCCGTCGCGGTCCTGCGGATGCTCGCCGTGCGCGCCCGGCGTGACCGCGTGAACCGCGCGTTCGCCGATGCCATGGCTCCCGTCCGGGACGTCGCCCCCGACGAAGCCCCCCGAACGGCCCAGGCCGAGCCGGCGCCCGCCGCCCCCGCGCGCCCGACGGTCCTGTTCGACGCCGAAGGGACCCCCGCGCGTCCGCTGACCGCCATGGAGCGGCGGACCGCCGCCCTGGCCGGCGCCCACGGCTCGTCCGTCGTGGACGTCCGTGACGGCGCACCGGCGGAGGACGCGGATCCGGTGGACGACGGACGCACCGCACCGACAGACCCGACGGCGTCGGCCGTGCAGGCCGTGCTCGCGCCGGCGTCCGCGGCATGGGCGCCCGTCGAGGTGCCGCGCCCCACCTACGTCGGTGCTGCGAAGGCCGAACGCCAGGCCCCCGCGCCCCTGGACCTGCCGGAGGCCCCGAAGGCCGCGTCGAACACACTCATCAAGACATCCGAGGCCGCCGCTCGCGTCGCGGCGACCGCCGCGG
The DNA here is from genome assembly GCF_002927275.1 of Arthrobacter pityocampae. Classification (GTDB taxonomy): domain Bacteria; phylum Actinomycetota; class Actinomycetes; order Actinomycetales; family Micrococcaceae; genus Arthrobacter_D; species Arthrobacter_D pityocampae. The sequence goes on along the minus strand of NZ_PRKW01000001.1, from coordinate 732,260 downwards.
ACGGCGCCGACAGCGTCATCCCCGGCCCCACGCACGACGCCGCCCCCGCGACGGGACGCATCAACCTCGACGACGTGCTGCAGCGTCGGCGGGCCTGACGGCCCCGGCATGACACCGCAGCCGACGACGGACCGGCTCCCGTAGGATCCCGCCGGGCAGCGCATGAAGGCACGGGACACCCGCACCACCCGCGAGCAGGACGTCATCACGCTCCTGGGGTCGGACGCGCCGGAGGACGTCCTGCGGCGTGTCCTCGCCGGCGCGGGGTGGGACCTCGGCGCCTGGCAACTCACCGCCCTGCATCACCGCCCCGGCGCCGGGGCCACCGGCGTCTTCTCCGTCGAGGCCGCCCCGGGGGCCGTGGGGCGCTGCGGGGCCGGGCCGCAGCGCCGCACGGCCCCCGGGGCGGTTCCCACGCACGCCTGCATCACCTCCTACCCGCTCCCGCACACTCCGGACGGGGTCACGGTGGTCCACCGGCGCGGCGCCGACCTCTCCGCGTGGGTCCACCCCGGCGATCCGCTCCTGCCCGGGCTTCCCGCGGCCCTCGACCCCGGAGCAGCCACGCCGTTCGCCTTCGGCGCCGGGTACGATCCTGCGGCGACGCTCCTCGAGCTCAGGAGCTACCGGCCCCTGCGCCGTGCCGTGGTGCTCGCGCGGAACGGGGACGAGCGGCGCTACCTCAAGGTGCTCCGGCACGGGGCAGCGGCCCCGCTCGCCGAGCGGCACCGGACGCTCCGGGCCGCGGGCGTGCCCGCCCCCGCCCTGGCCGCCGAACCGCGGCAGGACGTCGTCGCCATGCACGCGGCTCCCGGCACGCCGCTCGCCGAACTCCTCATGCGGGACGGCGCGGAGGACGTCGAGCCGGAGGCCCTCCTGCGGGTCCTCGCCGCGCTGCCGGCCGAGGTCCTCTCACTGCCCGCCCGGCCGCCCTGGGCGGCCAGGATCAGGGACTACGGGGAGGGGGCCGTGGCGGCGCTGCCGGGGCGGGCCGGGCGGATCCGCCGTCTCGCCGAGGACATCGATGCCCTGGTCCGCTCCAGCGACAGCGGCCCCCGCGTGCCGACGCACGGCGACTTCTACGAGGGGAACCTCCTGATCGCGGGCGGGTCGGTGTCCGGGCTCCTGGACGTCGACGCCGTCGGGCCCGGACACCTCGTGGACGACCTCGCCTGCTTCCTCGGGCACCTCGCCGTCCTCCCCGCACTGCACGACGGCTACGCCCGGGTCCCGCAGACGCTCGCCCGCTTCCAGCAGGCCTTCGACCGGCGCGTGGACCCGGTGGCCCTCAGGAGCCGCGCGGCCGCCGTCAGCCTCACCCTCGTCGCCGGGGCGCGACGGCGCCCGGAACGCCGGCAGGGCGCGGACGGCGCCGCGGGGGCGCACAGCGTGTCCGAGGCGATGTCCCGCCTGCAGGTCGCCGAGCAGTTCCTGGCCGACGCGCGGCGCCTCCGGGCCGGGAGCGTCTGAGCTCCGGGGACCTCCTCAGTCCGGCGCGGGAACGCCGACCCGCGTGTCCATCCGCAGGACCGGCGTCCCGTCAGCATCGGCGAGCTCCAGCCGCACGGTCACGTCCACGCCGGTGAGGGACGTCAGGTGGGTGCCGCCGCACGGGATCCCGGCCCGTTCCCCCGGCAGGTCGCAGATCCAGCGGCGCCGGTCGGTGAGCCCGCCACCGTCCGCCTCGATGCCGATGGCGGCGCCGGTGGCCGTCCAGGCCGCGAGCGTGGCGTTCACAGCCGCGGCCGTGGCTTGCGGGTCGAGGTCCTCGACGGTGAAGCCCTTCCGCCGCAGCGACTTCCCGAGCCGGTACCGGTCGAGGGACCCGAATTCGCCGATGACCGTCGTGTCGATCGCCAGCGCGTCGAAGTTCGGTGCACCGAGGGCATCGGACGCCACGTCCTTCTTCCAGCGGCCGGCCAGCGCCCGGTTCAGCGCGAGCGAGGCCAGGTGGCACCCGGTGTGTCCGGCGGACACGGCGGCGCGGTGGGCGGCGTCGACCCGCACGACGACGTCGTCGCCCTCCACCGGGCCGTTCCCGCCGCCCTCGATCAGGTGCACGACGACGAACGCCCACCCCTCGGTGCCCTTCCGGACGGGGGAGTCCGCCCCGAGGTGCAGGGTGGTGCCGTCGGTCGCGCCGACGACGCAGTCGGTCACCTCCCAGCGGCGCGTGCCGACCTCAAGCGTGCCCCGGTCGGCGCCCTGGTCCGGCCAGGCGTGGTCCACCGGGTGGAAGGCGGTGTTCTCCAGCAGGACGGCCGTCCGGTCGCCATGGGCCTCGACGTGCAGGACCCGGGAGGCGGCCTCGGTGGCTCCGGCAGGGTAGGTGACGCGGGTGTCGGTGGTGGGCAGGGTCATGGGGTCTCCTCGACGTGGTGCGTGATGGGGCGTCGCTCAGCTGTCCGCGGGACGCTGGGCGAGCCGCTCGAGCAGGGGCTCGGTGCGGTAGGGGATGTGCTCGTGCAGGGCGAGGACCGTCTCGGTGCGGATGACGCCCTTGATCCTCAGGACGGACCGCAGTGCGGCCTGCAGGTTGTGGGTGTCGGTGGCCGCGACCCTGCACCAGACGTCGCCACGGCCGGAGATCTCGTGCACCTCGAGGACCTGGTTCAGGGTGCGGAGCCCGGCGATGACGCCGTCGAGTTCGCGGTGGGACACCTCGATGGTGATAAAGGCGACGACGTCGTAGCCCAGCGCCTCCAGGTCCAGCTCCCGCCCGCTGTGGCGCAGGGTCCCGGCACGCAGCAGCCGGCGGATACGGGACTGCGCCGTGTTCCGGGCCACGCCGAGCAGCTCGCTCAGTTCGCTCACCTGCGCGCGCGGGTCCCGCACGAGGGCGAGCAGCAGCCGCAGGTCGAGGTTGTCCAGCTTGCTCACGACGCTCACTTCCGGTCAGTCGGTTCTTGTCGTGTTGCGCATCGCGATCAGAAACCCGTCATGCAACACAGCACAGCAGTCAGTCCGCATCATCCTAGAGGGGGACGTGCACGAGCGTACCCGGGGCAGCGCCCGTCCAGGCGCAAGCGAGGAAAAGTGGTGGGATGAGCGTTCTCGATGAGCTGCGGATGAGGCCGACGGCGGCCGGGGCACGTCGGTGGGATGCATCGCTCGCCGTCCGACTCGTGCTCTCCGTGACCGTGATCTCGACCCTCCTGATCGGTGCGAACCTCGCGACCCCGCTCTACCCGCTCATCCAGGCCGAGCTGGGGCTCTCCCCGTTCGCCGTCACCGTGGCGTTCGCGTCCTACGTCGTGGCCCTGATCGGCGGGCTCGTCCATGCCGGCCACTGGTCGGACCACATCGGACGGCGCGCCGCCCTCGTCCTCGCCGTCGTCCTCGGGCTCCTCGGGGCCACGCTCTTCGCCGCCGCCACGTCGCTGCCCATGCTCGCCGCCGGGCGCATGCTCCAGGGCGGCGCCGTCGCCCTGGCGACGGGTGCCAGCGCCGCCGCGCTCCGCGACCTGCTCCCCGCCCGCCCCGACTGGGCGTCCCGGTTCACGCTCCTGGCCTCCGCCGGCGGGGTCGCTGCGGGCCCGGTGATCGGGGGACTGCTCTCGCTCCTGCCCTCGCCGACGAGGACCCCCTTCCTCGTGTACCTCGTGGTCCTGGCGAGCCTCCTCGTCCCCCTCCTGCTGCTGCGCGCACGCCCGGCGATCAAGCCGGTCGTGACCGGCAAGCCCCTGGCCGTCCTGCGCCCGCGCAGACCGGCCGTGTCGAAGGATGCGCGCCGGTCCTTCTGGACGGCGTCCTCCGTCGGGTTCCTCAGCTTTGCCGTGTTCGGGTTCACCCTGAGCCTCGCCCCCACCTGGTTCGCCGGCATCGCCGGGACCACCTCCCGTCCGCTGATCGGCCTCCTCGCCGCGCTCGTGCTCGGCGCGTCCGCCATCAGCCAGCTCGTCTCGCCCCGCGGCCGGTTCGTGGTCCCGGTGGGTCTGGCCGGCATGGCCGTGGGCGTGGGCCTGCTGCCCGTCGCGCAGCAGACCGGCAGTCTGCCCCTGCTGGTGGGAGCGTGCCTCGTCGCCGGGTTCGGCCAGGGCATGGCCTTCCGGGTGGTCTTCAACGAGGTCTCCGTGAAGGTGGCCCCGGCCCTCCACGCACAGACCGTCAGCGCCGTCTACGTCATCACGTACCTCGGCAGTGCCGTCCCGGTCCTCGGCCTCGGCGCCGCCGCCGGCGTCTGGGGCCTCGACGCCTCGGTCACCGTGTTCGCGCTGGTGATCAGCGCAGTCTGCGGTGTCCTCGCCGTGGGCTCGCTGGTCCTCCGTGCCCGTGCGGCACGCTGACGCAGCCGCTTGCGTGCCGGCGCTGACCAGGCCGGCCCCGGCGGCTCACGTCCCGCCGGTTTGTAGGCTGTAGGCATGCCCGAGACCCCCGCGCCAGCCGCTGCCCGCTCCTCCGCCGACTCCCGCACGGACCACGCGCAGCTCGTCGTCGGCCTCGACATCGGCGGGTCCAAGACCCACGGCGCGCTGTGGCGTGGCGACCGGCTCGTAGCGGAGGCGAAGGCCGGGAGCGCGAACGTCCAGAACGTCACCCCCGAGGACGCCGCCCGCAGCCTCGGCGGGCTGTTCCACGACCTCCGGGCCCACGCGGACGGAAGCCCGGTCACGCGCGTCATCGCCGGCTCCGGGGGAGTGGACACTCCGGCCGACGCCGACCGCCTCCGCGCGCTGATCGCTGCCCACGCGCCGCACGCGGCCGTCGAGGTCGTGCACGACACCCGCCTCATCCTCGCCGCAGGCGGTGCCACCACGGGCATCGCCGTCATCGCGGGCACCGGCTCCGTGGCGTGGGGAATCACCCCCGACGGCCGCCAGGCCCGCTCCGGCGGGTGGGGGTACCTCCTCGGCGACGAGGGCAGCGGGTACTGGGTGGCCCGCGAAGCCGTCCGCCGGGCCCTGCACCGCCACGACACCGGACTGGCCCCGGACGCGCTCGACGCCGCGGTCCTCGCCCTCAACGGCATCACCGAGCCCACGGAACTCATCGGCCTGTTCCATTCCGACGCCGGACGCACCTACTGGGCGGCGCAGTCCCGGGCCGTGTTCGACGCCGCACACGATGGCGAGCCCGACGCCGCCGCCATCCTCGACACCGCAGCCGCCGATCTCGCGCGCCTCGTGCTCGACGTGGCGTCCGTGATCGGGGTCCCGGGGCCCGTGGTGCTGGGCGGTGGGCTCGTGATGCACCAGCCGGCACTGCAGGACCGCCTGCGGGCGCGGCTCGCGGCGGCGGGCATTCCCGACGTCGTGGTGCTCGCGAAGGACCCCGTGATGGGCGTCAGGTTCCTGATGTGACGCACGCTGCACCCACCCGTAGTCTTGCCTGCTCCGAACGCTTGGTTAGACTCAGAACCTCCGACAGCTTGAACTGACCGCTGCGCGCCCCGCGCAGCGACATACCAGACGGCAAGCCGGAACCGCTTGGGCGGTCCGCGGGCGCAGCCCGGCCGAGAAGCTCCTGCCACGAAAGGCACAGCTGCCATGACATCCCCCGAGCAGGACGACACGCGGCACCAGATCGAGTTCCGCTCCGTCACCAAGACCTACGACGGCGGCCGGCCCGCGGTGGACGACCTCACCCTGGACATCGAGCGCGGGAAGATCACCGTGTTCGTGGGCCCTTCGGGCTGCGGCAAGACCACCTCCCTGCGCATGATCAACCGGATGGTGGAACCGACGTCGGGCAGGATCCTCGTCGACGGGCAGGACATCTCCCAGCAGAAGGCCGCCGAACTCCGCCGGTCGATGGGCTACGTCATGCAGTCCTCGGGCCTCCTGCCGCATCGGTCCGTCCTGGACAACATCGCCACCGTCCCGCGCCTCAACGGCGTCCGGAAGGCCGAGGCGCGGTCCCGCGCGCAGGAACTCCTCGCCGTCGTCGGCCTCGCCCCCGAGCTGGGCGGGCGGTACCCGGGCCAGCTCTCCGGCGGGCAGCAGCAGCGCGTCGGGGTCGCCCGGGCGCTCGCCGCCGATCCGCCGATCCTCCTGATGGACGAGCCCTTCAGCGCCGTGGACCCGGTGGTCCGCGCCGAACTGCAGGAGGAGTTGCTGCGCCTGCAGCGCGACCTCGCGAAGACCATCGTCTTCGTCACCCACGACATCGACGAGGCGACGATCCTCGGCGACAAGGTGGCCGTGTTCGCCGTCGGCGGCCGCCTCGCGCAGTACGCCGCTCCCGAGGAGATCCTCCGCGCCCCCGTCGACGACTTCGTGGCCGGCTTCGTGGGACGCGACCGCGGGTTCCGCCACCTCTCCTTCCAGCCCGGCGCCGACGTCGCGATCCACCCCGTCGAGACCATCGAGGTCGACCAGCTCGCCGACCCGACCGTCTCGGTTCGCTCGCCGTGGACGCTGCTGGTCGACGCCGACGGCCGCCCGCACGGCTGGGTGCCCCAGGCCACGCGCGGTGGGATCACCCGGCAGGCCGACGCCGTCCCCGGAGGATCTCTCTACACGCGCGGCGACACCCTGCGGCGGGCGCTCGACGCCGCGCTGTCCTCGCCGTCGGGCCTGGGCGTGACGGTCGACGACGACGGCCGCGCGGTGGGCGTCGTCCACGCCGCCGAGGTGTTCGAGCTCATCGAGGCCGCGCGGCTCGTCCGCGGCCGCGCCGACCACAACACGGCGGTCTGACGATGGACTGGTTCCTCGCCAACCTCGACTTCATCTGGCTGCACACGCGCCTGCACCTCTACCAGGCGGTCGTCCCGCTGGTCCTCGGGCTGATCGTCGCGGTGCCCGTCGCGCAGTTCGCCCGCCTCAACGCCGTGGTCGGATCGGTCCTGCTGACCGGGTCCTCGATCCTCTACACGATCCCGTCCCTGGCGATGTTCGTGTTCCTGCCCGTAGTGCTGGGCACCCGGGTCATCGACCCCGTCAACGTCATCGTGGCTCTCGCGATCTACGCCTTCTCGCTGCTCGTACGTGCCACGCTCGACGCCCTGAACTCGATCGACGACGGCGTCCGGCAGGCCGCCGTCGCCATGGGCTACACGCCCGTCCGCCGGTTCCTGACCGTGGACCTCCCGCTCGCGCTGCCGGTCCTGTTCGCCGGTCTGCGCGTCGTCTCGGTCACCAACATCTCCCTCGTCAGCGTCGGCGCCCTGATCGGCGTGCCCAGCCTCGGGACCCTGTTCACGGACGGGCTCTTCCGGTCCTTCCCCACCGAGATCGCCGTCGGGATCATCATCATCCTGTTGCTCGCGCTCATCCTGGACCTCCTGCTCGTGCTCGCCGAGCGGCTCCTGACGCCGTGGACGCGGAAGGTCGCCGTCAAGGGCGCGCCGGATGCCGAGATCATGGCACTCCAGGCAGAAGTGGCGGGTTCCTGATGGACTACACGAGCGACAACCTCTTCGTGCAGATGTGGCAGTGGCTGACGGCCCCCGCCAACTGGGAAGGGGAGCGCGGCATCCCGATGCGCGTCGCCGAGCACCTCGGCTACACGGGCCTGACCATGCTCATCGCACTGGCGATCGCCGTCCCCATCGGCCTCTACGTGGGCCACACGGGCCGCGGCCGCGTCGTGATCGTCTCGGGCGTCGGTATTCTCCGCGCCCTGCCGACGCTCGGCCTGGTCTTCCTGTTCGTCCTGCTCACGGGTCTCGGCCTCATGCCGCCCATCTGGGCCCTCGTGCTGCTCGCCGTGCCGCCCCTGCTCAGCGGGATCTATGCCGGCATCTCCTCGGTGGACCGCGCCGTGGTCGACGCCGCGCGGAGCATGGGCATGGCGGAAGGGCAGATCCTGCTGCGGGTCGAGGTACCCAACGGGCTCCCGGTGATCCTCGGGGGCGTGCGTGCCGCCCTGCTGCAGGTCGTGTCGACGGTCGCCGTCGTCGCATTCATCAATCTGGGCGGGCTCGGGGTCTATCTCGTGGAGGGGACACAGCTCGCCGACTACGGGCGCCTTTTCGGCGGCGCCGTGGTCATCACGGTCCTGGCGATCATCGTCGATCTGCTCATGGGACTGCTGCAGAGAATCGTCGTCTCACCCGGGCTCCGCACCCCGGATCGGGTGAGGCCCACAGGATCTGGCCGGCAGAAGGCCGTCGCCAGTGCACAAGGAGGAACAACATGAAGAACCTGTCAGTACGACGCGCCCGACGGCGCGCTTTGATGGGACTGGCTGGCGGCCTGACGGCCGCGCTGGCGTTGACTGCCTGCGGTGCGAACAGCGACCCCCAGGGCGACCCGCAGGAATCGGCCGCCGCGGAAGGAGGATCCGTCGTCGTCGGGTCGGCGGACTTCCCCGAGAGCCAGATCGTCGCCGAGATCTACGCCGGCGCGCTCAACGCCGCCGGTGTGGAGGCCACCACCAAGCTCAACATCGGGTCGCGGGAGATCTACTACACCGCCCTCGAGGACGGCTCGGTGGACATCGTCCCCGACTACAGCGGCAACCTGCTGCTCTTCGCCGATCCGGAGGCGACCGCCGAATCCGCCGAGGACATCGTCGCTGCCCTCCCGGACGCGCTGTCCGCGAAGTCGCCCGACGTCAAGCTCGAGGTACTCGAGCCCTCGAAGGCCGAGAGCAAGGACGCCCTCGTGGTGACCGCGGCGACCGCCGAGAAGTTCGATCTCACGTCGATCGAGGATCTCGCGAAGGTCTGCGACCAGATCACCATCGGCGCGCCCAGCACGTTCCAGGAGCGCGCCTACGGGCTGCCCGGCCTCAAGGCGAAGTACAACTGCGAGCCCGGCGGGTTCGAGGCCATCAATGACGGCGGCGGGGACATCACGCTCAACGCCCTCCTGGACGACACCGTGCAGGCCGCGGACATCTACACGACCACGCCGTCGATCGAGGACAACGACCTCGTGGTCCTCGAGGACCCGGAGGACAACTTCATCGCGCAGCAGGTCCTGCCCCTGATCAACACCGACACCGTGAACGAGGACGCCCGCAACGTCCTCAACGAGGTGTCGGCCCAGCTGACCACGGACGACCTGCTCGCCCTGAACCGTGAGGTCAGCGGCGAGGAGAAGCGGAACCCCGCGGACGCGGCGGCCGACTGGCTCGCCGAGAAGAATCTCGCCGGCTAGGTAGGCAGCCCGCCGGCAGGGGCCCGTCGCACGGCATCGCAATGCCGCGCGGCGGGCCCCTGCTGTGGCATCCTGAAGAAATGGCCACCTACAAGCAATCCGGCAAACTCCAGAACGTCCTCTACGACATCAGGGGGCCGCTGCTCGAACACGCCATGACCATGGAGGCCCAGGGCCACCGCATCCTGAAGCTCAACATCGGGAACCCCGCGCCGTTCGGCTTCGAGGCGCCCGACGCCATCCTCGTGGACATGATCCGCAACCTGCCCGAGGCGCAGGGCTACAGCGACTCCCGCGGCATCTTCTCGGCGCGCACCGCCGTCGTGCAGTACTACCAGAGCCGCGGCATCAACTCGATCGACGTCGACGACGTCTACCTCGGCAACGGGGTCAGCGAGCTCATCACGCTGTCCATGCAGGCCCTGCTGAACGCCGGCGACGAGATACTGATCCCCACGCCGGACTACCCCCTCTGGACCGCGTCCGTGGCCCTCGCCAGCGGCACGCCCGTCCACTACCTCTGCGACGAGGACAACCACTGGTGGCCGGACCTCGAGGACATCGCGGCCAAGATCACGCCCAACACCAAGGGCATCGTGCTCATCAACCCGAACAATCCCACCGGCGCGGTGTACCCCAGGAGCATCCTCGAGGGCATCGTGCGTCTGGCGCGGGAGCACGGGCTCATCGTGTTCGCCGACGAGATCTACGAGAAGATCCTCTACGGCGACGCCGTGCACATCAATGCCGCGTCCGTCACGGGCGACGACGTCCTGTGCCTGACCTTCAGCGGCCTGTCGAAGGCGTATCGGATCGCCGGTTTCCGCAGCGGCTGGATGGCCATCTCCGGGCCCAAGCGCGACGCCGCCGACTACATCGAGGGCATCAACCTCCTCGCCAACATGCGCCTGTGCGCGAACGTCCCGGCGCAGCACGCCATCCAGACCGCGCTCGGCGGTCACCAGAGCATCAACGACCTCATCCTGCCCGGCGGGCGGCTGCGGCAGCAGCGCGACAAGGCCGCACAGCTGCTCAACGCGATCGACGGCGTGAGCTGCGAAGTGGCGCAGGGTGCCCTGTACCTCTTCCCGCGGCTCGACCCCGAGGTCTACCCGATCGCGGACGACGAGAAGTTCGCCCTGGACCTCCTCAAGCAGCAGAAGATCCTGATCTCGCACGGCACGGCCTTCAACTGGGTGGCTCCCGACCATTTCCGCATGGTGACGCTGCCGAGCGTCGAGGTGATCGAGGACGCCATCGGGCGCCTCGCGGACTTCCTGTCCACCTACAAGCCCTGAGCAGTCCCGCCCCACCGACAGGAGTCCCCATGCCGAACGGAACCGAGAGCACCGCCGAGACGCGGCGGCTCCTCCTGGCCGGGCCGGATTTCGCGCTCGACGCCGTCGACCCGCGGTCCACGCCCGGGTTCGACGGCGGCAAGAAGGAGGGGGCGGCGGCCCTCGCCGCGGGAGCGGACACGCTCGCGTCCCTGCAGGAGAAGCTTTTCGCCGAGAGCCGGGCCGGCAGCGATATCGCCGTGCTGCTCATCCTGCAGGGGATGGACACCTCCGGCAAGGGCGGGGTCGTCCGGCACGTCGTGGGGCAGGTGCACCCGCAGGGCGTGCAGCACTACGCGTTCAAGGCCCCCACCGAGCAGGAGCAGCAGCACAGCTTCCTCTGGCGCGTCCGAAGGCAGCTGCCCGCGCCCGGCATGCTCGGGGTCTTCGACCGGTCGCACTACGAGGACGTCCTGATCCACCGCGTGCGCGCGCTGTCGCCGGCGGAGGAGGTGGAGAAGCGGTACCGGGCCATCCGGACGTTCGAGGACCAGGTGGTGGGCGCGGGCACCCGGGTGGTCAAGGTGATGCTGCACATCAGCCAGGACGAGCAGAAGGCGCGGCTCGCCGAGCGCCTCGACCGCAAGGACAAGTTCTGGAAGTACAGCCCCGACGACATCGAGGACCGCGCCCTCTGGCAGCAGTACCAGGAGGCCTACCAGGTGGCCGTCGAGCGGACGAGCACACCGGACACCCCCTGGTACGTCGTGCCCGCCGACCGCAAGTGGTACGCGAGGCTCGCGGTCCAGCACCTGCTCACCGCGACGCTCGAGGACATGCAGCTGAGCTGGCCGCGGGCATCGTTCGATGTCGCCGCCGAGCAGGAGCGGCTGCACTCCTCCTGACCCGCCGAGGCGGGAGACGACGGAGCATTCCAGCTGTCCCGCCGACCCGGCGGTGCGGCGGACGACGAAGCACGAAGGGACCCATGAGCGAGGAACGCAGGCGGGAACTCGGGGCGTCGGACGCGCCGGTCGAGGACGAACTCAAGGAGTCGTTCGACGCGACGGTGAATGAGGGGGCCGAACGGCTCCAGCGGACCCTGCGGGCCGTCGTCGTCACCGGGTTGTTCGGCGGTTTCGAGATCGGGCTCGGGATCATGGCGTATCTCGCCGTACTGCACGAGACCGGGAACGAGCTGCTCGCGGGGCTCGCCTTCGGCGTCGGGCTCGTCGCGCTGCTCCTGGCGCACAGCGAACTGTTCACCGAGAACTTCCTGATGCCCGTCGCCGCGGTCGTGGCGAAGGAGGGCAGCATCGCGCAGCTCGCCAAGCTGTGGGGCGGCACGCTCGTCGCGAACCTCGTGGGCGGCTGGATCTTCGTCTGGATCGTCATGCAGGCCTTCCCCCAGTGGTCGGCGACCGTGAGCGAGTCCGCGCACCATTACGTGGACCCGCCGTTCTCCGTCCAGACCGTGGCCCTGGCCGTCCTGGGCGGGAGCACCATCACCCTGATGAGCCGCATGCAGCAGGGCACCACGAACGACGTCGCGAAGATCGTGGCGACCATGATCGGCGGCTTCCTGCTCGCCGGGCTCGGGCTCTTCCACTCGATCCTCGACTCGCTGCTGATCTTCGCCGCGATCCACTCCGGCGCTGACGTCGGATACGGCCAGTGGCTGGGCTTCTTCGGCTACACGCTCCTGTTCAACATGCTGGGCGGACTCGTCCTCGTCACCCTCCTGCGGCTCGTCCGCACGAAGGAGCTGATCCAGCAGCGGCGCGACGAAGCGCCCGCTGACCCGGACGCGGCGCGCGGCCGGTGACTCCTGGTGGTCGCCGGACGGAGTCCTTGCCGCCGGCTGACGCGGACCGTCCCTGACCGCGTCTCGTCCTACCCTTGAGGCTCCGCCGAGGAGGGAGACCATCATGGACTGGAAGATCGAACTCGTGGACGTACCGGTCAGCGACGTCGACCGCGCCATCGCGTTCTACCGCGACCAGGCCGGGTTCACGCTCGACCATGACCACCGGGTCGGGGAGGGCGTGCGCTTCGTACAGCTCACCCCGCCCGGATCCGCCTGCTCCATCGTGTTCGGTGAGGGGATCAGCGAGATGGCGCCCGGCTCGCAGCGCGGCATCCAGGTCGTCGTGGCGGACGCCGAGCGTGCGCGCGTCGAGCTCCTCGGCCGCGGGGTGGACGCGAGCGACGTCGACGACCAGCCGTGGGGGAGGTTCGTGCGCTTCGCGGACCCCGACGGCAACGCGTGGGCGCTGCAGGAGCTGCCCGCGAAGCCCTACTCCTGAGGCCTCTCTGCAGGCGGCGCGCCCGGCGCTACTGGCCCTCGGCCTTGTCCCGGGCCGCGGCCAGTCTCACCTTGGCGCCCTCGAGCCACGCCTCGCAGCGGTCGGCGAGGGCCTCGCCGCGCTCCCAGAGCGCGAGGGACTCCTCGAGGCTCACGCCCCCGGCCTCGAGCCGGGACACGACGCCGACGAGTTCCTCCCGGGCCTGCTCGTAGGACAGCGTGTCCACCGCGGTGGGATTGGTGTCGGGCTGCTGGTTGTCCGTCATGGCATGGTCCTCGTCTGCTGGGTGGCCCGAGCGCGGGGCCGGGTGGATGTCAGGGGATCGTCGGGGGTGGGTCGTGCGCGCGCCGGTTCGTCACGACGCGTCCCGCGGCCGTCCGTCACGACGCCTCCTGCGGCGCGGGAGGATCGTCGATGACGGCACCCAGCAGCCCGCCGGCGATGCGGATCCGCACGGCATCTCCTCGCTCCACGTCCTCGGGTGTCCTCACGACATGACCGTCGGCGCGCTGCACGACCGCATACCCGCGGTCCAGCGTGTTCTGGGGCGAGAGCGAACGGACGCGCTCGCGGAGGTGGTGGACGGCGTCGGCGTCGCGCTCCACCGCGACCGTCATGGAGCGTAGGGCGCGCGAGCGCAGACGCTCGACGTCGGCCTGCCGCACGTCGATCATCCCCTCGGGCCTCGCCAGGGAGGGGCGGGAACGGAGGTTCGCGAGGCTCTCGCCCTCGCGGTGCACGAGGACGCGGATCGACCGTTCGAGGGCGGCACGCGCCTGGCCGATCCTGCCGAGCTCCTCCGAGACGTCGGGGACCACGCGTTTCGCGGCGTCCGTCGGGGTGGAGGCGCGGAGGTCCGCCACCTCGTCGAGCAGGGGGCGGTCCGCTTCGTGCCCGATCGCGCTGACCACGGGCGTGGCGGCCCGGGCGACGGCCCTGACGAGCGACTCGTCGCTGAACGGCAGGAGGTCCTCCAGGGCGCCGCCGCCGCGGGCGATGATGATGACGTCCACATGGGGGTCGGCGTCGAGCGCGGCCAGCGCCCCGGTCACCTGCGCCACGCTGTTCACGCCCTGGACGGCGACCTCCCGTACGTCGAACTCCACGGCCGGCCACCGCAGCGCCGAGTTCCGCAGGACATCCTTCATGGCGTCCGAATCGCGCCCGGTGATGAGCCCGATGCGGTGGGGGAGCAGCGGGAGGCGCTTCTTGCGCGCGGAGGCGAACAGGCCCTCCGCGGCGAGCGACTGCCGCAACCGTTCGATCCGCGCGAGGAGTTCGCCGATCCCGACGGGCCGGATGTCGATGGTCTGCATCGACAGCCGGCCGGTCTTGACCCAGAAGTCCGGTTTGAGACGCGCCACCACGCGGGAGCCTCGGTCGAGGGGGGAGGAGACGCGGTCCATCACGCTGCCATAGACGGACAGCGAGAGCGACACCTCGGTGTCGACGTCCCGCAGCGTGATGAAGCACATGCTCGCGCGGCGGTTGAGCTCGATGACCTGCCCCTCGACCCACGCCGCGGGGGCCCTGTCGATGTGCGCCTTCAGCTTCTCGGACAGCAGATGGAGCGGCCACGGGGAATCCGGCGACGTCTCCGCCGCAGTGGCCGGGACGGTCGACGCCGGGCGTGCCTCGTCGGCGTCACCGGCGGGCCGTGCCCTGATGCCCTCGCTCGTCATGGGTGTCCTGTCCTCGGGAGGGGTGCTCCCGCGTCGGCTCGTGGAATCGGCACTGTCCATCTCTACCATCCCGCACCCCCGGAGGCCGGCACCGTCCGGATATGTGCGCTCCGGAAATGACGGGATCGGGGCAGGAGCCGGAAAGGGCCCGAGCAGGCATAATCGTCAGTCCCACCCAGGACAAGGATTCCATGCGGACCATCGTCTCGGCCCTGTTGGGCCTGCTCGCACTCGTGGCCGCCGCCGGCGGCCTGGCGTGCGCGTGGGTCGATCAGAACCTCGTGGAGGAGTCGGGATTCCTCGCGATCACCGCACCGCTCGGTCAGGACACTGACTTCCAGGCGGCGCTATCGGCGTCCGTCGTCGAGGACTTCTCCGCGAACAGCGGTCTCCCGGGCCCGATCAACGCCCTTGTGGCACCGGTCGTCGGAGACGCGACGGCGGCGGTCACGGCGTCCGCCGCCTATGCGGACGCCTGGACCGAGGTCCTCCGCCGGTCGCACGCCGTCACCCTGGCACACGCCGCCGACCCCTCCGCGCCGGCGTCGCCTCTCCTGACGCTGGACCTCGCGCCGGTCGCCGATCTCGTGGCAGGGAGGGTGGGCGGACGTCTCGGGTTCGATATCCCGGCGCCCGAGGACACGACCATCGCGATCGGCTCGATCGAGCGCGACGGGCTCGTCGGCGCCGGTATGGACGCGGTGCAGTCCTGGCCCCGGTACCTCGCCGGTGCGGGCGTGCTGGGCCTGATGGCGCTCGTGATCGCCCGACGGCGCGGCACCACCCTCGCCCTGCTGGGGTTCGGGATGGTGGTCATCGGCGTCGTCGGAGGTCTCGCCGTCGCCTGGATCCCCGCCGCGGCAGCCCGGGTTCCGGGGACCGGTGCTGTCGCCGACGTGTTCCTCGGTGGCGTCGCGGACCGGGTCGGCATCGACGTCGCTGTCGACAGCGTGCCGGTGGCCGTCGCCGGGCTCATCGCCGTCGTCCTCGGCGTGGTGGGGGAGCTCGCCGTCGGGCGCAGGGCTTAGCCCACAGCGGAGATGCTCCGGATCACGCGGGCGCGGCTCGCCGAACCGGTAGAATCGGCCCATGACCAGCACCTCCGTTCAGGTCCCCATGCCCACCATCCCGCGCAGGCGTCGCACGCCGGCCGATGTCCTCGCCGCCGCGCCGGTCGCGGGGAACAAGTCGGTGCTGCTCGCGGCCCCCCGTGGGTACTGCGCCGGTGTGGACCGGGCGGTCATCGCCGTGGAGAAGGCTCTCGAGCACTACGGGCCCCCGGTGTACGTGCGCAAGCAGATCGTGCACAATCTCCACGTCGTCTCGACGCTCGAGGCGAAGGGGGCCATCTTCGTCGACGAGACCGACGAGGTCCCCGAGGGGGCGCTCGTCGTCTTCTCAGCCCACGGCGTCTCGCCCGCCGTCGTGCAGTCCGCGGAGGACCGCGGGCTGCGCACCATCGACGCCACCTGCCCCCTCGTGACGAAGGTGCACAAGGAGGCCCAGCGTTTCGCCCGGGACGACTTCGACATCCTGCTCATCGGCCACGAGGGCCATGAGGAAGTCGAGGGGACGGCCGGCGAGGCCCCGGACCACATCCAGATCGTCAACGGGCCCGAGGACGTCGACAAGGTGCAGGTGCGCGACCCCGAGCGGCTCATCTGGCTCTCGCAGACCACGCTGAGCGTCGACGAGACCATGCTCACCGTGAACCTCCTCAAGGAGCGCTTCCCGACGCTGCAGGATCCGCCCAGCGACGACATCTGCTACGCCACCTCCAACCGGCAGGCGGCCATCAAGAAGATCGCGCCGCAGACGGACCTCGTCATCGTGGTGGGATCGGCCAATTCCTCGAACTCCGTCCGCCTGGTGGAGGTCGCGCTCGAGTACGGCGCCAAGGCGGCCCACCGCGTCGACTTCGCGAACGAGGTGGACGAGTCCTGGTTCGAGGGCGTGGCGACCGTCGGCATCTCCTCCGGCGCCTCCGTCCCCGAGAACCTCGTGCAGGACGTCCTGCGGCTGCTCGCCGAATACGGCTACGGGCAGGTCGAGGAGGTCGTCACGGCGCAGGAGGACATCATCTTCTCCCTGCCGAAGGAGATCCGCGCCGCCCTCAAGGCGATGGGGGACCCGTCGCAGGGCCGGGGCGGGCGCGGGTCGGACCGCACCTCCCTGAACTGACCCTCCGGGCGGCGGGCCCTTGAACGGTCTGCTCCGTTCACGTGCCCCGGGTCAGCCCGCCGTCCCGTCGAGGAGTTCGTGCGCGGTGAGGGACCGCGGCGTCGCGTCGATCGAGGCCGCTGCCTCGCCCGCGGACGCCCGGGCTGCCGATGCGGTGCGCCCTGGCGGTCCCAAGCAGGCTCACATCGGCGCCGGGCCCGCCGGTGTCGGACCCCTCGGCCGCCGCGTCGACGACGTCGAGGGACGCCGAATCGAAGGCGCCGATGCGCCGGGCGGTGGGCAGGACCCTCGACTCGAGGGCGCCGACGAAGGAGTTGTACCGCTCGACGGACGTCTTCAGGGAGGAGCCGAGGCGGGTCACGTGACCGCCCATGGTGCCGAGGCGTTCGTACAGCTGCTTGGAGAGGTCGAACAGTTCCCGCGCGTTGTCCGTCAGCACCGCCTGGCGCCAGCTGAACGCGGCGCCCTTCAGGATGCCGAGCAGCGACACCGGCGACGCCAGGGCGACGCTGCGGCTGAACGCGTAGTCCAGCAGCTCCGGATCGGCGCGCAGCGCCTCCGACAGCACGGACTCCACCGGGATGAAGCAGATGACGAGCTCGGGGGAGTTCGTCGCCCCTTCCCAGTACTTCTTGCGGGCCAGGGCATCGATGTGCGCGCGGAGCGCCTTGCCGTGCTGCTTCAGCAGCTCGGTGCGCCGTGCCTCGAACCCTGCCACGGCGTCCGTCGATCCGTCAGCCGCGCCCGCCAGTTCCTGTGCGGCGAGGAACGCGCTCAGCGGCACCTTGGCGTCGATGACGATCTGCTTGTCTCCCGGAAGCTGCACCACCATGTCGGGGCGTGCCGTCTCGCCGTCGCTCCCGGCGGAGACCGAGACCTGCTCCAGGAAGTCGACGCGTGACAGCTTGCCGGCCGCCTCGACGACGCGCCGCAACTGGATCTCGCCCCACTGGCCACGCGCACTGTTGCTGCGCAGGGCACCGGCGAGGGAGTGGGTCGTCGACAACAGCAGGGCGTCCGCCTCGCGCGACTCCTCGAGCTGCCGCGAGAGCTGACCGTACTGCTCCACGCGGTCGCGCTCCAGCAGTCCTACCTGGAGCTGGACCTGCGTGAGCTTCTCGGCCACCGGGGCGAGGGCGCGCAGGACGTCGTTGTCCGTCGATGTCTTGCCGGTCAGCTCGCGGTTGTGCTGCTGGAGGAGGTCCCGCTGGGCCGCGGCCGCCGCCAGGTCCGTCGTCGTGCGTCCGAGGCGGGCGGTCGCGTCGTCGAGCTCTGCCCGGAGCTCCTCGGTGCGCGGGCCGACGGAGCGCAGCACCAGGAAGGCGCCGACGGCGCACCCGAGGACGAAGGCGAGGAGGACGAGGAGGACGGCGGTTGTGCTCATGCCCACACTGTCGCAGGAACCGCCGACATTCCACGGCACCGCTCGCCGGTAGACTTGTCTCCCGTGGCTCTTACTATCGGCATCGTCGGACTGCCCAACGTCGGCAAATCAACCCTCTTCAACGCCCTGACGCGCAACAACGTCCTGGCGGCGAACTACCCGTTCGCGACGATCGAGCCGAATGTCGGCGTCGTCAGCCTGCCCGACCCCCGTCTTGCGCAGCTTGCTGAGGTCTTCGGGTCAAAGCAGATCCTGCCGGCGACCGTGTCCTTCGTCGACATCGCCGGCATCGTGAAGGGCGCGTCCGAGGGAGAGGGACTCGGCAACCAGTTCCTGGCGAACATCCGCGAGGCGGAGGCCATCGCCCAGGTCATCCGTGTGTTCGACGACCCGGACGTCATTCACGTCGACGGCAAGGTGGACCCGCGCTCCGACATGGAGACCATCAACACCGAACTGATCCTCGCCGACCTGCAGACGCTGGAGAAGGCCATCCCGCGCGTGGAGAAGGAAGTGAAGATCAAGAAGCGCGAGGCGGCGCAGCTGGCCGCCATGCAGTCCGCGCAGTCCGTCCTCGAGCGCGGCGATACGATCTTCGCGTCCGTCACCAGCGACAAGCTGGAGATGGAGCACCTGCGTGAGCTGAGCCTGCTCACCGCGAAGCCCTTCATCTACGTCTTCAACGTCGACGACGCCGTGCTCGGCAGCGCCGAGCGCCAGGCGGAGCTGCGGGAGCTCGTAGCCCCCGCCGACGCCATCTTCCTCGACGCCAAGCTCGAGGCCGACCTCGTGGAACTCGACGAGGCCGAGGCCCGCGAGATGCTCGAGATGAACGGCCAGGACGAGTCCGGGCTCGACCAGCTCGCCCGCGTGGGCTTCCACACCCTCGGCCTCCAGACCTACCTCACGGCGGGCCCCAAGGAGAGCCGGGCGTGGACCATCAAGAAGGGTGCGACGGCGCCAGAGGCCGCCGGTGTCATCCACTCCGACTTCCAGCGTGGCTTCATCAAGGCCGAGGTGGTCCACTTCGGGGACCTCATCGACGCCGGTTCGATGAGCGAGGCGAAGTCCCGCGGCAAGGTCCGTATCGAGGGTAAAGAGTACGTCATGACCGACGGCGACGTGGTTGAATTCCGATTTAATGTTTAGTTCCTTCGCCTGAATGAGTAGAAATGCCGCCCTTGTTAACATGAGGGCGGCATTCTATTCACCATGAGCCGGGTCTGCTGCGCCGATTGATGGCCCTTTGGCCTGGCCCATAGTTGGGTTTCCATCACACTTCGCAGGTTGATGGCCCTGGTTGTAGCGTTGGTGAGTGATTACTTTTCCGGACGGCACCGTTGTTCCTGCTCTGGGGCAGGGAACGTGGAACCTGGGTGACTCTCCTGCCAGTCGGAACGCTGAGATCCGGGCGCTGCGCACAGGTATTGATCTGGGTCTGACCGTGATCGATACCGCCGAAATGTACGGCAATGGGCGCAGTGAGGACCTTGTCGGAGAAGCCATCAGGGGTAGGCGCGATGAGGTTTTCCTGGTGAGCAAGGTCCTACCCTCGAACGCCTCCGCAGCAGGGACGATCGAGGCCTGTCATGCAAGCCTGGACCGTCTGGGTACTGACTGCCTGGACCTGTACCTCCTGCATTGGCGGGGGAGATTCCCCTTCGAGGAGACCGTCGCGGCGTTCGAGTCCCTCATCGACGAGGGCTCGATCCGTGCGTGGGGTGTGAGTAACCTCGACACCGACGAGCTCCGGAGTTTGCCTGAGGGGTGCCAGACCGATCAGGTGCTGTACAACCTGACCCGTCGGGGTCCGGAGTTCGACCTGATGCCATGGTCCGCTTCGGCGAAGATGCCCGTGATGGCCTATTCGCCCGTGGAGCAGGGACGACTACTCGGCAACCCGGATCTGACACAGATCGCACGTGAGCTCGGCGCGACGCCTGCGCAGGTCGCTCTGGCGTGGACGATGCGCACCAGCAGCGTGCTCGCGATCCCGAAGGCTTCGACCGCCGAGCATGTGCTCGAGAACGCCGCAGCCCGCGACCTTCACCTCAGCGCCGTCGATCTCGAGCGCCTCGATCGCGCGTTCCCGCCGCCGACACACCCGGAACCCCTCGAAATGCTGTGACACGCGTCGGCTTCGGGGGCACCGCCAACCCGCGGGCTGGAGGTTGTGGGTCATGACATTCCTGCGCTTGATGATCCAGTGAGCAACAGCTCTGCTAGCTGGAGTTCACCCGCCCCGAGACAGTCTCGAGGTTCAGCCTGAATCTGACCCGAAGAATCTGATCCAATAACTGTGACCCAATGAACGGCCCGGATGACATTTCGGACGCGGAGAATCGACATCGGCACCATGTCATGATCGGTGTGGCCGGATCCTTGCTCCATGAGTTGGCGCGGGCATTACCGCGGCCTGTGGCGGATCGAGCGGACCAACCTCGAGGACTGGGCATCATAGGCGGCTGCGTCACCGTGCACGCCGTCATCGCGAATAGACGTCACCGTGCACGCCGTCATCGCGAATAGACGGGGTTGCGAAGGGTTGAGGTGTTGGCATGGAGGCTGCGTAGCGGCGGCTGCTGGAAGCGGACGCATCCGCGATACCGGACCTCAGGAGGACCACTCCTCGGAGTGTGTAGTGATCCGCCTCAGGGGGTCGATGCCAGCCCCGACGCCGGCCACGGCGGCGACGTCGGCACCGACACCCGGCGAAGAATTCCGGGGCTCCCGGGAATTCCGGGGCGCATAGGTAGGTGGTTCACGACCGTCCTACGGTGACACCGAAGACTATTTGGACGACGTGTCGGTCGGCGCGGGTCCGGTGCTGCAGTGACTCCGGGAACCCACAGCGCGTGCTGTGCCTGCGGAATCAACTAGGTGGTGTGGTTTCGGGCTCGCCCCAGGAGACCAGGCGGTCGAGCTCGTCGAGTCCGGCGGGGTAGCCCTCCGGTATGTGGGGTGGGTGCTGCACATCCGGTCGTGTACTTATTCGTTGGGCGCCGCCGCGGGCGAGGTCTTCGGACAGGGCGACGATGCCCTGGTTCGTCCACTCCCGGGCCGCATAGATCCAACCCTCACCGTGGGGTTGGACGATCTCCCGGTCGGTTTCGGGTTCAGGCCCGAAGGCGGTCGCCGAGATCCACGCCAGATACGAGGCATGATTGACATGCCCTTTCCCCATTGTCGCTTCCACCGCTGAGATCGATGAGAACTCTGCCCAGTCGGGCTGCCAGATCCGGACCAGATCCACGAACAGGCGCGCGGCTCCCGCCGGCGAGCCCGACGGGAAGTCATCGGTGAGGCGCAGGCTGATGCTGTTCGTTGAACCGGACCCGATACCGATGCTGAGGCTGGGATCTGTGCTGGATTCGTCCGAGGGATCATCACGGAGGAACAGGCTCAAAAGTGTCCGGTTCCGAAAGCCCAGTGATCGGTCGAAACTGGCGTCAATCATCTCGGTCAGGGCATCCGTGTCGACGGGGATGCGGACAGGCTCCTGACCGAGGTCGCGGGGGGCCCTGACCCACTGCATTGACCCAGCCGGATACTGTGCCGCAATCCGTGCCGTCGTCGCCGCTATCCGCGGAGCAAGCTCCGCCGCGGACTCGGTCCTGCCCGCCCAGCTCAGACTGACAAACGGGTCGTCGTAGTTCGGTCCCAGCACATCGCGGATCGTCATCATGGTCTTCACCGTACCCGGGTCAGGAATCGCGGCATCGGCGCTCGACATCGATGTGATGACCGTCCTCCCGTCACTGCGTACGGAGTTCTTCGTCCCGTTCATGCGCAGCCACAAAGGTGTACTGCCTGCGGATGGCCTACAGCAGGCGGGGGAGCCTCGGGCGCGTGTGCACCGGTGCGCCTGGGTGATCAGTCAGGTGGTGTGGATCCGGGCTCGCCCCAGGAGACCAGGCGATCGAGCTCCTCGAGCCCGGCGGGGTACCCGTCGGGTATGTGGGGTGGGTTCTGCACATCCGGTCGTGCACTCACCCTATGGGCGCCGCCGCGGGCGAGGTCCTCGAACAGGGCGACGACGCCCTGGTCCGTCCACTCCCGGGCCACATAGACCCAACCCTCACCGTGGGGCAGGACGAGTTCCCGGTCGGTCTCGGGTTCCGGCCCGTACGCGGTCGCCGAGACCCAGGCCAGGTACCCGGCGTGGTTGACGTGCCCTTTGCCCATGGTCGCCTTGATCGCTGAGATCGTCGAAAACCTTGCCAGGTCGGGCTGCCAGATCCGGACCAGATCTACGAACAGGCGTGCTGCTTCCGCTGGTGACCCCAGCGGGAAGTCATCGGTGAGGCGCAGGCTGATGTTGTTTGTTGAACCCGATCCCACACCGATGCTGAGGCTGGGATCGGTCCTGGATTCGTCCGAGGGATCATCACGCAGGAACAGGCTCAGCAGTGTCCGGTTCCGAAAGCCCAGTGATCGGTCGAAACTGGCGTCAATCATCTCGACCAGGGCGCCAGGATCGACGGGGATGGGAACAGGCTCTCCGCCGATGTCATCGGGGGCCGTGACCCACTGCATCGACCCAGCCGGATACTGCGCCGCTATCCGTGCGGTCATCGCCGCTATCCGGGGAGCAAGCTCGGCCGCGGACTCGGTCCTGCCCGCCCAGCCCAAATGCATGGACGGCTTTCGGTAGCCCGGTCCCAGCACATCGCGGACGGTCTTCATGGTACTCACCGTACCCGGGTCAGGAACCACGGGCTCGGTTCCCGGCGCCCGTATGATGACCGTCCTCCCGTCACTGAGTGCGGGGTTTTTCGTCCCGTTCATGCGCAACCACGAAGGATTCCTGCCTGCGGACGGCCCACAGCAGGCGGGGGAACCTCGGTCCAGTGTGTGCCAGTGCGCTGGTGCGATCAGTCAGGTGGTGACGATCCGGGCTCGCCCCACGAGACCAGGCGGTCGAGGTCCTCGAGTCCGGCGGGGTACCCCTCCGGTACGTGGGGTGGGTTCTGCACATCCGGTCGTGCATTCACCCTATGGGCGCCACCCCGGACGAGGTCCTCGAACAGGGCGACGACGCCCTGATCCGTCCACTCCCGGGCCACATAGACCCAACCCTCACCGTGCGGCAGGACGATCTCCCGGTCGGTCTCCGGTTCCGGCCCATACGCGGTCGCCGAGACCCAGGCCAGGTACCCGGCATGATTGACATGCCCTTTCCCCATGGTCGCCTTGATCGCTGACATTGTTTGAAAGACTGCCAAGTCGGGCTGCCAGATCCGGACCAGATCCACGAACAAGCGCGCTGCTCCCGCCGGGGAGCCCAACGGGAAATCATCGGTGAGGCGCAGGCTGATGTTGTTTGTTGAACCCGATCCCACACCGATGCTGAGCTCTGCCTGAGATTGTTCCGGTGAATCATCATAGAGAAACAGACTCAGAAGTGTCCGGTTCGGATAGCCCGATGATCGGTCGAAGGAAGCGTCGATCATCTCGACCAAGGCGCCAGGATCGGCGGGGATGCGGATGAAGTCCTGCCCGAAATCGCTGGGACCCTTGAACCAGTGCATGGAGTCAGCCGGATACTGTGCCGCTATCCGTGCGGTCGTCGCCGCTATCCGGGGAGCAAGATCGGCCGCGGACTCACCCCTGCCCGCCCAGCCCAGGTTCATGGACGGCTTTCGGTAGTCCGGTCCCAGAACATCGCGGATCGTCATCATGGTGCTCACCCTACCCGGGGCGAGGATCACGGCATCGGTGCCCGGCACCCGTGATCCCGAGGACTGAATCGAGCACACCGGGGCAGCCTCGTCGCATATCGCAGGACTTGGTCCATGTCGCCGTGGTCGATGACAAGCCCGCCGAAAGGTCCATAACGAAACCGCCAGGATCCTGAGTTGCGGTAGCAAGAAAGACCACTCGTTCGCTACGTACTCGAGCGGCCCCGACTTTCCGATGGCCGCCTTCTCGTCCGCGTACCTGCCAGCTGTGGTTCGGAGCTGGCCGGTTGTGTCAGTCGAGTCGGGACACGGCATCCAAACCCAGGGCCGGAGCGGCCCATGCGCTCCCTCATGAGCGGGGCGGTGTGGTCGTCACGGGTGCGTCTGTTCTGTCGTCCCCCAGGACGAGGCCTCAGAACAGCACACCGGTTCGATCAGTCGGGAAGCTGGCTTTGACCGCCGGGCTCGGCCGTTAACCCGCGGTAACCCGTGGGGGTGAGGCATTTGGAAGGTGACGGGCGAATCGTGACGATGACGGGCACACCGTTCGCCGACACGCGGATCATGAACACTCTCGTGCCGGGTACTGGAGCGAACATTGGCATGCTCGAGGATTATTCGACCAAACTCGGCGATACCAGCGGTAAACCCGGCGCAAGTAAGGTCAGTTTCCATTGGCAGGACGCTGATTTTCCGCCTGTGGTTCCCAATAACGTGACCTCTGCATATAACGAGGAGGGTGGCCTGCCGCTTGCGGCTTTCGATCACGCCGTGGACCTGGAGATCCCGGAGGAGGTGAGGAGCACGTATGTCGGTTACAGTGCGGGTGGATCGATGCTCGGAACTGGGGAGCGGGAGGGACTGGACTCGACAAACATCGTGCACGTGGCCCCCGCCGGCACCGGTCACAATGTCGGAGGGCCCGAAGACACGGCGAATCCGGACGCGAACCGGTACTGGATCCAGACCAGGGACGACCCGATTAAAGCGGCGCAAAAACTTGGAGGAGGATTCCACAGTAGATCCCTCTGGGAAGGGGGCAATCCAATCGAGGTGATGGGCGCCACACGGTTGGAATCCGGGTTCACGGACCCGGACGCGCCATCGTCACTGATGAAGGGGCACCTGGATTACTTCTATCCAGCATCAACGTCCGCGCTGAACATCACAGGAGTCGTTGACGGGTCTTCCGTCAGCCTCTTCGTCAAGGATGTCGAACACACCACCTACCTCGGAACGAAAGTAGTACGGTCACCCATCGAGGACACGCCAGAGAACTACGTCAACGGGAATCTGAAACCCATTACCACCGCGAGCCTGGAGGAATGAGTATGCATAGAACCAGGGATACCCCGCGCTCGCTCGGCCGCCTACCAAGCATCCTCGCCGTCATCGTTTCCGGTCTGGTCCTGGCGGGCTGCGCCACTCTTTCCCCCTCTAATTCCCAAGACAGCGAGACGACGATGACCGAGAACCCCACGGACGCCAGCCGGGCGAATTTCGCTGCCGCTCGGGAGCGCATGGAGTACATTCTTCCGCTGCTTCAGGCGGAAGCCGCTACGGCTGGTCTGGATATGCCACTTGAGAGATTGGCGGAGATCTCCTGTCTTCGCCCGGAGATCGAAGCACAGCAGGAGCAGACCAGTTGGATAGGGCAGCTTGCAGCGGTCAGCACGGACTCGGCGCAAGCCAATGCTGTCGTGGACGCGGTCTCTGCGGCCCTCGCCTCAGAAGGATGGGAGCTCACCCGGGACGACGATCCCAGTAATGACCCGTACACGCCCCGCTACATCAACTACACCAAAGACGGCATCAACGTGAGCGCAAAATACAAAGTGGGAGTCACGGACAGCGTGGAAGTTTTTGCCCGGACACAATGCACCGATCATCCGAGGGATCATCAAATGGTGCGTTCGACTCTGGACCCCGGATACGGCAAGAGCAGCAAGTACTATCCAGACGGCGAGTAGATCTTCGGGGCCGACCTGCGGGTGCTGGGCCCAAGGGGTACCGCGAATGGGGGACGTGACGTAGTGGTGCAGTACACACGAAGATTGGTGTGGCGGCGTCGTGCAGGGGCCCGGGTGGCCGGTGTCCTGATATCAGCCGGCCTGCTGGTGACGGGTGTGGGCTGCGCCCCATCCGGCACCACAGACGCCGACCGGGCGGACTTCGCCGGCGCGCAGGAGCGCATGGAGCACATCCTTCCCCTGCTGCAGGCCGAAGCCGCTACGGCTGGTCTGGATCTACCGCTCGAGAAGTTGGCCGAACGCTCCTGTCTCCGCTCGGAGATCGAAGCACAGCAGGAACAGACACGGTGGGAAGGGCAGCTTGCGTCGGTCAGCGCGGACCCTGTGCAGGCTGACGCGGTCGTCGACGCCGTCTCGGCGGTTCTCGCGTCGGAAGGGTGGGAGCTCACCCGGGACGACGATCCCGGTAACGACCCGTCCACGCCCCGCTACGTCGACTACACCAAGGACGGCATCGACGTCAGTGTGATGTACAGGGTCGGAATCACGGACAGCGTGGAAGTCCTCGCCTCCACCGATTGCACTGATCATGCGAGTGATCATCAGATGCTGCGCTCGGCCCTGGACCCGGGCTACAGCAAGAGCAGCAGCTACTACCCTGACGGAGAGTAGACATTCGGGACCGAGCTGTGGCTGAGGCACAACCCAGACGTTGGTCGGCTACGAAACGTGGTTGAATTCAGGTTCAATGTGTAAGACCGATTCACTTTAGGTCGTGAGAAGGGCTCGGAATGCTGTGGCATTCTGAGCCCTTCTTTTCGCTGAGGGGTGTAATGGCTTCATCGGAAAGGTGCCCGGCATGTCCAGGGTGATGGAGGCTGGAAGTGCCTTAACCTGAACGGCGTGGACCGAAGAGACATGGATGGTGCTGCAACGCTCACGACCCTGCTGCGTCATTCGAAGCGACCCTCGTCGGTCAGGTCGATTTTGTCGGGGTGGAACATGCTGCAGGTCGACGTTCCTTCACAGGAACAAGTAGGGACGGCGATATCGATTTTGGTCGGTTCCGGTATTGCCGACGTTGACTGTTCCTGGGGATGCGGCTTACGGAGCAAGGCGGACAGCTCAGGCGGTCGGTGAAAGGCAGTCAGGGGACGCGGTCAATCCCGGGCGCGATCAGCGATCTACTGGCAGGATGCGAGTTGAGCCGTGCACCATTGGCTCTGCCTCAGTCTGTCTATGGTCCGGCGCGCGAGGACTACTTCGACGCGGCCCGACGCAGGGAAGAGCGCCAATCGCGGCATCGCTGGTGGTGGCCCGATCCATTCAGGCGCCCCGGCCAGTGACGCTGCCGGGCGAGGATGGTCAGCCCGATTCCGTACCGGACGCGGTGAATGAAGTAGTCGCCGTAGCCGGCCGCACGGCCTCAACGCCTGCTTGCTGTGCGTTCTTGACGACGTCGTGAATGTCCCGCCCTCCGGAATCGTCCGCGCGCCCCTTAATCGTATGTAGCAGCTGCCTGGACGGCCGGAACATCGATCTCGGCGACGCTGCGACCGGAGGCATGGTCTCCAGTTGGAGTGGGGGGTGGCTTTGTGAGGTACTGAAATGAGCCCCGACAGTCGGCGGATAGTGTTGCGGGCAGACTGAACGTTTCGGCTCGAGCAGTAGCTCGATGGGTAGAAGGACGGGTTTTCCTTGACGACGAACGCGCATGGGGTGGTGGTGACCGGGATGGGTGCCATGACGCCCGTCGGAGGGACGGTCGCGCAGACGTGGGACAGCCTCATCGCGGGTCGGTCCGGTATTCAGGGGTTGGACGAACCGTGGGCGCAGGAACTGCCGGTGCGGATTGCCGGGCTCGTCACCGCCGATCCGGCAGCGTCGCTGTCAACCCGGGAGTACCGGCGGATGGATCGCTGTGGGCAGCTGGCACTGGTCGCCTCGCGGGAAGCGTGGGCGCAGGCCGGCACGCCGGCGGTTGACCCTGACCGGCTCGCTGTGGTGATCGGGTCCGGCTACGGGGGGTTGGGTACGGTGCTGTCCCAGGTTCGTGTCCTGGATGCCGGGGGTCCTCGTCGGGTCTCTCCGCATACGCTTACCCAGATCATGGTGAACGGGCCGTCGGCGTGGGTGTCGATGGACATCGGCGCGCAGGGAGGTGCCCGGACGCCGGTCAGTGCCTGCGCCTCCGGGGCCGAGGCAATTGCCCAGGGTGTGGAGATGATCGCCGCGGGAGTAGCGGATGTCGTCGTGGCCGGGGGAGTGGATGCCTGCGTAAATGACCTGGCCATCAGCGGTTTCGCTCAGCTCCGGGCACTGTCCACGAGTCAGGGGGATCCGACCGCGGCTTCACGGCCGTTCGACCGTGACCGGAACGGGTTCGTGATGGGCGAGGGAGCCGGCATCATCGTCCTCGAGCGGGAGGAATTCGCCCGGGCGAGGGGAGCCGAGATACTCGGTCGGATCGCGGGGACTGCCGTGACCTCTGATGCCGGGGACATAGTGGCCGCCGATCAGGCCATCCAGGTGCGGGTGATGCAGAAAGCGCTTGCGGCCGCAGGGCTCGTAGGGTCGGACATCGACTTCGTCCACGCACATGCCACGTCCACCCCTGTCGGTGATCTCCTCGAGGCCGGTGCAATCAGCGCAGCGGTCGGCAATGCTGTGCCGGTGACCTCTACCAAGTCCATGACAGGGCACCTACTAGGGGGTGCCGGTGCACTGGGGGCTATCGTGACCCTTCAGGCCCTCCGAACAGGACGGCTACCCGGCACCCTCAACCATGAGAACCCCGACCCGGAGATACGCCTCAACGTCATCGACACGACGACCGCATGTACCGCTGCGAAAGCGGCCATCACCAACGCTTTCGGATTCGGCGGCCACAGCACTGCCCTGGTCATCACCGCGGCCTAACGAGGAAGAGAGCGTGATCCAAGGCGCCCACTCGGGAGTCGTGAAGGCAGAGGTCATTCTGCTACGGAACGTGGTGAAGTTCCGCTTCGACCTCTGACGTCGCGGTTGTCAGCAAAAGTGGGACTTAGTCTTCCAGGACCGTGCCCACCTGCTTCGCCGGCACACCAACGACCACTGCCCCCGCGGCAACATCCTTCGTGACGACTGCACCGGCGCCCACGACAGCGCCATCGCCGATGGTGATGCCTGGCAATACCGTCACGTTGGCCCCCAACCACACGCCCCGGCCGATCACAACGCGGGCCGGATGCATGTCGGCCCGTCGGCTTGGCAGCATGTCGTGGTTCAGGGTCGTGATGACGGCGTTGTGGCCGATGAGGGATCCGTCACCGATCTCGATACCACCCTGGTCCTGGAACCGGCAGCCGCCGTTGACGAACACGTCCGCGCCGAAGTGAATGTTCTTGCCGAAGTCGGCGCTGAACGGCGGGAAGAGTTGGAAGGACTCGGGGACCTCGCGTCCGGTCAGCTCGCTCATCAGGGCGCGCACTTCTCCGGGGGACTGGTACCGCCCATTGAGTTCGGCGGTGACGCGCAGCGATTCTTGGCTCGCTGCGTGCATCGACTCATGGTGCGGTGAACCGCCGGGGATCATCTCCCCGGCATTCAGTGCGGTCAGGAGCTCGTCGAGACCTGGAATGTCGGCCATACACCCAACGGTATCCTGCCGGTCCTGCACCCTGAGGCCGTAATTCAAGAGCATCGGAAAGCAGAGCCTGATCGGCCGACGCGGCGAGGGCAGTCTGCGGCGGCTGTCCTCAACATCCGGGGAATCCTTCTCCCATGGACAACGGGGAGCCGAATCGAACTCTTCAGATGGAGCTCTTCGGGTCTTCCCGGACCACATTCCCGCCCGAGTCGGGCGGAAGCGTGAACAGTAAGGGCGGATATTCGACCTGTGTGAGGTGGCGCGTTGTTCCGAGTCGGACCCGCCCGGATGTCGCGCCCTTCCCCGAGAGATCGATCGCTACTATTTCGGGAATGAGCGACAACGGAATGACGGTCGGAAAGCTGCACCCGAAGCTCGAGCAGATCCGCGCACGAGCGGTCCGGCGAGGTAGGTCATTCGAGGTGGTTACTCCGACAGAGTTGGCTGTCGACGGTGCGGCGGGAGCTGGTTTCCTGTCGCGGGTCCTGACTTTCCTGTGGAGCCTTATCGGCCTGCGCGGAGCGCTCGAGGCGCCTGAGGGGGAGCGCCCCTACAGAACTGTGTATTCGGTGGGTTCCGGCGGTCGGGTCCGGAAAGCTCGGCTCTGGGCGCCATACCGTCCCTGACGCGCTCCTTTCTTCCACCGGGTGCTGCCTGAGGAAGGGTCCGAGCGGTGAGCTCCGCCGGAACGCCGCGCATGAGCGGCTACTCGTCGAGGTTCCTCCAGCCGCCTCGGCATGACATCGGCGGCGCCACGGGTACCGGCGCAGGCCAGATGACGATCATCACGGTGGCCGGAGGTCCCAGCAGCAGGGAGACGAGGAACCACGCCCAACGGGAGCGGTTCTTCTGCTGGGCGAGTCCGGCGTTGATCAGGGCTACCGTGAACCAGAAGAAGCCTGAGCTGACGTAGTCGTCCATCAGGTCACTCGATCACAGGCGCGACGCATCAGCTACTGCGTCAGCGGCGTGCGCTGGGACACCCAGATCGGCCCCACCTGCGTGATGAACTCCCCGTCACACGCCTGCATGTCCTCATTGGAGGGGGCGTTCTCGCCCTCGTAGGAGGATTGGAACCCGAGCTGGTTGCCGTCGTGTTCCTCGAGGGGCCCGACGCCCCAGCCCTTGTCCTGGACGCAGGAGCGCAACTCGTCGACGGCGTCGCGATATTCGGTTTCTGTCACCACGAGGTCCTCCAGGACGGCTTGCTGGTACTCGCTCGTGGTCTCCCGCATTTCGCGTTTCTCGTCGTCGGTGAATGATGGAGCGATGGCGCAACCGGCAAGCAGAAGAGTTGCGCATCCGGTAGCGGTCAGCCTTGATCGGGTCCCCAGCATCCTGCCTCACGGTCAGAGGAGGATCGAGGATTCCGTATCAAGTGGTCCGTCCGGTGCGCCGAGGACCAGGGCGTTGACCAGGTCGAGTCCCCGAGGACCGAAGGAGGTCAGCGGTGGAAACAGCAGTGTGGTGAGGCCCATGTCCGTTGCCGCCCCGTCATGGGTCCAGCGGTCACCGACCATGAGCGTCCTGCTCCGGTCTGACGCTGACCGTCGCAGGGCGACTTCGAAGATTTCCGGGTCGGGTTTCTGCACACCGTGTTCGAAGAACAGCACGTAGTCGTCGATGTAGTGACCCGCTCCTTGTGCACTCAGCAGCGGGCGGATGTCGAAGTGGATGTCGCTCAGGACGACGATCCGGCAGCCGGCTGCGGCGAGCCGCTCGAGGACTGGCACCGCGTCCGGGTAGATCGGCCGCGATTCCGGGTACTCGTCGAAGCACAACAGTCGGGTGGCGAGCTCTTCATCCAGCCCCGCCCGGCGGAAGTGCAGCGATTCCGCTGCGTCGAAAGCTTCCCGACTGGTGTCAGCGCCCGCTTGCGCGGCGACGATATCGAGATCGGATGCGCTGCGCTCGAGGGCCGCGCACACCCTATCGACGGCACCGAGATCAGGGCGCCCAAGTCTCGTGAACGTGCCTCCCACCCGCTCGCGAAGCGGCGGATCGTGAACCAGCGGGTAGCCCCACTTCTTCACGACCGCCAACGCCTCCTGCGCCGTTCCACCTCACGGCAGAGCCTTCCGCTGACCGCTGCCGGTGATGCGCCAGTTCCCGAAATCTCATTCCTCGAACGCACAAGATGGTCCCGGACCACCGGTGGCAAACAGTCGGCCGTGGCTCCGATCCGCCCCACGGCGGAATCCGCGTAGGTTGGTGCCGTGCATCAGATGACGGTCAGACCGACGACCGAGGACGACTGGCAGCAGATTCGAGCCCTCCGTCTCGAAATGATCCGGGACACATCGGAGGGCTTCACCGAGACCATCGAGGATGCACTGCTGCACGACGAGCAGGAGTGGCGGATGCGCGGGCGCCGCAGCCGGGCCGAGAACAGCGCCTCCTTCGCCGCAGTCGATCCCCCAGGACGGTGGGTCGGCGTGATGGGAGGGTGGATTCCCGACGCTTCGACCGGACCCTTGCTCGTGGGTGTCTACGTCACTCCACTCCACAGGGGGCGGCGGGCCGGCGTGGCGGACAGGCTCCTGGACGCCGTCGAAGGTTGGGCCGGTGCTCACGGCCCGACACTCCGCCTGGCGGTGCACGAGGACAACCGGCGGGCGCGGGCCTTCTATGCACGCCGTGGGTTCGTCCTCACCGGCGGATCGGAACCCTACGCGCTCGACCCGACCCGGCGTGAACTGGGAATGGTGCTCGTCCTGGAAAAGGAGCAGTAGCGGGTCGGTCCCGGACGGCCGGTGCACCGTTACGCTGGATCCATGTCCCGCATCCTGGTCACCGGCATGTCCGGGGTGGGGAAGACAACCCTGCTGCACGAGCTCATCCGGCGCGGCTACCACGGAATCGATACCGACCACGACGGATGGGTGCTTCCGAACGGCACCTGGGACGAAGCGCGCATGTCAGCCCTGCTCGCCTCCGAGCGAACCGTCGTCGTCTCGGGGACCGTGGAGAATCAGGGGCGGTTCTACGACCGGTTCGCGGCCGTGATCCTCCTCAGCGCACCGGTCGAGGTCCTCATCGACCGCGTCTCGGTCCGTACGAACAACCCCTACGGCAACGCACGGGCAGAGCAGGCCGTCATCCGTCAGCAGGTCCTCGACGTCGAACCCCTGTTACGACGCGGCGCAACGCTCGAACTGGATGGTCGCCGACCGGTTTCCGAGCTGGCGGACGACGTCGAACGTCTCCTGGCTCCCGGCCGGTAGGTCGATCACAGGGCTTCGTCGTCGGCGCCCAGCTGACCCAGTAGGCACCCGAAGCCAGGAGGTGACCATCCTCGACGACGTAACAGGCGACCTTGGCGACGGCAGAGGGCATCGCACAACTCTACGGACCTGTCCGCCTCCAGCCCCGGCCCGGCGGGACCGGGATAGCGCCGCATACCGTAGGGTGAGGGAGCCGCCGCCTGCCGCTGCGGGTCCCACCTGCCGGAGAAGACCATGAAACGAGTGCGCCCACGCCCTTCGCAGCGGATCGGGGTTCTGGCCGTCGTCGCCCTGCTGGCCATGAGCGGCGTCGCCTCCTGCGCCGCCCTGAAGCCCTCCAAGGAGGCCGGTCCCGAGGACTCCGCCACGGCTCCGGCCCGCATCAACGGCTATCGGAGCGTCGGCTACTTCCCACAGTGGGGGATCTACGGACGCCAGTTCCCGATGAAGGCCCTCCAGGACTCGGGTGCCGCTGCACACCTGAGCCACATCAACTACGCCTTCGGCAACATCCACCACGAGACGCTCACCTGCTTCGAGGCGAACCGGGCTCAGGGAAGCGGGCCGGAGGGGTCCGACGGCGCATCCGACGCCTGGGCGGACTACGGTATGGCCTACGACGCCGCCTCCTCCATCGCGGGCACCGCGGATACCGCCGACCAGCCACTGGCCGGGTCCTTCAACCAGCTCCGGCAGCTGAAGGCAGCCAACCCGGGGTTGCGCGCGGTGATCTCGCTCGGCGGGTGGACCTGGTCGAAGAACTTCTCCCGCGCCGCGGCCACCGACGCCTCACGGAAGGCGCTCGTCGCCTCCTGCATCGACCTCTATATCAAGGGGAACCTCCCGGTCATCGACGGCAGGGGAGGGGCCGGGGCCGCGGCCGGAGTCTTCGACGGCATCGACATCGACTGGGAGTGGCCCGGCAGTGACAACGGGCTCGAGGGGAACGGGGTGGACGCCGAGAACGACGCCGACAACCTCCGGCTGCTGCTGCGGGAATTCCGTACGCAGCTCGACGCCTACGGCGCCTCCACGGGGTCCTCCTATTCCTTGAGCGCCTTCCTTCCCGCGAACCCGGAGGATATCGAGGCCGGCGGCTGGAACAATCCCGAACTGTTCGACTACCTCGACTTCGGCAACCTCCAGGGCTACGACCTGTGGGGGACCTGGGAGCCGGAGCTGACCGGTCACCAGGGGAACCTCTTCGACGATCCGAAGGATCCACGCCCGGAGGATGAACGCTTCTCGGTGGACCGGTCGGTGCGCAGGTATCTCGACGCCGGGATTGACCCCGGCCAGCTGGGGCTGGGCCTCGCCATGTTCGGCAGGGGCTGGGTGGGTGCTGAGTCGGCCGAACCGTGGGGCCCGGCCACCGGACCCGCGCCGGGCGGCGAGGAACCCGGCCTCGAGGACTACGACGAGCTGCGCGCCGTCGGCGAGGAGTTCACCGACCCGACGATCGGTGCGGCCTGGCGGTTCGACGGCGACCTGTGGTGGAGCTACGACAACCCGGAGACGGTGCGACTCAAGGGTGACTACATCCGGGAGATGGGGCTCGGCGGGGGCATGTGGTGGGACCTGGCGGGTGACACGAAGGGTTCGCTCCTGACCGTCCTGTCCGATCAGCTGCTCTCGGCACCCCGCGGCCCCGCCCGCGACGGGGTGGTGCGGGAGAGCACCGTCCAGTCATCCGGCGCACCGACCGCGGCGTCCGAGGCCCGGGCTCCCGGCGCTGCGCCGTCGGCCGTACCCTCGCTGTCCGCGGAGGAGGCTGCTGCCGCCGACCCCGTGGCGTGGGACGAGGGCGAGGTGTACACCGAGGGCCGCCGGGTGGTCTTCGAAGGCACGGTGTACCGGACGCAGTGGTGGACGCGCGGGGATGTTCCCGGCGTCGAGCAGTGGGGCCCATGGAGGCCGGAGGGCGACTGACGCCTGCCGTGGTGACCGCGCATCGGCGGTGGCGGGGCCACGGAAGCACCCGCCGTACGTGCGCACCCGGCCGGGGCCGGGCGCCCGTCACCACATCCGACTGTTGGTCTCGGAGACGAATCCGCGCCCGTCCGAGAACCAGTGGATCGTCGGGCTGTTGCGCGCCGTCGGCGTCGTGAGTTCGGCGAACAGATCGGCGTTGAACCGGTTGTTGAGCTCGGGGGAGCTGAGCACGGTATCGCGGGTGATGACGAACACCGGCCCCTTCAAGCCCTTGCTCTGGATGGACAGGTGCACCTCGGCATGCTCGTCGAGGCGTGCCTTGAGGGCTCCGATCGCCGCCTGGACGTTGGCGTCGTCGTCCCAGACCGCCGCATGCTTGTCCACGAACAGCCAGGCCATGGTGCTCCTCGTCCGTACCGCGTGCCAGTCCCCGGGGTCTCCCGGTCCGCGCCCGGCGGGCATCGATCCTGCGGTCGTCCTTCTAGCAAAGCACTGGGGTGAACGCGTTATCAAGCACCGGCGGGCGGCCTGGACGTGGACCCGGGGCATCGGCGCCGATCCGGGGGAACGCCCCCACGGATCCGGGCACCCGCCGCGGCGGCCCCTGCCGAAGCCCGCCCCGGACGCCGGCCGAGCACTACCGCCGGGGACCACGGATTGCTGGGTACGCGCTGGAGACTACCTGTGAAGGTTTGATTGCAGCTCGGTAACAACACCTACGCGGCCTCCTGCGGGGATACCTGTTGGTAACAATGTCCACTTAGGCTTTTGCTCACGTGAGTAGCGTCACCCCTATGGGGTGATGTGCCGGCTGTCATGCAACACCGCGTGGAGCCGCAACCACACTATGAAAGAGGAGGCGGAATGCGTTTCGGACGTACTTCCAAAGCTGTGGGAGTGGCTGCTGTCGCAGCGCTCGCATTGAGCGCCTGCGCTGCCAACACGGGGACTGAGTCCACCGACGAGGGCACCGAGGGCGAAGCAACCGGCGGAAACATCCGCGTCGTCGAGGTCAATGCCTTCAGCTCGTTCAACTCGAGCACCTCCGAGGGCAACGTGGACATCAACGGAAAGATCGCCTACGCGACCCACTCCGGCTTCGTCTACATCAACAACGACCTCGAGGTTGTGAAGAACGAAGACTTCGGCACCATGGAGGTCCTCTCCGAGGACCCCCTGAGTGTCAAATACACGGTCAACGAAGGCGTCACCTGGTCCGATGGCGAACCGGTCGACGGCGGAGACCTGCTGGCTGCATGGGCCATCGAATCCGGCTACTTCAACGACGCCAAGACCGACGACGCCGGTGAGGTCACCTCGGGCACCAAGTACTTCGACTACGCGGGCGACACAGGCGGCCTCGGGCTCACCGAACTCCCGGAGATCGGCGAGGACGGCCGGTCTATCACCCTGAACTACTCCGAGCCCTTCGCCGACTACGAGGTGGCCTTCGGCCTGATGAGCGAGGGTGGCATCGACACGCCCGCCCACGTCCTCGCCGAGAAGGGCGGTCTCGCCGACGAGGATGCGCTGATCGAGCTCATCAACACGACGCCCGCCGGCGATCCGGAGAAGCCCGTCGATCGTCCCGAGATCCAGGCGGTTGCGGACTTCTGGAACACGGGCTTCGACACGAAGTCGCTTCCCACGGACCCCTCGCTCTTCCTCTCCAACGGCCCGTTCATCGCCTCGGCCATCACGCCGGACCAGTCGATGACGCTGACCCGCAACGAGGACTACGACTGGGGTCCGATCCCGAAGGTGGACGAGATCACCGTCCGCTACATCGGTGAGGCACCCGCCCAGGTGCAGGCCCTGCAGAACGGCGAGGTGGACATCATCGCCCCGCAGGCGTCGGCCGACACGGTCGAGCAGCTCGAGGGCCTCGAGGGCGTCACGGTGCAGCAGGGCAACCAGCTCTCCTACGACCACCTCGACCTCAACTTCAGCGGCGTGTTCGAGGACGAGAAGGTCCGCGAGGCGTTCATGAAGACCGTGCCGCGCCAGCAGCTCGTCGACACGATCGTCAAGAAGATCAACCCCGACGCCGTGCCGCTCGACTCGCAGCTGTTCCTCACCGATCAGGAGCCCTACGAGGACGCCGCCTCCAGCAACGGGTCGGACACCTATGCGGAGGTCGACATCGAGGGTGCGAAGGAGCTCCTGGCCGGGGCGACGCCCGAGGTCCGCATCATGTACAACCGCGACAACCCGAACCGCCTGAACTCGTACACGCTGATCGCCGAATCCGCGGCCCAGGCCGGATTCAAGGTCGTCGACGGCGGGCTCGGATCCTCGGACTGGGGAGCTGCACTCGGCAACGGGACCTACGACGCCACCATCTTCGGCTGGATCAACTCGGGCGTCGGTGTGTCCGGCGTTCCGCAGATCTTCAAGACCGGCAACGGCTCGAACTTCAACGGGTTCTCGAGCCCCGAGGCGGACAAGCTGATGGACGAGCTGATCGTGACCACGGATCCGGCTGAGCAGGACGCCCTCCAGATCGAGATCGACAAGCTGATCTGGGACTCGAAGTACGGACTGCCGCTCTTCCAGGTGCCGGGCGTCGACGCCCACAGCGACAACGTGACCGGCATGGAGTACATGCCGAACCAGACCGGTGTCTGGTGGAACTTCTGGGACTGGCAGGTCGTCCAGTAGTTCCGACACCGGAACACGCTCGACCACAGGAAGGCGCCGGGACGGGGGACCACCCGGCCCGGCGCCTTCTTCTGTGTCACTCCACTACAATCTGCGGTAACCCGGGAACTTCTTCCCGCTCCGATCTTGAGGCCTGAAACCTATGGTGACCTACATCGTGCGGCGTCTGGTGACTGCCGTGCTCATCCTGTTCGGCGCATCCTTCGTCGTCTACCAGCTCACCGCGCTGTCCGGTGATCCGCTCGAGGACCTGCGGGCGAGCAGCGCCCCGAACCGGGACGAGCTCATCCAGGCGCGGACCGAACTCCTCGACCTGAACACCCCTGCGCCCCTGCGCTACTTCGGCTGGCTCGCCGGGGCAGCGAAGTGCATCGTCCCCTTCGCCGCCACCTGCGACCTCGGGACCAGCATCCAGGGTGAGGCCGTCACCACCTCGCTCAGCCGGGCGATGGGCAACACCATCACGCTCGTCACCACCGCCACCATCCTCGCGATCATCATCGGGATCTCGCTCGGCATCATCACGGCACTGCGCCAGTACAGCGGGCTCGACTACGGCGTGACGTTCATGTCCTTCCTGTTCTTCTCCCTCCCGATCTTCTGGCTGGCCGTCCTGCTCAAGGAATTCGGCGCCATCGGCTTCAACAACTTCCTCGACGATCCCGACATACCACCCTCCACCATCGCCGTCGTCGCCATCGCGAGCGGACTCATCTGGGCGCTCTTCGCCAGCAGGTCCTGGAAGCGGAAGGGGATCGCCTTCCTGCTCGGCGCCGTCGTCGCCGCGGCCCTGCTCTTCGTCCTCGACCTCGTGGGCTGGTTCGCCGACCCCGGCCTCGGACCGATCGTCATCCTCCTCACCGGAGTCGGCATCGCCTTCGGGATCGTCCTGCTCACGGCGGGCCTCCGCAACCGCAAGGCCCTGTACTCCTCGCTGATCATGGTGGCCCTGGGCCTCGTGGCCTACTACGTGGTCAACCCGATCCTCAACGCCGCGACCGTCTGGATGATCATCCTCCTGGCGATCACCACCGTGCTCGTCGGTATGGGGGTCGGCTTCGCCATGGGCGGCTACGACCGCGGCCAGAGCATGCGGGCGGCAGCCCTCACCGGGCTGCTCATGGGCCTGCTCATCGTGGTCGACCGCTTCATGGTCACGTGGCCGTCCTACGTGGACAACCCGCGGGTCCGGGGCAGGCCGATCGCCACGGTCGGCGCCGAGACACCGGGGCTGGAGGGCACGTTCTGGATCAACGGTCTGGACACCTTCACGCATCTTCTCCTCCCCACGCTCGCGCTGCTCCTGGCGTCCCTCGCCAGCTACAGCCGCTACTCCCGCGCGTCGATGCTCGAGATCATGAACATGGACTACATCCGCACGGCGCGGGCGAAGGGCCTCAGCGAACGGACGGTCGTCATGCGGCATGCGTTCCGCAACGCGCTGATCCCGCTCGCGACCCTCGTGGCCTTCGACGTCGGTGCGCTGATCGGCGGCGCCATCATCACCGAACAGGTGTTCGCCTTCGCCGGTATGGGCCAGCTCTTCGTCCAGGCCCTCCAGCGGACGGACCCCGATCCGATCATGGGCTTCTTCCTGGTGGCCGGCATCCTGGCGCTGGTCTTCAACCTCGTCGCCGACGTCGCGTACTCGGTCCTCGATCCTCGCGTAAGGGTGAAAGCATGAGCATCCAGACTCCCTCCGACGTCCCCAGCACCGAGCCGGGCACCGTCACCGGACCGGTGCACCCGGAGGTCGAACCCGAGGCGAAGGGCCTGTCGCAGGGCCAGATCGTCCGGAAGAAGTTCTTCGACAACACGGCGGCGATCATCAGCCTCGTCGTCTTCGCCGTAATCTTCGTCCTCGCGTTCAGCTCGGTGGGCTTCGCCGGCATCCCCGGGTGGTGGAAGTACAACCACACCGAGTTCCTCCCGCTGGTCAACGGGGGCGCGCCGACCGTCACCGGCCCCTTCAGCTGGGGGGAGCACCCGTTCGGCCAGGACTCGATCGGCCGCGACTACTTCGCCATGACGATGCGCGGCACCCAGAACTCCATCATCATCATGTTCATCATCGGCGCCCTCGCCGGACTGGTCGGGGTCATCATCGGCGCCTGCTCCGGGTACTTCCGCGGCTGGCCCGAAGCGGTGCTGATGCGCTTCACCGACGTCATCATCATCATCCCCGTGGTCCTTGCGGCCGCGACCCTGGGCGAAGGGGTGAACCGCCTGGTCGGCGCCGGTGCGCAGATCTGGCTCCTGGGCCTGTTCCTCGGGCTCGTGCTCTGGACCGGTCTGGCACGGCTGGTCCGTGGCGAGTTCCTGTCGCTGCGCGAGCGCGAGTTCGTCGACGCGGCGAAGATCGCCGGAGCCTCGAACACCCGGATCATCTTCAAGCACATCCTGCCGAACGCCGTCGGCGTCATCATCGTGAACACGACCCTGCTGATGTCCTCCGCGATCCTGCTCGAGACCGCGCTGAGCTACATCGGGTTCGGCGTGAAGGCTCCGGACGTCTCGCTGGGCCTGATCATCAGCCAGAACCAGGAGGCGTTCCAGACGCGCCCGTGGCTGTTCTGGTTCCCGGGCCTGTTCATCGTGCTGATCTGCCTGTGCATCAACTTCATCGGTGACGGCCTCCGCGACGCCTTCGATCCGCGGCAGAAGAAGTTCAGCGCGAGCCGGGCCAAGGAATCAGCAAAGCCTGCCGCCGCGTGAATACGAGCCTAGGAGCCCAGGGCCGGCGTAGCGACGCCGACCGCCACCAGCAGGAGCGCGCCGGCGATGCAGGGCCAGTTCCACCGGCGGTGGACGACCCCCGGGCGGTCGACGTCGATCCTGCCGCTCTCCACGAGGTCCTGCCAGCGGGTGCGCACCTCGTACGCGGCGTACCCCGAGTCGGTGTTCTTCATGTCGCCCGGGCGGACGGAACCGCCGGGGCCGTAGCTCGTGGCCGGCAGGTTCCGGATGTGCTCGGGTTTGCCCGCGTGGGTTCCCCACACCCCGGGCGCCGGCGCCGCCCAGGCGGTGTAGGCGCCCGACGGCGTGACGAGCTTCAGTGCGTACTTGGTGTCGACGTCGATCAGCGCCGACCAGGGGATCCGGAGGGTGGCCAGCGGGTTGCGGAGCGTGACGGCGTCCGCATCGAACACGACCGCCGGGTACCAGAACAGCCACCAGCCGGCGTACGCGACGCCGATCAGCGGCCAGCCAACGAGCAGGCCGGCGGCACCCTGGTCGACGACGACGGCCGCGAGGCCGCCGACCGCGGCCACCACGGCGACGGCCGTGAACCAGACGCTGGTGCGCGGCCTGAACACGGTGGCCCCGGCCACCCTCGAGTTCTTCATGGCTCAATGATCCCAGCACGGCCGCCGCTCGCGGCACACCAGGAGGGCTCGCGATCCCGCGGCGCCTCGCCCACAAAGGAGGACCTTTCATGAGTACCCAGGTCATCGGCGGCACCGGAGACACCGGGGCGGACCTGCCGGCACCCCAGGGTCCCGTGCTCGAGGTCAGGAACCTCAGCGTGGACTTCGGCGTCGACAAGAAGTGGGTCCCCGCCGCCATCGACCTCAATTACGAGGTGAGGGCGGGAGAGGTGCTCGCGATCGTGGGGGAGTCCGGTTCCGGCAAGAGCGCGAGTTCGATGTCGCTGCTCGGGCTGCTGCCCTCGAACAGCCGCGTCACGGGCGAGGTGCTGCTCAACGGCAAATCCGTGCTGACGATGTCCGCGGCGAGGCTGCGACAGATCCGCGGCAACGACGTCGCCGTCATCTTCCAGGAACCCATGACGGCGCTGAACCCCGTCTACACGGTCGGCTTCCAGATCATCGAGACGCTGCGCCTGCACAACGAGATCTCGCCCGACGAGGCGAAGCAGCGCGCGCTGCGCCTGCTGCAGATGGTCGAACTGCCCGATCCGGACAAGGCCTTCAGGTCCTATCCGCACCAGCTCTCCGGGGGCCAGCGCCAGCGCGCCATGATCGCCCAGTCCCTGTCCTGCGACCCCAAGCTCCTCATCGCCGACGAGCCCACCACGGCCCTCGACGTCACGGTGCAGGCGGAGATCCTCGACCTCATGCGCAACCTGAGGACCAAGCTCAACAGCGCGATCGTCCTGATCACCCACGACATGGGCGTGGTCGCGGACCTCGCCGACCGCATCGCGGTGATGCGCCAGGGCCGCATCGTGGAGACCGGCACCGCCGAGCAGATCTTCCGGAACCCGCAGCACGAGTACACCAAGGCACTCCTCGCGGCCGTGCCGCACCTGGGCCAGGGTGCCGGGGACGACGACGTCGACATCACCGCGGCGCTCGCGGCGGCGACCCACACGGAGCTGCAGACGGTCGATCCCGGCGAGCTCGAACGACGCGCCCACGACGTCCTCGCGCAGCTCGAGGAGGTCGAGCAGGAGGCCTCGCACGCCACGCCCGGGGCGGCGCCCGTCCTCGAACTCATCGACGTCGCCATCGAGTACCCGAAGCAGGGGCGTGTGCCGGCGTTCCGCGCCGTCGAGGACGCGAACCTGACCGTGTACCCCGGGCAGGTCATCGGCCTCGTCGGGGAGTCCGGCTCGGGGAAGACGACCATCGGGCGGGCCGCCGTCGGTCTGCTGCCCGTCGCCGCGGGATCCATGAAGGTCGTCGGCACGGACATCTCGGGGTTCCGCCCCACCTCGAAGGAGCTCGCCAAGGTCCGCCGCCATGTCGGCATGGTCTTCCAGGACCCGTCGTCCTCCCTGAACCCCCGGCTGCCGATCGGTGAGAGCATCGGCGAGCCGATGTACCTCGCGGGCGAGGCGAAGGGCGGTGAGCTGCAGAAACGCATCGAGGCGCTCCTCGACCAGGTGGAGCTGCCACGCGCGTACCGCAACCGGTACCCGCACGAGCTCTCCGGCGGCCAGAAGCAGCGGGTCGGGATCGCCCGGGCGCTCTCGCTCAAGCCGAAGCTGATGGTCGCGGACGAGCCGACGTCGGCCCTCGACGTCTCCGTGCAGGCGAAGGTCCTCGAGCTGTTCCAGAACCTGCAGCGCGAGCTCGGCTTCGCCTGCCTGTTCGTCACCCACGACCTGGCGGTCGTCGACGTGCTCGCGGACTACATCTGCGTGATGCAGCGCGGCCGGATCGTGGAGCAGGGTGCCCGGGACCAGATCCTCCGCAACCCCCAGAACCCGTACACGCAGCGCCTCCTGGCGGCGGTCCCGCTGCCCGATCCCGAGAAGCAGCGCGAACGCCGCGAGCTCCGCGCGAAGCTGCTGGCGACCACGGACTGACCCCGCCGCCGGAGAGCCCGCCCTGCCCCGGCAGGGCGGGCTCTTCCGTGTGCCGGGAGGGCTGGCGTCGGGCGCTCGACGCCCCCTGATGTTCAGAGAAGCAACGGAACGGGCATATAGTTTCTCGGTGTGAGTTGGCTCTCGCTCTCTGCGGAGCCACTGAATCGGCTGGAACAGGGCCGGTACGACCCAATTATTAGGAGGCGGAATGCGTTTCACGCGCACTTCCAAAATGCTCAGTGTCGCGGCCCTCGCCGCCCTCTCGCTCAGCGCATGCGGCGGCGGGGACACCGGATCCGACGCCGAGGCCGGCACCACCGACGCCGTGATCGTGGTGGACGGCTCGGAGCCCCAGAACCCGCTGATCCCCACCAGCACCAACGAGGTGGGCGGCGGGGCGATCCTCGACCTCGTCTTCGCGGGCCTCGTCAGCTACGACGCCGACGGCAAGTCCCAGAACGAGATGGCCGAGTCCATCGAGACCGAGGACGCCCAGAACTACACGATCACGCTCAAGGAGGGCAAGACCTTCACCAACGGTGACCCCGTCACCGCGAGCTCGTTCGTCGACGCCTGGAACTACGGTGCGGCCGCGAAGAACGCCCAGCTCTCGAGCTACTTCTTCGAGAGCATCGAAGGCTACGACGAGGCCAGCGCCGAGGGCTCCACCGTGGAGACCCTGAGCGGCCTGAAGGTCGTCGACGACCGCACCTTCACCGTCGCCCTGTCCCAGCCGGAATCCGACTGGCCGCTCCGCCTCGGCTACAGCGCGTTCTACCCGCTGCCCGCCGCAGCCCTCGAGGACCCCGCCGCGTTCGGTGAGAACCCGATCGGCAACGGACCCTACAAGTTCGCGTCCGAGGGTGCCTGGCAGCACAACCAGCAGATCGAGCTCGTACCGAACGAGGAGTACGACGGCCCCCAGGCCGCCCAGAACGCCGGGGTGACGTTCAAGATCTACCAGAACGACACGACGGCCTACCAGGACCTGATCTCGGACAACCTGGACGTCCTCAAGACCATCCCGACGAGCGACATCAAGAACTTCAAGAACGATCTCGGCGAGCGGTCCATCGAGTCGCCCTACGCGGGCAACCAGACCATCGCCGTGCCGTACTACCTCCCGAACTGGGAGGGCGAGGCCGGCAAGCTGCGCCGCCAGGCCCTGTCGATGGCGATCAACCGCGACGAGATCACCGAGGTCATCTTCAACGGCGGTCGCGAACCCGCGAAGGACTTCACCGCCCCCGTCCTCGACGGCTACAGCGAGGACCTGCCCGGCAGCGAGAACCTCGAGTACAACCCGGAGGAGGCCAAGAAACTCTGGGCCGACGCCGAGAAGATCTCGCCCTACGACGAGTCCGAGCCCCTGACCATCGGCTACAACGCCGACAAGGGCGACCACAAGACGTGGGTCGAGGCCGTGGTGAACAACATCAAGAACAACCTCGGCATCGAGGTCTCGGGCAAGCCGTACGCGACCTTCAAGGAAGCCCGCACCGAGGCGACGGACGAGACCCTCACGGGCGCTCTCCGCGCCGGCTGGCAGGCCGACTACCCGTCGCTGTACAACTTCCTCGGACCCATCTACGCCACCGGCGCCGGGTCCAACGATGCCCGCTACAGCAACCCCGAGTTCGACGGGCAGCTGACCGACGGACTCGCCGCCGAGTCCGTCGAGGAGGGCAACGAGGCCATGAACAAGGCCCAGGAGGCGCTCCTGGAGGACCTCCCGGCCATCCCGCTGTGGTACCAGGTCGCCCAGGGCGGCTGGAGCAACAACGTGGACAACGTCGAGTTCGGCTGGAACGGCGTCCCGCTCTACTACGCCATCACCGGCAAGTAACCCATCACGGTTCCGGGGCCTGCCCGCACAGGGCGGGCCCCTTTTCCGTGCTCCAACGAAAAGGTTCCACACCTCATGAGCAACACCCACCCGCATCCCGTCCGGATGCATGCCGCACCGGCAGGAGCGCGCTGATGGTCTGGTACATCGTCCGCCGCGTCCTGCAGCTGGTCCCCGTCTTCCTCGGTGCCACCCTGCTGGTGTACTTCCTCGTCTTCAGCCTCCCGGGTGACGCCACCGCCGCCATCTGCGGTGAGCGCGGCTGCACGCCCGCCGTCGTCGCCGGCCTGCGCGAGCAGTACAACCTCGACCAGCCCTTCTGGATCCAGTACCTGCTGTACCTCAAGGGCGTGCTGACCTTCGATCTGGGCGTGAACTTCTCCGGCCGCCCGATCGCGACGATCATCGCCGAGGTCTTCCCGACCACGGCGAAGCTCGCCATCATGGCCCTAGTCATCGAGGCCGTCTTCGGGATCGTCTTCGGCCTCATCGCCGGGCTCCGCAAGGGCAGGCTCTTCGACTCGTCGGTCCTCGTCGTGTCCCTGATCGTCATCGCCGTGCCCATCTTCGTGCTCGGCTTCCTGATGCAGTTCCTGATCGGCGTCAAGCTCCAGTGGACCAACCCGACCGTGAGCGGGGACGCCACCGTCACGGAGCTCCTGCTCCCG
Source organism: Arthrobacter pityocampae (assembly GCF_002927275.1). Taxonomy (GTDB): domain Bacteria; phylum Actinomycetota; class Actinomycetes; order Actinomycetales; family Micrococcaceae; genus Arthrobacter_D; species Arthrobacter_D pityocampae. The sequence continues at coordinate 687,498 of NZ_PRKW01000001.1, read as the reverse complement.
GCCGTGGTCCTGGGACTGGTGTCCTTCGCCTACGTCCTGCGCCTGACCCGGACCAGCGTCATCGAGAACGTCAACGCGGACTACGTGCGCACCGCGACGGCCAAGGGCCTCAGCCGCCGCCGCGTCGTCGTCGTGCATGTCCTGCGCAACTCCCTCATCCCCGTCGTGACGTTCCTCGGCGCCGACCTCGGTGCCCTGATGGGCGGCGCGATCGTGACCGAGGGCATCTTCAACGTCAACGGCGTCGGCAACACCCTCTACCGCGCCGTGCTGAACGGTGACGGACCGATGGTCGTCTCGATCGTCACGTTCCTCATCCTCATCTTCTGCCTCGCCAACCTGCTGGTGGATCTCCTGTACGCGTGGCTGGACCCAAGGATTCGATATGCCTGAACCAACTTTCCCCTCCGCCACCGGCGGGACCGTCGAGGCCCCGGCGCGGGTGCGCACCAAGACGTCCGCCTACCCGATCGAGCACTTCGTCGCCGACCCGGACGAGACGCCCGTCCGGGCCACGGACAGCGCCGTGTCCGACGCCGCCCCCCGCAGCCTGTGGGGGGAGGCGTGGCGCAGCCTGAGGAAGCAGCCGCTGTTCATCATCAGCGCGCTCCTGATCCTCGCGGTCATCTTCGTGGCCCTGTTCCCCGGCCTCTTCACCAGCGAACCCCCCAACGAGAACTGCCTGCTCGAGAACTCGGACGGGGGACCGGCTCCGGGGCACCCGCTCGGCTTCACCGTGCAGGGCTGCGACATCCTCTCCCGCGTGGTGCACGGCACGCAGTCCTCGCTGACCGTCGGCCTGTTCGCCACGCTCGGCGTCGTCCTGATCGGCGGCCTCATCGGCGCACTGGCGGGCTTCTTCGGGGGCTGGGTCGATGCGATCCTCGCCCGCGTCGGGGACATCTTCTTCGCCCTCCCGCTGATCCTCGGCGCCATCGTCGTCGTGCAGCTGCCCGTGTTCCAGCAGAACCGGAACGTCTGGACGCTCGTCGTCATCCTCGTGGCCTTCGGCTGGCCGCAGATCGCACGCATCACCCGCGCGGCGGTCATCGAGGTGCGCAACGCCGACTTCGTCACCGCGGCCCGCTCGCTGGGTGTCTCGCCGCTGGGGGCCCTCGTCAAGCACGTCATCCCGAACGCGCTCGCGCCGGTCATCGTCATCGCGACGATCTCCCTCGGCACGTTCATCGTGGCGGAGTCGACGCTGTCCTTCCTCGGCATCGGACTCCCGCCGGACGTCATGTCCTGGGGCAATGACATCTTCTCCGCGAAGCCGTCGCTCCGCAGCAACCCCATGGCGATCTTCTGGCCGGGCCTCGCCCTGTCGATCACCGTTCTGAGCTTCATCATGCTGGGCGATGCCCTGCGTGACGCTCTCGACCCGAAGGCACGCAAACGATGAGCCACACCACACACACCGGGACGCGCGGGCACGCCGCCGCAGACGGTACGGATGGGCCCCGGCCGCTGCTCGAACTCCGGGACCTCGCGATCACGTTCTCGACGTCGAACGGGGACGTCCCGGCGGTGCGCAACGCGCACCTGACCGTGATGCCCGGCGAGACCGTCGCGATCGTCGGGGAGTCGGGATCCGGCAAGTCGACGACGGCGCTCGCCGCGATCGGCCTCCTGCCCGCCAACGGCAGGGTGTCCAACGGCAGCATCATCTTCGACGGCGAGGACATCACCCACGCCTCGGAGAAGCGCATTGTCGCCCTCCGCGGCTCCTCGATCGGCATGGTGCCCCAGGACCCGATGTCCAACCTGAACCCGGTCTGGAAGATCGGGTTCCAGGTCAGGGAGACGCTGAAGGCCAACGGTCTGCCCAGCGGACCCCAGGACGTCGCGAAGGTGCTCGCCGAGGCTGGTCTGCCCGACGCCGCGTCCCGTGCCAACCAGTACCCGCACGAGTTCTCCGGCGGCATGCGCCAGCGCGCCCTGATCGCGATCGGGCTGTCCTGCCGGCCGCGGCTGCTCATCGCGGACGAGCCGACATCCGCCCTGGACGTCACCGTGCAGCGGCAGATCCTGGACCACCTGGACACCATGACCGAGGAGCTCGGCACCGCCGTGCTGCTCATCACCCACGACCTCGGTCTCGCCGCCGAACGCGCGCACAAGGTGATCGTCATGTACAAGGGGCAGGTGGTCGAGGCGGGGCCGGCGCTCGAGCTGCTGACCAACCCCCGCCATCCGTACACGCAGAAGCTCGTGGCGTCCGCGCCGTCGATCGCGTCGCGCCGCATCGAGTCCGCCAAGAAGGCCGGCATCGCCACGGACGACCTGCTCGCCCCGGCGGCGCCTGCCGGCGCCGTCATGGACCGCGTGATCGAGGTCGAGGACCTGACGAAGGTCTTCAAGATCCGGGGCAACTGGGGGAAGTCCACCGACTTCACCGCGGTGGACAAGGTGTCCTTCTCCATCGCGCGCGGCACCACCACCGCGGTGGTGGGGGAGTCCGGGTCGGGGAAGTCGACCGTCGCGAAGATGGTCCTCGGGCTGGAGGGCGCGACGTCCGGCAGCATCCGGTTCGACGGCGTGGACATCACCACCCTCGGCCGGAAGGAGATGTTCGACTTCCGCCGCCGGGTGCAGCCGATCTTCCAGGACCCCTACGGTTCGCTCGACCCGATGTACAACATCTACCGGACCATCGAGGAGCCCCTCCGCGTCCACGGCGTGGGTAACGCGAAGAGCCGGGAGAAGAAGGTCCGCGAGCTGCTCGACCAGGTGGCACTGCCGTCCGCGATGATGCAGCGCTTCCCGAACGAACTCTCGGGCGGACAGCGGCAGCGCGTGGCGATCGCACGCGCGCTGGCCCTCGACCCCGAGGTGGTCATCTGCGACGAGGCCGTCTCGGCGCTCGACGTGCTGGTGCAGGCCCAGATCCTCACCCTGCTCGCCGACCTGCAGTCGGAACTCGGCCTGAGCTACCTCTTCATCACCCACGACCTCGCGGTGGTCCGGCAGATCGCCGATCACGTGGCCGTCATGGAGAAGGGCAGGCTCGTGGAGCAGGGCACCACCGACGAGGTGTTCGACAACCCCCGGACCGCGTACACGCAGGCCCTGCTCGCGGCGATCCCCGGGGCCGGGCTGGTCCTGCCTCCCGAGGTCGCCTGAGCCGGGCTCTGGCCGCGGGCGTCGACGTGCGGCCCGTATGAGAGGTAGTAGGCGGTCCCCGATCCGGGGGCTGCCTGCTGCCTTTAGAGGTGAAACGCATCACCGGGGTAACGATGCGCGTACGATCCGCGGCGGCGCCGCTCCGGCGGCCGATCGCCCGCGATCCCTGTCCTCAGGCCGATCCTGCGGGTCCCTGGCGCGAAGTGTACGACGACGGGACCGGTTCCGGGCTCCTGTCTTCCGCCTCTTGACGGGGCGATCCTCTGTAGGCTTGGTAGTTGCCCTGTGACGCCGCGCCACCGCGCCGCGCCCTGTCGCACCACCGAAGGAGACGGTCCATGAGTATCAAACCACCGGAAGAGGCTGTGTCCAGCCCGCCCACGCCGACGGATGCGGCAGGGGAAACGAGCACGGGACCAAGAGCGCGATTGGCCCTGCCGGTGTTCATCCCGGCCGCGGCCCTGATCGTGGTCTTCGTCGCGTTCGCCCTCGTTTCGCCGGATACCGCGGCGGCCCTCTTCGCCGGCGTCCAGGAGAACGTCATCGGCGCCTTCGGCTGGTACTACGTGGCGATCGTGGCCTTCTTCGTCGCGTTCTCGCTGTGGGTGGGGTTCAGCCGCTACGGTGACATCCGCCTGGGCAAGGACGACGACAAGCCCGAATTCTCCACCATGTCCTGGTTCGCCCTGCTCTTCGCCGCAGGCATGGGCATCGGGCTCGTGTTCTGGGGTGTGGCCGAACCGCTCAACCACTTCGCCAGCCCGCGCCCCGGCGTCACCGGCACCGACCTCCAGCTCGGCCAGCAGGCCATCACCCAGACCTTCCTCCACTGGGGGCTGCACGCGTGGAGCATCTACGTCGTCGTCGGTCTCTCGATCGCCTACGCCGTGCACCGGCGCGGCCGGCCGATCTCCATCCGCTGGACCCTCGAACCCCTGCTGGGTGACAGGGTCAAGGGCGCCTGGGGCCACGCCATCGACGTCGTCGCCCTCGTGGGTACGCTGTTCGGCGTCGCCACCTCGCTGGGTCTCGGCGTCCTCCAGATCTCCTCGGGACTCGACAGCGCCGGCATCCTCGCCGCCACCGAAGCCACGCAGGTGGGGCTGATCCTCTGCATCACCGCGCTGACCATCGTGTCCGTGATCTCCGGCGTGGGCAAGGGCATGAAGTGGCTCTCGAACATCAACCTCGTCCTCGCGGGGCTCCTCCTGCTCGTGGTGCTCTTCGCGGGTCCCACGCTCTTCCTCCTGCGCGAGTTCGTCCAGTCCATCGGCAACTACCTGCAGAACGTCGTCGGCCTGACCTTCAACACGCTGGCGTTCTCCGGAGCCGAGGGTGAGGCGTGGCAGGCGGCATGGACCACGTTCTACTGGGGCTGGTGGATGTCCTGGGCGCCCTTCGTGGGCATCTTCATCGCCCGCATCTCGAAGGGGCGCACGGTCCGCGAGTTCGTCGCCGGCGTCCTCCTCGTCCCCACCACGCTGGGCTTCCTGTGGTTCTCCGTGCTCGGCGGATCCGCCATCTACCGTGAGATCTTCGGCCAGGGCGGCCTGATCGCCGAGGACGGCACCGTGGACACCGAGAACGCGCTGTTCGGCCTCCTCGAGGGACTGCCCGGCGGGCCCGCGCTGCTCATCGGGGCCATCGTCCTGATCGCCGTCTTCTTCATCACCTCGGCCGATTCGGGTGCCCTCGTGATGAGCATGATCTCCACGGGCGGCGACCCGAATCCGAAGAACTGGATCCGGGTGTTCTGGGCAGTCCTCGCAGCGTTCGTCGCCATCGCGCTGCTGCTGGTCGGTGACGCGGGGCTGAGCTCCATCCAGACGGCCGCCATCCTCACGGCGCTCCCGTTCAGCGTCGTCATGCTCGCCATGTGCGTCTCCACGGCCAAGGCGTTCCACGGCGAGCACCGGGCCTGGCAGACGCTGCAGCGCAAGCTCGCGGCGACGGCCATGGCGGACCGCGTCACCGATCGGGTCAGCGAGTCCGTGTCCGGGCAGGTGGAGCGCCAGGTGGAGCGCCAGGTGCAGGAGCACCTCGCCGACCATGCGTCCGACACCCTGTCGGAGGGCGCTGCCGACACCGGTCCTGCCGCCGAGAATGCCGGGTCGCGCTTCCGCTGGGCCCGCAGGCCGTAACCACGTCCCGCGATCCACGCACGACGGCGGCGGCCTTCCCCTCGGGAGGGCCGCCGCCGTCGTATGCGCAGCCTCCCCGGGCGCCGGTCGACAGGGCGCATTAGGTCTGTTTTTGCCGCGTCCCCTAGACTGGTAAGAGGGCGTGCATTGCAGCCGCCGTCATTTTCCCCGCAGTAGATACCGAATTGAGTAATAACGCATGTCTGAAACCACAGGCAACACCGCTGTTCGCAGCGACCTCCGCAACGTAGCCATCGTGGCCCACGTTGACCACGGAAAGACCACCCTGGTCGACGCCATGCTGAAGCAGACCAACTCGTTCGCTGCGCACGGCGACGTCGCCGACCGCGTCATGGACTCCGGCGACCTCGAGCGCGAGAAGGGCATCACCATCCTCGCGAAGAACACCACGGTGTTCTACGACGGCCCCTCCGCCAACGGCGAGACCATCACCATCAACGTCATCGACACCCCGGGCCACGCCGACTTCGGCGGCGAGGTGGAGCGCGGCCTGTCCATGGTCGACGGCGTCGTCCTCCTCGTCGACGCGTCCGAGGGCCCCCTGCCCCAGACGCGCTTCGTGCTCCGCAAGGCCCTCGCGGCCAAGCTCCCCGTGATCCTGCTGGTCAACAAGACCGACCGCCCCGACTCCCGCATCGAGGAGGTCGTCAGCGAGTCGATGGACCTCCTCCTCGGCCTCGCGTCCGACCTCGCCGACGAGGTCCCCGACCTCGATCTCGACCTGATCCTGAACGTGCCCGTCGTCTACGCCGCGGCGCGCGTCGGTGCCGCCTCGATCGAGCAGCCGGCCGACGGCACGGCGCCGGCGAACGACAACCTGGAACCGCTGTTCAAGACGATCATCGACCATATCCCGGCGCCCCGCTACAACCCCGACGGCGTCCTGCAGGCGCACGTCACCAACCTCGACGCCTCGCCGTTCCTCGGCCGCCTCGCGCTGCTGCGTATCTTCAACGGCACGCTGCGCAAGGGCCAGCAGGTCGCCTGGGCCCGCCAGAACGGTGAGCTCAAGACCGTCAAGATCACCGAGCTCCTCGCCACCAAGGCGCTGGATCGCGTACCCACCGACTCCGCCGGCCCCGGCGAGATCGTCGCCGTCGCCGGTATCGAGGGCATCACCATCGGCGAGACGCTCACCGACGTCGACAACCCGCAGCCCCTGCCGCTGATCACGGTCGACGACCCCGCGATCTCCGTCACCATCGGTATCAACACCTCGCCGCTCGCCGGCAAGGTCAAGGGCGCCAAGGTCACCGCGCGCCAGGTCAAGGACCGCCTCGACAAGGAGCTCATCGGCAACGTCTCGCTCCGCGTCCTCCCCACCGCCCGCCCGGACGCCTGGGAGGTCCAGGGCCGCGGTGAGCTGGCACTCGCCATCCTCGTGGAGCAGATGCGGCGTGAGGGCTTCGAGCTGACCGTCGGCAAGCCGCAGGTGGTCACGAAGACCATCGACGGCAAGATCCACGAGCCGATGGAACACATGACCATCGACGTCCCCGAGGAGTACCTCGGCGGGGTCACGCAGCTCATGGCCGCCCGCAAGGGCCGCATGACCAACATGGCGAACCACGGCACCGGCTGGGTCCGTATGGAGTTCATCGTCCCGGCGCGCGGCCTGATCGGGTTCCGTACCCGCTTCCTGACCGACACGCGCGGCGCCGGCATCGCCGCCTCGATCTCAGAGGGCTACGAGCCGTGGGCCGGTGACATCGAGTACCGCACCAACGGCTCGATGATCGCCGACCGCTCCGGCGTCGTCACCCCGTTCGCGATGATCAACCTGCAGGAGCGCGGCTCCTTCTTCGTGCAGCCCACCTCCGAGGTGTACGAGGGCATGATCGTCGGGGAGAACTCCCGCGCCGACGACATGGACGTGAACATCACGAAGGAGAAGAAGCTCACCAACATGCGTGCGGCTTCCTCCGACACCTTCGAGAACCTGACCCCGCCGCGCAACCTCACCCTCGAGGAGTCCCTCGAGTTCGCCCGTGAGGACGAGTGCGTCGAGGTCACCCCGGAGTCCATCCGCATCCGTAAGGTCATCCTCGACGCCAACGAGCGCATGCGCGCCTCGCGTTCGCGCGCCCGGGCCTAGCCCCGACGGTACGTCAGCACCATGACCCACCACGACGCCGGTCCTTCCCACGCGGGCAAGGGCCGGCGTCCGTCGTTCCGGGCGTCGTCCCCCGCCGGCGCGCGGCGCCCGGTGGCGATCGCGGGGGCCGTGGCGGCTGGGATCCTAGCCGCCGTCTTCGGGACGGCGCTGCACGCGCACCTGGTCTTCGTGGGCGGGGTCGCGCTCCCCGTCGGGGCGCTGGCGGCCCTGGTCCTCGCGGGCAGCCTGTTCCTGCTGTGCGGCCTGTGGGCGCGGAACGTGATGATGACGGCGGTGGCCGGGGCGATCGCCTACGGGGTCGTGGCGCTGCTCTCGCGGTCGGCGAAGACGCTCATCCTGACCGGATCGTCGACGGCCGCCCCCGGGACGGCACTCGCCGGGAACCTCTGGCTCTTCGGCGTGCTCGTCGTGACGCTCGCCGCGGTGGTGGGGGTCGTCGTCGTCCTCCGGCGCCGGTAGGCCCGCACCGGTAGGCGCGCGGGCCTCAGTCGGCCGTGCGGTCCAGGTGATGGGCCAGCATGATGGAGGTCGCCGTCCCGTCCTCGTCGGGCCCGCGGCGCGCGTAGTCCTCGAAGACCGCGCGGAGGCGCCCCATCATCTCGGTCCGGTGCTCGTCGTTGAGTCGGACGCCGACGCGCCAGACGTCGATCTCGGACGGCTCCAGGCCCTCGATCTCCTGCAGGAACGTCTCCACGAGGACGGGCGCGGAATTCGTCACGCGGGTGTTCCAGGACAGCCCGGTGGCACGGTACGGGATCTCCTTCGCCCCCCGGTTGCCGATGCGGGTGTCCTCGGCGGCGAGGAACCCCGTGGCGAGCAGCGTCCGGACGTGGTGGAGCGTCGTCGCCGGGTTCAGGCCCAGGGCCTCCGCGATCTCCTTGTTGGTCCTGGCCCGGTGCAGACACAGCCGCAGGATCCGGAGCCTGACGGGTGAGCTGAGCGCCCGGCCGCGCGCCTGAAGATCCTCGTCTGAGTCCATGCGCCGATTGTACGGGAGATCGGCCGTGGGATTGGCAGGTCCCAATCACTGATTCGGGCGCTCTCGGCCCGAGCGGCCCGTGCGGCTCCTAGGCCATCGGCCTGCGTGGCGCCCGGCGTGGAGGTGGCGGCGGTACCGGCCGCGCCGCGGTGACGTCGGCGAGGAGCACGACGTCGTCGCCCCGGCGGGTGCGCACCGTGCAGGTGGCGGTGTCGATGGCGACGAGCTCGCCGAGCGAGTCCGTGAACCCGGTGCCCATGCGACGCCGGACGACGACGCGCGTGGCGAGGGGGAGCGACGCGAGGAGGGCGGCGGGAGTCTGCACGCCTCAAGGGTAGGCGCTGCGGCGGCATCGCGGGGCCGCCCCGGACCCAGGGGCTCTGGTCCTGCCGGGCAGGCCGTTGCGTTAAGCTGGGATCCGCACCCCGGGTGCGTCAGCCCGACCCCACTCACAAGGAAAGGCGTGGGAAGTGACCTACGTAATCGCGCAGCCATGCGTGGATGTCAAGGACAAGGCCTGTATCGAGGAGTGCCCTGTCGACTGCATCTATGAGGGCGAGCGGTCGCTCTACATCCACCCCGACGAGTGCGTGGACTGCGGTGCGTGCGAGCCCGTGTGCCCGGTCGAGGCGATCTACTACGAGGACGACACCCCCGAGCAGTGGGCCGAGTACTACAAGGCCAACGTCGAGTTCTTCGACGACCTCGGCTCGCCCGGCGGTGCGGCGAAGGTCGGCAACACCGGCTTCGACCACCCCATCATCGCGGCCCTGCCGCCCCAGAACCAGCCCGCGTAGGTGACGGCCGGGGAGCCGACGCCGTTCGGCCTGCACCTGCCCGACTACCCGTGGGACGCCCTGGTGCCCTACCGGGAGACCGCGTCCCGCCACCCCGGGGGCCTGGTGGACCTGTCCATCGGCACCCCGGTGGATCCGACGCCCCAGCTCATCCGGACGGCGCTCGCCGGAGCCGCCGATGCGCACGGCTACCCGACCACCCACGGCACGGTGGCGCTCCGGACGGCGATCAGCGCCTGGTTCGCGCGGCGCAGGGGAGTGCCGGGGCTCGACCCCGCGGACATCCTGCCGACCGTCGGCTCCAAGGAGCTCGTCGCCTGGCTGCCCCTGCTGCTCGGACTGGGCGAGGGCGACGTCGTCGTCCGCCCCTCCGTCGCCTACCCCACGTACGACGTCGGCGCCCACCTCGCCGGTGCCACCGCGGTGGCTGCCGACTCCCTCGCCGACCTGCCCGCAGAGGTGCGCGCGCGGGTCCGTCTCGTCTGGATCAACTCGCCCGGCAACCCGACCGGCGAGGTGCTCGACGCCGAAGGCCTGCGGACCATCGTCGACGACGCCCGCTCGCTCGGCGCGGTCGTGGCCTCCGACGAGTGCTACGGCGAACTGGGCTGGGGTCGCTGGGACCCGGCGGAGGGCGGTGAGCCCGTGCCCAGCGTCCTCGACCCGCGGGTGTGCAACGGCTCCCACGAGAACCTGCTGGCCGTCTACTCGCTGAGCAAGCAGTCCAACCTCGCCGGCTACCGGGCCGCGTTCACGGCCGGGGACCCGGCGATCATCGCGAACCTCGTCAACTCCCGCAAGCACGCCGGCATGATCGTGCCCTACCCCGTGCAGGAGGCCATGCGGGTGGCCCTCGGGGACGACGCCCACGTGGCCGCGCAGAAGGACCTGTACCGCCGCCGTCGTGCCCTGCTCGTGCCGGCCCTCGAGGCCGCAGGCTTCACGATCAGCGGGTCGGCGGCCGGCCTGTACCTGTGGGCGTCGAACGGCAGCCCCACCTGGGACACCATCGACCGCCTTGCCGGGCTCGGGATCCTCGCGGGCCCGGGGACGTTCTACGGCGACGCCGGGGAGGGCTTCATCCGGATGGCGCTGACGGGCAGCGACGAGCGGATCGGGGCCGCGGTGGGGCGTCTCGCGGACGCCCCGCGCTGATCCGCGGTGATCCGCGGTATCCGTCCTTGCCGTCCGGCCCCGGCGGGCAGCAGGATTAGTGATCGGGGGCGCGCTGACGGTAGCGTTTGGCGTGAATGTGCTGAGCCCGGGCCGATCCCTGCCCTCGTGCGAAGCGATGATTTGTGGCGATGACCGCACTCCCGCTCCTGAAGGAGAATCAATGACCGAGCAGAACGCCTCACTGCACTACGGCGACGGCGAACTCAGCCTGCCGCTGGTCCGCGCAGCCGAGGGCAACCACGGCTACGACGTGTCGAAGCTGCTGAAGCAGACGGGCCAGGTCACCTTCGACCCCGGCTTCATGAACACCGCGGCCACCACCTCGGCGATCACCTACATCGACGGCGATGCCGGGATCCTCCGCTACCGCGGATACCCGATCGAGGAGCTCGCGAAGAACTCCAACTTCCTGGAGGTCTCCTACCTCCTGATCTACGGGAACCTGCCGACGCCCGAGGAACTGACCGCCTTCGACGGCCGGATCCGCCGGCACACGCTCCTGCACGAGGAACTGAAGGGCTTCTTCGGCGGCTTCCCGCGGGACGCCCACCCGATGCCCGTGCTGTCCTCGGCCGTCTCGGCGCTGTCCACGTTCTACCAGGACTCGCTCGACCCGTTCGACGACGAGCAGGTGGAACTCTCGACCTTCCGCCTCATGGCGAAGCTGCCCGTCATCGCGGCGTACGCGCACAAGAAGTCCATCGGCCAGCCGATGCTGTACCCGGACAACTCCATGAACCTCGTGGAGAACTTCCTGCGGCTCTCCTTCGGCCTGCCCGCCGAGCCGTACGACCTCGACCCGATGATGGTCAAGGCGCTCGACCTCCTGCTGATCCTGCACGCCGACCACGAGCAGAACTGCTCGACGTCGACCGTCCGCCTCGTGGGCAGCTCCAACGCGAACATGTTCGCATCGGTGTCGGCGGGCATCAACGCGCTCTTCGGCCCGCTGCACGGCGGCGCGAACGAGGCCGTACTGAACATGCTGCGCGACATCAAGGGCCAGGGCATGCAGCCCGAGGACTTCATGGAGAAGGTCAAGAAGAAGGAAGACGGCGTGAAGCTCATGGGCTTCGGGCACCGCGTCTACAAGAACTACGACCCGCGCGCGAAGATCGTCAAGGCCACGGCCCACGACATCCTCAACAAGCTCGGCGGTAATGACGAACTCCTCGACATCGCGATGCGGCTCGAGGAGAAGGCCCTCGCGGACGACTACTTCATCGAGCGGAAGCTGTACCCGAACGTGGACTTCTACACGGGTCTCATCTACAAGGCCATGGGCTTCCCCGAGAAGATGTTCACGGTGCTCTTCGCGATCGGCCGCCTCCCGGGCTGGATCGCCCAGTGGCGCGAGATGATGCAGGATCCGCAGACGAAGATCGGCCGTCCGCGCCAGCTGTACACGGGTGAGGGCGAGCGCCACTACCCCGCGAACTGATCTCCACACCACGACGGCGGCCGCCCACCCCTCCAGGGGTGGGCGGCCGCCGTCGTCATCCGGTGCGGCCTGGCGCGACCGCCGCAGAATGGCGCGACCGCCGCGGCGGGTGCCCAGACCCGTGGGAACGCCCCCACGGGTCTGGGCCGCCGAGCCGGGTGTGCGGCCCGAGCCGGGTGTCCTGCGCCCAGCCGCCGGTTGGGAGTCGGGTCAGGATCCGGTCAGGCCTCGGCCCGGGCGTAGCCCTGCGGGTTGTTCTTCTGCCAGCGCCAGTGGTCCTCGCACATCTCGGCGAGGCTCCGGGTCGCCGACCAGCCGAGATCGGCGAGGGCCGACGACGGGTCGGCGTAGCTGACCGCGGCGTCGCCCGGCCGGCGGGGGGCGAACTCGTACGGGATGTCGCGGCCCACCGCCGCGGAGAACGCGGCGAGGACCTCGAGGACGGAGGAGCCGTTGCCCGTCCCGAGATTCCAGGTGTGCACCCCGCCGTGGGCGACGAGGTAGTCGAGGGCGGCGAGGTGGCCCTCGGCCAGGTCCACCACGTGGATGTAGTCGCGGACTCCGGTGCCGTCGGGGGTGGGGTAGTCGCTGCCGAAGACCAGGACCTTCTCGCGGCGACCCACCGCCACCTGCGCCACGAAGGGCAGGAGGTTGTTGGGGACGCCGGTGGGGTCCTCGCCGATGGTGCCCGAGGGGTGCGCGCCCACGGGGTTGAAGTACCGCAGCAGTGCGATGTTCCAGCGCGGATCCGCGGCACCGAGGTCCGTCAGGATGTCCTCGATCTGCTCCTTGGTGCGTCCGTAGGGGTTCACGGCGTCGAGGGGGAGCTTCTCCGTCAGGGGCACCTCCTCGGACGCGCCGTAGACGGTGGCCGACGAGCTGAAGACCAGGGTCCGCACACCGGCGTCGTCCATGACCCGCAGCAGGCTCAGGGTGCCGCCCACGTTGTTGGAGTAGTAGTAGAGCGGCTTCTCCACCGACTCACCGACGGCCTTCAGCCCGGCGAAGTGGATGACGGCGTCCACCTTTTCCTCGGCGAAGATGGCACGCAGCCGTGGCTCGTCGAGGAGGTCGGCCCGGTGGAAGGTCGGCGTGCGCCCGGTGAGGGCCGCGACCCGCTCGAGGGAGGTCTCCGTGGAGTTCAGCAGGTTGTCGACGACGACGACGTCGTGGCCGTGGTCGAGCAGGGTCAGGACGGTGTGCGAGCCGATGTAGCCGCTGCCACCGGTAACGAGTATTTTCACGCTCCCATCCTAGGTGCAACCCCGTGGGAGGGACGTTCCTCTGGAGCCGCCGGGGTCGGAGGATTACTGTAGGAGTGAACCCGACCGGCTCCGAAGGAGGCCCATGTCGTCCGCCGATTCCGGCTACAGCGCGTACTTCACAGTGGACACGTCGGAGGTGCTGCTCGTGGCGCTGTACCTCAGGGACTGCGCGGGGCTGCAGGGCACCGGCCTGCCGTCGCTCCCACCGCTGCAGCCGGCGGTGCGGAGGGCCGAGACACGGCAGCTGACCAAACGGGTGGGGGGACGGGCGACGCTGCGCGTCGAGTGGGAGGCGTGGTGGCACACCCTGCTGGCACACCGCGTCGGGGCCGCAGTGCTGCCGCTTCCGCCGGACTTCGAGGCCCTCGACGGCATGGCCGCGCTGAAGGCCCTCCTGCGGGCGCACTTCGGGACCGCGATGGCATGGGCGGCGGAGCGGTGCGCCGAGTACGCCCTCCGCGTGGGGTCCAGGGGCGCGGACAGCATGGACCGCCTGCTCGCCCGGATCATCCAGGAGTGCGAACTCGAACTGGGGCGCCCGGCCCGCCCGTTCACGCTGGAGGTCGTCGAGCTGCCCCTCGTCGGACAGCGCGCCTGGTGGGTGGAACCGGACAAGCTCCTGATGTGCCAGGACCTGTTCGACGACGAGGTCTCCTTCCGCAGCTATGTGGAACCCGTCATCCGGGCGCTCGTCTGAGTCCGGGCCCCGCGCCGGTGTCACGCCCCGCGCCGGTGATCACGGTGTCACGCCCGCGCCGGTGATCACGGTGTCACGCCCGCGACGGTGATGGTCACCGTCCCGGTCTCGGTCGTCGCCGAGGACCAGCCGCCGTCCGCCCGGCCCCATTCGAGGCCGGAGAACGCCACCGACGTGATCTGCAGGGCGGACGCGTTGGCCACCGCCCACTGCGCGACGGCCCAGCCCCTCGTCTCCGCGGCGTCCAGGGTGAGGCGGGTGCCGTCGACCGTCCCGCCGAGCGGACCGAAGACCTCCTCGGCGGCGGTCGAGACGGCGAGCGGGGCCCCGGCGGCAGAGGGGGCGCGGAGGGTGCAGTCCAGGGCGGCGGGGGACTGGCCGGTCAGCGCGGAGGCGAACGCCCGTCCCTCCGGCTCGTGGTCGGCGTACGCGGTGGGGTAGGCGGAGCGCTGGACCGTCTGGGCGGCCTCCGTGATCGGCAGGGTCTCGTACCCCGGGATCTTCACCAGGGCGTCGTAGAAGGCGCCCGCCGCGTAGAGGGGCGTCATGATCTGCTCCTCGGTCCCCCAGCCCTGCGAGGGGCGCTGCTGGAACAGGCCCCGGGAGTCCGGCCCGGCGGTGTCCCCGTAGTCGATGTTCTCCAGCCGGGATTCCTGGATCGCTGTGGCGATGGCGATCGACGCCGCGCGTGCCGGCAGGCCCCGGCTCACGGCGACGCCCGCGATGAGGGCGGCATTGCCGGCCTGCTCCGGTGTGAGCTCGAAGGTGTCCGCTCCCACCGTCGCGCTGCACCGCTCACGGATCAGGACCTCGCTGTCGTCCAGCTGGCGGACGGCGACGGCGGAGCCACCGACGACGACGGCGACCAGCGCGGCGAGCATGGCGCCGGTGCGCAGCCGGCGCCGTCGACGCCGGACGGCGGCCGACGGACTCCGTGGGGGCATGCGCTAGTTCGCGTGCAGGGCCGGGTTGAGCGCGATGCCCTCACCGCTGCGGGGACGGGCTTCGACGGCTCCCGTGGCGGAGTTGCGCAGGAAGAGGATGCCGGCCTCCCCCGAGAGCGTGGTGGCCTTGACGAGCGACCCGTCCTGCAGGGTCACCTTGGTGCCTGCCGTGAGGTAGAGCCCGGCCTCGACGACGCAGTCGTCGCCGAGGGAGATCCCCACGCCGGACTCGGCGCCCAGCAGGCACCGCTCACCGATGGTGATGCGTTCCTTCCCGCCGCCGGAGAGCGTGCCCATGATCGAGGCCCCGCCACCGATGTCCGAACCGTTCCCGACGACGACCCCCGCGGAGATGCGACCCTCCACCATGGACTGGCCGAGGGTCCCGGCGTTGAAGTTCACGAAACCCTCGTGCATGACGGTGGTGCCGTCGGCCAGGTGCGCGCCGAGCCGGACGCGGTCCGCGTCGGCGATCCGGACGCCGGCCGGGACCACGTAGTCGACCATGCGCGGGAACTTGTCGACGCCGTGGACGGCGACGGGGCCGCGGGCCCGCAGTGCAGCGCGGACCGTCTCGAAACCGTCGACGGGAACCGGTCCGTAGTTGGTCCACACGACGGTCGCCAGCAGGCCGAAGATGCCGTCCAGGGAGATGGTGTTCGGCTGGACCAGCCGGTGCGAGAGGAGGTGGAGCCTCAGGTAGGCGTCCTCGGTGCTCGTCGGGGCGGCATCGAGGTCCACGACGAGGTCCACGACCCGCTGCGTGACGTGCCGTGCATTGTCCACGCCCGACTCCGCGAGGGCCTCCAGCGTGTCCCGCAGTCCGGTCGACGCGGCGCCGCCTGCGGCGGGCCCGCCGACCCAGGGGGCCGGGTACCAGGTGTCCAGGACGGTGCCGTCGGAGGCGACGGTGGCGAGGCCGAGACCGCCGGCCTGACGCCCGGGAGCGGACATGGATGAGCTGGGCGCAGTGGGAGTCATGGGCACAAGTCTACCGAGCGATAGTGTGGCAGCATGATCCCCACGCCCTCCACGGTGCTCGATCCGAGCTCCGACGTAGCCCAGCTGACAGCACGACTGATCGACCTCGAGAGTGTCTCCGGGAACGAGGCGCGCATCGCGGACGCCGTCGAGCACGCCCTGCGGCGCCTGGACCACCTGGAGGTGGTGCGCGACGGCGACTGCGTTCTGGCCCGGACCAGCCTCGGCCGCCCGGAGCGGGTCATCCTCGCCGGGCACCTCGACACGGTGCCCCTCCCGACGGCACCCGGGTCCCGGGGCACCGTGCCGTCCGTGTGGGACGGCGACGTCCTGTACGGACGCGGCGCCACCGACATGAAGGGCGGCGTCGCCGTCCAGCTCGCGCTCGCGGCCGCCCTCTCCGAACCCACGCGGGACATCACGTTCATCTTCTACGACCACGAGGAGGTCGAGGCGTCCCTCAGCGGACTCGGCCGGGTGGCCGTGTCCCACCCGGACTGGCTGGCGGCGGACTTCGCGGTGCTCCTGGAACCGACCGACGGCACGGTGGAGGGCGGCTGCAACGGCACCGCGCGCTTCGACGTCCGGGTCGCCGGCAAGGCCGCTCACTCGGCGCGGGCCTGGCGGGGAGTCAACGCGATCCACGGTGCCGCCGAGATCCTCGTCCGCCTCAGGGACCACGCACCGGCCACGGTCCACGTGGACGGCCTGGACTACCGGGAGAGCCTGAACGCCGTGACGATCACCGGCGGGACCGCCGGCAATGTCATCCCGGACAGCACGGTGATCGAGGTGAACTACCGCTTCGCCCCGGACAAGACGCCGGAGCAGGCCGAGGAGTACGTCCGGGCACTCCTCGAGGGGTTCGACGTCGAACGCACCGATGCGGCCGCCGGGGCGCGGCCGGGCCTGCAGCACCCTGCTGCGGCCGCGTTCGTCGCGGCCGTGGGCGCGGACCCGAAGCCCAAGTACGGCTGGACGGACGTCGCGCGGTTCAGCGCCCTCGGGGTCCCTGCGGTCAACTTCGGTCCGGGCGACGCGCTCCTCGCGCACACGGACGACGAGCACGTGCACGCCGACGCCATCCACGCGTGTCTCCGGGCACTGACGACCTGGCTGTCCTGACCCACCATCGACTGCCCTGACCGGCCGGGCGTCCTACGAGGGACACCGAACGACGAAGGACCCGGCACATGCCGGGTCCTTCGTCGTTCTGGAGCACCTGTCGGGAAGCCTGCTCCCGAGTTCAGGTGGAGGCCGGGTCCAGGGCGACGGCCTCCACTGTGGCAGGCCTGCGGCCCTTCGTCCGGAAGCTCAGCAGGACCGAGAGTCGCGTCGCGAGGGACGAGAGCCCGAAGTTGATGACGATGAAGATCGCGGCCGCGACCATCAGCGACGGGATGATGTTGCCCTCGCCGACACCGAGTCGGCGCATGAACTGCAGCAGCTCGGGGTAGGTGATGATGAAGCCCAGCGCCGAGTCCTTGAGGATCACCACGAACTGGCTGATCAGTGCGGGCAGCATCGCGATCAGCGCCTGCGGCACCTCGACGCTGCGTAGCGACTGTCCGGCGGTCAGGCCGATGGCCATGCCCGCTTCGCGCTGGCCCTTGGGCAGGCCCTGGACCCCGGACCGCACGAGCTCCGCGATCACGGAGCCGTTGTAGAGCGTGAGGGCGGTGACCACGGCGATGAACGGCGCGTCCTGGGGCGGTACGGCACCGGAGCTGCCGAGCGCGAGCCAGAAGAAGATCATCATGAGCAGCACGGGGACGGCTCGCAGGAATTCGACGACGATGCCGGCGGCCCAGCGGATCGGTGTCACGTGGGAGAGCCGGCCGATGCCGAAGATCAGACCGAACAGCACCGACGTGACGATGGCGACCGCCGCCGCCTTCAGCGTGTTGGCGAGCCCCGGGAGGATGAAGAACTCCCAGGTCCTCGCCTCGAGGAAGGGCGTCCACATGCTTGCCTCGAGCTGCCCCTTCTCCGCCAGCGCCTGGATGACCCAGGCGAGGATCCCGAGGGCGATCAGCACACCGACGATGTTGCCGATCATGATGTTCCGGCGTGCGCGGGGGCCCGGCGCGTCGAAGAGGACCTGCTGCGCGCTCATCGTGCCACCGCCAGTTTCTTGGAGGCCCAGGTGGTCAGCAGCCCGATCGGGATGACCAGGACCACGAAGCCCAGGGCGAAGGTGAAGAAGATCGGGATCACGAGGTCGGACCGGAACTCGATCATGGTCTTCATGAGGCCCGAGGCCTCGGCGGCCACCGACCCCGCCGCCGCGACCGTCGAGTTCTTGATCAGCGCGATCAGCACGTTCCCGAGGGGTGCGATGGCGCCGCGGAAGGCCTGGGGGAGGATGATGAGCCGCGCTGCCGGCAGGAAGCTCAGCCCGATGGCCCGTGCTGCCTCCGCCTGCCCCAGGGGGACGGTGTTGACGCCGCTGCGGATGGCCTCGCACACGAACGCCGCGTGGTAGACGGCCAGGCCGACGACGGCGATGCGGAACAGGCTGTCGTTCAGGTCGGACGCGAGGCTGACCTGCAGGACGGAGAACAGTCCGAGGAAGCCGAAGGCGAGGATGATGGTCAGCGGCGTGTTGCGGAAGATGTTCACGTACGCCGCGCCGAACCACTGCAGGCTCGGGATGGGGGAGATGCGGAACAGGGCCAGCACGGTGCCGATGGCGAGCGCCCAGAGGGCGGCCCAGAACGACAGTTGGATGTTGATCCAGAACGCGGCGAGCACGTCATAGGTCTCGAACAGCGACAGGTAGTCCTCCACGGTTCACCTCTTTCTCGGTGGGGACATGGCCGTGCCGGGGCGGTCCGGGGACCACCCCGGCACGGGGAGCGATGCTAGGCGCAGGGCTCGGGCGTGGGCGGGTTCAGCTCCGCGTTGTAGGTGTAGTCGGCACCCTCGGTGTTGCTGGTGATCGCCTCTTCCCAGGCTTTGTCGTCGATCATCTTGGTGATGGCCGCGTTGATGTCCTCGCAGCGGTCGCTGCCCTTGGGCAGGCCGACCCCGTACTTCTCCTCCGAGAAGGTGTTGCCGACCACCTTGAACTTGCCGGCGTTGGACTCCTGCGCGGCCAGGCCGGCGAGGATGATGTCATCGGTGGTGACGGCGTCGATCTGGCCGCCGCCCATCGCCGTGACGCACTCGGCGTAGCCGGGCTGCTCGACGAGCTGCACGCCCGGGTACTGGTCCTTGATCTTCTGGGCCGAGGTGGAGCCCGTGACCGAGCAGAGGTTCTTGCCCTCGAGGTCCTCCGGGCCCGTGATGTCGCTGTCCGTCGGGACGAGGAGGTCCTGGCCGGCGATGAAGTAGGGTCCCGCGAAGTCCACGGTCTCCTTGCGGGTGTCGGTGATCGAGTAGGTCGCGAAGATCATATCCACCTGCTCGTTTTGCAGCAGGTTCTCGCGGTTTGCCGAGGGGGCTTCGACGAACTCGATGTTCTCCTCGGACACCCCGAGTTCGGTGGCCACGTACTTCGCGACGTCGACGTCGAAACCGGAGTAGGAGCCGCCCTCGTCGTAGCCGAGGCCGGGCTGGTCGAACTTGATGCCGATCCGGAGGCTGTCGGCGCTGCCGCTCGCGCCGCCGCCCTCACTCTCGGCGCTGTCGCCGCCACCACAGGCGGACAGCGTGAGTGCGGCCACCGCAGCCACCGCGGCTGCTGCATATCGGGTCTTTCGCATTGGTTCTCCTTGCGTCGCGGCCTCGGGAGGCCCTCGTGGGTTCTGGTGTGGGGGTCAGTGCGAGAGGATCTTGCCGAGGAACTCCTTGGCGCGATCGCTCCGGGGATTGGTGAAGAACTCCTCGGGCGTGGCTTCCTCCATGATCTGGCCGTCGGCCATGAAGATCACGCGGTCGGCGGCGCGGCGGGCGAAGCCCATCTCGTGCGTCACGACGATCATGGTCATGCCCTCCTTGGCGAGCGACACCATGGCGTCGAGGACCTCGTTGATCATCTCCGGGTCGAGCGCCGAGGTGGGTTCGTCGAACAGCATCACCTTGGGCTGCATGGCGAGGGCCCGGGCGATCGCGACGCGCTGCTGCTGGCCGCCGGACAGCTGGGCGGGGAGCTTCTGCGCCTGGTTGTCGACGCCGACGCGCGTGAGCAGCGACATCGCGAGTTCCTTGGCCTCGGCGCCCTTCATGCCCCGTACCTTGATCGGGCCGAGGGTCACGTTCTGGAGGATCGACTTGTGGGCGAAGAGGTTGAAGGACTGGAACACCATCCCGACGTCGGCCCGCAGCTTCGCGAGGGCCTTGCCCTCCGCGGGGAGGACCTTGCCGTCGATGGCGATCTCGCCGTCGTCGATGGTCTCGAGCCGATTGATCGCGCGGCACAGGGTCGACTTCCCGGACCCGGACGGCCCGATGACCACCACGACCTCGCCGCGTCCGACCTGCAGGTTGATGTCGCGCAGGACGTGGAGGTCCCCGAAGTGCTTGTTCACGTTCTTGAGTGAGACGAGGGGGGTTCCCGAGGACGCGGGGGTAGTCGGTTCCTGTTCACGTGTCATGGGAGAAATGTAGCGAACTATTCCTCTCCAGCAATACACCGGGAGGGAATGCGGGTGATTGTGATTAAAGTGCAACCAGGGGCCCGTTGTGTTTCCGACCGGCGCCGACTGTCCACGGAGTGGTTAGCCTAGGACAATGTCTTCCTTCCAGCAGTCCCCGGCCGGTGAGCACACCGGACCCTCCAGCGCAGACGACGGCGCCGTGCCGGCGACGCCCGACGGTCCCGGGGTACAGGCTACGAACGGCACCTACCGCGCCCGTGCGAACGGCGCGCCGGTGAGGGCGACGCGGCACAAGGGCCCGGTGGAACTGCGGCGAGGCCAGGCGGGGGCGCCGCAGTCCGACAGCATGCTGCTGGACGCCGATCCCAGTGGGGGGTTCACCCGCACCGACCCCTGGCGCGTGCTGCGCATCCAGAGCGAATTCGTGGAGGGCTTCGGCACGCTCGCCGACCTCGGCCCGGCCATCAGCGTGTTCGGCTCGGCCCGCACCCCGCGGGACTCGTCCTTCTACGCGATCGGCGAGGAGGTGGGCCGGCGTCTCGTGGACGCCGGGTACGCCGTCATCACCGGGGGAGGCCCGGGTGCCATGGAGGCTGCGAACAAGGGTGCCTGCGAGGCGGGCGGGGTGTCCGTGGGCCTCGGCATCGAGCTGCCCTTCGAGCAGGGGATGAACGAGTGGGTGGACCTGGGTATCAACTTCCGGTACTTCTTCGCCCGGAAGACGATGTTCGTCAAGTACGCCAACGGCTTCATCGTGCTGCCGGGCGGCTTCGGGACCCTCGACGAATTGTTCGAGGCGATGACCCTCGTCCAGACACGCAAGGTCACGTCCTTCCCGATCGTGCTCATCGGCGTCGACTACTGGCGCCCGCTGATCGACTGGATCGAGGGCACGCTGCTCGCCGAGGGCACCATCTCCGAGAAGGATCTCTCGCTGCTGCAGCTCGTCGACACGGCGGAGGAGGCGGTGCGGATCGTCGCGGCCACGACGCGACACCCCGAGGCCCCGACCGCCGCTTCCGGACACTCCTGACAGGCGATTCTGGCACCATTGCGGTGTGACTATCTTCCTGGTGATCCTCGCCGTCCTGCTCGTGGGCGGGACCGCCGTCCTCGCCTCGGGGCGCCCGTTTCCGGCGCCGCTCCGGCGCATGGCCGTGGCATCGCGCGCCGGCTCGGGCACCCGCCGCGGCGGCGGACCCGCGGAGGACGACGGCGGCCGGACGGGTGCGGGGTCCCGGCCGGACGGTCTCGGGCTGGTCGAGCCGGTGGCGAGCCTTCCCCCCGTCCTGCTGCCCGAGCACCCGACCGCACCGGATGTCGACGCCGTACGGTTCGGCCTCGGCCTCCGCGGCTACCGTATGGACCAGGTGGACGAGGTCCTCGACCGCCTGGCCGCGGCACTCGCCGAGCGGGACGTCGCCATCAGTGAGCTGCGCTCGCAGCTCGCCGTGCAGGATGCCCGGCGATGAGCGGCGCCGTCCCCGGCTCGGACGGCCGGCTGCGGTGCGGGTGGGCGGTCTCCAGCACCGACTACGAGCAGTACCACGACCTCGAGTGGGGCCGCCCCGTCCGGGATGAGACCGGACTGTTCGAACGGCTGAGCCTCGAGGCCTTCCAGTCCGGCCTGAGCTGGATCACCATCCTGCGGAAGCGGGAGGCGTTCCGCCGGGCCTTCGCCGGGTTCGTCCCGGAGGCGGTGGCGTCCTTCGACGGGCACGACGTCGAACGCCTCATGGCCGACGCCGGGATCGTCCGGAACCGGCAGAAGATCGACGCGACGATCATCAACGCACGGGCGCTCCTCGCACTCCCGGCGGGTACCACCCTCGGCTCGGTGCTCGGCCGGCACCGCCCCGCGGCCGGTCCTGCCCCCGCCACCCTCGCCGACGTCCCCTCGATCACCGCCGAGAGTACAGCGCTGGCCCGCGACCTCCGCGGCCTCGGCTTCCGCTTCGTGGGACCGACGACGGCCTACGCCATGCTGCAGGCCACCGGCTACGTCGACGATCACCTCCGGGACTGCTGGGTCCGCACCTCGACGGGGGCATCCGCGGGTACCGGCGGGATGGCTGGCAGCGCGCCAAACGACGGCAACCCGCCCGACGGCACCCCGCCAGTCGGCACCCCGCCCGACGACGGCCCCGCGTGAGCCGAACGCGGACCGGAGAGACCGGAGAGACCGGAGCGCCGGTCGCGACGGCTGGAGCCGACCACTCGCCGCGCAGGCCCCGGGTGCCCTGGGTCGTGCAGGTCCTGGCGGTCTTCGCCGTCGGACGCCTCGTGTCCACCGCCATCTTCCTGCTCGCGGCGGCACGCCAGGGTCCCAGCCCGTGGGCCGGTCCCGCCCCGGGCTACGGCACGTTCATCAACTTCTGGGACAGCGGCTGGTACGAGCGCATCTTCCGTGAGGGCTATCCCACCGGGCTGCCGCAGGACGCCCTGGGCGCGGTCACCCACAACCAGTGGGCGTTCTACCCCCTGTACCCGGGGCTCGTGCGCGGTCTGGCGGCGGCCACCGGTCTGGAGTGGGGAGTTCTTGCCCCGGTGGTGTCGGTGGCGTCGGCCGCTGCGGCGTCGCTCGTCATCTACCGTCTGTTCAGGCTGCGCGCGGAGCATCGGACGGCGCTCGCGGGGGTCGCCGTCGTATCCCTCGCCCCCGTCGCCGCCATCCTGCAGGTGCCGTACGCGGAATCGCTGCACCTGCTGCTGCTGGCGTCGGCGCTGTACCTCGTCGCGAGCGGCCGCTACGTCGCGGCCATGCCGGTGGCGGTCCTCCTGGGACTGGCGCGCCCGGCGGGCGTGCCGTTCGCGATCGCGGTGGGCCTTCTGTTCCTCCAGGCGCTGTGGATCGCACGCCGCGGCAGCGACCCCGAGGTCCGCGACGAGGCGGCGGCACGCACCCTCCCGCTGTTCCTGCTCGGCGTCGTCTCCTCCGCCGCGGCGGTCGCCTGGCCGCTCATCGCCTGGGTGGTCACGGGCCGGCCCACGGCCTACGTCGATACGGAGACGGCCTGGCGGGGTGAGGCGCTGGTCCCGTTCCTGCCCTGGTTCGAGGCGCCGGCCGCCGTCGTCGGGCCCGCGGCCGGGGCGCTGGTGGTCGTCGGGCTCGTGGTCGGCGTGGTCGGGTTGTCCCTCGCGCCGTCCGTTCGCTCGATCGGACGCGTGCCCGGCGCCTGGTGCGCCGCGTACCTGCTCTACCTCGCCGCGTTCTGGGACCCTCAGTCGAGCACCTGGCGCATCCTGCTGCCACTGTTCCCGCTGGCACTGGCGGTCGCGACCCCGCGCAGGGGACGCCCCCTCTGGGTGCTCCTGCCGGTATGCGTGGTGCTCCAGTTCCTATGGGTGGACTGGCTGTGGGCTTGGACCCCGACGGGCGCAGACGGCGATTATCCCCCATGATTGTGATCCACGCCGCACCTGAATTAGCAGGAGCAGGATTTGTGCTGAATAATAAAGGTGATGACGTGCACATCGGGGCCCTGTACGGGTCGCCGCGGTGGAGCACCGTTTACTGTTGCGCTGCCGCTGACCGCGTCTGCGCCCTGTTGAAAGGGACACCCCCATGGCTGCCATGAAACCGCGAACCGGCGATGGACCGATGGAAGTCACCAAGGAGGGGCGCAGCCTCATCATGCGGGTGCCGATCGACGGCGGTGGACGCCTCGTCGTCGAACTCAACGCCGAGGAGGCAGGCCGCCTCAAGGACTGCCTGCTCGACGTCACGAACCAGCTCGCGCGCTAGGGCACCATCGGTCAGGCGCGCTGCTTGACCGCCAGGAGGAGTCCACTGCCGGTGGGCAGGAGCGCCGACACGAGGGCGTCGTTCTCGCGGACCATCCGGCCCACCTGACGCAGGGTGTTGGTGGACTGTTCGCGAACGGCAGGTTCCGCCACCCGGTCCTGGTCCAGCGCGTCGTTGACGATCAGGATGCCGCCGTCCTTCAGGAGGCGGGTGGCCTGCTCCACGTACGCGGGGAGCCCCGGCTTGTCGGCGTCGATGAAGACCAAATCGTAGGCGGCGTCGGTGAGGCGCGGCAGCACGTCCGCTGCGCGCCCCGAGATGGTCCGCGTGCGGTTCGAGGGGATGCCCGCTTCCATGTACGCCTCCCGTGCGGCCCGGAGGTGGTCCACGTCGGAATCGATGGTCGTCAGGACCGCGTTCCGGCCGAGGCCGCGCAGCAGGCACACGCCGGAGACGCCCGCGCCGGCGCCGACCTCCACCGCCGTCGTCGCCTTCGAGGCCGCCGCGAGCACGGTCAGCGCCGCCCCGACTGCCGGCGTCACCGGGGTCACGCCGAGTTCGTGGGAGCGGTCACGCGCCCTGAGCAGCGTATCGTCCTCCTCGGGGAGTCCTTCGGTGTAGGACCAGCTGCTGTGTTTGTCGGCGGCCATGGACATCCATTCTGTGAGGGCGGAAGATTTTGGGGCCGGCGGCAGGCCCGGCCCCGCCCCAACACTACTGTGCGGCGCAGGCACACTTCCATGCGGGCCGGCCCGGCACACCCGGACATGTGCCCGGCACCCTGCCAGTGAGTTCCCAGCTTGATGGGAAAGACTTTTTCTTCAGGACATCCGGCGCGAGCACAGTCTCGAATCCCTGGTATCACCGTTCGAGCCTCACGGCGACGGACGGGCAGGTGCGGAAGTCGAGGCGAAGAGGGGAACAGGATGTCCAGTGTGAAGGCGGCCCGGGCAGCCGGGGATTCGACCCCGGCCGCGGATGCGCCGATCCTCGATGAGCACGGCAACCCCTGGGTGCCACCGTCCTGGGAGGAAGTCGTGACCAACCACTCTCCCAAGGTCTACCGGCTGGCCTACCGCCTCACCGGCAACAGGTTCGACGCCGAGGACCTCACGCAGGAGGTCTTCGTCCGGGTGTTCAGGTCCCTCGCGAACTTCAAGCCGGGCACCCTGGACGGCTGGCTGCACCGCATCACCACGAATCTCTTCCTCGACCAGGCGCGCCGGAAGACCCGCATCCGCTTCGACGGGCTGACGGAGGAGGCGGAGAGCCGCCTACCCAGCAAGCACCCCGGCCCCGAGCGCAGCTTCGAGTTCAACAACCTCGACATCGACGTGCAGGCCGCCCTTGAGGAACTGCCCCCGGACTTCCGTGCGGCCGTGGTGCTCTGCGACCTCGAAGGCCTTGCGTACGACGAGGTGGCTCGGGTGCTCGGGGTCAAGCTCGGCACCGTGCGCTCACGCATCCATCGGGGCCGGACGATGCTGCGGGAGAAGCTCGCGCACCGCGACCCCCGCGCGGCCGGAGCGGGCGGTTCGGCCCTGGGTGTCCCGCGGGTCGCGGGCCTGGGCTGAGCGCCGTGCTCCATCCCCGGCGCTCCCTGCAGGACCTCGTGGACGGTGAGTTGTCGGACCGGCGGCGCATCGCCGTCGAACGTCACGTCTCCCGCTGCCCGTCCTGCGCGGCCGCCCTCGAGCGGGTGCGCGGACTGAAGAGTACGCTGCTGGGCCTGAGCCGTCCGCACCCCCACCCCGATTTCCAGCGCAGGCTCCTCTCGTCCGGATCCAAGGGATCCGCAGGATCAGCCGGGACAGCCCGAACTGCAGACTTCCCGGACCCTTGGGGGCCCGTCGGGGGGTCGAGCGCGGCCGTCGTCCGCGACCACCACGGGCACGCTCCTCGCCGTCGCCGCCCGGCCCTCGCCTTGGCCGGCGGTGCCGCCGCCGTCGCGGCCGCCGTCCTCGTCTCCGCCTACGTGGTGGGGGCGGAGGCACGTCCGGTGGCGACGGCGGCGGTCGGGACGACGGCGCTGCGATCGGGCTGGGAGTCGGTCGCCCCCCGGACCCCCACCTACCTCGACACGGACCAGCTCGAGACGCTCCGGGACGGAGGCTGGTACTGCCCGGAGCTCGAGGCGCTCGGCTTCACGCTGCAGAGCGCGGAGGGGATCACCGTGGACGGCAGGCCGACGCTCGAACTCGTCCTCGAGAACGACGGCGCCACCGTGACCGTCTACGAGCAGCGAAAGGTCGGCGCCACCGTGGACCGCGGTGCTGCGCCGACGCCCCTCAACGCGGTGACCGGCAACAGCGTGGCCGCGGACGGCTTCGAGCACATCGGCGGGTCCGTCCAGGACGTCTGGGTCCGTGCCGGAGCGCCATGGCAGGCGGTCCTCGATTCGCCGTCGGTCACGTACACCGTCGTCTCGGATCTTCCCCCGGCCGCCATGCCACAGACGCTCAGCCAGCTCGTCACCACGGAGCACGCGCAGCTCTCGCCCTCCATGCAGGGGCAGGGGGACTCCATGGTGGAGCGCATCGTGCGCGGCCTGTCGATGATCACCCATCCGCAGGACGACGGCGGATAGGTCCGGCACGGGACGGGAAGGTAGTCTTTTCACGTGTTGGGAATCAACGGTCTCGAACTCGTGGTACTGGTGCTGATCGCCGTCATGGTACTCGGCCCGGAGCGGCTTCCGGAGTACGCTGCCCAGCTCGCCCGGCTCGTGAAGGGGCTCCGGCGCATGGCGACCGGGGCACGGGAGCAACTCCGCGAGGAAGTGGGCCCCGAACTCGACGAGGTGGACTGGCGGAAGCTCGATCCGCGCCAGTACGATCCCCGGCGCATCATCAAGGAAGCGCTGCTCGACGACGTCGAGGACGCCTTCAAGCCCGTGAACAGCGGCGCGCCCCGGCCCGTCGCGCCGGCCGTCGCGCCCGCTGCCGTCCGACCCGCGCTGTCCGTGCCGGTCGGCCCGCGGCTCTCGGCGGGACAGTCCGCACCCTACGATCTCGAGGCGACCTAGGACTCGTTCCGCGGTGTTCCTGTCAGCGGACGCTGACGGGCAGCTTCAAGCCGGCCAGACCGCGGGGCCGTCGCGCGAGCGCGGCGGCGATGGAGGTCAGTTCCGCGGCGGCCGCCGATCCGCCGTTCTGCAGGACGAGCGGCACGCCGGCGTCGCCGCCCTCGCGGAGGGCGACGTCGAGCGGGATGCTGCCGAGCAGCGGGACCGGGGAATCGAGCGTGGTCGACAGCCGGGCGGCGACCGCGCTGCCGCCGCCGGCGCCGAACACCTCCAGTCTCGTGCCGTCGGGGAGCTCGAGCCAGGACATGTTCTCGATGACTCCCGCGACGCCCTGCCCGGTCTGCGCGGCCATGGCACCCGCCCGCTCGGCGACGTCCGCTGCAGCGCTCTGCGGCGTGGTGACGACCAGGAGCTCGGAGGCCGGCAGCAGCTGGGCGACGGAGATCGCGATGTCTCCGGTGCCCGGCGGGAGATCGAGGAACAGGGCGTCCAGGTCACCGAAGTAGACGTCCGTGAGGAACTGTTCCAGGGCCCGGTGCAGCATGGGGCCGCGCCAGGAGATGGGCTGGTTGCCCTCGACGAACATCCCGATGGAGATGACCTTCACGCCGTGGGCGACGGGCGGCAGGATGAGCTCGTCCACCCGGGTGGGCTGCTGCGTGATGCCCATGAGGGCGGGGACGGAGAAGCCGTAGACGTCGGCGTCCACGATGCCCACGCGGAGCCCTCGGGCGGCCATCGCGACGGCAAGATTCACCGTGACGCTCGACTTGCCGACGCCACCCTTGCCGCTCGCCACCGCATAGACCCGCGTCAGCGACTCCGGATCGTTGAAGGGGATGCCGCGGCGGCCGCCCGCCCCTTTCAGCTGCTCCTTCAGCGCGTCGCGCTGCCCCTGGTTCATGACGCCGAGGTACACTTCGACGCCGTCCACGCCGTCGACGGCGGTGAGCGCCTCCTCGGCGTCGTGCGTGATGGTCTCGCGCAGCGGGCAGCCCGCAATGGTCAGCAGGACCCGGATCCGCACCGTCCGTCCTTCGATCTCCACGGACTCGAGCATCCCGAGCTCGGTGATGGGACGGCGCAGTTCGGGATCGATGACCGTGGCGAGGGACGCGCGCACGGCCTCCTCGGTGGGCAGCTCGCGGGTCACCGGGACTGGTTCCTCCCGGCGGACGGTACCTTGGGCAGGCTGACGGTGTTTTCGGACGGCTTGCGCGGCTTCCGCTTCTGCAGCGTGATGTCCTGCCCATCCGTCGTCTCGAGCAGTTCCTCGAGGATCGAGCGGAGTTCGGAGCGCACATAGTCGCGGGTGGCGACTTCCCGCAGTGCGATCCGCAGTTCCGCGATCTCCCGGGTCAGGTACTCGGTGTCCGAGAGGTTCCGTTCGGCACGCTGGCGGTCCTGCCGCAGCGAGACGCGGTCGCGGTCGTCCTGCCGGTTCTGGGCCAGCAGCAGCAGGGGCGCCGCGTAGGAGGCCTGCAGGGACAGCATCAGCGTGAGCGCGGTGAACCCGAGCGCCGCGCTGTCGAAGCGGAAGTCCTCCGGCGCGAAGCTGTTCCAGACGAGCCAGATGATGCAGAACACCGTCATGTAGAGCAGGAACTGGGGCGTGCCCATGAAGCGGGCGAAGTTCTCGGTCGCACTCCCGAAGCGGTCCGGGTTGGGCCGCGGCCTCAGCCGGAAGCGCTTCCGGACCATCCGGGGCGTGTCCAATCCGCTCGAACTCGACCTGATCTTCTCAGCCACGGCGATCACCTCGCTTCTGTTCGGGGGCGTCGTCCTGTGCCCGCCAGTCGTCGGGCAGCAGGTGGTCCAGCACGTCGTCGATCGTGACGGCGCCGACGAGCCGGCCCTCCGTGTTGACGACGGGCAGTGAGTTCAGGTTGTAGGTCGCGAGGATGCGGGACACCTCGCTGACGTCGGACTGGTCGCCGATGGCCTCGAGGTCGGTGTCGATGATGTTCCCGAGCGGCTCGGGCGGCGGGTAGCGCAGCAGCTGCTGGATGTGCACAACCCCCAGATAGCGGCCGGTCGGTGTCTCCAGGGGTGGGCGGCAGACGAAGATCGAGGACGCCAGCGCGGGGGTCAGTTCCTCGCGCCGCACGTGGGCGAGCGCCTCCGCGACCGTCGCCTCCGGCGGGAGGATGACCGGCACGGTGGTCATGAGGGATCCCGCGGTGTCCTCCTCGTACTCGAGCAGGCGGCGGACGTCCTCGGCGTCGTCGGGCTCCATGAGCTGGAGCAGCTCCTCCTTCTGCGCCTCGGGGAGCTCGTTGAGGAGGTCCGCGGCGTCGTCGGGGTCCATCTCCTCGAGGACGTCGGCTGCCCGTTCGCGCGTCAGGGACGTCAGGATCTGGACCTGGTCGTCGTCGGGCAGTTCCTGGAGCACGTCGGCGAGGCGGTCGTCCTGCAGTTCGCCGGCCACCTCGATACGCCGTTTGTCGTTCATCTCGTGCAGCGCGTCCGCGAAGTCGGCGGCCTTGAGGTCCTCGTGCTGCGCCACGAACTGGGTGGCACCCTGCGGTTCGTCCGTGGTGCCGTGGAAGGCGTCGAGCCAGTCGATGATGAGGCGTTCGCCGCCGCGGCGCAGCCCGCGCAGGGGGGAGCCGAGGTCGCGGCGCACGAACAGCTGCGACACGTGCCAGTCGCCCGTCCGGTTGCGCTCCATCGCGACGTCCTCGACGACGGCGCCGCCGCTGCCGTCACGCAGGGTCAGGCGGCGGTCGAAGAGCTCGGCGACCATGAGCATCTCGGCGCCGCGCTGCTCGAAGCGGCGCAGGTTGACGAGGCCGGTGCAGATGATCTGCGACGGGTCCATGGAGGTGATGCGGGTCATGGGCACGAAGACGCGCTTCTTGCCGGGCACCTCGACCACGAGGCCGATGACCTGCGGCGGTTTGGTGGGACCGCGATCCAGCACGACGGCGTCCCGCAGGCGGCCGAGACGGTCGCCGAGCGGGTCGAAGACATCGAGGCCCAGGAGCCGGGCGACGAAGACGCGGGTGGAGTTGGTGGTCACCTCCCTAGGTTATCGGGCGCGGCCCGACACGACGGCATCGGAGTAGGGCATGACAGCGGCCGTCCAGCGGCTGTTCAGCGCATCCCCAGCAGGCCGGTAGTTCTCCTGCAGCGATACGCCTCCCATCGGTCGGGACGTTAGGCAAGAATGGGAGACATGTCCATACCACCACTTGGAACCACAGCCTCTCGCGACCTCGGCCGGGTACTGCCCACGGGCGAGACGATCGGCCGGTACACCAGCTACCTCGACGCCCAGAAGGCGGTCGACTACCTCGCCGACCACAAGTTCGCCGTGCAGAGGGTGGCGATCGTCGGTAACGACCTGAAGACCGTGGAGCGGGTCACGGGGCGCCTCAGCTACCCGCGCGTGGCGCTCGGCAGTGCGGCCACGGGCGCCTGGTTCGGCCTGTTCGTAGGACTGATCCTCAGCCTGTTCGCAGGCAGCGAGTCGGGGATCACCATCACCTCGTCGATCATCCTCGGAGCCATCTTCTGGCTGCTCTTCGGCGTCATCACGTATGCGTTCCAGCGGGGGAAGCGGGATTTCACCTCGACGAGCCAGGTGATCGCGGCGAGCTACGACGTGATCGTGGAGCCGGAGCTCGCCGGTGAGGCCCGCAGGCTCCTACAGCAGCTGCCCATGAACGGCCAGGCACAGCACCCCGGATCCAACACCTCGGCCTGGGGGCAGGCGCCGGGCCAGCAGCCGCCCCAGCGACCCGCCTCGTGGGTGGACCCCTACGCAGGTCAGCAGCAGCCTCAGCAGGTCCAGCCGCAGCAGCCCGGGACGGAGGAGGACCAGACCGCCGGTCTCGGCACCACCGGCCCCCGGCGCGGACAGTTCCCCGATCTTCCGGACGGACGGCCGCAGTACGGCGTCCGGGTGGACGGTGAGACGGCCGGGGACTCCGCTGCGGCGGGCCGAGGGGCCAGTGCTCCGTCCGGAGAGCCTGGACAGCGGAACGACGACGACGGCGGGCACGGCTCCACCGCGGCGGGCGGGCAGCGCTAGACCAGGTCCGAGCCGGGCGCGGACGCCGGCTCGCCCCCCCGGACAGCACGAAGGCGGGGACCCGGTTCGGGTCCCCGCCTTCGTGCTGTCACGCTTCGGTGCTGTCCGGCCTCTGTCCTGCCACGTTTCGGAGCTGTCCGGCCTCTGTCCTGCCACGTTTCGGAGCTGGCCGGCCTCGGTGCTGGCTGGCCCCTGTGCTGCCGGGCTTCGGAGCTGGCCGGCTCATGTGCTGCCCGGTCGGCCTGCTGCCCGGTTCGTGCCGTAGGGCCGCCGGACGGCAGCTACTCGCCCGTGCTGCCCCAGATGCCGCCCATCCAGTCCTCGACGTCGCCGGGGGTCCGGGGCAGGGCTGCACTGAGGTTGACCGGGCCATCGGCCGTCATCAGGATGTCGTCCTCGATGCGCACGCCGATGCCGCGGTATTCCGCCGGGACGGCGAGGTCCTCGGCCTTGAAGTAGAGGCCCGGCTCGATGGTGAACACCATGCCCTCGGACAGGACCCCGTCGAGGTAGAGCTCGCGCTTGGCCTGGGCGCAGTCGTGGACGTCCATGCCGAGGTGGTGGCTGGTGCCGTGCGGCATCCACCGCCGGTGGTGCTGGCCCTCGGGTGCCAGGGCCTCCTCGAGCGGGACGGGCAGGAGCCCCCAGCTGTCAAGGTTCTCGGCGAGGACGGTGACGGCAGCGAGGTGGATCTCGCGGAACTTCCGGCCGGGCTGCGCGGCCGCGAAGCCGGCGTCGGCGGCGTCGAGCACCGCCTGGTAGATCTTGCGCTGCACGTCGGTGTACCGCCCGTTGACCGGCAGGGTGCGGGTGATGTCCGCGGTGTAGAGGCTCTCGGCTTCGACCCCGGCGTCGAGCAGGAGCAGATCGCCGGCCCTGACGTGGCCCGTGTTGCGGATCCAGTGCAGGGTGGTGGCGTTGTTACCGGAGGCTGCGATGGTGTCGTACCCGAGGTCGTTGCCCTCCTCACGGGCGCGCGTGAAGAACGCGCCCTCCACGACGCGCTCGCCCCGCGGATGCGTGATGGCGCGGGGGAGGGTCCGGACCACCTCGTGGAAGCCCTCGACGGTCGCGGCCACCGCCGCCTCCATCTGCTCGATCTCCCAGGCGTCCTTGACGAGCCGCAGTTCGGACAGCACCTCCGCGAGCACGGCATCGAGGGCGTCGGCCTTCTCGAGATCCACCCCGGTGTTGATGCGCGAGGTGTCCACGAGGGCGTCGGCGTTGAAGTCGACCTCGCGGAGCAGTCGGATGCCGACGCCGCCGATCTCCACCACGCCGGCATCCTTCGTGATGGCGACCTCGAGCCCGGCGAGGTCGGCGGTCCTCAGCGCGAGCTGGGCCCCGATCTGCGCCATGGACAGGCGCCGACCGATCCAGAACTCTCCGTAGCGGGCGTTGGCGTAGAACTCGTCGCTGTCGCGTCCTGCGGCCTCGCGGAAGTACAGCGTGGCGGTGTGGTTGCCGCCGTCGTCGCCCGTGCCCTGCTCCACGGGCTCGAGGACGAGCACGGCGTCGGGCTCGTGGTCCAGGCCGAGGCCGGTCAGGTGCGCGAAGCCGGAGTGCGGGCGGTAGCGGTAGTCCGTGTCGTTCGAGCGGACCTTGAAGGGGCCCGCGGGAATGACGATGCGCTCGCCGGGGAAGCGGTCGGACAACGCCCGACGACGGCGCGCCGCGTGCGGGGCGACGGGCGACGCGGCGGGGAGATCCTCCGAGGCGGGTGCCCAGTTGCTCGCCATGAAGGCCTTGAAGGCCTCGGAATCGGGGCGCTGGGACCGGTTGTCGTTCCGGTCCGAGAGGGGCTGGCCCTCGGGGGAGTCGGTGGGATTGAGGGCTGCGGATGCGGTGTCGTCGGGGCTCACCACGTCATCCTCCCACCGCGGGCGTGCCACGGGAAAGTCTGGCACGCAAAAGATTTAGCAACTAAAGTAAATGGAATACATCCTCGGACGAAGGGAAACCCATGGCAACGATCGCGGTCTTCGGTGGCACCGGCAGGTCCGGCCGCCACGTCCTCGAGCAGGCTCTCGCGGCGGGGTACGACGTCCGGGTGCTGGCGCGGTCGGCGTCGGGCATCCGGATCCGGGACCCCCGCCTCACGGTGATCGAGGGCGACGTCCTGGACGCCGACGCCGTGGACCGCGTGGTCGCGGGGAGCAGCGCCGTCGTCAGTGTCTTCGGACAGGTCAAGGGGTCGCCCGACACGCTGCAGACCGACGGCACCCGCAACATCACCGAGGCGATGGCACGCCACGGCGTCCGGCGCATCATTTCCCTCTCCGGCGGTGGACTGCCGGATCCCGAGCACGACAGGCCGCGGGCCGCCGATCGCGTCATCAGGGTGTTGCTGAAACTGCTGTCGCCCAAGGTGCTCGAGGACGCCAAGGGGCACCTGCGCGTCCTGAAGGAAAGCGGCCTGGACTGGACGGTCGTCCGCGGGCCACGCCTGAAGGACACGCCCTACACCGGCGTGTACCGCGTCGGGTGGGTCGGCGTGGACGCCAGTACGTCCGTAGGCCGCGCCGACCTCGCGGAGTTCCTCCTCCATCAGGTGGAGGACCGGACCTTCCTGCACCAGTTGCCGCTCGTGAGCTACTGATGGAGGGAGCGCGGGACGCCGAGCGGGAGAAGTTCCTGGCCGAGGCGATCGACACCATGTCGGCGCTGACCCGGGATCTCGCCGCGGCGGGTTCCTACCCGTTCCGCGAACGCGGCCTCGGCCGGGCCCGGATGAACCTCCTGTACCAGCTGTCCCGCAGGGGCAGCCTCGGCGTCGGCGCGCTCGCCGCGCTTCTCGACGTCACCCCCGGGGCGGTGAGCCAGCATGTCGACCACCTCCGGCAAGCGGGCCTCGTGACGGTCGACGTCGACCCGCTCGATGCGCGGGCCCGGATCATTGCGCTGACCGACCAGGCGCGCGCCGAGGTGGACGAGTTCCAGCGGGGCTGGATCGACGCCATCGCGCCCCGCTTCGATGCACTGAGCATCGACGACGTGCATGAGCTGCGGCGGCTGCTGTCCCTCGTCCGGCCTGCGGACCCGTCGTGCCGGTGAAACCGGAGGCCGTCGGCGCGTAGATTGGTGCGGGTGAGAATCGACCTGCACACGCACTCCAACGTCTCGGACGGAACCGAGGACCCCGAGGTCCTCATCGGGTCCGCGGCAGCGGCCGGACTGGACGCCGTCGCCCTGACCGACCACGACTCGACGGCCGGCTGGGACCGGGCCATGGCCGCGGCCACCGCCCTGGGCATCGCCTTCGTCCCCGGCATGGAGGTGTCCTGCAAGACGGACACGGGCATCAGTGTGCACGTGCTCTCGTACCTGCACGACCCGCTGCATCCCGGACTGCTCACCGAGATCGAGAAGTCGCGCAGCGCGCGCCTGACGCGTGCGCGGCGCATGGTCGAGCTGATGGCGGAGGACTTCCCGATCACATGGGAGCTCGTGGAGCAGCACGTCACCGAGGGCGCCACCGTGGGACGCCCACACATCGCCGACGCCCTGATCGCGCTCGGCGTGGTGACCACGCGGTCCGAGGCCTTCGACCGCATCCTGACCGCGCGCTCACCCTACTGGGTCAACCACTACGCACCGCATCCCGCGCACGCCGTCGCGCTCATCCGCGACGCCGGCGGGGTCCCCGTCTTCGCCCACCCGTCGGCCTTCACACGCGGAGCGGTGGCGGGCGGGGCCGTCCTCGACGAGATGATCGACGCCGGCCTGCTCGGCCTGGAGGTGGAGCACCGGGACAATCCCGAGAGCGCGCGGGTGAAGCTGCGGACGATCGCGCGGCAGCGCGGGCTCCTCATGACCGGCTCGAGCGACTACCACGGGCGCGGGAAGCCGAATCTGCTCGGTGAGAACACCACGAGCGCCGAGACGTTCGAAGCCATCCAGGCCCTCGCCACGGGCACGCCCGTCGGCTAGGACCTGATCAAGCGGTAGGTCTCTTCGAGGAGGGGCCGGTGCGCTGCAGGCCCGCTTCGGTCCCTGTTTCTTCCTGCGGAGTCGTCGTGCACCGTCGACGTCGGCGGGGCGACGGACGCCTTTCGTGTCGTTGATGACTCCTGCCCTCCGGCGTCGGCTCGCACAGTCGGGGCTTGTGGGTGCTTCGGGTTTCCGGAGCGGTAGCAACGCGCGTCGTGAGTCCTTCCGGTCTCCGACATCGGCCCGTAGCGGCCTCGGATTATGGGTGAGTCTGCCCTCTGGTGCCGGCTCGTGGCGGCCCCGGGCCATCGACGATTTCTGGCCTCCGGTATCGGCTCGTAGGGACTTGCGTTGTGCGCCGTCTCGGGCTCCAGGATCGGCCCCTGACGCTCGCGTAGCCCGAGTGGGTCGGGCCTCATGTATCGGCCCGTAGCGACCTCAGAATGTCGGTGGCGGTCGGGATAATTCAGTATGGACAGCAGCCCGGATGCTCCGTTCGAACCTCCCGCCGTCGGTGGTCTTCCACGGCGAGCTTGCGCCCCGTTCGATGCAGTTCCTGCCTCCCTTACAGCTGCGCCCCTCACCATCGCCGCGATCACAACCGGCGCCGTTTCGTCCGCTCTGGTCCCGTCTGCCAGCGCTGAGTCTCCTGGCGCGGCTGTTCGGGTGCGGGAGCTGATCGGGGCAGTGGCCTCGCTGCCGCTCGGGCGAGGGGGCGCGGTCGATGCTGGTGGTGCTGGTGCCGCGGGAGGGCCGGTTCGCGGTGGCGGCCTCGATGCCGCGGGCGGGGTCGGTGGCGTGGATGCTGCTGAGTTGGTCGATCTCGTGGCCGCGTTGGAGGAGTTGAAGTCGGCGATCGCCGGCGCGCAGGCCCGGGCCAGTGTCGCATTCGATCTGCACCAACGGCGGGCCCAGGCCGCCGCTGGTGTCCCGGCCTCGGAGCAGGGTCGCGGGGCGGGCGCGCAGATCGCCCTGGCCCGGCGGGAGTCCCCGGCCCGCGGTGGCCGGCTGCTGGGGTTGGCGCGGGCGTTGGTGACGGAGATGCCGCACACCCTCATCGCGCTGGAGGCGGGCAGGCTGAATGAGTGGCGGGCGACCCTGCTGGTGCGGGAGACGGCGTGCCTGTCCGCGGCGGATCGGTGCGCGGTCGACGAGGAACTCAGCCCCGACACGGGCACCTTCGACGGCGTCGGGGACCGGCAGCTGGTGGCCGCGGCGCGGGCGGCGGCGTACCGGCGGGACCCCCGCAGCGTCACCCAGCGGGCCAGCCACGCCGCCACGGAGCGGCATGTGAGTCTGCGCCCTGCCCCGGACACCATGACCTACCTGACCGCCCTGCTCCCGGTCGCCCAAGGGGTGGCCGTGCATGCGGAACTGACCCGGCACGCCGACGCCCAACGCGCCACCGGAGATGAACGCAGCAGGGGCCAGCTGATGGCGGATGCCCTGGTGGAGCGGACCACCGGCACCCCGGGCGGGTTCTCCCGCGTCGAGGTCCAGCTGATCATGACGGACCGGACGCTGCTCCAGGGTGACAGCGAACCGGCCCGCCTGCCCGGGTACGGGATCGTCCCCGCCGGCTGGGCCCGGGACCTCCTCACCCAGGACAAGGCAGAGCAGCAAGTGTGGCTCCGGCGTCTCTACACCGCCCCGGCAACCGGGGACCTCGTGGCGGTCGACTCCCGGGCCCGGCTGTTCACCGCCGGGCAGCGCCGGTTCATCCAGGCCCGGGATGATCTGTGCCGGACCCCGTACTGTGATGCGCCGATCCGGCACTACGACCACATCATTCCCTGGCATACCAACGGGCCCACCACCCTGTTCAACGGCGCCGGGCTCTGCGAGGCGTGCAACCACAGCAAGGAACTCGACGGCTGGAGAGCACGACCACACGCGGACCCCGGGCAACGGCACGGCCTGACGGTCACCACGCCCACCGGGCACACCTACCACTCCACCGCACCACCCCTCCCCGGCAGCAGACCGAACGGGCGGGCCGACGAACAGCGCGAACAGCGCGAACAGCGAGAGCAGCAAGAACGGCAGGGGCAGTACGCCAGTAGGCCGGCCTACCCGCCGGTGTCGGGGGGGCCACACCCGAAACGACGACGACAGGCTGACGCGGCCTGCTCGCCACTCCCGACGGGCCGAACTGTTCCTCGCCTGACAGGCCACGTTCAAGGAGGTCCAGTAGCCAGAGAGGAGCGACCCGGAGGGCACATCGCGACCAGGGATCATTCGGCCGCCGCGAACACCGCGCCATGGTCGCAGCCGCTCAGACGCAATCGGCGCCCCGAGGCGGAGTCAATGCCCGCTACCGGAGGGCGTCAGGTCCAGGGTGCGAGGCGCTCGCGCATGACGTCGATGGCCTGCGGGTTGCTGTCCACGCACACGAACCGACGGCCGAGCTTCCCAGCGACGGCGCCGAGCGTTCCGGAACCTGCGAAGAAGTCGAGCACCCAGTCGCCCTCGCGGCTGCTCGCCGCTACGGCACGGCGCAGCAGACCCTCCGGTTTCTGGGTGGGATAGCCCGTCTTCTCGCGGCCGGTGGGTGACACGATGGTGTGCCACCAGACATCCGTCGGCAACTTGCCGAGGGCGGCCTTCTCGGCCGTCACCAGACCTGGTGCCATGTACGGCTCGCGGTCCACCTCGGCGCTGTCGAAATGGTAGCCGGACGGGTTCTTCACGTACACGAGGATGTTGTCGTGTTTCGCCGGCCACCTGCGCTTGGCTCGAGCACCGTAGTCGTAGGCCCAGATGATCTCATTCAGGAAGCACTCCCGCCCGAACAGGGCGTCGAGCATGACCTTCGCGTAATGCACCTCACGGTAGTCGAGGTGCACGTAGAGGGTGCCGTCGTCGGCGAGGAGCCGCCAAGCCTCGGCAAGGCGCGGCGCCAGGAAGTCCCAGTAGTCCTCGAAGGCGTCGTCGTAGCTCGAGAGCACACCCTTGACCGTCGAGTAGGACTTCCCCTTGAAGCCCACGCGGTCCCCGGCGCCGCCGGCCGCCCTCACCATGGTGGTCGGCTGACGCCGTTGCACGCGCCCGGTGTTGAACGGCGGATCCACATAGATCATCGTGAAGGCGCCGTCCGGCAGCAGGGCGAGGTACTCCGCGTTGTCCGCGTGTACCACGAGGTTAGCGCCGTCCGGGGTCCACACGGGAGCCTCGGACGGCGCAGGAAGCTCGGTCACCGAGCGCTAGTCCTCTGAGCTGCCGGCAGGCTTCGCGACGACCTCGCCGTTGCGACGGCGGGTCCGGCTGCGGCGCGGCCGGTCACCGGACGGCGCCTCGCCGTCGCCGGTCCGACGACGTCCGCCGCCGGCGGCACCCGACGCGGAATCCGCTGCTGCCGGCGCACCCTGGGCGGCCGATGCATCCGTGTCCTGACTACGCCCCCCGCGGCCGCGACCCCGCGAGCCGCGTGAGCCCTCGCCCGATGCGTCGGCCGAACCGCCGTCTCGGCGCTGGCCGCCGCGTCCACCGGACTGCGATCGCCCGCGTCCACCGTCGCGGCCGCTGTCACTGCGGCCGTCGCTGCGTCCGTCAGGGCGTCCACTGCCGCGCTTGCCGGTCTCGCCGAGGTCCTCGAGCACCTCCGCGTTGATGCCCGCAAGGTGGCGGTCCTTGCGGGGCAGGCGTCCCTTGGTGCCTTCGGGGATGTCGAGCTCCGTGTACAGGTGCGGCGACGAGGAATAGGTCTCCACGGGCTCCGGGGCGTCGAGTCCGAGGGCCTTGTTGATGAGGCCCCAGCGGGGGAGGTCGTCCCAGTCCACGAACGTGACCGCGGTGCCCTTCTTGCCGGCGCGGCCCGTACGGCCGACGCGGTGCAGGTAGGCCTTCTCGTCCTCGGGGCACTGGTAGTTGATGACGTGGGTGATGTCCTCGACGTCGATGCCGCGCGCGGCGACCTCGGTCGCCACGAGGACGTCGATCTTGTCGCCGCGGAACGCGCGCAGGGCCTGCTCGCGGGCGCCCTGGCCGAGGTCGCCGTGGATGGCGCCGGCCGCGAAACCGCGGTCGATGAGTTCCTCGGAGAGCTTCGCGGCGGTGCGCTTGGTCTTGCAGAAGATGATCGTGCGACCGCGATTGCGGGACTGCAGGATCCGGGCGACGACCTCGGCCTTGTCGAGGTTGTGCGCGCGGTAGATGACCTGGCGGATGTCCTTCTTGGTGATGCCCTCGTCCTCGGGATCCGCGGCCCGGATGTGCGTGGGCTGTGTCATGTAGCGGCGGGCCATCGCGATGACGGGGCCGGGCATGGTCGCGGAGAAGAGGAGCGTCTGGCGCACCGCGGGCGTCGCGGCGATGAGCGTCTCGACGTCGGGCAGGAAGCCGAGGTCCAGCATCTCGTCGGCCTCGTCCAGCACCACGATCTTCACGTTCTTGAGGACGAGCAGCTTCTGCTTGTACAGGTCGATCAGGCGTCCGGGCGTGCCGACGACGATCTCGACGCCCTTCTTGATGGCCTCGATCTGGGGCTCGTACGCGCGTCCGCCGTAGATGGTCACGATGCGCGCATTGCGCTTCTTCGCCGCCGTCGTCAGGTCGCTCGCGACCTGGACCGCGAGCTCGCGGGTCGGCACGACGACGAGCGCCTGCGGGGCACCTGGTACCGGGAGCTTGTCGTAGCCCGCGTCCTCGGGGCCGACGACGCGCTGGATGGCGGGGATGCCGAAGCCGAGGGTCTTGCCCGTCCCGGTCTTCGCCTGGCCGATGATGTCGTGACCGCCGAGGGCGATCGACAGGGTCATCGCCTGGATGGGGAAGGGGTGGGTGATGCCGGCGTCGGCGAGGGACTCGACGATGTCGGGGCGGACGTTGAAGTCCGCGAAGGTCTCCGCCACGGCCGCGTGCGGCTCCGCGGTGGTGACCAGCGTCTCCTCGACGTCGATGACGTCGGGCGAGTTGTCGGCGACGAGGTGGTGGCTGTCGGCCACCGCGGTGTCGTCGGCGCCTGTGTTCGTATCGTGGTGTGTGTTCTGCACGTTCTACCGTTCATTCAGGCCGAGCGGCCGCTGAGGCTCGACGCTTCGGGCGGTTCTCGTCCGGGGCGGAGCGTATCGGCGGGCGCAGGGCGTCCAGTGGAAGCCGATCGCGGGCTTGCGACTGCGTGCGGGCTGCGGAGTGAGACCTGCGCCTGCGGGGAAACTCGGATCGAGTAGGTACTGCGGGTTATCGAGGGATAACGACCGGGCATCCATTACTACACGCCAAGACTACCCTGCCGGCCCCTGCGCGGCGTCATTACGCGCCGCGGGCGGGCGCGTCCGTCGGCTTCACCTCGAAGCGGATGCGGCGCCGCGCGATGTCGGCCTCCAGCAGGATGACCGTGACGCGCTCCCCGGCCACCAGTTCGCCGTAGCAGGTCGCCTCGAGGGCGGGTTCGGTGACCTGGACGGTCCCGGACAGCCGGGGCGCCTGCTTCCCGGGCGCGTCCTCGATCGCCGGGGGTGAGCCCTGCAGGACGACGGCGGAGAACGCCTCGCCGATGCGGTTGCTCAGCAGTGCGGCCTGGACCGCGTCCATGGCTCCGGCGTCGAGGCGGGAGGCGGTCTGGTTCGAGGACGCCATGAGGGCGTTGAGCTCCGGCAGGGCCGCCCGCACCCACGCAGGGACCTCGCTGCCCCGGCACAGCGACTCGCAGGTCACGAGCACGAAGCGGTCCACGAGCCGCCGCAGGGGAGCGGTGGCGTGCGCGTACGGTGCGGCGATGGCCGACTGCACGACGGCGTCCGGCACCTCGCCGTCGAACGCCGTGTACCCGGCGCCGCGGAAGAGGGACGCGGCCGCATGCATGAGGGCGAGCTGCCGCGGGACGGTGACGTCGAGGGTGCGGAGGAAGGCGCCGTAGGGCATGTGGGCGGGCCAGGGGTGTTCGAGTGCCTCGGACTGGCGCCGGAACTTGCCGAGGGCGCCGTCGTCCGGCTCGGGCATGGTCCGCAGGATCCCGATGCCGCCGTCGATCATCATGCGCGCCGCCGCCATCCCCGTCATGAGGGAGATCTGGGCGTTCCAGTCCTCGCACGGCAGGGCCGGTTCCGTGACGATGCCGTAACCGCCGCCGTCATAGGTGATCTCCTGGCGGGGCAGGTTCAGGCTCGCGCCCCCGCGGTCGAGTTCCTGCCGGATCCGGAGGAGGCCGATCTCCTGCAGGAGCATGAGCTGCCCGTCGGCGGTGCCGGCGTCGATCGCCGCCTGGACCTGCGCGTACGTGAGCTGACGACGGCTGCGGACCGTGGCCCGGCGGACCGTGGCGGACTCGACCGCCGCTGCGGCGTCGAGCAGGAAATGCCAGACGAAGGCGGGCCGGTCACGCTCGGGCAGCAGACTCGCTGCACCCTCCGAGATGACCTCCGGGTGGAGCGAGATCCGTCCGTCCGGCGCATAGAGCGTCTGCCCGCGGAGCCTGGCCTCGGCGTCGATGGTCCCGCCGGCACGCACGAAGAGCGGGACGTCGGCGATGGCGTACCAGACCTCGTATCCCGCGGTGCCGTCTTCGCGGCACGCGAAGTGCACGGCCTGGTCGAGGTCGGTGGAGCCGGGCGGATCGATCGTGAGGAAGGGCAGGGCGCGGAGGTCCGTGGAGGGCAGCGTATGGGCGGCGACCGCGGCGTCGGCCTCCAGCAGGACGTCCTCGGGGAACTGCTCACGGATGCCGAGTTCCTCACGGAGCGATCGCAGCGACTCGGTAAGGCGCTGGTGGGACTCCCGGTCCCTGAGGTCCATATGCTGTGCGGGCACAGGCAATACGGTAATGCACGCCACGGACATCGGGCAGGGTGGATCACCCGGCGGAGCGACAGGCCGGTGGTTCCGCGCGACGCGGCGGGTTGCCCGGCGTCCCGTAGTGCGTACTCTTAGCAGAATGACTAACGGCTACCCCGACGGCGCGGCCGTGCCCGCCCCGACCCCCGCTGCACCCCCTGCCGCCCCGGCCAGCGCGGCCGAGGACGCCCTGGCGAATCCCCGCTACGCCCGGTTCGTCACCGATCTGCTCGGCGTCATCGCGTACGGCGAGCTGTCGGGCTTCGAGCGCCTGTCCTCCGATGCACGGTTCTCGCCGAGCCTCGCGGACCGCGCGAGCCTCGGGCGGCTCGCCGTGCAGGAATTCGAGCACTTCGAAATGGTGAGCCGGTTCGTGGGCACGCTCGGCGTCACGATCGAGGAGGCGATGGCACCCTTCCAGGCCTCGATCGACGCCTTCCACGAGCGCACCCGCCCCGGCGACTGGTACGAGTCGCTCATGAAGGCCTACGTCATCGACGCCTTCTCCGGGGACTTCTACCGCTCGCTGGCCGACACCCTCGATCCGCGGACGCGGGAACTCATCAGCACGATCGACTCCGGGGAGGGGGCCGCCCACCTGCAGCGCCGCCTGAAGGAGGCGCTCTCCGACGACCCGCGCCTCGCCTCCCGCCTCGCCCTGTGGGGCCGGCGGCTCGTGGGCGAGGCCCTGACCCAGGCGCAGCGCGTGGGTATCGAACGCGAGTACCTCGCGGGGCTCCTGTTCGCCGACAAGGCCGACCACACGCAGCACGCGACGGCCCTCTTCTCCCAGCTCACCCGCAACCACTCACGACGCATGAGCGCACTGGGACTCACGGCGTAGCCGCTGTCGTCAACGCGACTGTCGTCAACGCGACGAGGACCCGCGGCCGGCGGCTGCGGGTCCTCGTCGCGCCGGTGCTGCTGCTCACCGGCCGTCGTGCGGGGTGGGGCTAGAGCGCGCCGAACCCGACGCGGCGGGTCTCTTCGGCGCCGATCTCCACGTAGCCGAGGACGCCTGTCGGGACGATCACGAGGCGGCCCTTGGAATCCTTGAGCCGGAGCTCCGTCCCGCTCATGGCCTGCCCCACGAGCTCGGCGATGGCGTCCGCGCTCTCGGAGGATTCAAGGATGATCTCCCGGTTGACGTTCTGGATACCGATCTTGATTTCCACGGCGCGTGCCTCCTGTTGTATGAGCCTGGTGCTGTTCCGAAACCTACCCTAGATCTCCTTGGGGAATCGGCTGATTCCGCGCCAAGCTAAACGGTAGATCAGCTCCGCAGCAGCGTCGATGTCGAGGCTGCCGTCGGTCTCCAGCCAGTAGCGCGCGCTGATCTGCGCCATGCCGGCCAGACCGCGGCCCAGCAGGGTCGCCTCCACCATCGACAGCTGCGTGTCCCCGGCGATCACCCCGGCGATGGAGCCCGCGAACTGGGCGTTGAAGGCCTCCAGCCGGCTGCTGACGTCGGGCTCGTTGCTGATGTCCGATTCGAAGACCAGCCGGTGCGCCTTGCTGTCCTGGGCGATGAACTGGAAATAGGCGCGCATGGTCGCATGCACGCGCAGCTTGTTGTCGTCCGTGGAGCGCAGCGCGTCGACCAGCAGCTGCGTCAGCTCCGCCAGATGGCTGTCCAGGAGCGCGAGGTAGAGGTCCCGCTTGCCCGGGAAGTGCTGGTAGAGCACGGGCTTGCTCACGCGCGCGGCCACCGCGATATCGTCCATGGCGGCCCCGTGGTAGCCGTTGTTGACGAAGACCTCCTGGGCTGCCGCGAGGAGCTGGCGACGGCGCTCGTCGCGCGGTAGCCGGACGGCCCTTCCTGCAGCGGTCGGTTCAACACTCACGGCGGGGGATCCTCGGTTCAGCGGTCGGGGGAGTCCGTCCAGCTTACCCACCCGCGTCGGCTGGCCCGGCCCTGCCGGAGCGGAATACCCTTGGGCATGACCGCTTCGATGTCGTCCGCGCGCTCCCCCGAGACCAGCCCCGAGGGCCTGCCGCCCTTGGTCGACGCCGTCGGGAGCCTGACGCAGGAGGAGACGCTGCGCTACTCGCGGCACCTGATCATCCCCGGCTTCGGCACCGAGGCGCAGTTGCGGCTGAAGAACGCCCGCGTCCTCGTGATCGGCGCCGGCGGGCTCGGCTCACCGGCCCTCCTGTATCTGGCCGCGGCGGGCGTCGGCACCCTGGGGGTCGTGGACGACGACGACGTCGAGCTCTCCAACCTGCAGCGCCAGGTCATCCACGGCGTGCCCGATCTCGGCCGGTCGAAGGCCGAGTCCGCCCGCGACAGCATCCTCGCGCTGAATCCGCTGGTCGAGGTGGTCCTGCATCGGGAGAGGCTCGATGCCTCCAACGCGCTCGCGCTCTTCTCCGGGTACGACCTCGTCGTCGACGGCACGGATAACTTCGCCACGCGCTACCTCGTCAACGACGCCGCCGCCATCCTCGGCAGGCCCTACGTGTGGGGATCCATCCTGCGGTTCGACGGCCAGGTCAGCGTCTTCTGGCAGGACCGCGGGCCCACCTACCGCGACCTGTACCCGGACGCCCCGCCACCCGGCTCCGTCCCCTCCTGCGCGGAGGGCGGCGTATTGGGCGTGCTGTGCGCGCAGATCGGGTCCGTGATGGTGAACGAGGCCATCAAGCTCATCACCGGCGTCGGCAGGACCCTCCTGGGCAGGGTGCTCGTCTTCGACGCCCTGGACATGAGCTGGCGGGAGGTGCGGGTGAGGCCGGACCCGACGGCCCCGCGCATCACCGAGCTGATCGACTACGAGCAGTTCTGCGGGCTGCCGTCCGCGTCCGCAGCGGTGGAGGACCAGGCGGAGGACACGGCGGAGGACTCGGTGGTCGTGCCCACCGTGTCCGTCGAGGAACTGGCCGAGCTCCTCGCCGCGCGGGCGGCCGGGGCGGCGGACTTCGATCTGCTGGACGTCCGCAACCCGGAGGAGTACGCGATCGTGAGCATCGACGGCGCGGTGCTCGTCCCGACACCCCTGATCCTCGACGGCGCCGCGACCGTGGACAGTGCGAGGACGGTCTACGTGCACTGCAAGACGGGGGTCCGTTCAGCCGACGTCGTACGCCATCTCCGCGGCAGGG
Organism: Arthrobacter pityocampae; assembly: GCF_002927275.1. GTDB lineage: Bacteria > Actinomycetota > Actinomycetes > Actinomycetales > Micrococcaceae > Arthrobacter_D > Arthrobacter_D pityocampae. Next base: position 642,667 of record NZ_PRKW01000001.1, on the reverse strand, counting down.
GGCATCGGGACGTATGGTCGGTGGACGGGGGCATCATCGAGTGGGTGCGCGCCATCGAACCGCGGAAGATGACCTACTAGGGCCGGCCCGGGTGCCGCGGCCGGCGTCGGACCGTCAGGCGCTCCGCGCGGGCCGTTCGTGGTCCACGGGACACACGGCACCCTCGGGGTGTGCGTGGCCGGCGTGGGGGGCGTCCGCAGTCGGGGCGGCGTGTCCTGCCGCGGCCGGCGCAACAGATGCAGTGGGGGCGGCGGGCGAGAGGTCGATGCCGTAGAGGGCCTCGAGGGCCGCGGCGTACTCGTCCTGACGTCCTTCCGCAGCGAGCTCGCGGGCCCGCACAGTGGGGACGTGCAGGAGCTGGCGGACCATGCGTCGCAGGGCGAACTCGACCTCTTCCGCGGCGGCGGTGCAGCCGTGCTGAGCGCGGACGCGCTCCATCTCCGCGTCCAGGACGGTCTGCGTGTGCTGGCGGAGGGCCACGATGGCCGCGTTCATCGCGCGCGTCGTCTGCTGCTCCTCGAAGGAGCGCGCGGCACCCCGGACGAGGTCGCCGGCCTGCGCCAGGGCGTCGGCCTGCTCGTCGGGCGCCGCCGCGCGGACGGACTCGAGGGTGATGAGCTCGACGCCGTCGAGGTTCGCCACGGCGGGGTCGAAGTCGTGGCTGAGGGCGAGGTCGATGATGACGAGCGGGGTGTCGCTGCCGGCGCGTACCCGTTCGATGTCGGCGGCGTCGATGCGGGCGTCGCTGCCGCTGCAGCCGATGACGACGTCCGCGCGGCGCATGGCGCCCGGCAGATCCGCGGCGGTGAGTGCGGCCCCGCCGCGGGTCGCGACGAACGCGTCGGCGCGTCCGGAGGAGGAGAACACCGCGACGTCGGTGCACCCCCTGTCGCGGAGGGCTGCCATGGTGGCGCCCGCGTATGCGCCCGTGCCGAACAGCACCACGCTCTTGCCCGACCAGTCGGGATCCTCGGAGAGGTCGCCTGCCAGCTCGAGGGCCACGGAGACGATGGACCGGCCCCGGCTGCCGAGCGCGGTCTGGGCACCCACGTCCTTCGCGGTCCTCGAGGCGGCCTGGAACAGGCGGACGAGGCCGCCGCTGGCGGCTCCCGAGCCCTGGGCCTCGATGAGTGCCCGTCGGACCTGCCCGGCGATCTCCCGCTCGCCGATGACCGCGGAGTCGAGGCCGGCACCGACGGCGAAGAGGTGTTCGGCCACGTCCTGGCCGGTGTGGGTCTCGAAGGACGCCGAGACGGACTGCTCGGGGATGCCGGAGTATGCGCTGATGGTGGAGACGATCGCCGAGCGTGCGGCCTCGACGTCCTCCTCGGACGGGGCCTCGGCGTAGATCTCGAAGCGGTTGCAGGTCGCGAGCACCACGGCACCTGTGACGGACCGGTCCTCGGCGAGCACGGCGGAGGGGACCTGGGGCGCCCCGACGCTCAGTCGGGCAACGGTTTCCAGGTCCACGTTCGAATGGGTCGCTACAAGTGAAAGAAGTACCACGGCGCTCCGATCATATCGAGGAACCGGTCCTTCCACTGAATAGGCAAGGCTTACCCGGGAGTTGCATTCCGCGGAATCCTGCGGAAAAGGGCCCTGCGTGCGCGGGGTGATGTTGACCACCCCGGGTCCGCACGGGCGGCCCCGGTTATCCATCGCGGACGATCTTCGGCAGAATCGGCAGTATGGACCTTGCAGCATCGCACCCGCTGGTCGACGGACGCACGTCCGGATCGGCTCTCATCTCCGCCTACCGCGGCCGGACCCCGCATCGGCGCCCGGTCTGGTTCATGCGCCAGGCCGGACGCTCGCTGCCGGAGTACCGTGCCCTGCGCGAGGGCACCAACATGCTCGAGTCCTGCCTGGATCCCGCGATGGCGTCGGAGATCACACTCCAGCCCGTGCGACGCCACGACGTGGACGCGGCGATCTTCTTCTCCGACATCGTCATCCCGCTCAAGCTGGCCGGCGTCGACGTCGACATCGTGCCCGGCGTCGGGCCCGTCCTCGGTGCGCCCATCCGGTCCGCCGCCGACGTCGCCGCCCTCCCCACCCTGACGGACGAGGCGCTGGAGCCGATCCGCCAGGCCGTGGCCCTCACGGTCGCCGAGCTGGGATCCACCCCGCTCATCGGATTCGCCGGTGCCCCGTTCACGCTGGCCGCCTACATGGTCGAAGGAAAGCCGTCGCGGGACCACCTGGGCCCGCGCACCATGATGCATGCCGATCCGGACACGTGGCGCGCCCTGACCGAGTGGGCGGCGGACGCCTCCGGGCTGTTCCTGCGCGCCCAGCTGGAGGCGGGCGCCAGCGCCGCCCAGCTGTTCGACTCGTGGGCCGGATCCCTCGGTCTCGCGGACTACCGCCAGCATGTGGCACCGGCCTCCCGCAGGGCCCTGGACCACGTCCGGGGCCTCGGCGCACCCCTCATCCACTTCGGCACCGGCACCTCCGAGCTGCTCGTGGCGATGCACGAGGTCGGGGTGGACGTCATCGGCGTCGACTACCGGCTGCCGCTGGACGAGGCGAACCGCCGTCTCGGCGGCACGGTGCCCCTGCAGGGCAACATCGACCCGGCCCTGCTGCCCGCACCCTGGCCCGTGCTCGAACAGCATGTCCGCGACGTCCTCGCCGCCGGGGCGTCGGCTCCCGGGCACGTGGTGAACCTCGGGCACGGTGTTCCGCCGGAGACGGACCCCGCCGTCCTGACGCGCGTCGTCGACCTCATCCACTCCGTGGAGCCGTAGCCGTGATCAGGGCGGTGCGCGGAGCGGAGCCGACCGGCGTCCCGGCCGAACCGGAGCGTGCCCGCCCCCGGACCGTCGTCGTCATCGGTGGCGGCATGGCCGGCCTGGTCGCGGCACGGACGCTCCTGGGCCGGGGGCTGCGCGTCACCGTGCTCGAGGCATCGGACCGGTTCGGCGGCACCGTGGACAGCCGCACGCTGGGCGGGTTCCAGCTCGACAGCGGCGCCGAATCCTTCTCCACGCGGTCCGCCGCCGTGCCCGCGCTCGCCGGCGAGCTCGGACTGGGGGACAGGATCGTCGCGCCCGACGCCACGGGCGCCTGGGTGCAGCTTCCCGGTGGCGACCTCCGCACCTCCGCGCACCCGCTGCCGAACTCCGGCATCCTCGGCATCCCCGCGGACCCCTCCGATCCGCCGATCAGCGCGATCCTCGGCCGTGCAGGCTCCCTCCGCGCCGCCGCGGACAGGATCCTGCCCGTCGGCTCACTCGCCACCCGGCCCCGGGTGAGCCTGGGCGAACTCGTCCGGACGCGGATGGGGGAGGACGTCCTCACCCGCCTGGTGGCGCCCGTCGCGGGCGGCGTCTTCTCCGCCGACCCCGACGACCTCGACGTCGACTCCGTGGCACCGGGGCTGCGGGCGACCATGGGCCGCCTGGGGTCCCTCGGCGCCGCCGCGGGCGCCCTGCGCCGGGCCGCACCGGCGGGCGCCGCGGTGGGCGGGCTCGTCGGCGGGATCGCCCAGCTCCGCAACGCCCTCGTCCACAGGCTCCAGGAGGACGGCGCGGACCTGCGCACGAACGAGCACGTCAGCGGACTCGCCCGCTCGGGCTCCGGCTGGATCGTCACGACCGACCACTCGGCCCTCACCCGACACCTCCCGGCGGACGCCGTACTCGTGGCCACCGAGGGCAGGGCCGCCGTCGACCTCCTCGCGCCGGCCCTCCCCGCCCTGGCCGAGGAGCGGCCCGATCCGGTCCCCGGCGTCGCCCTCGTCACCCTGGTCGTCGACGTCCCGGAACTCGACGCCCGACCCCGCGGCACCGGGGTGCTCGTCGCCCGCGGCGTAGAGGGCGTCGCCGCGAAGGCGCTCACCCATGCCACGGCCAAGTGGGCGTGGCTGCGGGACCAGGCCGGGCCCGGCTCCCACGTCCTCCGGCTGTCCTTCGGCCGCGTCGGGGACGAGCCCACCGCCGTCGGGCTCACCACGCCCGACGACGCCCTCTACCGTCACGCCCTCGCCGACGCCTCCACGCTGCTCGGTGTGCCCATCAGGGAGGCCGACGTGCTCGACTGGGACGTGGTGCGCTGGGCCGGCGCCCTGCCGCACGCCTCCGTGGGACACCGCGACCGCGTCGCACGGATCCGGGCCCTCGTCGCCGAGGAGTCGGCGTCCCTCGCCGTGACCGGCGGCTGGCTCGCCGGGACCGGGCTCGTCGCCGTCATCGACGACGCCCGCGTCCGCGCCGACGCGCTCGCCGACGCCCTCGCCGGGACCGGCCCGACACCCGCCATATGACCTTCGTCTCTTCTACGTTTGGTAGAAGAAAACGATTTCGGTTCACCTGCGGGCAGGGGCAGACTAGAACCATGACTGAGCACACCGGTACCCCCACCCACGCTCCACAGCCGACCGAGGAGGGCGCCGACGCCCCCGCTGAGCTGTTCTACACCCTCTGGACCGTCTTCCGGCGGGGCTCCGCGACCACGGCCTCGGGCGCGCACTCCCTGTCGGATGTCCTCTCCGATCTCGAGCAGGACGGCGTCGTCCTGCGCGGGTTCTACGACGTCTCCGGCATGCGCGCCGACGCCGACGTGATGGTCTGGCTGCACGGCCCACGCCCCGAGGACCTCCAGGCCGCGGTCCGCAAGCTGCGCCGCACCGATGCTTTCGCCGAGACGACGGTGGCGTGGTCGGCGATGGGCGTCCACCGCGACGCAGAGTTCTCCAAGTCCCACAGCCCGGCGTTCTCCCGTGGGGTCGCACCGGCTGAATGGGTCTGCGTGTACCCGTTCGTGCGCTCCTACGAGTGGTACATCCTGCCCACGGACGAGCGCCGCGAGATGCTCATGGACCACGGCCTGAAGGGGCGGAAGTACCCGCAGGTGATCTCCAACACGGTGTCATCCTTCGCCCTCAACGACTACGAATGGGTCCTGGCACTCGAAGCCCCCGAGCTCGTGGACCTCGTGGACCTCATGCGGTATCTCCGGGAGACCGAAGCGCGGCGCCACGTCCGCGAGGAAGTGCCGTTCTATACCGGCCGGCGGATCAGCCATGACGAGATTGCAGAGGTGCTCCAGTGACGACACAGGCATTCAACCCCCTGGACGGGGTCGATGAGAACGGCCGGATGGCCCCGAAGGCGTACGACGCCGTCGTGCTCGCCTCCTTCGGCGGACCGGAGGGGCAGGACGACGTCATCCCCTTCCTGCGGAACGTGACCCGCGGCCGCGGCATCCCCGACGAGCGCCTGGAGGAGGTCTCGCATCATTACCGTGCATTCGGCGGGGTGAGCCCCATCAACAGCCAGAACCGGGCCCTCCGGGCCGCCCTCGAGGCCGAGTTCCGCCGTCGCGGCATCGACCTGCCCGTCTTCTGGGGCAACCGCAACTGGGAGCCCTTCATCGCCGACACCCTGCAGGAGGCGTACGACGCCGGGCACCGCAGGGTGCTCGCCGTGACCACGAGCGCCTACTCCTGCTACTCGAGCTGCCGCCAGTACCGCGAGGACCTCGGCATGGCGCTCGTGAAGACCGGGCTCGAGGGCCGGCTCGAGGTGGACAAGGTCCGCCAGTACTTCGACCACCCCGGGTTCGTGGAACCCTTCGTCGAGGGCGTGACCAACGGCCTGGCCACGGTCCGTGCCGGGCTTGCCGAGCAGGGCACCCCGGAGGCGCCCGTGCACATCATGTTCTCCACCCACTCCATCCCGATGGGTGACGCCGAGGCCGCCGGGCCCCGCGACGCCGACGGCGGGCCGGCCTACGAGGACGGCGCCTACGTGGCGCAGCACCTCGCAACGGCGCAGGCCGTGCTCGACAGGATCCCCGAGGCCGCCGGCGTCGAGTGGTCCCTGGTCTACCAGTCCCGCTCGGGGGCCCCGCACATCCCGTGGCTCGAACCGGACATCAGCGATGCCCTCCGCGACCGCCACGCGGCCGGCACGCGCGGCGTCGTGATCGTCCCCCTCGGCTTCGTCTCCGATCACATGGAGGTGGCCTGGGACCTCGACACCGAGGCTCTGGAGACCTGCGGCGAGCTCGGGATCGTCGCCGACCGCGTGCCGACGCCGGGCACCCACCGGAAGTTCGTCGAGGGCCTCGTGGACCTGGTCCTCGAGCGCACCGTCGACAACAACATCGCGGACCGTCCGTCCGCCACGGCCCTCGGGCCCTGGTTCGACGTGTGCCGGCCGAACTGCTGCGCGAACCGCCGCGGGGAGAAGCCGACGGTCGCGGCCGTCGACTCCACCGTGGGCACGCCGCTGCCCAACCCCGGCACGGTATGAGCGCAGGCATCAGGGTGGGCACGCGGGGCAGCGCCCTCGCGATGACGCAGACGACGACGGTGGCGGAGCGGGTCTCCGAACTCGCCCGCCTGCCGTACGAGCTCGTGCGGGTCCGGACCGAGGGGGACGTCCTCAAGGGTTCGCTCTCCCAGATCGGCGGCACCGGCGTCTTCGTGGCGGCCCTCCGTGACGCCCTCCTCGAGGAGCGGTGCGACGTCGCCGTGCACTCGCTCAAGGACCTCCCCACCCTGCCCGCCCCCGGACTGACCGTGGCGTCCGTGCCCGAGCGCGAGGACGTCCGCGACGCCCTCTGCGCCCGGGACAGCCTCACGCTGGCCACGCTCCCGGACGGCGCGCGGGTGGGCACGGGATCCCCGCGCCGGGCCGCCCAGCTGCGTTCCGCACGTCCTGGGCTCGACGTCGTGGACATCCGCGGCAACGTGGACACGCGGCTCGGGCGCGTCGCCGGACTCGTCCCCGGGGCACCCGGTGACCTCGACGCCGTCGTCCTCGCCGCGGCAGGACTGCGGCGGCTCGGGCGCGAGGCGGCCATCACCGAGCTGATCGACCCGGACGTCATGCTGCCCGCAGCCGGTCAGGGGGCCCTCGCCATCGAGTGCCGCGAGAGCGAGGCGACGCCCGGGGTGCGCGAGGCGCTGGCCGCCTACGACCACCTGCCCACACGGCTCGCGGTGACGGCCGAACGTGCCGTCCTCCTCCAGCTGGAGGCAGGCTGCGCGGCGCCCATCGGCGCCCTGGCCCGGCTGCAGGGCAACATCCTCGCCCTCGAGGCCGTGGTGTGCAGCACGGACGGCCGGTCGATGATCCGCCTGACGCGCTCGGCACCGGCTACGGACGCCGTCGCCGCCGCGCAGCTCGGCCTGGACCTCGCCGAGGAGCTGCTCGCCGCCGGTGCGGCCGACATCGCGCCCCTGAACGGGTAGGCACGCATGGACGGCTTGGCGGGGGAGCACCCGGTGGTGGTCCTTCGACACCCGGCGCGCACCGTCCGGATCGGTGACGCCCTTCGCGCCCACGGCATGACGGTCCACGCCCTGCCGCTCACGGACACGGAGCTCCCCGCCGACCCCGCCGCCTTCGCCCGCGCGCTGCAAGATCTCGGGCAGGGCCGGTACGCCTGGCTCGTGGTGACCAGCGCCAACGCCGTCCAGGCCCTCGGCATGATCGCGGGCGCGGAGGGTGCCTCGCTCGCCGGCCTCGTCCGCCGCGGGGGAGTGCGGGTCGCTGCGGTCGGCGCCGCGACCGCGCGGACGCTGGCGGAGGCGGGCGTCGTCGTCGATCTGGTCCCCGAGGAGGCGTCCTCGGCCGGACTCCTGACCGCGTTCCCGGGCGGCCCCGCGGCGGTGCTCCTGCCGCAGGCCGACCTCGCCCCGGACGACCTCCGCGCCGGGCTGACGGCCTCGGGTCACGCCGTCCACCGCGTCGAGGCCTACCGCACGGTGCCCTTCCCGGCGCACCCCGCGCGGCGGGTCCCCGGCGTCGAGGAGCACGGGCCGCGACCGCCCGTGCTGTCCCTCCGGGATCTCGTGCGTCGTGCCTCCGGCGGTGTCCAGCCCGCCGTCGTCTTTCCCGCGCCGAGCGCGGTCCGGCAGTTCCATGACAGGCTGGGCGTCGGCCCGCTGTCGTTCCGTGCGGTCGCCATCGGACCCACGACGGCCGCAGCGCTCCGCTCCCTGGGGTGGGTGCCGGCGGCCACGGCCGCAGAACCCACGCCGGAGGGCATCGCCCGGGCGGCGCTCGATGCCTTCGCCCGGGACGACGCCCCCAGCTCGCATGCCGCACGATCGAACGGAGATACGCCATGAGTTTCCCCCAGCACCGGCCCCGGAGGCTGCGCTCGACCCCCGCCCTGCGGCGCATGGTCGCCGAGTACCGCGTCCACCCGTCCGAGCTGATCCTGCCGGCCTTCATCCGGGAGGGCCTCGGTGAGCCCTCGCCCATCTCCTCCATGCCCGGCGTCGTGCAGCACACCACGGACTCCCTCAAGCGCGCGGCCGCGGAGGCGGTGGAGCGCGGTGTGGGCGGCATCATGCTGTTCGGCATCCCCGAGCACCGCGACGCGACCGGCAGCGCGGGCATCGACCCGGACGGCGTCCTCAACCGTGCGATCGCCGACGTCCGCTCCGAGGTTGGCGACTCCCTCGTCGTCATGAGCGACGTCTGCCTGGACGAGTTCACCGACCACGGCCACTGCGGCGTCCTCGCCTCCGACGGCTCGGTGGACAACGACGCGACGCTGGCGTTGTACGCGCAGATGGCCGTGGAGCAGGCCCGGGCCGGCGCACACGTGCTCGGCCCCTCCGGGATGATGGACGGGCAGGTCGCCGTCATCCGCCAGGCACTCGACGAGGCCGGACACCAGGACACCGTGGTGCTCGCCTACGCCGCCAAGTACGCCTCCGCCTTCTATGGCCCGTTCCGCGAGGCCGTCGACTCCCAGCTCGTCGGGGACCGCCGGACCTACCAGATGGATGCGTCCAACCGCCGGGAGGCGATCCTCGAGGTCGAACTCGACATCGAGGAGGGCGCCGACATGGTGATGGTCAAGCCCGCCATGAGCTACCTGGACGTCCTCGCCGACGTCGCCGCCATGTCGCCCGTGCCCGTCGCGGCGTACCAGATCTCGGGTGAGTACGCGATGATCGAGGCCGCCGCCGCGAACGGCTGGATCGACCGCCGCCGCGCCATCGAGGAATCCGTCCTCGGGATCAAGCGGGCCGGCGCCCAGATGATCCTCACCTACTGGGCCTCCGAGCTCGCACTCTGGCTCGACGAGTCCGCCCACTGAACTCCCACAGCGAAGGAACCGCACCGATGACGACACCAGCAGCGACCACGTCCGAGGACCTCTACCAGCGCGCCCGGGCCCTCATGCCCGGGGGCGTCAACTCGCCCGTCCGCGCCTTCGGCTCGGTCGGCGGGACCCCGCGCTTCCTCGTCGACGCGCACGGCGCCTACGTCACCGACGCCGACGGCAAGCAGTACGTGGACCTCGTCTGCTCGTGGGGCCCCGCCCTGCTCGGCCACTCCCACCCGGACGTCATCGCGGCCGTGCACCGCGCCGTCGACCACGGCCTGACCTTCGGCGCCTCGACGCCCGCCGAGGCCGACCTCGCGCAGCTCGTGAAGGAGCGCGTCCCCGCCGTCGAGCTGCTGCGCATGGTGTCCACCGGGACCGAGGCGACCATGACCGCCGTCCGGCTCGCCCGGGGCTTCACCTCCCGCAACCTGATCGTCAAGTTCGCCGGCTGCTACCACGGGCACGTGGACAGCCTCCTCGCCGCCGCCGGATCGGGCGTCGCCACCCTGGCGCTGCCCGGCTCCGCGGGCGTCACGGAGGCGACGACGGCGGAGACGCTCGTGCTGCCGTACAACGACGTCGAGGCCGTCGAGGAGGCCTTCCGCACGCACGGCGAGCACATCGCCGCCGTCATCACGGAAGCCGCCCCCGCGAACATGGGCGTCGTGACGCCGGCGCCAGGATTCAACGCCTTCCTCAGCCGCATCACCTCCGAGCACGGCGCGCTGTTCATCGTCGACGAGGTCATGACCGGGTTCCGCACCCACCCGGGCGGGTACTGGAAGCTCACGGGCGGCGCCGACGACGCCGAGCACCCGTGGACGCCGGACCTGCTGACCTTCGGGAAGGTCATCGGCGGCGGCATCCCGGCGGCGGCGCTCGGAGGGCGCGCGGACGTGATGAACTACCTCGCGCCGATCGGCCCCGTCTACCAGGCGGGCACCCTGTCCGGGAACCCGATCGCCATGGCGGCGGGCGTCGCCACCCTGACCGCCGCGACCGACGACGTCTACCGCCGCGTCGATGCGCGCTCGCTCGAGGTCAGCGACGCCCTCACCGCCGAACTCGCGAAGGCCGGCGTGGACCACTCCATCCAGCGGGCCGGGAACCTCTTCAGCGTCGCGTTCGGCACCGCCGAGCACGGCGTGTGGAACTACGCCGACGCGCAGGGTCAGGAGGCGTTCCGCTACGGGCCGTTCTTCCACTCCATGCTCGACTCCGGTGTGTACCTCCCGCCGTCCGTGTACGAGGCGTGGTTTCTCTCCGCCGCGCACGACGACGCCGCGATGGAACGCATCCACGCGGCCCTTCCGGCGGCTGCGCGGGCGGCAGCGGAGGCCGTGCCGGTCGACTGACCGTACCGTCCGGGAGAGCGATGCCCGGCCTCACGGGACGGTGATGGCCGGGCGCCGCGAGGCGTCCTCCGTTGGCCGGGACCGGTCGGCTGCCTGCTGGTCCGCCGCCGGCTGGTCGGCTGCCTGCTGCCGGGATGCCTGCTGTCCCGCCGTCTGGTGATCGGCTGTCTGCTGCCGGGCCGTCTGCTGTCCCGCCGTCTGCTGGTCGGCTGCCTGCTGGTCGGGGCCGCCGATCACGGGCCAGGCCCGCTCGATGACGGCGTCGGGCTCCGTCCGGCGGAGGTACTCCTCGAAGTTCGCCGCCTGCCGGTCGGCCCAGACGACGAGCGAGGCGTGCAGGTCCGTGGCAGGGCGCCGCAGGAACGCGAACCGTTCGGCGAGGACCGCCCCGACCCGGAGTGTCGCGAGGACGTCGGCGGCGGAGGTGTGGGCGTTCTCGAAGGGGATGGAGTAGTGCTCGCACATCGCCGTCAGCGTCCGCTTGCCGCGGCGGTACCGGTCCGCCTGCTTGTCCATGACGTAGGGGTCGATGACGGGCCAGGGCGCCGGGACCGGGACAGCATGACGGTGCCCCTCCTGCGCCAGCACCGTGAAGTCGTACCGGGCGTTGAAAGCCAGCACGGGGATGCCGGCCGCGAAGAGGCGCGCCAGGACGGCCGAGATCCCGTGGACGACCTCCCCGGCGGGCAGCCCGTGCGCCCGGGCGTGCGCCGTCGTGACACCGTGGATCGCCGCCGCGCCCTCCGGGATGTCGATGCCGGGATCGGCCAGCCACTCATGATGCTCGAGCACGCGGCCGTTCCCGTCGACGAGGACGATCGTCGCGGTGACGATGCGCGCGGTCAGTGGATCGCGCCCCGTCGTCTCGAGGTCGAACCCGGCCCTCGGACCTTCATGCCAGCTCGTCATGGCACCACCGTACGGGCGGGCTCCGACCAAATAGGCGCACCGCCCCGCGCGGCCCGCCGGGCTAGGGTGGAGGGCATGGATCGACGGGCCGACGACTACTGCGACGCCGTCCTCGCCGTCACCGAACTGATCCCTGCGGGCCGGGTGCTGACCTACGGGGACATTGCCGAACTCCTCGACTGCGGCGGACCCCGCCAGGTGGGCCGGGCGCTCTCGCGGAGCACCCGGGACGTCCCCTGGTGGCGCGTCCTGCGCGCCGGCGGCCTCCCGCCGCGCGGCCTGGCCCTGCGCGCCCGTGCACGCTACGACGCGGAAGGCACCCCGCTCTCCGTGCCCCGCGGGAGCACCGGGCCGGGCGACTACCGCGTGGATCTGCGCTCCGCCCGCTGGTGGCCCACGACCGAGGACCAGGCCCTCGTCGACGCCGTCGGCGCGTCCCTGCGACCAGCGGGTCGGTGAGGCCGGTGTCCGTTGCGATGCACCCGTTTGTCCGTGGCATGTGATGGTCTTGACGCATGACCAGCACTCTCCCTGACGCCCAGCCGGCGGCCCCCGGTGGGGGTAGGTCCATGGTTGCCCCGACCCCCGAGGAGGGGTACGACGCCGTACTGCGGTCACTGACGGACGTGACCGGGCAGGTGCTTGTCCTCGGCGCGCCGGGCAGCGGCAAGTCCTCGCTGCTCACCGACCTCGCCGTCGCCCGCATCGGGTCGGGCGCCGTGGTCCCGGAGGGGCTGCTCCTCCTCGGGCCCACCCGTGCGGCCTCGACGCGGCTCCGGGACGAGCTGACCGCCACCCTCGACCGCAGCATCAGCACGGCTCCCGCCCGCACCTGGGCGTCCTACGCCTTCGACCTCATCCGCCGGGCCAGGGCCGAGGGTCGCACCCCCGCCATCACCCGTGCACCGAGGCTGCTGTCGGGCGCCGAACAGGACCTCATCATCAAGGAACTCCTCTCCGGGCACGGACGCGACGGCGCTCCCGCGCTCGACTGGCCCTCCGGCCTCGCCCTCGCCCTGCCGACGCGCGGTTTCCGGCAGGAGATCCGCGACCTCTTCGACCGCGTGAGCGAGTACGGGGTGCCCGCCGAGGACCTCGCGGCCTGGGGGGAGCGGTTCGACCGCCCGGACTGGGTCGCGGCGGCTGCGCTCTATCGCGAATACCGCGACGTCCTCGACCTCCGCATGCCCGAGGCCTTCGACCCGGCCGGGATCCTCACCGCCGCCCGCGAGATCCTCGAGACGGACCGCGAGTTCCTCGACCGTGAGCGGGACCGCCTGCAGCTGATCCTCGTCGATGACTACCAGGAGGCGAACCCCGCCATCCACGCCCTGCTCGGGCTCATCGGCGCAGGCAACGACGTCGTGATCACCTCCTGCCCCGACACCGTGGCGCAGGGCTTCCGCGGGGCGCGCCCCGAGCTGACCGGGCGCCTGTCCACCCTCCTCCGCCGCGGTGGCGGCCTGACCACGGTGACCCTCCCCGGATCGCTGACCCTGCGAGGCCCGCTCGCCGGGGCATGGAGCAACGTGGCCGCCCGCATCGCGACCCCGGGGATCAGCACGGCCTACCGGAACCTGGACGGCGGCTCCGACGCCGCGCCCGCCCGGGGTGCCCGGCCGAACGACGCCCCGGCCGACGGCACGGACGACGCCCCGGCCGACGGCACGACGGCGGACGGGCCGGCCATGTCCGCCCACGTCCTTGACAGCGCGTTCCACGAACAGCGATTCATCACCCAGCGCGTGCTCGAGGCGCACCTGTTCGGGGAACGCAGCCTCGACGACATCGCGGTCATCGTCCGCAACGGGGCGCAGGTCTCCGCGGTGCAGCGGTTCCTCACCGCCCAGGGCATCGCCGTGAACGTCCCCGCCGCCGAGACCGCGATCCGCGAGGAACCGGCCGTCCGCCCCCTGCTGGAGCTCTTCGCGGTCGTCGTGGGCCGCGCGGAACTCGACACGGAGCTGTGCATCTCCCTGCTCACGTCCCGGATCGGCGGAGCGGGCAGCCTCGATCTCCGCCGCCTGCGTCAGATCCTCCGGCGGACGGAGCTGCAGGAGGGCGGGGGGCGCACGAGCGACGAACTCCTCTCCGCCCTGTTCTCGGCGCCGGAGCAGATCGCCGCCCTCCCGTCGGAGGGGGCTCCGGTCCGGCGTCTGGCCCGCATGCTGGACGCTGGACGCTCTGCGGCCGCCGACCCCGCCCGCGATCCCGAGACCGTCCTGTGGGCGCTCTGGTCCGCGTCCGGACTCGCCCAGCAGTGGTCGGCCGCAGCCCTGTCCGAGGGGCCGTCCTCGACCCGCGCGGACCGCGACCTCGACGCGATGATGGCCCTCTTCCACACCGCGGAGCGCTTTGTGGAGCAGATGCCCGGCGCCGATCCGGAACTGTTCCTCGACTACATCCTCAGCCAGGACATCCCCATGGACACGCTGACCTCGCGCATCGCCCGGCAGGCGTCGGTGTCGGTCCTCACCCCCGCGAGCGCCGCCGGCCGCCACTGGCCGCTCGTGATCGTGGCGGGCGTCCAGGACGGCGTCTGGCCGAACCTCCGGCTGCGCGGGGAACTCCTCGGCTCCGGCGAGCTGCGGGCGCTGCTGGATTACGGGGAATCGTTCCGCAGCAACCGTGACCCCGTGTCCCTGCTGCAGGACATCCGGTTCGACGAGCTGCGGACCTTCTCGCTCGCCGTCTCCCGGGCCACTGAGGAGCTGGTGTGCTGCGCCGTCTCGTCCCAGGACGAGCAGCCCTCGCCGTTCCTCGACGTGCTCGACCCCCTGCCGCCCGGGACCCCGGTCCGGCCCCGGACCGAGGTCCTGCGTCCCGTCACGCTCCGCGCGCTCGTCGCCGAGCTGCGGAAGTTCGCGCAGGACCCGCAGGCCAGCCCCGCCCTGTCCCGGGAGGCGACCCGGCACCTCGGGCGGATGGCGGTCCTGGAGCCACCGGTGCCGGGCGCTCATCCTGCCCAGTGGTGGGGTGTGCTCGGCATGACGAGCGAGGACCCGGTGGTGCCCGCGGACCAGCCGATCCCGGTCTCGCCGTCGAAGGTCGAATCCGTGCTCGCCTCGCCCCTGAGCTGGTTCGTGTCCGCGGCCGGCGGGGAGCGGACCACCGACTTCGCCCGGTCCCTCGGCACGCTCGTCCACCAGATCGCGCAGGACCTGCCGGAGGCCACCGGCGACGAGTACGTCCGGGAGCTCGAGCGGCGCTGGCCGCAGCTGGGGATCAAGGACACCTGGGAGGGCCGGTCCGATTTCCGGCGCGCCGAGACCATGGTGCGGAAGCTCGCCGCCTACGTCCTCTCCATGCGCAAGGACGGACGGAGCCTGCTGGCCACGGAGGTGGACTTCGCAGTGGACCTCGAGGTCCGCCTCGCGGACGCCCAACGGCTCGTGCGCCTGCGCGGGCAGATCGACCGGCTCGAGATCGACGCCGAGGGCCGCTTCGTCGTCGTCGATCTCAAGACGGGCAAGAGTTCGCCCGCCGTCGCGGACATCCCGCGCCACCCGCAGCTCGCCGCCTACCAGACGGCCCTCGCCGAGGGGGCGCAGCTCGGGGGCCAGGGCGGGGACGGCACCCCGCCCGCCGACGACGCCGAGAACGCCACGGAGGCAGTGACGTCCGAACCCACGCCCCCCGGGGGCGCGGCCCTGGTTCAGCTGGGGACGAAGGCCAAGGGCGTGGCCGTGCAGGTGCAGCCCCCGGTCGGCCAGGAAGACACCTGGGCGAGGACGATGATCGAGGACGCCGCCGCGCTCATGTCCGCTGCGACGTTCGACACCATCCACGATCCCCGCCGGTCGGGGTTCGGCGGCAGCGGGTGCCGGTTGCCCGAGGTCTGCCCCCTGTGCGAAGAAGGAAAGCAGGTGACGCAGTGACCACCACTGCACGATCGGCGGCGCGGTACTCGGCCCGGCGGCTGGCGGAGCTGCTGCACACGGACCCGGACGCTCCCGTCCAGTACCCCACCGACGACCAGGCGCGTGTCATCGAGGCACCCCTGGAGCCGCTGCTGGTCATCGCCGGCGCGGGCTCCGGCAAGACCAAGACCATGGCCGACCGGGTCGTGTGGCTCGTGGCCAACGACCTCGTGCGCCCCGAGCAGGTGCTCGGCGTCACGTTCACGCGCAAGGCCGCCGGGGAACTGGCGTCCAGGGTCCGGCAGCGGCTGGTCCAGCTCTACGCGGCTCTCGCGCAGGATGCCCCCGCGTCGGCCGGTGGGGACGCGCTGGACCGGCTCGACCCCGCGATCTCCACGTACCACTCCTTCGCGAACGGGATCGTCCAGGACTACGGGCTGCGGATCGGCGTGGAGCGCGATTCGGTGATGCTCGGTACCGCCCAGTCGTGGCGGCTCGCGCACGCCGTCGTCGAGGCGTACGACGGCGACTGGGAGCACTTCACGGCCGCGAAGAGCACGCTCGTGAAGGCGGTGCTCGACATGGCGGGGGAGTGCGCCGAACACCTGGTCAGCCCGGCGACGGTCCGGAACGAGCTCCGCCGCCACATCGAGCACGTGGCAGCGCGGCCCTACGTCGCGGGATCGGGCAGGGCTGCGACGCAGAAGGTCCAGGAGTTGCTGGACAAGCTGCGCACCCGCATCACCGTCACCGAACTGGCCGAGGACTACGCGGCCGCGAAACTCGCGCGGCGGCAGCTCGACTTCGGCGACCTCGTCTCGCTCGCGGCGAGGATCGCCCGCGACATCCCGGAGGCAGGCGCCATGGAACGCGACAAGTACCGGGTGGTGCTGCTCGACGAGTTCCAGGACACCTCCCATGCCCAGATGGTCCTGTTCTCGCGGCTCTTCGCGGACGGGCGGTCCGTCACCGCCGTCGGTGACCCCCACCAGTCCATCTACGGCTTCCGGGGGGCGTCCGCGGGACAGCTCGGCACCTTCCGTACCGCGTTCCCGCGGGTGACCCCCGAGGGCCGGACGCCGTCGGAGGTGGCACATCTGTCCGTGGCCTGGCGGAACGCGACCTCCATCCTCGAGGCCGCGAACACGGTGTCGGCTCCCCTCAACGTGCCGGCGCCGTGGCTCCGCAACACCGCGGTCCAGCAGGTCCCCGGCCTCGTCGCGCGGCCAGGGGCGCCCCTCGGCGAGGTGCTGCTGGGACGGTTCCTCACGGATGCGCCCGCCGCCGGGTCCGCCCCGGACGTCCCCGCGGGGAAGGACACACCGCCACCGGCCGTCCCGCCGGCCCTCAGCGAGGCCGAGGCCGTGGCCCGCGAGGTCCTGAGGCAGCGCCGGCGCACCTTCGAGACCGACGACGACGGGTCCCCGCTCCGGCCCACCATGGCGGTGCTGTGCCGGGGCCGCAAGCAGTTCGAGCCGATCCGGCGCGAGCTCGAGCGTGCCGGCATCCCGGTGCAGGTCGTCGGGCTCGGCGGCCTCCTGCGGACCCCGGAGATCGTCGACCTGCTCGCCACCCTGCGCGTCCTCGGCGACCCGGACCGTTCCGATTCGATGCTGCGTCTGCTGTCCGGCGCGCGGTGGCGGCTCGGCCCCGCGGACCTGATGGCGCTCGGGGACTGGTCACGGCAGCTCGCGCGGACCCGCGAGGCCATGTTCCGCCGGGGCAGCCGGCCCGACGGCGGACCCGGCGACGAGCTCGACCGCGAGCAGGGCCGGGACACCGTCGTGGCCCCCGACCTGGCCGAGGCGGGGAGCCTGGTCGAGGCCGTCGACTACCTCCCGCCCGCCGACTGGGTGTCGTCGGCCGGCAGGACCCTGAGCGGAACGGCCCGGCAGCGCCTCGAGGTGCTGCGCCGCGAACTGCGCGGACTCCGGAGCTTCGTGGGCGACGACCTCGGCAGCATGATCGGGGAGGTCGAGCGCACGATCCTGCTGGACATCGAGGTTGCCGCGAAACCCGGCGTGAGCATCCACGAGGCACGCCGTAACCTCGACGCCTTCACGGAGGCGGTCGCCGGCTTCGTGTCCACCGCGGAGCGCGTCGACCTCCCGGCGTTCCTCGCCTGGCTCGAGGCGGCGGACCAGGAGGAGGACGGGCTGCCGGTGACGCAGCTCGAGGCCAGCCGGGACGCGGTCCAGCTCCTGACCGTGCACGCGTCGAAGGGCCTGGAGTGGGATGTGGTGTTCGTGCCGGGCCTCAACGACGGCTCGTTCCCGAGCGGCAAGGACTCCCGCTGGAGCAGCGGCGACTCCGCCATTCCCTGGCCCCTGCGCGGCGACGCCCCCGAACTGCCGCAGTGGGACTGGGAGCAGCAGGACCAGAAGGAATGGCTGGGCAGCGAGAAGGAGTTCACCGACGAGGCACGGGCGCACACGGAACGCGAGGAACGGCGCCTCGCCTACGTGGCCTTCACCCGGGCGAAGCACGCCCTGGTGTGCACGTCGTCCGCGTGGGGCGGCGGGCGGTCGAAACCGTCGGCGCCGTCACCCTACCTGACGGCCCTCGTGGCGCTCGCCGACGCCGGGGTGGCCGGCATCGTCCTGCCGCACTGGCTCCCGGACGGCGACGAGGGGGACGCGAACCCGGCGAACGCGAGCCCAGAGCGGGCGCAGTGGCCGTTCGATCCCCTCGGCGCCCGGCGGCCGTCCATGGAGCGTGCCGCCGAGGCGGTCCTCGAGCAGGCCGGCGCCCCGGACCCGGAAGGGGAGCCCGACGGCGGCCGCTGGGGCCGGGAGGTCCGGCTCGCGCTGGCCCGGCAGGCCCGGGAACGGGAACGCATCCCCCTCGCCCTGCCGTCGCACATCTCCGCCTCGACCCTGGTGGAACTGCGGGAGGACGCCGCGGCCGTCATGCAGCAGCTGCGGCGGCCGCTTCCCCGGCAACCGGGGTCCGCCGCCCGCAAGGGCACGGCGTTCCACGCCTGGATCGAGGAGTTCTACGGGGCCGGCGGGATGCTCGATCTCGGCGAGTACCCCGGCGGTGCCGACGCCTACGTCGACGAGACCCTCGGGCTGACGGACATGGCCGCGATCTTCGAGCAGTCCGAGTGGGCCCTGCGGGAGCCCGCCGCCATCGAGGCCCCCATCGAGACGAAGATCGGCGGCATCGTGGTGCGCGGCCGGATCGATGCGGTGTTCCGTGACGCCGACGGCGGCTGGGACCTGATCGACTGGAAGACGGGGCGGCCGCCGTCCCCGGACCGGCGTGCCGCCAAGGCCGTCCAGCTCGCCGTGTACCGGCTCGCGTGGTCGCGGCTGAAGGAGGTGCCGCTCGAGAAGGTCCGCGCGGCGTTCTTCTACGTCGCCGCCAACCTGGTGGTGCGACCCCACGATCTCGCCGACGCCGGGGAACTCGAGAGGATCATCCAGGCAGCCGGCCCGGCGGGCTCCTGACGGTCTCCGGACCAGGCAGGTTCAGCGGCGGGACTGGGACCGGCCGACTCCCGACGGATCCAGGGTCCGGCCGACTCCCGACGCTTCCCCGTGCGGAGAAGTCAGCGGCGGGACTGGATGATCGGCAGGGAGGTGGTGGCGACGTCGTCCGAGGACCCTGTGCCGGGGTCGGTGCCGTTCAGCACCGTGACCTTCGACGAGGTCACGGCAGGGCGCTGACGGCCTGCTGTGAGGCGTGCATGGGCCAGTGAGGACCCCGAGGGGGAGCCGTGGTCGCGGTGCCGCTCGTCGTCGTCGGTCTGCGGCCCACGGAGGTGTGTCCGGTTGGCTGCGGCCTTGGGGTCGAAGCGGTGGCTGCCGGTGCGCTCGGCGCCTGCGGAGCCGCCCCCTGGGCCATTCGTAGAGCCGTCTGGATCCAGGGATCCGGTGTGTCCCGTCGGACGCTCGGGGCCGGTGGCGGGGGATCCCCCGGCCGGGTCGTCTCGCCGGTCCTCGGAAGCGGGATCGCCGGCTGCCGGATCGAGCGCAGGGCGCTCCACGATATGACGAAGATCACCACTGCCGGCCTCGCTGTCCCCGCCTTCGCCACCGCCCGCCTCGCCGCCGTTGGTCGGGCGCGGCGCTGCGTCGTCGGCGCCGGACCATCCTGTCTCCGGTGCGTCCCCGTCTCCCGGCGCGGGGTGATCGTCGTCCGCGTCCGTGCCCAGTTCGTCGCCCCATTCGAGGCGCTGCTCGTGTTCGTGCCGGGCCCGTTCCGCAGCCTCGTGCTGTTCGCGTTCGATCGACTCGACGTCGGCCTCGAGCGTGGCGAGCATGTCCTCGGCCTCGTCGATCATGACGGCGTCCTCGAGGGCGATCCCCCGGACCAGCCACTGCGCCAGGGCGAACTCCGCAGCGAGGGCCGCCCGCCGGGACAGGTGGGGGTCGACGGCGGTGGACCGCGCGGCGGCGTAGGCCGCGTAGACGGCGTCGACGAACGCGGTGTCCTCCGCTGCGGCGAGCCAGGCGAAGTCCTCGGCGGGGTCGCCGACGCACAGGTCGGTCCAGCCGGTGACGGCCGAGACGCGGCCGGCGGCGACGAGGAGATGGTCCTCGTGGAGATCGCCGTGGACCACGGTCGGGCTGAACCGCCACAGGGCCACGTCCTCGAGGGCGTGTTCCCAGCGGCGCAGCAGGATGGAGGGGATCTTCCCGGTGGTGGCGGCCTGGTCCAGTTCGTTCAGCTTGCGCTGACGGTATTCGTCGGCCTCGTACCCGGGCAGGTCGGCGCGCTGCACCATCTCCGGTGGCAGGGTGTGGATCGCGGCGATCACCCGGCCGAGTTCCTGCGCCATCGTCGACCCGCCGGCGGTGAGGGCGTCGAGGGGGCGGGTGGTGCCGGCCAGGTGCGAGTACACGAACGTGCTCAGCTCGCCCTGGCGGACACTGCCGGCCATGTGCGGGATGAGGAAGGGCAGCTCCGCCTTGATGGCGGGCGTGAAGGCGCGCAGGGCCTGCAACTCGGTCTCGAGGCGCATGCTCGCCTCCGCGTGCCGGGGCGAGCGGACCCTCCACTGCTTCCCTGCGTCGTCGACCAGCAGGGCGGAGTCGAAGTCCGCGGCGTCGTCAGGGGCGCCGGCGACGCCGGTCGGAGCGAGGCCAGGTACTGCGGCGCTGGCGATGGCTGCAAGTTCCATGGGTGTCCGTTTCACAAGATCAACCGTAGGGCGTTTCGCTTCCGGCCGCTCGCACGAGTGCGGCGAGTCGCTGGATGACCACTCGTGCAGGGCCCCGCACTACTCCTCCACCGGGGGCCCCGGGAATGGGTTTTGGGAGTGCAAGAACGTACCGTGGAACCATGACCGATCCACTTCGGACCCTCGTGCTCCCTCCCCTCGGATCGCTGCCACTGTCGCGTGCCGCCTCGGACCGGGATGGCGACGCCCGGGCCGCCGAACACTTCCTCGACGACCTCTGGGCCTCCGCGGACACGCGGGTCCTGCCGATGGTCCGTGGGAAGGCCCCGGTCGTCGATGGCGCCCTCCGCCTCCTCGGCCCGGCTGATATCGCCCGCCCTGACGTGACCGTCTATCTCGGCCGCGTCGACGAAGGGTTCGCTGACGCCGGGCGGCGGGTCGTCCTGGCCGTCCTGGACGAGGAGGACGCCGCCGTCGCGCCCCCCGACCAGTGGTTCGGGCTGCGCGAGATCGCCGCATCGCTCGATGCGCGCGACACCGGGTTTTTCGTGGCGGGGGCCGCGGTCGCGAACTGGCACGCGACCCACACGCACTGCCCACGCTGCGGCGCCCGCACGGTCCTCAGTCACGCCGGCTGGGTGCGCCGGTGCCTGCGGGACGGGTCCGAGCACTACCCGCGCACCGACCCCGCCATCATCGTCTCCATCATCGACGACGACGACCGCATCCTGCTCGGCTCCGCGGTCGCCTGGCCCGAAGGCCGCTACTCGACGCTCGCGGGCTTCGTCGAACCGGGCGAGTCCCTCGAGGGGGCCGTCGTGCGCGAGGTCGGGGAGGAATCCGGGATCGAGGTCCGGTCCCCGGAGTACCTGGGATCCCAGCCCTGGCCGTTCCCTGCGTCCCTCATGCTCGGCTTCACCGCGCGGGCAGCGACCACGGACGCCGTGCCCGACGGCGAGGAGATGCGGTCGCTGCGGTGGTTCACCCGGGAACAGCTCTTCGCCGAGGTCCGCGACGAGACGATCGTCGTGGCCGGCGGTGTCTCCATCGCGCGGGCCATGATCGAGCGATGGTACGGCGGACCGCTGGACGAGGAGCCATCGGAGGCGCGCCCCTAGTGTCAGGACAACTGCTCGAGGACAGCATCCTCGAGGGACTCGATGACGAACAGCGGACGGTGGCCAGCACCCTCTCCGGGCCGCTGTGCGTGCTCGCGGGAGCGGGGACGGGGAAGACCCGTGCCATCACCCACCGCATCGCGTACGGCGTGCACACCGGGGTCTACAAGCCGCAGCAGGTCCTCGCCGTGACCTTCACCGCGCGCGCCGCGGCGGAGATGCGCACGCGGCTCCGCGATCTCGGGGCCGGCGGGGTCCAGGCGCGGACCTTCCATGCGGCGGCGCTCCGGCAGCTGCAGTACTTCTGGCCGCAGGCCGTCGGCGGCCCCCTGCCGGCCCTCGTGGACCACAAGGCCCAGCTGATCGCGGAGTCGGCCCGCCGCCTGCGCCTGTCCACCGACCGCGCCGCGATCCGCGACGTCGCCGCGGAGATCGAATGGGCCAAGGTCTCGATGCTCACCCCCGACGCCTACACGGCGGCCGCCGTGGGCAGGGCCGAACCGGCCGGCATGGACCTCATCACGGTGTCCCGGATCTTCTCGGCCTACGAGGACCTGAAGATCGACCGCAACCTCATCGACTTCGAGGACGTCCTGCTGACGACGGTCGCCATCCTCGAGGAGGACGAGAAGGTGGCGGCGACGGTGCGCGCCCAGTACCGCCAGTTCGTGGTCGACGAGTACCAGGACGTCTCCCCGCTCCAGCAGCGCCTGCTCGACCTGTGGCTCGGCGAGCGCCGCGACCTGTGCGTGGTGGGCGACGCCAGCCAGACCATCTACTCCTTCACGGGGGCCACCTCACGCCACCTGCTCGACTTCACCAAGCGCTACGAGGGCGCCCAGGTGGTCCGGCTGGTGCGCGACTACCGCTCCACGCCCCAGGTGGTGCGCGCCGCCAACACGCTGCTCGCCGCCCGTGGGACCGGGGTGGACCGGCGTTCGGGTGACACCACGTGGTCCGCGCCGCTCGAACTCGTGGCGCAGCGCCCCGCCGGGCCCGAGCCGGTCTACACGGAATGCACCGACGACGACGCCGAGGCGGCGGAGTGCGCCCGGCGCATCGGCATCCTGCTGGGGCAGGGCGTCAAGGCGAGCGAGATCGCCATCCTCTACCGCACGAACGGGCAGTCCGAGGCCTACGAGCAGGCGCTGGCCAGCGCAGGCATCGGGTATCAGCTGCGCGGCGGGGAGCGGTTCTTCCAGCGGCGCGAGGTCCGCGACGGGCTGCTGCAGCTCCGGGCCGCGGCACGCACGCAGGGCGACGCCGACGTCCCGCAGCAGGTCCGTGACGTCCTCGCGTCCCTCGGCTACACCTCGGTCGCCCCCCAGAACTCCGGGGCCGTCCGGGAGAAGTGGGAATCGCTGGCCGCCCTCGTGGGGCTCGCCGACGAGCTCAGCAGGGTGCGCGGTGAGGCCTTCACCCTGCAGACGTTCGTCGCCGAACTCGAGGAACGGGCTGCGGCGCAGCATGCCCCGACCGTGGAGGGCGTGACCCTGGCATCCCTCCACTCCGCGAAGGGCCTCGAGTGGGACGCCGTCTTCCTCGTGGGGCTGAGCGAGGGGCTCATGCCGATCTCGTTCGCCGACACCCAGGAGGGCGTCGACGAGGAACGCCGGCTGCTGTACGTGGGGATCACGCGTGCGCGGATCCACCTGTCGATGTCCTGGTCCACCTCGCGTTCCCCGGGCGGACGCGCCACGAGGAAGCCCTCGCGTTTCCTCGACGCCCTGCGGCCGGGGACCGCCGGCCAGGCGTCCTTCCGTCAGCCCCGGGCGAAGACTCCCCGCAAGTCCTCCGCGCCGGCGGTCTGCCGCGTGTGCAGACGCCCACTTCTCACCGGTGCCGAGCGCAAGATCGGTCGCTGCAGCGACTGCCCGGCCACCTACGAGGAGGAGACGTTCGAGGCCCTGCGCGCCTGGCGGCTCGCCGAGTCGAAGGAGAAGGACGTCCCCGCCTTCGTCGTGTTCACCGATGCCACCCTCGTGGCCATCGCCGAGGCTCGGCCGCAGACCCTGGACGAGCTGGGCGAGCTCGCGGGCATCGGGTCCGCGAAGCTCGAGCGTTACGGCGAGGCCGTCCTGGAGATCATCAGTGATACGGCCTGAGACGTGACACGTCCTGAGAGCGGTGGGTCGGGGGACCCTGCGCGGCTCCCCGTCGAGGTCAGGCGATCGGCGCGGCGCAAGCGCACGGTGAGCGCGGACATCCGCGACGGAGTGCTGCGTGTCTCGATCCCGGGACACTTCTCGCCCAGCCAGGAGCGGCAGTGGGTGGAGCGCATGGTGGAGCGGATGTCCGCGAAGTACCTCGTGCAGCCCGCTGCCGAGGGCGAGACCGCGCTGCGGCGGCGGGCCGAGTCGCTCGCGCGGCAATACCTCGGCGGCAGGGGGGTGCCGGCCACGATCGGCTGGGTGACGAACCAGACCACGCGGTGGGCGTCGGCCACCCCGGCCCACCGCTCCATCCGCCTCTCACACAGGCTGCAGGGCATGCCCGCGTGGGTGGTCGACTACGTGATCCTGCACGAGATGGCCCACCTGATCGAACCCTCGCACAATGCCGCGTTCTGGGACCTCCTCACGTCCTACCCGAGCACAGGGACCGCCAAGGCGTTCCTCGACGGCGCCGCCTTCGCCGCACACCGTAACCTCACGGGAGCGCCGGAGGAATACTAGGAGCGCGGGTCGCCCGGGGTGCCGTCGTCGGACCCGCCGTCAGGTCCGGTGTCGTCGGACCCGCCGTCGGACCCGCCGTCCGGCGTGCCGTCGTCGGAGCCGGTCGGGGACGTCGCCTCGCCGTCCGCCTCGACCGCGGCGTTGCCGTCGGTTTCCTCGAAGCCACCGGACAGGAGCCGCTGGAGGGCCGCGTCGACGTCGGCGTCCGAGGAGTCCAGCAGCCTCCGGCGCCCGGCGAAGCCGGCGGGATCGTCGAGGTCCTCGGCGGTCGGCAGGAGATCGGGGTGCTGCCACAGGGCGTCGCGTCCCTCGATGCCGCGCTCCTCGGTCAGCAGGGACCACAGGGCCGCGGCCTCACGCAGCCGGCGCGGCCTCAGCTCGAGTCCCACCAGCGAGGCGAACGCGTGCTCTGCCGGACCGCCCGTGGCCCGGCGGCGCCGCAGCATCTCGCGCAGGGCGCCCGCCGACGGCAGATTCGCCGCCGCTGCGGCGGTCATCTCGTCCACCCAGCCCTCCACGAGGGCGAGGGTGGTCTCGAGCCGGACGAGCGCGGCGTCCTGCTCCGGCGTCTTCTCGGGCATGAACACACCCTGCGACAGGGCGCCCTGGAGGCTCTCGGGGTTGGTGGGATCGATGTCGCGGGCGGCTTCCTCGATCTTGCCCATGTCGATGTGGATGCCCCGCGCGTAGCGCTCGATGCTGCCGAGGAGGTGGCCCGTGAGCCAGGGAATGTGCGTGAAGAGCCGTGCGTGCGCCGCCTCGCGCACCGCGAGGAACAGCTGGACCTCCTGTTCGGGGATGTCGAGTCCGGCGCCGAATGCCGCGACGTTGGCGGGGAGGAGGGCCATCCGCCCGTCGGCGAGGGGTACGCCGATGTCCGTGGACCCGATGACGTCCTTCGACAGCGCGCCCACGGCCTGTCCGAGCTGCATGCCGAACATCGCGCCGCCCACGTTCTGGAGCATCGAGGCCGGTCCGCCCATCATGCCCATCATCGACTTCATCTCGTCGGGGAGTTGCCCCGTGATGGCGTCGGAGAGGGCCTTCGCGATGCTCGTCGCGACGGGTTCGGTGAGCCGCCGCCAGGTGGCCATGGTCGCCTCGACCCATTCGGCGCGGGACCACGCACGGCCGAGCTGCCCGGTGCTCGGGAATTCGGTGACGGGGTCGAGCCACAGCTCGGCGAGTTTCAGGGCCTCGTCGACACTCCGGCGCTGGAGCGAGGTGACCGAGGGATCGTTGTCCGACGCCGCCACCCGGCGCGCCTGCTCGTGCGCCATCTGCCAGTTCACGGGCCCCTCGCTCGGGGCGGAGAACATCGCCTGGACCTGTTGCATCATCATCGCCATCGCCGCAGGATCGGAGGGCAGCCCGGCCGCCTTCGCGATCTCCTGGGGGTCGAAACCCCCGGCCCCGCCGCCGAACATCTTGGCCAGCATCTCGGACAGCGGGTCCTGGGGCGCGTCGTCGTCGTTCGAGGGGTTGGATGGGTTGGTCACTGATACCACCGGTCCTGGGAGTAGCTCGGGTCCGGCAGGAGGAGGGTCCCACTCCCGCCGGCTGTTGGGAACACGCTACCGGCACGGCGTCACCGCTGTCCCTCACGCCGCCGACCGTTCGCTGAGGGCAAAGCCCACCCGGGTGCGCCACGGCGGTCCGGACCGCCCGGGGGAGGGTCGGCGGAAAATGCCCGGGCGGCTCCAGGATCGACGGCGGTCGGAGCGTCTACTCTGGGTAAGCCGGGAGGCGCTGATGGCGCCGAAGCACGGCACGCGCCTACAGAGAGAAGCACAGTGACGCAGCCTGTCCACGTCGAGACGTACAGCCCCGAGGAGTCCGCCCGGCCGAGGGACCCGCGTTTCCGGGCCATGGTCGTGTCCGGGAGCCTCGCCGTCGTCCTGTGCGCGGCCGCCGTGCTGCTGCCGTCCCCGTACATCATCGAGTCGCCCGGCCCGACCTTCAACACCATTGGTGAGATCGACGGACGGCCGCTCATCGAGGTGGAGGGCAGGGAGAGTTTCCTTCCGGAGGGCGAGCTCGATCTGACGACCGTCCTCGTCAGTGGTGGCCCGAACGGCCAGGTGAACGTCCTCGACACCTTCCGGGCCTGGGTGGATCCGGACGCGGACGTCCTGCCCGAGCAGCTGGTGTACCCGGAGGGGACCACCCCGTCCGACGTGCAGGAGCGGAACGCCGTCGCCATGACGTCGTCGCAGGAGGCGGCGATCGCCGCGGCGCTCTCCCACGAGGGGATCGCCTACACCGAGGAACTCGCCGTCGCCGGACTGGCGGACGATTCCGCGGCGGAGGGCATCCTGGAGGTCGGGGACATCCTGCGCACCGTCGACGGGCGCGAGATCGACACCATCGAGACCCTCCGCCAGTCCCTGGCCGACGCGAAGGGCGCCGAGGCCACCCTGGGGATCGTCCGGGACGGTGCGGCGACGGATGTCCGGGTGACCCCGAAGGAGTCGGCCGAGGGCGAGTTCCAGCTGGGCGTCCTGCTCGCCTCCACGTTCGAGTTCCCCTTCGACGTGTCCATCCAGCTCGACAACGTGGGCGGCCCCTCCGCCGGCACCATGTTCGCCCTCGGGATCATCGACACCCTGACGGAGGGCGACCTCACGGGCGGCAGGCACTTCGCGGGCACCGGCACGATCGACTCCTCCGGCGTCGTCGGTCCGATCGGGGGGATCGCGCAGAAACTCGTCGGAGCCCGCTCTGCTGGAGCGGACTTCTTCCTCGCACCCGCCGACAACTGCGACGAGGTCGTGGGCAACATCCCGGACGGACTGACGGTCGTGAAGGTCGGGACGCTCGACGACGCCGTCGACGCCGTCGAGACGCTGGGTGCCGGAGGTGACCCCGCCGCAGTGCCCTCCTGCTGACCGGCCGGAACCCTGCTGACCGGCCGGAACCCGGCGCCCGCACCGCTCGGACGGCGGCCACAACACGGTTCGGTGACGATCCCGGCCCTGCCCGCCCGGAGCGGGAACCTAATTGGTCGGGCCGAGCGTGAACAGGGCAGAATGAAATCACGAAGGGCGTGACGGCACGCTCCCCCATCTTGTGCCCGGCAGGGGAGCGGTACCGAAGACCGGTCGGCGTGACCCGCAGCAGCCAACGATGAGGTAGATGTGACATCCGGACCAGACCGTCCATTCGGCAGTAGCCCGAGCCCAGCACGTGGAACCACCAGCAGGCGACGCAGTCCGCTGATCCCGACGATCATCGTCGTGGCGGTGATCGTCATCGCCTTCGTCTACCTGTCCCAGGTCTACGCGGACGTGCTCTGGTACAACCAGCTCGGGTTCCTCGAGGTCTTCGTGACCGAGAACCTGACGCGTATCGTCCTCTTCGTCGTCGCGTTCCTCCTCATGGCGGCAGCGGTGTACTTCAGCCTGCGCATCGCGTTCCGCAACAGGCCCATCTACGCGCCGGACAGCGCCATCCAGGACAACCTCAACCGGTATCAGGCGCAGCTCGAACCGATCCGGCGCCTGCTGATGCTCGGCATCCCCGTGGTCCTCGGAGCCTTCGCGGGCACGGCGGCGTCCTCCCAGTGGCAGCAGGTCCTGCTGTTCATCAACCAGGAGCCGTTCAACCGCCAGGATCCGGAGTTCGGCCTCGACTACGCCTACTACATGTTCACGCTGCCGTTCCTGAACTTCGTGATCGGGTTCCTGATCAGCGTGGTCATCATCAGCGCCATCGCGACGGTCCTCACGCACTACCTCTACGGCGGCATCCGCCTGGAGGAGAAGGGCCTCTTCACGACGAAGGCGGCCCGGGTGCAGATCGCCGTCGTCGCGGCCCTCTTCCTGCTGCTGCAGGGCCTCAACTACTGGCTCGACCGCTACGACACGCTGCTGAACCAGGGCACGTGGGCCGGCGCGCTCTACACGGACGTCAACGCCGTCATCCCGACGAAGGCCATCCTCGCGGTCGCCGCAGTCATCGTCGCCGCCCTGTTCGTCGCCTCGGCGTTCGTGGGCCGCTGGCGGCTGCCGCTGATCGGCACCGCGATGCTCATCATCACGGCCCTGCTCGCGGGCGGGGTGTATCCGTCGCTCGTGCAGCGCTTCCAGGTGCGTCCCTCCGAGCTCAGCCTCGAGGAGCAGTACATCGAACGGAACATCCAGCTCACGCGGGAGGCCTACGGACTCGACCAGGTCGACGTCGCGGCGTATGCGCCGGAATCGATCCCGGCGGCAGGCGCCCTGGGTGCTGACGGCGAGACCACCGCCAACATCCGCCTGCTCGACCCGAACCTCGTCTCCGACGCCTTCAGCCAGCTCCAGCAGTTCCGCCAGTACTACCAGTTCCCGGAGACCCTCAACGTCGACCGGTACGAGATCGACGGCGAGGTCCAGGACACGGTGATCGCCGTCCGTGAACTGGACACCAATGGTGTGCCGGACGGCTGGGTCAACGAGCACGTCTTCTACACGCACGGCTACGGTGTGGTGGCCGCGGCCGGTTCGACGGTCGAGCCCGACGGCCGCCCGTCCTTCCTGCAGTCCGGAATCCCGTCCACCGGGGTGCTGGGTGACGAGTCCACCTACGAGCCGCGCATCTACTTCGGCGAGGATTCCCCCGAGTACTCGGTCGTGGGCGCGCCGGAGGGACAGGCCCCGGCCGAGATCGATCGGCCCCAGAACGAGAACTCCGACGCCGAGTCCCGGACGACCTTCAGCGGCGACGGCGGACCGAACGTCGGCAACATGTTCAACCGCCTCGTCTATGCCCTGAAGTTCCAGTCCACGGACCTGCTGCTCTCCAACCAGGTCAACAGCGATTCGCAGATCCTCTACGACCGCGATCCCGTGGACCGCATCCGCAAGGTCGCCCCGTACCTGACGCTCGACGGCAACAGCTACCCGGCGATCGTGGACGGTCGCGTGAAGTGGATCATCGACGGCTACACCACCAGCGCCAATTTCCCGTACTCGATGCAGCAGGAACTCGAGCAGGCCACCCAGGACGCGCAGACCGCCGAGGGCCTGGCGACCGCGCTCCCCGCGGAGCGCGTCAACTACATCAGGAACGCCGTGAAGGCCACGGTGGACGCCTATGACGGCTCCGTGACCCTGTACGCGTGGGACGACCAGGACCCGGTCCTGAAGTCCTGGCAGAACGTGTACCCGACCTCCCTCAAGCCCTACAGCGAGATGTCGGCCGACCTCATGGCCCACGTGCGCTACCCGGAGGATCTTTTCAAGGTGCAGCGTGAACTCCTGGCGCGCTACCACGTCACCGACACCGACGCGTTCTACAACAACAGTGAGGCGTGGAGCGTCCCGGCGGACCCGGGGGAGGCCTCGGACAGCGCGACGACGGCGTCGACCCCGCGGCAGCCGCCGTTCTACCTCACCCTCCAGATGCCCGACCAGGAGCAGGCGGCGTTCTCCCTGACGACGCCGTTCATCCCCTACGTCCCCGTCGGCCAGACGCCGCGGAACGTGCTGTACGGCTTCCTCGCCGCCAACGGCGACGCCGGCACGGGCGAGGACGGCGTGAAGAACGAGAACTACGGCAAGCTGACCCTGCTCGACAGCTCCGGCCAGGACTCCGTGGTCGGCCCCGGACAGGCCCAGAACCTCTTCAACTCGGACACGACCGTCTCGCAGGAGCTCAACCTGCTCCGGCAGGGCGCCTCCGAGGTCATCAACGGCAACCTCCTCACCCTGCCCATCGGCGGCGGGATCGCCTACGTCCAGCCCGTGTACGTGCAGTCCTCGGGCAGTTCGTCCTTCCCGGTCCTGCGGCGGGTCCTGGTCAGCTTCGGCGAGACCGTCGGGTTCGCGCCGACCCTCGCCGAGGCCCTGGACCAGGTGTTCGGCGGCAATTCGGGAGCCACGACCGGCGACCAGGACAACGTCGGGGAGACCCCGGCCGACCCGGCCGCCCCTCCGGTGGAGGGCGAGGGAGCGACGCCGTCGCCCACCCCCGCTCCGACCGACCCCGCCGCTCCGGACGGTGCGACCGGGGACCCGGCCGCCGACCTGCGGGCGGCGCTGAGCGATGCGAACGACGCCATCGAGGCAGGCAACGCAGCACTCGAAGCCGGGGACTTCGCCGCCTACGGTCAGGCCCAGGACCGGCTGGAGCAGGCCATCCAGCGGGCACTCGACGCCGAGGAGCGCGCCGCCGCAGCGGGCGGTCAGTAGCCGGACCACCCCGGGCAGCCGCTCGATTTGCTTCTCCACCCCGCGGCCGGTAACGTTAGTTACACGCCGCGGGGTGGAGCAGTTCGGTAGCTCGCTGGGCTCATAACCCAGAGGTCACAGGTTCAAATCCTGTCCCCGCAACGAAAGAGAAGTCCGGTCCACCACCTGGTGGGCCGGACTTCTTGCTTTTCCGGGTCAGGAGGCCGGGGCGCCTTCGATGGCGAGGATGGTGACGTCGATGTGGCCGACCGACAGTCCGCTCGCCCGGATGACCTCGGCAGCGACTTCCTGCGTTTCGCGGGCCAGGCCGAGCGCCGGGTTCGAGATGCTCGTTGCCAGGTCCATGTGCAGGGTGAGGACATTGCCGGTGAAGGAGAGAACCAGCCCATCGCGGATGGCGACGGTCGGGGATGGGGTGCCGTGCCGGAGGTTCCGGTGGAGGTGTCCGACCGATGCGACCTTCCAGCGCGTCATGGTACTGCGCAGGGTCGGTTCCAGGCGGATGACGCCCGGGTGGTTGCCGAGCGTGGTGCTGAGAGTGTCGGCGATGGAGTCGAGGTCGACGATCCGCGCGTCGAAGGGCTGCTCACGCGTCATAGAGATCCTCCACGCCGATGTCGATCTGTTGCATGGTGATCGCCGTCTGGGCCTGCACGATAGTGCCGACCCGTTCGCGTAGCAGGGTCATGGTGGCGGGTATCCTCACCTGCGAGGAAAGCGCAACGGTGAGCGTGATGCGCACGTCCCCGCCATCGACGACGCCCGCTGATGACGGACCTCCTGGTGAGGACTGCGGTGTCGGGCTGCGGAGAACAGTGCATCGACGAGCGCGGACGCCGGGCAGGGTGGACGCAGCGAAGCGGATCAAGTCGTTGAGTGCCTGCTCGCTGATGTCGATGGTCCCCAGAGGCGTCGTGGCAAGGGGGACACGCCGGCTGCGTCGGACCTCTGCCCGGGCGACCGCCATGATCGCCTCGCGCACGCGACTGCTTGGTCGCTGGGCTGCGTCGCCGCGGTCACGCTCGCGCATGGACCTGGTCACTGCTTCGAGGTGGTCGAGGGCGGCGCGTGCGCTCTGACAGTCCCGGCAGGAACGTTCGTGAATGGTGGCCGGCTGGTCGATGGATGCCCAGACATCATCGATGAGCCGTCCGCACCCCAGTCGAGGCTTCCCCCCGTTCATCGCCATGATTGCATCCCTTCTGCGAGAATCCGTCTGGCCCGTGCGATGCGCCCTCGAACCGTGCTCTCCGGTAGGTGCACGATCGTCGCGATCTCGGTGTAGGAGAACTCGTGGACGTCGCGCAGCAGCCAGCAGGCACGAGGTCCGGCGGGGACTGCCTGGAGCAGGCCGGTGAGGGCCCGCATCTGCGCTTCCGCCTCGTAGCGCAACGCCGGGTCCTGGCAGAGTCCACCGCAGGTATCCCCCTGGTGTCGGGGGTCGGCCTCTCCCCACGCGAAAGCGTCGTGCGAGCCAGCGGGCACGGATCCGTCGTCGAAGGCGTCGGGGTGGGCCGGGTGGCGTCTGCGGCTGCGAAGCAGGTTGAAGCACTTGTTCGTGGCTACACGGTAGAGCCAGGGAATGAACGACTGCGGGGCGGCAAGGTCCGGGAGGCTCCGCCGGGCGGCGATGAACGTCTCCTGCACTATGTCCTCGGCTTCCGCACGATCACCGAGCATCCTCAGAGCCAGCCGGAAGACTCCGCCTTCATGGGCGGAGAGTAGCCATTCGAACGCGGAGACGTCCCCGTTCTGCGCTCGGGCGACGATCGTGGCCTGGTCGAGATCATGCAGTGCCGGTCCTGCTCCTGCCTGATGCCCGGGCGCCCCGATAGCAGGCGCCGCACGGGACGTGCACTGCACGGATCCAGCGCGCGGCCCGGCGCCCCGTTCGGACTCCGGTCCGGAGGCCGGGGCATATCCCCGTGATGATTCCGGCTGGGAGGCAGTCCGGTCGGATGCCATGGTCTGCGCCCCCTTCCCCCAACACTGCAGTCGGTCCCTGCAGTTGCGGCCTGTCGGCGTGGTGCTCAGCATAGGGGGAGCAATGCGCGGCGAACAGTCATCCGAACGGCGAATTCCGCTGCGTGCTGATGGCGCTCACTCGGTGTCGGACAGTTCATGCTCTCCGGGTGAGGACGGGCGGTCCGTCAGCTGGTATGGAGGCGGACCGAGCCAAAATAGGTGCGTTGTGGACGTGACGATTCGGGGTGGCCGGTGTCATTAAGGGTGTAGGACATCACCACCTCACACAGGAGGATCGATTCACATGGCAGAGGATCAGAGCACCGCAGCACGCAGGGCAGCAATCGTCCCCAACACCGGCGAGGAGCAGACACGTCAGGCGGAGCAGTCCCGTGAAACCGAGTCGGCGCAGCCGGTGGGCCCGCTGCAGACCCGACAGGGCAACACCACCATCAACGAGACCGTCGTGCAGAAGATCGCCGGCATCGCTACTCGCGAAGTTCCGGGCGTCTACGCCATGGGCAGTGCAAGCCAACGCGCGTTCAGCAGCATCTCCGAGCGTATCCCCGGATCACGGACGAATGTCAGTGGCGGGGTCACCGTCGAAAAGGGTGAGCGTCAGGCAGCAATCGACCTCAGCATCATCGTCGAGTACGGCGCGTCCATCGTCGAGGTCAGCCAGATGATCCGCCGCAACGTCATCTCCACCGTCGAGGAAGCAACCGGCCTGCAGGTCCTCGAGGTCAACATCAACGTCACCGATGTGCACCTCCCCGACGATGAGGACCGCGACACGGATGAGCCCGCCCACACCGCTCTGCAGTAGGACCCGAGTTGCCATCCGGCGCCAGGACCGCGCCGTCGTGCCGGTGGTGGCCCCGGAGCCGGACGTAGGGGGACTCCCGCGGATCCCTCCCATCGCTGCCCTCCGGGCAGCGGACCTCGTGTGAATGCGCCCGTAGAGGGCACTGTACGGAAAGGCATCCGATTATGAGCACAACAGCTGTGGGCCTGCTGGCCGGCCTCGTCCTGGGATGGGCTGCGGCATTCGGTGGTTTCTACGAGTTCGTCGTCGTCGCGTTCTTCGGCGCCGTCGGACTGATCGTCGCCCGAATCATCGACGGCAAACTCGACCTCGGAGCATTGACCGGACGCTCCACCACCCGCAGGTGAGCGACATGGGGGACATCAGCGAAGGGAAGGCATCGACGGAGGACTCCGCCAGGCACACCCGGACGCACCACTCCACCCTGCGCTCTCCCGACTCGCCGGGTTCGACCGGTTCCGATCCGTCGACACGGGGAACCCTGGTCATCGCGGAGCGAGCGATCGAGAAAGTGGCGAGCAACGCGGCCTCGAACGTTCCGGGCGTCAGCGGACCCTCCGGCGGTTTCCTCGGCCTCGGCGCCCGCCACAGCGACACGGCGCGGCCGAAGGTCGACGTGCAGCTCAACGGGCTCATCGCGTCCCTCCGCCTCAAGGTCGGCATCACCTACCCGGCACCGCTGCGGCGAACCACCGAGCTGTTGCGTGAGCGGGTCCGTGGGGAGGTCTCCAGGATCTGCGGACTCGACGTCCGGCAGATCGACATCGACATCGACACCCTCGCCGACGTCACGAGGAGCCAGGGCCGAAGGGAGCTCGCATGAGCCGCTCCGCCACCGCAGCCGGTACGGCTCGGTCATTGCACCGACGGTCGAGCCGCTCCTTACCCGCGACGCTGACAGCGCTGGTCCTTCTCTCGGCTGCGGTAGCCGGAGCGTGGATCGGGATCACCCGATTCACGACCGGCGCGTGGCCGAACTTTCTGCGCTCAGGACGCGAAGCCGCCGCTTCCCTCACGTGGAACAGCCCGACCGTCATCACCGCAGCGCTCATCGCGACCCTGCTCGGACTGATCCTGCTGCTGGCAGCGCTGCTGCCGGGGCAGCACAGCACCGTTCGACTGAACGAGCCGAAGGATCGTCGGGCAGGCCACTCCGAAGCGGTCCTCACCCGCCGCGGGCTCGGCAAGATCGCCGCAGCGCTCGTCGATCGCACCGACGGAGTCGACCGCAGCTCGGTGAGGATCGGCGCCAAGCGGCTGGAGGTCAGTGTCCACACACCACTGCATGATGCAGGCGACCTCGGCAATCGCCTCGAAGAATCCCTCGACACCAAGATGAACGATCTCGGGATCACGCCGAAACCCGTCGTCAGGGTACGAGTCGGCACCACTCACGACTGATGCACTCATGAGCGATGTCCGACCGACCCGCCACCCACCAACGGTATTCAACGGAAGAAGGACGTCATGAGGGACACCGCCGGACGCCTCAACCGCACATGGCTGGCCATCATCGGGCTCCTGGTCCTCCTCCTTGGCGCGGCCGGGCTCCTGCTGGCCAGTGGCGCTGCTGCCACCGTCACCAATTCTCTGAACGCCCGATTCACCCCCGCGCAACCCACCGACAGCGTGGTTCCGGCGGGACTCCGAGACGTCTTCGGCACCGGGGCGGCGCCCCTTGTCCTGACCGCGCTCGCCGTGGTCGTCGGATTCCTGGCCCTGCTGTGGCTATTCGCCCAGGTCCCGCGCCGGCATCCTGCCCGCACCTTCCGGCTGCATTCCGATGTAGGAGCTGCCGGCTACACCCGGTGCGAGCCCAAAGTCCTCTCCGAAGCCGTGGAGAACCATGTACTGCGACTCCCCGGAGTCACCGGAGCAGACGCGCTGCTCAGGGGAAGCGCCACCGAACCGGATCTGAACCTCACCGTCCGCGTCGACGACCGCGCGGACCTGCAAGCCCTGCTGTACCTCGTCCACACCCAGGTGGCAGCCGACCTCGAAACGGCCCTGGAGACCCCGCTGCGGAACCTCGCTGTCCTGATCACCGTCGGAAACCGGCAGCGCGAGGACAAGACTGCCGTCCTCTGAGGATCAGACCGTCTTCTGAGCACCGACGATCGGAGGGTGGTCATTCTCCCTGCGAGTCCTGAGGAGGAGTATCCGCCACGCGCCACTTCGCCCAGGGCCACACGCCGTCGATCTCCACCTCCAGCGAGAAGCTGAGCGCGATCCGGATCGCGACGATGCCGCCGAGGACCACGACGCTCTGCGGGGTCTGGTCCACGAGGATGGTCCGGATGATGTCCGCGATGATGAGTACCTCCAGCCCGAGCAGGATCGCGCGGCCCACGGTCCGTCGCAACCGCTCGTACGTCGTCCCGCGGGTGTCCGCTCGCCGCATCGTCGGTACCGCGGCCACGAGGGCGAAGCCGGCGCCGAGGATCATGATCAGCGCGCCGACGATCTCGATGGCGAGCACCCAGCCGGAGACGATCTCCTCAAACACGCTCGGTATCCCTTGGCGGCGGAGCGGCCCCGCCGCCGACGGGCGCACCGTCGACCCGCACGTCGACCTCCACGGCAGGCGGCCGCTGCAGCAGTTCCAGCAGCAGGATGGCGATCAGCGCGCCGAACGCCGTCCAGAGGGTCACACCGGGCGTCAGCGGCCGCACCAGCAGCACGATCGCGGCGCCGACGACGGCGATCGCGATCCGGATGTACCGGCGCGCGCGGTAGAGGAACTCGCCGAACCGGCCGGTGGTGACCCCGTTGCCCTCCGCAGCCGCCCGTGTTCGCCGGGCGGTGTCGACCGTGAGGCGACGCACCGCGAGGGCGCCGTCGAACGGCCCCGCGAGATAGGCGACGACGGCGGTCGTCACACCCGCGACCCCGACGGCGAGGGCCGTCGAGTAGAGCAGGGGCACGAGGGTGTCGTAGATCGCCTGGGCCGTGCTGGAGGGCATGTACTGGGGCGAGAGGGCATCGACCGCGGCGATGCGTCCGATGGCCACCCCGAGGGCCAGGAACACCATGCCCAGCGCCAGGGCGATACCGGCCCAGATCAGCGCCCGTGCCTTCCTCCGCGCAACGAGGACACCGGCGGCGAGCAGCCCGATACTGATCCAGGGGAGGACGAAGCCGAGCACGTCGATGGCCTGGTAGGCGGTGCGGGCCTGGCCGAGTTCGTCGGACTGCGCAACGACGATCGTGCGGTCCACCTCGGGGATGCGGTCGGCCAGCGTGAGACCCTGGGCCGTCAGCTGCTGTTTGACGGCCGCGATGATGGGCCCGAGCTGGATACCCACTTCGCCCGAGTCGCTGATCACGACCGCCCCGGAGGTGTCACCGCTGAGAGCGGCATTCAACCCGCTGTGGCTGCTCCGCAGAGCCTGGTCCCACACCTGGTCGAAGGCGTCCGAGGCGATGAGCTGCTCGGTCGTCGACGTGATCAGGGACTCGGCGCCCTGCACGGCCGGCTGCTCGAGCAGCTGGAGCGCCTCGGCGGCCCTGGGCGGCAGGTCGAGCGTCGCGATGCCGTCGAAGAGGTCGGAGGTGATCGTCGGGATGTCGACGCTGTCGTTGATTGTCGTCGTGATCTCGTCGACCAGGTAGGACTGGAAGGCAGGATCGTCGATGAGCGGTGACACGGTGGCGACGAACTGGTCGGTGTTCGTGACCTCGGCCTTCGTCCATGCCGCGACGACGGCGAGCGGGGCGAGGAGTGCCCCGAGCAGGATCAGCACCACGGCGAGGAACGCACGACCCCGGCCGCGTCCGGACCGCCGCGCGGCTGCGGGCGGTGGGGCCTCGTCCGACGAGGCGTCGAGTTGGGACCGGAGTCGGGCGACCTCCGCCGACAGCCGTGCGACTTCCTGGTCCCGGGTTTCTGTGACATGCATCTGGGGTGCGCCTCTCGGGTCGGAGGATGGCGTGGGAGGACGCCTGGGATGAGTGACCGGGATGCCGGGCAGGCCGGGCTGCCCCGGCGAAGATCTCACCAGGGCAGCCCGGGTTGCTCAGTCGGCGACGATGTCGCGTCCGTGCACGGTGACCGCCCAGATGATGAAGACGTCGAGGGCGATGATCGTGAGGCTCCACAGCGGGTAGAAGGGCATCCACGCGAAGCTCAGGATCATGCTGACACACGCCATGATGACGGCGACGGTCCTGGCCCAGACGGCCCCCCGGAACAGCGCACCACCGGCGAGCGCCACGAGGACGCCGAGGATGAGGTGGATCCAGCCCCACGTGGTGATGTCGAACTGGAGCACGTACTCGGGCAACACGATGTAGAACGTGTCGTTCAGGAGTGCGACGAAGCCCTGGAAGGCGTGGAAGATGCCGGTCATGATCATCAGCGTGCCCGCGAGAACGGTCACGCCGACGGCCCCTTCGCTGTGCTCACGTGTGGATCGGTCGTAGTTGCTGGTCGAGGTCTTGCTGTCGTGCACCATGGTGGCTACTCCCTAGTCGCGCGTCCACGCGGACGCATGGGTGGCCGGTTCTGCCCTTGCGGGCGTCCACCGTGACCCTGACCGGAGCCGGGTCGCGCGAACCGTCTGACACACCGAGAATCCCGCACCGCGCACGGGCATACATCACCCCAAGGTGGTGAGCATACGGACGGGCGGGGGCAGGGCAGGACCGACTACACGACGGCCCGCCCGGCCGCAATCACCCTTCCGGGATGATGCGTCGCCCGACGGCACGTGGGAGGCAGGGGAGCACGCCCAGCCCTGCGACGCTCAGCCCTGCGACAGGGCCTTGAAGGCGCTCAGCGCCCGCTCCCGGCTCTCCTTGAGGTCCACGACCGGCTCGGGGTAGCCAGGAGCCGCTCCCTTCCAGGGCTCGTGGATGTTGTCGGCGTCCGCCAGTTCGGGGACGAAGCGGAGGAGGTACCGGCCTTCGCGGTCGAACTTCTTGCTCTGCAGCACGGGGTTGAAGATCCGGAAGTAGGGACTGGCATCCGCTCCTGATCCGGCCACCCACTGCCAGCTCGCGGCGTTGCTCGCCGCGTCGGCGTCGACGAGGCAATCCCAGAACCACTGTTCGCCCACGCGCCAGTCGATGAGGAGATTCTTGATGAGGAAGGACGCCGTGGCCATCCGCACCCGGTTGTGCATCCAGCCGATCTCCCACATCTGGCGCATCCCGGCGTCGATGAGGGGATAACCCGTGCGTCCGCGCTGCCACGCGTCCAGCTCCGCCTGCGTGGACCGCTCCCAGGCGAACGCGTTGAACTCGGGGCGGTAGTTGACGGTCGCGAGTTCGGGGTTGAAGTACAGGAGCTGCCAGCTGAACTCGCGCCAGCCGAGCTCGGACCCGAAGACGCGGATGTCCTCCGCCGTCGAGCTGTCCTTGTGGTCCTGGGCCGCGTGCCAGACCTCGAACGGGCTGATCTCCCCGAACCGGAGGTGGGGGGAGAGCATGCTCGTGCCCTGGACCGCGGGGAGGTTGCGACTGTCCTTGTACCCGTGGGCAGCACCATCGAGGAAGTCGTCGAGGCGGGCGTGGGCGCCGGCCTCACCGGGCGTCCACGTCTCGCGCAGGCCCTGCGCCCAGTCGGGCGCCGTCGGGAGCAACCCCCAGTCGCCGAGCTCGTCGGACGCCAGCTGCGGGCCCCGGAGGGAGACGGGCGCGGGCAGCGGGGTGCGCGGGGTGCGGAACGTCAGGCAGGCCCTCCAGAAGGGCGTGAACACCTTGTAGGCCTCGCCGGCGCCGGAGGTCACCTCCCACGGTTCGTACATGAGGTTGGCCTGGAAGCTCGTGGCCTCCACCCCCCGGTCCGTCAGGGACTCCTTCAGCGCTGCGTCCACGGTGCGCTCCGCCAGGCCGTAGCGCCGGTTCCAGAGAACCGATCCTGCCGAGCACTCCTCGACGAGGCGCGGTACGACGTCCGCCGGCGCCCCCCGCCGCAGGACGAGGGGGATCCCGAGCTCGGTGAGGGACGCGGCAAGGGCGGCGAGAGAGTGATGGAGCCACCAGCGGGATGCAGCGCCGAGGGGGCGGATGCCCTCGCTCCCGTCGTCGAGCACGTAACAGGCGACGACGTCGTCCCCCTGCTCCGCAGCCCGGGCCAGGGCCGGGTTGTCGGAGATTCGAAGGTCGTCGCGGAACCACACCAGAGTCACAGCCATGCACTCAATCTACCGGCGGGCCCTGACAGTCCCTGCGGGGGGCGCAGCGGGGGACCGCAGCCGGTCGGCCGCGGTCCCCCGGTGCTCCGCCGATCGGTGGCCGGCTGACGGACGGCCGGTGACGGATCGGTCAGGAGCGGATCAGTAGGTGGTCTCGCTCTTCGACGGCGCGCCGGCGGCTGCGGTGTCCGTGGACGTGTCGGCGTCGCCGTCGCCGTCGGCACCCTGGCCGATCGCGGACCGCGACCCCGTGCCGGACTTCAGCGCCGCAAGGCGGGCTTCGATTTCCGTCTGCTCCCCGAGGTCCTCGAGGCTCTCGAACTGGGCGTCCAGGCTCGACGACGCGAGTTCCTGCTGACCGCGGACCCTCGCCTCCTCGCGGCGGATCTTCTCCTCGAAGCGGCCCACCTCGCTGGTGGGGTCCATGAAGTCGATGCTCTTGACGGCGTCGTGCACCTGCTGCTGCGCCTGCGCGGTGCGGGAGCGGGCGATCAGCTGGTCACGCTTGACCGTCAGTTCGTTGAGCTTGCCCCGCATCTGGTTGAGGCCGTCCTTGAGCTTCTCGACGATCTCCGTCTGGGAGGCGATGGTCGGCTCGGCGCCCTTCGCCTCGTTCTCCGAGGACATCTGACGCTGGATGGCGACCTTCGCGAGGTTGTCGAACTTCTGGGCGTCGGCCGCATCGCCGGACGCGCGGTACTCGTCGGCCTTGCGGGAGGCTGCGAGGGCCTTGTTGCCCCAGCTGCGGGCACTTTCGATGTCCTCGTTGTAGTCGTCCTGCATCATCCGCAGGTTGCCGATGGTCTGGGCAACGGCGCTCTCCGCTTCAGCGATGCTGTTGGTGAAGTCCCGGACCATCTGGTCGAGCATCTTCTGCGGATCCTCCGCCTGGTCGAGCAATGCGTTGATGTTGGCTCGGGTGAGCTGAGCCATCCTGCCGAATATCGACTGCTTTACCATTGATTTCCCTTTCGATTCTGCGAATGGTCGTTGTGTCCTGCCGGGCCTCGCGCGACTAGAAGTCGCCGCCGCCTCCACCGAAATCCCCGAAGCCGCCGCCGCCTCCACCGAAGCCGCCGAAGCCGCCGCCGCCGAAGCTGCCGCCGTCGCCCCCGAAACCGCCGCCGAAGGCGCCGCCGTCGTGGTGCCCGCCGCCGAAGCCGCCGCCGTTGAGCAGGCCGCCGAGCAGGATGCCGCCCAACAGGGCGCCGCCCATCCCGTCGCCGCCGCGGCCTCCGTACCTGCCGCCCATTCCCATCCCCATGCCGCCGCCGAAACCGTCGACGTCCTGTTCCGCGAGCTGGGCCGCCTGCTCGGCGAGCATCGTCGCCTGCTGGGCGTGGGACAGCGCGGTCACCGGGTCGGAGCGCTGGAGGTCGACGGCGTAGTCGAGATTGCGCTCGGCCTCCGCCAGGCGGGTCCGGGCCTCGCTGCCCACACCGCCGCGACGCGCCCGGATGTAGTCGGCCGTCCCCGAGATGCTCGACTGCGCCGCGATCAGCGCGTGCTGGAGGGCGTCCTGGGCGCGTCGGGTGTTCTCCGCCTGGTCACGCACGCCGCCGAGGGCGGCGTCGAGCTGTGCGTGGGCCGCCTCGAGTCGCTGCAGCAGCGCCAGCGGGTTGCTGCGTCCGTTCTGCCGCTCCTGCCGTACCGTCGTCACGGCGGACTGCAGGGCCGCGATCGGCCCGGCGAGGTCCCGGTACTGCCCGGTGCGGTCCATGGCCTGGGCCTGCGCGAGGTCCTGCTCGCTGTCGGGAAGCGCGTGCTCCAGTTCGCGCTCGGCCGCGGCGAGCTCCTCCGCCCGCCTGTCGATGGCATCCAGGAGGACCTCGCTCTGGTGCACCGCTTCCTCGGCGGCACGGACGGCGACGACGGCGCGCCCGGTGTCGTCCTGGGCCATCCGGGACTGCGCCTCGGTCGCCGCGCTGTCGACGAAGGCCAGGCGCTCCCGGGCCTGCTCGATGTTGTCCGAGACCTGCGAGGTGGCAGTGTCGAGGTATCGGCCCTGCAGGGTCCGCAGGGTCTGCTCGGCCGCGGAGAAGCGCCGCCGGGCCTCGTCCGCGGCGGACTGTGCGCGGCCGAGGGCGTCGGGCGCGTTCCGCTCGAGCTCGCGCAGCGCGTCGAAGTCCTCCTTGTGTTCCTGCAGTGAGGCGTTCACGTCCTCGCAGCGCCGGATGATCTCCCCGAGCCACTGGCGCTGCTGCTGCTCGGTGTCGGGGATGTGGTCGTCGAGCTGCTGCTGGAGTTTGAAGGACTCGCCCATGTGCTGCTTCGCGGCCGCGATGTCCTGGGAGAACGTGGCGATGGCCTCGGCCCCGTACTGTGCCTCCGCGAAACCGAGCTCCTGCTCACTGGACTTGATGGCGTCGTCGGCGGCGATCAGGAGGCTGCCCGCCCGCTTGCGGAGGTCCTCCACGCTCAGGGCCGCGAGCGGGTCCACGACCTCGCCCTCCGCGGACGGCACCGGCCCGTAGCCGTATTCCTCGCGCTTGCGCTGGGCGCTGCCGGCGCTGCGGTTCCTGAGCAGCATGTAGCCGCCGGCGCCCGCGACGGCGACGAGCCCGCCGACGAGGACGAGCCCGCCGAGGCCGCTGCCGCCGCCCGTGGAGGTCCCCCCGTCGGCGGAGGTCCCGCCGGCGAGCGCCTGGTCGATCCCCTCCACCGCCGCGAGGCCACCGCCCAGCCAGTCGTCGGCGGACAGTTCCGGGATGACGTAGTCCGTGCGGATCTCCTGGACCGACGAGTAGACCCCGGACTGCTCACCGGCCACGAGCGCCACCTCGCTCTGGTCCACCGCGACGGCGAGGACGGCCTCGTCGGCCGACGCCGCGTTCGCGACCGCCACTTCCTCGGCCCACTGTGCGGAGCCGCTGGGGTTCTCGAAGGTGTCGACGTAGGCCACCCGGACGGTGAAGCCCTGCGAGGCCTGCAGGTCGGTGATGGCGGCTTCGAGCTCGCTCTCCTCCTCGGCGCTGAGGACCCCCGCGTTGTCGATCACGTAGTCCCCGGGCGGGAAGGTGACGGGTGCGTCGGCAAAGGCCGCCGTGCCCGAGACCAGGGGGATCGCCACGGCGGCCCCCAGGACAGCAGAGACGCGGAGGCGCCTGCTCATCATTCGCATTCTCGACCCTTCAGCATGTCCTCCGGACCTGCCCGGTCCCAGGACTGAGGCCGGTGGATGCCGGAGGCTCCCTGTCTTCCCGATTCTATGGTCGGGGTGGGGGAGCGTCCACCATCGGCACCTATGCCCCTAGCGAAAGGCGCGGTGTGCTTCCCTCGGCCGCGCGGGAGGCGCGTTCCGCGCGGCCGCGGGGAGGATACTGGGACGCGACCCGACGACGGAGTGCTGCAGCCGCGCCTCTCCAGCGACTTCCCAGATCCCGCCCAGCGAACGCATGCTGGAGGCTCAGGGAAAGTTGCGATGATGTGGTCAACAGCAACGAAAGGACCCCCATGAACGAGCAGCCGGGTAACTCCGACCGTCCCCTTCCTCCCCAGCCGCAGACTCCGCCCCGGCAGGCTCCCTCCGTGTCCCACCCCGCCTACGCGGCGCACCAGCCGTTCTACGGCGGGCAGAACCCTGGCCACGGGCACACCGCGTCGACCAAGGAGTCTCGCGGAGGGGCCCGGGGGCGCCGGCGCGTGGGGCTCGCCACCTTCGCCGCGGGCGTGCTCGCCGCCGGTCTGGTCGGCGGGGGCGTGGCGGCGGCCACCCTCGGCGCCCTGGACGACGACCCGGCGGCGGCGATCTCCCAGTCGGCGCCGGAGTCGATCGTGGTGAACAACACGGACGACGTGAACACCATCACCGGCGCGGCCGTCAAGGCCTCGCCCAGCGTGGTCACCATCGCGGTCAGCGGTGGCACCTCCGGCGGGTCCGGCTCCGGCATCATCCTCGACACCGAGGGGCACATCCTCACGAACACGCACGTCGTGACCCTCGGCGGCCAGGTCTCGGACCCCACCGTGGAGGTCAAGCTCAACGACGGACGGGTGTTCCCCGCAACAGTCGTGGGAACGGACCCGCTG
The DNA here is from genome assembly GCF_002927275.1 of Arthrobacter pityocampae. Lineage (GTDB taxonomy): Bacteria > Actinomycetota > Actinomycetes > Actinomycetales > Micrococcaceae > Arthrobacter_D > Arthrobacter_D pityocampae. The sequence continues at coordinate 599,414 of NZ_PRKW01000001.1, read as the reverse complement.
AGCGATCTCGCCGTCATCAAGATCGACGCCCCGGACCTCACCGCCGCAAGCCTCGGCAACTCCGACGAACTGAACGTCGGGGACACGGCGATCGCCATCGGTGCGCCGCTCGGACTCAGCGGCACGGTGACGGACGGCATCGTCTCGACCCTGAACAGGACCATCAGCGTGGCGTCCTCCGCCGTGCCGGAGGAACAGCCGGACAGCGCCCAGCCCGACGACGGCGAGGGCTTCAACTTCCTGCCCCCGGGCGGCTCCGCGGAGCAGCAGCCGCAGTCGCAGGGCTCCATCTTCCTCAACGTGATCCAGACCGACGCCGCCATCAACCAGGGCAACTCCGGTGGCGCGCTGGTGGACGCGGACGGCCGGATCATCGGCGTCAACGTCGCCATCGCCTCGGGCGGTTCGGGCGAGTCCACGGGCAACATCGGTGTGGGGTTCTCCATCCCGATCAACTACGCCGACCGCATCGCCCAGGAGATCATCGCCGAGGGCGAGGCGACGCACGGCTTCCTCGGTGTCAGCGTCACCGCCGCGGGGAGCGACGGCGCGCAGAGCACGTCCACCTTCTCGTCCGGTGCGCTCGTCGAACGGGTGGAGGCGGATTCCCCCGCGGAGGACGCCGGGTTGCAGGCCGGCGACGTGATCACCAAGGTGGGCACCTACGCCATCAGCGACCCCCAGTCGCTCACCGCGGCCGTCCGCATCCAGTCGGTCGGGCAGCAGGTACCGGTCGAGGTGGTGCGCGGCGGCGACGCGCGGACGGTCGACGTGACGCTGGCGCAGGCGCCCGCCCAGTAGCGGGCACCGGCGTCGTCGACGTCGCACCAGGAGGCGGTCCCGGATCGGGGACCGCCTCCCGTTCGTTGACGGGGAGGAGTGCACGGTGCGCCCGGCACCGCCCGCAGTCGGTGCCACCCTATGGTTAGCTAGTCGATGGGAAGATCCCCGGACGAGGAAGGTCATTCATGGACGAGGCCACAGCAAGCGGACTGCGCATCGCGGTCCTGGTGAAGCATGTCCCGGACGCCCAGTTCGATCGCCACATCAGCGGCGACGACCTGACGACCGTCCGGTCGGAGAGCATCCTCTCCGAACTCGACGAGTACGCCCTCGAAGCGGCCCTCCAGCTCGTCGAGGCCCACGGGGGCGCCGCGGCCGGGCACCGCATCACGGCGATCACGATGGGCCCCGCCGCCGCGGTGAACGCGGTGAAGAAGTCCCTCCAGATCGGCGCGGACGACGGCGTCCACCTGACCGATGAGGCCCTCACCGGTTCCGATGCATCCGCCACCTCCCGGGCACTCGCCGCCCTGGTGCAGCACGCCGGACCGTTCGACCTCGTCCTCACCGGGATGGCGTCCACGGACGGCGAGACCTCCCTCGTGCCGGCGCAGCTGGCCGAACGCCTCGGCCTTCCCCAGGTGACGTTCGCGGCGTCGCTCGACCTGACGCCCGGCGACGGCGGCTGGACGCTCGCCGCGCGCCGCGACAGCGACACGTATGCGGAGACCATCGAGGCCCCGCTGCCGGCCCTGGTCTCGGTGACGGACCAGATCAACGACCCCCGCTACCCGAACTTCAAGGGCATCATGGCGGCGAAGAAGAAGCAGATCCAGGTCCTGTCCCTGGCGGACATCGGCCTGAGTCCCGAGGAGGTCGGATTCGCCGGCTCGTGGACGACGGTGGAGGCGGCCGCCCCGCGGCCGCCCCGCAGCCAGGGCATCGTCATCACTGACGAAGGCGATGCCGGTATCCGGCTGGTCGACTTCCTCGCCGGGCAGAAGCTCCTCTGACCGGTGCCCGTCCGCACGTCCGTCCCCTCCAGGAGAGTTTCCCCATGACCTCTGTCCTCGTCTTCCTCGACCATCCCGCCGCGAGTCTCGCCAAGAGCGAGCGTGAACTCCTCTCGCTCGCCGCGTCGCTCGGTGAGGTCTCCGTCGCGCTCGCCGACGAGGCCGGGCAGGCCTACCTCGACGGCGTCGGGTCCTACGGCGTACAGCGGTACTACCGGCCGGAGGACGCCGCCGTCTCGGACGTGCTCGTGGCCGGGAAGGCCGCGTTCCTGGCCGAGGCCGTGCGCGCCTCCGGTGCCGGGATCGTGCTGCTCGGCAACTCCTACGAGTCCAAGGAGATCGCGGCCCGGACAGGGATCCGGCTCGACTCCGGGGTCATCACCGACGTCGTGTCGCTCGAGGGTGACCTGACGGCCACGAAATCCGACTTCGCCGGTTCCTACACCGTCCACTGCCGGGTGACCACCGGCGTCACGATCCTCACCGTGAAGCCGAACAGCTTCGAGGCCGTGGAGGCGGGTCTCCCGTCCTCCCCGGAGGAGGTCCGCGTGGCCGTCGAGCTTCCCCGGGCCGCCGCGCGCATCACGGGCCGGGTGGAGAAACCGGTGAGCGGCCGCCCCGAGCTCACGGAAGCCCGGGTGATCGTCGCCGGCGGGCGTGGCGTGGACGGCGACTTCGGCCCGCTGGAGGATCTCGCGGACGCGCTGGGCGGGGCCGTCGGCGCTTCGCGGGCCGCCACCGACGCCGGGTGGATCGAGCATTCCGCGCAGATCGGACAGACCGGCAAGACCGTCTCCCCGCAGCTCTACATCTCCGCGGGCATCTCGGGCGCCATCCAGCAGAAGGCCGGGATGCAGACCTCCAAGGTGATCGTCGCCATCAACAAGGACGCCGACTCGCCCATCTTCGAGATCGCCGACTTCGGGATCGTCGGGGACCTGACCACGGTGTTGCCGCAGGCCACCGAGGAGATCCGGAAGCGCGGGCTGTAGGGTGCCGCTCGCGCCGGACACCGCACCTCCCGCCCGTGTCCTCGTCTTCGCCGCCCACCCGGACGACATCGACTTCGGTGCCTCCGCGACGATCGCCGGGTGGACCGCCGCCGGTGCGCACGTCAGCTACTGCATCCTGACGGACGGCGACGCCGGAGGGTTCTCCGACGAGGACCGACCCGGACTCGCCGCGCTCCGCCGCGAGGAACAGATCGCGGCCGCCGGGCTCGTGGGCGTCACGGACGTCACCTTCCTGGGCGAGCCGGACGGGTACCTCCAGCCGACGGACGGCGTCCTCCGGGAGATCGTCCGGCGCATGCGCGAGGTCCGCCCGGACGTCGTCCTGTCCATGCACCCCGAGCGCAGCTGGGACCGCATCCAGAAGAGCCACCCGGACCACCTCGCCTGCGGTGAGGCGGTCACGCGCGCCATCTACCCTGCGGTCGAGAACCCCTTCGCGTATCCGGAGCTCGAGGCGGCGGGGCTGCGGAGCTTCCGGGTGCCCTGGCTGTGGTTCTACGGCGGCCCCGCGCATCTCGAGAACCGCTTCGTCGACGTCACAGGGTCCGAGGACACGAAGATCGCGGCGATCAGCGCCCATCGCAGCCAGCATCCGGATGTCGGGCGGATGCAGTCGAGGGTACGGGACATCCTCCGCGAGAATGCGCGGCGCGGGGGACTGCCGGAAGGCCGCAGCGCCGAGTCCTTCCACGTCGTGGGCATCAACACCGACGAGACGATCGCGGGCTTCTGACCGGACCGGCGACGCGGCACCGCGCGCGCACGACGGCGGACGGGTTCAGCATCGACGCCGCATCACGGCCGTGCGGCTCAGGTGCCGAGCGGGATCTGCGCCACGATCGGCAGGGTGGGGGTCGCCGACCCGCCGTCGGGTTCGACGGTGATGGCGATCGCGCTGAAGCCGCTGATGTCCTCGAGTTCCGTGACCTTCGTCCCGGCGACGTCGTCCCCGGTCATCGTGCCGACGGACTCCGGGTCCGTTCCGTCCGCCGGGATCCGCCACATCTGGTAGACGTAGCCGGGAGCCGGCGCGGGGACCCCGCTGAGCGTCACCACGGCCGCGTCCTCCTCGCCGGAGACCGCGAGGTCCGCCGTGCCGCCCGCGGCAAGGGTGAGCTGGGCCGTCCTGACGTCCGAGGCCTGGAGGACCTGCTCCTGGAGGGTGCTCTGCTGCAGGTTCTGGGCGATGGTGACACCCCCGACGGCGAGCACGGCAGCCGCGGAGGCCGCGACCACCCAGCGTGCGGCACGCGAGGACAGCGAGGCCTTCGCCGTGCGGCGCCTGGCCAGTTCGTCCCCGGCGTCCGGACCGACGGGTGCACCGCCTGCTGCTTTTCCTGCGGCGGGACCGGTCTGCGCGGGCGTCGGGTCCGCGGTCCCGGTGGTCCCGTGGAGCTGTGAGACGATCCGTGCGAAGAGATCCGCCGGCGGGTCCTCCTGGTCGCCCGCGTAGGCGATCGCCACCGTCTCGAGGCAGGTGCGGACACGCTCGCTGAACGTCGCGCTGACCGCCGGATCGGCGTCCGCCAGGAACGCGTCGATGCCGCGGCGTTCGTCCGTGCTGATGGCGTCCAACGCGTAGAGTTCCGCCCACTCGAGGACGTGGCCCCGTGCGAGGTCCGTGCCGAGATCATCGGCGAATTGTCGGTTCATATCCCTGTCCTGCATCTCAGCTCACCCCCAGACATGTCTTCAATCGGAGCAATCCGTCACGGATCCTCGATTTGATGGTCGGTACCGCGACGCCGAGTTTCTCGGCCACCTCGCGATAGGTGAGTCCGCCGTAGTAGGCGAGTTTCACTGATTCCTGCTGCGTCGCCGTCAGCGTGTCAAGACACCGCACCACGGTCTCGGCCTCGAGGCGCTGGGTCACGGTGTCGACGACGTCGTCGTGGTCCACCGTCTGGGTGGCGGCCCCGTACCGCGCCTCACGATCCGACGCGCTCTGCTCCGAGCGCACCTTGTCCACGGCGCGGCGGTGGGCCAGGGTCATCAACCAGGCCATCGGACTGCCGAGGGCGGGGTTGAAGCGGTCCGCGGTGTTCCACACCTGGAGGTAGACCTCCTGCGTGGCGTCCTCACTGAGCTCCGGATCGATGAGCACGCGCCGTGCGAGGCCGTACACGCGCTTCGAGGTCTGTTCGTAGAACAGGGCGAAGGCGGTGCGGTCCTGCCGCGCGATCCTGGTCAGCAGGTCCGTGAGGGTGGGACCGGCGCCGGGATCAGCGACGAACCCGTCCGATGCAGGAGCGACTGGGGTGACCCGGCTTACTCGTGGCGTTTCCATAGGGCTCCAGCATAAAGCGCGGTCGGCCCCTCTTCGAACGCTCCCGGCGCCGTGGCGCGGTCGTCGTGCACGTCCCTCCTGAACAAGCACCATGCCACGCCCCCGCCGATATCGAATTTCCCGCTGTCATGTGGTATTCGATGCTGACCGGCCCGTGGATGGTTCGCGGAGAGAAGCTACCCGGCCGGCTGGTACTCGGCGACCGCGATCAGGGAATCGGCGTTCAGGACGAACGCGTTGCCGAGCCGCTCCTCGAAGGCCGACCGCACACGCTGCAGGGCGCCGGGGTCCTCCGGCAGCAGCCCGCGGTAGCCGGTGCCGAGTGCGAGCGACCACGCGGTGTCGGGGTCGAGCGGGACCCTCAGTCCGAAGGGCTCGACGCGCACGTTCACCAGGCCCCGTGCATGCAGCCAATCCGTGAGGCGGTCGGTGGAGGCCAGTTTCCTGTAGTTCTCGACGAAGGCCGTCCCGGAGGGCCCCGCCGGCGTCGCCGGCCGGGCGGGACGGTCGACGTCGGAGGCGCCTTCCCGATCCGGGGCGGCACCGTCCGGAGCGGTACCGTCCGGAGCGGTACCGTCCGGAGTTGGGCGGTCCAGGGTGGGGCCGGCGACGTCGCGGAGGGCGTCGAGGAGCAGCTCCCCGATCGGTTCCAGGCCGCCGTCGTCCCATGTGCTCAGGGCCACCCTCCCGCCCGGCCGCAGGAGCCGGACGATCCGGTCCATGTCCGCGTCCAGGTCTTCGAGCAGGAGGACGCCGTAGCAGCTCACGACGGCGTCGTACGGCGCCTCGGGAGTCCATCGGGCGGGTTCCGTGCGGTGGAAGAAGACCCCGGCCAGGCCCAGCGCCTCCGCCTTCGCCTCGGCGAGGTCCAGCATCGACGGGGAGCGGTCGACGGCGTCGACGCACCCGTCCGGTCCGGTGAGCTGCGCGGCCGGGATGGTGCCCGTCCCCGTGGACGCGAACAGGTCGAGCACGCGCTCGCCGACGAGGATGTCGGCGGCCGCGACCACCGCGTTGCCCACCGGGTTCCAGACGGCCGGGGCGAGGCGGTCGTGGTCCTCGGCCCCGCCGTCGGACAGCGTTGCGGCAGAACGAGCGGACATGGTGGCTCCTAGGCGTGGATCATCGTTGGGCCCCGGCGAAGCCCTGTTGGCGCCAGGCTTCGTAGAGGACGATGGATGCGGTGTTGGCGAGGTTGAGCGATCGGCGTGACGGCAGCATCGGCACGCGGACCCGGGACGTGACGCGGGGGTCCTGCTTCACCGAGGACGGCAGGCCGTCGGACTCACGCCCGAACAGCAGGACGTCCCCGGGTTCGTAGGCGATGTCCGTGTAGGGCACGTCGCCCTCCGAGGTGAACGCGAACACCCGCTCCGGCTGCAGGGCGGTCCAGGCGTCCTCGAGGCTGCTGTGCACGTGCAGCACCGTGAGGTCGTGGTAGTCCAGTCCCGCCCGTCTCAGCTTCGAATCCTCCAGGCTGAAGCCCAGCGGCTCGACGAGGTGCAGTTCGGCACCGGCCACGGCCGCGAGTCGGATGGCGGCGCCGGTGTTGCCGGGGATCTCCGGGGTGTGGAAGAGGATGCGGAACACGTTCTCATCCTAGCTTCCGGCCACGGCCAGCAGGCGCGCGAGCACGGGCAGCTGCACGACGTTCGGCGTGGGCCCCGAGGACAGGAACGAGCGGATGGTCCGGACGGCCGTTCCGGCGTTGACCACCTGGACGAGGGCCGTCGAGGCACGGTCGAAGCCCGGCGGGACGTCGATCACCGGGGCGAAGGGATTGTCCGGTGCTCCGTGGATGACCACCCAGCCGGCCACGTTGCACTCCGGGAAGAGCTCCTGCACCGCGCGCACCGTCCGCGGCACCTCGAACCCGACGGGCCGCCCCTGGTGGCGGAGGGACCGGCCGTCCCAGGAGAAGTTGCCGGGGGACGCGGTGAACGAGTCGATCACCGCCATCCGGTAGCCGGCGAGCAGGACGGAGCCCGCCGTCGTCCCGTCGCGGTCCTCGAACCGGACACCGTTGACCAGGCGCGCCGCCGGGTAGGTGGGCAGCAGGGACCGTTCGAGCAGCGCGCTGGTCCGGAGTTCGCCGTCGATCCTCGCGCGGACACCGGACGACCGCCGTGCGAACACGCCCGGCTGCCGGGGGGAGCCGTGGAGCTGCCGGCCGGCGAGGATCAGGGGGACGGCCGGCGGGGACGACGGCGAGAACGGCGGCAGGTAGACCGGCGCGGATTTCGTGGCCTCGTCGTCCTCGACGCTCGTGCGCGTCGGGCTGCGGGGCGCGGGGGCCCCGGTGCGGCCGGCCGTCGCCGCGGCTCCGGGGGGACGGCCGGCGCCGGGACCGCCGGAGGCGGCTCCCGGGGTGGAGGCCCGTCCGCGTCCGGTGTCGGCGTCGTAGCGCTCACGGCGCCGCGGGTCGCCGAGGGTCTCGTACGCGACCGCGACGTCGTGGAACAGGGCCGCGCTGCCGCCGAGGTCGGGGTGCGCCGCGCGGGCCGCGCGGCGGTAGGCGTTCTTGATGTCCCTGGCGTCGGCGTCGGGGGGTACCCCGAGGATGTCGTAGTACGACTGCCGTGGTGCCTCTGCCATCGATGGGCCCTTCCTGGTGTCCGGCGGTCCTGGTGGGCCAGGTGCCGCCACGGCCGTCCGGCGTCTCCCCTGACACTAGGGGCACGGACCGGCCCGGACAAAAGCGGTCGACCCCGGGCGGCGGCGTGCGCCGTCGTGCCGGGGCGGCCTGCGGATGCAGGCCTTGGTACAACGCCGCGGCGGGCGGAGAAGTTCGCCGGCCCGGTCCGGTCCCGCCGCCCGCCCGGGCTCAGCCCGTGCGCCGGTACAGCGTGTAGAGGGCGGAGTCCTCCGTCAGCAGGGAGGAGAGCTCCAGAGCCAGGGCGTCGTCCGGACTGCTCCCCACCGCGATCCTCGGTCCGTCCCCGCCCACGAGCAGCGGACTGATGGACAGGCACAGCTCGTCCACGGCCCCGGACCGGGTGAAATCGCCCAGCACGGCGGGACCTCCTTCGCAGAGGATCCTCGGCAGGCCGCGCCGGCCGAGCTCGGCGAGCACGGCGTGCGCCTCCACGGTGTCGGCGCCGCAGTCGACGACGTCGGCGACGCGTTCGAGGGCGGCACGCCTGTCCGCCGGCGCCGACGCGCTCGTGAGGACGAGCGGCCGGACGGGCGCCCTCCGGAAGAAGTCGGTGGACGGGTCGAGGGCGAGGCTGCCGGAGATCACCGCGACGGCGGGGTGCGCCGCGAGCCCGTGGGTGCGGCGCCACGCGCGGGCGTCGTCGTCGACTAGTTCGCCGCCGTAACCCTCCGCGCGGATCGTGCCCGCTCCCACGAGGACCACGTCGGCGAGGCGCCGCAGGACGGCGAAGATGCGCTGGTCGCCGTCGTTGCCCAGCCCCGCGGAGAAGCCACCACTCGTGGCGGCGCCGTCCGCGGCGGCCACGAAGTTGAACCGGACATAGGGCCGGTCGCCGACCGGGTAGGCGTAGATGCGGTGCAGCGCGTCGTCGTCGACCGGTGCCCCGGTGGCCGGGACGAGCGAGGTGATCATGGTGTCACCGGCTCGTTGGCCTCGCCCATGTTGTGTTTCAGGTAGGCGGGCTGCCGCCACCCGAGCACGGCCTCGGTGAGGACGATCGCCGCCCGGGACGCCGCCACGTTGTGCATGCGGACCACGCGGGCGCCGCCGAGGATGCAGATCACGGCGGCCGCGAGCGATCCCTCGACACGTTCGGCCTTCGGGCGGTCGAGCGTCTCGCCGATGAAGTCCTTGTTGGACACCGCGGCGAGGGTGGGGAACCCGAGCCCGGCGAGCTCGGCGAACCGGCGCGTGATCTCGAGCGAGTGCAGCGTGTTCTTGTTGAGGTCGTGCCCGGGGTCCAGGAGGATGCGGTCCTCCGGGATGCCCAGCCGCACGGCGTCGTCGACCTTCCGGAGGAGGAAGTCCGCGACCTCGCGGACCACGTCGTCGTAGGTGGGCCGCGGGTACACGGTGCGCGGCGCGGCGAGGCTGTGCGTGATGACCAGGTGGGCGCCGGCCTCGGCGACCACCGCGGCCATGTCGGGGTCCCGCAGCCCTGTGGTGTCGTTGACCACGCTGGCCCCGGCGGCGAGCGCCGCGCGGGCGACCTCCGGCAGGAACGTGTCCGCGGAGATGATGACGTCCGATGCCGCACGCACGGCGCTGATCACGGGGACGATCCTGTCGATCTCCTCCGCCGCCGGGATGGGATCACCCGGGGAGAAGGGCGCGCCGCCGATGTCCACCCAGTCGGCGCCGTCGGCGACCGCCTGCAGGGAGGCGTCCACGGCGGCCTGGAGCGCGAACGTCGCCCCGCGGTCGTAGAACGAGTCCGGGGTCCGGTTGATCACGGCCATGAGCGCGACCTGGCGGTCGAAATCCAGGGTCCGCGCGCCGAAGGTGTGCACCGCGTGGCGGAAGCCGGGAAGGTAGGGGACGGAGGGGGGAGGAGCCGCTGCTTGACTGTCCACCCTGTCTTTCTACCACTGCCGGCCGGCGCCCCGGCGTGTCCGGCGCTGCGTGACGGGCGCCACCGGAATCGGCGGCGCGGCTCGGCCCCCCGTAGAATCGGGTCATGCCCGTGTATGTCGATCACGCGGCGACCACGCCGATCTCGGCGCCCGCGCTCGCCGCCCTCACCCGCGAACTCAGCCGGAGCGGGAATCCGTCCTCCCTCCACGGCTCGGGCCGCCGTGCCCGGCGATCGGTCGAGGAGTCCCGCGAGACGATCGCCTCGGCCGCCGGGGCCCACGCCTCGGAGGTCGTCTTCACCTCCGGCGGGACCGAGGCGGACAACCTCGCGCTCAAGGGACTCTTCTGGGCGCGCCGCGCGGCGGACCCCGCCCGCACGCGGATCCTCTGCAGCACCGTGGAGCACCACGCCGTCCAGGACACCGTCGAGTGGCTCGAGCGCCACGAGGGCGCCGAGGTGGTGTGGCTCCCCGTCGACGCCACCGGGCTGGTCTCCGTCGATGCACTGAGGACGGCGCTCGCCGAGGCGCCGGAGCGCACTGCGCTCGTGACGGTCATCTGGGCGAACAACGAGGTGGGGACCGTGCAGCCCGTCCGGGCGATCACGGCGGAAGCCGCACGGTACGGCGTCCCCGTCCACAGCGACGCCGTACAGGCGTTCGGTTCCCTCCCGCTGTCCTTCGCCGACTCGGGACTCGCGACCATGGCCGTGAGCGCCCACAAGATCGGCGGCCCCGTGGGGGTCGGCGCGCTCTTCGTGGGGCGTGCGGTGAAGCTCACCCCCGTGCAGCACGGCGGCGGGCAGGAGCGGGACATCCGGTCGGGCACGCTCGACGGCGCGGGCATCGCCGCCTTCGCCGCCGCGGCCGACGACGCCGTCGCCCACCTCGGCGACGAGGCGCCCCGGCTGGCCGCGCTGCGGGACCGCCTCATCGAGGGCGTCCGCCGCGCGATCCCGGAGGCGGTGCTGCGCGGCGTGCCGCACCCGGCCCCCGAGGGCACGCGGCTCCCGGGTAACGCTCACTTCACCTTCCCCGGCTGCGAGGGGGACTCCCTCCTGTTCCTCCTGGACCTGGCGGGCATCGAGTCCTCCACCGGCTCCGCCTGCACCGCGGGTGTCCCCAGGCCCTCGCACGTGCTGCTCGCCATGGGGCTGACGGAGGACGACGCCCGGGGGGCCCAGCGCTTCAGCCTGGGGCATACTTCCACGGTCGACGACGTTGACGCCGTGGTGGGCGCGATCGGTGAGGCATACGCCCGCGCCCGCAAGGCCGGCATGGCCGGGCACGCATCGACCATCAAGACGGCAGGAACAGGGTTCTCATGAGGGTACTGGCAGCGATGAGCGGCGGCGTCGACTCCGCAGTGGCGGCGGCGCGGGCCGTGGAGGCGGGGCACGACGTCGTCGGTGTCCACCTCGCGCTCTCCCGCATGCCGGGAACGCTCAGGACGGGCAGCCGCGGCTGCTGCACGATCGAGGACTCGCGGGACGCCTGGCGGGCGTGCGACATCCTCGGCATCCCCTACTACGTCTGGGACTTCTCCGAGCGGTTCAAGGAGGACGTCGTCGACGACTTCGTCGCCGAGTACGCCGCCGGCCGCACCCCCAACCCCTGCATGCGCTGCAACGAGCGGATCAAGTTCGCGGCCCTGCTCGAGAAGGCGCTCGCGCTCGGGTTCGACGCCGTCTGCACGGGCCACTACGCGAAGGTCGTGGAGGACGCCGACGGGAACCCCGAACTGCACCGGGCCGCCGACTGGGCCAAGGACCAGTCCTACGTGCTCGGCGTGCTCACCCACGAGCAGCTCAGGCACTCCATGTTCCCTCTGGCGGAGACGCCCTCGAAGGCCGAGGTGCGGGCCGAGGCGGAGCGTCGGGGGCTGTCCGTCGCGAACAAGCCCGACAGCCACGACATCTGCTTCATCCCCGACGGCGACACCCGCGGCTGGCTCGAGGAGCGCATCGACATGACCGAGGGGGACATCCTCGACGTCGACGGCGAGAGGATCGGCAGCCACCCCGGCGCGAACGCGTTCACCGTCGGCCAGCGGCGCGGCCTCAAGCTCGGCACCCCGGCGGCCGACGGGAAGCCCCGGTTCGTGCTCGAGATCCGGCCCAAGCAGAACGAGGTCGTCGTGGGGCCCGAGCACCTGCTCGCCATCGACGAGATGCGGGGCATCAAGGTGTCCTGGGCCGGCGTGCCCATCGACGACGTCCGGACCGGCGACGAGTTCGACTGCATGGCCCAGGTCCGGGCGCACGGCGATCCCGTGGCCGCCCGCGCGAGGGTCGAGGAGGCCGACGGCGCCCAGCAGCTCGTGGTGCGGCTCGTCGAGCCGATGCGCGGTGTGGCGCCCGGGCAGACCGTGGTGCTGTACCAGGGCACGCGGGTGCTCGGGCAGGCGACCATCGACTCCGCCCGCTCCGCCCTCCGCCCCGAACCGGCACCGGGCTAGTCGCAGTTCACGGAGCCCCGCGGGGTTCTGCTTGACTGGAGTCATGACGCATCCACGCAGCGGCTTCGACCCGGCCGCCAGTTCGCTCGCAGGAGACGTGGCCCCCGAGGTGATGGCCGAGCTGCTCTCGGTCAGGAGCTCGATCGACAACATCGACGCCACCCTCGTGTATCTCCTGGCCGAGCGCTTCAAGGCGACGCAGCGGGTGGGCCACCTGAAGGCCGAACACGCCCTCCCCGCCGGTGATCCGCAGCGTGAGGCGGCCCAGATCGCCCGCCTCCGCATGCTCGCCGAGGAGGCGCAGCTCGATCCGGCGTTCGCCGAGAAGTTCCTGAACTTCATCATCTCCGAGGTCATCCGCCACCACCAGGCCATCTCGGAGAACCGGCGGCCGGCCGCCGAGCCCGCAGGACCAGGACCCGACGCGCCCGCCGACCAGGCGCAGGAGCCCCCCGCCGACCAGGCGCCCGCGGCTCCGGGAACGCACGGGCCCGATGCCTGACGGCGCGCGCGGACCCGTCGTCGGGGCGACGGCTCCCGGCGACTGGCCCGGGACGGATCCGCACGAGGCGAACCGTGCCGTGCGGGGCGAGCTGGGGGGAGCGAACCTCTCCTTCCTGCCCTCCCTGCCGGCGCGCGGACCGGGGAGCGACGCCGTCGGACGGACGCTCGGCGTGCTCGTCGAGCTGCCCTTCGACCTGCAGCCGCACGGCTGGCGCCTCGTCCAGCGGCCCGGCAAGGACCAGCGCCGCGCGGAGTCGGCCCTGTCCTCGGACGTCAACGCCCTCGGTGACGTCGCCGGCGCGGAGGAGAGCCCCGCGTCGCGCGTGAAGCTGCATCTCCAGGGACCGCTGTCGCTGGCGGCCGGCGTCCACCTGCACGGCGGTGAGCGCGTCCTCATCGACCACGGCGCGCGGCGGGAGCTCTACGAGTCGCTCGCTGTGGGAGCCGCGGATCTCGTCCGCCGGGTGTCCGCGGTGGCGCGGGGGGCCGAGGTGCTGGTGCAGTTCGACGAGCCCGACGCCGACGACGTCCTCACGGGCAGGGTGCCCACCGCGAGCGGCTACCGGAGCCTCCGGGCGCTGGACCGCCGGGAGGCCACCGAGGCGTGGGACCTCGTGACGGCGTCCGTCGTCGCCGCCGGGGCCGCGGGCACCGTACTCGCCCCGGGACACGGCGACGTGGCGGTCGACGCCGCCCGGTCCAGCGCGGCCCACGCGCTGTCCCTGGACCTTCGGCGCGTCTCCGATCGCCGCTGGGAGGACCTCGCCGCGGACATCGAGTCCGGGCGTCAGCTCTGGCTCGGGATCCTCGACGGCCGGGCCGGCGTCCCGCAGGTCCGGGTCCTCGCGGAGTCCGTGCTCGCCGTCTGGCGCCGGATCGGGCTGCCGGCGACGGCGCTCGCCTCGCTGACGGTCACCGCCCTCCCGGGCCTCGACGCACTCACTCCGACCGGTGCGACCCGGGCGCTCACCCGGCTCGCGCAGGCCGCCGACGCCCTGGACCAGATCCGCGCCGAAGGCTGACCCGAAGGCTGACCCGACGCGGGCGCGGCCGGGCCCCGGGGGTCGGGTCGGACGCGCTCTTCCCAGCGGCGCGGCAGGGAATCCAGCGGCGCGGCAGGGAATCGGAGGGTCGGGTCAGACGCGCTCTTCCCAGCGGAGCGGTCGGGCCTCGGGGGGCAGAACGCCGTCGAACTCCTCGAGGGCGTACTCGAAGCTCCCCGCGTAGACGAGCAGGGTCCCCAGCTGACGGTGGATGACCCGCGTGCTGATCCTGAACCGGCCGGCGTCGTCGTCCCACCACTGCTCCACGTAGGCGAGTGCGCCGAGGGCGTCGGGGAGCGGCAGCCGGAGGCCCGCGAAGAGGCGCGTCTGCGAGGACACCATGCGGATGCGGCCGTCGTCGGTGGCCGTGCACGTCAGGAGGGTGGCCATGCGGCGGTGGCGGCCCACGTAGTCGGTGAGGACGCCGTCGCGCAGGGACGTCGTGTCCTCGAAGACGCGCAGGGCGGTCCCGAAATCCAGTTCCCTGCGTGCTGTGAGGGCCGGCCGCCCGAACGGATCGGTGTGCGGGTAGTTGCGGATGGTGAACGGGACGTCGCTGCTGTACTCGGGGAAGAACGCGTTCTCGAGGGCGGTGAGCCGGAAGGCCGGGCGGGCGAACCATGCGGGGCACCCGGCGACGTCGAACACCCCGCGGCCGGAGCCCGACAGCCCGCTGTCGGCGTGCAGTCCGAAGTAGTCGCGCAGTTCCGGCTGGAGGCGGCCGAAGTCGCTGCCCATCGCCTGCTGGTAGATCGAGGTCATGTCGGTTCGCTTCCGTCGCTCGGACACCCAGTCAATCACGCCGGCGGGATGCGCAGGACCTCGTATGCTCGCTCCATGACCGAGGACCGGAGTGCGATCGACTGGGCGGCCGCGCGCGCCGCGAACCGCGACAACTGGGAGGACCGGGTGCCGCTGCACGAGAAGGCGTACGCGATCGGTGACCTCGACGACCCGGACCACCTCAGCAGCGTGGTCCGGACGGACCTCGGCGTCCTGGCGCCCTTCCTCCCGCATGGATCCGTGGCCGGGCTGGACGCCTGCCATCTCCAGTGCCACATCGGCATCGACACCGTGTCCCTGGCGCGGGCCGGGGCCCGGGTCACGGGCGTGGACTTCTCCCCGGGGGCCCTGAGGTCGGCGGCCGGGCTCGCCCGTCGCCTGGGTCTCGACGTGACGTGGGTGGAGACCGACGTCCTCGACGCCCGGGCGGCCGTGAGCGGGGACTTCGACCTCGTCTACACCAGCATCGGGACCATCACCTGGCTGCCCGACCTGGAGCGCTGGGCCGACCAGGTCTCCGGGCTGCTCCGGACCGGCGGCACCTTCTACATCCGGGACGGCCATCCCGTGCTCTACGCCCTCGACGAGACGGCCGACGGGCTGCAGCTGAGATACCCGTACTTCGGTACCGGGCAGGCGCAGGTGTGGGACGAGGACTCCACGTACGCGGGCGACGGCAGGGTGGCCCATTCCCGGACGTACGAGTGGGCGCACCCGCTCTCCGCCATCGTCACCGCGCTCCTCGGTGCAGGACTTCAGCTCCTCCACCTCGAGGAGGGGCGGACCCTCCCGTGGAGGTTCTCGCCCCGCATGGTCGAGGTGCCGGACGGCTTCGCCTGGCCGGAGGCCGAACGGGACCTCGTGCCCTGCACGTACACGATCGTCGCCCGGAAGCCCTGAGCGCACCCGGCGGACGTGCCAGGGCGGACCGGCGGGGCCCGGCCTGGCACGTCAGAGCCGGCCGGTGGCCTTGAGCCTGATGTAGGCGTCGGCGAGGAGTGGCGGGAGGTCCGCGGGCGCCGCGTCCACCACCTCCGCCCCGAGCAGCCGGATCTGCTGCGCCACCGCGGCGCGGTCCAGGAGGGAGCGTTCCGCGGCAGCAGCCCGGAATGTCGCCGCCGCGGTCGAGCGGTCCGCGCCCATCTCCTCCAGCCGCGGATCGCGCACGGAGGCGACCACGACGACGTGACGTTCGGTCAGGCCTGGCAGCGCGGGCAGGAGGCCCTCCTCCACGGACCCGGCGTCGAGCGAGGTGAGCAGGACGACGAGGGAGCGGTGCGGTGACACGGCCCGCACCTGGGCGGGGACACGGGACCAGTCCGCCTCGATCAGTTCCGCCTCGAGCGGGGCCATGGCCGTCACGAGCGAGGCCAGGAGGTTGCCCTTGGCGGTCGAGTCCACCCGGGCGCGGAGCCTGCGGTCGTAGGCCAGGAAGTGCACCCTGTCGCCACCGCGCTCGGCCAGCACGGACAGCAGCAGCGCGGCTTCGATGCCGGTGTCCAGCCGCGGCTCGTCGAGGACCCGCGCCGCGGAGGTGCGGGAGGTGTCGAGCACGACGACGACGCGGCGGTCCCGTTCGGGCCGCCAGGTCCTGACGACGGTGTCGCGGCGACGCGCCGTGGCGCGCCAGTCGATCGACCGGACGTCATCGCCGCGGACGTAGTCCCGGAGGGAGTCGAACTCCGTGCCGGCACCCCGGATCTGTACGGCGGCCCGGCCGTCGAGCTCCCGCAGGCGGCGCAGCTTGGAAGGGAGGTGCCGCTTGGAGTTGAACGGCGGCAGCACCCGAAGCACGCCCGGGGCCGGCACGGTGACCTGCCGCGCGGCCATCCCGAGGGGCCCGGCGCTCCGCACCGTGACCGTCTCCACACGGAGGATCCCGCGGCGCTTGGGGCGGAGGCGGAGGGTCAGGCGTCGTGCCTCGCCGGCCGGCACGACGACGGACTGCTCCGGGTCCACGGCGCCCGCGGACGGCTGCCACGCCTCGCGCACCGTGGCGCGGAGGGTGCGCGGGGTGTCGTTGCGCAGGACCACGACGCTCGCGCACGCCTCACCCAGCCGCACGCCGTCGGGCAGGGTGCGGCGGATGCCGACGCGTCGGGGGGACGCCGCCAGGGCGAGGTCGAGGCCGACGGCCGCCGCGAGGAGCAGCGCCCACAGCAGGATCGACGTCGCGCCCGGGTACACGATGACCGGGACGACGCCGAGCAGCGCCAGCAGGACCAGGCGGCCGGTGATGACCATGGGGAGAGCTCCTCTCGGACCCCGGCGCGGCGGTGCGCGCCCGGGCGGGGTGGTGGGCCTACCGCGGGACGGGGACGGAGCCGAGGATGCTGCCGAGCACGTCGTCCACGCCGACACCGTCCATCTGCGCCTCCGGCCGCAGGCCCACCCGGTGCCGGAGCGCCGGCAGGGTGAGGGCCTTGACGTCGTCGGGCGTCACGAAGGAGCGGCCGGAGAGCCACGCCCAGGCGCGCGAGGTGTTGAGCAGCGCGGTGGCGCCGCGGGGCGAGACGCCGAGCTGGAAGGACGGCGAGGACCGCGTGGCGCGGACCAGGTCCACGATGTAGGCGAGGACCTCGGGGGCGATCGCGACCCGCGACACCGCGGCCCGCGCCCGATCGATGTCCGCCGCAGCCGCGACGGCCCGCACACCGGCCGCCCCGAGGTTCCGGGGGTCGAAACCGGCGCTGTGCCGACGGATCACCTCGATCTCGTCCTCGCGTCCGGGGAGCGGGAGGGTGAGCTTCAGCAGGAAGCGGTCGAGCTGGGCCTCGGGCAGGGGATACGTGCCCTCGTACTCCACGGGGTTCTGGGTGGCGGCGACGAGGAAGGGCGTCGGCAGGCGGCGCGACACGCCGTCGGCCGACACCTGCCGTTCCTCCATCGCCTCGAGCAGCGACGCCTGGGTCTTGGGCGGGGTGCGGTTGATCTCGTCCGCGAGCAGGATGTTCGTGAAGACCGGGCCCTCCCGGAACGTGAACTCGGAGGTCTTCGACTCGTAGATCAGGGAGCCTGTGATGTCGCCCGGCATGAGGTCCGGCGTGAACTGGACGCGCTTCGTGTCGAGGTCCAGCGCGGTGGCCAGCGTCCGGACCAGCAGGGTCTTGGCGACGCCCGGCACACCTTCCAGCAACACGTGCCCGTCCGCGAGGAGCCCGATGAGCAGGCCTGTGACGGCGGCATCCTGGCCCACGATCGCCTTGCCCACCTCGGAGCGCACCCGCAGGAGCGCGTCCCGGGCCGACGCGCCGTCGGCAGCGGCCTGGTCGGCCTGATCGGTTCGACCCGCGTGCCCGGGCCGACCGGTCTGCTCGCCCCGGTCCTCGCCGCGCAGCGCCTCATGGGCGCCTCCCGCTGCCGCGTCGGGTGCGTCCGGTGCTGCCTGCCCATCCTGCCAGTGTTGGGTCTGGTTCATGACGGCGTGATCTCCTTCTCGAGGTCGAGGATGTCCTGTGCCCAGAGCACAAGCTCATGGTTGGTGGTCGGGAGGTGGAGCAGTCGCTGCTCGAGGTCGGTCCTCGGCCGGCCGCTGTGGCGGGCTGCGGCGTCGATGACCTCCGCGGCGGACGCCCCACGGTCCACGCGGAGCCGGCGGGCCATCCGGGCGAGGCATGCCGCACGCAGGGTGGCTGCCGCATGGCCCACGGCCCGGGAGTCCTGGTAGAGCCGGGCCCGGCCCTCCGCCGTCTCGGCGGCGCGGACGACGACGGGCAGCGGCTCGGTTGCGAGGGGCCCCATGCGCCGTCCCCGCCACAGCATGGCGAGGACCGCGCAGGCGAGGAGCCAGAGGAGCAGTGGATCCACCCAGGGCGGGAGGAGCGTCCTCGGGTCGATGCCCTCCCCGGTGGCGACGACGTCCGCCCCGGTGGGTTCGTACCAGACGAGGGTGGGCGAGGATCCGAGCGCACGCAGGGCGAGGGCAGCGTTGCCCGCGTCCGTGACGGCCGCGTTGGACAGGATCGACGGGGCGCCCAGGACGGCCACCGACCCGTCGCTGTTCGTCGTGTACAGGCCGCCCGTGGCGTCCCCGGCAGCGTCCCCGCCGCCGTCCTCGACCGTGACGGGGAAGCACTCGACGGCACCCGAGTAGGCGGTCCCGCCCGCCGTGAGCGTCCCGGCGGCGGTCGCGTCTCCGTCGGTGCAGCCGGCTGCCACGGTCGGGGCGTCGCCGGCGAGCTCGAGGGGCACGGCGCCGACCGGCGCGAAGTCGTCGCCGAGGCCGGCCAACTGGCGCTCGCCCGGCGCGGCGAGGACGGCGCGGTCCGCCAGGACGATCAGCTCCTCCACCTGGCTCGAGCTCAGGTACTGCTGGGGGTCGTGGAGGAACAGGGTCGCCGGGCCCGCCTCGAGGGAAGCGAGCGCGTCGTCGTAGGAGTCGACGCGCTCGACGTCGACGCCCTCGGCGGCGAGGACCTCCGCGACCGCGCGTGCCCCCGGGGGCGCCGCGTTGCCGGGGGACAGCGGGCGGGAGTCCTCCTCCGGACCGGACAGGAGGTTGACCAGGAGGATCACGGCGAGGACGATCACCCCGAGGATCACGGGACGGGACCGCCGCAGCCCGGTACGGGCGGTCGTGAGTGCGCTGCCGCCGTCGCCCATGACCTCCCGGTCCGAGCTCATCGGGGTGCCGCCGGTGTCGCCGGTGTCGTCGGTGACGTCGTGCCCGCGGACCGGGAGGGGCGCTCGGCCGTGAGGCGCGCGTCGATCCCGGTCGCGCGCCGGTAGGCGCCCTCGGACGCCGTGCCGCTCCCGTAATGGGTCTCGTTGAACAGGTCGGCCAGCCAGGCGACGTCCTCGGACAGCGGCGGGACGACGGCGCCGAGCTGGGCGGCCGCCTCCGTGGCTGTCCGTCCCGGCTGATCGGCGACCAGGAGGCGTTCCTCGGCGGACCTGATGACCGCCCGCAGCAGCTCGGCGACGGCCCCGTTCCAGTCCCGGTCGGCGGCGAAGGCGGCGGCCCGGCGGCGGTGGTGGTCGGCGGAGCGCGTCCCGGCGTCGTCGAACACGGGGGAGTCCTGCGCCCGGCCGCGCGCATTCAGCCGTGGTCTGACGAGCACGACGGCCACGACGACGATGAGCACCGCGCCCAGGGCCAGCACGAGGGTGCCCGGCCCCGGCGCGAGCCCGCCCACCCCGTCGAGGAGCCGTGCGAGGCCGCGCAGGAGCTCACCGAGAAGCCGCTCGAGCAGGCCCGGCTGCGCCTCGACGTACGCCGGCTCGGCCAGTTCCTCCTCCAGCAGGCGCCGTGCCTCGTCCGCGTCGGGGGTGAGGAGGAGACGGACCCCACCGCTCATGCGCGTCCCCCGGAGGGGGAACCGGCTGCGGCGCCGTCCGGCATCAGGCCGGTCCGCCCGGCTGGTGGCCGAACGAGGTGGTGCCGCCGGGCAGGAGGTCCGTCGTCCCGGCACCGGCCTGCTCGTGTTCGCGCATGAGGACGACGTCGAAGCCTTCCCGACGGATGCGGAGGTCGACGTACAGCAGGGAGGTGACCCCCGCCTGGAAGGCGTACCCCACGGCGGTGAACAGGGCCGTGATGGCCTGGGAGGCGGCGAGGACGGGCAGCGAATCCAGGGCGTCCGGCGTGGCGGACGTGCTGGTGCTGAAGCCGAAGAGGAGCGTCACGGCGAAGGAGAGCGGCGCCGAGATGACGGAGGTGATGATCGAGACGATGATGCTCGTCAGGAGCACGATGCCGAAGGTCCGCCACCAGTTGCCCCGGGTCAGCTGCCACGAGCGCCTGATCGACGTCCAGGGTCCGGTGCCCTCCAGCATCAGGGCGGCCGGGGCGACGACGAGCTTCGTGCTCACCCACACCAGGGCGGCGATCGCGCCGAGCACGAGGGGGACGATGACGAGGGCCGAGTACTCCTTCAGCCCGACGATCGCGAGCGCCGAGATGCCCACGAGGAGGGCCAGCCCGACGAGGCTCGCGGCGAAAGCCAGCAGCCCGAAACCGAGCAACGGGAGGATGCGTCCGCGGGCGAGCCGCCAGGCCTGGCCGAAGGTGGTCTTCTGGTTGATGACGGCGCGGGCGATGGGGATCACCAGGATGCCCTGCAGCACGAGGAGCGCGACCCCGGACACGACTCCGGCGACGGATGCGAGGGCTCCGATGCCGGCGGCGACGCCGATGAGGTCGTCCTCCGTGGGGGTCGCGGACTCGAAGACCTCGAGGGAGGACATGAAGTTTCCGAGCAGGAGCACGGTCACGAGCGCGACGACGGCCTGCAGGAGGATGGCGATCCCGAACGTCGCCAGAGGGTTCTTGCGGCACGCCTGGAACGCGCCGTCGAGGATCTCTCCGAGGCCGAGGGGGCGCAGCGGGATGACTCCCGGTTTCGGCGGGGCCTGGTAGCCCGGGTGCCGATCGAACCCGGGGCCGCCCTGTCCCGGCCCGCGCGGGGGGTAGACCGTGCCCCAGCCCTGGCTGCCCGGAGGAGGTCCGTACTGCGGCGGCTGCCCGGACGGTGCGGTCTGTCCGGAGGGCGGCGCGCTCTGTCCGTAGGGCGGCGGGAAGCCCCCGGTCGGGGGCGGGCCGGGGTGTCCGGGGGCGTCGGCACGCGACGGGCCCTGGGGCTGCCCCCACGGGTTGGCCGGAACGGGCGGGCCGGTCTGTCCGGGCGGCGTCCGGTCGTCCGCCGGGCGGCCGTCCGGCGAACCCTCCACCTGCTCGTTCATGGCATCCCCTCGGTCGGTGTTCTCCGGAGGCAGGCGATCAGCGGCCCCCTCCAGCATCATAGTGAGACGTGCGCCCGTTCGAGGCAGCCGCGCAGGGCCGTGTGCGACGCGCCGTCCCGCACCCCGCGGCGGATGGGACTTTGCTGGGCCGATAGGCCAGTATTGAGGCATGAAGGCACGCATACTGGTCATCGACGACGACGAGGCCCTGTCCGAAATGATCGGCATCGTTCTCCGGAACGACGGCTTCGACCCGGTCTTCTGTGCCGATGGTGCGGCGGCGCTCGGCGTCTTCCGCTCCACGCAGCCCGATCTGGTGCTGCTGGACCTGATGCTGCCGGGCATGGACGGGATCGAGGTGTGCCGCCAGATCCGCGCGGAATCCGATCTCCCCATCGTGATGCTGACTGCGAAGTCCGACACCTCCGACGTCGTACGCGGCCTCGAATCGGGTGCCGACGACTACGTTCCCAAGCCCTTCAAGCCGGCCGAACTGGTGGCGCGGGTCCGTGCGCGCCTGCGACCGGCGGAGTCCAAGGCCCCCGAGACCCTGCGGATCGGCGACGTGAGCATCGACGTGGCCGGCCACGAGGTGGTGCGCGCGGGGCAGCGGGTCTCGCTGACCCCCCTCGAGTTCGATCTGCTGGTGGCCCTCGCCCGGAAGCCGTGGCAGGTCTTCACGCGTGAACTCCTCCTCGAACAGGTGTGGGGGTACCGGCATGCGGCCGACACACGGCTCGTCAACGTCCACGTGCAGCGGCTCCGCTCCAAGATCGAACGCGATCCCGAGGCGCCCGAGATCGTCCTGACGGTGCGTGGTGTCGGGTACAAGGCCGGACAGGGGTGATGGAGGGAGGGCGGACAGCCGCTCCTCCGGCTCCCGCACTCCTCCCGCCGACGGAGACCCCGCCGCGGCGGGGTCTGCCGCCGGGCCCGCTCCGATGACTCCGTCGACGGCGGTGCACGCCGGTCCGGGCACCGGAGCGACGGACGCCCGCATCGCGGACCGGCCCGTTCCGGGGGTCGCCCCGCCCGCGACGGACCAGGCCACGACAGGTCGGCGCACGCCGACCGGCCCGGTCGCTTCCCGGCTGCACGCCGCGTCGGCCCGTTCCCGCTCGCTGGTGCAGTCGGTGGCGCAGCACTGGCGCCGGTCACTCCAGTTCCGAACCGTCGTCGCCACGATGCTGCTGACGTCGGTCTCCTTCGTCGCCGTCGGCGGTTTCCTCTCGAACCAGATCGCCGGCGCCCTCTACGACCAGCGCTTCGACCAGTTCAGCGCCGAGGCCACCGAGGAGCTGACCCGGACGAAGGCGGTCTTCAGGGACTCCTCCGCGACCGACAGCGACACCACCAGCCGCCTCGTCCTGGACTCCGTCGAGGCCCTCGTCAGCCTGGACACCGACGCGCCCCGCCACGCGATCCTGGTCCCGATCTCGGGGAACGTCCTCATCCCGACGACGGTGAGCCAGCAGGGCGTGACGGCCAGCATGCTCCCGCCGGACCTGCAGGACACCGTCGCGGACAGCCCGGACATCCACTGGGCGCCCATGACGATCCCCGTCACGGAGAGCGGTGCCACCAACGCCCCCGGCATCGCGTTCGGCACCCAGGTGCAGCTCCCGCCGGACCAGGCCTCGTACGCGCTGTACGTCTACTACGACCTGTCGGCGATGCAGACCACCCTCGACGACATCCACCGGGTGCTGTGGCTGGCCGGCGTCGTCCTCCTGCTCGTCATCGGGGCGATCGCCTGGTACGTGACGCGGAGCGTCGTCCGGCCGGTGAGCCACGCGGCGTCCGTCTCCGAGAAGCTCGCCGCGGGGCAGCTGCAGGAGCGCATGGAGGTCAGGGGCGAGGACGAGGTGGCCCGGCTCGGCGTCTCCTTCAACCACATGGCCGGCAGCCTGCAGGACCAGATCACCCAGCTCGCCCAGCTGTCGCAGATGCAGCAGCGCTTCGTGTCCGACGTCTCCCACGAACTCCGGACCCCGCTCACCACGGTCCGGATGGCCGCGGAGGTCCTGCACGATGCGCGCGAGGAGTTCGACCCCGTCAACAAGCGGTCCGCCGAGATCCTGTTCGACCAGGTGGAGCGGTTCCAGGACCTGCTCGCGGACCTGCTCGAGATCTCCCGGTTCGACGCCGGAGCGGCCGTCCTCGAGGCGGAATCGGTCGACATCGTGCAGCTCGTCCAGCACGCGATCGACGGGGCGCGGCCCCTGGCGGAGCGGCTCGGCTCGGACCTCACGATCGTGGCGCAGGGGACACGGTGCATCGTGGAGGCCGATGCGCGCCGGATCGACCGCATCCTGCGCAACCTGATCGTCAACGCCCTCGAGCACGGCGAGGGGAAGCCGACGGAGATCCACATCGCGTGCGGCCCCGAGGCGGTCGCCGTCGCGGTCCGGGACCACGGCATCGGCATGACGACGCTGCAGGCCTCGCGGGCGTTCGACCGTTTCTGGCGGGCCGATCCCGCCCGGGCGAGGACGACCGGCGGCAGCGGGCTCGGACTGTCGATCGCCATGGAGGACGCGCGGCTGCACAACGCCTGGCTCGAGGCCTGGGGCAGGCCCGGAGAGGGAGCCTGCTTCCGCCTGACGCTGCCCAGGACGCAGGGCACGGCGCTGACGTCGTCGCCCCTGGCCCTGCCACCGCCGCCGGCGGTGGCCGGTCCCGGGCCCGGCCCGGACCCATCCGCCCACGACATCCCGGCGGAACGAACACGCGAACCGAGCGAGGGGGAGTAGTGGGACATCACGTCACGATCATGCGGCGCGCGCATCCCGCCGGCGTCGACAGCGGCGCCCGTGCCTGGGCGGCCAGGCTCGCCGTGCTGCTCGTCGCCTGCCTCCTCGTGCTCACGGGGTGCTCGGCCATCCCGACGAAGGGACCGGTGGGGGTCATCGAGGTGCCCGACGGCGAGCCGGACGCCGTCGCCCCGGTGTTCGACCCCGAGGGGCCCGCGCCCGGGGCGACGCCCGAGCAGATCCTCCGCGACTTCATCACCGCCGGGACGGGTGCGGGTGACGGGTACAGCGTGGCACGCCAGTTCCTGAGTCCCGACCTGCGGGACACGTGGCAGCCCGAGGAGCGGATCGTCCTGTTCCGGGGCGACCCGCGCGTCGAGAAGCGCGCCGCCGAGGGCGTCTACCAGATCCAGCTCGAGACGGCGGGGACCGTGGACGCCCGCGGGGTGCGCACCAACACCGTCGTGCCCGCGACGGAGACCCTGGGTGTGCGGATGGTCCAGTTCGACGGCGAATGGCGGATCGACCAGATCCCCGACGGCATCATGCTGGCCCAGAGCAGTGCCCGCGACCTCCTGATCTCGCACAGCCTGTACTTCTACAGCAGCAACTACCGGCACTGGGTGCCCGACGCCCGCTGGTTCGTCCGGCGCACCGGGGTGACCGCGCGGATCGTCGGCGCGATGCTCGCGGGTCCGGCGCCCTACCTGCAGGGCTCAGTCACCAGCGCCTTCCCCGAGGGGGTCACGCTCGCCCGGGACTCCGTCCCGATCACGTCCGGCAAGGCGACGGTCGAGCTCTCGCCGGAGGTCCTCGAGAACGCCACGAACCTCGCCCTCCAGCAGATGAACCAGCAGCTCGCGGTCAACCTGCTCGACCTGAACGACGTCACGTCGGTGGAGATGGCCAGCGACCAGCCCATCCAGCTGGGACCGCCCGCTCCGGACCTGATCGTCCCCGAGCTGACCCCCGACGTCGGCGGCGAGCAGGTGGCCGTCGCGGAGGGCGAGCTGGTACGGGTCCGCAACGGCGCCGTCACCGACATCGAGGGACTGGACCCCGTGGGAGAACTCGACCCACGGGACCCCGCCACGTCCGTCTCGGGCAGCGCCTACGCCTTCCTCGACGCCGACCGGGAGAATCTCTACGTCACGGCACCGGGCAGCGAGGCGCGCGCCGTCGTCGGGGGCAGGAACCTCACGAAACCCTCCTTCGATCCCGAGAACTGGGTCTGGACCACCCGGGCGGTCGACGGCCGGACCGAGGTCCTCGCCGTTCCCCCGGGTGGCACGGAGGCGAACTCCGCCGTCCTCTCGGCCGGGTGGCTCGGCGACCGGAGCGTCAGGGAACTCCGCATCGCCCGCGACGGATCCCGCGCGCTGGTCGTCACGGATCGGAGTGGCGTGGGCGAGGTGCTGCTGGCCGGCATCACGCGCTCGACGGAGGGCGTTCCGCAGTCGCTCACCACGCCGCTGACGCTGCCGACCGACGGGTCGATCGACACGGCGACGTGGGCGGGCCAGAGCGTGATCGTCGCCTCGTCCGTCGGAGCAGGTGAAGCGACCCCGGTGATCCTCCAGCTCGACGGCGACCGCCAGGCGATGGCCGCGCTCGACGGCGTCGTCGGCATCAGTGCCGGATCCGACGCCGAGGACACCCTCTACGCCGAGGCGGGCGGCACGCTCTACCGGCGCATCGGAGGCAGCTGGGTCGACGAGCAGCTCACGGTGACGGACCCGGCCTTCCCGGGGTAGCGGATGTCCACATAGGGGCGGTACCGCACGAAGCCCGCGACGCCGCATGGTGCGCTGGGGCATGCAGATTCCCGACCCGTCGTCCGTCCTGGACCGGATCGTCCTCGGGCAGCCCTATCGGCGCACCGCGGCGGCCCTCGCTGCCTTCGCTGCGCTCGTCCTGCCGTCGTCCTGCGTGCTCTGCGGGCGGTGGGACACCTCCCTCTGCCCTCCGTGCAGCGCCGCCTTCCGGCGCGCGACGGCGCGTCCGTTCCGGGCGGAAGCAGGAGCGGAGTCCCTGCCCGACGTCGTCCTGCCCGACGTCGCTCCCGGGCCGGCCCGCGGCCCCCACGACCCCGACCCGACCTACGGTCCGCTCCCCGTCGTCGCCGCCGGGCGCTACGGGCGCGCCGTGTCGGGAGTCCTGCTCGCCTTCAAGAACCACGGGCACGTGGACCTCGCGGGCCCGGTGGAGGCGGCCCTGGCCGGTGCGCTGCACGAAGCCGTGGAGCACCTGTGCCGTGCCCGGCCGGGTCCGGGCGGGGTCCGTCCGGTGCTGCTCGTCCCGGTGCCCGGCCGTGCCTCGTCACGCCGACGGCGCGGCTACGACCCGCTGCTGCTGCTGCTGTCCCGCCTGGACCGGAGGGGCGGCCTCCCCGCCGGCGCGATGCTCGCTGCGGGCGTCCGTCACAGGTCGGCGGTGTCCCGCGTGGGGCGTGTGCTGGTGCGCGGAGGACTCGTCCGGGACGGACTGGCCGCGCTTTCCGGGCCGCGCGGAGGGCAGAAGGGCCTGGGCCGGCGCCGGCGCCGCGCGAACGTCCTGCACTCGATGCGCGGCCGGAGGGATGCGCGGGCCGTGCTCGCGGACCGCGACTGCATCATCGTCGACGACGTCCTCACCACCGGGGCGACGATCGGCGAGGTGCACCGCGTGCTGCGCGGCTGCGGAGCGCGGGTCCTGGGCGCGGTGGTGATCGCGGCGACGTCCTCACCCGGCGGGCATGATGTCCACGACCCTACACAGACTCCGTCCGTCGACGTACAGGAAGTTCCGGAGTGGCGAAGGGTGAATTACGGAGGGGGGTGAACTACCTTGAAGTACGGGTACAACACAGCGACGATACGTACCCGTCGGCGGCGGCTCTGCGGAAACGCCTCGACCGCCGCCGTATCACCTAGTGATGTGGAGGGCACCATGGAATTCGTGATCAATGGTCGGAACCTGGCGGTATCGGACCGTTTCCGTGAGTACGCGACGGAGAAGATCGACAAGATAGAGCAACTCGGCGACAAGGTGCAGCGCGTCGATGCGAAAATCACCAAGGAGCCCAGTGCCCGCATGGCGGAGACCTCCCTCACCGTCGAACTGACGGTGATCTGCAGGGGCCCGGTGGTCCGGGCCGAAGCCTCCGCGGCCGACAAGTTCGCCGCCTTCGACCTCGCGTACGGCAAGCTCCTCGAGCGACTGCGCCGTGCCCGTGACCGTCGCAAGGTCCATCACGGCCGCCACACCCCGGTGGCCGTCCGCGTGGCCACGGCCGCGCTCGAACCGGCCGATCCCGCGAAGCCCCTCTACCTCGACGTGGCAGCGGAGGCTCCGGCCGCCCAGGAGCCTGCACCGCAGCCCGAGGACGCCTATGCCGCGCCGGACGACGTCCCCGCGGGCGACTCGCCGGTCCTGATCCGCCGCAAGGTCTTCTCCGGCGTCCCGATGACCCTGGACGACGCCGTCGACAGCATGGAGCTCGTGGGACACGACTTCTACCTCTTCGTCGACTCCGCGACCGGGGCTCCGTCGGTGGTCTACCGGCGCCAGGCCTGGACCTACGGCGTCATCACGCTCGACTCGAACGGCTCGGAAGGAACCGAGGAGCTGCTCGCCTACCGCGCTCAGGAGGCGGCGTCCGCCTAGCCGCGCCACGCCCGGCCGCCCCAGGCCGTGACCCCATCGACATCTACCGGAACTGCCTCCGCGTCCTGCGCGGAGGCAGTTCCGTGCAGGAGCCCATGCCGAACCTCACCCTCGCCCAGGCCCGCCGGATCGCCCTCGCCGCCCAGGGACTGCATCGCCCCCGCCGTGAGGCGGCCCCCTCGGCGCGGGCCGTCGCGAGCGCCGCCCGACGCCTCCAGGTCATCCAGATCGACTCGGTGAACGTCCTCGCCCGGTCCCACTACCTGCCGCTGTTCTCCCGCCTCGGCCCCTACGACCGCGCCCGGTTCGACGCCCTCTCCTCCCGGTCCCCGCGCCGGCTCGTCGAGTACTGGGCCCACGAGGCGAGCCTCGTACCGCCCGAGCTGTTCCCCCACCTGAGGGCATGGCAGCGCCGGACGTGGATGGGTGCGGACAGGATGCCGCCCGCTCTGCGCGAGTCCCTCGAAACCGCGATCCTCGAGCTCCTCGGCGCGGGGACGCCGCTGAGCGCCTCGACCGTCCAGCGCCTGCTCGGCGGGGACACCGGACGCCCCGCCGACGGGTGGGGGTGGCGGTGGACCGCCACGAAGCGGGTCCTCGAGGATCTGTTCGCCCGCGGGGAGATCGGCTCCGCCGGACGGTCGGACCAGTTCGAGCGCCTGTACGCCCCCATCGAGCGCATCCTGCCCGACCCCGCGCTCGCCGTCGTCGCCCCGGACCGGACGCAGTCCCTCTCCGTACTGGCCGGGCGGGCCGCGGGGGCGCTCGGCGTCGCGTCCGCGCGTTCTGTCGCCGACTACTTCCGCACCCCCGTCCGCCAGACGCGGGCCGTTCTCGACGCCCTGGTGGACGCCGGGGCACTGGAGGCCGTGACCGTCGACGCCGGCACGGAGCCCTGGTACCTGGACCCGACCGCGGTCCACCCGCGCCGGGCCCGGGGGAGGGCACTCCTCAGCCCCTTCGACTCGGTGGTCTTCGAGCGGGACCGGCTCCACCGGCTCTTCGGCTTCCACTACCGCATCGGGATCTACACGCCGGCGGAACAGCGCACCCACGGGTACTACGTGCTGCCCTTCCTGCTGCGCGACTCGTTCGTGGCGCGCGTGGATCTCAAGGCGGACCGGGCGGCCGGACGCCTGCTGGTCCGCGCCGCGCATGCGCAGTCCGATGCCCCCGCCGACACGGCGGCAGAGCTCGCCGACGAACTGCGCCTGCTCGCGCAGTGGCTGGGACTCGACGACGTCGTCGTCGAGGACCGCGGCGACCTCGCCCCGGCGCTCTCCGCGCAGGCCGGCACGCTACTCTGAGCGCATATGCAGTTCGGCCGCGCTGCAGCGCGCCGCAGGGGACCTGCAGCGGGAGGCGGAACGTCGTCCCCTAGACTAGAGACGCCATCCTCGGCAGCATCAGATTGGGAGTAAATACCAGTGCCATCACTTCTTGAACGAGTTCTCCGCACCGGCGATAAGAAGACACTGAAGCGGCTCCGGAACTACGCTGACGCGATCAACGTCCTGGAGGACGAATTCCGCGAGATGTCCGACGCGGAGCTGCGCGGGGAGACCGATCGGCTGAAGAAGCGTCTCGCCGACGGCGCCACCCTGGACGATCTCCTTCCCGAGGCCTTCGCCGCGGTCCGTGAGGCGTCGAGCCGCACGCTCGGCCTGCGCCACTTCGACGTCCAGCTGATGGGCGGCGCCGCCCTCCACCTGGGGAACATCGCCGAGATGAAGACCGGTGAGGGCAAGACCCTCGTCGCCACCGCGCCCGCCTACCTCAACGCGCTGTCCGGCAAGGGCGTCCACGTCGTCACCGTCAACGACTACCTGGCCGAGTACCAGTCGGACCTCATGGGACGCGTCTACCGCTTCCTCGGGCTGACCAGCGGCTGCATCCTCTCGAAGCAGGACCCGGCGACGCGCCGCGAGCAGTACGCCGCGGACATCACGTACGGCACGAACAACGAGTTCGGCTTCGACTACCTGCGCGACAACATGGCCTGGAGTGCCACGGAGCTCGTGCAGCGCGGCCACAGCTTCGCCATCGTGGACGAGGTCGACTCCATCCTCATCGACGAGGCGCGGACCCCGCTCATCATCAGCGGCCAGGCCTCGGGGGATGTGAACCGCTGGTACACCGAGTTCGCGAAGGTCGTCCAGAAGCTCACCGTCGACGTCGACTACGAGGTGGACGAGAAGAAGCGCACCGTCGGCGTCCTCGAGGACGGCATCGAGAAGGTCGAGGACTACCTCGGCATCTCCAACCTGTACGAGTCGGCGAACACGCCGCTCATCGGGTTCCTGAACAACGCCATCAAGGCCAAGGAACTCTTCAAGCGGGACAAGGACTACGTGGTCCTCAACGGCGAGGTCATGATCGTCGACGAGCACACGGGCCGCATCCTCGCCGGCCGGCGCTACAACGAGGGCATGCATCAGGCGATCGAGGCGAAGGAGGGCGTGGAGATCAAGGCGGAGAACCAGACCCTCGCCACCGTCACGCTGCAGAACTACTTCCGCCTCTACGACAAGCTCTCGGGCATGACCGGCACCGCCGAGACCGAGGCCGCCGAGTTCATGTCCACCTACAAGCTGGGCGTCGTCCCCATCCCCACAAACCGGGAGATGGCGCGCAAGGACCTCTCCGACCTCATCTACAAGAACGAGGTCGCGAAGTTCGACGCCGTCGTGAAGGACATCGTCGAGCGCCACGAGACCGGACAGCCCGTGCTCGTCGGGACGACGAGCGTCGAGAAGAGCGAGTACCTCTCGAAGCAGCTCGCGAAGGCGGGCGTCCGCCACGAGGTCCTGAACGCGAAGAACCACGCGCGGGAGGCCGCGATCATCGCGCAGGCCGGCCGCAAGGGCGCCGTCACCGTCGCCACCAACATGGCCGGCCGCGGCACCGACATCATGCTCGGCGGCAACGCCGAGTTCAACGCCGTCGCAGCGTTGGAGAAGGCGGGGCTCGACCCCGCCGACAACCCGGAGGAGTACGAGGCCCGGTGGCCCGCGGCGCTCGAGGCCGCGAAGGAAGCGGTCAAGGCCGAGCAGGAGGAGGTCCGCGAGATCGGTGGCCTGTACGTGCTCGGGACGGAGCGCCACGAGTCGCGGCGGATCGACAACCAGCTGCGGGGCCGCTCCGGCCGCCAGGGGGACCCGGGGCGGTCCCGCTTCTACCTGTCCCTGACCGATGACCTGATGCGCCTGTTCAACTCGGGCGGCGCGGAGCGGATCATGAACAGTGCGACCATGCCCGACGACGTCGCGCTCGAGTCGAAGATGGTGTCGAAGGCGATCGAGAGCGCCCAGGGCCAGGTCGAGGGCCGCAACGCCGAACAGCGCAAGAACGTCCTGAAGTACGACGACGTGCTGAACCGCCAGCGTGAGGCGATCTACGGCGACCGCCGGAGGATCCTCGAGGGCGACGACCTGAGGGAGAAGGTGCAGTTCTTCCTGGAGGACGTCATCACCGCGATGGTGGACGAAGCCACGGCGCAGGGCCACGGCGACGACTGGGACTACGACCTGCTGTGGACGAACCTCAGGACGCTGTACCCGATCACCCTGACCTCCGACGAGGTCATCGAGGAGGCGGGCGGGACGTCGAAGATCACCCGCGACTTCCTGCACGACGAGATCCTCTCCGATGCGAAGCTCGCCTACCAGGCGCGCGAGGAAGCCCTCGGGGAGCAGACGGTCCGCGAACTGGAGCGTCGCGTGGTGCTCTCGGTCATCGGCCGGAAGTGGCAGGAGCACCTCTACGAGATGGACTACCTCAAGGAGGGCATCGGCCTCCGCGCGATGGCGCAGAGGGATCCGCTCGTCGAGTACCAGCGTGAAGGCTTCATCCTCTTCCAGGCAATGATGGAGTCGATCCGCGAGGAGAGCATCGGCTACCTGTTCAACCTCGAGGTCGAGGTCTCGGCGCCGGCCCAGACGGGTCTTCCCGGGGTCACGGACGGTCGCGGGGTGGTCCAGGCGCCGACGATCAAGGCGGCCGGACTCGAAGCACCGGCCAAGCCCGCGACCCTCAATTTCATCGCCCCCAATGCCCAGGGCGAGGCCGAGGTGCACGTCGAGCGGAACAAGACGCAGGCCGCGCCGTCCGCCGGCCGGAAGAACAAGAAGCGGTAGTCAGCCGATCTCGAGGGCGGTGACCCGCCACGCTCCGCGCCGTTGCTCTATCCGAAGAGCGACGGCGCGGACGCGTTTCCGGTCGAAGGCGACGACCGAGGCCTCGTAGACGCCGGGGCTCACGGGGCAGACGCGGGCCGAGCGGACCACCACATGCCGGTCCGTGCTCCCCGGGACCTCCCCTCCCCGGCCGGCCGGACGCGCGCCGACGCAGCGCACCAGGTTCGCGCGCAGCTGCAACCGCTCGTAGTTCTCGGTGTCGAGCCAGCGGGCCATCTGCTGCAGGGGGCGCGATCCGCCCAGGACCTCGAGGGCGCCCTGGCAGACGGACCGGGCGATCCCGGCGATCCGGAGCTCGATCCCCGCATCAGCGGCCCCCAGGGGGTCCGCGTCCTGCGGCGGCCCCGGCGTCGGGGCCGTCCCGGGCGGTTCCGCCGGCCTCAGCGGGATCACGGTGGCCTGCGCGTCCGCGGGGCGGGGCGGCGCGAGCAGCGCTCGTGGCGCGCCGCTTGCCGCGGCGAGTTCGGTGGCAGCGGGACGGAGCTGGGTCACGGGGTTCATGCGGATTCCCTTCGTTGACTGGTCGGGTGACGGGCTGGGTGAGCAGCGAGTGGCCTGCAACCGGATCCCCATCCGGTTCCTACCCGGACGGCGCCTGCAGCACCGTGCCGGGGAGCAGGAGGGACGGGTCGTCCCCGATGAGAGCGCGATTGGCCTCGTACCAGGTCGGCCACACCTCGGCGATGTCCGCCGCGGTCGCCAGCGGCCCGAGCCGGGCGGCGACGATCGACCACAGGGAATCACCCGGCGCGACGACAGCCTCCTCCGCGTCGACGACGGCGCGGCTCGGCCCCCGCACCAGCGGTCCGCCGTCCACCGGCAGGGGCTCCGGCTGCCAGGCGGGGGACACGGGCTCGGGCCTCGGGTCCGTAGGCCCCGGAGCCGCGACGGATGCCGATCGACCGGCAGCGGACGGGGCCTGCCCCGGACTGCCCGCCGCCCCGGTGGTCGCGGCTACAGCCGGCCCCGGACTCCCCGCCGTGCCGGCCGTCGCCGCGTGTGCCACGGCGGGAACGGCGAGGAGGTTGAGGCCGAGCAGTGCGACGGCGAGGCGCCGCATCAGCGCGGGAGCGCAGCGGGAGGCGCAGGTCGCGGCGATCGACGGGCCGCGTCGGTGGAGCAGTTCGGCGAGGAGCGCCACGAGGAACAGGACCACCCACCCGCCGACGACGGCGAGCCCGAGCCCCGCCAGTGCCAGACCGAGGGCGTCCTCCAGCACCGGTCTGCCGGTCGCCTGCCGGCCGACGAGCAGGGCGGTCCCTGCCCCCGTCGTGACGACACCGCACCCGAGAATCAGTCCGGCCTGAATCGTGTCCGACGTCTTCATGGAAACCCTCCTCCTCGAGGCCTCAGTTTGATGTCGTTTGATGTAGTTTGTCTACACTTGCTTTCTATTCACGGGATACCTGTTCGATTGACGTCGGGACGGAGGGCTCCTAGGTTGGGGAGATGCGCTGGGATGCCCTGTTCAACGACCTCGAGTCGCAGCTCCAGGCGGCCACCGCCCTCGAGCAGGAGAGTGAGATCAGGGAACGCACGCGCGCCGAGCAGGCGCGGCTGACCCTGGTGCAGCGGCTGCTCGGCCAGGTCGGGCGGCCGCTCGGGGTGTCGACGCGAGGCGGCCGGTCACTCGAGGGCATCCTCACGAATGTCGGCTCGGAGTGGATCGCCGTCGCGGTGGAGGGGCGGTCCGTGATCGTCCCGCTGTCGTCACTGCACCTGCTCCGCGGGATGGGGCGTGGGGCCGGTCAGCCGCTGTCGGGTGTCGGCGCCCGCCTGGGACTGGGATCGGCGCTCCGGGTCCTGTCCCGCGACCGGGCGTATGTGACGCTCTGGACGGTGTCGCCCCCGTCCCGCCAGGCGGGGATCATCGACAGGGTCGGTGCGGACTTCGTCGACGTCGGAACGACGGGAGTCGACCGTGAGGGCCGACAGGCGCAGGGCCGGGACGTCCTCACCGTGCCCTTCGCCTCCCTCGACGCCGTCGACGCGGCGGCGGACTGAACCCGTGGCACGACGCGGCGGCGGACTGAACCCGGGGCACGACGCCGCGGCGGGCTGAGCCCGTGGCACCACGCGGCGGATCGAGGACGATCGTGGCGCCCGTCCGCCGCGTCCCGGGAGAGCCGCGTGCGGGCTGGACGTCGCCCGTGATCAGGCGGGTGGAGTGCCCGCGGCGTCGTTCCTCAGCGCCGCCGCCGTCTTCTCGTAGGCCGCAGCGATGTACTCCTCGAGGATCCGGGTCTCCACGCGCCACTGGCCCCGGCCCCCCACCTGGATGGCCGGCAGCTCCCCCGAGCGGACGAGGGCGTATGTCTGGGATGCGCTGATGTTGAGCACCTCACCGACGTCGGCGAGGGTGAGGAAGCGCCGCTCGGCCACGGGTCCGCCTTTCATGGTCGTTCGGGTATGCCTCCAGTCTGCCACCGCCGGGGTCGCCGGCCGCAGTTCTCCACAGGTCGACGCCATTTGCCGTCGATCGGTTCCCTTGGGGCCCGCCGTACACAACAATGGCGTGCGGGGAGTGAAGCCCGGTCGGGGCGCCACCGGTCGAATGGGGGACGACAGTGAGTATCGACACGCGTGCCATGCAGGTGCCGAGCGAGGCTCCGCGTCTGAGGAAGCCGTCCTGGAAGGATCCACGGCTGCTGATCGGCCTCCTCCTGGTCCTCTCGTCGACGGCGGGGGTGATCGCGCTCCTGGACAGCCAGAACACCACCACGCAGGTGTACTCCGCCCGGGAGGACATCGCCGTCGGGTCGAAGCTGACGGAGGAGGATCTGGTGGCCGTGCCCGTCCGTCTGGGCGACGTGTCGGACGCCTACCTGACCGTGGCCGCCGGCATCCCCGACGCCGCAGTCGCGACCCGCCTCGTTCCCCGGGGCGAGCTCGTCCCCGCCGCCGCGGTGGGCAGGACGGACGGGCTGGACCGCAAGCCGGTGGGGCTCACCGTCGAGGACCCGCTGCCAAGCGGGACCGCTGCCGGGGACCGCGTGGATATCTGGGTCTCGCTCCGGACCGACACGAATTCCTACGACGAACCCCGGCTGCTCCTCGAGGCCG
The DNA here is from genome assembly GCF_002927275.1 of Arthrobacter pityocampae. Lineage (GTDB taxonomy): Bacteria > Actinomycetota > Actinomycetes > Actinomycetales > Micrococcaceae > Arthrobacter_D > Arthrobacter_D pityocampae. The sequence goes on along the minus strand of NZ_PRKW01000001.1, from coordinate 564,683 downwards.
CGGAGGTGGCGGAGCTGACGGTGGGGGAGTCCGCCCTCGGAGGGAGCTCCTCCACGCTCGTCCAGGTCCTCGTGGACGACGGCGCCATGCCCGCGCTGCTGGGGGCGCTGTCCAACGACGCCCGGATCGCCGTCGTGCTGAACCCGGGCGCCGGCTCGTGAGCATCCCGGTCATCACGCTCGGGGCGGAGGCGAACGCCTATGTCCCCGGGCTGGAACAGCTGCGGGGGCCCGTGACCGTGGTGCGTCGCTGCACGGAACTCACCGAGCTCGTCGCCGCCTGCCAGAGCGGCCTGGCGCGAGCCGTGGTCATCGCCCCCGGTGCCGCCGAGCTCACGGCGTCCCTCGTCGACCGCCTGCGCTTCACGGGCGTCGCCGTCGTCGCGCTCCGCGACCGGCTGCCGGGACCAGTCGGTCCCACCGTCGACGGCATCGAGTACGTCGAGGCATCGGTGGAGGCCGGAGTGCTCGCGGCGGCCATCACCCGGGCGGTGGGACGCTTCGACGCCGATCCGGGCCGTCCGCAGGGCTCCCTCGCCTATGCCGATCCGCTGGGCCGGCCGGACGTGGCGGCGGCACGGCCCATCGAGGGGACCGGGGTGACCGAGGAACCCGGTGCCGGACGCATCACGGCCGTGTGGGGGCCACCCGGGGCCCCGGGGCGCACCACCGTGGCCCTCAACATGGCCGCGGAACTGGCTGCGGCCGGCCGCTCGGTCCTCCTCGTCGACGCCGACACCTACGGGGCGAGCATCGGAGCCTCGCTCGGCCTGCTCGACGAGTCGGCGGGGCTCGCGCAGGCCTGCCGCATCGCCGATCAGGGCCAGTTCGACGGCACGGCGCTCGGCCGGATCGCGGTGAGCGTCGCGGTGAAGGGCGGCCGGCTGCGCGTGCTGACGGGTATCACCCGCCCCGACCGGTGGCCCGAACTGCGGCCCGCGGCCCTCAGCAGGGTCCTCGAGGCGGGGCGCTCCCTGGCGGAGGTGACCGTCGTCGACTGCGGGTTCTGCCTCGAGGCCGACGAGGAGCTCAGCTTCGACACCCTCGCCCCGCGCCGCAACGGGGCGGCGCTGCGCTGCCTGGAGGTCGCGGACACGGTTCTCGCGATCGGCGCGGCGGACACCATCGGCGTGCCGCGCCTGGTCAAGGCACTCGCGGAACTCGGTGATGCCGTCCCCACGGCGACACCCCGCGTGGTGTTCAACAAGGTGCGGGCGGCGGCCGTGGGCCGCGCTCCCGAGACGCAGCTGCGGGAGGCCTGGGAGCGTTTCGGGCCGTCACTCGGGATCTCCGCGTTCCTGCCCCTGGACGCCGCGGCGGCGGACCGGGCGCTGCTCGCCGGAACGGCCCTGCTCGAGACCGCACCGGGCTCGCCGCTGAGACTCGCGATCGCCGCCCTCGCGGGCGTCCCCGCGGGCGGGGAGGCGCGACGGCGCGGGTCCGGGACGAGATCCGGCAACGTGAAGTTTCCGGGTATCCCGGCTAGGATTCCACGGTAAGAGGTCGCAACGGAGCGGCCTTTCATCACGTTACGGAGGCCCTCCCCATGTCGTCTGGATCCAGGACAACGGATCAGTCAAGCTCGGACACGTCACGGGATTTCGTACAGCACTACTTCGAGCATCTCGCGCGCGAGGACGCCGTCGGGCACCTCCCCGCCGACCTCCGCCAGCGGGCGTTCGCCCATCGGGACCTCGCCGAATCCCGCCGGCCGGGGACGGCCGCCGTCGGCATCATGGATCAGGGCACCTCCAGCGTCGTCATGATCGTCACCGATGACATGCCGTTCCTGGTCGATTCGGTCACGGCAGAGCTCGTCCGGCAGAACGCCGCGATCCGCCTGGTGGTGCACCCGACGTTCCTCGCCGTACGCGAGGACGAGTCCCATGCCCTGACGACCCTCGAGCGTGTCCCCTCGACAGCCGGTGCCTCCAGCGGGGACACCGCGGCCCTGCCGAACATCGGCGACCTCGTGGGCCTGGACGGACGCACCACGCACATCGAGTCGTGGATCTCCGTGGAGGTCGCGCGGCTGTCCGACGCGGCGGCGAAGGAGTCGCTCATCGACGGCCTCCACCGGGTGCTGGGTGATGTCCGTGCGGCGGTCGAGGACTGGCCCGCCATGCGCAACACCGTACGCTCCATCGAGGCGTCGCTCGCGTCGGTCGTCGGCGCCGAGCAGCTTCCCGACCTGCGCCAGGCGCAGGAACTCCTCCGGTGGCTCGACGACGGCAACTTCACGTTCCTCGGCTACAAGGAGTACGACCTCGTGAGGGACGAGGACGGCGCCGACGCGCTCCTGGAACGCGAGGGCAGCGGCCTCGGCCTGCTCCGGCACGGCAGCGGACACCTGCAGCAGCTCACCGCGGCGGGACGCGCGATGGCGCGCGAACGGCGGCTCCTCGTGATCACGAAGGCGAACTCGCGCTCGACCGTGCACCGCGCCGCGTACCTCGACTACATCGGGATCAAGAGCTTCGACGCGCAGGGCAACGTCGACGGCGAGCGCCGCTTCATCGGCCTGTTCGCGACCAGCGCCTACACCGGGTCGGTCCGCAACGTGCCCCTGGTCCGCGACAAGGTCACGGAGGTGCTGCGCCGCTGCGGCTTCCCCTCGGACTCGCACTCGGGCAAGGACCTGCTGTCCATCCTCGAGACCTACCCCCGCGACGAGCTGTTCCAGATCGACGACGCCGACCTCGTGTCCACGGCGCTCGGGATCCTCCGCCTGCAGGAACGACGCCGGACGCGGCTCTTCCTGCGCCCGGACGTGTACGGCCGGTTCATGTCCGCCCTCGTCTATCTTCCCCGCGACCGGTACACGACCAGCGTCCGGCGGCGCATCGAGGACGAGCTGGGCACGGCCCTCCATGCCGAGTCCATCGACTTCGAGGCGCGGATGAGCGAGTCCGCGCTCGCCCGGCTGTTCTTCCGGATCAGGCTGCAGCGCGGCGTCGAGATCCCCGCGATCGACACCATCGAGCTGGAGGAACGCCTCGTCCGGGCGGCCCGCTCCTGGTCCGAGGGCGTGGTGGAGGTCGCCCAGCAGCGGTTCGAGCAGGACGACGCACAGCGGCTCGCGACCCTGTGGGCGGAGTCCTTCCCTCCCAGCTACCGCGTCGACTACGAGGTCGAGGACGCCCTGGAGGACATCCCCCGCTTCGAGCGGCTGGCAGAGGAGCCCGACGGCGCTCCGCAGCTCCACGTGTACGTGCCGGACCGCCAGGACGCCGAGGACGCCCGCCTCAAGCTCTACCTGGCCGAGGCGAAGAGCCTCACGCAGATCCTGCCGTACCTCCACAACCTCGGACTCGAGGTGCTGGACGAGCGGCCCTTCGAGATCACGCGGTCCGACGACCGCTCGTTCTTCCTCTACGACCTCGGGCTGAGGTTCCCCGCCGGCATCTCGCCGCTCGACACCGCGCCCCTGCTCCGTGAGGCGTTCACGGCGGCCGTCGTGGGCGACAGCGAGTCCGACCAGTTCGACCGGCTCGTGCTCAGCGAGGAGCTCGGCTGGCGCCAGGTGGTGATCCTCCGGGCCTACGCCAAGTACATGCGCCAGATGGGCAACACCAACTCGTACGGGTTCGTCGCCGACACCCTGCTCCGCAACCCGACGGTCACCCGGGCCCTCGTGGCACTGTTCACCGCGCGGTTCGACCCCGATCTCGAGGGCGACCGGGACGCCGCGTCAGACGCCGCGCGGACCACGCTCGAGGAGGGCCTGGAGCAGGTCCCCACCCTCGACGCGGACCGCGTGCTGCGGACCTTCGCCAATCTCATCGAGGCGACGCTGAGGACCAACTATTTCCAGGACAAGCGTCACGTGAGCCTGAAGTTCGACACCTCCCGGATCACCGGCGCGCCGTTCCCGCGGCCGAAGTTCGAGATCTGGGTCTACTCCCCGCAGGTCGAGGGAGTGCACCTGCGCTTCGGCAAGGTGGCGCGCGGTGGGCTGCGCTGGTCGGACCGGCGCGAGGACTTCCGGACCGAGGTCCTCGGGCTCGTCAAGGCACAGACCGTCAAGAACGCGGTCATCGTGCCGACCGGGGCCAAGGGCGGCTTCTTCGCCAAGCAGCTGCCCGACCCCTCGCTCGACCGCCAGGCGTGGATCGCCGAGGGGCAGGCCAGCTACCGCACCTTCATCCGCGGCCTGCTCGACATCACCGACAACGTGATCACGAACGGCACCACCGAGACGGTGGCGCCCCCGCCGCGCGTCGTCCGGCACGACGACGACGACACGTACCTCGTGGTCGCCGCGGACAAGGGCACGGCGTCGTTCTCGGACATCGCGAACGAGCTGTCCGCGGAGTACGACTTCTGGCTGGGAGACGCCTTCGCCTCCGGCGGGTCCGTCGGCTACGACCACAAGGCCATGGGCATCACCGCGCGCGGCGCCTGGGAGTCCGTCAAGCGGCACTTCAGCGAGTTCGACCTCGACACGCAGACCGACGACTTCACCGTCGTCGGGGTGGGCGACATGAGCGGTGACGTCTTCGGGAACGGGATGCTCCTCTCCGAGCACATCCGCCTCCTCGCGGCCTTCGACCACCGCCACATCTTCCTCGACCCGAGCCCGGACGCGGCGGCGTCCTTCGCCGAGCGGCGGCGCCTGTTCGAACTCCCCCGCTCGAGCTGGGAGGACTACGACACCGCGCTCATCAGCGCCGGCGGCGGCGTGTACCCGCGGCAGGCCAAGTCCGTCCCCATCTCGCCCGAGGTGCGGGAGGCCCTGGACCTCGACGCCGGGATCACGCAGCTGAGCCCACCGGAACTCCTGCGCGCCATCCTCCGGGCCCCCGCCGACCTGCTCTACAACGGTGGGATCGGGACCTACGTGAAGGCGACCGACGAGACGAACGCGGACGTCGGCGACCGCGCCAACGATGCCATCCGGGTGAACGGCAGCGAACTGCGGGCGCGCGTCGTCGGCGAGGGCGGGAACCTCGGGATGACCCAGCGCGGACGCATCGAGGCCGCGCTGTCCGGGGTCGTCCTCAACACCGACGCCATCGACAACAGCGCGGGCGTGGACTGCTCCGACCACGAGGTCAACATCAAGATCTTCGTCGACCGGATGGTGCGGGCCGGGCGCCTGCAGCCCGAGGAACGCGCCGAGTTCCTGCACTCCATGACCGACGAGGTGGGCCGCCTGGTCCTGCAGGACAACATCGACCAGAACGTCCTGCTGCTCAACGACCGCCAGCGAGTCGTCGAGTGGAGCCCCAGCTACGAGCGCATGATGGACTGGCTGGAGAAGAAGGCCGATCTCGACCGCGACCTCGAGGCGCTCCCGACCACGGCGGAGCTGCGCAAAAGGGTCGACGCCGGCCAGGGCCTCACCTCGCCCGAACTCTCCGTCCTCGCGGCCTACGCCAAGATCGAACTCACCAGGGTCCTCACGGCCAGCACCCTCGCCGACGACCCGCACTTCAGCGGCACGCTGCGGCGCTACTTCCCGCGCCGGCTCGTGGAACGGTTCGACGACGTCCTCGACACCCATCCGCTGCGCCGGGAGATCATCTCGACCGTCGTCGCCAACGACATCATCAACATGGGCGGGATCACGTTCGCGTTCCGGGTACTGGAGGAGACCTCCGTCCCCGAACCCATGATCGCCCGCGCGTTCGTGGCCCTGCGCGAGATCTACTCGCTGGACAGGACCGTGGACGCGCTCGCAGCGCTGCCGGCGGACTTCCCGACGGAGCACTGGTGCACCGTGCACCTCGACCTGAGGCGGCTCCTGGACCGCGCCGTCCGCTGGTTCGTGAACCACGTCGAGCCGGGAACCTCCGTGGACCAGGACATCGCCGCGTTCAAGCCGCTGATCGAGCCGTTCCACATGCATCTGTCCGAGTACCTGCGGGGCCGTGACCTGGAGCGCGCCCTCCGCTGGCGGGAGCGGGCCACCCAGTGGCGCCTGCCGGAGGAACTCGGCCGGCACTGGGCCGAACAGTTCGAGTCCTTCGCCCTGCTCGACATCGCGCTCGCCACGCGCAGGATCGACGAGCCGGTCGGGAACATCGCGCACGTCTACTACGCGGTCTACGACCGCTTCGAGGTGGACGACCTGCTCGAGCGGATCACGAAGCTGCCGCGCACGGACCGGTGGCAGGCCCTCGCGCGGGCCGCGTTGCGCGACGACCTGTACTCCACCGCCGCGGACATCACCGTGGCCGTCATGCGCGCGTCCCAGGACCTGCAGGACCGCGACGCCGGCGAACGCCTGCAGGCGTGGCAGGACCAGAACGAGGACCAGCTCCAGCGGGCCAGCAACATGTTCGCGGAGGTGAACAGGCTGGAACAGGACGACATCTCGTCCCTGTCGGTGGCGCTGCGGCTCCTCCGCTCGATCGTCCGCTGAGGCAACCGCCGGGTGGGCGGGCCCGGCCGGGGATGACAGACTGGATCCCGGTAGTCCCACCGGGTGTCCAGCACCCGCCCGCGGCCCGCCCGCCGTTCGTCGCTACAGAGAGACCCCATGGCTATCTTCACTGATCCGATCCGCGAGTTCACGGGGTTCGAACCCGGCGACGCGGAGTGGCTGCACCTGCTGGTGGGGGACTGGCAGATGGTCGCGGACCTCGCCTTCGCCGACCTCGCCCTGTGGTTCCCGCTCGACGGCGGCGGGTACGTCGCGCTCGCGCACGCCCGGCCGTCGACGTCGCACACCGTCTTCCACAGCGACTTCGTGGGGGAGCGTATCCGCGCGGACCTCCAGCCGCTCGTCGACGTCGCCTGGGAGTCCCAGAAGATCGAGCGCTCCGGGGAGACCAACTGGACCACCGAGATGGCGATGCGCGTGGAGGCCGTCCCCATGGTGCGCAACGGCCGGACCCTCGCCGTCGTGACGACCCACATGGATTTGTCCAGCTCCAGGATGCCCTCCCGGCTGGAACTGACCTACCGGCAGTGCGCCTACGACCTCCTGCGCATGGGCACGCTCGGGCTGTGGCCCGACTTCGCGACACCGACCGGGTCCCGCCGGGGCGCGCCCCGGGTGGGGGACGGGCTGATCAGGCTCGACGTCGACGGCATCGTCCAGTACGCGAGCCCCAACGGGGTGTCGGCGTTCCGGCGCCTCGGGGACGTGGAGACCCTCGAGGGGAGGCCGCTCGCCGAGATCACCACGGGACTGCTGAAGGACCGGCGCATGGTCGACGAGACGCTGCCCCTCGTGGTGACCGGCAGGATGCCGTGGCGCACGGAGATCGAGTCCCGCGGCGTCAGCCTGTCCCTGCGGGCCATCCCGCTCCGCGACGAGAAGGAACGCTTCGGGGCGCTCGTGCTGTGCCGGGACGTCTCCGAGCTCCGCCGCCGCGAGATGGAACTGGTGTCGAAGGACGCGACGATCCGCGAGATCCACCACCGGGTGAAGAACAACCTGCAGACCGTGGCCGCGCTGCTGCGGATGCAGTCCCGCCGGATGGTCAGCGAGGAGGGGAAGCTCGGCCTCGAGCAGGCCATGCGCCGCGTGTCCACGATCGCGCTGGTGCACGAGACACTGTCCCAGGGCCTGGCCCAGAGCGTCGACTTCGACGAACTCATCTCCCGCCAGTTCCGCCTGTCCGCCGAGGTGGCGTCGCCGTCCCAGGCCGTCCGGACCGAACGCAGCGGCGATTTCGGGGAGCTTCCGAGCGATCTCGCGACACCCCTGGCCCTGGTGATCAACGAGCTCGTCACGAACGCCGTCGAACACGGCCTGTCCGGCAGGGCGGGGACCGTATGGCTCAGGGCGCACCGCCGGACGGAGGACGACGGCCAGGAGATCCTCCGCGTCACGATCGAGGACGACGGCGTCGGCCTGCCCGTGGGCGGACACGCCGAAGGACTGGGCCTGCAGATCGTCAGGACGCTGGTCATGAGTGAGCTCGACGGGACGATCGCGTGGAGCACACGTCCCGGCGGCGGCACGTCGGTCACCCTCGAGCTGGGACTGCGGCTGAACCAGGGGTCCTAGGCCGATCGGCCGCATCCCACCTGTCGGGTCCGACGACGAAGGGCCGCCCCTGGGCGGCCCTTCGTCGATCGATCAGTACCCGCAGCGCGGGATCCACCCGCGTTCGGGCCGGCGGATCGGCCCGGACCCCTAGGAGGCGCGGCGGGCCCGTGCGGCGCGGCGCTTGAGCGCGCGGCGCTCGTCCTCGCTCAGTCCGCCCCAGACGCCGGCATCCTGCCCGGATTCGATGGCCCACTGCAGGCAGGTGTCCTGCACCGGGCAGCGGCGGCAGACACTTTTTGCCTCCTCGATCTGCAGGAGGGCCGGTCCGGTGTTGCCGACCGGGAAGAACAGCTCCGGGTCCTTGTCCAGACAGGCCGCGCGACTACGCCAATCCATGGTGATCACATTCTCCTTCAGCCTCGCACGCCGTGTGTTTGTGAAAACATTCACGAGGGGGCTCATAGTAAAGGGGCCGCTTTCGGCCCCCGGGTCTCAACTCGGTTTAACGCTGTCACGTAACCAACCGGTAAACAAGTGTCTGACCCGGATAATTGGACTGACGGATGAGTGGTTTGTCACAGCGATGCCTGTTATAGGCGGTGCCGTAGGTGTCCCGGTTCTCCGGGAGCCGCTCGGGTAGGGTTCTAGGGTGGCCACCGATCCTGCCCCGCACTCCCTCTCCCGACCGCCCGGCGTCGTCCTGATCGCCGCGGTCCTGGTGCTCGAGGCCGTCGCCCTCCTCGCCCTGTCGGTCGGTTTCCTCCTGTCGGTCTTCGCAGCGGACCCGGTCTCCGTCGGGGGATCGGTCTTCATGACCGTCCTGCTCCTGCTCGTCGCGGCAGGCCTGGTGGCCATGGCGAGGAAACTGGCGGCCGGGTTCCGCTGGCCGCGCTCGCCGGCGCTGGTGGTCCAGTTGTTCCTGGTGATCCTGGCCTTCCCCTACTTCACCGCCGGTGATCCCGTCATCGGCGTCCTGCTCATCGCGCCCGCGGCCGCGGTGATCATCACGCTCTTCTCGAAGCCCGTCGTCGACTTCACGACCCGGGGGTCGGGGCCCGCGAGGACGCTCTAGGTCGCAGCTCTCCTGCCCGCGGACGAACCTCCCCGTCCGCATCACCCGGTCCCTGCGCCACCTGGAGCTCCATGATGCCCGACGGGTCACAGGCGAATCCGCGGCCCGGGATCGGGCGACCCTCCGGTTCGAGGCGGACCCCCAGGACATCCCCGTCACCCGACGACCGGGGCGACAGCACGAGGCCCCGACCCTGCCCGCGCCCCTGGGCGGCCAGGGGAACCCGCGCCAGGAGGGACGGCCCCGGCACGGCGGCCAGCACCGCGGCGGCGCCCCGGGCCACCAGCCCCGCGAGGACCTGATGCACGTCCGCGGGGAGATCATCGGCGTCGTCGACGAGCAGGAGGCAGTCCTGTCCCGGAGGACGGGCGCCGTGCTCGGTGAGGTCCCGCCAGTAGCGCACCGCGTCCTCGCCCGAGCCGCCGTCCCGCGGTGCGAGGACGGTGGGACGCGGCCGGAGCCGGGAGGCGGAATCCCGGAGCACCCCCAGCGTCGTGGAGCGTCCGGTCCCCGGACGGCCCAGCACGAGGAACACCTCACCGGGCCGGAGGCCGATGACATACGCCTCGAGGTCGTCCCCGCACACGCCCACCAGCAGGTCGATCGAGCCCCGGCGCTGCGCTGGCGCCGATTGCGCGTGGAGCCTCTCCGCGGTGACGGCGTGCGGCAGTGGATGGACCGGGAACGGCGCCCGGGATGGGGGCGTCGGACGAACATCGGCGCCGTCCTGCACGAGCTGGCAGGTGCCGTCGCCCCAGGTGCCGGTGATCCGGCCCTGGGCGAAGCCGCGGCCGGCGACGGCCTCGAGGGGCGGCATCTTCGGCCAGGTCAGGGTCGTCTCCTGCTGGGCTCCCCGTGGGAGGTAGACGCGGTTCGGGAGGAGGGCGAAGAACCTGGCCGCGGTCAGCTCCCGATCCCCGCCGAGGCAGACCGCGATCCCGTGCGCAGCTCCGTCCCGGACCAGCGACTGCAGGTCCTCCTCCGCGCGTGCGAAGCGGCCCTGGCGGAACTGGCTGCTCCACCGACCCCAGCCGGTGACCACGAGGACGATGCCCGGACCGTCGTCGGACCGGGCACCCGCACGACCCACGAGCCGCTGCAGGACGCGGCCGGCGCGTCGCGTCTCGTCCGGGCGGACGTAGGCGCCCACGTGTGGACCCGACGAGCAGCCGGCCAGGCTGCCGTCACCGTCGAGGAGGTACAGGTGGACGTCGGGATCGGCGACCGGCAGGGACGAGGCGACCGCCGCGAGGGCCTCTCCTGCGCCGCTGCCCGGGAGCCCGATGAGCGCGAGATGCGAGTGCTCCCCGGGTCTCCAGAGCAGGAGTCGCTGTTCCTGGCGGTCCGGGAAGTCGGCGACGCCGAGGGCCACCCCCCGGTGCCCGCGCCGGGCGTCGGGGGTGTCGTGCCCGGCCGTGGCGGGAGGAAAGGCCCCGCATGCCCGCGAGGTGAGCACGGCCGGCAGGGGCGGCAGGACGGGTCGGCGCGGCCGGGGAGCGGACGATCCTCCAGCCGCGGACCGCAGCGCTTCGACCGCCTGGGCGAGCACGGAGGAAGTCTGCGGCCCGGCCGTTCCCTCGGGGTCGGGCACGGCTGCCCGGGCAGGAGCGGCCGATGCGCCATCGATGCGGGCGGCGGCATCCTGCCAGCCCGCGCTGCGGTCCGCGGCGGGCAACTCCGACGACGACGCGACCTGGAAGGCGATCGGGGCCTCCGACCCGCGGCGCAGGAAGGCCCGCCCCGGGAGGTCGACGGGCAGCTCCGCGGCCGCCGGTGTCCCGAGGAGGTCCTGCGACTCCATCGGGGTCTGGACCCTGAGGAGGACCGACGCGGTGATGTTCGCCCGCAGGTCCGGAGTGACGACGCCCTGGGCCCGCTGGGTGGCCAGGACCAGGTGGACCCCGAGGGAGCGGCCGAGCGAGGCGATCCTCATCAGGTCGGGGATCGCCGTCGGGACGTCGTCGCTCAGCGACCTGAACTCGTCGATCACGATCACCAGCCGGGGAGGGCAGGCTCCCGGGGCGACGCGGCGAAGGTCATCGAGGTCGTCGGCGGCGTACTCGGAGCACAGGCGTTCCCGCCGACGGAGTTCCGCGCGCAGCGATGCCAGGGCCCGGCCGGTGGACTCGGAGGACAGATCGGTCAGACTGCCGACGCAGTGCGGCAGGGACGCCAGGGGGCCGAGACCGGAACCGCCCTTGTAGTCGACCAGCAGGACCGTGAGGTGCTCGGGCGGCTGGTTCAGGGCGAGGCCGAGCACGAGGGTCCTCAGGAACTCGGACTTCCCGGAGCCGGTGGTCCCGGCGACCAGCAGGTGCGGGCCGTCCCGCACGAGATCGATCGACAGGCGGCCCTCGAGGGACCTGCCCACGTGGGCGGTGGCGTGCCCGCCGTCGGACCGGGACCACCGCGCGGTGACTGCCGGCGCGAGCGTGGCCGGCATCAGGTCCTCCGACCAGAGCGAGGCCGAGCGCGGGAGGCTCGCGAGGGTGGAGGGCCGGACCCCGCGGCTGCCGGCCGGCGATGCCGGGCCGAGAGCCGCCGCCCGGGCGAGCGTCCGCGCGGTCCGCTCGAAGGTCCGCGCCGAGACGCCGTCCGCAAGGACCGCGTAGTCATAACCGCCCATGCGGGCCCTCGCGGTCCCGGCGGTCAGCGTCATCCCATCGGTCCCGTGCAGCCCATCGGGTCCAGGGAGCGTCCGGTCGGGTCGTGATCCGGGGGCGAAGCGGAGGACGACGACGTTCGCGGCGCACCCGGGCAGGTCCTCGGAGAGCTGGAAGACCAGCAGGAGTACCGCCCGGGCAGCGAGCGCGGCGAGGACGCCCCGGTCGTGCGTGAGGTGGACGTTCGGCAGGAACCGCGCGTGGAGCGGCAGGTCCCGGGCCGGTCCCCAACACACGAGGATCGGGGCGCCGGACCGCGGGTGGGCCACCTGGAGCAGGAGGGCCCGCAGGACGCCGTGCACTCCCTCCTCGTCACCGGTGATCGTGAACGGGCGGGACGCGGCGCCGGTCTCCCTCGAACACGGAAGGAGGAGCGGGACCCCGTCCAGGCTCGGAGGATCGAACGGGACGTCCGCCCGCGGAGCCGTGAGGTGCGCCGGCTGGTCCGCCGTACCCAGCCGCAACAGGACCACCTCCGGTGCTGGCCCTGCCCCCCCGGACGGTCCGGGCGGGGGATGGCGGGACGCGCGGACGGCGTCGAGCGCGGTCTGCCCGGGGTCGGGTGCTGCGCTCCGGCGTCGGGCGCGGTCCCGTGCGGCGGCGTCGCGCACCTCGCCGGCGAAGACGGCCGACGCCCGGCGGTACGTCACCAACGGTACGAGACCGGTCACGGCGGAGAGGCCACTGAAGGCGAGGAAGAACCACAGGCCGGTGGTCAGCGCGAGGACGACCCCGAGGACCAGGGGCAGGAGTGCCGTCACGACGAGGAGGCGCGACGGCCGGCCCGGAAGCGCCACGTCGACGGGCAGGGGCCCGAGGACCGTTCGGGGGTCGCCTGCCGTTCATCCCGGGTCGTCGACCAGTTCGATGCCGCACCGGCTCCTGCCGAACCGCAGGTCCGCGGCGGTGGTGATGGCGGCCGTCGTGATCCTGGCCTCGTCGACGAATGTCCCGTTCACCGAGCGGAGGTCCTCGAGGAGGATGGAGTCCTGCGTCACCGTGAGCAGGGCATGGCTCCGGGAGAGCGCGGGATCCGCGATGGTGATGCCGGCCGCCGCGCGTCCGATGACGTAGCTGCCCCGCGTCAGGGGCACGACCCGGCCCGCGTCCGGCCCCGTGTGGACGACGAACACCAGGTGGGGGAGCGGCGCCGGGGCAGGAGGCCCGGGCTGCGCGCCGCACACGATGACCGCACCGTGCGGGAGGTCACCGGTGTGCGGGAGGAGACCGGCCAGCGGCCGCCCGTCCACAGTGAAGGGCCCCCGGTGTCCGCCCGCCGCGAGCCGGTCCGCCAGCGCCGCGCCGGTGCGGACGGTGTCGGTGTCGACGACGATCTCCCGGGTGAAGGCTGCCGGGGGAGCGCCGGCGAGCGTGACGTGCAGATCCATCGAGGGCCTCCTGGCAGGGTGGGGACCAGACTAGGAGCATCGTGGACCGGCCGCGTCGACGAGGGAGTCGATGTGGACAACGCGCGGCCGCACCCGATTCCTGTCAAGCACGAAGGGTTCATCACATTCGCGGGGAAGATTGCCGGTGGGCCGGACGGCCCCGGTAGAGTACGGGAGCGTGTCTACCCCGGGAATCACTCATGTCCGTCGCTGAGGCGACTCGTCCGGGTCCTCCCCGTGGTCGGGGCGCCGACTCCGACCGGGGGTTCCGCCCCGAGGTGCAGGGCCTCCGCGCGCTCGCCGTGCTGATGGTGGTCTCCTACCACATCTGGTTCGGCCGGGTCTCGGGTGGCGTGGACATCTTCCTGCTGATCTCGGCCTTCCTCCTGTCCCTGTCCTTCCTGCGAAGGATCGAGGGGGGTAAGCCGCTGGACCTCGCGCAGCACTGGCTGCACCAGTTCAAGCGGCTGCTGCCCGCCGTCGTCGTCGTGATTCTCGGCGTGCTCGGGGCGAGTTACGTCCTCGTGCCGCCGTCGCGGTGGCCCGACATCATCGAGCAGTCCTGGGCGTCCCTGTTCTACGTGCAGAACTGGGTGCTGGCCTCGAACGCGGTCGACTACTACGCGGACGACCACAGTCTCGCGAGCCCGCTCCAGCACTTCTGGTCCCTGTCGGTCCAGGGCCAGGTCTTCATCCTGTGGCCGCTGCTGTTCCTCGCCAGCGCGCTGCTGGCCCGCAGGTTCCGGCTCAGGGTACGCGGCGTCGTCATGCTCGTGTTCGGGGCCGTGTTCGTCGCCTCGCTCGGGTTCTCGATCTGGGAGACGTACACGAACCAGGCGTACGCCTACTTCGACACCCGCGCCCGCCTGTGGGAGTTCGCCCTCGGGACCCTGCTGGCCCTGGCCCTGCCCTTCGTCCGGCTGCCGCGGTCCCTGCGCATCGTGGCGGGGTGGGTCGGTGTCGCCGCGATGCTCAGCGGCGGCTTCATCCTCGACGTCCAGGGCCAGTTCCCCGGGTATGTCGCCCTGTGGCCGCTGCTGGCCGCGGCGCTGGTGATCCTGGCGGGCCAGACGGGGAGCGCGATCGGCGCCGACCGCTTCCTGTCGGCCAAGCCCCTGGTGCGGGTGGGGGACCTGTCCTACGCCCTGTACCTATGGCACTGGCCGGTACTGGTGCTGGCGCTGGTCTGGCAGGACCGGCCGTCCCCGGGACTGCTGGGCGGGTTCATCATCATCGCCGTGTCGCTGGTGCTCGCGTACCTGACGATGCGCTTCGTGGAGCGTCCGCTGCGGGCCCTCGCCTGGGCGGACAAGCGGCGGCGCCGCGCGGTGGTGGTCCTCGCCGTCAGCGTGGGGCTCGTCGCTGCGCCCCTGGCCGCCTGGCAGCACACCATCACGCAGGAGGCCCGGAATCTCGCTGCGGAGGCCGACACGAACAACCCGGGTGCCCTGGTGCTGGATCCGCTCCTCGGCATCTCCGCCCCTGCGGGCGTGCCGCCGATCCCCGCGACGACCGAGATGGACAAGGAGTACTTCCAGTTCGACGAAGCATGCGCAGGCGAGGACGTCCCGGCCGCCGAACTGATCCGGGACGCGTGCTACGTCGTCGAACCCCCCTCGACGCCCGTACGGGACATCGTCGTCGTCGGCGACTCGCATTCCCAGCAGTGGGCGGTGCCGCTGGCCGCGATGGCGCAGGAGCGGGGCTGGAAGATGACGTTCGTCCTGCTGGGAGGATGCAAGTACGGGGCGGGCCCCGAGGGACGCACCCCCGAATGCGAGCAGTGGAACGCCACGGTGACCGACTACGTCCTCCAGCAGGCGCCGGACCTCGTCTACACGGTGGGGACGGTCGCGCGCAGCGATGATCCGCAGGACGTCCTGCCGGCCGGCTTCGCCCGGATAGCACGGATGCTCGACGACCGCGGCATCCAGGTGGTGGCCGTCCGTGACAATCCGAGGTTCGGGACCAGCCGGGTGCTCTGCGTCGAGACGCAGGGCGCGGACAGCCCCGCGTGCAACCCTCCCCGCGCTGCCACCCTCAGCGATCAGCCCCCGGTCGCCGAGCTGCTCGGACAGGCTCCGAACGTCGCCTTCCTGGACTTCACCGACTACCTGTGCCGGGACGAGGTCTGCCCGGCCGTCATCGGCAACGTCTTCGTGTACATCGACGACAACCACGTCAGTGCGAGCTACCTCAGATCCATGCTGCCGATCTTCACTCAGCGCTTCGACGAGGCAGTGGGTCCCTAGGCCGGTCGGGGTGCGCGACGAGGCTTCACCGCCCCGTCGGTTGGAAGGCCCCGCGCTTCCGTCGGGTAGCCTTAACCGGGTATGTCCGTCGTCGGAATGAATTCAGGAGCACTTGTGAACGTTGACCTCGTTGTCGTCGGGTCGGGCTTTTTCGGCCTGACCGTTGCGGAAAGAGCGGCCACCCAGCTGGGCCTCAAGGTGGCCGTGCTCGACCGCCGGCACCACATCGGCGGCAACGCGTACAGCGAGAACGAGGCCCGCACGGGGATCGAGGTCCACCGGTACGGTGCGCACCTCTTCCACACGTCCAACGAGCGGGTCTGGGACTACGTCCACAACTTCACCGAGTTCACGAAGTACGTGCACAAGGTCTACACCCGCCACAAGGGCGAGGTGTACCCCATGCCGATCAACCTCGGCACGATCAACCAGTTCTTCCGCTCCGCGCTCGGCCCCGTCGAGGCACGGGCGCTGATCCAGGAACAGGCGGGCGAACTCGCCGGCACCGACCCCCAGAACCTGAACGACAAGGGCATCCAGCTGATCGGGCGCCCGCTGTACGAGGCCTTCATCAAGCACTACACGGGCAAGCAGTGGCAGACCGATCCGAAGGACCTCCCCGCGGAGATCATCTCGCGCCTTCCGGTCCGCTACACGTACGACAACCGGTACTTCAACGACAAGTACGAGGGGCTCCCGGTCAACGGCTACACGGCCTGGATCGAGCGGATGGCGGACCACCCGAACATCGACATCCACCTCGACACCGACTTCTTCGACGAGGGCCACGAGTACTCGCGCTCGTCGACGCTCGGCCAGGTCCCCGTGATCTACACCGGGCCCGTGGACCGGTACTTCGACTTCGCGGAGGGGGACCTCTCCTGGCGCACCATCGACCTGGAGGAGGAGGTCCTCCCGGTCGAGGACTTCCAGGGCTGCTCCGTGATGAACTACCCCGACGAGGATTCCGCGTTCACCCGCATCCACGAGTTCCGCCACTTCCACCCGGAGCGCGACTACACCAAGGACGCCACCGTCATCATGCGGGAGTACTCGCGCTTCGCCGAAAAGGGCGACGAGCCGTACTACCCGATCAACACCTCCGAGGACCGCGCGAAGATGCTCGCCTACCGCGATCTGGCGAAGGGTGAGAAGGACGTCCTGTTCGGCGGCCGCCTCGGGACCTACAAGTACCTCGACATGCACATGGCCATCGGCTCGGCCCTGTCCATGTTCGACAACAAGATCGCGCCGCACTTCACGAGCGGGCAGAAGTTCGTGAGCGGCGGAGTCGACGCATGACCGTCGGAGCGACGAAGACCGCCGGCAGCGGCCCCGTGACGGACGGCGCCGCGTACGAGGTGGTTCACAAGGTCGTGCTCCCGGTGGAGGGCGACACCGACGTCCTGCCGCTCTACGTGGACTTCAACCCGGCACGCCGGGTCACCGACCCGACGCGCCGGGCGATCCGGAACGGGGCGCCGAAGACGCCGCCGTCGTTCCCCGTCCTCAGCCACCAGAGGTCGGACTTCATCGCCGGACGCACGAGCCTGAAACTGCCGGCCCATCAGAGGGTCTCCCTCGGCACCTACTTCAACGCGTTCCCCGCCAGCTACTGGCGGCGGCACACCCCCATACGCTCCGTGCGGCTCCGCGTCGAGGTGGAGGCCGGTGCCGAGGCGTCGGTCATCGTCTACCGGTCCAGCCCGCGCGGCACCTCGAACAGGGTCGACACGGCGACGACGACGACCGGCGGCGAGCTCGTCTTCGACCTCCCGCTGGCCTCCTTCGTCGATGGTGGCTGGTACTGGTTCGACCTCGTCGCCCACGACGAGGAGGTGACGCTCACGCGGGCGGACTGGTCCGTGCCGGCCGCCTCGGCGCGCAGCCGGGGATCCCTCTCCATCGCCGTCACGACCTTCAACCGCCCCGAGTACGCGGTACGGCACATGACCACCGTCGCGAACGACGCCGATCTGCTCCAGGTCCTGGACCGCCTGATCATCATCGACCAGGGCGACGACAGGGTGACGGACCAGGCCGACTACGCGGCGGCTGCCGCGCGGCTCGGCGAGAGGTTCCGTCTCGTCGAGCAGGCCAACCTCGGCGGTTCGGGCGGCTTCGCCCGCGGCATGGAGGAAGCCCTGCGCGGCGAGGACAGCGACTACGTCCTGCTCCTCGACGACGACGTGAGCATCGAGACCGAGGGCATCCTCCGGGCCCTGCACTTCGCGCACTACACGACCGATCCGACGATCGTCGGCGGCCACATGTTCAACCTCTACGAACGGGCTGTCCTCCACACCTTCGGCGAGCAGGTCGATCGTCGTCGCTTCTTCTGGGGGCCGGCGGCGAAGAGCCTCGAGGGCCACGATTTCTCGGAGCGGAACCTCCGGATGACACCGTGGGTGCATCGACGCGTCGACGTCGACTACAACGGCTGGTGGATGTGCCTGATCCCGCTGCAGGTCGTCCGTGAGATCGGGCTCGCCCTGCCGGTCTTCATCAAATGGGACGACGCGGAGTACGGGGTGCGCGCGCAGAAGGCCGGGTTCTCCACGGTCACCCTCCCCGGGGCGGCGGTGTGGCACATGCCCTGGACGGAGAAGGACGACACGATCGACTGGCAGGCCTACTACCACCAGCGCAACCGGTGGGTCGCCGCGCTCAGTCATTCCCCCTTCGCCCGCGGTGGGACGATGCCCTTCGAGAGTCTCGCCCTCGACGTCCGGCACCTCCTCTCGATGCAGTACTCCGCGGTCGCCGTCCGCATCAAGGCGCTCGACGACGTCCTCGACGGACCCGCGCACCTCCACGCCACCCTGGGCGAACGGCTGCAGTGGGTCAGGACGGCGCGGCGCGACTTCACGGACGCCCGGGTGATGCCGAACTCCTCGGACTTCCCGGAAGTACAGGGACGCAGGAATCTCCATGCCATCCAGGAGCCGGCGACGGTTCCCGAATCACTGGTCCGCGCCGTTCTCGCCCTGCTGTCCCAGTGGCGGCCGGTTCCCGCCGAGGCCGGCGAGCGCCCCGCGGTCGAGGTCCCGGCCATGGACGCGCGCTGGTGGCGTCTGACACGGTTCGATTCCGCGCTGGTCACCGCTTCGGACGGGACCGGTGTGTCCTGGTACCGCCGCGACCGCTCCCTGTTCTTCTCGCTCCTCGGCAAGACGCTCTCACGGCACTGGAGGCTCGTCAGCAACTGGTCCGAACTGCAGGGACAGTACGGCGATGCCCTGCCCGAGTTCACCAGCCGCCAGACCTGGAACGGGACCTTCCGCCGGTTCTCCAAGGAGATCGAGGGAGACACGGCAGATTGAGCAACGGGGTGCGAGGATCCGCAGCGGATCTGCCGGGCGCCATGCAGATACCGGGGGCCGGCGGCGGGCTCGGGGCTGTGCTGAAGAACCGGTTCCTCCTCCGGCTTCTCGTCCGGAAGGAGATCCACGTCCGCTACCGCGGGTCGATCCTCGGTCTGCTCTGGTCGTACCTCAAGCCGCTCCTCCAGTTCTCCGTCTACTACGTGGCGCTGGGGATCTTCCTCGATCTGCAGGGCACGACGGAGAACTACGCGATCTATCTGTTCTCGGGCATCGTGCTCATCAACTTCTTCACCGAGGCCTTCGGCAACGCCACCCGCTCGATCGTTGAGAACCGGGATCTCATCAAGAAGATCTACCTTCCCCGCGAGCTGTTCCCCATGTCCGCGGTCTGGGTGTCGGCCGTCCACTTCTTTCCCCAGCTCCTCGTCCTCGCCGGCGCCTGCCTCATCGTCGGGTGGCGTCCGGACGTCCTCCAGCTGTCCCTGGCGCTCGTCGGCTTCCTGATCGTCGCCTGCCTCGCCGCCGGGCTCGGACTGCTGTTCGGGGCGGTCAACGTGTACTTCCGTGATGCGGAGAACCTCGTCGACATGATCCTGATGGTGGTCACCTGGGCGTCGCCGGTCCTCTACAGCTGGATCCTGGTCAGCGACGCGCTCGGCCCGTGGTTCTTCCTGTACCAGCTGAACCCCATGACCGTTGCGGTCGAACTGTTCCATCTCGGCTTCTGGGTCCCCACGCTCGAGGACACGACGGGTCCCGCGCTGATGCCCGACCTTCTCGGCCTGTGGGTGCCGATCGCGGCAGTCCTGTCACTGGTGGTCCTGTTCATCGGCCAGTTCGTGTTCCGGCGCCTGTCGGTCAACTTCGCCCAGGAGCTGTGAGGATGGCCGCCGATGCGATCGTCGCCACCGGACTGCGGAAACGCTTCGTCCTCCGTCATACCCGGTCGCTGAAGGAGGCCTTCGTCTGGTTCGTCCGTGGGCGGAGGGGTGAGCTCGTCCAGAAGTTCAACGCGCTCGACGACGTCGGCTTCACGGTGCGGACGGGGGAGACCGTCGCCCTGCTGGGCCTCAACGGCTCGGGTAAATCGACGCTCCTCAAACTGATCTCGGGCGTGCTCCAGCCGGATGCAGGAGTCATCCGCACGCGGGGACACCTCGCCGGGCTCATCGAGGTCGGGGCAGGGTTCCACCACGACCTCAGCGGGCGGGAGAACGTTTACCTCAACGGGGCGATCCTCGGCATGTCCCAGCAGGACATCGAGGAGCGGTTCGACTCCATCATCGAGTTCGCCGAGATCGGCGAGTTCATCGACACCGAGGTGAAGTTCTACTCGTCCGGCATGTACCTCCGGCTCGCATTCTCGATCGCGGTCCATACCGATCCGGACATCTTCCTCGTCGACGAGATCCTCGCCGTCGGCGACGAGCCGTTCCAGCGGAAGTGCCTGGCGAAGATCAGGGAACTGGCGGACGCGGGGAAGACCCTCATCGTCGTGAGCCATGACCTCGACCTGGTGTCGAGCGTCTGCGAACGCGGGATCCTCCTCGAGAACGGACGGCTCGTGAAGGACGGCGACGTCGCATCCGTCGTCGCGGAGCTGAGACAGCGCGCGAGTGATCATTAGGGACGCCGCAGGGAGCCGGGGCCCGGATCAGGCGCCCGGAACGCACGGATTTCACGAGAGGGAAGAATAGTGAGACATGAGAGCGCCGGTGAGGCCCATCCGATGATGAGCCGCCGGGCCGTCGTCCTGGGGATGCTCGGCCTGCCGTTCCTCGCTGCCGCCTGCACCAGCGGCGACGAGGCCCCGGAGGCCGGGACGGGTACGTTCCCGGTCGAGGTCAAGCATCGCTTCGGGGAGACGACCGTGAGCGAACGGCCGGCGCGGATCGCGACCTTCGGGTACGCCGCCGCGGATGTCTGCATCGCCCTCGGGATCGCACCCCTGGGCATGCCGGGGTCGAACGCCACCCCCTGGTACAACCTGCGGCGCGTCGCCGAGGAAACCCTGATGCCGGTCCTCTACCCGGACGATCTCGAGCTCGCCCTCCCCGCGATCGAGGACCTCGAACCCGACCTGATCTTCACCACCGGCGCCGACCTCACCCGCGAGCAGTACGACCGGCTGTCCGACATCGCCCCGGTCGTCCACGGGACGAGCGCGGGGAAGCCCTCCTGGCGCGAGACGGTGGAGCAGGTCGCACGGGCGGTCGGCCGGCCCGATGAGGGCGCG
Source organism: Arthrobacter pityocampae (assembly GCF_002927275.1). Lineage (GTDB taxonomy): Bacteria > Actinomycetota > Actinomycetes > Actinomycetales > Micrococcaceae > Arthrobacter_D > Arthrobacter_D pityocampae. The sequence continues at coordinate 543,802 of NZ_PRKW01000001.1, read as the reverse complement.
GAGCTCATCCGGGACACGGAGCAGTCGATCACGGCGTCGGTCGCCGACTACCCGGACCTGCCCGGGACCACCTTCCTCGTCGTCGAGGCCTTCGCTGCGGCCGGTGCGGACCTCGGGGTCTACGTCTCCGGATCCGGGCCCGTGGTCACCCTCGAGGAGTTCGGCATGGAGCCCGCCCCGGTGCCGACCGGCCTGGAGGAGTCCGACGAGCTGGTGGACGAGGTCTTCGGCGCCGTCGGTCAGGTCCGGTGGCCCCGCGCCCGGGCGGAGGAACTTCGGGCGGAGGTCCTCGTCCTCGTCGCCGAACGACGGCGGGCCAAGGAGCTGGCGGAGGACCTCGCGGAGGACCTCGATCCGGCCCAGCAGACCGTCCTCGCCCCGAAGGACGAGATGGGCGCCGCGATGATCATGGTGTCCCCGCTCAGCCTCGAGTGGCTGGCGCGGAACTTCGTCCCCGTCCTGGCCGAGGCCGCCTTCGACGTGCGCCAGTAGTCCGGCCGCGGGGCGCCCGGGGCGTCGGATCCCCCGATCACGGGAGGCCCGCGGTGCATGATTTACTGGGAAGTGTGCAAAGGACGACGAAGGCTGCTGTCCTTGTCACGATTCTCGCTGTCGTCTACTCCGGTTTCAGGATCCACGCACCGAGCTTCTGGGTGGACGAGGCGGCCACGGTCAGCGCCATCGATCGCAGTCTGCCCGACCTGATCCGGATGCTGGGCATCATCGACGCCGTGCACGGCTTCTACTACCTCCTCCTGCGCGGCTGGGCAACACTCTTCGGAGTCTCCGAGGTCGCACTCCGCCTGCCGAGCCTGCTGGCGGTCGGTGTGGCTGCGGGCCTGGTCGTCGCCATCGGACGGCGGATCGGAGGCCTCGCCTACGGTCTGACGGCGGCCACACTGCTGGTGCTGCTGCCGCGGACCCAGTACGTGGCCACCGATGCCCGGTCCTATGCCCTGGCGCTGGCCGCCAGCGTCGCCGCGACCTACTTCCTCGTCCGTGCCCGAGAGCTACCCCGACGGCGATTCTGGGTCGGCTACGCCGCGGCGGGCCTGCTGGCCACCCTGCTGTCCTTCTACACCGTGCTCGTGCTCGTGGCCCACGCGGTGACCGTCTGCCTGGACCGGCGACTGCGCCGCAGCTGGCGCCCGTTCCTGGCCGCCAGCCCGGCGTGGCTCGTCCCCGCAGCCTGCCTCGCCGCGATCGGCGCAGGTCAGCAGTTCCAGATCGCATGGATACGACCGATCGACAGCGGCGTCGTCGCGGAGGTCGCCCTCCTGCAGTTCTTCAGCGACGCCTACCTCATGCTCGACGGCGCCATCTCGCCGCTGCCGACCCCCGGCGAGAACCTCACCACGGTGGGACTCGCCGTGATCCTGTGGGGCATGGCGCTCGTCGGCGCCATCCGGCTGCGGAGGCATTTCGCGGTGAAGCTGGCCGTGCCGCTCCTCGTGGTCCCGCTGCTCTGTGTCATCGGTGGATCCCTCATCCTCGGGTCCCCGTACTACCTGCCCCGCTATCTCACCTTCATCCTCCCGACCGTCCCGCTCCTCGCCGCAGCAGCGGTGCTCAGGGCGGGCGAACCGGCGTCCGGGCGCCGGCCGGCGATGGCGTCCAGCCGGGAGCGGCGGGCAGCGGCCGGTGTGCTGGTTGCCGTCGCGCTCCTGGCCCTGCCGTCCTACCTGGGCCAGCGGACGGAGTACGGCAGGAGTCCGCAGGACGATTTCCGCTTCGTGGCGGACACCATCAGGGACGAGGCCGAGGCCGGGGACGCGATCGCCCTCACCGGGGACGCGGGCCTCGGCCGGATCGCCTACCAGGACTCCTTCGCCGGGCTGGACGACATCACCATCGGCAAGACCGCCGACGAGTGGGGGAGGATCTACGATCAGCGCTTCGACGTGGACTCGGTGGAGGACAGGATCCTGCCGCACGACGTCGTCTGGGTCGTGTATCCGAGGGGCGAGCGGGCACCGGAGCGGACGCTCAGGTCGCTCGGCTACGGCGCGGACGCGCGGTTCGACGGGACGGGCACCTCGGTGGTCCGATTCACCCGCGAGGGCAGCGCAGGGTACTCCCCGCCCTGACCCGCCGGGGCGGTCCGGGAGCACCGTCGGAGGTCCACGCGCCGCCGGTCGACGCCGGTCGACGCCGGTCGCCGTCGTCGGACCTCAGGACTCCGTGCAGGCGTCGACGCGGTAGAGGCGGGCGTCGCCCTCCTCCGCGACGAGGGAGATCCCCGGGGCGCTCCCGTCCTCCAGGGCCCGAAGGCCGATGTAGGGCTCGTCGCCGGGGACGATCTCCTGGTCGCCGAAGTCGAGCGCCCAGAGGGCGCCCTCACGGGTGATGTCATCACAGACGGACACGTTGTACCCGGCCTCGTCCCAGTGGTCGAGGAGCGTCTGCTCGGCGTCGGTGCGGTCCCCGAAGATGTGCGGGGCCACGGTCCGCCGGTCCGCCAGGGCGTAGACGAGCGACGCGCCGGTCCGGGGGTTGCCGACGATCACACCGTCGGCGGGCACGAGGTCCGGGACGCGCTGCAGGAGGGCGAGCTCATCGGTGGTCAGGAGGGGGGATTCCTCCTCGAGCGCGAACACCTCTTCCATGCGAGTCTGGACCCCGGACAGGGTCCCGCCCTGGGTCCCCACCCCGAGGACGAGGACGACCGCCGCAGCGGTGATCGGACTGCTCGTGATCCCGGAGACCGCGCGTCGGGTGCGGGCCACGGGGGAGGTACCCGCACCCCCGGCGGGCTCCTCCGCGGTCCGGGGCTTCCCGATCCGCCGCAGGAGACCCGTCAGCCATTCGGCACCGAGAACGGCCAGCGGAAGCGTGACGACGGGAAGGAGTGCCGCGAGGCGGAAACTGTCGTTGTACCAGACCCCGGTCATGAAGGTGCGGAACCAGCCCAGGCTCCAGCTCGAGACGATCATGTAGAGGACGCCGCCGATGACGAACATCATGAGGATCCACCACATGTCACGGAACTGCCGCGCCGCGACATAGATTCCGGCGACCGTCAGGATCAGGAGGACCCACGCCGTGGTCGCACCCATCGGCGCACTTCCGAGTACTTCGCCGATCGCCCGGGCGTTGGTCTGGAAGGGCGTCCACGGGGCGAAGGCCAGTGACGGCCGGACCTTCAGCCACGCGACGAGCGTCACGCCCGCATACAGGACGAAGAGGATGCCCCAGAGGACGGGGCGTGAGCGCTCGCCCGTTCCGCCGCGGCGCCCCTGGAACTCCCTCACGGCCCTCGCCGCGACGACCGGCCCGGCGAATGCCAGGAGGGCGAGGAGCGTACTGGGATGGGCCAGGGCGAGGCCGGGGACGACGGCGACCGCGAGCAGGCCGGCGGAGACGGAGAACGAACGACGGCGCCCGGGAGTCATCCCGAGGGCCTCCACGACCAGACCCAGCGCGGCCGGCAGCAGGGCGATGGCTGCGTGGTTCGGGTAGAGGACCCCGAAGGCGACCATCATGTAGGGGAAGCCGCTCATGCCCGCGCACAGGACGCCGGCCGCGAGCAGCGGGATGGGCCGGTAGCCGATGACCCGGCTGATCAGGAACACACAGGAGAGGGGCCACACCAGGGCGCCCAGGACGATCGTGCCGACGTTGACGGCGACGGGCACGGAGGTGCCGGTCATCATGACCACGAGCGCCATGAGGTCGTGCATGGCGGCGGGATAGAAGGCCTGGGAGGCCTCCGTCAGGTTCCCGAGGCTCAGGGCCGAGCCGTTCTGGGTCTCCGCGATGTGCTTGATCGCATTCAGGTGATACACGTTGTCGAAGGTCTGCGAGAAGTTCTCCGGCGCCCCGAAACCAGCGATGTACCGGCCGCCGATGATCACGGCCGGGAACGCGACGGCGACCGGGACCAGCAGCCTCGTGATCCAGCGAGGGAGTCCCTCCCGCGGCATCGCCTGGTTGTCCACGAGGGCCAGGTCCCCGAAGCGGCGGACCGGCGCGAGGCCGGCGGAATCGTTCCTCAGGAGGAGCCGGCGGGCGAGCAGGGCCGCCGCGGCGAGGCAGAGGGTGAACACCAGGTACGAGACGGGGTTGAAGGCCACGCCGACGAAGGGCAGCACGACGGCGAGGCACGAGCCGATCGTCATCGAGAGCGGGGCCGAGAGGGCGGCGAGGCTGAGCCTCCTGACGCCGGCGGCGGCCAGGACGAGAAGTCCCGGTCCGAAGAATACGAGTACCGTGCTAGCGAAAGCAGGGGCGGTAGCCCACCAGCTCATATGGTCATTCTCCTCGTCGTGTTCCTGGGGGCCGCGTTCGGAGGACACAGCAGTAGCCCTACGAGAGGATCGTTGCCACTTCGGGGCCCCCGAGCAGGGAAGGCGGTGGCCTGGCTCAGGCGCACCGAGCCGTGATTGGCGGCTCCCGGGAGCTCGGCACCGGGGTCGCGACGCCTATTGCTATGATTGCACATCATGGGTAACAGACCGCCTTCCGGCATCCTGATCGTCATGCCTGCCTGGAACGAGGAAGAGGCGATCGGTAACACCATCAGGGACATCAGGCGTGTTGAACCCGGCATGGACATCCTCGTGGTCGACGACGGCTCACGGGACGACACGGCGAGGATCGCAGCGGAAGCCGGCGCCGTCGTCCTGAAACTACCGTTCAACCTGGGCGTCGGCGGCGCGATGCGTACCGGCTTCAAGTATGCGCTCCGCAACGGGTACTCCGGCGTCATCCAGGTCGACTCCGACGGACAGCACATGCCCGAGGAGATCTCGAAGGTCGTGAAGGGCCTGGAGACGGCCGACATCTCCATCGGGGCGCGGTTCGCCGGCAAGGGGGACTACCGGGCGAAGGGGCCGCGCCGCTGGGCGATGTCGCTTCTCGCCGTCGTCATCTCCCGCGTGGCCGGGACCAAGCTGACCGACGTCACCTCCGGCTTCAGGGCCGTCAACCAGCGCGGACTGCACCAGTACATCGAGCACTTCCCGGCCGAGTACCTCGGTGACACGGTGGACTCGCTCGTCGTCGCCCTCAAGTCAGGCTGTACGGTCACCCAGGTACCCGTGGAGATGAGACCGCGCCAGGCCGGCACCCCGAGCCAGAGCCCGTGGAAATCGGCCATCTACCTCGCGCGGTCCGGGCTGGTCCTGTGCTTCGCCCTCGCCCGCCGGAAGACCCCGCGTGATCATCAGGCTCCCTCGACAGGGGACATAGCAGGAGAAGGACCCGTACCAGCATGAGCGTGGCACTCTCACTGTTCTCCTCCGTCCTCATCGTCGTCGCCGTCCTCGTGATGCTGCGCAACGGGAAGCTGCGCGAGAAGTACGCGATCCTCTGGATCGTCATCGGCAGCCTGTCGATCGTCCTGGCGCTGTTCCCCAGCATGCTGGAGTTCGCGGCGGACGCCGTCGGCGTGATCATCCCGGCCAACCTGCTCTTCGCGCTGGCCATCCTCCTGCTCCTGGGAGTCTCCCTCCACGTGTCCCGCGAACTGACGATCCTCGAGGACGAGACACGGATCCTCGCAGAAGAGGTCTCGATCCTCCGCTCGGCCGTCGAGCGGTTGAGCAGCACGAATGCCGCCAGCGCCCTCCGCGACCGGACCGACAACCCGATGAACTTTGACCAACAGAGGAAAGACCAATGACTATCGACGTGATGTTCCCCTACTACGGGGACGTGAAGATGATGAAGGCGGCCGTGCAGTCCGTCCTCGACCAGGAATACCGTGACTTCGTGCTGACGATCGTCGACGACGGATTCCCCGACGATTCGCTGCCGGCCTACTTCAAGGCCCTGACAGAGGCGGACGACCGCGTCCGGTACTTCAAGAACGAGGTCAACCTCGGCGCGAACGCGAACTACCGGAAGTGCCTGTCCCTCATCGAGCACGACTACGTCGTGATCATGGGCGCGGACGACCTGATGCTGCCGAACTACCTCTCCGTGGTCCAGGCGGGCTTCGCGGGACAGGACGTCGACATCATCCAGCCCGGCGTGGACGTCATCGACGAGAACGGGACCGTCTACGAGCCGATGGGCGATCGGGTCAAGAGCTACCTCCGCCGCCGGCTCGTGGGGGAGAGCGCGAGCGCGGTCGTGAAGGGCGAACCGCTCGCCGCGAGCCTCCTCACGGGAGACTGGCTGTACTTCCCGTCCCTCGCCTGGCGGTCCGACGCCATCAAGCGTCACAGCTTCCGGGAGCAGTACGACGTCGTGCAGGACCTCGCTCTGGCCACGGACATCATCATGTCCGGCGGAAAGATGCTCGTCCTGGCGGAGACCTGCTTCCTCTACCGGCGGCACCGCGAATCCGATTCCTCCGTGCGGGCCCTCGATGGCCGCCGGTTCGCCGAGGAACGCGCCTTCTTCGACGAGTGCGTCAAGGATTTCCGGAAGCTCGGATGGGAGCGGGCCGCGACCGCCGCGAGTCGCCACGCGTCGTCCCGGCTCCACGCACTGACCCTCCTGCCCCAGGTGGCGCGACGCCGTATGTGGGGCGGGATGCGCAAGCTGACCGCTCACGCCCTCACCAGGTAGTGGTGCCCAGCAGGTCCTCCACGCCACGGCCAACAGGGACCGACCGGAGCGTCTCCAGCACCTGGTACCTCGTCGGCTCGCTCCTCCAGGGCCTGGGGCTCCTGCTCATCCAGCCGTTCGCCGTCAGGATCCTCGACGAACGACAGTGGGGATACGTCTCGACGTCGGTGGTGACCATCCAGGTCCTCGTCGTCCTCATCTCTGCAGGTCTCCCGCTCGCCATTACGAACCTCTGGTTCGCCCGCGAACGGGGGACGGACCGCTCCCGCGGGATGTACGGGTTCATGGCCCTCGCCTCCGCAGCACTGGCTGCCGCCGGTGTGCTCGGACTCCTCGGACTGGCCGCCCTGCGCGGGGAGGGCGCAGCGCCGACCACTGTCGTCCTGTCGGTGGTCAGCGTCGGCGTGCTCGGAACGGTCCTGGGATCGCAGGCCGTCCTCCGCGCCCAGAACCGGCCCGGGCGCTTCGTGCTCCTCAGTATCGGTTCGTCCGTCCTGGCCAACCTCCTCGGGCTGGTGGGGATCCTCCTCATCGCACCCACCGCCGAGGTCTACATGGGTGCCTACAGCCTCGCGGTCCTCGCGACCGGGGTCGCGGCGCTCGTCCTCGCCCGGCCACGCCTGCCGTGGAGGGTGCCGGGCTCAAGCCGTGAATCGTTCAGGATCGCCCTGCCGCTGCTGCCGCACACGGGTGCGCTCATGCTGCTCACGCAGGGCTCGGTCCTCATTCTCGCCTACGCCGCCGGCGTCGAGGACGCGGGCTACTTCGGGGCGGTCCTGATCTTCGCGCTCGGCCCGATCACCATCCTGAACGCCCTGAACAACGCCTGGTCCACCCGGATGATGTCCGCCGGCGAGGACCGGCTGGTGGCGGAGACGCAGCGGGTGTCCGTCGAAGCCGCCGCCTGGGCCCTGGCGGTCGGCCTCCTGGGTTCCGCCGGCGCCGCCGTCGGCTCGTTCGTCCTCTCCACGGAGCCCGGCCTCGTCTGGCCGATCGCCCTCACGCTCCCGCTGGTGTCCACCGGGTACGCGTTGTTCCTCGTGTCCTCCAACCTGCTGTACATCGCCGACAGGACGAGGCTCCTCGCCTTCGGGACGCCCAGTGTCCTCGTCGTCGTCGCCCTGCTCGCCTACGGGGCCGCATCGGCGTCCGCCCTCGTCCTCGTGGCCATGATCCAGGTGCTCGGGTTCGCGTGCCTGGGCCTGCTGACCTATGCGATGGTCCTCCGGACGCCCCCTGGCAGAAGCGTGCCCGTGGCCCTGTTCCTGGGAGGCCTGGGCGTGCAGGTGGGCGTCGTCGTCCTCCTCGGCCTGTTCCCGCTCAGCGTCACCGCCGGGGTGATCGAGGCTGCTGCGGTCGCTGCCGTCCTGATCGCCCTGTTCCTCCTTCGGTCCCGGCGGACCCCGGCACGCACGCCGTCCGGGGCCTGACCCGCTCTCTCAGGACGTCGTGGCCGCGAACCGCTGTGCGAAGTCCGGGATCAGCGAGCGGATGTAGCTCCTCGCCGCATGGTCCTGGTCGAAGTAGACGTGGAGGCCGCCGATGGCGGCGTAGCACGTGTCGTCCGGGCAGAACCGGTCGGAGAGATCGAGGACATGGATGTTCGGCTGCTCGAGGGCCCTCGCCGCATCAGCGGCAGGATCGGCGGGGAGTGCCTCCGTCTTCGCATTCGCGCAGTCGAGCGGCGACGACTCGTTACGGGCCAGGCAGTCCGGGTTGGAGCGGTCGAGCGTCAGAGGGGTGTCCCTGATGACGTAGACCTCGGTGCCCTGCGCGGCCCAGGGGCCCACACGATCCGAAAAGGCGGTCCTGTATTGCTCGGCCTGGGAGCGGCCGGTCCCGTCGTCGATCTCCTCCCCGACGGAGAACGAGGACAGGAACACCAGGTCGGGCGGGTCCGCGAGGACCCGATCGGACACGGCCGCACTCCAGTCGAGGCACTTCGTCTGTACCTTCTCACCGGTCGCCGCCCCCATGAACGCCGATCGCTTCGCGCCGACGTACGGGCATCCGCCGACGAGGCTGACGTGGAGCGTCCAGTTGTTCTCGCGCGCGAGGGGGAGAACAGCCGCCTTCCATTGTTCCGCGTGGGAATCGCCGATCAGCCAGACGGTTTCGCTGTCGTCCTGCCCGTCGGAGAAGTCGCACAGCGTCAGGACCTTCTTGGCACCGGCGAGGATCGGATCGGGGTGGGGGCTGCATTCCTCGTCGTCGAACCAGGGCGCTTCGCCCTCGCCGATATTCGCCACCTGGGGCGGGCCGAACGGATCCGCGCAACCGGACGACGAAAGGCTCTTGGCGCCGAAGCACTCGCCTCCCGACAGGGCATCGAGCCGTTGCACCTCTTCCGCCCGGGCGACGGTGGCAGCCACGACGGACCCTGAGCAGATCACGAGGACCGTCGCCGTGGCCACGGCGGTCATGCCCAGAACCCTCCTCGGAGACGCGCCCGGGAGCAACCGGGACCGCCCGGGATCCTCCACGTATTTCTTCGTCAATCCCGCCAGCACGACTGAGAGCAGGAGCGCCCCGAGGAGATCCGGCGTGCCCAGGGTGCGATCGATGATCGACGGCAGCAGGATGATGATGGGCCAGTGCCAGAGATAGAGGGAGTAGGAGATGTTCCCGAGCGTCTGGACCGGGGAGACACCGAGCAGGGTGTTGGGCGACCATGCCGGGGATCCGGGGCCCGATGCGATGACGAGCGCCGTGCCCAGGACGGGGACAGCGGCGAGATAGCCCGGGAAGGCGGTCGCTTCGTCGAACACCAGCGCGGACGCCAGGATCAGGCCCAGCCCCGACCACTGGGCGAACCCCGCCAGTCGGAGGCGAACGTGGTGCCGGTGGTTGCCGAACCAGGCGGAGGACGCGGCAGCGATGAGGCCGCCGACGGCGAACTCCCACACCCGGGTGGGAGTCACGAAATAGGCCTCGCTCGGACTGGCAAAGGTGAGGACGACCGAGAACACGAACGAGGCCACCCCGACAACGGCCAGCACCGTCAGCAGGACGGCCCGCGGAGAGCGCAATCTGCCCGCCAGGAGATACGCGCCGAGCAGCAGGAGCGGCCAGAGAAGATAGAACTGCTCCTCGACCGACAGCGACCAGTAGTGCTGGACGGTGGAGGCCTGATTGTTCTGCGCCGAGTAGTCGACGGACTGCGCGGCGAGCAGCCAGTTCTCCACGTAGAGGGTGGCCGCGATGGTTTCCCATCCGATCGCGAGCAGCCTGTCCGACGGGAGGTAAATCGCGGCCGCCAGGAGGGACGTGACAGCGACGACGAAGGCCGCCGGCAGCAGCCGTTTCGCGCGTCGGGCATAGAACTGCCCGAGCCTGATCCGGTTCGACCGCCGCAACTCACCGAGCAGGTGCTTGGTGATGAGGAAGCCGGAGATGACGAAGAAGACATCGACCCCCACATAACCGCCGCTGAGGGACGACGGCCAGAGGTGGTTGACGACGACGAGGGAGACAGCCAGAGCCCGCAGCGCCTGAATGTCATGCCGCTGCGGAGAATCCGTCTGCGGCCGTCGTGGCGACCCCACCACGGAGGTACGGTCGGTCACTCATTCTCCTAGTATTCGAGATCTTCGTCCGGCTGCTCGAAGGACGAGTGCGATCCCATACTAGCCTCCTCGGCACTCCCGGCCCCCCCGGGTGGTGGGTGGTGGGGTCAGGTTCGTTTGACGCCGGTGGGGGTCCAGGTGAGTGTTCCGCGTTGGAAGCTCTGGGTGCAGCGTGTGGTGGTGGGGCAGGTCTGGTTGGTGGTGGGGTAGCCGAGGGTGCCGTTCTCGGCGCCGGCTTTGCGGTAGGCGGTGCGGATGGGGCCGGTGGCGGTGATGCGGGCGCCGGTTTTGGCGCTCCACATGATTTCGCCGTTCTGGAAGGACTGGTAGCAGCCGCCGTCCTTCAGGCCGCAGATCTCGTGGGTGAGGGGGTAGCCGAGGATCCCTTTCTCGGCTTTGGCGGCGCGGTAGGCGGTGCGGATGGACCCGGTTTTGACCATCTTCGCTCCGGTCTTGGCGCTCCAGTAGATCTCGCCTCGCTGGAAGCCCTGGTAGCAGCCGCCGTCGCGCAGTCCGCAGATTTCCGCGGTGATGGGGTAGCCCAGGCGCCCGTTCTGGGCGTCGAGGGAGCGGTAGAGGGTGCGGATGCTGCCGCCTCGGCTGATCTGCGCTCCGGAGGTGCTCGAGAAGTAGATCTCGCCGCCCTGGAAGGACTGCATGCAGCCGCCGTCCTTCAGGCCGCAGGTCTGATGGGTCAGGGGGTAGCCGAGGCGTCCGTTCTCTGCTCCGGCTGAGCGGTAGGCGGTGCGGATGGGTCCGGCGGAGACGATCCGGGCGCCGGTGGCCGAGGACCAGACGATCTCGCCGTTCTGGTAGGACTGGTAGCAGCCGCCGTTCTTCAGGCCGCAGGTCTCCTTGCCGGTGGGGTAGCCCAGGACGCCGTTCTCTGCTCCGGCGGCGCGGTATGCGGCGCGGATTTCTCCTGACCTGCTGATCTGCGCTCCGGTGGCGGAGGACCAGAGGATCTCGCCCTTCTGGTAGGCCTGGTAGCAGCCGCCGAGCTTGAGCCCGCAGATCTCCGCGGTGATGGGGTAGCCCAGGGCGCTGTTCTCGGCGCCGGCTGCGCGGTAGGCGGTGCGGATCGCGCCGGCCTTGGAGATCCGGGCGCCGGTGGTCGAGGACCAGAGGATCTCTCCTCGCTGGAAGGCCTGGAAGCAGCCGTCGTTCTTCAGGCCGCAGGTCTCCGCGCCGATGGGGTAGCCCAGGATGCCGTTCTCGGCGCCGGCTGCGCGGTAGGCGGTGCGGATGGGGCCGGTCTTGGAGATCCGTGCGCCGGAGGCGGTGGACCAGAAGATCTCGCCCTTCTGGAAGGACTGGTAGCAGCCGCCGTCGCGGTTCCCGCAGTCCTGGGCGGCCTTGGGGTAGCCCAGGACGCCGTTCTGCGCGCCGGCGGCCAGCCAGGCGGTGCGGATCGGCCCGTTCAGGGACATCGCGGCGCCGGTCCCGGAGGACCAGATGACCGCGCCATTGGCGAAGTTCTGGTAGCAGCCGGCGTTGACCAGGCCACAGGTCACCGCCGACTTCACACCCCCGAGCTCAGGAGCAGAGGACACCACCGCCGCAATCGCCGCCGTAGCAGCAGGATTCGTCGTCTTCGCGGTATTCCGCGCGAAGGCATCCAGGCTGGCGAGGTCGCCGTTCCACTGGTTCCAGTCCCCGACGACCGGTCCGACGTCCGTGTACTGCCACACGCTCTGCTTGGTCCAGCCGCTGGGCATGGCGCCGGGCGTGGTCGACCCGTAGCGTGCCAGGTGCAGCGCGTGGTCGCCGAAGGCCGTGGTGTTCCCGGTGCATTCGTTCCACCAGTTCGCCGTCGTGTAGATCATCGGCTTCCGGCCGGTCAGCGTCTGCATCTGACGGGAGAAGTCGGCGATCCACGCGACCATCTGGGACGGCGTCATGTTGTAGCAGGTGTTGCCCAGCGACGCGTAGGGGTTGTATTCGACGTCGAGCAGTGGAGGCAGGGTCTTCCCGTCCGCGCTCCACCCGCCGCCGTTCTTCACGAAGAACGTCGCCTGCGTGGCTCCGGAGGACAGGCTGGGCAGGGCGAAGTGGTAGGCGCCCCGATACATGCCGGCTGCACCAGCCCCGGCGTACTGGTCCGAGAAGTACGGGTTGGCGTAGTCGTTGTTCTCGGTGGCCTTCACGTAGGCGAACCGTGCGCCGTTCCTCCAGGCCGATGACCAGTCGACGAACCGTCCCTGGTGGCTGCTCACGTCCACCCCGAGGACCCCCCCGGGGTTCCAGTAGCTGGTTGCGGCAGCGCCCGTGTCCGAAAGATCCCGGGTTGCGCCCTTCTCGCCGTTCTCGTCCAGGGCCTCGGCGGCGCGAGGAGTCTGGGCATCGCCCGTCTCGGCGATCCGCGCGAGCCCCTGCCCCATGGAAGCATTCCTCACCTCCGACGGCTCGGCTGCGTCCTCCTCCCGCTCACTCGCCGTGGCGGCGGGGGACGGGCTCTTCTTCGGAGCGGGGGCAGCCGGCTTTGACGTCGTAGAGCTCCCGCCCGTCGGGGATGGCGTGGCCGGCTTTGCCGTCGTCGAGCCCCCGCCCGTCGGGGACGGGGCAGCCGGCTTTGACGTCGCGGAGCTCCCGCCCGTCGGGGAGGGAATGGCCGGCGGGGCCGTCGCCGTGGTCTCGAGTGCGTGGACGGGAGACATCGACGATGCCGTCGCGGGACTGACGAGTATCGCCGCCAGCAGCAGCGAGATGCCGGCCAGTCGGGAGGTTCGGGTGGGTATCACAGTAGAATCACCTATTTGTTCGGAGCGACCCCGGGAGGAGGACAGGCTCTTGAGCATCGTGTGGGTGGTGGGGTCAGGTTCGTTTGACGCCGGTGGGGGTCCAGGTGAGTGTTCCGCGTTGGAAGCTCTGGGTGCAGCGTGTGGTGGTGGGGCAGGTCTGGTTGGTGGTGGGGTAGCCGAGGGTGCCGTTCTCGGCGCCGGCTTTGCGGTAGGCGGTGCGGATGGGGCCGGTGGCGGTGATGCGGGCGCCGGTTTTGGCGCTCCACATGATTTCGCCGTTCTGGAAGGACTGGTAGCAGCCGCCGTCCTTCAGGCCGCAGATCTCGTGGGTGAGGGGGTAGCCGAGGATCCCTTTCTCGGCTTTGGCGGCGCGGTAGGCGGTGCGGATGGACCCGGTTTTGACCATCTTCGCTCCGGTCTTGGCGCTCCAGTAGATCTCGCCTCGCTGGAAGCCCTGGTAGCAGCCGCCGTCGCGCAGTCCGCAGATTTCCGCGGTGATGGGGTAGCCCAGGCGCCCGTTCTGGGCGTCGAGGGAGCGGTAGAGGGTGCGGATGCTGCCGCCTCGGCTGATCTGCGCTCCGGAGGTGCTCGAGAAGTAGATCTCGCCGCCCTGGAAGGACTGCATGCAGCCGCCGTCCTTCAGGCCGCAGGTCTGATGGGTCAGGGGGTAGCCGAGGCGTCCGTTCTCTGCTCCGGCTGAGCGGTAGGCGGTGCGGATGGGTCCGGCGGAGACGATCCGGGCGCCGGTGGCCGAGGACCAGACGATCTCGCCGTTCTGGTAGGACTGGTAGCAGCCGCCGTTCTTCAGGCCGCAGGTCTCCTTGCCGGTGGGGTAGCCCAGGACGCCGTTCTCTGCTCCGGCGGCGCGGTATGCGGCGCGGATTTCTCCTGACCTGCTGATCTGCGCTCCGGTGGCGGAGGACCAGAGGATCTCGCCCTTCTGGTAGGCCTGGTAGCAGCCGCCGAGCTTGAGCCCGCAGATCTCCGCGGTGATGGGGTAGCCCAGGGCGCTGTTCTCGGCGCCGGCTGCGCGGTAGGCGGTGCGGATCGCGCCGGCCTTGGAGATCCGGGCGCCGGTGGTCGAGGACCAGAGGATCTCTCCTCGCTGGAAGGCCTGGAAGCAGCCGTCGTTCTTCAGGCCGCAGGTCTCCGCGCCGATGGGGTAGCCCAGGATGCCGTTCTCGGCGCCGGCTGCGCGGTAGGCGGTGCGGATGGGGCCGGTCTTGGAGATCCGTGCGCCGGAGGCGGTGGACCAGAAGATCTCGCCCTTCTGGAAGGACTGGTAGCAGCCGCCGTCGCGGTTCCCGCAGTCCTGGGCGGCCTTGGGGTAGCCCAGGACGCCGTTCTGCGCGCCGGCGGCCAGCCAGGCGGTGCGGATCGGCCCGTTCAGGGACATCGCGGCGCCGGTCCCGGAGGACCAGATGACCGCGCCATTGGCGAAGTTCTGGTAGCAGCCGGCGTTGACCAGGCCACAGGTCACCGCCGACTTCACACCCCCGAGCTCAGGAGCAGAGGACACCACCGCCGCAATCGCCGCCGTAGCAGCAGGAGGAGTCGTGTTGGGCGGGGTGATGGTCACGATCGCACTCGCAGCACTGGGCTGGCCCGTGGAGGGGTTGATCGAGGTGATCTCGACGCGTGTTCCGGAGGTCGTGACGAAGGTCTGTCCCGCGCCCCAGGTGAGGGCCCGATACGAGTACCCGTAGTAGCTGCTGTTGGGCGTGAGGACCACCGATGCGTTGCCGCTCCAGCCCAGGATGTCCTGCTTCGTGATCTTGACGCCCTGGTTGCCGCCTACTGCCGCGGTTCCGTCGTACCCGACCGGCACGCGCAGTTCGAGGTAGTAGACCTCCTTGTTGACCGGATCGGTGAACTTCAGCGCTCGTTGGGGGGCGGTACCGCCCCAGGGCCTGAGGGTGAACTGCTGCTTGGTCGTGGGTGTTCCGATATTGCGTACTTCGGAGCCAGATCCGAAGCCGCCGTATTCCCAGAGGAAGGCGTTGATGACAGGTGAGCTGGTCTGGGCGTAGCCCATCAGATCGGACATGTCGCTGTACTCGGACGACCAGCACCCCGTGGTGCCCCAGGTCGACCCCGTGCGCGGTGCATCGAGGCGCCCGTTCGGGCACGCCAGCGAGTTCGCGTGGTGGAGACCGAGCACGTGCCCGAACTCGTGCGTGACGACGTTGTTCGTGAGGGCGGAGGGGTAGGGCATGATGACGCGGCCGCTGGTGTCGCTGTCGGTGAATCCGCCGCCCAGGATGCCCCAGGAGCCGTTGTAGTTGAGATCGGCGTGCGGGACGAAGACCACGAGAGACTCGTACGGGCGGTACTGCCAGTTCAGTTCCTTCGTCACGGTGTCCATGATCGTTCCGTAGGAGTCGGTGATCTTCGCCTTCGAGACGTGGCGGAATTCCTTCACCGTCGTCATGGAGAGCCGTCCGGCCGAGGCCGATTTCCAGTACGCATTGGCGCTCGTGATCGAGTTGCGTGCCGCGGTCATGTTGATCGCATTGGTATCGGCAACTGTCTTCCCCGACAGTTGCACGGTGACCAGGGTTACCTTGAAAGCGCCGGAGCGGGGGGCGATGGCTGCCATGCCACCACTGCCGTCGGCATTCAGCGGCGACGCGGTCTTCATCGGCGTGACCGGCTCCGTGTAGTGCTCGCCGTACCGGGCATTCGAGCCTGGCTCCTCGAGTGGGTTCCAGTCGAGGTCGGGGACGAAGGATGTCACCTCGTCCTGTGCCGCGGGCTTCTTCACCGGCTCCCCGCCCTTGGTGGGCGCAGGGGCCGCCGGCGCGGTCGTCGCAGCCGGGGCAGGGACCTTGGCCGGCGTGGGTGCCGCCGTTGCTGCGGTCTTCGGTGTGGCCGTCGGTGCGGTCGACGGCTGGGGCGGAGCCGTCGGAGCAACGGCAGGAGCTGTCGTTGCGGACGGCGTCGGAGCGGTCACGGTATTCGTCGCCACGGCGGGAACCGCGCTACCCAGCAGCCCGAAGGACAGCAGGGCCGTGCACAGGAGCCGGGCAGGGGAGGGCAAAGTCACGAGTATCTCCAGGGGAGTTTGAGCGTCAGCGGACTGATCAAATCCCGTGCAGACTACAGTTCTGTGACTTACGTGACTAACGTTTCGGAAGTGAAAATAGAATCTTAGGCAAAACCTGCGCTTATGTCCGGATGCGCGCAGGTGTGTCGCGCTTGTGCGGACGTCGCTCCTGTGGTGGCGAGGCCGGAAGCGGGGCTTCGACGTCGACCGGTGTTATGAGCGCAGCGGTTGCACCAGGCCCGGAAAGACGGGGCTGTGGACCGTTGTCGGTCGGTCGGTCGGAAGGGACGGGCGCGGGCTCGGCGAACAGCCCATCGGGGGAGAACGCCAGGATCCCTCACTCATCGGATGCGCTGGGCGTGCGGATGGGCTTCTGTTCGGACAGAGCAGAAGAGGAACGAACGATGACCAGGTATCTGTTCCAGGGAACTTAGGTGGGAGAGGGCATCGAAGGTCTGATGCAGGAGGGCGGGTCCAGGGGCCGGGACGCCGTCGTATCGGGCACCGGGTCCGTAACCGGTCGTAGCGGACACCGGAGGAGCGGCGCTGACTCCGGCGGGCTCGCGCGACCTCATGGTTCTGGAGCGTTGCCGCGGTCATGTGGTTGAGCGCTCCCGTTCCCGGACACGCAGAAGCCCCGGCGTTGGACACCGGGGCTTCACGCAGGCAAGGAGGATCAGCCCTCGGCAGGCGCTTCCGGGGTCTCCGTCGAGGTGGGCTCCGGCGCAGGGGGCACGACCGGAGCGGGCTTCGACGCCTTCTTCTCGGCGATCTCCGCCTTCTTCGCGGCGACCCGGGCCTCCGCTGCAGTCTTGTTCGCTGCAGCCCGCTCCTTGTTGGCGGTCACCCTGAGTGCCGCTGCGGCCTTCTTGGCGGCTGCGGTGGACTTCGCGGTGATCTTCTTCGCCTCCGCTGCAGCCTTCTTCTCTGCTGCGACGGCCTTCGCCTCGGCCGACTTCGCCGCGGCGGCGAGCTTGTTCGCGGCAGCGCGCTCCTTGGTGACGGTCGGCTGCGACGTCACGGACGCGGAGTGCGAGGATGCTGCGGTGAGTGACGGTGCTGCGGTGGCAGCGCCTGCCCCGGCGCCTGCGATGAGGCCCGCGGCGAGGACGGCGGCGGCGATCTTGGAACTGGTGGTCACGGTGATGCTCCATTTCTGGTGGTACTGACGGGTCGGCCCGGTACTTCAGGCGCTCCTGTCAGGCTAGAGATGGACCTGCTCAGCGACGCCCCGAAACCCGGCAGGAATGCCCCAGGGTCTGCGCAGGATCGTCGAATTCTGCCCCGGACAGCAAAGAGGCTTCGGGCGGAGTGTCCTTTGAAGCCTTCCTGCGGCGAGGGCGCAACGATCCGCCGCGTTCGGGCGAGCTCACCCTTGAGCATCGCGGGTGATTCCCGTGATCGTCGACCATGGGCATTCACGGTGAGGTCACGTCCCGATCGATGGTCTGCAGAGGACTGCGGTGCGTCAACCAGCCGAGATCATCGGCGCTTATGCACATACGCGGCCTGCTCTAGCCGGGTGGGCGTGGTTTCAGTAGTGTGAGCCCGGCGGAAGCAATTCCGGGGCCCGAACGCCATATCGACGTCGCGGGCGGACGTATGGGGGACATCGATGGATGCTGTTCGCTTGGTCGAGGGCGAGGTGCGGGAACTCATCCGCAGGCGCGGACTCGACCCCTCCCGCCAGGTCGGCGAGGTGCAGCTGCTGGTGCACGACGCCGTCGCCGACTACGAGGAACGGTCGGTGCTCGGGGTCCTTCCACCGCTCGGTCGGCTGGATGCGGCGCGGAAGCAGATCTACGACGCCGTCGCCGGTTTCGGGGCCCTCCAGCCACTGCTGGATGATCCGACCATCGAGGAGGTGTGGATCAACGCCCCCTCGGAGATCTATGTAGCCCGCAACGGCGAGTCGGAACTGACGGCCCTCTCACTGACCGACCAGCAGGTCCGGGACCTCGTGGAGAAGATGCTGAAGTCCTCGGGGCGGCGCCTGGACCTGTCCTCCCCGTTTGTGGACGCCTCCCTGCCCGACGGATCCAGGCTCCACGTCGTGATCCCGGATGTGACCCGCACCCACTGGTCAGTGAACATCCGGAAGTTCATCGCGCGGGCATCGCGGCTCGAGCATCTCGTGGAGCTGGGCACCCTGTCGCCCCATGCCGCCCGGTTCCTCGGCGCGGCCGTCGCCGGCGGCCTGAACATCCTGGTCTCCGGGGCGACGCAGGCCGGCAAGACGACGATGCTCAACTGTCTGGGTGCCTCCATCGGCCCGCGGGAGAGGGTCATCACGGTCGAGGAGATCTTCGAACTGCAGCTGCCGCTGCGCGACGTCGTCGGCCTGCAGTGCCGACAGCCCAACCTCGAGGGGCACGGGGAGATCCCCCTGCGGCGCCTCGTGAAGGAGGCCCTGCGGATGCGGCCGGACCGGTTGATCGTCGGCGAGGTGCGCGAGGCCGAGAGCCTGGACATGCTCATCGCCCTCAACAGCGGTTTGCCCGGGATGTGCAGCGTCCATGCCAACAGCGCGCACGACGCCATCACGAAGATCTGCACGCTGCCACTCCTGGCGGGCGAGAACATCTCCAGCAGCTTCGTCGTGCCGACCGTCGCCTCCTGCATCGACCTCGTGGTGCACTGCGCGCGGCTGCCCGGCGGGCAGCGCCGGGTCACGGAGATCATGGCACTCGGGCGGCGGGTGGAGAACGGTGTCATCGAGTCCTCCCCGGTCTTCACCCGGATCGACGGGAGCCTGGAGCTGACGGCGACGAGCATGCCCGCCGAGGAGAAGTTCGCGGCCGCCGGGGTCGACGTCTCGTCCCTGCTGGGCGCGCGGGCGTGAACACGGCGGCGGGCGTCGGCCTCGGCGTCGGCCTGTTCCTCGTCTGGTGGTCCTGCTGGGAGCGGCCCGTGGTGGAACGCCGCGGCCCCTCGCGCCGGCGGCCCCTCGACGATCTCCTCCTGCGTGCCGGCGTCGAGCGGGTATCGGCCCGCGGTCTGCTCGTCTCCTGCGCCGGCACGGGGCTGGTGGTGCTGCTCCTCGGGTTCGTGCTGACCGGCTCGGCGCCGATCGCGCTGTGCTTCGCGCTGTTCGGCAGCTTCCTGCCGTTCTCCATCGTGCGCTGGCGCGCAGCGAAGCGCACGGCGTCGCTCCGGGAACTGTGGCCCGACGTCGTCGACCACCTGCGGTCGGCCATCCGTGCCGGACTCTCGCTGCCGGAGGCGCTCATCCAGCTGGGGGAGAAGGGGCCCGTCGAGTTGAGGTCGGCCTTCCGTGCCTTCGCGGGCGACTACCGCGCGGGCGGGCGGTTCGACGACGCGCTCAACCGGCTCAAGGACCGGCTGGCGGACCCGGTCGCGGACCGCATCGTCGAGGCGCTCCGCATGACGCGCGAGGTGGGCGGATCGGATCTCGGCCGCCTGCTGGGCACGCTGTCCGAGTTCCTGCGGGACGCCGCCCGCACGCGCAGCGAGCTGGAGGCGCGACAGTCCTGGACGATCAACGCTGCACGCCTGGCAGTCGCGGCGCCCTGGTTCGTCCTCCTGCTCCTGTCCACCCGTCCCGAGGCCGTGCGCGCCTACAACACGGCCGGCGGCGCGGTCGTGCTGCTGGGAGGACTGGTCGTGTCCATCGCCTGCTACCGCGTCATGCTCAGGATCGGCGCACTGCCCGAGGACGAGCGGGTACTCCGGTGACGCCGCCGCTCGCACTGGCGATACTGTGCGGCCTGATGCTCGGTGCGGGCCTCTGGCTGGTCGTCGTCCGCATCCCGGCCATGCGTGCCATCACCCTGACGCAGCGCATCGCACCCCAGCTGCGGGCAGTGGACCTGCGGTCCCGGCTGCTCGCGGACGCGCCCGGTAACGTCACGCCCTTCGGGCCGCTCGAGCGCATCATCCGGCCCCTGCTGGCCGACGCCGTCGCCTGGTCGCACCGCTTCAACCCGGCGGCCGCGACCCTTGCGTGCAGACTCGCCCAGGCCGGACGGGCACAGACCGCCGCCGATTTCCGGGCCCAGCAGCTGCTGTGGGCCGCGGGCGACCTCGCCGCGTCGACGCTGGTCATGGTGTTCCTGGCGGCCTCGGGGTCGGTCGACGTGCCATTCGCCGTCGTCATCGTCCTGGGCTGCGCCGTCCTGGGATTCGTGGGCCGTGACTACGTGCTCTCGGCCGACATCAGGAGGCGCGAGGCCCGCATGCTCGCCGAGTTCCCGAGCCTCGCGGAGCTCATGGCCCTGGCCGTCTCGGCGGGGGAGAGCACCACGGGTGCGCTCGAGCGCATCTGCCGGACGGCGACGGGGGAGCTGGCCGGCGAGTTCGCCCTCGTGCTCGCCGCCACGCGCGCGGGCAAACCACTCGTGGAGGCGCTGCAGGAGTTCTCGCACCGGACACGCCTCGCGCCGCTCGCGCGCTTCGTCGACGGCATCACGGTCGCGGTCCAGCGCGGGACGCCGCTCGCGGACGTCCTCCGCGCCCAGGCCCAGGACGTCCGCGACCTGGCCAAGCGCGAACTCATGGAGTCCGCCGGCAAGAAGGAGATCGCGATGATGGTCCCGCTGGTGTTCGGTGTGCTGCCTCTGACCGTCCTCTTCGCAGTCTACCCGGGCATCGCCCTGATCAACCTCGGCTTCTGACACGCACCCACTACAACGAAGGGGAAATCCCATGAAGATCCTGACCGGCGCCTCGCGCCTCACCCAGTTCCTCCTGGGCGTCACGGCGGTCCTGTTGAGCAGATCCGGGGACAGGGAACGCGGGGACGTGCCGGGCTGGGTGATGATCACGCTGATGTCCGCGGTCCTCGTCGCCGCCCTCCTGGCGATCGCCGGGCCCGCCCTCGAAGGCCTGTTCAACCAGGCGATCGATCAGGTATCGCCCTAGGCCATGGACCCCGCGACGCCCCATCACCCCGCGACGCCCCATCACCCCGCCGGCCAGATCCACCGTGAGGATCCCGAGCGCGGTGCTGCCGTCGTCGACTTCGCCCTGATCGGAGGCCTGCTGACGGTCGTGTTCATCGCCGTCATCCAGCTGACGCTCGTCCTGCACGTGCGGAACACGCTCATCGACGCCGCCGCCTCGGGAGCGAGGTACGGCACGCTCGCGGACCGCTCCCCGCAGGACGCCGTAGGGCGGACCGAGGAGCTGATCCGCGGGTCGCTCGCCGATGCCTACGGGTCCGACGTCTCGGTCGGCGAGAGCACGGTCGGCGGGGTGCGGACCCTCGAGGTGGTGGTCCGCGCCCCGCTGCCGGTCATCGGACTGATCGGCTCCGCAGGGACCATGGAGGTCCGCGGCCATGCGGCACTCCCGTCCTGAGGCGAACCGCGGACGACTGGGAGAGCGCGGAGGGCCGCGGCGTCGTGCTGTCCCACTGCTCCGCCTCGAGGACGAGGGCGGCAGCGCCGTCGTGGAGTTCGTGTTCCTGGGAGTCCTGCTCCTCGTGCCGGTCGTCTACCTCGTCCTGACGGTCGGGCAGCTCCAGGGTGGCTCCTTCGCCGTCGTCGGGGCCGCCGACCAGGCGGCGAAGGTCTACGTCGACGCGACCACCCCGCAGGAGGCCGATGCGAGGGCGCGCGAGGCCGCCCGTATCGCACTGGCCGATTTCGGCTTCGGCCCGGAGCAGGCCGAGGTGGACATCGCCTGCAGCGGGGACTGTCTCGCGCCCGGGACGACCGTGGCCGTCGTCGTCCGCCTCGAGGTCCCCCTCCCGCTGGTCCCCGCGATCGCGGGAACCCATCCCTCGGCGGCCACCGTGGACGCCACCTCGACGCAGATCGTGGAGCGCTTCGGATGAGGAGGCGCGCGGGCGGTGCGGACAGGGCAGGAGTAGCAGGCGGCGAGGGCGACCGCTCGGAGGAGGGGCAGATCGGCGTGCTGGTCATCGGCTACCTCCTCGTCTGCCTCCTGGTCGTCACGGTCGTCCTCGCCGTCTCGGCCGTATACATCGACCACAAGAAGCTATTGTCCGTGGCCGACGGTGCGGCGCTCGCGGCGGCCGACAACTACAGCATCGACGTCGGAGCGGGCGGAGCGGGCGGAGCGGGCGGAGCGGGCGGGGCGGGCGGGGCGGGCGGAACGGGCACGACGACGCCGCTTCCGTCCCTGCAGGACGCCGGGGTGGAGGAGTCGGCGGCCGGCTACCTGGCAGCCACCGGTGCCGCGGCCCGGTTCGAGCGGTTGTCCGTCGATCCCTCGACCGGCGCGGAGGACGGGCGGACCGCGCGGGTGGTCCTCACCGCCGTCGTCCGCCCGCCGCTCGTGAGCTTCCTCGTGCCCGCCGGCATCCCGATCGTCGCGCAGGCGGATGCCCGGGCCGAGCTCGTCCGGTAGGCCGGCGGCAGAGCCCATGACGTAGGCTGGACGGACCATGGCAACCACTGATTTTCCCGCAGAGATCCGCGCCCTCCGCGCCAAGTACCAGTCGATCGAGCAGGTGTCCGACGTCGAGGGGATCCGCAAGGACATCGCCGAACTGAGCGAGGAAGCGGGAGCCCCGGATCTCTGGGACGATCCCGCCGCGGGCCAGAAGGTGACGTCGAAGCTGTCCCACCGGCAGTCGGCCCTGGAGCGCCTCGAGACCCTGGAGAGCCGCATCGACGACCTCGAGGTCCTCGTGGGACTCGCGCAGGACGAGAGCGACGAGGACACCCTCGCCGAGGCGGAGCGGGAGCTCGTCTCCCTCGGCCGGTCCCTCGACGACCTCGAGATCGTCACGCTGCTGGCCGGCGAGTGGGACGAGCGCGAGGCCGTCGTCACCATCCGCTCCGGCGCCGGGGGCGTGGACGCCGCCGACTTCGCCGAGATGCTCCTGCGGATGTACCTGCGCTGGGCCGAACGCCACGGCTACCCGACCCAGGTCCTCGACACCTCCTACGCGGAGGAGGCCGGCCTCAAGTCCGCGACGTTCGAGGTCAAGGCGCCCTACGCCTTCGGCACGCTGTCCGTGGAGGCCGGGACGCACCGCCTCGTGCGCATCAGCCCCTTCGACAACCAGGGGCGCCGCCAGACGTCCTTCGCCGCGGTCGAGGTCATCCCGCTCATCGAGGGGACGGACGTCATCGAGGTCCCCGACAACGAGATCCGCGTGGACGTCTTCCGGTCCTCGGGGCCCGGCG
The DNA here is from genome assembly GCF_002927275.1 of Arthrobacter pityocampae. Classification (GTDB taxonomy): domain Bacteria; phylum Actinomycetota; class Actinomycetes; order Actinomycetales; family Micrococcaceae; genus Arthrobacter_D; species Arthrobacter_D pityocampae. The sequence continues at coordinate 520,815 of NZ_PRKW01000001.1, read as the reverse complement.
GCCAGTCGGTCAACACCACGGACTCGGCGGTCCGCCTGACCCACCTGCCCACCGGGGTGGTCGTCTCCATGCAGAACGAGAAGTCCCAGATCCAGAACCGCGCCGCGGCCATGCGGGTGCTCCAGTCGCGGCTGCTGCTGCTGAAGAAGGAGCAGGAGGACGCGGAGAAGAAGGCGTTCGCGGGTGACGTCAAGGCGTCCTGGGGGGACCAGATGCGCTCCTACGTGCTCAACCCGTACCAGATGGTCAAGGACCTGCGGACCAACCACGAGGTCGGCAACACGTCGTCGGTGTTCGACGGCGAGATCGACGACTTCATCGACGCCGGCATCCGCTGGCGCACGAACAACCGCAACGACACTACCTAGTCCTACCCGTCTTTTCGGCGCAAGCCACTTGTCTTCTGCTCGAGTTCTTGCCCGCGACACACCGCACAGGTATAGGGCGTTTTTCGACGAGTCGTTATAGTCGAGGAGCCGGCGCTCCTTTTCCCGAGCCAATGCCCGTGCCCCGGCGATCCACGGGCGCAGAGTGATCATGATCAGATTCGACGACGTCACGAAGACCTACGACACCACGGCGCAGCCCGCCCTCGATGCCGTCTCACTCGACATCGACCGCGGTGAGTTCGTCTTCCTCGTGGGCGCCTCGGGTTCCGGCAAGTCGACGTTCATCCGCCTGGTCCTCAAGGAGGACAGGGCCTCCCGGGGTGCGGTCTACGTGGCCGGCCAGAACGTCGCGAACATCCCCAGCTGGCGCGTGCCCCGCCTGCGCCGGGGCATCGGCGTCGTCTTCCAGGACTTCCGCCTCCTTCCCAACAAGACGGTCTTCGCGAACGTCGCCTTCGCGATGCAGGTCATCGGCAGGAGCCGCGCCGTCATCCGCGAGACCGTCCCAGACGTCCTCGCCACGGTGGGCCTCGAGGGCAAGGACAACCGCATGCCGCACGAGCTCTCCGGCGGCGAGCAGCAGCGCGTCGCGATCGCCCGCGCGATCGTCAACCGTCCCGGGATCCTGCTGGCGGACGAGCCCACCGGGAACCTGGACCCGACCACCTCCATGGGCATCATGAAGATCCTCGACACGATCAACCAGAACGGCACCACGGTGGTCATGGCGACGCACGACGACGACATCGTGAACACGATGCGCAAGCGCGTCGTGGAACTGCGCAGCGGGTCGGTGGTGCGCGACGACGCGCAGGGCATCTACGTGGGCCGGCCCGAAGTGCTGGCCGGATGAGGGTCGCCTTCATCCTGTCCGAGATCGGCTCGGGCATCCGCCGCAACCTGTCCATGGTCACCTCGGTGATCCTGGTGACGTTCATCTCGCTGACCTTCGTGGGTGCGGCCGGCCTGTTCCAGCTGCAGATCAACCAGATGAAGGGTTACTGGTACGACCGCGTCCAGGTCACCGTCTACCTCTGCGTGGACAACTCCTTCGCGGCGAGCTGCGCCGCCGGACCGGTGACCGACGACCAGCGCGCCGCCATCGAGGCGAAGCTCGAGTCCGAGCAGTTCGCTCCCTACGTGGACACCGTCACCCACGAGACGCAGGAGGAGGCCCTCGGCCACTTCCGCGACCAGTTCGCCAACTCCCCGATCGTCGACTCCGTCACCGCGGACCAGCTGCCCGAATCCTTCCGGGTCGGGCTGGTCGACGCCGAGAAGTACGAGGTCATCGACGAGGCGTTCTCCTCGGAGCCGGGAGTCGACGCCGTCAGCGACCAGCGGGACTTCCTCGAGACGATCTTCCGCTACATGAACTGGGCGTCCGTCGTCGCGCTCGCGATCGCCGGCATCATGACGTTCTGCGCCATCCTGCTGATCGCCACGACCATCCGGCTCTCGGCCTTCAGCCGCCGCCGGGAGACCGGCATCATGCGCCTCGTCGGGGCGTCCAAGGCGGTCATCCAGCTGCCGTTCATCCTCGAGGGGGTGATCGCCGCCGTGATCGGGGCAGTCCTCGCGTCGGCGACGCTGTGGGGGGCCTCCCGCTTCCTGATCGACGGCTGGCTCGTGAACACCTTCCCGCAGACGGCGTTCATCTCCTCCCAGCAGGTGCTGCTCCTGGTGCCGGCGCTCATCCTGCTCGGCGCCCTCCTCGCAGGGCTCTCGTCCCTGCTCACCCTCCGCCGCTATGTGAAGGTCTGACAGCGATGACGACCAGTGCCCGAGAATCCATCCGCCCACCAGGCTCTTCGCTGCGGCTCCGACAGGACAAGCGGATCCAGGCCGTCCGCGGCACGGCGGGTCTGTCGATCGCGCTCGTCGCGGCCCTCGCGCTCGGCTCCGGCACCCCGGTGGCGGCGGACGAGCTCGAAGACCGCAGGAGTGCCCTCGAGAAAGAGGTCGTCGAGGTCCAGCAGTCCATGGAGTACCTCGACGAGGACATCGCGGAGACCATCGGTGCGCTCAAGACCTACCAGAACCAGCTGCCCGCCGCGCAGCAGTCCCTGGCAGACGCCCAGGGTCGGGTCGAGACGGCGACGGACGAGGTCGGTGCCCTTGCGGTGCGCGTCGATCTGGCGCAGGAGACGAAGACGAAGATCGAGGAGGAACTCCGCGCGGACCGGCAGGAGATGGCCGAGACCCGCGAGGTCATCGGCCAGATCGCCACGGAGGCCTACAAGAACGGCGGCGTCCCCACCAACGTGTCGCTGCTCCTGGGCGCCGACGGCGTCGAGGACCTCACCCGGTCCATGGACCTGGTGGACCAGGCCCTGCGCAGCCAGGACGCCGCGATGACGCGGCTGTCCGAGCACACCGCGACGAACGCGAGCAGCCGGGAGCGCCTGACCGCCGTCGAGGCCGAGATCACCAGGCTCAAGGAGGCTGCGGACGCCGCCCTCGCCGCCGAGCAGTCGGCACGCGACGCCGCGGCAGAGGAGAAGGCCACGGTGGACCAGCTCGTCGCCGACACCTCGGCGCTGTCCGAGAAGCTCCAGGAGCAGAAGCCCGTCATCGAGGCGAAACTGGCCGGCGTCGAGAAGGCGCAACGGAAGGTCAACGCGGACATCGCCGAACGTCAGCGCCGCCAGATCGAGGAGGCGCGCAAGGCGGAGGAAGCCCGCCAGAAGGCGGAGGAGGCCCGCCGGAAGGCGGAGCAGGAGCGCGTCCGCGCGGAGGCCGAGGTAGCAGCCGCCGCCGAGGAGGCGCGCCTGAGAGCCGAGGCCGAAGCCGCCGCAGCCGCCGAGACGGCACGACTCGCCGCCGAAGCCGCGGCCGCGAACAAGCCGGCTCCCGAGCCCGTCCCGCCGCAGGTCGTCGCTCCCGTGGTGCCCGTCATCCCGGGCCCTCCCGTCATCCCGGACCCTCCCGCGGCTGCGCCGACGGGCCCGGCCGCCTTCGACCTGAGGTCCCCCGTCAACGCTCCGATCTCGTCCGGCTTCGGCTGGCGCCCGACGCCGGTGGGGACCATCGACTTCAACGGCACGGGCGGCTACGTCCACACCGGCCTCGACTACGGGGTCGCCTGCGGCACACCCCTGTACGCGCCCGCCGCCGGCGAGGTCTGGTACGCGGACTCGGATGCCCTGCTCGGCGCCGGCAACCGGATCGTCCTCAACCACGGCGTGATCGGCGGCAACGCGCTCGCGACGAACTACTACCACCTCACCAGCTCCGTGGTCTCGGTGGGGCAGCGCGTCAGTGCGGGCCAGCTGATCGGGTACACGGGCACCACCGGGAACTCCAAGGGCTGCCACCTCCACTTCGAGACCATGCTGAACGGCACGCTCGTGGACCCGCTCGGCCTGCTCGGGTCGTAGGATGGAAGGCACTGCCCACCCGCGGGCCGCCGTCCGCAGCAGTGTCGCGAGAAGGAGTATCGCCGTGCCGAAGGAAAGTGGCCGGAAAGTGGTGGCCACCAATCGGAAGGCCTTCCACGACTACGCCGTGCTCGACACCTACGAGGCCGGGCTCGCCCTGATGGGCACCGAGGTGAAGTCCCTGCGGGCAGGACGCGCCTCCCTCGTCGACGGCTACGCGGTCTTCTACAACGACGAGCTCTGGCTCGAAGGCATCCACATCTCCGAGTACTCGCAGGGCAGCTGGACCAACCATGCCGCGCGCCGCCGGAGGAAGCTGCTGCTGCACCGCGAGGAACTCACCAAGATCTCGCAGAAGATCCGGGAGTCGGGCTTCACCCTCGTGCCGCTGCAGCTCTACTTCCTCAACGGCAGGGCCAAGGTGGAGATCGCCGTGGCCCGCGGCAAGCGCGACTACGACAAGCGGCAGACCCTCCGCGAGAAGCAGGACAACCGGGAAGCGCTCCGCGCCATGCGCGAGAAGAACCTCGGGGCATGAGCGACGTCTTCTGGGAGACCCAGGAGGACGAGGAGCCCGAGGCGTCGGAGCTCCGGTACAGGAGGCCCTGGTGGGTGACGCTCGGCGCCCTCGTGGATCTGATCCTGCTGCTCGTCGTGGTGCCGGTCGGGATCCTCTCCCTCATCCCGTTCGTCTTCCTCATCTACGTCTTCTTCGCGCAGGTGCTCGTCTGGATCTCGCCCGTGCTGCTGGTGCTCAACGCGGCCATCTTCTGGTGGGGGTTCCGCCGCAAGCAGGCCGCGACCACCGCGCTCGCCGCCCTCGGCATCGCGTTCGTCACCCTCGCCTTCGTGGTCGTGCGCCTCTGGCAGTCGCCCGTCGTCATCCTCGGGGCCACGCTGGGGCAGTAGCCGTCCGTTCACCTGCGGCGAAGCCCTGCCCCGGATTCCACGGGTGCGGTAGAGTGGAGGAACTGGACGGCCGGTGGGCCGGACAGCACAGGAATCAACAGAACATTTGATAACTGAACATGGGGATGACAGGTTTCGACGATGTTAGTCGCGACAGGGGAAGCGGGCCGAGGATACAGGGTTATCTCGTAAACGCTCCTTGTAAAACAATAAGTGCCGAACAAAAGCGCACTGACTTCGCTCTCGCTGCCTAAGCAGCCTAGCTAGTCCGTCAGCCCGGGTTTGCTCTCGCCCCGGATACTGGCGTCATTTAGAGGGCCACTGCTCCCGGTCCTCGTTGTAGGGACCGGGGGGACTCTTATACAACTGGGCTCGGCAGTCACTCGTTCGCACGATGACTGGAGCCGAGAAAAACCGACGCGAACTGCGCCCGGAGAAGCCCTGACTACACTGCATCGGACGCGGGTTCAATTCCCGCCATCTCCACCACCCACAACGAAGCGCTCCGCCGGTCCCCGGCGGAGCGCTTCGTCGTTGCCGCGCCGGCACGGTGCGGTGTGCGCCCCCGGAAGCGGCGGCGGAAGAGCGAACTACACTGGGGCCATGAGCTGGACTGACAGGACGCCGCCGTGGCTCCCCCCGCTGCCGCCGCCCCGTCGGGGCCGGGGCCTGATCGTGCTCGGCTGGATCCTCGTGGGCAGCACGTTCGTGTACATCTTCATCATGAGCTATCTCGGCGGGACCCACACGCTCTACACCCTGATCCCCCTCCTGCTCGGCCTGCTCTGCCTGATCGTCGGCCTGCTCCGGCGGGACACCCGCGCCCGATAGGCGTGTTGCCCGGGGGTTATTTACACGATAAAAATAACCTATGACGTCCGAACCCCTCCACCTCTCCCGCGGCGGCACCAGCGTGGTGCTGGATCCGCATCCCCACGGCCTGCCGACCATCGCCTACTGGGGGCCCGACCTCGGCGACATGGGCCCTGACGAGCTGCGCGGGATCACCGCGGCGCACCAGCCCCAGCGCGTGTCCGGCGGAATCGACGTCCCGGCCCTCCTGACCCTGCTGCCCCTCGAATCCACCGGCTGGCAGGGGACCCCCGGCCTCACCGGCGACCGCGGGGGCGCCCGGCTCTACCCGCGGTTCACCGTGACCTCGATGGAGCGGCAGCCCGGCGGCGACGGTGCCCTCGTGGAGGCGCGCGACGACGCCGCCGGCCTCACCGTGCGCGCCCGTCTCGGCCTGACGGCAGCCGGCCTGTTCACGCAGAGCCTGGAGCTCACCAACACGGGCGACGACGACTACGAGGTGCGCGCCCTCAACCTGTTCTTCCCGCTGCGCCACACGGCGACCGAGATCCTGGATACGACCGGACGGCACCTGCGCGAACGGTCGCCGCAGCGTCACGACCTGACGACGGGCACGTACTCGCGGACCAGCAGGCGGGGCAGGCCGGGCGCGGACGCCACCGTCCTCCTCGCCGCGGGAACCTCCGGCTTCGGCTTCGAGCACGGCCTCGTCCAGGGCATCCACCTCGCCTGGAGCGGCAACCAGCAGGTCCTCGCCGAGAAGACCCCTGCAGGCTCCGTGTTCCTCGCGGCGGGCGAGGTGCTCGCGCCCCGCGAAGTCGTCCTGGCGCCGGGGGAGAGCTACTCCACCCCGCCCGCCGTCGGGTCCTGGGGACAGGGGCTCAACGAGCTGTCCGGCAGGTTCCACCGGGACCTGCGCGCGCGCGCAACCCACCCGCGGCGCCCCCGACCGGTCACGCTCAACACCTGGGAGGCCGTCTACTTCGCCCTGGACCTCCCGCGCCTGCTGGCCCTCGCGGACCGCGCGGCGTCCCTCGGCGTCGAACGGTTCGTGCTCGACGACGGCTGGTTCCGCGGGCGCCGCGACGACACCACCAGCCTCGGCGACTGGTACGTGGACGAGACGGTCTGGCCCGACGGGCTGGCGCCCATCATCGACCACGTGCGGAGCCTCGGCATGGAGTTCGGGCTGTGGTTCGAACCCGAGATGGTCAACCCCGACTCGGACCTGGCGCGCGCCCACCCGGACTGGATCCTGCAGGCGGAAGGCCGCCTGCCGCTGCCGGGCCGCCAGCAGCAGGTGCTCAACCTGGGCAACCCGGACGCCTACGCGTACATCCTCGACCGGCTCGACGACATCCTGACATCCAACGACATCGCCTACGTCAAGTGGGACCACAACCGGGACCTCCTCGAGGCGGCGGACGCGCGGACGGGCCGGGCCGCCGTCCACCGGCACGTCGCCGCGCTCTACCGGCTGCTCGACGAACTGCGCCGCCGGCACCCGGGCCTCGAGATCGAGAGCTGCGCGTCGGGCGGGGCCCGCGTGGACCTGGGGATCCTCGCCCGCACGGACCGCGTCTGGACGAGCGACTGCATCGACCCGATCGAGCGGCTCGTGAACCAGAAGTACACGGGCCTCGTCGTGCCGCCGGAGCTGCTGGGCATGCACATCGGCGGCCCGGTCTCGCACTCGACCGGTCGCGCCCACACCCTGCCGTTCCGGGCGGCCACCGCGATCTTCGGCCACTTCGGCATCGAATGGGACATCTCCGACCTGACGGAGGCGGAGTACGAGGTCCTCGGCCGCTACGTAGGCCTCCACCGGTCATGGCGCGACGACCTGCACCGCGGGAGCGTGGTGCATGCCGAGTGTCCGGACCCGGCCATGGACCTGCGGGGCATCATCTCGGAGGACCGGCGCCGCGCCCTGTTCGGGTACTCGCTCACGGCGTCGAGCGCGAGCTACCCGCCGGGTCCCCTCACGTTCCCGGGCCTCGACCCCGACGCCCTGTACGAGGTGCGCCCCGCGGTCCCGGAGGAGGGGCACCCGGGCAACGGGCAGTCGCCGCTGGCCTGGCTGCAGCTGGCCCTCGAGGGGCGGCCGGTGCGCCTGTCCGGCCGCTCCCTGGCCCAGGCGGGCCTCCAGGCCCCCGTGCTGGTCCCCGAGCAGAGCCTGCTCATCGAGTTCCGCGCGGTCGGCGCGTAGGCGGCCGCGTCGGGGCGACGGCGTGGGACCTCACGGTTCCGCGGTGAGCGTCTCCGTGTAGAGGGACAGCAGGGCCTGCGGGCCGCCGTCGTGCATGGCCCGCCGCTGGCGCTGCGCGCCGGTGCCGCGGTCGGCGACAGTCTCGAGGCCCGCCTTCACCCAGTCGGTGTCGCCCTCGGCCTCGAGGGCGGGGCCGACGTGCTCGAGGAACGCCGCGAGGTGCCGCTCCGCCGGGACGGGTTCGGCCGTTGCGAGATCCATGAGGTGCCGTCCCATGCCGTCGCGTGCCGCCTGCCAGAGCGCGGCATCGAGCAGTTCCGGATCCGGGACGAGGGGAGCGGCGCCGGTCTCGGCTGCCTCCAGTTCGGTGACGACGAGCGCGCGGGTCAGCGCGCCGAGCAGGACGGCGTCCTGCGCCTCGAGCTGGACGTCGCACGCCCTGAGTTCCAGCGTGGGGTAGTGGTCGGAGAGCCGTGCCACCCAGGTGAGGACACCGCGGTCGAGGATCGCGCCCGTGGCCGCGAGCCGGGTGATGCGGCGTTCGTAGTCGGCGGCGTCCGCGAAATACGGGGCGATCCCCTGCACGGCCCAGCGGCGGTAATGGATGACCCGCCAGCTGTCGAAACCGCTGTCACGGCCGAGCCAGTACGGAGAGTTCACGCTGAGCGCCGTCAGCAGGGGGATCCACGGCCGGATCCGGTTGAGGGCCTGCACGCCCCGCTCGGGGTCCGGCACGCCCACGTGCACGTGGAGGCCGTTGACGAACTGGTCGCCGACGATTCCGGGCGCGCTGGCCCGGAGGTCCTCGTAGCGCTGCTTGTCGGTGAGCTCCGGATAGGCCTGGGGGATCTGCGGTGCCGTACCGGTCGCCGCGCCGATACTTCCCGTGCGCGCCGCCGCGTCAGCGAACCGCCGCCGGAAGTTCAGCAGGGACTCCTCGGCCTCCGTCAGGGTGGCGCAGACCGGGGTGGCCGTCTCGATCTGGCACGAGAGCAGTTCGCGCTGGATCTCGTCGGAGCCGACCTCGGGGTGGGATGCGAGGAGCCTCTCCACTTCGGCGGCGTGGTGGGCGGGCAGTCCCGTCTGCGGGTCGAGGAGGAGGTATTCCTCCTCCAGTCCGAGCGTGGTCATCGGGGCACTCCGTTCAGCTGGCGTGGCGCAGGGCGTTGCAGGTCCCGACCAGTCTAGGAGGGCGCGACGCCCTGCCGTGCTTCGATGTCGGCCGTGCAGCCCGCGTGGGGTGCCGTGCTCTCGATCCACAGCGACCGCGCGAGCGTGCCGTCCACGGGCAGGCTCGGTGCCGACGCGTCCGTACCCAGGCGCAGTTCGGTCGGCGGGCCGGCGCCCCCGGCCACCAGGAGCACGGCGTCGAGGGCGACGCCGTGCCGGTCGAGCAGGCGCAGCACCTCCGGATCGTCGTCGCTGACCCGGGCGAGCGTGCCCTGGTGGCCGTCGTCCAGGCCGTCGAGGCGGTGCGCCGGAGGGTAGCGGACGCGCCCGTCCGCGCCCGGGATCGGATCACCGTGCGGATCGCGCCCGGGCCGGCCGAGTTTCGCATCGAGGCGTTCGACGAAGGCGTCCGAGACCGTGTGCTCGAGCAGTTCCGCCTCGTCGTGCACCTCGTCCCAGCCGTAGCCGAGCTCCGTGACGAGGAACGTCTCGATGAGCCGGTGGCGGCGGACCATCGCCAGGGCGAGGGCCTGCCCGGACGGCGTGAGGCTGATCGGCCCGTACTTGCGGTGCTCGGCCAGGCCCAGGTCCACGAGCTTGCCGACCATGCCGGTGACGGACGAGTTGGCGACCGCGAGGCGCGCGGCCAGGTGGGTGGCGGTGATCGGGTCCGGCTGCCACTCCGTGAACGCGTAGATGGCCTTCACGTAGTCCTGCACGCTGGTCGATTCGATGCTGAGGACGGCGCCACGGCGGCCCGCCATCAGGCGTCCCGCAGTCGCGCGCCCGGGGTCCCGGAGGGAGCGCCCGGGGTGCCGGAGGGGGCACCCTGCGTGCCGGAGGGGGCACCCTGCGTGCCGGAGGGGACCGCCTTCGTGCGCCGTCGTCGTGCCTGCCACAGCACGCCGTCCGGCCTGCCGACGAGGTAGACGACGGCGAACACGAGCGCCTGGCACAGGACGACGGCGGCGCCGGTGGAGATGTCGAGGTAGTAGCTGGCGTAGATGCCGGCCACGGAGGCGGCGACGGTCAGGACGACGGCGATCACCAGCATGCGGTCGAAGCTGCGGGCGAGCAGGAACGCCGTGGCGCCGGGCGTGATCAGCATGGCCACGACGAGGATGATGCCCACGGCCTGCAGGCCCACGACGACGGTCAGCGCGAGCAGGCCGAGGAGGAGCGCGGAGAGGAATCGCGTATTGAGGCCGATGACGTGGGCGTGCGTGCGGTCGAAGGCCAGGAGGGTGAGGTCGCGCCGCTTCACCAGCAGGATCGCGAGGGTCAGCGCGCCGAGGATCAGCACCTGCCACACATCGCCCGCGGACACCCCGAGCACGTTGCCGAACAGGATGTGCATGAGGTCGATCTGCGACGGCGTGGCGGAGACGATGGCCAGCCCGGCCGCGAAGAGGCCGGTGAAGACCACCCCGATGACGGTGTCCGCCTTCAGCTTGGTGGTGGAGCGGACCAGCCCGATGAGCGCCACGGCTCCGATGCCGAAGGCGAAGGCACCGATGGCGAAGGGGATACCGAGGATGTAGGCGAGGGCGACGCCGGGCAGGACCGCGTGGGAGACGGCGTCGCCCATCAGCGACCACCCCATGAGGATGAGCCAGCAGGAGAGCACCGCGGCGACGACGGCCGCGGCGACGGTGACGGCGAGGGCCCGGGTCAGGAAGCCGTACTGCAGCGGTTCGAGGAGGAACGCGAGGAGGTCCATGTCAGGGTGCTCCGTTCGGGGAGGAGGGCGCCGCGCCGGGGGAGAGGTCGGCGGGCAGGGGGCCGAAGGCGAGCGCGAGGTTGGCGTGGGTGAGGACCTCGGACGGGTCGCCGTGCGCGAGCACCCGCTGGTGCAGGAGGACGGCCTCGTCGCACAGGTCGGGCACGCCCGCGAGGTCGTGCGTGGACACCAGCACCGACCGCCCCTCGTCCCGCAGCGCCTTCAGCAGCGCGGTCATGGTGTGCTCGCTCGACCGGTCGACCCCCGCGAAGGGCTCGTCGAGGAGCAGGAGGCGGGCGTCCTGGGCGATGCTCCGGGCGATGAACACGCGCTTGCGCTGGCCGCCCGACAGCTGCCCGATCTGGCGCCTCCGCAGTGATGACAGCCCGACGCGCTCGAGGGCGTCGTCGACCGCCGCCCGGTCCGCGGCGCGCAGGCGGCGCGCGGTGCCCAGCCGCCCGTACAGGCCCATCCCGACGACGTCGGACACCGACACCGGGAAGGTCCAGTCGACGCCCTCCGCCTGCGGCATGTAGGCGACGAGCCCGTCCTTCCTGGCCCGGGCGACGGAGGTCCCGAAGAGCTCCACGGAGCCGGCCTGCGGCGTGAGGAGCCCCATGAGCGAGGTGAAGAGCGTGGACTTCCCGGACCCGTTGACGCCGATGAGTCCGCAGATCCGCCCGGGCGCGAGGTGCAGGCCGACGTCGTCGAGGGCGAGGACGTCGCCGTAGCGGACGGTGAGGTGCCGTACGTCGACGACGGGCGCGGGCGCAGTCCCCGGAGGGGTGGTCATCGTGTGAGTCCTTCCGCGATGGTGTGCAGGTCGTATTCGATGAGGTCGACGAATGTCGGCACCGGGCCTCCGGGCCCGGAGAGGGAGTCCACGTACAGCGTGCCGCCCAGCTGCGCGCCGGTGGCGAGGGCCACCTGTTCCTGGGCGGAGGGGTTGACCGTGGACTCGCAGAAGAGCGTGGGCACGCGGTTCTCCTCGACGAACGTGATGACGTCGCGGATCTGCCGCGGCGTCCCCTCCGCGTCGGCGTTGACGGGCCAGATGAACGCCTCGTCGAGCCCGGCGTCGCGGGCGAGGTAGGAGAAGGCGCCCTCGCAGGTCACCAGCGCCGCGGCGTCGGCGTCTCCGAGGTCCTCGCGGAAGCCGGTCAGGAGCCCGGCGAGGTCCGCCTTGAGCTGCCGACCGTTCGCCTCGAAATCCTCCGCGTGCTCCGGGGCGAGCCCGGAGAGGGCGTCCACGGTGTTGTCCACGTAGACCTGCGCGGCGACGGGCGACATCCACGCGTGGGGGTTGGCCCGGCCGCGGTAGTCGCCGGTCTGGATGGCGATGGGCTCGACGCCGTCGGACAGCACCGCATGGGGCGCGTCCACGGAGTTCAGGAACCGCTCGAACCAGCGCTCCAGTCCCAGGCCGTTGTCGAGGATCAGGTCGGCGTCCTGCGCCCGCACGAGATCCGACGGCGTCGGCTCGTACCCGTGGATCTCCGCGCCCACCTTGGTGATCGACTCGACGCGCACGTGCCCGCCGCCCACGGTGTCGACGAGGTCGGCAAGGACCGAGAAGGTGGTCAGCACGTGCGGGCGGTCGTCCGGGGACGACGGCGGCGCCGGGCGGGCGCACCCGGTGGCCACGATCACGAGGACCAGGCACTGGAGGACCAGGCGCGGGAGGCCCATGGCCCGGACGGACGGGCGCCGCAGCGTTTGAGGCATGCCTAAAACTAACGTTTAGGCATGCCGAAATCTAGGCCTGTCGCAGGGATGACCGCCACGCGTGGGTGTAGTAGGGCAGGCGGAGCGGGGCATCCGGGGCGAAGGCGAGGTAGTCGGTGAGGTACCACCGCAGATTAGCCTCGACGCGGGCCTGCAGCGCGGGCGCCGCCCGGCGGTAGTAGCTGCGGGAGCGGGCGAGGTCGAGGACGCCGGGGACGTCCAGGTCCTGGGTCCAGTGCACCACCAGGTCCTCCGGGGCGTCGAAGGCGTCCCCGACGACGGGGCGGTAGGAGGGCGAGAACACGTCGCCGGCGTGCATGATCCTGGACAGGCGGTGCACCCACGGCACCGAGACGTCGAGCTGGTTCCAGAGGAGGGCGAGCCGACCCCCGGGCGTCAGCACCCGGGCCGCCTCGCGGACGGCGGCGGCGTGGTCGCACCAGTGCCAGGTCTGCGCCAGCGTGAGCAGGTCCACGGAGGCCTCCGGGAGGTGCGACTCCTCGGCGGTGCCGCGGACGGCGGGCGCCCCGGGCAGTCTGTCCGCGAGGACGGCCAGCATGTCCTCGGACGGGTCCACGGCCGTCACCGCGAGTCCGCGCTCCACGAGCAGTTCCGTGAACAGGCCGGTCCCGGCGCCGATGTCGGCGGCGCGGCGGGCACCCGCGGGGACGATCCAGTCGGCGACGGCGGCAGGGTACCCGGGGCGGACGCGATCGTAGCGGCCGGCCCCGGACAGGTAGGCCGCCGCCAGGTCCCGGCGGCGTTCCTCGGCGAGCCGGGGCCCGCCCTTCACCGCGCCCGGCCGGCGACGCGGCGCCTGCTGCTAGAGCAGGTCATCCACATCGGGGTTGAGGGTCCGCAGCACCTCGCTGTGGAGCGTGCCGTTGGTCGCGAGGGCGTTGCCGCCGTGGGGCCCGTCCTCGCCGTCGAGGGAGGTGAAGCGCCCTCCGGCCTCGGTGACGATCGGCACGAGCGCGGCCATGTCGTACAGGTTCAGTGACGGCTCGCAGGCGATGTCCACCGCCCCCTCCGCCACGAGGCAGTAGGACCAGAAGTCCCCGTAGGCGCGGGTGCGCCACACGCGGTCCGCGAGGTTCACGAATTCGGCGAGCGTGCCCCGCTCGCGCCACCCGCCCAGGCTGGAGTAGGACAGCGAGGCGTCCTCGAGGCGGGAGACGTTGGAGACGCGGAGGCGCTGCGCGGCGGCGAGGGACTTGCCGGTGTAGGCGCCGGTGCCCTGGGCGGCCCACCAGCGCTTGCCCAGCGCGGGGGCGCTCACCAGCCCGACGACGGGCTTGCCGTCGTCGATGAGCGAGATGAGCGTGGCCCAGACCGGGACCCCGCGCACGAAGTTCTTGGTGCCGTCGATGGGGTCGATCACCCAGCGGCGCGATCCGGACCCGGTGCTGCCGAACTCCTCGCCGAGGACCGCGTCGCGGGGCCTGGCCCGGGAGAGCTGCCCGCGGATGGCCTCCTCGGCGCTCTTGTCGGCGTCCGTGACGGGTGTGAGGTCCGGTTTGGTCTCCACCCGCAGGTCGAGCGCCTTGAAGCGCGACATGGTCTGGTCGTCCACGGAATCGGCCATGATGTGGGCGAGACGGAGGTCGTCGTTGTAGCCCTGCGTGAAACTCATACCGTTCAACCTATCGTCTCGGTGGGCGCATCCGGTGCGGGGCGCAGGGAGCGGCCCGGAGCAGCAGAAAGCCACCGAGGGCTCGCGCCGCTCGGTGGCTTTCTGCTGTCACCGCCAGGCGGTGTCGGAAGTATTAGAGAACGGTGATGTTCTCGGCCTGGGGGCCCTTGGGGCCCTGGGTGGTCTCGAAGTTGACCTTCTGGTTCTCTTCGAGGGACCGGTAGCCGTTCGAGTTGATCGCGGAGAAGTGGGCGAACACGTCGGCGCCGCCGTCCTCGGGAGCGATGAAGCCGAAGCCCTTTTCAGCGTTGAACCATTTCACAGTGCCAGTAGCCATTGAGATTTCCTTACCAGGTGAGAGCGTCCCGACGTTCGGGGCTCATCGTGCAGTTCGTTACCCGCTTATCAAAAAAGCTGTCGAACTCCAGGTGGAGGGTCAAGGCTTAGAGATGTAATGCGCAAACAACAACAGGATCGACTCTACCAGTGATCGGGCCGATCACTGGTGTCCGAGTTCCTTGGCGTCGTGTGAGCTGCCTCGCGCCTCGGCCGTCCCGGCGCCGAGCAGGCGCCGCAGCGAGGCCAGGCGCACGGGTCCGGAGTCGCCTGCGAGGCCCTCGCCCACGTAGCTGTCCAGTCCGCACCCGACCGCGTGGTCGTCGTGCCGGCAGCCCCGCTCGCAGCGCTCGGTGCCCGGCTCCAGGTCGGGGAACGCCTTCAGGATCCTGTCCGCCTCCACGTGCGCGAGCCCGAAGGACCGAATGCCGGGGGTGTCGATGATCCAGGTGCCGGGCGCGGCGTCGGCGGCCTTCAGCGCGAGCGCGGAGGAGGACGTGTGCCGCCCTCTGCCCGTCACCGCGTTCACGCCGCCCGTGGCGCGCGTGGACCCGGTCAGGGCGTTGACCATGGTGGACTTGCCCACGCCGGAGTGGCCGAGCAGCACGCTCACCTGCCCGTCGAGCTCGTCCCTCAGGGCGTCGACGGCGGCGGAGGACAGCCGTGCCGAGTCGCCGTCGTCGGAGGTGGCCGCGATGCCGGTGCCCTCGTCCGTGCCGCTGATGATGACGCGGAGGTCCAGGTGCTCGTAGTTGGCGAGCAGGGGTGCCGGGTCGCGGAGGTCCGCCTTGGTGATGCACAGCAGGGGTTCGATGCCGGCGTCGTAGGCGGCGACGAGCGCCCGGTCGATGAAGCCGGTCCTCGGCTCGGGGTTGGCGGCCGCGACGACGATCACGAGCTGGTCGGCGTTCGCGACCACCACGCGCTCCACCGGGTCGGTGTCGTCGGCGCTGCGGCGCAGGACCGTGGTCCGCTCCTCGATGCGCACGAGGCGCGCGAGGGAGTCGGGGCCCCCCGAGAGGTCACCGACGAGGGCCACGAGGTCGCCGGCGACGACGGCGTTACGGCGCAGCTCACGCGCCCGGGCGGCGATGACCGTCCGCTCGCCGGGGGTGCCCTCGTCGACCACCGTGGTGTACCGGCCGCGGTCGACCGTCACGACGCGCCCGGTCACGGCGTCGTCGTAGGCGGGCCGGTTCTTGGTCCGCGGGCGCGTCCCCTTCTTGTTGGGGCGGATGCGGACATCGGACTCGTCCCAGGCGCGCGATCCGCGGCGGTTGCCGGTCTCGCTCATGCCGTGGCCCGGGGTGCGGGGGAGTCCGGTGTGCCGTCGGGGCCGCCGGCCGTGCGGACGAGCGCGGCCCAGAGAGCGGGGAACTCCGGCATGGTCTTGGCCGTGGTGCCGATGTTCTCCACGTCCACGCCGTCCACGGCGAGGCCGATGATCGCGCCCGCGGTGGCCATCCGGTGGTCGTCGTAGGTGCTGAACACCCCTCCGTGCAGCGGTGCCGGACGGATGACGAGGCCGTCGGACGTCTCCTCCGCGTCCCCGCCGAGGTTCGTGATCTCCGCGACGAGCGCCGCGAGCCGGTCGGTCTCGTGCCCGCGGAGGTGGGCGATGCCGGTGAGGGTCGACGGCGTCGTCGCCAGCGCGCAGAGTGCAGCGACGGTGGGGGCGAGTTCGGAGGTGTCGGCGAAGGTGCCGCCGGCGATCGATGCGCCGCCGGTGACGGTGAGCACCCCGCCGTCGAGCACGGCCGTGGCGCCCATCAGGGGCAGGATCCGCCGCCAGGCGTCGCCGACCTGCGTGGTGCCCTCGGGCCAGTTCCTGACGCGGACCGTGCCGCCGGTGACGACGGCGGCGGCGAGGAAGGGGCCCGCATTGGAGAGGTCGGGTTCCACGGCGACGTCGAACGCGGTGATCGGGCCGGCGGGGATGCGCCAGTGGTTCGGCACGGAGTCGTCGACGGCGACGCCGACGGCCCGGAGGGTCTCCACCGTCATACGGACGTGGTCGAGGCTGGGCACGGGCTTGCCCACGTGCTCGAGGTGCAGCCCGTCGGTGAAGCGCGCGCCGACGAGCAGGAGTGCCGACACGAACTGCGAGGACGCGGAGGCGTCGATGACCAGCCGGCCGCCGCGCACGTGCCCCTCGCCGTGCACGGAGAACGGGAGGGAGCCGGCGCCGCCGTCGTCGATCCGGAGGCCGAGGCCCCGGAGGGCGTCGATGATGCTGCCCATCGGGCGGCGGCGTGCGTGCGGATCGCCGTCGAACGTGGTGGTGCCGGAGACCAGGCCCGCCAGCGGGGGGACGAAGCGCATGACGGTGCCCGCGAGACCGCAGTCCACGGCACGGGATGCCGGCGTGCCACCCCGCAGGGGGATCACCGTGAGGTCCGGGCCGAAGTCGCCGTCGCCGGGAACCTCCTCGATGACGGCGCCGAGGCCGCGCAGCGCGGCGATCATGAGGGCCGAGTCACGCGAGTGCAGGGGCCGGCGCAGGCGGCAGGGGCCGTCGGCGAGGGCGGCGAGCACGAGGTAGCGGTTGGTGAGGGACTTGGAGCCGGGGACCGAGAGGTCGGCGTCCACGGGACGGGTCAGGCGGGGCGCCCTCCACCCGGTCCGGGAGGGCGCCCCGCCTGATGACGCTGCCATGGAGGCTAGGAACCCACGACGTCGGACGCGGTCTTGCGGACGGCCTTGTCCGCCTTCTTGAACTGCTTCTTCGCATCCGTGGCCAGGTGCTCGGCGCGCCAGGCGATGCCCGGGCGTCCATTGGTGTCGACGGCGGCGAGCAGGACGGCGCCGATGAGGGAGAGGTTCTTGAGCAGCTGCGAGCGGCGGGCCTTCTTGCCCTCCGGGGTGGTCGTGTCCGCCGAGCGGTAGTCGACGAGCGCGTTCACCGTGGTGGTGATCGTCAGCAGCAGGGCTGCCACCCGGGAGAACCGGCCGATGCCGAGCAGGACGGCCGCGCCGACCTGCGTGGCGCCGAGGACCTGGCCCACGAGCTTCTCGTTGCCGGTGATCGCACCCGCCGAGGGGACGACCTTCGCGACACCGGCCAGGACGGGCTTGAGCTGCGGGGCCGTGGTGCCCGCCGTGCGGAGCCGGTCGACGCCGCTCACGACGAAGCTGCTGGCGATCAGGGGTCGGGCGATTACGCGGACAAGGGTCATGACTGCCTCCTGGGTGCCGGCGCGTGGGCCGGACATGGGTTACGGGTACGAAGCACGCTGGCTCTAGTTTTGCATGCCCTCCCACCGGGGACGATCAGCGGCCCGGGCGGGCGGGTGGGGTTGCGGACGGGGCCGGGACGGCAGGCTGCTGACGGACCGGACGGTGGACAGGACGGTGGACAGGACGGTGGACAGGACGGTGGACAGGAATAAGGGGCTGCAGCGAGGGGTTGGACCAGGGGTAACGGACAGCAGGACGGTGAAGGGAATTCTTCGATGGCAGGCGCACGGACCGCGACGACCGGAAGACCGGATTTCCAGTTGTCGACCTCTCCCGGGCGGGCCGACGCCACGGCGCCGCGCCGACGGGGGCGCGTAGACTTTCGCTCGATGAATACCACAGCCCCCGCAGGCAGCAACCCGGCGGAAGATGCACAGTTGGACGTGTCGACGGAGTCGGACGCCGATCGCAAGGCGCGCTTCGAACGCGATGCCATGCAGTACGTGGACCAGCTGTACTCGGCTGCCATGCGCATGGCCCGCAACCCGAGCGACGCGGAGGACCTGGTGCAGGAGGCCTACACCAAGGCGTTCTCGGCCTTCCACCAGTACAAGCCGGGCACCAACCTGAAGGCGTGGCTGTACCGCATCCTCACCAACACCTACATCAACCTGTACCGGAAGCGGCAGCGCGAGCCGCTGCAGTCGCACTCGGACACCATCGAGGACTGGCAGCTCGCCAAGGCCGCCGAACACACCTCCCTCGGGCTCCGCTCGGCGGAGGTCGAAGCGCTGGACCACCTGCCCGACTCGGACGTGAAGGACGCACTGCAGGCGATCCCCGAGGAATTCCGGCTCGCCGTGTATTTCTCGGACGTCGAGGGCTTCGCATACAAGGAAATCTCAGAGATCATGAACACGCCCATCGGGACCGTCATGTCCCGGTTGCACCGCGGCCGCAAGCTGCTGCGCGAGCATCTCGCGGAGTACGCGCGTGATCGCGGGCTCGGAGTCAGCGCCGGTGCCGGCTCCAAGGCCTCGGTCGCAGCGGGCGCGAAGGGCACGGAAGAGGAGATGGAGAAATGAGCGATTGCGGGAACATGGGCGACTGCGCCGATGCGAGGATCGAGCGGCTGTACGAGTACCTGGACGGTGCGCTGTCCCATCAGGACCTCGTGGAGATCAAGGACCACCTGAACGACTGCCCACAGTGCGCCGAGGAGCACGACCTCGAGTGCGTCATCCGGTCGGTCGTGAAGCGGTCCTGCACCGAGGTGGCGCCGTCCACCCTGAAGGCGAGCATCCTGGACAGGATCAGCCACCTCAAGACCGTGGACCACTGAGGTCCCGGGACACACAGAGCGGGACACAGACCCGAACAGCAGAAAGCCTCCGGCGCCCGTAGGGGCCGGAGGCTTTCTGCTGTTCGGGTCCCCGGACATCGGGGACGCCTCGTACGCCTGGACTCAGGTGTTGGGGCGCTTACCGTGGTTCGCGCCACCACGCTTCCGGTCGCGACGCTTGCGTGCTCGCTTGCTCATGGCTGCCTCCTTCTTCTTCAGGACTGTAGTCGTGCAGAACTGCACCCCAGTCTCCCACACGGCCACGGGCGTCGCCTAAACAGGGGTCCGGCCTAGGATGAGGGGACCATCCATGATCGAAGGAGCTTATGCATGCGTGCTGCCTACGCCGCGACCCAGTCCGCGGACACCCCCCTCGTCGGCCTCACCGTCGGGGACCTCGATGTCCCCGCCGCCCCCGAGGGCTTCGTCCGGGTGAAGGTCGTGGCCTCCTGCCTGAACCACCACGACCTGTGGTCCCTGAAGGGCGTCGGCCTCCCGCAGGACAGCCTGCCGATGGTCCTCGGCTGCGACGCGGCCGGGATCGACGACGACGGCAACGAGGTGATCGTGCATGGTGTCATCTCCTCGGACGGCTGGCGCGGCGACGAGACCCTCGACCCGCAGCGGTCCCTGCTCTCCGAGCGGCACCCCGGCACGATGGCCGACTACGTCTGGGTGCCGGAGCGCAATCTGGTGCCCAAGCCGGCGGAGCTCTCCTTCGAGGAGGCCGCATGCCTGCCCACCGCGTGGCTGACGGCGTACCGCATGCTGTTCACGGTCTCGCCCGCGGCCCCCGGCTCCACGGTGCTCGTCCAGGGTGCCGGCGGCGGGGTCGCCTCCGCCCTGATCGCGCTCGCGTCCGCGGCCGGCTACCGGGTGTGGGCGACGAGCCGCAGCGGGGACAAGCGGCAACAGGCCCTGGACCTCGGCGCCGAGCAGGCGTTCGACGCCGGCGCCCGCCTGCCGGAGCGCGTCGACGTCGTCTTCGACTCCGTGGGCGAGGCCACGTGGGCGCACTCCCTGAAGTCCCTCGTGCCGGGCGGCACCGTGGTCACCTGCGGCGCGACGAGCGGCGCCGCGCCCTCGGCGGACCTCAACCGGGTCTTCTTCCTGCAGCTGCGCGTGCTCGGCTCCACCATGGGCACGCGGGACGAGCTCGTCCGTCTGACGCGCTTCCTCGTGGCCACCGGGGTGCGGCCCGTCATCGACGCCGTCCTCCCGCTCGACGACGCCGCCCAGGGCTTCCAGCGCATGCTCGACGGCGAGCTGTTCGGGAAGATCGTCTTCCGCCACTGAGCGGACACCCCCTCCGACGACCAGCCCGTACGACGAAGGACCCCTCCGCACGGAGGGGTCCTTCGTCGTCGTACGGTGTCCGCTACTCGGCGACGGCCGCCGCCTGGATCGCCGAGCGCTGCCGGCGCCGCAGCGCCTGCTCCGCCGGGTCCGGCACGGGCGCCGCCGCGAGCAGCCGGCGCGTGTACGGATCGCGGGGGTACTTCAGGATCTGCTCCGTGCTGCCCTGCTCCACGAGTACACCCTTGTTCAGCACCGCGATGTGGCTCGCGAGGAGCTCGACGACCGCGAGGTCGTGGCTGACGAAGAGGCACGCGAAGCCGCGCTCGCGCTGGAGCTCCTGCAGGAGCTCCAGGACCTTCGCCTGCACGGAGACGTCCAGGGCCGACGTCGGCTCGTCCGCGACGAGAAGGTCCGGCTGGAGCGACAGCGCGCGGGCGATCCCGACGCGCTGGCGCTGCCCGCCGGACAGTTCGTGCGGATACCGGTTGCGGAAGGCGACCGGCAGCTGCACGTCCTCCAGCAGCGAGGCCACCCGCTTGTCCAGGTCCGCCCGCTTCAGCTTCTCGTGCAGGAACAGGGGCTCCCCGATGCTCTCGCCGATCGACAGGCGCGGATTGAGCGACGCTGCAGGGTCCTGGAACACGATGGCGAAGCGCTTGCGCAGCGGTAGGAGCTGCCGGGCGCTGAGCTCCGTGATGTCCGTGCCGCCGATCCTCACCCTTCCGGCGGAGGTCCTGATCAGCCCGGTGACGGCCCGCGCGATCGTCGACTTGCCCGAGCCGGACTCCCCGACGAGGCCCAGGACCTCGCCCGGGTTGATGGTGAGCGAGACGCCGGTGACCGCCTTGAAGGCAGGCTGGCGGAAGCGCCCGGGGTATTCGATGTCGACGTCCGTGAGTTCCAGGGCCGGCACGACGCCGGAGGCGGTGTGCGACTCCCGGGCGCGCAGGGCCTCCGCGGCGTACCCCTCGTGGATGCTCAGCTGCCCGTCGACGACCTCGACGTCCGTGAGGACGCCGCCCACCTTCGAGCCCAGGTGGGGCACGGACCCGAGGAGCTGCCGGGTGTAGGCCTCGGCCGGGGCCGCGAACAGCTGCGCCGTCGGCGCGGCCTCGACGATCCGCCCGCGCTCCATGACCACGACGTGGTCGGCCAGGTCGGCGACCACCCCCATGTCGTGGGTGATCAGGAGCACGGCACTGTTGAGCCGCTTGTTGAGCTTGCGCAGGAGGTCCAGGACCTCGGCCTGCACGGTGACGTCGAGCGCCGTCGTCGGCTCGTCGGCGATAAGCAGCATGGGGTCGTTGGCGAGGGCGATGGCGATCATCGCGCGCTGCCGCTGGCCGCCGGAGAACTGGTGCGGGAAGCTGTCGTAGCGGCGCTCCGGTTCCGGGATCTCGACCATGCGCAGGAGCTCGATGGAGCGCTGCTTCGCGTGGGCGGGGGAGAGCTCCGTGTGCTGCTCGACGGCCTCCCGGATCTGCTCGCCCACGGTCAGGACCGGGTTCAGGGCGGTCATGGGCTCCTGGAAGATCATGGCGATCTCGTTGCCGCGGACGCGCTGGAGCGTGCCCTGCGATGCGCCGATGAGTTCCCTGCCGAGCATCTTCGCGCTGCCGTGCGAGCGGCCGTTGCGGGGGAGGAGGCCGAGCAGGGCCATGGAGGACATGCTCTTGCCGGAGCCGGATTCCCCGACGATCGCGAGGATCTCGCCCGGGTGGATCTCGTAGGAGACGTCCTCCGCGGCCATGACCCACTCGTCGTCGACGTTGAACTCCACGCCGAGGCCCCGGACCGCGAGGATCGGGCCGCCGGCCGGGGTCGTCTGCTCGTCCGTGATGGTGATGGTGCTGGAACTCATTACTGCTTCACCCTTGTCTGCTTGGGATCGAACGCGTCGCGCAGGCCGTCACCGATGAAGTTGACGGCGAGGGCGATGCCGATGATGAAGGCGCCGGGCCACAGGAACAGCCACGGCCGCACGGTGAGTGCGGAGCGGTTGTCGTTGATGGCCTTGCCGAGAGAGGTGTCCGGCGCCGTGACGCCCAGGCCCAGGTAGCTGAGGGCGGTCTCGAGGAGGATGGCCCCGGAGATGGCGAGCGTGGTCGACACGATGATCACGCCGACCGTGTTCGGCAGGATGTGGCGGAAGATGATGCGCGCCGAGCTCGCCCCGACCGACTTCGCGGACTCCACGAACTCCTTCTCGCGCAGCGACAGGAACTCGCCGCGGACCAGCCGCGCCAGCCCGGTCCAGGTGACGAGGCCGAGGAAGACGGCGAAGGGGATGATGCCGTGCTTGGCGACGATACCCGCGACGGCTGCCGCGATGACGACGGTCGGGATGGTGATGACGACGTCGGTGATGCGCATCAGGAACGCCTCGGTCCAGCCGCGGAAGTAGCCGGCGACGGCGCCCACCGTGGTGCCGATGATCATGGCGACGATCCCCACGATGAACGCGATGATCAGCGATGTCTGGATGCCGCGCATGGTCAGGGCGAAGTAGTCGCGGCCCAGCACGTCCTGGCCGAACGGGTGCTCGCCGAGGCTGAACGGCCACAGCGTCAGGGTGGGCTTGCCCTCGTTGAACCGGTCCGCGAGGACGTCGTAGTCCTTGTTCCACCAGCCGGGGATGCCGGCGAAGCCGATCGAGGTGAAGGCGAGGAGGAAGATCAGCGCGAGCAGCGCGATGCCGGCCAGCGCCCCCTTGTGCCGGAAGAAGCGCTCCCGGATGAGGCGCCCCTGGCTCTTCGCCTCCGTCGTGCGGATGCGGTCGGTCTGCTCCCGCGTGGGCGTGGCCGTGGCGATGTCCGTGCCCTGGCTCTGCAGGGTCATCTCGGACAGTTCGACCGACGGGCGGGCATCGTCCCGCGGATTCTGGGAATTGCTCATGATGATGTCCTAGCTCAGGGTGATGCGCGGGTCGAGGAACGCGTAGGCGATGTCGGCGAGCATGTTGAACAGCACGGCGGCCGTTCCGACGACGAGGAAGAAGGCCATGACCGGCCCCGGGTCCACGTGGCCGATGCCGTCGATGAACATCTTGCCCATGCCGTTCCAGCCGAAGACCTGCTCGGTGATGACCGCACCGCCGAGCACACCGGCGAAGTCGAACGCCATGAGGGTGGTGATCGGGATCATCGCGTTGCGGAAGGCGTGCTTGACGAGCACGGTCCGCTCGCTGAGGCCCTTGGCCCGGGCGGTGCGGATGTAGTCCTGGTTCATGACGTCGAGCTGGCTGGCCCTCGTGTACCGGGTGTAGGTGGCGAACGAGATGAGCGTCAGCGCGATGGTCGGCAGGATCAGGTGCAGCGCGTAGTCCAGGTTGATCTCCCAGAACGTTCCCGCCAGGTTGGCCGACTGCGAGCCGGTGGTGGGGATGGGCCGTCCGCCGGCCTTGGCCGAGAGGGTCGGGTACGCCTGCAGGAGGCGGT
Source organism: Arthrobacter pityocampae (assembly GCF_002927275.1). Classification (GTDB taxonomy): domain Bacteria; phylum Actinomycetota; class Actinomycetes; order Actinomycetales; family Micrococcaceae; genus Arthrobacter_D; species Arthrobacter_D pityocampae. The sequence continues at coordinate 497,276 of NZ_PRKW01000001.1, read as the reverse complement.
CGAGGACGATCAGCAGGCTCACCGACACCGCGATGACGGCGCCGATCTTCGCGGCCTGGGCACGGAACGGCCCACCGACCACCCCGGCGACGACGTACGCGAGCGCCGCCGTGACGACGACGAGTGCCAGCACGGTGAGCCAGTTCGGGTCGTCGAGGAGGAAGAGCGAGACGAGGTAGCCGAGGAAGCTCACGCCTGCGGCCGCGAGGGCGGCGTGCAGCACGCGCCGGCGGCGGAAGCCCGCGAGGAGGGCCGTCCACAGGACCGCGATGCCTGCGGCGGAGACCAGCATGCCGACGACGCCGAAGCCCGGGCTGACGAACCACCCGGTGACCAGGAGCAGATAGAGCGCGATGGCCGTGGCGGCCGCGGCGATGCCGAACGTGGTCAGGCGCCGCCTGCGGTCGCCGCCGACGACGACCGCCCAGATGACGCCGGCGATCACCCCGATCAGGGCGATCGAGAGATAGGAGAACTGCGGGTTCGCCAGCCACGTGTTGAGGTCGATCGCCAGGTACTGCTTCAGCAGCGTGGAGAGCCAGAACAGGGGCAGGGAGAACAGCAGGAAGGAGATGAAGGTGACCGAGTAGTCGAAGGTGCTGTACTGGCGGATGGCGGTCACGATCCCGACGATCACGCCGAGCACCAGGGCGAGGACCGTCGCCACGACGACGAGGCGCAGCGTCGAGCCCATCGCGTTCTGGAGCTGCGGGAGGACCGCGGCCCCGGCACGGTCCATGCCGAGCGTGCAGGTCACGCCGCCGGGGACGAGGCAGTAGCCGACCTCCTTCAGCCAGAGGAAGTAGCGGGGGATGGGTGGGACGTCCAGGTTCATGGCGGCCGTGCGGGCGGCGATGGTCGCCTCCTTCTCCGGACCGCTGGCCTCACCGAGGTCCTCGAAGGGGTCACCCGAGTTGATGGTGAGGAAGTACATCAGCGTGGTGGCTGCGAGCATGATGAAGAACGAGATGATGGATCGCTTGGCGATGAAGTAGAACACGTGGGGGCTCCTAGGAAACGGTGCAGGCAGTTGCGGTGCCGGGCACAGGGACGGGCAGGCCCGAGGGCCTGCCCGTCCTTCTGCGTCAGCGAAGAGGCTGCAATCAGTTCTGCTTCGTCCAGCTGTAGGCGTTCCAGGTGATGCCGGTCTGCGTCGGGTTCATCTCGACGCCCTCGAGCTTCGAGGAGGATCCGATGATGTCGGCGTTCGCGTAGAGCACCACGTTGTACTGCGTCTCGGCGAGGCGCTGCTCGAGTTCGGTCTTCAGCGCGGGGACCTTGTCGGCCTCCGTGGTGGTCGCGATCTCGGTCCAGAGGCGGTCGACCTCCTCGTCGGCGTAGCCGCCGAAGTTCTGCTCGCCGTCCGAGACGTAGATCGACTGGCCGGAGGCGACCAGGCCGGAGCCGGACCAGCCGAACACCACGGCATCCCAGGCGCCGGGCTGCGAGAGCTTGGCGCTCCACTCGGCCTCGGGCTGCGGGATGATCTCGAAGCCGGCCTTGTCGCAGGAGTCCTTGACCAGGGCCACCATGTCGGCGCGCAGCTGGCTGGTGGACGCGTACATCAGCGAGACCTTGACGGGCTCGGTCTTGCCGGCCTCCTCGAGGAGCTTCTTGGCGCCTTCGATGTCGGCGACGCCGTCACCCTGTGCGGCGGGAGCACCGTCGAGGACGGTGTCGTAGTCGGGCTGTCCGGGCTGGTACTCGCGCAGGTTCATGACCGTCCCTTCGGGATCGATCGGGGTCACGAACTTGTCGACCATGTCGGCCCGCGGCGTGCAGGCGTTGAACGCCTGCCGGACCTTGACGTCCTCGAAGACGGCGCCGGGGCGCTGGTCGAGGTCGATGTGCGAGAAGGTCATCGACGTCCCGGTGTCCACCGTGACGGTCTCGCCGATCTGCTCGAGGGCGGTCTTCGTGTCGACCGACGGGCTGGAGGGGTCGATGACGTCGACGTCGCCGTTCTGGAGGGCCTGGACGGCCTCCTCGTCCACGATGGTCTTGAAGACGATCGTGTCGGTCTTGCCGGCCCGCTCCTCGCCCCAGTACTTGTCGTTCTTCACGAGCGTCAGGGTGCCGTTGGTGGCGTTGTCCAGCTTGTACGGGCCGGACGAGGGCAGGAGCGCGGTGTCGGGGAGCTTCGGCAGATCCACCTCGTAGTCCCAGCCGCTGTTCCAGAACTCGGCGACGGGCGTGAGGGCGGCGGTGTCCTTCGCCTGGATGGCCTCGACGAGCTCGGCGCCGTCGCTGTCCGCGGACATCCCGCCCTGCTCGGCGGCGATGTGCGCGGGCATGATGAGGTCGCCGGTGAGCAGCGCCTCCCAGTCGGCGTACGGCTCCGAGAAGACGAGCTCGAACTCCTTGTCGCCCGGCTCGCCCTCGATCATCTCGGTCTGGGCGAACCCGTTGGTGGAGGAGGCCAGGAAGAGATCGGACTCGGCGCCCGTCTCGGCATCCTTCTCGCCGCTGGGGTGCGTGCCGGACATGGCGGCCCAGCTCAGGAGCACGTCGTCGTAGTCGATCGGCACGCCGTCGGACCAGACAGCATCGTCGTCGATGGTGTATTTGATCGTCAGGGGGTCGTCGCTGACCTTCTCGTACGTGCCGAAGTCCGGGTTGGCCTCCAGCTCGCCGGCCGCCGTGAAGGCCGCGAAGCCGCTCGTGGTCAGGTTGCTGATGTAGCCGTTGTAGACGGAGTTCGTCGCCGCGGTGTTGCCGTTGAAGCCGGTCGGAGCCTGGCTGATCGCGACGTTGATCGTCGTCGCCAGGTTCTCCTCGGCACTGTCGGAGGCCGTGGTTCCGGCGGTGCCGCCCGCCGAGCCACAGGCGCTCAGGGCGAGCGCTCCGATGGACAGTGCGGCGAGCGTCAGTGTGCGCTTATTACGCATTCGATAGTCCTTACTGTGCTGGGCGCGGGAGGCATCATTGGGCCCCCCGAGGCGGATTGTCGTCGTGACGTCAATCACACTCGGTCAGCATAGCGAAGGATCGTTGCCTTCGGACACTCAGTAAGGAACTAATAACCCGTTTGTTACCCCTGTGAAACATAAGGGGTCTGAAGAACGTAAAGGACCCCGGGATCAGCGTGTCCCGGGGTCCTTTCCGCGCCTGCGTGCCCTACTCTGGCGCCGGCACTTCCAGCCACTGGAACCAGCCGCGGTGCAGGACCAGCCAGGCCATCAGGCCGTAGCCGGCCTGACCGGGCGTCCCGCCGTTGGACGCGAGGTCATGGCGCCACTGCTCGTGGGCGAGCAGCGGGGTGAAGGTGTCGACGAAGACGTGCTTCCGGCGCGTCGTGACATCGCCGAAGGCGGCGGAGAGGTCGGCGAGGCGGCGGTTGCGCTCGGCGTCCAGCCCGGGCGGGGGCCCGACGACGAGGGCCTTGACGCTCGACTGGGAAGCGCCGTCGAGGATGTTCGCGAGATTGAGGCGGCTCCTCGCGGTGGACAGCTCCAGGTCCAGGTCGCGGTCGGACAGGCCGATCACCAGGCGGTTGTCGTAGCCGTCCGCGAAGCGGCGCCCGGCCTCCTGCAGCCAGCGGTTCGCAAGGGCCTCGGTCCCCTCGCCGGGGGCGGCCAGGCTGTACGCCTCGACGGAGACGTTGTCGGGCCTGGTCCGGGCCATCACACGCCCGAGCCAGCCGAGAGCCCTCGGATCACCGAGCCCTGCGAGGAGTTCGTCGCCCACTGCTGCTAGCCGGATTCTGCGTTGTTCCACTGGTTCCTCGGTGTGTTCGTCGAAAGGTGCATGGCTGCCCGGACATGCCACTGACAGGCACTTAAAGACATCGGGTGGGGCCTCGAGCCCCACCCGACATCATACTGATGGCTTACTACTGCCGCCCGAACGCCAGCTTGAGCAGGAGTTCCTGCTCCTTCGCGTGGTTCTTCGCCGAGCCGGTCGCCGTGGAGGCCGACGCCGGACGCGACGCGAGCCGGAGGGGCCGGTCGAGGTGCTGGGGGAGGTTCAGCCCGATGAAGGGCCACGGCCCCTGGTTGGCCGGCTCGTCCTGCGCCCAGACGATCTCCGCATTCGGGTAGGTCTCCAGGGCGGCCCGGATCTCCTCCACCGGCAGCGGGTAGAGCTGCTCCACGCGCACGATGGCCGTCTTGCCGTCGTCGAGCTTCTGGCGTGAGGCCAGCAGGTCGTAGTACAGGCGTCCGGAGACGAGGATGACCCGCTCGACGTCCGTCCCCGGCGTCTCGAGCGTGTCGGGGATGACCGGCCGGAAGGTGCCCTGCGTGAAGTCCTCCACCGAGCTGGCCGCCGCCTTCAGGCGCAGGAGCTGCTTGGGGGTGAAGATGATCAGCGGCTTCCGGGGACGCGTGTAGGCATGCCGGCGCAGCAGGTGGAAGTGCGAGGCGGCGCTGCTCGGATTGGCCACCACCATGTTCTCCTCGGCGCACATCTGCAGGAAGCGTTCGATGCGCGCGGACGAGTGGTCGGGGCCCTGGCCCTCGTAGCCGTGGGGCAGCATGAGGACGAGGGAGGAGCGCTGGCCCCACTTCTGCTCCGCAGAGCTGATGAACTCGTCGATGATGGTCTGCGCGCCGTTGACGAAGTCGCCGAACTGCGCCTCCCAGATCACGAGGGCGTCGGGGCGCTCCACGGAGTAGCCGTACTCGAAGCCCATGGCCGCGTACTCGCTCAGCAGGGAATCATAGATCCAGAACTTCGCCTGGTCCTCGCTGAGATCGTCCAGCGGGAGCCACTCGTGACCGGTGGCCCGGTCGTGGAAGACGGCGTGCCGCTGCACGAAGGTGCCGCGGCGCGAGTCCTGGCCGGCGAGCCGGACGGGGACGCCCTCCATGAGCAGGGACCCGAAGGCCGCGATCTCACCGAAGCCCCAGTCGATCCCGCCCTCGCGGGACATCTGCTCGCGCTTGTCGAGCAGCGCCTTGAGCTTCGGGTGGACCGTGAAGCCGTCGGGGATGGCGGTGTGCACCGAGCCGATGCGCGCCAGGGTCTCAGGGCTGATCGCGGTCTGCGGCGCCGCGCCGTCGCCGGCGTCGGACTGCTGCGCGTAGGGGCGCTCGAGGTCGGAGACTGCCTGCGGGTCCTTGGCGACGACCGGGATCGGCGAGGTCTGGGCCGCATGGGTCTCCGCGAAGACGCGCTCCAGGCGCTCCTGGTAGTCGCGCAGTGCCTGCTCGGCTTCCTCCTGCGTGATGTCACCGCGGCCGATCAGCGCCTCGGTGTACAGCTTCCTGACGGAGCGCTTGGCCTCGATCAGGTTGTACATCATGGGCTGCGTCATCGAGGGGTCGTCGCCCTCGTTGTGGCCGCGACGGCGGTAGCAGACCATGTCGATGACGACGTCCTTGTTGAACCGCTGACGGAACTGGTACGCCATCTGGGCCACGCGGACCACGGCCTCGGGGTCGTCGCCGTTCACGTGGAAGATGGGTGCCTGGACCATCTTCGCCACGTCCGTGGAGTACACGGAGGAGCGCGAGGACGTCGGGCTCGTGGTGAAGCCCACCTGGTTGTTCACGATGACGTGGATGGTGCCGCCGGTGCGGTAGCCGCGCAGCTGCGACAGGTTGAGGGTCTCCGCGACGACGCCCTGGCCGGCGAAGGCCGCATCGCCGTGGATGAGGATCGGCAGGACGGGGAAGGCGCCGCCCTGGTCCAGCAGGTCCTGCTTGGCGCGGACGATGCCCTCCAGCACGGGATCCACCGCCTCGAGGTGGGACGGGTTCGCGGCGAGGTAGACCTTCGTCTCGTTGCCGGCGTCGGAGGTGAACGTCCCCTCGGTGCCGAGGTGGTACTTGACGTCGCCCGAGCCCTGGACCGAGCGCGGATCCTGGGTGCCCTCGAACTCGCGGAAGATCTGCGCGTAGGTCTTGCCGGCGATGTTCGTGAGGACGTTGAGCCGCCCACGGTGCGCCATGCCGATCGCGACCTCGTCGAGGCCGTCGTCGGCCGCCCCGGAGATCACGGCGTCGAGCAGCGGGATCAGGGATTCGCCGCCCTCGAGGGAGAAGCGCTTCTGGCCCACGAACTTCGTCTGCAGGAACGTCTCGAACGCCTCGGCGGAGTTCAGCTTGTGCAGGATGCGCAGCTGTTCCTCACGGCTCGGCTTGGAGTACGGGTGCTCCAGCTCGTCCTGGAACCACTGGCGCTCCTCGGGGTCCTGCAGGTGCATGTACTCGATGCCGGTGGTGCGGCAGTAGGCGTCACGGAGTACGCCGAGCATGTCGCGGAACCTGAGCGTCGGCTGGCCGCCGAAGCCACCCGTGGGCCACTCGCGGTCGAGGTCCCACAGGGTGAGGCCGTGCGTGCGGATATCGAGGTCGGCGTGCTTGCGCTGGACGTACTCGAGCGGGTTGGTGTCCGCCATCAGGTGACCGCGCACGCGGTAGGCGTGGATGAGCTGCTGGATCCGGGCGACCTTGTTGATCTGGTCCATCGGATCGACCTGGATGTCCGCGCTCCAGCGCACGGGCTCGTAGGGGATGCGCAGCGACTCGAAGATCTCGTCGTAGAAGTTCTGCTCGCCCAGCAGCAGCTGATGGATGATGCGCAGGAACTCGCCGCTGCCGGCACCCTGGATCACGCGGTGGTCGTAGGTCGAGGTCAGCGTGATGGTCTTGCTGATGGCGTGCTTCGCGAGCGTCTTCTCGCTGGAGCCCTGGAACTCCGCGGGGTACTCGAGGGCACCCGCACCGATGATGCAGGCCTGGCCCTTGGACAGGCGCGGCACGGAGTGCACCGTGCCGATGCCGCCCGGATTGGTCAGGGACACCGTGGTGCCGGCGTAGTCGTCGGCACCGAGCTTGCCGCCCCGGGCCTTCTTGACGAGGTCCTCGTAGGCGTGCCAGAACTCCGAGAAGTTCATGGTCTCGGCCTTCTTGATGTTCGGCACCACGAGGGAGCGCGTGCCGTCGGGCTTCGGCATGTCGATGGCCAGGCCGAAGTTCACGTGGGCGGGCTGCACGGCGGACGGCTTGCCGTCGACGACGTCGTAGTAGACGTTCTGGGACGGGAACTGGGCGAGCGCGCGGATGATCGCGTAGCCGATCAGGTGCGTGAAGGACACCTTCCCGCCGCGGGCACGGGCGAGGTTGTTGTTGATGACCACGCGGTTGTCGATGAGGAGCTTCGCGGGGATGGCCCGGACGCTCGTGGCCGTGGGGACGCTGAGGCTGGCCTCCATGTTGGTGGAGATGGCCTTCGCCGGGCCGCGCAGCACGCTGATCTTGTTCTCGTCCATCTCGGGGTTGCGGTCCGAGGCGGGGAGCTGCGCGGGGATGGGCTTCACGGCGGGCTTGTCCTGGCGCGACGATTCCGGCTTCTTCGCCGGCTCGTTGGGCACGGGCGGCTTGCCGCTCTGCTGGGCACTCGCGGGGGACTCGCCGGAGGCCTTCGGTGCTGCGGCCTCGGTCTTCACGATCGGTAGTTCCTGCGTCAGGGGATTCGCATCCGGGGCAGGGGACGACGGCGGCGTGGCCGGCGCGGGACCGGCGGGCGTCGTGACAGCGGGTGGCGTCGCGGCGTCGGCCGAGGCATCCTTGCCCTCACCGTTCCCCGAGGGTGCTCCGTCGCCGTCGAACGAGTCGAAGAGCTCCCACCACTTGCGGTCCACCGAGTGGCGGTCCTGCTGGAACTGCTCGTAGAGCTCGTCGACAAGCCACTCGTTCCCGCCGAATTCTTCAGGTAGACGGTGACTGGTCTGTTCTGGCACTGGGTATACGCCTCTTCCATAAGTCGCCTGAGCGCGGTGGGGTCGGGCGGGCGGCGCGAAGCCGTGCCCGGACCCTGTCCAAGTGTAGTGACAGGGTCCGGGACTATCCAATCAGCCGTGCCGGACGCATTAGACTTTCTGCGGCTGTCTATCAAGGAGAACCATGCGCTTTCTCAATCCGCCCACCACGGACCTCACCTACTCGGACGTGTTCCTCGTGCCCTCGACCTCCGAGGTCGTCTCCCGGTTCGACGTCGACCTGTCCTCTGACGACGGCACGGGCACCACCATCCCGCTCGTCGTCGCCAACATGACGGCGGTGACCGGGCGGCGCATGGTGGAGACCATCGCGCGGCGCGGGGGTCTCGGAGTCCTGCCGCAGGACGTCCCCGTGGAGGTCATCGCGGAGGTCACCTCGTGGGTCAAGGACCGCCACCCCGTCTTCGAGACGCCGCTGCAGCTCCAGCCCGGCAACACCGTGGTGGACGCGCTGCACCTGATGCACAAGCGCGCCCACGGGGCGGTCCTCGTCACCGACGATGCCGGCGTCTGCGTCGGCGTGGTCGACGCCGACGACTGCGAGGAGGTGGACCGCTTCGCCTCGCTGGAGTCGGTGATGCGCCCGGCTCCCGCCGCCTTCGAGGCGTCCATGTTCGACGCCGATCCCGCGGCCGCACTCCAGAAGGCCTTCGAGGACCTCGACGGGTCCCGCGTCTCCCTGGCTCCCGTGGTGCGCGACGGCGCGCTCCAGGGCGTCATCACCCGCACCGGGGCCCTCCGCTCCACCATCTACGAGCCCGCGCTCGACGCCGGGGGCAAGCTCAGCGTGGCGGCGGCCGTCGGCATCAACGGCGACGTGGAGGCGAAGGCCGCGGCGCTGCTCGACGCCGGCGTGGACGTCCTCGTCGTCGACACCGCCCACGGCCACCAGCGGAAGATGCTCGACGCGCTCGCCGTCGTGCGCGGCCTGGACCCGACGGTCCCGATCGTCGCGGGGAACGTCGTCAGCGCCGATGGCGTCCGCGACCTCGTCGCCGCCGGGGCCTCGATCGTCAAGGTGGGCGTCGGACCCGGCGCCATGTGCACCACGCGCATGATGACGGCGGTCGGCCGCCCGCAGTTCTCCGCCGTCCACGAGTGCGCCCTCGCGGCCGCGGAGCTCGGCGCCCACGTGTGGGCCGACGGCGGCGTGCGGTACCCGCGCGACGTCGCCCTGGCCCTCGCGGCCGGTGCGAGCCAGGTCATGATCGGCTCCTGGTTCGCCGGGACCTACGAGAGCCCGGGCGATCTCCAGACCGACAGCAGCGGACGCCGGTACAAGGAGAGCTTCGGCATGGCCTCCGCCCGCGCCGTGCAGAACCGGACCCGCAGCGACGACGTCTTCGCCCGCGCCCGGAAGGGACTGTTCGAGGAGGGGATCTCCACCTCGAAGATGTACCTCGACCCGGCGCGGCCCGGCGTCGAGGACCTCCTCGACCTGATCACGGCCGGCGTCCGCAGCTCCATGACCTACGCCGGGGCGACGACGCTCGGCGAGTTCCGCGACCGCGCGGTGGTCGGCGTGCAGTCCGCCGCCGGGTACGAGGAGGGTCGCCCGCTCCCGCAGAGCTGGTAGGGGCATGCTCCGGCGCCGAGGCGCCGGAGCCGGTCCGGGCCGTTGCGCTGTGAGCGAAGAATCCGGGATACCCCCGACCGCGCCGTCCGCCGGGCGGGAGCCCTGCCCGTAAACTTGGAAGTCTTATGGACAGTCCTTCCAGGGGCCGGCTCGACGCCGGCGCACCCTCCCCTCTTGCCCATCCGCTGCCCGGACCCGATGCCGGACGCACGGTGGACGCCGATACCGACCACGGCGGCGCCCTGCCTGCCCCGACGGACGTCGCGGACCCCCTCAAACCCGGGCCGCTGCTCTCCCGCCCCGACCTGATCGAGGAGGGGAAGTAGCGGTGGAATGGATCTACCTGGCTGCCGGCCTGCTCCTCGTGCTGGGCACGGGCTTCTTCGTGGCCGTCGAATTCGCCCTCGTGGCCCTCGACCAGACCTACGTCCAGCGGGCGGTGGACGAGGGGGACACGAAAGCCGTGCCCCTGCTGCGCTGCCTGAAGTCCCTCTCGACGCAACTCTCCAGCTGCCAGCTGGGCATCACGCTCACCACGCTGCTGACCGGCTACGTCATGGAGCCCTCCGTGGGCAAGCTCCTCGAGACGCCGCTCACGGCGCTCGGCCTCTCGGAAGCGCTGGTCGCCTCCGCCTCGCTCGTCCTCGCGATGATCCTCGCCACCCTGCTGTCCATGCTCATCGGCGAACTGGTCCCCAAGAACCTCTCCATCGCGCTGCCCTTCCGGGTGGGCAGGGCCCTGGCCCGCCCGCAGCTCATGTTCACGGCCGTCTTCAAGCCGGCCATCCTCGTCCTCAACGGGTTCTCCAACCGCATCCTCAACATCTTCGGGCTCGAGGCCAAGGAGGAGATCTCCGGTGCACGGACGCCGTCGGAGCTCTCCTCGCTCGTGCGCCGCTCCGCCGAGATGGGCACGCTCGACCAGGGCACTGCCAACTTCCTGGCGCGCACCTTCAGCTTCTCCGAGCGGACGGCGGCGGACGTCATGACCCCGCGCATCCGGATGGAGGTGATCGACTCGGACCAGACCGTGGCCGACGTCGTCGAGGCCGCGCGCCGCACCGGGTTCTCCCGGTTCCCGCTGATCGGCGACTCCGCGGACGACATCCGGGGCGTGGTGCACGTCAAGAAGGCCGTCGCGGTCCCGCGCCACAAGCGCGCGGAGCTTCCCGCCGGCACCATCATGACCGACGTCCTGCGCGTCCCCGAGACGGTGCACCTCGATTCGCTCCTCAGCGAACTGCGTGAGGCGAACCTCCAGCTGGCCGTGGTGCTCGACGAGTACGGCGGCACCGCCGGCGTCGCCACGCTCGAGGACCTGGTCGAGGAGATCGTCGGCGAGGTCGCCGACGAACACGACAAGCTGAAACTGGGGGTGCTGCAGAGCGCCGCGGGGGACTGGTTCTTCCCCGGCCTGATGCGCCCCGACGAGGTCACCCTGCAGATACCCGGCCTCGTGGTGCCGGACGAAGCCGGCTACGAGACCGTCGCCGGGTTCATCATGGCCGAACTCGGGCGGGTCGCCGCCCCCGGGGACGCCGTCGAGGTCCCCGCGGGCACGCTCACCGTGGAGCGCATGGACGGACGGCGCATCGACCGCCTGCAGTTCCGCCCGGCACCCACCCCCGACGCCGAGCAGGGGCACGACGCCGAGAGCGCCGTCGTCCCCGAGCACCAGGCGGTGCCCCAGGGATCACCGAAGGTCGAGCAGACTCCCGGGCCCGTCTTCGCCGGCAGCACGGCCCACCGAAAGGACCCCCGATGAGCGACTGGGCAGGAATCCTCTGGCTCGTCATCCTCCTGGCCGGCAACGCCTTCTTCGTCGGCGCGGAATTCGCCATCATGTCGGCGCGCCGCAGCCAGATCGAACCCCTGGCGGAAACGGGGTCGAAGCGTGCCAGGACCACCATCTGGGCCATGGAGCACGTCTCCCTCATGCTCGCGTGCGCGCAGCTGGGCATCACCGTCTGCTCGCTCCTGATCCTGCAGGTCGCCGAGCCCGCGATCCACCACCTTCTCGTGGTGCCGCTGGAGGCCGTCGGGATCCCCGAGGGCCTCGCCGGCGGTCTGGCCTTCGCGATCGCCCTGATCCTGGTCACCTTTCTCCACGTGACATTCGGCGAGATGGTGCCGAAGAACATCTCGGTCTCCGTCGCCGACAAGGCCGCGCTCCTCCTGGCGCCGCCCCTGGTGATGATCGCCCGGATCGTCAACCCGGTGATCTCCTCGCTGAACTGGGCCGCGAACCACATCCTCCGCGCCCTCCGGGTGGAGCCGAAGGACGAGGTGTCCTCCACCTACACGCTGGAGGAGGTGCAGTCCATCGTCGAGGAGTCGACCAAGAGCGGGCTCGTGGACGACGAGTCGGGGCTCATCACCGGCGCCCTGGAGTTCTCCGGCCAGACGGCCGAGACGTCGATGGTGCCGCTGGGTGAGCTCGTCACCGTCCGCACCGACGCCACACCGGAAGACTTCGAGCGCGCCGTCGGCCGGACCGGGTTCTCCCGGTTCGTGATGGTGGACGAGCACGACAACCTCACCGGGTACATGCACCTGAAGGACATCATGTCGATGCCGCAGGCCATGTACCGCCGGCCCATCACGGAGAACAAGGTCCGCACGCTGGCCAACCTGTCCCTGCACGACGAGATCGAGGACGCCCTGACGGTCATGCAGCGGACCGGCTCGCACCTGGCGCGCGTGCTCGGGCCCGACGGCACGACGCGCGGCGTGCTCTTCCTCGAGGACGTGATCGAGCAGCTGATCGGCGAGATCCGCGACGCCACCCAGAACCAGGGTGCGCGCAGGTCCGGCGAGGGCATCGGCGGCCCTGACGCGCCGGTGGCCTGACCGGCGGCACCCGAGAACTGCGAACGGTTCGCGTTTGAGCTATGCTCGAAGCGCTAACCTGAACAATTCTCATTAGTCGATCGAGGTTCCCCGATGTCTGTCTCCCGCCGTCTCGCTCTTCCCGCCCTGGTGGCGGTCTCGGCCCTCGGCCTCTCCGCCTGCGGGGACGGCGGGTCGGGCGCGGCCGACGGGCAGGCGGGTGCCGCGGGCGATGCGGCGATCACGGTCGTCACCGCGACGAACGTGTACGGCGACATCGCCGCCGCCGTGGGCGGCGACGACGTCGAGGTCACGTCGATCGTCAGCAGCCTGAGCCAGGATCCCCACTCGTACGAGCCCACGGTGCAGGACAAGCTGGCCGTCTCGGAGGCGGGCCTCGTCATCGAGAACGGTGGGGGGTACGACGCCTTCCTCGGGCGCCTCGCGGACGAGACCGGCGTGGAGACGGTGCTCAACGCCGTCGAGCTGTCCGGCCTCGAGGAGCATGCCGACGAGGAGCCTGCCGGCGAGGACCACGAGGGTGAGGAGCATGCAGGGGAGGGCCACGGGCACGGGTCCTTCAACGAGCACGTCTGGTACGACCTCCCCGCGATGGCCACGCTCGCCACGGCGATCGCGGACGAGCTGGCCCGCCTCGACGAGCCCAACGCCGACGCCTACCGCCAGCGCGCCGAGGCCTTCGTCGAGGAGCTGCGGCCCCTCCAGGAGCGGCTGGCCGCGCTGGCATCGGAGAACGAGGGCCGGGACGTCGAGGTCGCGGTGACCGAGCCCGTCCCCGCGTACCTGCTGGAGGCGGCCGGTCTCGAGGACGTGACGCCGGAGGCGTTCACGGAGGCGATCGAGGAGGAGTCGGACGTCCCCGTCGCGGCACTGGACGAGATGAAGACCCTCGTCGAGGGTGGCGGCCTCGCGTTCCTTGCCTACAATGGCCAGACCGAGGGGGCGCAGACGGAAGCCGTCCGTTCCGTCGCCGACGAGGCGGGCCTGCCCGTCGTCGAGTTCACGGAGACCCTGCCCGACGGCGAGGACTACGTGTCCTGGATGACGGGCAACACCGACAGCATCGACGCCGCCCTCGGATCCTGAGGATCCCCGGCAGCGCTCCCGCTCCACACCTGAGCCGCCGGAGCCCCCGCACCACGACAGACTGGAAGCCGCCCCGCATGACCTCCACCGTTCCCCGGCCGTCGTCCTCCCCCCGGGGGACCGACGTGCGACCGGCGATCAGCCTGCGCGACGCAGCGCTGTCCTTCGGCGGCCGGACCCTGTGGGAGGGGCTGGACCTCGACATCCTGCCCGGCGAGTTCTTCGCCGTCCTCGGCCCCAACGGCTCCGGCAAGACGAGTTTCCTGAAGGTCCTGCTGGGGCTGCAGCCCCTCGACGCCGGCACCGCGACGATCGACGGCGGCCCGGTCACGCGGGGGAGCCGGGCGCTCGGCTACATCCCCCAGCAGAAATCCTTTCCCCCCGAGACCCCGCTGCGGGCCCGCGACCTCGTGGGTCTCGGGGTGGACGGCCACCGCTGGGGGCTGCGCCTCCGGGACCGTGGGTACCGCGGGCACGTGGACCGGCTCCTGCGCGACGTCGGCGCGGACTCCTATGCGGACGCGCCCGTCGGCCTTCTCTCCGGCGGCGAGCAGCAGCGGCTGCGGGCCGCGCAGGCCCTCGCCACGGACCCGGCCGTCCTCCTGTGCGACGAGCCCCTGCTCTCGCTGGACCTGAACCACCAGCAGGCGGTGAGCTCGCTCATCAACCGGCAGTGCCACGAGCGGAACAGCGCCGTGGTCTTCGTGACCCATGAGATCAACCCCGTCATCGACTACGTGGACCGCGTGCTGTACCTCGCGGACGGCAAGTTCCGTGTGGGCAGCCCCGCCGAGGTCATGACGAGCGAGGTGCTCTCCGAGCTGTACGGCAGTCCCGTCGAGGTGCTGCACAGCAACGGGAGGATCGTCGTCGTCGGCCTGCCGGACGCCACCACCCACCACCACGAGAGCGCCTAGGCCATGGACCTCCAGGACATCGTCGACGCCCTCTTCACGTTCGACAACTACGCCCAGCTGCTGCCGCTGGTTCGGAACTCGCTCATCGCGGGGGCGGTACTCGGACTCCTCGGTGGACTCATCGGCATCTTCGTCATGATGCGCGACCTCGCGTTCGCGGTGCACGGCATCGCGGAGCTCTCCTTCGCCGGAGCCGCGTTCGCCCTGCTCGTCGGGGCCAACGTCGTGGCCGGTTCGCTCGTCGGCTCCGTCCTCGCCGCGCTCGTCCTCGGCTTCATGGGCATCCGCGCCCGCGACCGGAACTCGATCATCGGCGTCGTGATGCCCTTCGGGCTCGGCCTCGGCATCCTGTTCCTCGCCCTCTACGAGGGGCGTGCCGCGAACAAGTTCGGCCTCCTGACCGGGCAGATCGTCTCGGTCGACGACGTGCAGCTGAACCTGCTCGTCGGGTGCGCGGTCGTCGTCATGCTCGCCCTGGCGGCCATCTGGCGTCCGCTCACCTTCGCGAGCGCCGACCCGGATCTCGCGGAGGCCCGTGGCGTGCCGGTGCGCGGCCTCTCGATCCTGTTCATGGTGCTGCTGGGGGTCTCGGTGGCCCTGTCCATCCAGGTGGTGGGGGCCCTGCTGGTCCTCGCGCTGCTGATCACCCCGGCGGCGGCCGCGCTGAGGGTTTCGTCGGCGCCGGGCGTCGTCGTCCTGCTCAGCGTGGTGTTCGCGTGCACGTCGGTGGTGGGAGGCATCCTGCTGGCGCTGGGCGGCCGCATCCCGATCAGCCCCTACGTCACGACGATCTCGTTCGCCATCTACCTCGTATGCCGCATGGTCGGGTCCCGCCGCTCGGTGCGCAGATCCCGCCCGGCGGAGCCGGCAGTTGCCGCCGTCACCTCGCTGCGGTAGGAGGGCCTAGGCGCGGGTGTCCGTGTCCGGCGGGCGCACGGCGTCGGCGATCGCCTGTCCCATGCTGCGCAGGAAGCGGGTGACCGTCTCGGTCTCCTCGCCCGTGAGGCCGTCGGCGGCGGCGAGGACGCCGCGCTCCTCGATGTCGAAGGCGGACCGGAACTCGCCGGTGGCCCTGTCCCCGGGATCCAGGATCACGGCGCGCCGGTCGACGGGGTGCCTGCGGCGCCGGATGAAGCCGGCCTTCTCGAGCCGGTCGATGACGAGCGTGGTCGACGCACTGGAGATCCCGAGGGCGACGGCGAGCTCCTTGGGGCTGGCCCCCTCGTCCTTCTGCCACACGCCCAGGAGGTAGCGTAGGGCCGCCAGATCCGTCTCGTTGATGCTGAGTCGCTGGCTGAGCTCCCGGCGGAGGCCGCTCTCCACGGTCCGGTAGGCCCGCAGGGCGTTGAGGACGTCGACGCCGGTCGCAGCCTGAGGGGTACCTTCCTCGCCGGACGGGGGATACCAGTAGCCCGCTCCCTGCCGCGCGTCCGTAGGATTCATGGCTTTATCCTAGACCATCTAGTAGTCAAGCTCCCTAGGTACTTGTCCGACCGCCGAACCCGGGCCCCGCTCAGGGGGAAGGCGTCACGGTCCCGGCGGTTCCGGTCGCAGGGAAGTCCAGCTCCGTCATCGCCCGTCCGAGGGCGACGAGGAAGCGGTGGATGGTCCGGCTGTCCTCGGGCGGGAGCGCGGAGGCGATCTGCATCATCCGTTCGTGCATCGTGCCCATCGTCGCGCGCACCTCGCGTTCGGTCGCCGCGGTCGGCCAGACCTCGATCACCCGCCCGTCCGTAGCACTCCGGCGTCGTTCGGCGTGGCCGCTCTGCTCGAGGCGGTCGACCAGCACCGTCGTGGCTGCCGTGGAGATCCCGAGTTCACGGGAGAGGGCTGCAGCACTGAGCGGGCGCCCGGCCTGGCCCGCCCGCAGCATGACGCGCAGCGCCGTCATGTCGGTCCTGCCGAGGTGCATGGAGTCCCGGCTCTGGCTGCGCATGGAGCTCTCGGCGTCCCGGTAGAGGCGCACAGCGTCTACGAGGTCCTGGACGGGGTCCGCGGCGTGGGCGGAGCGGTCACGGGAGGTCACGGAACGAGCCTAATGGACCACGCCGACATCATCGGTACCCCTGGTGGGGGCGGGAACGACTCCGGTGCGTACGGCACGGCCTCAGACCCGGTCCGCGGCCGCCGTGCAGTCCGGACACAGGCCGTGGATCTCGACGGTATGGGCCGCGTCGGAGAAGCCGTGCTCGGCCGCGATGCGGGCTGCCCACTGCTCGACGGCGGGCGCCTCGATCTCCACGGCGCGTCCGCAGTTCCTGCAGAGCAGGTGATGGTGGTGGTGCTCGACGGCGCAGCGACGGTAGACCGCTTCGTTGTCCCCGTTCCGCAGGACATCCACGAGGCCGTCGTCGGCCATCGACTGGAGGATGCGGTAGGCCGTGGCGAGGGAGACCGATTCCCCGCGCTGGTGGAGCACGCGATGGAGTTCCTGCGTGCTCACGAAGTCGTCGAGGGCGTCGAGGGCGGCGCTCACCGCGCGGCGCTGCCGCGTGACGCGCTGCTCGGATCCCTTGCGGGTGGGTGCAGCCGTACCCGTCATCGTTCCTGCCTCGGAGGTCGCCTCAGGCGTCATGTCCTACCCTTCCTGCGGGCGTGCGTGCCCGGGGTTCAGCATCCAGATTATCAGCGCCCACGGCGGTAGTCTGGGGCGATGCTGCTGACCAAGTACTCCCATTCGTGCGTGAGGCTCGAGCAGGAGGGCTCCGTGCTCGTGCTCGATCCCGGGTCCTTCTCCGAGGTCGAGGAATCGCTCGAAGGAGCGGCCGCCGTGCTCGTCACGCACGAGCACCCCGACCACATCGCCGTCGACCGCGTGGTCGCCGTACTCGCGGCGGACCCCGCGCTTGCCCTGTGGGCGCCCCAAGGAGTGGCCGACACCGTCGCAGCGGCTCTGGGTGACGCCGCGGGGGACCGCGTCCACTCCGTGTCCGGCGGCGAGGACTTCACGGCCGCCGGGTTCCGGGTGCGGACCTTCGGCGGACAGCACGCGCTGATCCACCCTTTGATCCCGGTGATCACCAACGTGGGCTACCTCGTCGAGGAATCCGTCTATCACCCGGGTGATTCGCTCATCGTGCCGGACGGCATCGAGGTGGGCACGCTGCTGGTCCCGGTGCACGCGCCGTGGTCGAAGCTGGGGGAGGTCGTGGACTTCACGGTGTCGGTCCGGGCCCCCCGGGCATTCCAGATCCACGACGCCCTCCTCAACGACGCCGGGCTCGGCATCGTCGAGGGCCATCTCACGCGCCTGGGCGCGAAGTACGGGACGACCTTCCGGCACCTCGCGGTCCGCGAGGGCGTCGACGTCTGATCCGCGCCGACCCGCTCCGACCGCCGGACGGATTCCTTGGTGGGGCACCCCGGGTGTGGTGGACTGGCCTGCATCAGGACCGGCCGCGGTGAGCCCGCGGTCCGGTCACCGTTCCGACAGGAGATCTCGATGAAGACTCTGATGGATGTGCAGGAGCTGCGGGACCGGATGACCTCCGGCCGGCAGACCATCCTGCTGGATGTGCGCTGGTCCCTGGGTGACCCCCTCGGCCACCGGCACTACCGCGAAGCCCACATTCCCGGCGCCGTGTACGTGGACCTGGAGACGCAGCTGTGCGCTCCCGGCGGTCCCGGGCTCGGACGCCATCCCCTCCCCGACCCGGAGGCCCTCCAGGAGGCGGCCCGCCAGTGGGGCCTCGCCGACGGCGACACAGTGGTCGCCTACGACGACTCCGGGAACCTCGCGGCGGCACGCCTCTGGTGGCTCCTGCGCGACGCCGGCTTCGCGTCGGTCAGCCTCCTCGACGGCGGCCTCGCCGCCTGGCGCGCGGCCGGGTACGACGTCGAGGGCGGGGAGGAGCGGCACTGCGTCGGCAGCGTCCACCTCTCCTCGGGGCACATGCCCGTCGTCGCGATCCCCGACCTGCTCGATCCCGCGCACGGCGACGTCGTCCTCGACGTCCGCGCCGGTGAACGCTTCCGCGGTGAGCACGAACCGATCGACCCGCTGGCCGGCCACATCCCCGGTGCGGTCAGCGCCCCGACGACCGAGAACCTCGGCGACGACGGCCGTTTCCGGTCCGCGGAGGAGCTCCGCCGCCGCTTCGAACGCATGGGTGCCGGCCGGAGGCGCACTGCGGTCTACTGCGGGTCGGGCATCACCGCGGCCCACGCGATCGCGGCGCTGGACATCGCCGGGATCGACGCGGCCCTGTTCCCTGGTTCGTGGTCCCAGTGGTCGACGACGGAGGGCCTGCCCGTCGCGACGGGGGCCTGACAGTAGCGGACGGTGCAGGCGCCGTCCGGCAGGACGGCAGCTGCATGACGGCGCCTGCACGACGGCGCCTGCACGAAGGCGCCTGCACGACGGACACGCGGCGGGGCCTGCACGATGGCGCCTGCACGACTGACACGCGGCGGGGCCGGCGGTCGCCCCGCCGCACCGCGGCACGGTAGCGTCGGGGCATGACCCCAGGACGCCCCGCACCGCCGCCCCTGCGCGGCGGCATCCCGCTGCCCGCCGGCCGGGCGCGCGGAGGTGTCCGGCCGGCAGCGACCCCAGGAGGACCGATGACCACTCTCTTCACCAGGATCATCAACGGCGAGGTGCCCGGGCGCTTCGTCTGGCAGGACGAAAACGTGGTGGCGTTCCTGACCATCGCCCCGATCACCCCGGGGCACACGCTCGTGGTGCCGCGGCGCGAGATCCCACACTGGCTCGAGGCCGATCCGGAGACCCTGACCCGCGTGATGGCCGTTGCCCAGGTCATCGGCAGGGCGCAGGAGGCGGCGTTCGGTGCCGAGCGCGTCGGGGTCCTGCTCGAAGGCTACGAGGTGCCCCACCTGCACGTGCACGTCTGGCCGACGCAGTCCCCGGAGGACTTCGACGTCAAGCGCGTGGACCACGCGCCGGACCCGGCCGCGATGGACCGGACCGCCGAGGCCCTCCGGAGTGCGCTGCGCGAAGCCGGGCATTCCGCCTCCGTCCCGGCCTGAACGGGCCGTAGACCGCTACCGCGAACCGCTCTCCGCTGGTAGGTTGCCGGTGCATGGAAGCTATCGAGAGCATGTTGACGGGCGGGCACCCCAACTCCATGGGGCGCACGGTCGAGGTCGTCGAGCTGGTCGCTGCGGACCGGTCAAGGCTGCAGGAGCTGTTCGAGTGCTACGGCAGTGATGACCCGGTGGTGCGGCTGCGCACCTCCAGCGCCCTCAAACGCCTCGAGGCCGCGCGACACGAGTGGCTGATCCCGTTCGCCGACCGCCTCATCGACGAGGTGGGGACGCTCGATCAGGCCTCCGCGCAGTGGACGCTCGCGAAGCTGTTCCTGCGGCTCACGCCGGACCTGACGCCGGATCAGCGCGACCGCGCGACGGTCATCCTCCAGCGCAACATCGAGGAGCACGACTGGATCGTACTGATCAACACCATGGAGACGCTGTCCGCGTGGTCCGACGACGATCCCACCCTGCGCGCGTGGCTCGAGCCCCGGCTCGAGCGCCTGGCGGAGGACCCGCGGACCTCGGTGGCCGAGCGTGCCCGGAACCTCTCCGCCCGGGTCCGGGGGGACCGGACGCCGGTCGGCGCTCCGGCACCGGCCGGCACCGCGCGGGTCCCGGTCACCGCGTCTCGGCGAGGGCCTCGTTGAGCGCCGTCCGCACGCGCTTCTCGGACACCGAGTAGGCGGTCCCGAGGTCCTGGGCGAACAGGCTCACCCGCAGCTCCTCGATCATCCAGCGGACACGCCCCAGCGACGCGGGCCGATGCCGTCCCGCCGCGAGGGACGCGACGGCGTCGTCGTACTCGTCCTCGAGCCGCTGGATGACGGCGGTGCCGAGACCGTCCCGCTGCACGGTGGTCGGCAGCTTCTCGAGCCGCACCTCGATGGCCCGCAGGTAGCGCGGGAGGTGCGCCAGCTGGGCGTAGCCGGTGGCCGCGACGAAACCCGGGTGGACGAGCTGCTCGAGCTGGCTCCGGATGTCGTTCAGGGCTGTGATCAGAGCCAGGCTCGTGGTCCCCTTGAGCTGCTTCTGGATGCGCCGGTTGCTGGAGAGCACTTTCTCCACCGTCGCCGTCACGATGAAGACGGTGTCGATGAGCTCGGCGCGGACCTCCTCGTAGAGCCGGTCGAACGCCGCCTCGGTCCAGGGCAGCTGCTCGGGCACGAGCTTGTCGATCGCCGCGAGCGAGCAGTCGCGGATGAGTTCCGCGACGCTGCCGTGCGGGTTCTGGCTGAAGGTGAGCTTCTCGGTGTTGCTGAGGTGCTCCAGGACGTATTTCGCCGGGCTGGGGATGCGCAGTGACAGCAGCCGGATGATCCCGGCGCGCATGGCCGTCGCCTGCTCGCCCGGGGTCGGGAACACCCGCAGGCCTACCGAGGTGCCCTCGTCGACGACGGCGGGGTACCCGGTGACCCGGTGCCCGGCGACGGTGCGGGACACCTCACGCCCGATGTCCCCGAAGACCCAGGTCCTCTCGCCCGTCCGTTCGGCGATCGCCGGTGCCTCGGCCACTGCCACCGCCCCACGGGACAGGGCGGCGCCCTGTGCGGTCTGCCCGCCCGACGCGGGGCCGTCCGCTGCGGGCGTCCGACCGGACCCGCGGCCCGCCGACTCGGCCTTCGTGCTGTTCCGACCGGCCGGACCGGCGGAGGCCTTCCCGCGGCCCCCGCGACCCGGACCGCCCGCCGGCCGGGTGCTGCCGGGCGTCGCGCCGAGAGATTCGGCGATGGCGCGGCTCACCGCAGGGGCCAGGGACTCCCGGAGGGCCTCCAGATCACGCGACTCGTCGAGCACCCGCCCCGCGGCGTCGACGATCCGGAACATCATCAGGAGGTGCTGCGGTACCGCGGACCAGGTCCATGATCCGGGCGGGATCACATGGCCCCGCAGGCGGCGCAGCGCGAGCTCGAGGGAGGCCTCGAGATCGTCCTGGGCCGGATCGAAGTCCGCGGCGAGGGCCGCGACGGCACTCCGTGCGACGTCGGGTGCGGGCACGAAGTTCTTCCGCACCTGCTTCGGCAGGGACTTGATGAGCGCGGTGACGAGTTCCACGCGCTGACCCGGGATCTGCCAGCGGAACGGCTTCGGGTCCAGCTGGTTCAGGAACAGGACCGGGATGGTCACGGTCACGCCGTCGTGCGCGCCCGGTGTGAGGGGCGAGAACTCGTACGCCAGGGGCAGCTCGAAGCCCGCCTGGTGCCAGGTGCTCGGGAAGGCCGCCTCGTCGAGCTCCGCGGCGTCCTCGCTGAGGAGCTGCTCGGGGTCGAAGTCGAGCAGGTCGGGGGATTCGTGGCGGGCCTGCTTCCACCAGGAGTCGAAGTGCCGCTCCGACACGACATCCGGGCCGATCCGCTGGTCGTAGAACTCGAACAGCGTCTCGTCGTCCACCCGCAGGTCACGCCGTCGCAGGCGGTTCTCGAGTTCCTCCACCTCGGCGAGGCGGGCCTGGTTGCGGCTGAAGAACGTGTGGTGGGTCTTCCAGTCGCCCTCCACGAGGGCGTGCCGGATGAACAGCTCGCGGGCCACCTCGCGGTCGATCCGCCCGTAGTTGATGCGGCGCTGCGGCACGATCGGCACCCCGTAGAGGGTCACCTTCTCGTACGCCATGACCGAGCCCATCTTCCGGGACCAGTGCGGTTCGCTGTACGAGCGCTTCACGAGGTGCGGCGCCACCTGCTCGGCCCACAGCGGATCGATCCGCGCCACGACGCGCGCCCAGAGCCGGGAGGTCTCCACGAGTTCGGCGGCCATGACCCAGTCCGGTGACTTCTTGAACAGTGCGGAGCCGGGGAACACGGCGAAGCGGGTGCCGCGTGCGCCGGAGTACTCCCGTTTGCGCTGGTCGTAGAGGCCGATGTTGCCCAGCAGTCCCGAGAGCAGGCTGATGTGGATCTGCTCGTGGAGGCCCACGGGATCCACCGGGCCGGCGGGCAGCGTGATACCGAGCGGCTTCGCCAGCTGGCGCAGCTGCTGGAACAGGTCCTGCCACTCCCGCACCCGCAGGTAGTTGATGAACTCCGTGCGGCACAGTTTCCGGAACTGCGTCGAGGAGAGCTCGTCCTGCTTCTCCTGCAGGTACCGCCACAGGTTGAGATAGGCCGTGAAGTCCGAGTTCTCGTCCATGAAGCGCTTGTGCTTCTCGGCAGCCTGCTGCTGCTTGGCGGGCTGATCCGCCGACGGCCGCTCCCGCGGGTCCTGGATGGTCAGGGCCGCGGCGAGCACCATGACCTCCTTGACGGAGCCGCGCGTCCCCGCCTCGACGATCATGCGCCCGAGGCGTGGGTCCACGGGGAGCTGGGCGAGCTTGCGGCCCACCGCGGACAGGCCGCCGTCGTCCTTCAGTGCACCGAGCTCGCGGAGCAGGGCGACGCCGTCGTTGATCGCCTTGGTCTCGGGCGGCTCGACGAACGGGAACTCGGCGATGTCCTTGGGACTGCGGGTGACGCCCATGGCCGCCATCTGCAGGATCACCGCAGCGAGGCTGGTCCGCAGGATCTCCGGCTCGGTGAACGGCCGCCGCGAGGCGTAGTCCTCCTCCGAGTAGAGGCGGATGGCGATGCCGTCGGACACGCGGCCGCTGCGGCCCGACCGCTGGTTCGCGGAGGCCTGGGAGACGCGTTCGATCGGCAGCCGCTGCACCTTGGTGCGGTGCGAATAGCGCGAGATGCGGGCCGTGCCGGTGTCGATGACGTACTTGATGCCGGGCACGGTGAGGGAGGTCTCCGCGACGTTCGTCGCGAGGATGATGCGGCGATGGCTGCCGGTGGGGCGGAAGACGCGGTGCTGCTCCTCGAGGGAGAGCCGCGCGAAGAGGGGGAGGACCTCCGTGCCGCGCAGGCGGGTGGTGGCCTGGATTCGTGCGCGGAGGGCGTCGGCGGCGTCACGGATCTCACGCTCGCCGGAGAAGAACACGAGGACGTCGCCGGGGGCTTCGAGGGAGAGCTCGTCCACCGCGTCGCAGACGGCGTCGAGCGGGTCCCGTTCCTCCTCGAGTTCGCTCTCTGCGCCGCCCTCGCCGTCGTCGAGCCCGCCCGGCGGCTGGTCGAGCGGCCGGTAGCGGATCTCGACCGGGTACGTGCGGCCCGAGACCTCGATGATCGGCGCGGGGGAGGTGTTCGCGACGGCGGCGTCGGCGGCGAAGTGCGCGGCGAAGCGCTCGGGGTCGATGGTGGCCGAGGTGATGATGACCTTGAGGTCCGGCCGCTCGGGCAGGATCCGCTTCAGGTAGCCGAGGATGAAGTCGATGTTGAGGCTGCGCTCGTGGGCCTCGTCGATGATGATCGTGCTGTACTTGCGCAGCATCCTGTCGTGCTGGATCTCGGCGAGGAGGATGCCGTCCGTCATCAGCTTGATCTTCGTCTTCCGGCCCACCGACCCGGTGAAGCGGACCTGGTAGCCCACCTCCTCGCCCAGCGGGACCTGCAGTTCCTCGGCGATGCGCTCGGCGACGGTGCGGGCCGCGAGGCGCCGGGGCTGGGTATGACCGATCAGCCCGTGCTCGGCCAGGCCGAGCTCCAGGCACATCTTGGGGATCTGCGTCGTCTTCCCGGACCCGGTCTCGCCGGCGATGATGGTGACCTGGTTGGCCGCGATGGCGGCCATGATGTCGGTCCGGCGTTCCGAGACAGGGAGGTCCGCGGGATAGGAGATAGTCAGTGGCATAGTTGCCTGCCAGTCTAGTTCCTCGCGCCGGGCCGCAGTCGGGATGTTCACCGAGGGCCGGTGTCCGGTCGCTCGGCGTTCGGTGCGTCCGGTGCTTCGCCGTCCAGTCAGTCCCTGTCCGGCCGTTCGCCCTTCGGTGCGTCCGGTGCTTCGCCGTCCAGCTCTTGCGGTGCTTCCCGGGCGGAGGGTGTTGCAGCGCGGCGGAGCCGGTCGGCGACTACGGCGGCACGCTCGCGCATCGCGGCCGGTTCGAGGACCTCGAAGTCGATGTCCCAGCTCGCCAGGTAGGCCAGCGGGAAGTCGAGGGAGTCGAAGCCCGCCCGCAGGAGCGTGTGGTGATCACCGTCGGCGTCGAGGGTGCCCGTGCTGGGCGGGACGTGCGGTTCCAGGTCTCGGAGGGGTGCATGGAACCTGATGACGGCGTCGTAGGAGAAGGGCGAGCGGGTGATGGACTCCTGCACGTACGCCGCGAGGTCTGCGGCAGGGAGGGGGCGGGGGAGGAAGCGGTCGCGGGCCACCGGCACGCTCCGGCACCGGTCCACGCGGAAGGTCCGCCAGTCCTCCCGGGAGCGGTCGAAGGCCACCAGGTACCACCGTCGACCGGTGTCCACGAGCCGGTACGGTTCGACGATGCGTCGGGAGGATTCGCCGTCGTGCCGGTCGTACCGGAACGCGACGCACCGGTGTTCGGTGATGGCTGCGGAGAGGGCGGTCAGGATCTCCGGATTCACCGGGGTGCTGGCTGCCGCCATGCGTGTCACCGCAGAACGCAGCCCGGCGAACCGGGGCCGCAGCCGGGGCGGCAGGACCTGTTCGAGCTTCGTGAGCGCGCGCACGGAGGCTTCGCCCACACCGGAGACAGGGCTGGCCGTGACTGCGGTCAGGCCGATCGCGACGGCGAGTGCCTCGTCGTCGTCGAGCAGGAGGGGTGGCAGTTGAGCCCCGGCGCCGAGCTGGTACCCGCCCGCCACTCCGGGGGATGCGTTGATGGGGTAGCCGAGCGTCCGCAGCTTGCCGATGTCGCGTCGGACCGTGCGCTCCGTGACGCCCATGCGCTGCGCGAGGGCGGGTCCGGTCCATTCGCGCCGGAGCTGGAGGAGCGAGAGGAGCTGGAGCAGGCGCGCCGAGGTCTCGATCATGGGTCAACGGTACGACCGGAAGCGGACGATAGCTGTCCTCAATCGGCTCCGGGTCGAGGGATTCGGTGGCCAGAGGTCGGGATCGGACGAGGAGACCGGCGGGTACGGAGCATCCTCCTGATGGAACACCTCGACTTGTCCACATAGCCCGGAACGGCCCGCATCGTGTCGGTGACGGTTGGGAGAATTCAGTATGGACAGCAGCCGGAATGCCTCGTTGAAGACCGCCTCTGTTGGTGGTGCTTTGCAGCGGGGTGGCGTTCTATCGACTTTCCTCCAGCCTGGTACCACCCCCACCGATGCGACCCCGCCTGCTGCAACCTCATCCGGCACGGTCCGGCCAGTTGCTGACCCGTCCCCTTTGGTCTCGTCCGCCTGCACTGGGTCTTCGGGCCCGGCTGCTCGGGTACGGGAACTGATCGGGGAAGTGGTCTCACTGCCCGTTCGTGCTGGTGAGGCGGCTCGCGTTGGTGAGGTAGCTCGTGTCGGCGGTACCGGTAACAAGGGCGGCGTCGGTGCCAGTGGTGCCGCTGGCACCACTGGTGCCAGTAGTGCGGGCAGTGCTGCTGGTGCCGTGGGTGGCGTGGACGGGGCTGGGTTGGTCGATCTCGTGGCCGCGTTGGAGGAGTTGAAGTCCGCGATTGCCGGCGCCCAGGCGCGGGCTGCTGTCGCTTTCGATCTGGTCCAGCGCCAAGTGCAGGCGGCCGCTGGTGTTCCGGTGGTGGAGCAGGGTCGTGGGGTGGGCGCGCAGCTCGCCCTGGCCCGCCGGGAGTCGCCGGCCCGCGGGGGCCGGCTGCTGGGGTTGGCGAGGGCGTTGGTGACGGAGATGCCGCACACCCTCGCGGCCCTGGAGTCGGGTCGCCTGAATGAGTGGCGGGCGACCCTGCTGGTGCGGGAGACGGCGTGCCTGTCGGCTGCGGATCGGTGCGCGGTCGACGACGAACTGGCCGCGGATAGAGGCAGTTTCGACGGTGTCGGGGACCGGCAGCTGGTGGCCGTGGCGCGGGCGGCGGCGTATCGGCGGGATCCGCGCAGCGTCACCCAGCGTGCCAGCCATGCCGCCAGGGACCGGCATGTGAGTCTGCGTCCTGCGCCGGACACCATGACGTATCTGACCGCCCTGCTCCCGGTCGCTCAGGGGGTGGCGGTGCATGCGGAGCTGACCCGGCACGCCGACACCCGACGCGCCATAGGTGATACCCGCAGCAGGGGGCAGCTGATGGCGGACGCCTTGGTGGAGCGGACCACGGGAACCCCGGGCGGGTTCTCCCGCATCGAGGTGCAGCTGATCATGACGGATAGGACCCTGCTGCAGGGTGACAGTGAACCGGCCCGCCTGCCCGGGTATGGGATCGTCCCCGCCGGCTGGGCCCGGGACCTCCTCACCCAGGACAAGGCAGAGCAGCAGGTGTGGCTCCGGCGTCTCTACACCGCCCCCGGAACCGGGGAACTGGTCGGCGTCGACTCCCGGGCTCGGCTGTTCACTACCGGGCAGCGCCGGTTCCTCCAGGCCCGGGACGATCTGTGCCGGACCCCGTACTGTGATGCGCCGATCCGGCACTACGACCACATCATCCCCTGGCACACCAACGGACCCACCACCCTGGCCAACGGGGCCGGGCTGTGCGAGGCGTGCAACCACACCAAGGAACTCGACGGCTGGAGAGCACGAACCGTCTCCGCGCCCGGGGAACGGCACGCCCTGACGGTCACCACGCCCACCGGGCACACCTACCACTCCACCGCGCCACCCCTCCCCGGGAGCAGTCACAACACTCCACCCGACGACACGTCAGCCCAGCAACGACGAGCTGCCCGACGGACGATCAAGAAGGAGCGTCGACGGGCTCAGCGGGCACAACAGGCTCAACAGGTGGAGCAGGTAGAAGTGGCAGAACGGTTAGAACTGGCAGAGAAGGTGGCGCGGGCCGAATTGATCCTGGCTTGACCCACTGCAGGCTTCATGACGGAGCCGCGTACGAGGACAGCTCGCTGAGAATGGCACCGTCGTCTTCGGCCAATCACGCCTCTGCGCGTTCCCTCACCAACCACACCGCCCACGTGAGAAGGGCCGCGACGCCGACCAGCACAGCCGGCAGGCTGGATCCGGCATCGCCCACCAGCAGGGCCAGGACGGCGACGGGTTGCGCCACCGCCTGGATCCGCAGGAAGGCCAGTGCGAGCGAACGGAGCGCGGCAGTGCTGATCCATCCACGCAGGGGTAGCTGCAGGAGCAGGAGATAGAGGACGAAGATGGCGTGCAGCCCGGCGACGAACACCAGGAGCCAGGCGGATCCAGCGGGTACGTTCACCGCATATGCGACCGCAAGCAGCAGCAGGGACAGCGTGACCACACCGACCGACGGCAGGACCGCGGCGCCCACAGCCACCACGAGGGGCAGGACGATCCATACGGAACCGTCCCAGGCGATGCTGCCGAGGAGGACAGCCAGGAGGGCCGTCGCGCTGCGGACCATCCATAGGGGTATGAGGCCACGCCGGTCGGGGACGGCCGGCGAACCGGCGAACCGGGTGGACCGGGCGGATCTGGCGAATCGCTGCGGCTTCACGAGCTTCTCCGGCCCGAGCCCTGACCGGCACGCCGTGCGGCTTGGCGTGCGAGCAGCCGGAACCCGGTGTCGAGGTCCGGCCCGAAAGAGCTGCCGAGGTCCGGCCCGGACAGTTTGCCACGGTCCGGCCCGGACGGCCTGCCGGAGCCCGGCCCGGAGCTTGGCCCGGAGGGTGTGCCAGGGCCTGGCGTTTCTGGACCCTGTGTGCCGAGCCCCGGCGCGCCGAGGCCGTTCGTCCGGGCCGGGTTCCGGGCCGGATGCTGGTCCTCGAGACCACTCGCTCGGCCGGGGTGGACTCCGGCGATCACCGGGATGCCGCTGTCCTGAAGGCCCTCGAGGAGCAGGCGACGCCGCAGGAGCGTGAGCCGCACTGCCTCGGCCTGCGCCGTCGTCGTCTCCGTCCTGTCCAGCGGCGGCATGCAGTCGATCCCGGCCACCACGTGCCCCTGTGCATGCCAGAGTCGCAGCAGACGTGCCGGCTCGGCGTCCAGGAAGGCGGAGAACACCACGACGACGGCGCCCTGTGGCGGCACGGGGTCCCTCCGGCGCCGCCGCCGTGGCACCACGGCCGTGCCCGCAAGCCGCACCCGGACCTGTTCGAGGTGGCGCGCTCCGGCCGCCGTGCGGAGGGCACGGCGCGTGCCGGACAGGTCCTCGAGGCCCACGCGATCTCCGACGGCGAGGTAGGACGCCGCGACCGTCGCCGCCGCTGCCCGGGCCACGTGCAGCGACCCGGCGGCCAGACGCGGAGGAGTCGCGACGAACCAGTGGGCGGTCGAGGACGGCAGGTCGTGGGCCTGGTCGACGACGAGGAGCACCGAGGCCTCTGCATCCGCAAAGGTGCGCCGCACCATGAGCCGGTCCTGGTCGGTGGACCGTCGGGCGGTGGCGCGCCAGTCGATCCGCCGGAGCTGGTCCCCGGGCTGCAGGGGACCGAC
Organism: Arthrobacter pityocampae; assembly: GCF_002927275.1. GTDB lineage: Bacteria > Actinomycetota > Actinomycetes > Actinomycetales > Micrococcaceae > Arthrobacter_D > Arthrobacter_D pityocampae. The sequence goes on along the minus strand of NZ_PRKW01000001.1, from coordinate 468,817 downwards.
GGACCGCAGCTCCCCGCCGTCGCCCGGACGCCCCGACCGATGCGTCCCGGCGAGGCCCACGAGCCGCCGGGAGACCGACCGCGCAAGCACCGGCCCCACCGGCGGGAGGATGCTCACGCGCACCGGCGGCGCCGGCACGAAGGGGGTGGGCCGGGCCAGGTCGGCCGTGAAGGATGCGGCACCGTACGCGAGGACGTCCCGTTCCCCCGACGGCGGTGCGTCCACCAGGACCGGGCACTCCTCGCCGGTCAGCAGGACGACGGCGTCCGGCGGGAAGCCGGGAGCGGCCAGGGTCGTGACGACCAGGCGTCCGGGGTCCGAGGCGCGGCCAGCCTCGCTCGACGTGAGGAGCACGCGCAGCCGCGGGCCACCGGCGTCCGCAGATCGGTCCGGGACGATACGCACCGCGCACGTGCTCCCGGACTTCGGCCCTGCGCGACCGGCGAGCGCGAGGAAGGCGAACGGCGCCGCGAGAGCCACGGTGTCCGGGCGGCCTGAGACCAGGCCCGCCACGGCGCAGACGAGTACCAGGATGACCGCGAGCGCCCAGACCGGGGAGCGGACGGCCGCAGTGGCCCTAGCCACGGTGCACGGTCGGCGGGGTGGGTACGTCGGCCAGCACGTCCCGCACCACCTTCTCCGTCGCCACGCCCTGCGCCCAGGACGACGGCGTCAGCGTCAGCCGGTGGGCGAGGACGGCCACGGCGCCCTCCTTCAGATCCTCGGGCAGCACGAAGGTCCGGCCGTCGAGGACGGCGAGCGCGCGGCCCAGCAGGACCAGCGCCTGCGACCCCCGCGGGGAGGCCCCCACCTCGACCGCGGAATGGGTCCGCGTCGCAGCGGTGAGCCGGACCGCGTAGTCGATGACGTCGTCGTCCACGCCCACCGACTCGACGACGGCCTGCAGGCGGAGCAGCCCCTCGGCCGTGATCACGCTCGCCACCTGCGTCTCGTCCTGCCGCCGCGTGATGCGCCGTGTGATGATGGCCTGCTCACCTCCGGGGCCGGGGTAGCCGAAGCGCAGGCGGACCATGAACCGGTCCAGCTGCGCCTCGGGCAGCGGGTAGGTGCCCTCGAACTCGATGGGGTTGGAGGTGGCGAACACGTGGAAGGGCCGCTGGAGCGGCAGGGTGGTGCCTTCTGCGGAGACCTGCGCCTCTGCCATCGCTTCGAGGAGCGCCGACTGGGTCTTCGGGGACGTCCTGTTGATCTCGTCGGCGAGGAACAGCCCTGCGAAGACGGGGCCGGGCCGGAACTCGAACTCCCGCGTGGCCGGGTTGAAGATCGACGAGCCGGTCACGTCCGAGGGCAGGAGGTCGGGCGTGAACTGCAGGCGCCGGAAATCGAGCCCCAGCGTCTGGGCGAGAGTCTTGGCCGCAAGGGTCTTGCCGAGGCCCGGCAGGTCCTCGAACAGGACGTGGCCGCCCGCGAGCACCGCCGCGAGGGCCAGGCGGAGGGCTCCCTCCGCGCCGACGACGACGGTCCCGGCGCGGTCGAGGACCTCCCGGCCCACCCGGGCGGCTTCGGCTGCCCCAGCGTCCGTGCTGTCGGCAGGGCCGGTCAGGACGGCGCCCGGGAGCTGACCGGCGCCCGGAAGCTGACCAGCGCCCGGCGGAGTGGTGTTCGGCTCGGTCATGGGGCCTCCTGGGAAGGGGTCGGTTCGGGCACGGGGGAGAGGACGATGCGCTCCAGTTCCGCGCCGAGCAGCTGGAACTCGCGGTGGGTCATGGCAGGCGGTTGGGTTTTCGCGAGGAAGGCGTCGAGCGCCTCACTGCGGGGAGCGCCGGGCCGGGCCACGGCCACCGAGAGTGCAAGGGCGTGCAGCTCGAGGACCGCGCGCGCGCCGGGCTCGGCCGACGCCAGGGAGAACTCGAGCGCCTGCAGGTCGGCGAGGCCGCGCTCCGGCTCGGGCAGGCGCGGCAGGACGATCCGCGGGACGTCGACGGCGTCGAGGACGCCGTTCGCGATTCCCGCAGCGGCTGCTGCGCCCACGAGGACCACGGCGTGGCGCGCATCGAGCCCGAAGAACCACGCCGCGACCAGGGCGAGGCCGACCAGGACTGCCGTGATGGCCCACGCCGACCGCTTCACGGCCTGACCTCCGGGCGCCGGGCTCGGCCGGCAAGGGCCCGTCCCAGTTCGTCGACGCTAGCGGCCGCCGCATCGCGGTCGGCGGGACCCAGGGGGTCGGAGGAGATGCTCCGGCCGGCCTGCCCGAAGCGGGCGCGCTGGTACAGGTGGTTGAGGGTGGTCAGAGGTCGGGGCGGGAGTCCGAGGGCGGCCGCCGCAGCGGAGGCGAAGTCCGACGTCGTCTGCGTGGGCGCGCGTCCCACGCCGGCCTCGGCGCAGACGCGCTCGAGCTCGAGCCAGCAGCGGATGATCGTGTCGGTCGTGTCACCGCCGGTCACGAGTGCCGCCTGCGACTCCTTCGCCCAGCCCGGCAGGGCGACGGACACCAGGGCGAAGGTCCCGCCGTTATGGAGGTCGGCGTGCTCCGGCGGATCCCCGTCGGGTCCGTGCCGGCCGCGGAACCGCATCAGGAACCGCGTCAGGAGAGCCAGCGCGAGCACGAGGAGCACCAGGGTGGCCGCGGCCAGGGTGCCGCCGTCGACGACGATTGGCTCGCCGTCGGGTACTGGCGGTGCCGTGACGGTCTCGGGCGGGGTGGGCGGCTCCGTCTGCTGGGAGGAGTAGTCCGGACCGACTGTCACGGGGTCGGCGGAGAACTCGCCGAGGAATGCGGCAGCGACCACGGCGAGGAGGAGGACGACCAGGGTCAGGACGGCGGGGGCGCGCGGCGGTCCGGCTGTCGTCCCCACGTTCCCCCCGTCGGTAGGTACTCGTGCGGACCACGAGGGCCGCATCCTGTGGAGCCTACCAAAACAGAACCGCCGCCGGCCTGATGGCCGACGGCGGTGGATGTGCCCTCGATAGGATTCGAACCTACGACCTTCTGCTCCGGAGGCAGACGCTCTATCCCCTGAGCTACGAAGGCAGATACGGAAACTCCCGTACCCGTGAGGGACTTATCGAGCTTAGCAGGTGGCGCATGCGTGGGGAAAACGCCGGCGCTGAGAGCGGCGCGCCGGGCCGCCAGCAGGAGCGCCGTCAGACGCGCCCGAGGGTTTCGATGTCCTCCAGGAAGTCCTGGTGGACCTCGTGGCTGACGGTGGTCCGGGTCTCCCCGATGGCGTCCAGATAGTCCTGCGTGGTGGGTCCCTTGCGGTCTGCCGCGCGGACGGACGGGCGGCCGCCGGTCTGACCGCCGTCGTCGTACACGGCCTTCTCCAGTGCGCGCTGCGAGGCGCTGCGGGCGGCGTACTCGATGTCGGCGGGGGAGAAGCCCTCGGTGCGGTCCACGAGCAACGCCACGTCCACGGCGTCCGCCACCGACGGGGGGACGAAGCGTCGCCACATGGCATCGCGGGCCTGACGGTCGGGAAGGCCGATGGGGATGACGTAGTCGAACCGCCCGTGCCGGAGGAACGCCGAGTCCAGGGACCGGATGAAGTTGGTGGCGCAGACCAGCAGCCGCCCGGGCTGTTCGCGGAAGGCCGGGATGATCTTGAGGAGTTCGTTGGTGACGCCCTGCAGGGGCGAGGGCGGCTCACCGGAGCGGTGCGAGGCGATCTCCTCGACCTCGTCGATGAACACCACGGCGTGTTCCAGCTCGGCGATCTCCAGGAAGGTCTCGCGGAGCGCCCCGGCCAGCCCCTGGGGATCGGCCGCCAGGCGGGAGGGGAACACTTCCACGAAGGGCCACTCCAGGCGGGAGGCGATGGCTTTGGCGAAGGTGGTCTTGCCGGTCCCCGGTGGGCCGAAGAGGACGACGGCGCGCGGCGGCACGACACCGAACTCGTCGGCGAGATCCGCTTCGGCGAGGGGCAGCACCAGGCGGCGCTCGAGCAGCTCCTTCTCCTTGCGCATGCCCGCCACCTTCTCCCACTGGTCGCGTGCGAGGATGCGCCCGCCGAGCTGCCCCAGGGCCCCGAGCTCCTGACGCTGCACGGGGATGGTGCGCTCGAAGTACCGCAGGTTCTTCTTCAGCGCGAACCCACGGCCCAGGAACGCTTCCACCCTCGTCTCCGACTCCGGCATCAGGGCGGAGAGCTTGTTCAGCCCGTGCGGCGACATGCTGTTCTCGACCGCCGCCAGCAGGGCCGTGCCGATGCCACGGCCGCGGAAGTCCGGAAGCGTGGCGAGGAAGACGATCCAGCCCTGGTCGTGCGCCGCGCGTCCGACCGCCGCACCCACGATGCGGTCGGCCTGCACGGCGACCACGGCATGATCCTTCTCGCAGGAGGCGAGCACCTCGGAGAGGGCATACACCGGGTCGACGTCGCTCGCCTTGAGGGTCTCCCACAGATGCAGGATCCCGTCCAGGTCCGCCGAGTGGAAATCCCTGATCCGCCAGCTGGTCATCCGTGTCTCCTCCAGGCCCTGTACTCCTTCACCTCTGCACGGTTCGGGGGTGCGCGAAGTTCCTCGGACGGTCTCCGCGCCTGATTCACCCGCCACTGGTGATGGTCGACGGCACCGGAAGCGCTAGGTTTCCGGGCATGAGCGTGCCTGCCCCGTCGTCACCCGGTACCGACCCGGTCGCGGTGATGCGTTCCAAGCCGTACATCGCTGCGCTGATCCTGGCCGCGATCCTGGGCGTCCCCGTCTCGATCCTCGCGTACGGCTTCCTGGCCGTCGTCGCAGCGCTCCAGCAGTTCATCTTCGTCGGGTTGCCGGAGGCGATCCTCGGCAGCCCGACACCCGCGTGGTGGCCCGTCCCGTGGCTGATGCTGTGCGGGCTGCTGACGGCGTCGACCATCCGGTTCCTGCCCGGCACCGGAGGCCACTCACCCGCCCGCGGCTTCGCGACCGGCGGTGCTCCGCCCACCGGCCGGGAGCTCGTCGGCATCGTGCTCGCGGCGCTGACCACGCTCAGCCTGGGTGCGGTGCTCGGACCGGAAGCCCCGCTGATCGCGATCGGTGGCGGCCTCGGAGCGCTGGCGGTGCACCTGGTGAAGAAGGACGCCCCTCCGATGGCGCTGACGATCATGGCGTCGGCCGGCAGCTTCGCGGCGATCAGTACCCTGCTCGGCTCTCCCGTGCTCGGCGCCTTCCTGATCATGGAAGCCGCCGGGATCGGGGGGATGACCCTGAGCCTGGTCGCCCTGCCCGGACTGCTCGCCTCGGGCATCGGGGCGCTGGTGTTCGTCGGACTGGACGGCTGGACCGGGCTGGGCAGCTTCTCCCTGGCGCTGCCCTCGGTGCCGCCCGCAGAACCGCCGACGGTCGCCATGCTGGGCTGGGCGGTTCTCATGGGTGTTGTCTGCGCCCTGCTCGGGTGGGTGATCCGCTGGGGTGCGCTGTCCTTGCGCCCGGTCGTGCACTGGAACCGCATCCTCGTGACCACGACGCTCGGTGCGCTGATCGGCATGACAGCGATGGCCTACCAGGTGATCACCGGCCGTACGTTCACCCAGGTGCTGTTCTCGGGGCAGGAGGCACTCCCGGAACTCGTCGGGAACGCGGCGGACTACGCGCTGCCCTTGCTGGCCCTGCTGATCGTGTGCAAGACCCTGGTCTACGCACTCTCGCTCAGCGCCTTCCGTGGTGGGCCTGTGTTCCCCTCGATGTTCATCGGAGCCGCACTCGGCATCGCTGCGAGCGGACTGCCGGGAATGACCCTCTCGGCAGGCATCGGCATGGGCATGGGCGCGATGTGCGCGGCGATGCTGCGGCTGCCGTTGACCTCGACGCTGCTGGCCACGCTGCTCCTCGGCGTCGACGGGGTTGCCGTGACACCCCAGGTGGTGGTGGCCGTGGCCGTTGCCTTCGTGATCATCACCGTGCTCCCCGTCCCCGGGCCGAAGGAGTCCCGGCCGAAGGAGCCCGGTCCACCGGGCGACGTCGGCGCCACGGAACGCCGTGCACCACGGAACACCACCTCGACCACCGCGGCCTCCGGCCGATCGGCGGCCCGGGACCTCCGGATCGCCTGGCTGTTCATCATCGGTTCGAGTCTGTTCGCCCTGGGCGCGGTGCCGCTCTACGCCGAGGCCGTGGGACCGCGCTGGACCGGGCTGACCTTCTTCGTGGGCTCCGTGTTCTTCACGAATGCCGCGTACCTGCAGTACCGCGAAGCCGTCGGCGCGCTCCCGGGCGGGGGCGCCGCGGTCCGCCGCTCGTCCTGGGTCTGGGCGCCGCGGAACGCCCTCTGGCTCGCCGGTGCAGTCCAACTCGCCGGCACGCTCTGGTTCAACTGGAGTACGGCGAACGCGATGCCGGTGAACCTCGATACAGCGCTTGCCGATCAGCGGGTGTGGCGGCCGGACGTGCTGGGGTCGGTGGCCTTCCTCGTGTCGAGCGGCGTGGTGCTCCGCTCTGCCGGCCGCACTGCCGGCCGGGGCCGGCCCCGGCCGCGGACGTGGACGATCAGCGTGATCAACGTGGCCGGGTCGGTCGCCTTCGGAGTCTCAGCGGTCGCGGCCTTCGTCCTGCCCTCGAGCGGGGAGCTCCTGAACGCAGGTCTCGCCGGTCTCGGCACGTTCGTCGGAGCCCTGTGCTTCCTCACCGGAGCGGTCCTGATGCTCACCCCGGAACCCTCCGGTACCCCGGTTCACGCGGACCAGGGAATCCATCCGTAGACCCGTCAACCGTTCCTGAAGGAGACATCATGTCCATCGATTCACGGCAGATGGCTGCCGATGCAGCACTGTTCGGCAACCGCTTCGTCACCCAGGAGGTGCCGAGCCGGGAGTTCCCGGACACCGGCATGTTCGCCCAGGATGCCCTCCACCTCGTCGCGGAGGACCTGGCGCTGGAGGGCGACCCCGCCCGGAACCTGGCGACCTTCGTGACGACCTGGATGGAGCCGGAGGCCCAGCAGATCATCGCCGCGAACCTGCACCGCAACTTCATCGACCACGCCGAGTACCCCCGCACCGCCGAGATCGAGCAGCGCTGCATCAGGATGCTCGCCGACCTCTTCCACGCCCCCGGCGAGACGACGGGTGCCCGGACCCAGGGTTCGTCCGAGGCGATCATGCTCGGCAGCCTGTCCCTGAAGTGGAACTGGCGGAAACGCCGCGAGGCCGCCGGAGCGTCGACGTCGAGCCCGAACCTGGTGTTCGGCGGCGACGTGCACGTGGTGTGGGAGAAGTTCTGCCGCTACTTCGACGTCGAGCCGCGGATCGTTCCCCTGCAGCCGGGGAAGTACACCATCGGCCCGGACGACGTGGAGCCGTACATCGACGAGAACACCATCGGTGTCGCGGCCGTCCTGGGCACGACGTTCACCGGGCACAAGGACGACGTCGTCGGCATCAACGACCTGCTGCTGCGGATCAGGGCCGAGCGGGGCCTCGACGTGCCCATGCATGTGGACGCTGCGAGCGGAGGGTTCGTCTGGCCCTTCCTCTACCCCCACTCGGAGTGGGACTTCCGGCTGGAGCAGGTCCGCTCGATCAACGTCTCCGGACACAAGTTCGGCCTGGTCTACCCCGGCATCGGCTGGCTGATCTTCCGGGAGACGGCCGACCTCGCCAAGGAGCTCGTCTTCGAGGAGAACTACCTCGGCAAGACGGACTCGACCTTCACCCTGAACTTCTCCACCGGCTCGGCGATGGTCCTCGCCCAGTACTACAACTTCGTGCGCTACGGGCGTGCCGGATACACGTACATCATGCAGAACATGCAGACCAACGCGCGCGTCCTCGCCGAGAAGCTGGCCGCCATGGGCCGCTTCGAGATCATCGGCGCCGGCGAGGAGCAGCTTCCCCTGGTCGCGTTCCGGCTCGCCGAGGAGACCGGCTACGACGAATTCGACATCGCCTGGCAGCTCTCTGCCGAGCGCGGCTGGATGGTGCCGGCCTACACCCTGCCGCCGAACGCCCAGGACGTGACGATCATGCGGGCCCTCGTCAAGGAGACGATGAGCCGCGAGCAGGTCGACACGCTCGCCCGGGACATCGACGAGGCATGCGCCACCCTGGCGAAGAAGGGGGGCGTGCACGAGTCCGAACGGAACAGGATCCTCACCGGACCGGGTCACTGACCCGCAACGGGCGCGGCAGGCAGACTGTCCGTCCGCCGCGCCGCGGTCAGAGGCCCGTGCCGGAGGGTGAGACGAGGATCTTCACAGCCGTCTCGTTCCGATGGATCAGTGTGTCGAACCCCTCCTCCACGAGGCCGTCCAGCCCGATCCTGCCGGTGATGAAGGGGGCGAGGTCGATCTTCCCCGACTCCACCAGTTCGATGGTCGCGGGGTGGGAGTTGACGTAGGCGATCGTGCCGCGCAGGTCGATCTCCTTCATCACCAGTTTGTGCATGTCGAAGTCCGACCGCTTGCCCCAGATCGAGACCACGACCAGCACACCGGTGGGACGCAGTGCGTCCATGAGGGTATCCAGGACCACCTGCACGCTCGTGCATTCGAACGCCACATCCGCGCCCCTGCCCCCGGTCAGCGTGCGGACCTCAGCGGCGACATCCGTCGTACGGGGGTCCAGCGCATGATCGGCCACCCCTGACTCGAGCGCCTTCCGGCGACGCAGGGGGCTGAGCTCGGACATCACCACCGTGACGCCGAGGGCTTTGAGGACGGCCGCGGTCAGCAGGCCGATCGGTCCCGCGCCACCCACCAGTGCCACGTCCCCGGCCCTGGCCCCGGACCGGTTCACGGCGTGGTAGCCCACCGACAGGGGTTCGATCAGCGCTGCCTGATCCAGGGGCACCGAGTCCGCGATCGGATGCACCCAGCGTCGCTGCACGGCGATCCTCTCGCCGAGTCCGCCGCCGCGTCCGGCCAGGCCGATGAAGTTCATGTTCTCGGAGAGGTGATAGTCGGTGCTCTCCGGGCCGGTGTCGACGTCGTCGCTGATGATGTAGGGCTCGACGACGACGTGCTGGCCCACCGCGAGGTCCTCCACGCCGTCGCCGACGGCATAGACGACGCCGGAGAATTCGTGGCCCAGCGTGATGGGCAGGGTTTCGCCCGAGATCGGGTGCGGGGTGTCGTGGGTGGGGCAGAAGATCGGCCCTTCGAGGTATTCGTGCAGATCAGTACCGCAGATCCCGCACCAGGCTACGTCGATGCCTACGGTGCCCGGCCCCACCTCGGGCTCGGGAACGTCGTCGATCCGGATATCGCCTCGTCCGTAATAGCGTGCTGTCCTCATGGTTCCTCCGAACCTCGTTCGCACGTGGCGAGCCCACGCCCGTAGTTCATGGTAGGTCGTCGGAAATGAGCGGATCAGCGGAGATCACACCGTCGTCGTTGGACCCGTCCCACCCGTCGCGGGCGTGACGGCAGCAATCCATTGACGGTCGACGGCGATCGGGCCTAGCGTCGATTCGTCGGTCGATGAAGTGGCCGATCAAGCGGTCGAGACCGCGGGAGGCCACGATGTCCCATGCTGCAGACAACAGTGCAGTGCCCCGGGGCGGTGATGCTGCTCCCGCCCCAGCCGCGTCCGCAGCCGTCGAGGCCGTGGCGCTGCACGTCTCGCGGGGCCGCACCAGGATCCTGAGGGGCGTCGACTTCACCATCAAACGCGGCCGGGTCACCGGCCTGCTCGGACCGTCCGGCAGCGGGAAGACCACCCTCATGCGCACCATCGTGGGCGTGCAGAGGATCACCGGCGGGTCCCTCCGCGTGCTCGGCCGTCCGGCCGGCGAGCGCTCGCTGAGGCACGACGTCGGTTACGTCACGCAGGCACCGAGCGTCTACGGGGACCTCAGCGTGGACGCGAACGTCCGGTACTTCGGGGCCATGCACGGCGCTACGGCGGCGGACACCGCGGAGGCGATCGCCGCCGTCGGGCTCGGCCCGTTCGCCGGGCAGAAGACGGCGGACCTGTCCGGCGGGCAGTCCAGCCGCGTGTCGCTGGCCTGCGCGCTCGTCGCGCATCCGCAGCTGCTGCTACTGGACGAACCGACGGTGGGCCTCGACCCGGTGCTGCGGGCCGAGCTGTGGCAGCGCTTCGCCGCGATGGCGGAGGCAGGAACCACGCTGCTGGTGTCCGGCCACGTGATGGAGGAGGCCTCGCACTGTTCGTCACTGCTGCTCCTGCGCGACGGGCTGCTGCTCGCGCAACTGACCCCCGGCGAGCTCGCCGAGCGCGGTCGCAGCAGCGACCTCGAGCGAGCGTTCCTGCGCATCATCGAGGAGGGCACCGCCGGACCGGACCCGGGCCCGGCCGCACAGAGGGGGGCGCCACGATGAACCCGCGGATGATGCTCGCCACGACCGTTCGTGTGCTGGAGCAGTTGCGGCACGACCACCGCAGCGTCGCGCTGATCCTGGTGGTGCCGGCGCTCCTGCTGGCCGTCGTCTACTTCCTGTTCGAGAACGAGACCCTGCCACCCGGGGCCCCGCGGACCTTCGACCGCGTGGGCCTGACGATGCTGGCCATCTTCCCGTTCGTGGTGATGTTCCTCGTCACCTCGGTCACGATGCTCCGCGAGCGGACGTCCGGGACGCTCGAACGGTTGCTGACCACGCCCCTCCACAAGGCCGATCTCCTCTTCGGCTACGCTGCGGCCTTCTCCATCATGGCGGCGCTGCAGTCGATCGTGGCCACCGCCGTGGCGTACTGGATCTTCGGACTTGAGATCCAGGGGGCCGCCGGGCTGGTGGTGATGATCGCCGTCCTCAACGGGGTGCTCGGGGTGGCCCTGGGGCTGCTGTGCTCCGCGTTCGCCCGCACGGAGTTCCAGGCCGTGCAGTTCATGCCCGTGGTGGTGGTGCCGCAGATCCTGCTGTGCGGGCTCTTCGTGGCCCGGGAGCAGATGAACGGCTTCCTCGAGGCCGTCTCCGACGTACTGCCCCTGACGTTCTCGGTCGATGCCCTCCAGGAGATCGCGGCCAACGCCGATGCGACGACCGCCCTGTGGCAGGACGCCGGCATCATGGCGGCCTTCGTGGTGGGCGTCCTGGTGCTGGCGTCGCTGACCCTGCGGCGGCAGACCTCCTGAACGTCGGCCGCCGCGCTGCGGTGCGGGAAGTGAAGGGGTGACCTGCAGCGAGTTGGTCCGTACCGTGGACCATATCCGCAGCCGGACCCACGTCACACGATGAGGAGCCCCATGACCGCCTCTTGTCCCAGCAGCGCCGGCCGTATGTGGGCAGCGGCCTCGGGGGATTCCTCCCGCCAGGTGTTCACCTGCGTCGCTGCTGCCGCCCAGGTGCTGCTGCCCACGTTCTACGGACCACGGTTCCGTGGTGGGGACGCACCACCCGACGTGATCCAGCCGGCCCCGTACGCCTTCGCCGTCTGGTTCCCGATCTTCGCCTCGTCCATCGCATACGCGGCCCATCAGGCCCGGGGCCCCGCCCGGACGCGCGAGGTCTGGCGGTCGGCGGGCTGGCCCCTGGCCGGAGCCTTCGCCGCGGCCGGGCTCTGGGCGCCGCTGGCGAGGTCGGGCAGGGTCTGGAGTGCGCAGGCGGCGCTGATGGCGCTCGCCGTGCTGGCGGACTCGGGACGACGTCGGATCGCCCGGGCGGAGGCGGAGGGCGGGCTGAGCGCTGCCGAGGTGGCCGCGGCTGCACCCGCAGCAGGCATGTTGGCCGCCTGGGGGCAGGCGGCATGCGGCGTGAACCTGGCGGCCGTGCTCGTGGCCGAGGAGATCGTTCCAGCCGGGCCGAAGGCCGCCGTGGCGGGGGTGAGCCTCCTGTCGGTGCTCGGCGCGCTCGGCGCCAGGGTCGCGGCCGGCCCGGAGCGGGCGAGCGTCTCCTCCCGGTCCTACGCCGGGACGCTCCTGTGGGCGTTCGCCGGTGTGATGCTCGGGCAACGCAGACGGTCGACGTCGGCCGCAGCAGCCGCGGCGGGGGCCGCCGTCGTCCTGCTGGCCGCCTGGATCCGGAAGCGGTGACGGCTGCTGTGTTCCGTCGGGCACTGCCGGCTAGCGTCCCATCAGTGCTTCGGTCAGTGGCAGTCCCAGCCGCTCCGGTGCCAGCCGTCCCAGCACTGCGCCGACCCGATTGGCGACACCCGAGACGACGACGGGAGGGGTCCGCCGTGCGTCGAGAGCGCGCATCGCCCTGCGGACGACCTGCCCGGCGCTCTGGTACCGGCCGACCTTCGCGTCCTCGGACCCGACCACGTCGAAGAACTCCGTCCTCGTCGCGCCGGGACACAGGGCGGTCACCCGCAGGCCGGTCGCGCGGGTCTCCCACGCCACCGCCGCGGTGAAGCTGCGCACGTAGGCCTTCGTCGCCCCGTACACCGCCATCGACGGGACGGGCTGGAACGCCGCAGTACTGGCGACGTTGACCAGAGCACCTCGTCCCTCGCTCATGAGATCGGGCAGGTACAGCCGGGTCAGGGCGGTGAGCGCCCCCACGTTCAGCCGGACCTCCTCGTCGGCGCGGCCGGGATCGGTCTCGGCGAGAACACCGTACGTCGCGAAGCCGGCATTGTTCACGAGCGTGGACACCCGGACGCCCTCCGCGTCGGTGAAGGCCCTCACCCGGGCCCATGCTGCGGGCTCGCCCAGGTCGGCACCGAGGATCCGCGCCGTGATGCCGTGCCGCGTCTCCAGTTCCCGCGCCAGGGCCTCCAGCCGGTCCAGGCGCCGTGCAACCAGGACGAGATCTGCGCCGCGTGCGGCGAGGACCCGGGCGAACTCGGCGCCCAGGCCGGAACTGGCGCCCGTGACAAGGGCGGTGGTGCCGGCGAAGTGAACACTCATGGGGGCCTCCTGGGCTAGGGACATCGGGTGTCGACAGTACAACGGTGGGCGGCGACAGGGGTGCCCTGCAGTGTCGTCCTCGCCGCGGACCCGGGCGTCCTCCGAGAGTGCAGCGCGATCCTCGTCCCCGGCGTATCCTGACCCGCATGGCCGGTTCCGGATCTTCCACCCAGGGCAGCACCGCATGAAGGCCGTCGTGTACGAGCGCTACGGTCCACCGGACGTGCTGAAGCTCCGGGACGTCCCGGAGCCGGTACCCGGGGCCCACCAGGTGCTCGTGGAGGTCGCCGCGACGTCGGTCAATCTCTCGGACTGGGAGGGGCTGCGCGGCACCCCGCTGTACGCACGGATCGGAGGACTGCGGGCCCCGGCCCGCCGGGTGCTGGGCTCCGACATCGCCGGACGGGTGACCGCCGTCGGCTCCGGCGTCACCCGGTTCCGGCCCGGCGACGAGGTGTACGGGGACAACCTCGGACTGAAGGGCGGCTTCGCCGAGTACTCGGTCGTGCCCGAGGCGGCGCTCACCTCGAAGCCCGCCGAGCTGACCTTCGCGGAGGCGTCGACGCTGCCGCAGGCAGGCGCGATCGCCCTCCAGGGGACCGCCCGCGCTCGCCGCGGGCAGCGCGTGCTCATCAACGGGGCCGGTGGCGGGTCGGGGTCCCTCGCGGTCCAGCTGGCCCGGCTCTCGGGTGCCCACGTGACCGGGGTGGACAACGCCGGCAAGCTCGACTTCCTGCGGGACCTCGGGGCCGACGAGGTCATCGACTACCGCAGCCAGGACTTCACCCGGCTCGAGCCCTACGACCTGGTGCTCGACCTCGTCGCCCACCGCTCTGCGATGGCCTGCCGGCGGGCGCTGACGCGTGGCGGCCGGTATCTCTGCGTCGGCGGACCCGTCAGGACGCTCCTGCAGGTCGCGACCGTCGGAGCCGTTGCGGGCCTCCTCACCGGACGACGGATCGGGATCCTCGCCGTCCGGCAGGGCCCGGCGTCCTTCGAGCCCGTCGCTCAGCGGTGCATCGACGGCGATCTCCGCATACACATCGACCGCACCTTCCCGCTCGGCGAGGTACCGCAGGCACTCGCCTACGTCGGCGCCGGGCGGGCGCTCGGCAAGGTCGTCGTCGTCCCCTGACGCCATCGGTGCTGACACCTGGTACCTGATCCTGGGTACCTGCATCCTCGCGATCGGGGCTGTCGTGTACGTCGCCAAGGCGATCATCGCGCTACGCCAGGACGACCACGTCTCCTCGGAGTAGCTCGATCAAAGGTCCCGGCGCTCCTTCGATGCGCCCGATCCCGACGTTCTGCCGTGGTCCCTACGGGCGGTGTCCGGCTGCTTCGCCTAGCCGGCGTAGGTGGGCCGCATTGCCCCTGATCGCCTGTGTGTACCGCTCGACGTCGGGGGTGTCGAGGTGGGCCACCACGAGCTCCAGCAACGCAGCGACGGCTGCATCCGGCCTACCCGCGGCGTGCAGGGTGATGGCTTCGAAGACACCCAGGGCGGGGGAGCCGGGGAACGTCGCGCGCGCTGTTCCGAAGACCTCGAGCGACGTCCCGTACTCGCCCAGATTCCGGAGCGTCGACCCGTACTGGAGGTAGCACCGGCGCAGCAGGTCACCCTCGAGCCCGGCAGCGAGAGCCTTCTCGTAGAACCCCCGTGCGAGGTCTTCCTGCCCGGCGGTGTCGTAGGCGCCGCCGACTTCGTAGAGCACGCGCGCATCCTCGGGGTGCGCGGCGTGGAGAGGAAGCAGCGCATCGATGGTCGGCTGCATGTCATTGCGGTCCCGGCGCCCGACGATCAGGTCGAGTTCGTCATCCAGAGTCATGGCGCCACTCTCGCACACGGGGCCATCCGACCATCGTCCCGGCCGGCCGGTGGGACGAGGCTCCCCGTCCTCGGCGAGTTCCCCGGTCAGGTGCAGTGGAGCCGGGGACCCGTCCCGGGTGCCCGTTGACCAGGTCAGCCGGCGCTCGGACGGCCCTCGGGTACGACGAACGCGATCCGTTGCTCCGGAGCCCATACATACGTGTCATCGCAGCAGTAGCCCCGGAGCCAGGACTGTCCATCCACGACCCGGAGGTAGAAGCCCTTGGGGTACTCCACGTCGTCGCTGATCGGCTCGGACGCGAGGTGGATCGCGCCGGTCGGTGCGCGACCCGCGGACAGGACCGAATCCGGTGCGTCCGCCTGATCGGTCAGTGCCAGCCGGAGGTAGGGGCCTGCCACCAGTGGGCAGAGCTCGAGGCCCAGGCTCCTCGCCGCTGCGAACACCCGCGACTGGACGGCGCCCTCCTCCAGGCCGAGGTCCTCCACGGTCCGCTCCACGATGCGTAGCGTTCGCTCGCCGGGGTCGTCGAACGCGGGGTGGGCGAGCAGGGTCTCCGCGTGCGCGTTGAGGCGCACGCCGGCGTCGCGGAGTGAGCGGCGGAGCTCCGTGCGCGACTGTCCGCCGACCCGGACCGCGGAATCAGCGCTGCACTCCACGTCAGCCGTTCCCGACAGTGCCCGGCAGTTCCTCCGCGTACTCCGTGAGGGACCGCCTGTAGCCGTCGAGGGTGGGGATGAGGGCGAGCAGCGCAGTCCTCAGGGCGTCCCCGTGGCGGCCCTCGTCGTGCAGCGCCAGGGCGAGGAAGGCCTGGCGCGCCCCTTCGTCGACGCCGGCATCCGGCATCGCTTCGAGGATCGCCACGGCCTCGGCGGAGTTGCCGACGTTCCGCAGCGAGCTCGCCAGCTGGATCGAGACGCGGCGCGCGCTCTCGCCCTCCAGCCCCGCCGCGATGGCCCGCCGATACAGCGGGATCGCCTCGTCCTCGAGCCCGAGAGCGTCGTGGACGCCCGCCAGCTCGAAGAGCGCCTCGGCGTCGTCGTCGGGCCTGCCCGCGACGAGCTCCCGCATCCTCGTGCTCGAGCCCTGCGGATCGGCGTCGTCGAACTCCTGCTCGTAGAAGCGGTCGATGGTGTGGTGCCACGCTGCGTCAGCCATCCCGACAGCGTCCCATGCCGTGCGGACAGGGCCGGGGATGCGCCCGGCCGACGAGCGGCGGGTTGCAGTCCGAAGGAGTTCGCGCAAGAGCCAATCGCCGGCCGAAAGTTGTTCAACAACCTGTAGGGTCGTCTCGACCACGCAACGTGACTCCGGTCACCTCGACGCAACGGACGGGCCCATGGCAACTACCGAGAACAGACCGACGCTGAGCTCCTCCGCCCGGCGCACCGCACTGCTGGGAGCCATGTTCCTCATGGCCACCAGCGCCATCGGGCCGGGCTTCATCACCCAGACCACGGTGTTCACCGTCCAGATCGGTGCGGCGTTCGCGTTCGCCATCCTGGCGTCGATCCTCATCGACATCGCCGTCCAGATGAACGTCTGGCGCGTCATCGGCGTCTCGGGACTCCGCGCCCACGAGCTCGGCAACAAGGTCCTTCCCGGCATCGGCTGGTTCCTCGCCGGACTCGTCTTCATCGGCGGCGTGGTCTTCAACATCGGCAACATCGCCGGCGCCGGACTCGGGGCCAACGCGATGCTCGGGATGGACCCCAAGATCGGGGGCGCCATCTCCGCGGGCATCGCCATTCTGGTCTTCGTCAGCAAGAAGGCCGGCCTGGCGCTGGACCGCATCGTGGTGCTCCTCGGTGCGGTCATGATCCTGCTGATGATCTATGTGGCCGTCGTCGCCGCACCGCCCGTCGGGGAGGCGCTCAAGAACGCGGTCCTCCCGGAACAGATCGACTTCCTCATCATCACCACCCTGGTGGGCGGCACCGTGGGCGGGTACATCACCTACGCCGGTGCCCACCGCATGCTGGACTCCGGTGCCACGGGCGTCGAGCACGTCAAGCAGATCACCCGCAGCTCGGTGCTCGGCATCCTGGTCACCGGCGTCATGCGGGTGCTCCTGTTCCTGGCGATCTTCGGCGTCGTGGCCGGCGGGGCCGTGCTGACGAGCGACAACCTGGCCGCCGAAGCCTTCGGTGTCGCAGCAGGCGACATCGGTATGAGGGTCTTCGGCATCGTCCTCTGGGCCGCCGCGCTCACCTCGGTGATCGGCGCCGCGTTCACCTCGGTCTCCTTCATCACCACCTCGAAGACCCCTGAACGCCGACGGAACCTCATCACGGTCGTCTTCATCGCCGGCTGCGGCGTGGCCTACCTCCTCCTCGGGCAGGCGCCCCAGGAGCTGCTGATCTTCGCCGGCGCGTTCAACGGCCTGATCCTGCCGGTCGGCTTCGGTGTGCTGCTCTGGGTGGCCTGGCGCCGCAGGGATCTGATGAACGGGTACGCCTACCCGAAATGGCTGCTGATCGTCGGCGTCGCCACCTGGTTCCTGACCCTCTTCCTCGGCTACACCGCACTCACCGGGCTGGCGAAGCTATGGGGCTGAGGACGCCGCCCCGGGGGATGCCCGCCGATCCGGCGGCGGTGCTGCCCGCCGACGCGCGGGCCGCCTTCCGCGCCGGCCTGGTGACGCCGACGTCGGGCTGGTCCCGCGGCTACGCGCAGGTGAACGTGCTGTCGATCCCGCGGGAGCAGGCCTTCGACCTGCTGCTCTTCGCCCAGCGCAATCCCAAGCCGTGCCCGGTCCTCGGGGTGCTGGAGCCCGGCGAGACCTCCGGGCCGCTGCTCGCCGGCGGTGACATCCGGACCGACGTCCCGAAGTACACGGTCTACCACGACGGCGTGCTGGTGGACGAGCCCGCCGACGTCTCGGCCCACTGGCGCGATGACCTGGTGACGTTCCTGTTCGGGTGCTCCTTCACCTTCGAGGCGGCGCTGCAGGACGGCGGCGTCAGGATCGCGCATCTCGACCAGGGCGTGAACGTGCCGATGTACCGGACGAACCGGCAGGCCGCCCCCGCCGGTGCCATGGCGGGCCCGCTGGTGGTGTCGATGCGCCCGGTCCCGGCGGCGCAGGTGGCCGACGCCGTCCGCATCACCTCGCGCTATCCGGCCGTCCACGGCGCACCGGTCCACGTGGGCGATCCGGAGGAACTGGGGGTGGACCTGAGGTCACCGGACTTCGGTGACGCGGTGCGGATCCCCGAGGGGCACCTGCCGGTGTTCTGGGCCTGCGGGGTGACTCCGCAGGCGGCCGTGATGCAGTCGCGTCCGCCGCTGGCCATCGGCCACGCGCCGGGGCACATGCTCATCACCGACGCGCGGGACAGCGACTACCTGGTGCCCTGAGCCGGGCTGGGTCCTACCCGGACGCGTCGGCGAGTCGGTCCAGGAGTTCGGCCTCGGCGACGTCCAGGTCGGCGCTCAGGCCCGAGGCCGCCTCGTCCCGCCGCCCGGCCCGGAGCCGCTCGACGAGCCGTACGTTGCGGTCCACGTAGTGGCTGTGAAAGTCCGGGGTCGAGGCCATGGCGTGGAACACGAGGCGCATCTCGGCGAGGACGCGGTCCATCAGCGTCTGCAGGGAGCCGCTTCCGGTCAGGCCGACCACGGCCCGGTGCAGGGCCTGGTTGGCGTCGGCCATGTCGGCGACGGAGCCGGCGTCGCGCGCTTCCTGTGCCCGCCGGACGATGGCCTCCATGGTGTCGAGGGCCTCGGGGGTGACCTCGCCCCACAGGGCGGCGGCGGGTTCGATCATCCGGCGGACGCGGTAGATCTCGCGCACCTCCTCGACCCCGGGGGAGGCCACGAACACACCGCGGTTGGGGATCCGGGTGACCATCGATTCGCCGGCGAGCGTGGAGAAGGCCTCGCGCAGCGTGTTGCGTGAGACACCGAGCGCGCTCGACAGCGCCTGCTCCGACAGCTTCGACCCGGGCGTGAGCTCCCCGGCGGCGATGCGGCCCCGCAGCACGGTGGCGATCCACACCGCGGTGTGCGCGTGCTCGGCCGCCGTCGCGCGATCGAACTCCGCTGCTGCCTTCATCGCCATGGTCGTCCCCCGTACCTCGTCACCAACCGATGCTAGCCGACCACCCCGAGGACTTCGCCCAGCACCTCGCCGCGCGCGACGGCGGCGCCCGGCTCCTGCCCGCCGCGCCGGAAGGTACCGGCGACCGTCGACAGGACCTCGGTCTCCATCTTCATCGCCTCGAGCACCGCGACGGGCTGCCCGGCGCCGATGGTCGCGCCGTCGTCGGCCAGCCACGTCACCAGGGTGCCGCCCATCGAGGCGGTGACCGTGCCGGCGTCGTTCGTCGTCGGATCGGCGGACGGGACGACGGCGCCCGGCCCGCCGGTGCCGCCGCTCATCAGCGCGGCGAAGACCTCGGCGTGGAGCCCCAGCTGTACGGCCTTCCCGTCGATCTCCACGGTCAGGGTCTCCCGGCGGGCCACCTGCCCGGCCGTCCCGCTCGAGAGGGCGGCCTCCAGGCGTCCCGCGAACGCCGCTTCGATCCACGTCGTGTAGACCCCGAGCCGGTCGGGGTCGGTGAAGTCGGCGTCCCTGACCACGGCGCGGTGGAAGGGGACCACCGTGGGGAGGCCCTCGATACGCAGCTCGTCGAGGGCGGCGCGGGCACGGCGGAGCGCCTGCGGGCGGTCCTCGCCGTGGACGATGAGCTTGGCCATCAGGGAGTCGTACTCGGCGGGGACACGGGACCCGGACCGCACCCCCGTGTCGACGCGGATCCCGGCCCCGGTGGGGGCCTCGAACACGTCGACCGGCCCGGGGGAGGGCAGGAACCCGCGGCCGGCGTCCTCGGCGTTGAGCCGGAACTCGATGGCGTGGCCCCGGGGTGCCGGGTCCTCGGTGATGCTGACGGGCAGGCCGTCGGCGATGCGGAACTGTTCACGGACGAGGTCGATGCCCGACGTCGCCTCCGTCACCGGGTGCTCCACCTGCAGGCGGGTGTTGACCTCCAGGAAGGAGATCACGCCGTCGGGTGCCACCAGGTACTCGACGGTCCCGGCACTGGTGTAGCCGGCCTCGCGACAGATGGCGCGCGCCGACTCGTGGATGCGGGTGCGCTGGCCGTCGGTCAGGAAGGGTGCGGGGGCTTCCTCGACCAGCTTCTGGTTGCGGCGCTGCAGCGAGCAGTCGCGGGTCCCGACGACGACGACGTTCCCGTGCGTATCGGCCAGCACCTGCGCCTCGACGTGCCGCGGCTTGTCGAGGAACCGCTCGACGAAGCATTCACCGCGGCCGAACGCGACCGTCGCCTCACGGACCGCCGAATCGAATGCGTCGTCGATGTCCTCCATCCGGTAGGCGATGCGCATGCCGCGGCCGCCGCCGCCGTAGGCGGCCTTGATGGCGACGGGGACACCGTACTGCTCGGCGAAGGCGCGGACCTCCTCGGCGTTCGCGGCAGGTCCGTCGGACCCGGGGACCAGCGGGGCGCCCACCTTGACCGCGATCTCGCGGGCGGTGACCTTGTTGCCGAGGCTCCGAATCGCGTCCGGCGACGGGCCGACCCAGATGAGTCCCGCGTCCTGCACCGCGTCGGCGAAGTCGGCGTTCTCCGAGAGGAAGCCGTAACCGGGGTGGACGGCGTCGGCGCCGGACTTCGCGGCGACGGCGAGCAGCTTGTCCATGTCGAGATACGTGTCGGCGCTCGCGGATCCGGCCAGTGCGTAGGCCTCGTCGCTGAGGCGGACGTGGAGGGCGTCGGCGTCGGGGTCGGAGTACACGGCCACCGAGGTGAGCCCCTCGTCGGAGCACGCGCGGGCGATGCGGACGGCGATCTCCCCGCGATTGGCGATCAGGACCTTCTTCATGGCTTCTGCTTTCACGGGCGTCGGGTGGCGAGCGGATGGGGGGTGGGGTGCAGGGTCTCGGGATCCACGGCCTGGAATCTCAGCGTGGTGCCGGGCGCCAGTTGCGCGGCGACGGGCAGGTCCTCGGGGACGACGACGCCGATCACCGGATATCCGCCGGTCACCGGATGGTCGGCGAGGAAGAGCACCGGCAGGCCCGAGGGCGGCACCTGCAGCGATCCGGCGACGACCCCTTCGCTGGGCAGTTCATCAGCGGTGCGGCGTTCCAGCGGTGTGCCGGTGGCGTCGTCCGGGGCGCCGACCGCGAGGCGGACCCCGATCCGGTTCGACTCGGCGGTCACGGTCCAGTGCCGGTCGGTGAGTGCCGTGTGGGACGCGTCGGTGAACCAGTCGTGGCGAGGACCGCCGGTGATGCGGAGGACCACCGGTTCCTGCGCGCCGGGCCGGAGGGCGTCGGGCAGCGTCGAGGGCTCGGCAGCGCCGACCGTGCGGCCGCGGTCCGTCGCGCCGATCGGAAGGACGGTTCCCGCCGCGAGGGGGGCCGGACCGATCCCCGACATCACGTCGGTCGACCGGCTGCCCAGCACCTCCGGCACGTCGATGCCGCCGCGGATCGCCAGGTAGGTGCGCAGCCCGGCGTCGGGCACGTCGAGGCGGAGCGTCTCGCCGTCGTGCAGGGCGAACGGGGTGCACATGGGTGCCGGGCGCGTGGTGCGGTCGCCGCTGATCCCGACGGGCGTCCAGGCACCGGTCACCGCGACGGTCAGTTCCCCGCGGGCCTGGACGGTGAGGCCGCCGAGGACCGTCTCGATGACGGCGTCACCGGGTGCGTTCCCGACCAGCCGGTTGGCCTGCCGGGCGCTCGCGGTGTCGGCGGCGCCGGCCTTCGAGACGCCTGCGTCGCCGAGTCCGGGCCGGCCCAGGTCCTGGATGAGCGACTGCGGTCCGGGGGCGAGGACCTCCAGGGCGTGGTCCTGCCCGATGGGGATCTCCTGGAGGGCCTCCGAAGCGGGGGCAGGATCGACGAGCGTCACGGACTCCCGCACGGCCACGTACTGCACGGCGGTCCCCGGTCGGAGGAGGGCCGGCTGATCCCGGTCGAGGTCCCACATCCGGGATGCGGTCCGCCCGATGAGCTGCCAGCCCCCGGGTGAGCGGCGCGGATAGACGGCGGAGAAGTTGCCCGCCAGCGCCACTGCCCCGGCGGGGACCGCGGTGCGGGGCGTGGTGCGGCGGGGGACCGTGAGCGACTCGTTCTCCCCGACCAGGTAGGCGAAGCCCGGGGCGAACCCGCCGAACGCGGCGGTCCACAGCTGGCCGGTGTGCGCGGCGACGACGGCGTCGGGGCCGAGGCCGGTGAGGCGGCCCACCTCGGCGAGGTCGTCGCCGTCGTACACCACCTCGATCCGGACCGGATCACCGGCCGCGCCTGCGTCCGTCCTGGGCGCCGTGTCCAGCTGGGCGACGGCGGCGCGGGCGGCGCGGGCGTCGGCGCCGGAGTCGAAGACGACCAGGACGGTCCGGGCGGCGGCGAGCACGTCGACCTGCCCGCGGAGCGGGTGCTCCTGCAGGTGCGCGTGGACGGTGAGGACGGAACCCAGTGATTCCAGGTCGATCAGGAGGGCGCGCGGTCCGGCCCAGCGGATCCCGGGAGGTCTCACACGAAGCTCCGGATGTCGACGCCGGCGGCCTCGAGGTCGCGGCGGACGGCGGCGGCCATGGACACCGCGCCGGTGGTGTCGCCGTGGAGGCAGATGCTTTCCGCCGTGGTCCTGATGGTCGAGCCGTCGCGGGCGATGAGGACGCCGTCGGTCGCAAGGCGGACCATGTTGGCTGCGACCGCGTCCTCGTCGTGGAGGACCGCGCCGGGTTCGCGGCGGGACACCAGGGTGCCGTCCGGGTTGTAGGCCCGATCGGCGAAGGCCTCGGCCACCCCGCGGAGGCCTGCCGCCTCCGCAGCCTTCAGCGCCACGGAGCCGGGGAGGAGCAGCAGCGGGAGGTCGCCGCCGAACGCCCTGACGGCGTCCACCACGGCCTGGGCCTGGACTTCGTGGGTGACGATGGTGTTGTAGAGGGCACCGTGCGGCTTCACGTAGCGGATGGTGCCGCCTGCCGCCCGCGAGATCGCGTCGAGGGCGCCGAGCTGGTAGAGGACGTCGTCGGCCAGTTCGGTGGGAGAGCAGTCCAGGAAGCGGCGGCCGAACCCCGCCAGATCGCGGTAACCGACGTGGGCGCCGATGGTCACCCCCGCGGCCACGGCGTCCCGGCAGGTCTGCGCGATCATGGACGGATCTCCGGCGTGGAAGCCGCACGCGACGTTGGCGCTGGAGACGGAGCCGAAGATCGCGGCGTCGTCCCCCATCGTCCAGTTGCCGAACGATTCGCCGACGTCGCTGTTGAGGTCGATGGAAATCACTGTGATCCTCGTCTCTGCTGGGTAGTTCCTTCAGGATGCCCGACCCAGGGAGATTGTTCAACAATAATTCGTGCTCGACTTTCCGCGCGTCACCTCGTGAGGGTCTCGACCGCTTCCTGCTTGGAGGGCAGCGTGCCGTCGAACGGCGTCAGCGTGAACCACTCGCCGTCCTGCCGGGTGGCGAACACGAGAACGGACGACGTCAGGACAGGAGCACCGTGTCCAGCGTGTCGAAGGCCAACTGCCAGCCCGCCGTGGTGGCGTCGTACTGCTCGGCCGACAGATGGCCGCCCGTCTGGCTGAACACCATCTCGGTACCGTCGTCGACGGCGGTGAACGTCGCGCTCAGGAGCTCGCGTGCCTCGCCGGGTTCATCGGTCATGGTCATCGACAGCCTTCGCGGGCGGTCGACGTCGACGAACTCGCCCCGCCAGTGGAAATCGGGCATGTCGCCGCCCAGGATCATCGTGGCTCGCCAGGTGCCGCCGGGGCGGACGTCCATGGCTACGGACTCGAGGGGGACCTCGATCCCGCTGCCACCCCACCAGGTCGTGAACGACGACGGGGTGACCCACGCGTCGAAGACCGCCTCGGGCGGTGCTGCGAACGTGCGGGTGACGGTGGAACCGACTGATGCACTCATGGTGGGGCCTTCCGATCCGGGCGAATGGTTCGACGCCGTGCGGTCGCCGTACTTCTTCGACGGCGCACCCCCGCGGAAATCATCGGTGCTCGGGCTAGGAAGGGTCCTCGTCCGGCTTCGGTTCCATGAGCTGGATGAGGTTGCCGCACGTGTCGTCGAAGATCGCGACGACGGCGGCGCCGATGTCGAGCGGCGGCTGGGTGAAGACCACGCCCCTGCCGGCCAGCCGGGCGTACTCGGCCTCGACGTCCCCGACCGCGAACTGGGCGAGGGGGATGCCGTCATGGATCATGGCTTCCCGGTACGGCTTCACGGCAGGGTGGTGGGACGGCTCCAGGAGCA
Organism: Arthrobacter pityocampae; assembly: GCF_002927275.1. GTDB lineage: Bacteria > Actinomycetota > Actinomycetes > Actinomycetales > Micrococcaceae > Arthrobacter_D > Arthrobacter_D pityocampae. The sequence goes on along the minus strand of NZ_PRKW01000001.1, from coordinate 445,053 downwards.
GTTCGGGCCCGTCCGGCGCTTCGGGGGACACCACGGTGAGCCACGAATGCATTCCGAGCGGGATGTCCTGGCGCTTCACGAACCCGAGCACATCGGTGTAGAAGGCGAGCGCCTCCCGCTGGTCGTCGACGAACAGACTCGTCAGGGCTATCTCCATGGCTCGCTCCTTCTCCTCGCCGACCGTGCGGTCCAGCGTAGGCCGCATGACCGGCGTCGGAAAGGGCTGGAGGGCAGCGGATCCTGGGCTCAGTAGCCCAGGAAGGCGTCCGTCGTCACCCGCCGGACGCCCGCCGTGCGCATCGCCGCGCGGAGGCGTCCGATGAACGCGGGGGAGCCCGAGACGAGGACCCTCCGCCCGGGAAGATCCGGCACCGCCGCGCGCAGCGCTTCCGCCGTCGGCTCGGCCCCCGCGAGGGTCCACTCCCGGGGCAGGGCCGGAGTGTCACCGGGTGTGGGCAGGAACAGCAGGACGCGCGTCCCCAGGGCCGCCAGCTCGTCGCGGAAGGCGATCTCCTGCTCGCTGCGCACCGCGTACACGAGGACGACGTCGCGCTCCTCGCCGCGTTCGGCGAGGTCGCGGAGCTGGCTGATGAACGGGGTCACCCCGATGCCGCCGGCGACCAGCAGCAGGGGGACCGCCGGGTCGCGGGGCAGGTGGAAGTCACCGCCGACGAGTGTTCCCGTGACCCGCGCGCCGTCCGGGAGGTCGAGGAGGGCGGTCTTGAAGGAGCTGCCTGCCTCGGTGGTCCGCAGGCCGAAGGTCACGGCGTCATGCTGCTGGGGCGCGGAGGTGATGCTGAAGGTCCGGCGGCTGCCGCGGCTGTCGGCGCCGCGGTGCGGCAGGTCCAGCTCCATGTACTGGCCGGCCCGGAAACGCACGGGGCGCGCGGGTTCGAAGACCAGTTCCGTGCTGGTGGGCGTCAGCTGCCGCTTCCCGGCGAGGGAGAGCCGCACGCCGCGGCGCTGCCCCATGGCGAAGGCGACGGCGTTGCCGAGCACGAGGGCGAACTCGGGTCCGAGGAACACCGGACCGACGGAGAGCTGGAGGGCGAACACGACGCCCACGACGGCGGCGACGAGCCCCTGCTGCCACCGCAGCGGTGGCAGGGTCAGCGGCTCGGTCAGCATGAAGCCGAGGAGGAACAGGACGGGGTACGAGGTGAGGACGAGCTGCAGGCCGGCTCCGGGCATCATCCCGTTCTGCACCAGTCCGTAGAGCAGGAGGCCGATGGTGACCGCGAGGAACACGGCCGCCATGGACAGCCTCCGCGTCCGGTAGAGCAGGAGCGCACCGCCGACCGCGACGACGGGGAGCATGAAGGCGTTCGCGACCCACCACCCGGCCACCCCCACCCCGAGCAGGGTGGCGACGACCGCGCCCGTCGCGGCCGGATTGAAGACATGGCGTCCCCGGACGGCCAGGAGGAATTTCGAGGCGCCGGCCGCCACGCCCGCTGCGAGGATCCCGCCGAGGCCGGCTCCGGTGTCCGAGGGGAACATGATCAGGAAGAGGATCAGCCCGGTGATGAGCGAGGACTCGCCGTGGGGCCGGAGCCGGAGGATCAGCGCCATCAGCCGGGTGCCGATGATCGTGCCGCCGACGGCGGCCACGAGGGTGCCGCCGATCTCGGCGGGGGTGAATGCGAGCAGGCCGGCCAGCGAGAGGATCAGCGCCTGCACGGTCAGGATCAGCAGGAGCGTCAGTGTGAGCCGGTACATGGTCATGCGGCCCAGGAGGCCGTCGAGTGTTGCGGTCATGAGAACAGGGCTCCTGCGAGGGGTGCGGAACAGCGGGCTCGTCCGTCCGAGTACATGAGGACGTAGTCGAAGGCGAACGCCTCCGCGAGGTCTGTGGGATCGGTGAGGAACAGGGCCGTGCACAGGCCGTCGGCCGTCATCGCGTCCGCGGCGAGGGCCCAGGTGGCGACGACGGTGTCCACGCTCCGCCCGGTCCTCGCGTCCAGGACGTGGTGCAGGCCGTCGCCCCATACGCGGCGGTTCGAGGCGGACGCGCACAGTGCGCCGGTCCCCAGGCTCACCGCGCCGATCGCCGACGACGGGTCGTAGGGGTGTTCGAGGGCGACGGTGATGGTGCCCTCGCCGGCCCGGCGCATGTCGCCGCTGGCATCGACGATCACGTCCTCGTGGCCCTCGGCGCTCAGGTACTCCAGCATGAGGTCCACGAGCTGCCCCTTGCCGGCCGCCCCGATGTCCAGGATCGCGGGCTCCTGCAGCGTGAGGCCCTCGTCCGTCCAGGTCAGGACGTCGTCCCAGGCACGGGCGGGGGCGGGCGGTCGCGTGGGCGTCAGGGAGTAGCCGACGTCGTAGCCCAGCGCGGTGAGGGGGTCGCCGACGAGCGGCGAGACGCCGCCGTCCGTGAGGTCGTAGAGCGTCCGCAGCAGGCGACCGAGCTCCGCGCCGTGGGGCGGCAGGGGCAGCGAGCCGCCGGCAGCGGCGAGTGCGGTGACGCGGGAGTCGGTGCGGAACCGCGAGTAGAGGGCGTCGTACTCCTCGGCGAGGTGCAGCAGCCGGGCCCGTTGACCGGACGTGAGTATCGCGCCGGTGTCCACGCGCCAGGCGGTGCCGATCGCCTCGAAGCTGAAGGAATCCGCCATGTCGGCGTGCCTAGAGCCGGGCTTCGCTCTTGATCTTGCCCAGTGCGTCGTTGAACCCGCCGCTCGTCAGGGACGAGCCGGCTACCTTGTCCACGGAGAGCTCGTCCAGCTTCTTGCCGACGACGGCATCCGCGATGCCGCCCGCGAAGCGGCCCTGGTACTCGGTGGTGGTGGGGTTGTCGGGCATGGGTTCCACCTCGACGGCGGTGACGACGTCGGCCTCGAGGGTGAGCGTCACGCCCACCTCCTCCTGCCCGGCGGGGGACTGGTAGGCGCCCGTGTCGGAGTAGGTGCCGTCCTTGTAGGTTCCACCGGCGGTTCCGGCACCCTCGGCGGCTCCACCGGTCGCCGGCGTCGTGGCGTCGGTCATCGGCTGTTCGGATGCCGGGGTTCCTGCGGGAGGCTCCTCGGCCTCCGCGCCGGCGCAGCCCGCAGCGCCGAGGATCGACACCGCGGCGAGTGCCGTCAGCACCCTTTTGTGGCGGGGGACGCCGTGCGTGCCGGCCGCTGTGCGGGCGGCGGGTCGGGTGGGGCTTGTTCTGGTCACTGGGTGCTCCTGTCGGGGTGCCGCGGCGATACGGGGCGGGCGCTCGGCATGTCGGGAAGTGTCGAACCTGCAACCGACATCTCTGCTCGATCCAACGCTCTCCATGGTGCTTCGTATCCACGGCCGATGCGGACGGTTCCCTCGCATGCTTTCACGGACACTTGACCCACGTCACGAAACCCCGGGCGGCCGGGACCGCGCCGCTATGCTGGTCGGGTGACTCCCGAAGAACTCTCTGCCGCTATTTCCGCCTGCCTGACGGCCGCCGTCGACGCCGGCGACTTCACGATCGACCTCCCCTCGGAGGTGCGTGTGGAGCGGCCGAAGAACCGTGAGCACGGCGACTGGGCCACGAACATCGCCCTGCAGCTCGGCAAGAAGGCGGGGATGAACCCCCGCGACTTCGCCCAGATCCTCAGCGAACGCCTCGCCGGCATCGACGGCGTGAAGAGCGTGGAGATCGCCGGCCCCGGCTTCCTCAACATCACGCTCGACGCCGGAGCGGCCGGCGAGCTGGCCCGCACCATCGTCGAGGCGGGGCCGGCCTACGGCACCAACGAGGCGCTCGCGGGCCAGAAGATCAACCTCGAATTCGTCTCGGCCAACCCGACAGGCCCGATCCACATCGGTGGGACGCGCTGGGCTGCGGTGGGAGACGCCCTCGCCCGCGTGCTGCAGTCACAGGGCGCCACCGTCGTGCGTGAGTACTACTTCAATGACCATGGCGCCCAGATCGAGCGGTTCGCACGCTCGCTCCACGCGAGCGCCGCAGGCAGGCCCGCCCCCGATGACGGCTACGGTGGCCAGTACATCGTGGACATCGCGCAGCGTGTCGTCGCCGCTGAGCCCGACATCCTGACGCTCTCAGAGCAAGACGCCATCGAGTGCTTCCGTGCGGTCGGCGTCGACTTCATGTTCACCGACATCAAAGCCTCGCTCCATGACTTCGGAGTGGACTTCGACGTCTACTTCCACGAGCACTCGCTGTTCGAGAACAATTTCGTCGGCGGCCTGCTCGAGCAGCTGAAGGAATCAGGCAATCTCTTCCTCGAGGACGGAGCCTGGTGGCTGAGGTCGACCGACTTCGGTGACGACCGTGACCGCGTCGTCATCAAGTCCGACGGTGCGCCGGCGTACATCGCGGGTGATATCGGCTACTTCGTCAACAAGCGCCGCCGGGGGTTCGACCTCAACATCATCATGCTGGGCGCCGACCATCATGGGTACGTGGCCCGCCTGAAGGCCGCCGCCGCGGCCCTGGGCGATGACCCCGACAGTGTCGAGGTGCTCATCGGCCAGATGGTGAACCTCATGAAGAACGGCGCACCCGTCCGCATGTCCAAGCGGGCCGGCACGGTAGTGACGCTGGAGGACCTCGTCGACGCCGTCGGCGTGGACGCCGCTCGGTACACCCTCGCCCGGTTCTCCGCGGACTCGAACATCGACATCGACCTCGATCTACTGACCCGGCGCACCAACGAGAACCCCGTGTTCTACGTGCAGTACGCCCACGCCCGCACCCACGCCGTCGGCCGCAACGCGGTCTCGGCCGGCGTGGACACCGGCTCCTTCGACGCGGCCTCGCTGAGCCACCCCACGGAGGGCGAACTGCTGGCCGCCCTTGGCCAGTTCCCCGGCGTCGTCGCGCAGGCCGCGACCTTCCGCGAGCCGCACCGCGTGGCCCGCCACCTCGAGGTGATCGCCGGGACCTACCACCGCTGGTACGACGCCTGCCGCGTCGCCCCGCTCGGTGACGCGCCCGTCGAGGACGTCCACCGCTCACGCCTCTGGCTGAACAACGCCACCCAGCAGGTCCTCGCCAACGGCCTCGACCTCCTCGGCGTCTCCGCGCCGGAGCGGATGTGACGGTCGTGCCCGTATCGAACGAAGCGTCACCGCTCGCGCCCCACTGGCTCTCCCTCCCGCAGGACCAGTCCCGGCTGGAGCCGAAGCTGTGGGCCGAGGACGTGGAGCGCGGGACCGATGGCGTGCTGCGGATCGACGGCGTGTCCGTCGCGGATCTCGCCGCCGAGTACGGCACCCCGCTGTTCGTGATGTCCGAACGCGACTTCCGTTCGCGCGCCGCGACGTTCCGCGACGCCTTCGACGACGCCTTCCGCGACCTGTGCGGCGGAGTGGATGTGTTCTACGCCGGCAAGTCCTTCCTGTGCACCGAGGTGGCGCACTGGGTCCGCGAGGAAGGCCTCGGCCTGGACACCTGCTCCGGCGGGGAACTCGCCGTCGCACTCCGTGCCGGCATGCCCGGCTCCCGGCTCGGACTGCACGGGAACAACAAGTCCGCGGCGGAGATCACACGCGCCATCGACGCCGACCTCGGCCGGATCGTCGTCGACAGCCTGCAGGAGGTCGCGCTCGTCGGCGACCTGGCCGTGCAGCGCGGCCGCCGCGCCAACGTCATGCTCCGCCTGACGCCGGGCGTCCACGCCTCCACCCACGAATTCATCGCCACGGCGCACGAGGACCAGAAGTTCGGCCTGTCGCTCACCACCGAGCAGGGCCCCGGCCAGGCCGCAGGGGAGGACGCCTCGCCCGCCGCGCGCGCCGTGGCGGACGCCCTGGCGCACCCGGGCATCAACCTCCTCGGCGTGCACTGCCACATCGGGTCGCAGATCTTCGAGTCCGAGGGCTTCGAGCTGGCGGCGCAGAGGCTCCTCGGCTTCCTCGCGGAGGTCCGGGACCGGCACGGCGTCGAACTCGCCGAACTCGACCTCGGCGGCGGCTACGGCATCGCCTACACCGAGGAGGACGAACCGCGTCCGGCGGCGGAGATCGCCCGTGCCATGGCGTCCGTCGTCGGCTCGACCTGCCGTGAGCTGGGACTGCAGGTCCCGCGGATCTCCATCGAACCGGGCCGTGCCATCGTCGGTCCCACGACGTTCACGCTGTACACCGCCGGCACCACGAAGACCGTGCGCGTGGACGCCGCGGCGAACGGCTCCGAGGAACTGCAGGACACCTCCGTTACGCACCCGCGACGCTATGTGTCGGTGGACGGCGGCATGAGCGACAACGCCCGCCCGGTGCTCTACGGCGCGGATTACTCGGCCGTCCTGGCGTCCAGGACGCCGGAGGCGGCCCCGGTGCTCTCCCGCGTGGTTGGGAAACACTGCGAGAGCGGTGACATTGTGGTGCGGGACGTCTACCTCCCCGAGGACACCGGAGCCGGTGACCTCCTCGCCGTCCCGGGCACCGGAGCCTACTGCTGGGTGCTCTCGAGCAACTACAACTACCTGACGCGCCCGCCCGTGGTGGCGGTGGCCGACGGCCGGGCCCGGCTGATCGTGCGCGGCGAGACCGAGGAGGACCTGTTCCGCAGGGACGTCGAGCGCGAACCGGCCTCGCACGACCCCGCCTCACCCACCCCGGAACCAGGAGCACCACGGACCGCATGAACACGCCAGCCACGCCTTCCCGCAAGCCCCTCCGCGTCGCCCTGCTGGGTTGCGGCACCGTCGGCTCGCAGGTCGCCCGCATCCTGCTCGAGGACGCGGAGAACCTCGGCCGCCGCGCCGGAGCGCCCCTCGAACTCGTCGGGGTCGCCGTCCGCACCCTCGACGCCCGGCGCGACGTCGACCTGCCCGCCGGGCTCCTGACGCTCGACGCCGACAAGCTCGTCGAGGACGCCGACATCGTCATCGAACTCATGGGCGGCATCGAGCCCGCCAAGTCCCTGATCCTCCGCGCCATCGAGCACGGCGCCACCGTGGTCAGCGGCAACAAGGCCCTCTTCGCCCAGGACGGCCCGGCACTCTACGAGCAGGCCGACGCCGCCGGCGTCCAGCTCTCCTACGAGGCCGCCGTCGCAGGCGCCATCCCGATCCTGCGCCCCATCCGGGACAGCCTCTCCGGCGATCGCATCACGCGCGTGCTCGGCATCGTCAACGGGACCACCAACTACATCCTCGACCAGATGGACTCCACGGGTGCGTCCTTCGCGGACGCGGTGAAGGCCGCCCAGGACCTCGGGTACGCGGAGGCGGACCCGACGGCCGACGTCGAGGGCCACGACGCCGCCGCGAAGGCCGCGATCCTCGCCTCCCTGTCCTTCCACACCCGCTTCGCCCTCGAGAACGTCCACTGCGAGGGCATCACCGCGGTCACGGCCGACGACATCGCGGCCGCGGCGGAGGACGGCTACGTCATCAAGCTGCTGGCCATCGCGGAGATCCTCACCGACGACGCCGGCGCGGCCGGGATCGGCGTCCGGGTCCACCCCACGCTGCTGCCGCGCACCCACCCGCTGGCCGCCGTCCACGGAGCCTTCAACGCGGTGTTCATCGAGGCGGAGAACGCCGGGGAGCTGATGTTCTACGGCCAGGGCGCCGGCGGCACCCCCACGGCCTCGGCCGTGCTGGGCGACGTCATCAGTGCCGCGCGCCGCATGGTGCTCGGCGGCCCGGGCCGCACCGAGACCACCACCGGGCACGTCCCGCCGCTGAGCATCGACACCGTCCGCACCAGCTACTGCATCGGTCTCGAGGTCGCGGACCAGCCGGGCGTCCTCGCCCGGATCGCGCAGATCTTCGCCGAGAACGGCGTGTCCATCGAGACCATGCGCCAGCGCATCCACCAGGGCGGGCCCGACGGCGGCACCACCGCTGAGCTGCGCATCGTCACCCACCGCGCGCCCGAGGCGTCCCTCGCCGCGACCGTCGCGCAGGTCGCCGCGCTCGACGTCATCACCGCCGTCTCATCCGTGCTCCGAGTAGAGGGAATCTAAGTGGCCCACCAGTGGCGCGGAGTCATCCGCGAATACGCCGAACGCCTGCCTGTCACCGACGCCACCGAGGTCATCACCCTCGGCGAGGGCGGCACCCCGCTCGTCCACGCCCGTCACCTGAGCGAGCTGACGGGATCCGCCGTCTACCTCAAGGTCGAGGGAATGAACCCCACGGGGTCCTTCAAGGACCGGGGCATGACCATGGCGATGACAGCCGCCGTCGCCGCCGGCGCGAAGGCCGTCGTCTGCGCGTCCACGGGCAACACCTCCGCCTCGGCGGCCGCCTACGCCACGCAGGCCGGCATCACGTGCGCCGTGCTCGTGCCGGACGGCAAGATCTCGATGGGCAAGCTGAGCCAGGCCATCGCGCACGGGGCGCAGCTGCTGCAGGTCAACGGCAACTTCGACAACTGCCTCGACGTGGCCCGGAAGCTCGCGGAGGCGTACCCGGTGTTCCTCGTGAACTCCGTGAACCCCGCGCGCCTCGAGGGACAGAAGACGGCAGCCTTCGAGGTCGTCGACACCCTCGGCGACGCCCCGGACTACCACCTCATGCCGGTGGGCAACGCGGGCAACATCAGCGCGTACTGGAAGGGCTACAAGGAGTACGCCGCGCCCTACGACTCCATGTACCACGGGGAGCTCCCGGCCGTCGCGACGCACACCCCGATCATGTGGGGCTTCCAGGCGGAGGGCGCCTCGCCGCTCGTCAAGGGGCACCCGATCACCGAGCCGGACACCATCGCGACCGCCATCCGCATCGGCAACCCGGCGTCGTGGGACTTCGCGATCGCCGCGCGGGACGAGTCCGGCGGGCTCATCGAGGCCGTGACCGACGAGGAGATCCTCGACGCCCACCGCTGGCTGTCCTCCCGCGAGGGCGTCTTCGTGGAGCCTGCCTCCGCCGCGGGTGTCGCCGGCCTGCTCAAGAAGCACGCCGAAGGCCTCGTCCCGCAGGGCAAGACGATCGTCATCACCGTCACCGGCCACGGCCTCAAGGACCCCCAGTGGGCGCTGCGCACAGCGGACGGCGCCGACGTCGAGCCCACGAAGGTGGAGTTCGACGTCGTGAGCGTCGCCGCCGCCCTGGGACTCGAGGACTGACATGCTGCACGCAACACCCCTGCCGGAGGACCTGATCGACCTCCCGGTCGTCGACGCCGGCCAGGACGTCGAGGTCACGGTCCCCGCCACGAGCGCGAATCTCGGGCCGGGGTTCGATGCGCTCGGGCTCGCGCTCTCGCTCCGCGACACCGTGCGCGTCCGCACGACGTCGTCGGGTTCGACGACGGTACGCCCCACGGGCGAGGGCGCCGGGGAACTGCCGCTCGACGGCCGCCACCTCGTGGCGCGATCCCTGATCAGTACGCTCCACCGGGCCGGTCGTCGCGCCCCGGGGCTCGAGCTCGACACCGTGAACGTGATCCCGCACGGCCGAGGCATGGGGTCCTCCGCGTCCGCGATCGTCGCGGGGGTCCTCGCGGGCAACGCGCTGCTGCCGGCCCACGAGCAGATGGACGCCGCACACCTCCTGCAGTGGGCCGCCTCCATCGAGGGACACCCGGACAACGTGGCTCCCGCCCTCATGGGGGCCCTCGCGATCTCGTGGGAGAGCGGACGCGCGTTCCACAGCACACGCGTCGAGGTGCACCCGGACGTCATCCCGGTCCTCGCGGTTCCCGACCTGTCGCTCTCCACCGAGAGCGCACGGGCGCTGCTGCCGGCGTCCGTGTCCCACTCCGCCGCCGCGGCCAACGCCGGCCGGGCGGCCCTTCTCGTGCAGGCGCTCGGCAGGAATCCGTCCCTGCTGTTCCCTGCCACGCAGGACGCGATCCACCAGGACTTCCGTGCCCCGGCCATGCTGCCGAGCGCCACGCTGCTGCGTGCACTGCGCGCCGCCGGATTCGCCAGCACCATCTCCGGGGCGGGTCCCAGCGTGCTGACGCTCGCCGTGGGAGAGGCCGGTGCCTCGGCCGCCGAGGAGACTCTGCATCGCCTGATCGGCGCGGGCGACACGCCCGGGGCATGGCGGGTCCTCCGGCTGGCGGTGGAGCGGGAAGGTGCTAAAATGGGAAGGCACCATGGGTAGTGAGGCGTTCACGCCGAACTGCTGTGTTTCCCGGAAAGTTCGTTTCGAGAAGCATCGTGTGCTTCTGTTGAGTCGGCCGTCCTCTCTGGACCGCCGCAACACTGCAGGTCCCATCAGCAGCAGCACATCCTGACGGTGTAGCCTCCGACCCTATCCCGGAGCGTATGGACTCACCTTCTTGCGCAGGGACACTCTCAGGTTCCCAGCACCACCCAGGCCTGCCGGATCACATCCGGTTCGGCTGATCCCCGCCCGCTTCGAATGCGGCACGGGGCAAACCACCGCGGACCACTGATCATGTGGCCGCCCGACGAGGGGGAAGGATCCTTCGTGACTGAAACCACTGACCTGTTACCAGGTGTGGCCACCCAAGACGCTGAAGCAACCGGCGCAACGACTTCCAAGAGCAGCGGCCTCGCAGGCCTGAAGCTCGCGCAGCTGCAGGCGCTTGCCGGCCAGCTCGGCATCACCGGGGGATCGAGGATGCGCAAGAGCGACCTCGTCTCCGCGATCTCCGACCACCAGCGCGGCGGCGCGGTCGCCGACCGCCAGAAGGCACCCGCTGTGCGCACCGACCGCAGCGCCGACGCCGAGCGTCCGGCTGCCGAGGGCGCCCCGGCCGGGGCAGAGGACCAGCAGGACGCGCAGGCCGCCCCGGCCGAGCGCCAGCCCCGCACGCGCAACCGCAACCGCCGCGCAGGCAGCGACGGCGTGGTCTCCGTGCCGGCGGCCGAGAACGTCGCCACCGACCGGGCCGAGGCGCCCTCCCGTGACGGCGCCGAGGACACCGCGGGTTCCGAGCAGCAGGACCGCGGCGACCGCGAGAACGGCGGCCGCAACCAGCGCAACCGCCGCAACCGTCGCGGCGAGGACCGCTCGGACGCTCAGTCGGGCTCCACCGAGTCCAACGGCGCGCAGGGCGAGTCCGCCAACGCCGGGCAGGGCGAGGGGCAGGCCGAATCCCCGTCCGGGCAGGGCGACGCCCGCAGCGATCGCGGCGAGCGACGCAGCCGCTCCCGCAACGGTCGCGACGACGACCGCTCGGGCAACGGCTCGAACAACCAGTCGAACGGCCAGTCGGGCAACCAGTTCAACAGCCCCTCGAACGGCCAGTCGACCAACGACGGCCAGAACGACGGCGGCCGCAGCGGCAACGAGCGCAGCGACAACCGCGGCAACAACTCCTCCGAGGACGAGGGCCGCGGGCGCAACCGCCGCAACCGTGCGAACCGCAACGGGGGCAACGGTCCCGAGGACCGCAACAGCCGCTTCCGCGACCGCAACGAGCGCAACGACCGCCGTCGGGGACGCAACCAGAACCCCGAGGTCGACGACGTCGAGGTCACCGACGACGACGTCCTGCTGCCCGTCGCGGGCATCCTCGACGTCCTCGAGAACTACGCGTTCGTGCGGACCTCCGGCTACCTGCCGGGCCCGAACGACGTCTACGTCTCGCTCGCCCAGGTCAAGAAGCACAACCTGCGCAAGGGCGACGCCGTCGTCGGTGCGATCCGGGCCCCCCGTGAGGGCGAGACCCAGGCCAGCGCGCGGCAGAAGTTCAACGCCCTGGTCCGCGTCACCTCCATCAACGGCAAGCCTGCCGAGGAGCTGAAGGACCGCGTCGAGTTCGCGAAGCTCGTGCCGCTCTACCCGTCGGACCGCCTGCGCCTCGAGACGGACCCGAAGAAGATCGGTCCCCGCGTGATCGACCTCGTGGCCCCGATCGGCAAGGGCCAGCGTGGCCTGATCGTCTCCCCTCCGAAGGCCGGCAAGACCCTGATCCTCCAGGCGATCGCCAACGCCATCACGATCAACAATCCTGAGGTCCACCTCATGATGGTCCTGGTCGACGAGCGTCCCGAGGAAGTCACGGACATGCAGCGGACGGTCAAGGGCGAGGTCATCGCCTCGACGTTCGACCGCCCCGCCGACGACCACACCACGGTCGCCGAACTCTCCATCGAGCGTGCCAAGCGCCTCGTGGAGATGGGCATGGACGTCGTCGTGCTCCTGGATTCCATGACCCGCCTCGGCCGCGCCTACAACCTGGCCGCTCCGGCGTCGGGCCGGATCCTCTCCGGTGGCGTCGACTCCGCGGCGCTGTACCCGCCGAAGCGTTTCTTCGGTGCCGCCCGCAACATCGAGAACGGTGGCTCGCTCACCATCCTCGCGACCGCCCTCGTGGAGACCGGGTCCAAGATGGACGAGGTCATCTTCGAGGAGTTCAAGGGAACCGGCAACATGGAACTCCGCCTCTCGCGGAACCTCGCCGACAAGCGGATCTTCCCCGCCGTCGACGTCAACGCCTCCGGCACGCGTCGCGAGGAGAACCTGCTCTCGCCCGACGAGGTCAAGATCATGTGGAAGCTGCGCCGCGTGCTGTCGGGTCTCGAGACCCAGCAGGCCCTGGAGCTGCTCACCAACAAGATCCGGGAGACGCAGTCCAACGTCGAGTTCCTCATGCAGGTCCAGAAGACCACGCTGGGCTCCAAGGACTCCGACTAGTAACGGACAGCCGTCCGGGATGTGCCGGCCATTTTCTGGCCGGTGAGTCCCGGACGGCTTCGTCCGTTAACCGGCACCCTGCGTCGAGAAGGCAGATATGACCGGGAGATGCCCTGCATCGTGGTCACTTCTGCCTTCTCGATCTTCGTAGACTGGCTGCACACGCCGAAAGAGGTACATCCGATGTTTGAGTCCATCCAGGGACTGCTCGACGAACACTCCGAGCTCCAGGACCAGCTCGCCGACCCGGCCGTCCACGCCGACCAGGCGCTGGCCCGCCGGCTCGGCCGCCGGTACGCGGAGCTGGGGCGCATCGTCGACGCGCACAACCGCTGGAGCGCTCTCGAGGACGACCTCGAGGCCGCCCGCGGCATGGCGTCCGAGGACCCCGAATTCGCGGCCGAGGTGCCCGTGCTCGAGGAGCAACTCGCGACGGCGCAGGAGAAGCTGCGCCGGCTCCTCATCCCGCGCGACCCCAACGACAGCCGCAACGTCATCATCGAGGTCAAGGGCGGCGAGGGCGGCGACGAGGCCGCGCTGTTCGCCGGCGACCTCCTGCGCATGTACACGCGCTACGCGGAGTCCCGCGGGTGGAAGACCGAGCTCATCTCCGCGAACGAGTCGGACCTCGGCGGGTACAAGGACGTGCAGATGGCCATCAAGGGGTCCTCGAACGACCCCGCGGAGGGCGTCTACGCCCGCCTCAAGTTCGAGGGCGGGGTGCACCGCGTCCAGCGCGTCCCCGTCACCGAGTCGCAGGGCCGCATCCACACCTCGGCCGCCGGCGTGCTCGTGCTGCCCGAGGTGGACGAGCCCGAGGAGGTCGAGATCAGCCAGAACGACCTCAAGATCGACGTCTACCGGTCCTCCGGCCCCGGCGGGCAGTCCGTGAACACCACCGACTCGGCCGTGCGCATCACCCACCTGCCCACGGGCATCGTCGTCGCCATGCAGAACGAGAAGTCGCAGCTGCAGAACCGCGAGGCCGCCATGCGCGTGCTCCGCTCCCGCATCCTGGCCCACGAGCAGGAGAAGATCGACGCCGCGAACTCGGACATCCGGAAGTCCCAGATCCGCACGATGGACCGGTCGGAGCGCATCCGTACGTACAACTACCCGGAGAACCGGGTCGCGGACCACCGCACGGGCTACAAGGCCTACAACCTCGACGCCGTCATGAACGGGGACCTCGAGCCCGTGGTGCAGTCGGCGATCGAGATGGACGAGCAGGCCCGCCTGGACGCCATCGGCGCGGACGAGTAGCCGTGGAGGAGGCCCTGCGGGCCGCCGAACGGCAGCTCCGCGCGGCGGGCGTCCCCAGCCCGCAGGTCGACGCCGAACTGCTCGCCGCCCACCTGCTGGGCGTCTCGCGCGGAAGATTACGCGCCCTGGCGCTGATCGGCGCGCCCGTCCCTGAGGGTTTCCAGGCCCTCGTGGATGAGCGCGCCCGGCGCGTGCCCCTGCAGCATCTGACGGGCGTGGCGTACTTCCGCCGCATCGAACTCTCCGTGGGACCCGGCGTCTTCGTGCCCCGCCCCGAGACCGAGACCGTCGCGCAGCTCGTGATCGACCGCGCGCTGGGTCGTGCCGCGCCCAGGATCGTCGACCTCGGCACGGGCTCCGGGGCCATCGCCGCCGCCGTCGCGGACGAGGTGCCCGGGGCCGAGGTGTACGCCGTCGAGCTCAGCGACCTCGCCCTCGCCTGGGCCGGACCGAACCTCGCGCGTTTCGGGGTCCACCTGGTGCAGGGCGACCTCGCCACGGCCCTCCCGGAGTGCGACGGGACCTTCGACGTCGTGGTCTCCAACCCGCCGTACATCCCCGCCGAGGCCGTCCCCCAGGAGCCGGAGGTCGCCGAGCACGACCCCCGGATGGCACTGTACGGCGGGGGAGCGGACGGCATGGAGCTGCCCCGCGCCGCCGCGGAGTCGGCCGCACGCCTGCTCCGGCCCGGCGGCTACTTCGTGATGGAGCACGCGGAGGTGCAGGCCCCGTGGGTCGCCGCCGTGCTCGAGCGGGCGGGCGTGTGGACCGAGGTCACCACGCACCAGGACCTCGGCGGCCGCGACCGTGCCACGAGTGCCGTGCTGACCGCGGAACCCGTACTCCCCGACACACCCCGAGAGGCATCCCGATGACGGAGCACACCCCACCCGGCCGGTCCGTCCCCGATCTGGCCGCCACCCGCCCGCAGGCCACGGTCGCCGTCGCGGCCGTCACCTACGACCGGCACGAGGAACTTGCACAGCTCCTGCGGTCCCTCGCGGCGCAGACCGCAGCGATCCGCACCGTGGCCCTCGTGGACTCGGGGACGACGCCCGCCACGGACGTCGTCGACGCCGCCACGGCAGCCGGCGGCACCATCCACTACCTGCGCTCGGAAGCCAACCTGGGCGGCGCGGGAGGCTTCGCCTTCGCCATCCTCGCGGCGATCGCGAGCGGCGCCGAGTGGATCTGGCTCATGGACGACGACGGCCACCCCGAGGACGCGCACTGCCTCGCCGAACTGCTGAAGGCCGCGCACGAGCACGGGCTCGACATCGTGAGCCCGCTCGTCGCCGCGACGTCGGACCCCTCACGGCTGTCCTTCAACTTCAGGATCAACGGGCTGCTGACCAACGACCGCGCCACCCTGGAGCCGATGGGGTACCTGCCCGGCATGGTGCACTTCTTCAACGGGGCACTGGTCCGCGCGGACGTGTTCTCGAGGATCGGCCTGCCCGACATGAAGTTCTTCATCCGTGGGGACGAGGTGGACTTCCTGGCGCGCGTCCGGAAGGCCGGCCTGAAGTACGGGACGCTCGCCACCGTCGCGGTCCGGCATCCTGCCACGTGGTCGGAGATGAAACCCGTCTTCGGCGGATTCATCACCCCGGTGATCCCCGACGGCGACTTCAAGCGGTTCTCCTACTTCCGGAACCGCGCCTACCTCGCCCGCAAGTACCGCAACCTGCGCTGGTTCAGTGCGGACGTCATCGGCTTCCCCTACTACTTCCTCACGCAGCGCGACCTGAAGGGCCTGCGCGCCTGGTTCGCCGCGTACTCGGCAGGGTTCCGCGGTACGGGCTTCGGGCCACCGCCGTCGTCCTGAGTCCGGCGGGGGAACATGCCCGATGTGCGCGGCCGCGGGTAGCAGTGGAAGGATGATCGGGTGACAACGAGCTACGACTGTTCCGATCCCGCCCTGCGAAGCGAAGGGCTGGCCGCCGCCCAGCGCGCGGTATCGCTCAAGCAGTGCATCGTCCTGCCCACCGACACCGTCTACGGCATCGGCGCGGATGCCTTCTCGCCGCAGGCCGTGGCCACCCTGCTCGCCTCCAAGGGGCGCGGGCGGAACATGCCGCCGCCGGTCCTCA
Organism: Arthrobacter pityocampae; assembly: GCF_002927275.1. Classification (GTDB taxonomy): domain Bacteria; phylum Actinomycetota; class Actinomycetes; order Actinomycetales; family Micrococcaceae; genus Arthrobacter_D; species Arthrobacter_D pityocampae. Next base: position 429,200 of record NZ_PRKW01000001.1, on the reverse strand, counting down.
TCCCGCGGATCCAGACCCTCGACGGACTGGCGACCGACGTCCACCCGGACGCCCGCCGTCTCGCCGAGGCGTTCTGGCCCGGCGGCCTCACCCTCATCTGCCTGGCCCAGCCGTCCCTGACCTGGGACCTCGGCGACACCCTCGGCACCGTGGCGCTCCGCATGCCCGACGACGCCCTCGCCCTCGAACTGCTGACCCTCACGGGACCGCTCGCGGTGTCCTCCGCGAACCGGACGGGACACCCGGCCGCGAGGACGGCGGCGGAGGCCGCCGAGCAGCTCGCCGAGTCCGTGGCCGTCTACCTCGACGCCGGCCCGCGGACCGACGCCGGCGGCACGGGATCCACCATCGTCGACACGACGGGGGAGACCCTGCGCGTGGTCCGGCAGGGCACCGTGTCGCTCGAGCAGCTGCGGGAGGTGGTGCCGGGCGTCGTGGGGGTCGACGGCGGCGCGCCGGCCGCGGGCGCTCCGGACGCTCCGGCGGCTGGGGCCGCATCGGGCGCGCCGGCCGCGGGGGCGGAAAGGCCGCCGGCCGGAACACCGGACGAGCCGACCGTCGGGGCGTAGCTCACGGCCCTAGGGGATCCGGCTCAGTGCCCGCCGGCACCGGGTGTCGCGGCACCGGCGAGGACCTCACGGACCCGCGCCGCCGGGACCAGGCCCTGGTCGGTGACCCACCCGGTCACCTGGTCCTGACCGAACCACATGAGCTCGACCCGGCGCACGTGCCCGTCGAGGCGGCCGCGCACCAGGGACGAGAGCGCGTAGCCGCCGCGGACGGCAGCGCGGCACAGCGCCGCCGGCAGCGTGCGGGGGTGGCCGCCCGCGGCCTCGAGTACCGTGCGCACCGTGAGCCCCTCCCACGGCTGCAGCACGCGCGGCGGAAGGGCCCCGTCATAGCGGCCGAGGGCCAGGACGAGGTCCGCGAGGGAGTCCACCGACGTGATCGGGGACCGCGCGGTCCCCGGCGACGCCACGGACGCGAGCGGCGAGCGGGCCAGGCGCGCCAGTGCCGCCGTCGTCGGACGCCCCTCGCCCTGCACCGAGGTGGCCCGCACCGTCACGACGGACAGCGACGGCTCCCGCGCCGCCGCGAGCGCCAGGGCCTGCTCGCCGAGGGCCTTGCTGCGCGAGTACGCCGAGAAGGGGCGCACGGTCCCGGTCTCGTCGAGCAGGCCGGTCCGGCCCTGCACGGCCGCACTGCTCAGGTGGATGACGCGCCGGGCACCGGCGGCGGAAGCGGCACGGACGACGACGGCGGGCAGCAGGGCATTCGCGCCGAGCAGCGCCGCTCCGTCGGGCGCCGAGGGTGTGGCCAGGCCGGCCGCGTTCACGACGACGTCGAACCCCGCGAACGCCGTCGCCAGCCCCGCGGTGTCCGTGGCGTCCGCCGCGGCGAGGAGTGCCGCCGGCGTGGCGGCGGCCGTCGCCAGGCGCGGCGCGGGCAGCGCGTGCGCGTCGAGACCGGCCGCGTCGAGTGCCCGCAGCACGGCCGAGCCGACGAAGCCGGAGCCACCGAGCACCAGGTAGCGCATCAGGATCCGCCCGTCCGTCCGGCGGGCTCCGGCAGCGCCGGCTCGGGCCGCCAGGCGGGGTCGTGGAGGATCACCCGGGCGGCCCTCCACCCGCGCCACACCTGGGCGGCGCCGGAGACCGACCGCTCGACGGCGACCAGGCGGAGGAGCTCCTTGCCGGCGGACAGGAAGGTGCCGAGGCCGAACCCCACCCGGTGGTAGCGGCCGTGCAGCTGCAGGTAGCGCGCCAGATGCCCGCGGTTGCGCATACCGCAGAACCGCGACAGGTCGCTCGACTCGTTCAGGTGCCGGACGCCGAGGTCCACCTGCCGCTGCGCGCGCGTCTTCCGCAGGACGAAGGCGTCGATGTACGCCACGGGGAACCGCTGGGAGACGAGCCAGCCGTACGTGAGGTCGTCGCCGTTGAGGAAGAACCGGGCGTCGGGCAGCCCGATCTCGCGGACGACGCCGGCGGAGACGAGCATGCCCTCGAAGCAGGCGACGTTGGTGTGGAAGACGGACGACGTCGCGAAGACGTCGCCCCGGACCGGCAGGTGCACGCCCGTGAACTCGTCGAGCACGTGCTGCCAGAAGAACGGCCGGCCCTCGGCGTCGTAGCGGCGTCCGTGGAGGCAGGAGTACCGGCTCATCCAGGGGGCGAAGGAGGCCAGGGCGTCGGGGAGGACGACGACGTCGTCGTCCATCAGCCAGAGCCAGTCGGCCCCTTCCCCGAGGGCGCGCGCCATGCCGGCCGCGAAGCCGCCCGATCCACCCACGTTCACCGGCAGGCGCTCCACGATGAGGTCCATCGGGAGGCGGGCGTCGGCGAGGACGTCCCCGGTGGCGTCGGTGCTGGCGTTGTCCACCACGACGACGGCGGCCGGGGCCGGATCGAGGGCGGCGATCGAGTCGAGGAGGTCCCGCAGGAGGGCCGCCCGGTTGAACGTCGTGATCACGAGGAAGACGCGGGGCGAGCCGGCGGAGGGGACGTGCAAGCTGGTCCTTCCGGGCCGCGCCATTGCAGTGCGCAACAGGCCTGGCACAGGCGGGGCAGTTAGTATTCTGGGGTAGTAGCAGTCTATTACACCGTGTTCCAGCCCCGTCCGGACGGGTCCCGATCCCACGTGTCCCGGCCCCGCGGGTACGGGACCGACGGGACTCATGACGCCCTGCGACGCGGTGGACGCCTGCATGACACCGTTAGGAATCATGGCACTCAATGAAGGCCGGGCCTCCGCCCGGACACCCGGCTCCACGCCCGTAGCCTCCTCCGGCGACAAACCGGCGCTGTGGCTGTGGTCGCAGTACCTGCTGGACGCCGCGGCCTGGATCGTGGCCATCGTCCTCGCGCTGATCCTCCGCTACGAGCTCCTCGTCAAGGAGCTCAACGTGCCGGGCATCGCCGTGTTCTGCGCGGTGGCCGTCGTCGCCCAGCTGGTGGTGGGACTCAGCTTCGCGCTGTACCGGGGGAGGTACAGCTTCGGGAGCTTCCACGAGGCGAAGCTGCTCGTGGTCGTCGCGGTGCTCGTCGCCGTCATCCTGGTGCTCGTCAGCGTCGCGTTCTTCACGGTCATCGAGGTGCCGCGCAGCATCGGCATCATCGCCTTCCCCTTCGCGTGCATGTTCCTGGCCGCCACCCGCTACCTCAAGCGCATGTACGTGGAGAGCAAGGCGAAGCCCGGTGAGGACGCCCAGCGCACCCTGATCTACGGGGCGGGGTTCCTGGGGAACTCGCTCGTGAGCCGCATGATGCAGGACCCGGGCTCGCCCTACTTCCCCGTCGGCCTGATCGACGACGATCCCGCCAAGAAGCACCTCCGCCTCTCCACCGTGCCGGTCCTCGGGCGGGTCGACGACCTGCGGGACGTCGTGGCGAGGACGCAGGCCTCCATCCTGGTCATTGCGTTCTCGGAGGTGGAGGCCGCGCAGGTGCGCCGCGTCTCCGACCTCGTGGCGGGCCTCGGCATCAAGGTGCTCGTCCTGCCACCGCTACGGGACATGCTCGGGGCGGCCGGCGCCGCGCACGCCGCCATCGCCGACTTCCGCGAGGTCGCCGTCGAGGACCTCATCGGACGCCGGCCGGTGGACATCCACCCGGACGAGGTCGCCGGGTACGTCGCGGGCAAGCGCGTCCTGGTGACCGGAGCCGGCGGCTCGATCGGCTCCGAACTGTGCCGGCAGCTGGCCGCCTTCGCCCCGGCCGAGCTCATCATGCTCGACCGCGACGAGACGGGCCTGCAGTCCACGCAGATCTCCCTCACCGGGCGCGGACTGCTCACCGGCCGCGACACCGTCCTCGCCGACATCCGGGACGCCGACGCGCTGCTGAACATCTTCGAGGACCGCAGGCCGGAGGTCGTCTTCCACGCCGCCGCCCTCAAGCACGTCTCGCTGCTCGAGCAGTACCCGGAGGAGGCCTGGAAGACCAACGTGCAGGGGTCGCTGAACGTCCTCCGGGCCTCCGCAGCCGTCGGCGTGACCAACTTCGTCAACATCTCCACGGACAAGGCGGCAGACCCCACGAGTGTCCTCGGGCACTCCAAGCGCGTCGCCGAGAAGCTCACGTCCTGGCATGCCGAGGCCACGGGCCAGGGGTACGTCTCGGTGCGCTTCGGCAACGTGATCGGGAGCCGCGGCTCCATGCTCCCGCTCTTCACCGAGCAGATCCGCAACGGCGGTCCGATCACGGTGACCGACCCCGAGGTGACCCGCTTCTTCATGACCATCCCCGAGGCGTGCCAGCTCGTCGTCCAGGCGGGGGCGATCGGCAGGGGAGGGGAGGTCCTCATCCTCGACATGGGCGAGGCCGTGAAGATCCTCGACGTCGCCCAGCGCATGATCGCGATGTCCGGCAAGGACATCGACATCGTCTTCACGGGCCTGCGGCCCGGCGAGAAGATGCACGAGGACCTGATCGGCGTCGGCGAGGACGACTCCCGCCCGCTCCACCCGAAGATCTCCCACACCTCGGTGGCGCCGCTGGATCCCGGGCGGCTGAGCCTCCAGCAGTGGAAGTCCGAGGGCGGGTTCGGCCAGGGACGGATCGGTGCCCTCGCCGGCGAGACGCCGGAGAGTGCCGCCCGCACGGCGCCGTCCACGGCCGCCGCAGGGCCGGCGTCGTGACCGCGCAGCTGGTGATCGTCGGGCTCCTCGCCCTGGGGCTGTCCCTCGCGCTGCCCGTCGTCGTGAAGCCCCTGCTGAAGCGGTGGGGGGTCGTGGACATCCCCAACCACCGCTCCTCCCACTCCACCGTCGTCGTCCGGGGGATGGGAATGGCCGTCGCGGTCGCGATCCTCGTCGCCCTCGCCGCGTCCCTCGCGATCGGGCTCGTCGCCGTCGACCGCTCGCTCATCCTCGTCGTCATCGGGATGGTGGGCGCGGCCGCGACCCTGGGCTGGATCGAGGACCTCCGGGGACTGTCCGTGCGGGTGCGTGCCGGCGCGCAGCTCATGATCGGCGTGGTCGGCACGATCGTCCTCGCGACGACCATCGAGGACAGCAGCTACTGGTGGATCCCCGTCGGGGCCGTGGCCGTGGCCACGTACATCAACGCCGCCAACTTCATGGACGGCATCAACGGCATCTCCGGCATGCACGGGGTGGTCGTGGGCCTCTTCTACTCGGGGGCCGGCGTCCTCAGCGACCAGCTGTGGCTGACGGTCGCAGGGCTCGTGGTCGCCGCCGCGTTCGCGGGCTTCCTGCCCTGGAACCTCGGCCGGGGATTCGTGTTCCTGGGCGACGTCGGCAGCTACCTGCTCGGGGCGTCGATCGCGGCCATCGCCGTCACCGGACTGCTCGCGGGCGTCTACCTCGAGTACCTTCTCTCGCCGGTGCTCATCTACCTGGCGGACACGTTCACCACCTTCCTGCGCCGGGCCCGGCGCGGGGAACGGCTCGCCGTCGCGCATCGCCAGCACGTCTACCAGAGACTCACGGACACCGGGCTGAACCACGTCCAGGTGGCGGTCCTCGTGAGCGTCCTGTCCGCACTCACGGGCGCCGCGGGCTTCGTGGCCGCCACCGCCCCCGCACCCCTCGCGGTGTCGGCATCGCTGCTCGCCGCGGCCGTGGTCGCGCTGTACCTCTACTCCCCGCGGATCGTGCGCGCAATCGCCCGCCGCCGGACGGCGGTCGACGCCGGATCGGGGGAGTGAACCCCGCCGTGCGGTAGAATTTCAGGCGCCGGGTCCGCGGACCAGCGGTCCTGCGGAACCGGCTCCAGACCTCACGACGCCGTCGATCGGGGACCAGCAGGGCGCCCCACGGCGCAGCCGACAGAGCGGACAGCACGTGCCACGACCGGAGAACCCGGCCACCGGAGCCGACCATGCGACGCTCGCCCCGGCGTCGGGGCCCACGGAGAGCCCGTGGCTGCGCATCCTCGGCTGGAGTGCCGCCGGGGGCGCGGCGATCGCCGTCCTGCTCGCGATCGCAGCGCTGCTCGCCGCCTCACCCGCCGCCGCCCTCAGTGTCCTGTTCGGCGCGGCCCTCGTCATGGTGTTCTTCGGCCTGAGCCTCCTCATCGGCCACTTCACCGGCAGGACCAACCCGTCCGGGGCGCTCGGACTCTTCGCCGTCACCTACGCCATCAAGGTCGTCGGGTTCGCCGTCGTCCTGTTCCTCTTCGGGACGCCGGACTGGCTGGACCGGACGTGGTTCTTCTGGGGAGCCCTCGCGACCGTTCTCGTATGGCAGGTCGCGGAGGTCGTCGCGTTCTCGCGGCTCCGCACACCCCTCTACGACGACACGTCCGGGGCGCTCGCGCGTCCTTCCGCTCCCTCGCGACCGGAAGGACACTGACATGACCGGCTCTTCCCCGGGTCCCGGCGACCCTTCCGGTGACACCCCGACGCCGGACGAGGCGCGGTTTTCCAACGGCGGCTACAACGCCGGCATCACGGTCCTGAGCTACATGATTGGCGGGATCGCGGTATGGAGTTTGATAGGCTGGGGGCTGGATAATCTCCTCGACACGCGCTGGTTGGTGCTGGCGGGAGCGTTCTTAGGTGCAGCAGGGGGTTTCTACCTCTCCCACATGCACAACCTCACCCAGGACCACACGCCGGACCCGCAGCGCGGAGCCCGGCCGACGTCCGGTGCCGAGGATGAACCCGAGTGAATCCCCAGAACTTCAGGAGTCGGACCAGTCACGCTGCGGCCGAACAGATCTTGCCCAACGATGGACACTGCAGAGAGGAAACGCGTTGATCGCGCTTGCGCTCCCGGCCGCAACTACCGAAGAGGGATTCGTAGCCCCGACGATCGAGGACACCCATTACCGGGACATCCTCCCGTGGGGTGACGCCTACGGAGTCTGGTTCGACCCCGGCTTCGGCAAGCAGATGCTCATGGTCATCCTGTCCGTGGTCCTCATCGCCGCATTCTTCCTGGTCGCGTCACGGCGCCACCAGCTGGTACCCGGCAAGGTGCAGTTCCTCGGTGAGTCCGCGTACGGCTTCGTCCGCAACTCCATCGGCAAGGACATCATCGGCGGCCGGGACTTCATGCGGTACGTCCCCTGGCTGTTCACCGCGTTCTTCTTCGTGCTGGTGAACAACATCTTCGGGGCCATCCCGTTCCTGCAGCTGCCCAGCTTCTCGCACCCGGGCAGTGCCTACGCCATCGCGGCGATCTTCTACCTGCTCTGGGTCGGCATCGGCGTCCAGAAGCACGGCCTGCGCTACTTCAAGCTGGCCGTCGTCCCCTCAGGCGTGCCCTGGTACATCCTGCCGATCGTCGTGCCGATCGAGATCATCTCGAACTTCATCGTCCGCCCGGTCACCCACTCGCTGCGACTCTTCGCGACGATGCTCGCCGGCCACCTGATCGTGACCCTCGCGGGATCCGCCATCGAGTACATGGTCATGACGGGCAACATCCTCCTGCAGGGCACCAGCGTCCTGGTCCTCCTCGGCGCCATCGCGATGTACATGCTCGAGGTCCTGATCATGATCCTGCAGGCCTACGTCTTCACGCTGCTCGCCGCGATCTACATCGAAGGCGCGCTGCACGCCGACGCCCACTGATTCACACAAGTCTTCCCCGTCGGGGATGATCCCATGCAACCTGTCGCACCAAGCGGCATCTTGAAAGGAACACAATGGAAGTACAGGGTAGCCTCAACCTCGTTGGATACGGTCTCTCCGCAATCGGCGGTGGTATCGGCGTCGGTCTCGTCTTCGCGGCCTACATCAATGGCGTGGCTCGCCAGCCCGAGGCACAGCGTGTTCTCCAGCCCATCGCCTTCCTCGGCCTGGCGCTGACCGAAGCCCTCGCGATCCTGGGTCTCGTCTTCGCCTTCGTCATCGGCGCCTGACAAGGCCGCCTGACCGACCGAAGACAAGCTTAAGAAAGACGGGTGAAAAATGCTTAACGCAGCGATTATGGCGGCGGAGGAGGGCACGAGCCCGCTCGCACCGAACTGGTGGGAGTTCCTCGTGACATTGGCCGGCTTCGCCGTGCTGATGTTCATCGTCATCAAGTACGTCATGCCGGCATTCGAGAAGACGTTCGAAGCACGGACGGCTGCCATCGAGGGCGGCATCGCCAAGGCGGAAGCCGCGCAGGCGGAGGCCAACGCGGCACTGGAAGAGTACAAGCAGCAGCTTGTGGACGCCCGCACCGAGGCCAACCGCATCCGTGAGGAAGCACGCGCCGAGGGTGCCCAGATCCTCGCGGACCTGAAGGAGAAGGCGGCTGCCGAGTCGGCGCGCATCTCCGAGCAGGCCCACGTCCAGATCGAGGCCGAGCGCCAGGCCGCCGTGGTCTCGCTCCGCGCGGAGGTCGGCACGCTCGCGACCGATCTCGCGAGCCGGATCGTCGGGGAGTCCCTGGCGGACGACGCCCGCTCGTCCCGCGTCATCGACCGCTTCCTCGCTGACCTCGAGACCTCGTCACAGAGCGCAGGTGCGGCGAAGTAATGGCAGGTGTATCGAGCCAGTCCCTGGCAACGGTCCGTGAAGGGCTTGAGTCCCGCCTACCGGGCGCGACCCTGGGCCTCGCGGAGGAGCTGTTCGGCGTGCTGTCGATGCTCGACAGCAACGCCGGCCTGCGCCGCGCACTCACGGATCCTTCCCGCACCGGCAAGGACAAGGCGGTGCTCGTCGATCAGCTGATCGCCGGGCGCGTCTCGACCGAAGCTGCAGCAGTGGTCAGGGACCTCGTCAGCGAGCGGTGGGCCAACGCCCGCGACATCGGTGACGCCCTGGAGACCCTCGCGGCCACCGTGGTCATCGCGGTGGCGGAGCGCGGCAGCGGTGTGGAGGGCCTGGACCGGCTCGAGAACGAATTGTTCTCCTTCATCCAGGTGGTCGCTTCGAACCACGCCCTGCAGAGGGCGCTCTCGGATGCGCAGGCCACCCCGGAGTCGAAGGTGGTCCTCGGTCTCAAGCTCGTGCCGGAGGCAGGGCCCGCCGGCCGGCTCCTCATCGACCAGGCCGTGCGTGCGCCGCGCGGCTTGAAGCCCGCGATCCTCGTCGAACGGTTCCTCGAACTGGTCGCCGCGCGCCAGCAGCGCTGGATTGCCAATGTCAGCGTCACCCGTCCGCTGACGGCAGGCCAGCTCGAACGGCTGCAGTCCGGGCTGAACGCGATGTACAACCGCGAACTGAAGGTCAACATCACCGTAGACCCCACACTGATCGGCGGAGTCCGCGTCAGTGTGGGAGACGAGATGGTCGACTCGACCGTCGTCACGCGGCTGTCCGAACTGCGCCGCAAGCTGGCGGGATAGGGCTCGCGCCCTGTCCGATCCGCGCCACACCCACTGAATCACACACCGGTCGCCACGCATCCCATGGTGATCACAACACAGGAGAGCAGGGACTGAGATGGCCGAATTGACCATCAACGCCGAAGACGTCCGTAGTGCGTTGAACGACTTTGCGGCGTCCTACGAGCCCGGAAACGCGGAGCGCGTCGAAGTCGGCCGCGTGACCACCGCAAGCGACGGCATTGCCCGTGTCGAGGGTCTTCCCTCCGTCATGGCCAACGAGCTGCTGCGGTTCGAGGACGGCACGCTCGGACTCGCCCAGAACCTCGACACCCGCGAAATCGGTGTCGTGGTGCTCGGCGACTACAACGGGATCGAAGAAGGCCAGGAAGTACACCGCACGGGCGAGATCCTCTCGGTCCCCGTCGGTGACGCCTTCCTGGGCCGCGTCGTCGACCCCCTGGGCCAGCCGATCGACGACCTCGGCGAGATCGTCGCCGAAGGGCGCCGTGCGCTCGAGACCCAGGCTCCCGGCGTCACGCAGCGCAAGTCGGTGCACGAGCCCATGCAGACCGGGCTCAAGGCCATCGACGCCATGATCCCGATCGGCCGTGGACAGCGCCAGCTGATCATCGGTGACCGCCAGACCGGCAAGACCGCGATCGCCGTGGACACCATCATCAACCAGAAGGCCAACTGGGCCTCCGGTGACGTGAACAAGCAGGTGCGCTGCATCTACGTGGCCATCGGCCAGAAGGCGTCGACGATCGCCGCCGTCCGCCAGACCCTCGAGGACAAGGGCGCCCTGGAGTACACGACCATCGTCGCGTCTCCAGCCTCCGACCCCGCGGGCTTCAAGTACCTCGCCCCCTACGCCGGTTCCGCCATCGGGCAGCACTGGATGTACGGCGGCAAGCACGTCCTCATCGTGTTCGACGACCTGTCGAAGCAGGCGGAGGCCTACCGTGCGGTGTCCCTCCTGCTCCGGCGCCCGCCGGGACGCGAGGCCTACCCGGGCGACGTGTTCTACCTGCACTCCCGCCTGCTGGAGCGTTGTGCCAAGCTCTCCGACGAGCTCGGTGCCGGCTCGATGACGGGCCTGCCGCTCGTCGAGACGAAGGCGAACGACGTCTCGGCTTACATCCCGACGAACGTCATCTCCATCACCGACGGCCAGATCTTCCTGCAGTCGGACCTCTTCAACGCCAACCAGCGTCCCGCTGTGGACGTCGGCGTGTCGGTGTCCCGCGTGGGCGGCGCCGCCCAGGTGAAGTCGATGAAGAAGGTCTCGGGAACGTTGAAGCTGGACCTCGCCCAGTACCGGGACATGCAGGCCTTCGCCATGTTCGCCTCGGACCTGGATGCGGCCTCCCGCCAGCAGCTGACCCGTGGTGCACGCCTGATGGAACTGCTCAAGCAGGGCCAGTACTCGCCGATGCCGGTCGAGCAGCAGGTCGTGTCCATCTGGGCCGGTACCAACGGCTACCTCGACGACGTCCCGGTCGAGGACATCAACCGCTTCGAGACGGAGTTCCTGGAGCACCTCGGACACAAGTCGCAGATCCTCACGACGCTCGCCCAGACGGGCAAGCTGGAGGATTCGACCGCCGAGGAACTGAAGACGCAGATCACCGGTTTCAAGCAGGGCTTCTTCGGTGCCGGCGCCGACGGGTTCGGGGCAGGTCACGAGGAATTCGAAGCGATCGACGCCGATTCGGTCGAGCAGGAAAAGATCGTTCGACAGAAGCGCTAGAGGATCTGCAGGCCGGGAGGGGCTCCACGCCCCTCCCGGCCGCAGGACCCTGGCCTGATCGCTTCCCCCAGCGGAGGCGAAGGAAAGGACAAGAATGGGAGCCCAGATCCGGGTCTACCGCCAGAAGATCGCCTCGACCACGTCGACGCGGAAGATCTTCAAGGCGATGGAGCTGATCGCGACTTCTCGCATCGGCAAGGCGCGTTCGCGTGTGGCCTCGGCACTGCCGTACGCCAACGCGATCACCCGTGCCGTTTCGGCCGTATCGTCGCAGTCTGAAATCGACCACCCGCTGACCACCGAGCACGGTCAGGTCCGGCGTGCAGCCGTCCTGGTGATGACCTCGGATCGCGGTCTCGCGGGGTCGTACTCGGCCAGCGCACTCAAGCAGGCGGAGGGGCTCTTCGAGACGCTCCGCGCGGAGGGCAAGGAGATCCAGGCCTTCCTGCTCGGCCGGAAGGCCCAGGTGTACTTCGACTTCCGCGGCCGCGACTACGAGAAGGTCTGGACGGGTTCCACCGACGCCCCCGAGTTCGGCACCGCGCGTGAGGTCGGCGAGGCACTCCTCGCCTCCTTCCTCAAGGACTACGAGGACGGCGGAGTGGACGAGATCCACATCGTCTACACGAAGTTCCGCTCCATGGTCGTGCAGGAGCCGTCCGTCATGCGCCTGCTCCCGCTCGAGGTCGTCGAGGAGGAAGTGACCCAGGAGGGCGACCTCCTGCCGCTGTACGAGTACGAGCCGGAGCCCGAGCAGGTCCTGGACGCGCTCCTGCCGCGATACATCGAATCGCGCATCTTCGCCGCCATGCTGCAGGCGGCGGCGAGCGAGCTCGCGGCCCGTCAGCGGGCGATGAAGTCCGCCGGCGACAACGCGACGGAGCTGATCAAGAAGTACACGCGTCTCCGCAACACCGCCCGCCAGGCCGAGATCACCCAGGAACTCTCGGAGATCGTCGCCGGTGCGGACGCGCTGAGCGCCTCCTGACGCACGCCCCACCCGGACCCTCGAGGGCCCGGGTGCACAGCTAGACTTGTTTCCACGCCATCTACGTAAATGAAGTGAGAGAGATGACTGCCCAGACTGTTGAACACGGTACGGACTCAGTTGCCCCCGGCGCCACCGGCCGTATTGCACGTGTCATCGGCCCGGTTGTCGACGTCGAGTTCCCGGCCGACGCAATCCCCGCAATGTACAACGCGCTCACCACCGAGGTCACCCTCGGCGGAGAGACCCGCCTGATCACCTTCGAGGTCTCGCAGCACCTCGGTGACAACCTCGTGCGCGCCATCTCGCTGCAGGCCACCGACGGCCTGGTCCGGGGGACCGTGGTACAGGACACCGGCTCGGCGATCTCCGTGCCCGTCGGCGACGGCGTCAAGGGCCACATCTTCAACGTCCTGGGCAAGCCGCTCGACGTCGAGGAGTCCGAGCTCCAGATCACCGAGCGCTGGCCGATCCACCGCAAGCCCCCGAGCTTCGCGTCCCTCGAGGGCTCCACGGAGATGCTCGAGACCGGCATCAAGGTCATCGACCTGCTGACCCCGTACATCAAGGGCGGCAAGATCGGCCTGTTCGGCGGCGCCGGTGTCGGCAAGACCGTGCTGATCCAGGAGATGATCACGCGTGTGGCCCGCAACTTCGGCGGCACCTCGGTGTTCGCCGGCGTCGGAGAGCGTACCCGTGAGGGCAACGACCTCTGGGTCGAGATGGAGGAGGCGGGCGTCCTCAAGGACACCGCCCTCGTGTTCGGCCAGATGGACGAGCCGCCGGGAACGCGCCTGCGCGTGGCCCTCTCGGCCCTGACCATGGCGGAGTACTTCCGCGATGTGCAGAACCAGGACGTGCTGCTCTTCATCGACAACATCTTCCGGTTCACCCAGGCGGGCTCCGAGGTGTCGACCCTGCTCGGCCGCATGCCGTCCGCCGTGGGCTACCAGCCGAACCTGGCCGACGAGATGGGCCTCCTGCAGGAGCGCATCACCTCGACCAAGGGCCACTCGATCACCTCCATGCAGGCGATCTACGTGCCGGCCGACGACTACACCGACCCGGCCCCGGCCACCACGTTCGCGCACCTCGACGCGACCACCGAGCTCTCCCGCGAGATCGCGTCCCGTGGCCTGTACCCGGCCGTGGACCCGCTCGCCTCGACCTCGCGCATCCTGGACCCGCAGTACATCGGGCACGACCACTACAACACGGCCGTGCGCGTCAAGCAGATCCTCCAGAAGAACAAGGAACTGCAGGACATCATCGCGATCCTGGGCATCGACGAGCTCAGCGAAGAGGACAAGGTCGTCGTCGCCCGTGCGCGCCGCATCCAGCAGTTCCTCTCGCAGAACACCTACACCGCCAAGCAGTTCACCGGCGTCGAGGGGTCGACGGTCTCCATCAGGGACACCATCGAGGGCTTCGCGGCGATCTGCAACGGCGACCTCGACCACATCGCGGAGCAGGCGTTCTTCAACGTCGGTGGCCTCGACGACGTCGAGCGCCAGTGGGCCAAGATCCAAGAGCAGACCGGTAAGTAGCTCATGGCAGCACAGGGCGAACTTGAGGTCGAAGTTGTCGCGGCCGACCACTTCGTGTGGTCGGGCGCGGCGCGGAAGGTCAACGCACGCACGACGAACGGCCAGATCGGGATCCTTCCCGGGCACTCCCCGATCCTCGCGATCCTCGAGGCCGGCGAGATCTCGGTGGAGCCGGTCAGCGGCGAACGCGTGGTCGTCGGCGTCGACGGAGGTTTCTTCTCGGTCGACTCCAACCGCGTCGTGATCGTGGCGGACAACGCCAGGGTCGGCGGTTCGGTGACGCCGGACTCCGAGTAGGCCTCCCACATGGAGGCCCTGGGGGTGACGTTCATCTGCCTTGCGGTCCTCTTCGGCCTGCTCGTGCTCGTGATCGGCGCCTTCCTCCTCCGCCGGTACCACCTGAACCGTGCCCTCGGCACGTTCGACGCCTCCATCCGCCTCCCTCCCCAGGGCTGGCGGGTGGGGGTTTGTCGTTATACGGACCACCACCTGGAGTGGCTCAGCCTGCTCTCGCTCAGCCCCCTGCCGAAGTTCCGGTTCCTGCGGAGCTCCCTCGAGGTCGACGGGTGGCGCGCGGCCACGGAGGCGGAGCGCGTGCGGATCCAGCCCGGCGCGATCATCGTCCACCTCACGCACGAGGGCGAGCCGTTCGACCTCGCCATGCGCTACGACGTCTATGCGGGCCTCTCCTCGTGGATCGAGGCCGGCCCGGTCATCGGCATCGGCACCTGGCGCTGACGTCCCCTCGGGAGCGCCCGCCGCGCCCGATCCTCAGCCCTCCAGCGGCCTGATCCATACCCCGTCCCGCAGGACGCCCTTGAGCTCGAGCTCGGGCGAGACCACGACGGCGTCGGCACGCAGCCCCGCGCGGAGGCTCCCCACCTCATCCGCAAGGCCCAGGACGACGGCAGGAACCGCGGTCGCGGCGCGGACGGCGTCGACCACCCCCACTCCCGCTGCCATGGTGCAGCGCACGACGTCGAGGAGGCTCCCGGCGCCGCCGGCGAGAGCCCCACCCTGCAGCAGCACGGCCGCACCGTCGATGACCGTGACCTCCCTGTGCCCGAGCCTGTAGGTGCCGGCGGCACGGCCCGCCGCGGCGGTCGAATCGCTGACCAGGCAGATGTTCTCGGGGCCCGCGATCGTGAAGGCCATCCGGACGGTCTCCGGGTGCAGGTGGACGTTGTCCGCGATGAGCTCGACGGCGATCTCCCCGGCCCGCGCCCGCTGCAGGAGCAGGGGGGCCGGGCCGGGCGAGCGGTGATGGATCACCGGCATGGCGTTGAACAGGTGGGTCGCCGTCGGTCGTCCGCTGAAACCCGCGAAGCCGGTCGAGGCCAGTTCCTCGTTGATGAGGTCCAGGGCCGCGCCCGTCTCCTCGGTGGTGGCGTCCGTGTGCCCGATGGAGGGAATCACCCCGTGCATCACGAGCTCGTAGACGAGGACGTCGCTCCCCGGCAGTTCGGGGGCGTAGGTCATCGAGGCGAGGCGTCCCCGGGCCGAGGTGACGAGGCGGGAGACGTCCTCCTGCGTGGGCAAGAGAAGGAAGGCGGGATCGTGAGCGCCGTTGCGCTGCTTCGACAGGAAGGGACCCTCGGCGTGGATGCCGGCGATCAGTCCTGCGTCAGCCGCCGCCGCGAGCCTGCCGAAGGCCGCCTCGAGGTCCTCGAGCGGTGCCGCGCAGGTGCTGGCGAGAAACGTCGTCGATCCGCTGCGGTGCAGGTGCGCCGCGGCGGCCTCGATGTCCGCGTCGGAGCCCGAGGTGAAGTCGCCTCCGCCGGCACCGTGGCAGTGCAGGTCGATGAGGCCCGGCAGAATGAGGTAGCCATCGGGCAGCTGCTCCGCGGGTGCGCCGCCACGCGCCGCCCCGGCCTCGGTGATGCGGGAGCCGTTCCAGCGCAGCATGCCGTCATCGATGATCCCCTCACCGGTCACCAGTCGTCCGGACAGGGCAGTGGGCGTTCCGCTGGAGAGAGCCATTCTCCGAGTGTAGGGGGCCGCGGGCGGGCTCCCTAGAAGCTTGGCTCAGAACAGGCGGGACGCGCTGTCGTCGACGCCGCGCATTGCGTCGTAGTCCAGCGTCAGGCAGTCGATGCCGCGGTCCGCGGCGAGGACCCGCGCCTGGGGCTTGATCTGCTGGGCGGCGAACACGCCGCGCACGGGAGCCATGAGCGGGTCGCGGTTGAGCAGTTCGAGGTAGCGGGTGAGCTGCTCGACGCCGTCGATGTCCCCGCGGCGCTTCAGCTCGATCGCCACGGTGCGGCCCTGGGCGTCGCGCGCGAGGATGTCCACCGGGCCGATCGCCGTCATGTATTCGCGCCGGATCAGCGTGAACCCCGCCCCGAGGAGTTCGATCTGCTCCGCCAGGAGGCGCTGGAGATCGGCCTCCACGCCGTCCTTGACGAGGCCGGGGTCCACACCGAGGTCATGGGAGGAGTCGTGCAGGTGCTCGCGGATGCTGATGACGAGGCGGTCGTCGGTCTTGGCGTGCTGCACGGTCCACACCTCGGTGATGCCCTCGGCACGATCGGCGTCGTCGGGCGCGCTCACGCGCAGGCTCGCCGGCGGGCTCATCCAGTTCAGGGGCTTGTAGGAGCCGCCGTCGGAGTGCACCAGCACCGAGCCGTCGGACTTCACCATGAGGAGACGGGTGGCCAGCGGGAGATGGGCCCGGAGACGGCCGATGTAGTCGACGGAGCAGCGGGCAATGACGAGACGCACGGACACGACTCTACCGGGCGGAGGGCGCAGTCCCCGCTTCGCGGACCGGTCCACGGGGAACCGCAGGGGCCGCGCCGGGTGGCAGACTGGAACCGTGCCCCGTTCCAACCGACCCAGCCGGCCCGGTGGTGGTGCGCGGAGCAAGTGGACCCCGCCGCCCGACCTGGACCTCGAGCGCGCCCGCGCGGGGATCCCCGCCCGGGAGAGCGCGCCCGACGGCGAATGGTCGGTGCGCCGCATCACGGAGCGGAACGCCGCCAAGACCTACACCTGCCCGGGCTGCCACTCGTCCATCCTGCCGGGGATCGCCCACCTCGTCGTCTGGCGCGAGGACTCCCTGTTCGGGCCGGAGACGGCTCTCGCCGAGCGCCGCCATTGGCACGTGCGGTGCTGGCAGACGCGCAGCTTCCGCTACTGACACGACGCCCACCTAGACTGGGAAGCATGGCGAGCGACACCACCGACCACACCTTCTCCACCAGCCACGAGCCGATCGAGATCCGCGCCTCCACGGTGCTTCCCGCCAATCGGCGGGAGATCGACCTGCGGACCGCTGACGGGCTCAACCTCGTGGGGGAGTTCGCCGCACCCGCCGGCGGGCGTCCCCCGAAGGCGACCCTCGTGACGCTCCATCCGCTGCCCACGCACGGCGGGTTCATGGACTCCCACGTGTACCGGAAGGCGTCCTTCCGGCTGCCCGCCCTCGCCGACATCGCCGTCCTCCGCTTCAACACGCGGGGCACCTGCTCCCCGCGCGGGTGCAGCGACGGAGCGTTCGACGGCGGGGACGGCGAGCGCCTGGACCTCCAGGCGGCCGTCGACTGGGTGGTGGCGCAGGGCCTGCAGCACGTCTGGCTCGTGGGCTGGTCCTTCGGCACCGAGCTGTGCCTGAAGTACGGCGCCCAGGACCCGGTCGCGGAACTCGTGGAGGGGGCCATCCTGCTCTCACCCCCGCTGCACCGCGCGGGCGACGCCGACCTCGATGCATGGGCTGCAAGCGGTCTGCCCCTGAAGGTGCTGGTGCCGGAGTACGACGACTACCTGGTGCCGGAGGAGGCCGCCGCCCGGTTCGCCCGCGTCCCGCAGGCCGACGTCCGGGGGATCGACGGCGCCAAGCACCTCTGGGTGGGGGAGAAGTACGCGGCCCGCGCCCTCGACGAGATCGTCGGCGTCGTGCGCCCCGAGCTGGAGCTCCCGCTGCCCACCCGGTGGTCGGGCCCGGCCGCCGTCGCGCCGTCCGCACTCGCGGCACGCTGAGTCGTCACCGTCGTCACCGTCGTCACCGCGGACGCTCGCGGCGGGCCCTGCAGGTCAGTGGCGGTCCTGGCGGGCGATGAACACTTCCTTGAGCAGCAGCATCGCGGCGGCGGCCGTCGGGATCGCGATCAGGGCGCCGAGAACCCCCAGGAGGGTGCCGCCGGCGATGACCGCGATCACCGCGACCGAGCCGGGCACCGCCACGGCGCGCTGCATGATCCGCGGGGAGATGAAGTACGCCTCGAACTGCAGGTAGGCGACGTACGGGATGGCGAACAGCAGGGCGGTGTGCCAGCCCACGGTCAGGGCGATCAGGGAGACGAGAACGGCCGCGATGACCGCGCCGATCAGCGGAATGAAGGCCAGGAGCACGACGACGAACGTCAGCAGCACGGAGAACGGTACGCCGGCGAACGTCATCACGATGAACGCGAAGGCCCCGTTGAGCAGCGCCACGCACGCCTGGCCGATGACGTAGAGGCCCACGCTGCGCGTGATCTCCTCCGAGAGCACCTCGACGCGGGGCCTGCGGGAGCGCGGGGCCAACCGGTACGCCCACTTCTTCATGCCCGGCATCGACGCGAGGAAGTAGAGGGCGAGGACCAGGATCACCAGGGCGCCGAAGAGCCCGTTGACGATCACCGTGCCGACTCCGAGGACGCCCCCGAAGATCCCGCCCACGGCCTCGCTGTTGGCGAAGAACTTGTCGATCTCGGAGCTGACGCGCTCGCGGACCTGGAACTGCCGGTCGACGCCGAGGAAGAACTCGGAGTTGAGGAAGGTGTTGGCGTAGCCCGGCGCGCGGGCGACGATCTGCGAGGTCTGGCTGACGATCGTCGGGATGAGCAGCGCGAAGAAGCCGACCACGACCCCCATGAGGAGCAGGAAGGACACGGCGATGCCGGCGGGCCTCGGGACGTACCTCGTCTCGAACCAGCGGACGATCGGGTCCAGGCCGAGGGCGATGAAGAGCGCCGCTCCGATCCAGACGAGGAGCTGGCCGACGTTGGTGATGATGAAGAAGGCCAGCAGGGCGAGCCCCACGCCGACGCTCATCATGAAACCGAAATGGATGGGGTGCGCGCGCATGGTCGGCGCACCGGTGTCGCCGAACTTCAGGCGCTCGTCGGTCAGGGACACGCCCCGGTCCACGGCGACCTCGGCGGGCTCCACCTCCGGCGGGAATTCGAAGCGGGGTCGCGGCTGCGCGGCCGGCAGTGCGTGCCGCACGCGGGTGAACAGGGAGCGCCACGTCGAGAACCGGCGGTCGGCCGCCTGCGCCCCGACCGCTGAGGGCTGTTCGTCGTTGCCGTTCGCGGCCGGCTCCGGCCGCGGGAGCGGCTGATCGACCGGCACGTCCTGGGGGTCTGTCAACGAAGAGCTCCGCTTTCCTGTGAGGTGTCCCGGCCGGGGGAGGGAGGACTAGCGAAACCCTAACAGTCGGGCCATGCCGCGCCCGTCCTTGACGGATCCCCGTCCGGGTGTGCCCCGCCCTGCGGCGCCCGGATCGGGCCTGCCGATTGTCGTTACCATGGAGGAGCTGTTCCTGTAAGGGCTGCAGAGGTGTGCAGCGCCGCGCCGGAGCGGAATCGACGCGGGATCAGAGCGGAAGGGGCCTCGCGGTCCGCCGTCACGGACAACGATAGGCAATCAGTGCGCGTGAAGACAGCAGTACCGATCATCGTGGCAGGGCTCCTGCTGATGCTCCTCGGCATCGGACAGCGGACCGTCTGGGCTCCTGCCGAGACCGTCACCGCTGCCGTGGCGCAGGGCGTCGACGCCGGGCCGGTCACCGTGATCGAGCCCGGAGCCCGCGGCGACGCCGAGGGGCCGGTCGAGGTGACGGTCGAGGCCGACAGCCCGTTCACCCTCGCCGTCGGGCGTACCTCCGACGTCGAGGCCTGGGTGGGCGACGCCGCCCATCTGAGCGTGACCGGATTCGGTGAGGAGTCGCTGGAGGCCGGCTTCTCGTCGGGTGAGGCCACGGTGCCCGATCCGAGCGGCAGCGATCTCTGGATCGCGGAGGAATCCGCGGACGGTTCCCTGACCTACCGGTGGAGCGAGCCCACCCGGGGTGACTGGTCCCTCCTCCTCGCGGCCGACGGCGAGGCCCCCGCCCCCACCCGGGTGTCCGTGACCACCCCCAACGACCAGTCCACCCCCTTCGCCCTGCCGCTCGTCATCGGCGGCGCGCTCGTCGTCGTCCTCGGCATCGCGCTCCTGCTGGTCTCGCCCCGCCGCTCCGGCAACGGGGGCGGCCACGGGAGCGGGGACCGGCCCGAGCCGGTCGAGGGCACGCGCGCCTATGCACGCCGGCACGCCGCGAGCGGCGGATCCTCCCGGATCTCGCCCCGGATCGCCGCGCCCGGGGCGGCCCTCCTCGTCGCGGGCCTCGTGGGGACCGGTTCCCTCCTGGGTGTCGGCCCCTCCCTGGCCACGACGACGCCGTCACCGGCCCCCGCACCGACCGCCAGCGCGTCGTCGGCAAGCGTGAACGGCGCGCCGTCGGCAGGGAGCGCGGCCAGCGGCCCGCCCGTGGTCCTCGACGTCCAGCTCGACCGCATCCTCGCCTCCGTCGCGTCCACAGTGGCCGACGCCGATGCCGCCTCCGACGCGAAGCTCCTCACCCCCCGGGTCGACGGCGCAGCCCTGGACCTTCGCACCGGCGCCTATGCCGTGGGCGCGAAGGACAAGAAGGCCGTGGCGCCTGCGCCGGTCGCCGCGTCGGAGCTCCTGCTCGACATGATCCCCACAGGTACCGGCTGGCCGCGGACGGTCGTCGCCCTGACACAGGGCGAGGACAACCCCGTGCCGCAGGCGCTCCTGCTGGTCCAGGAGACCCCGCGCGAGAACTACCGACTGACCTCGGCCGTGCAGATGCTGCCGGGCACCACGTTCCCCTCGCCGCCGGCTCCCGGCGCCGCCGGGCCCGTGCCGATCGACGACGACGGCGTCCTCGCGCGTGCACCGCAGGCCTCCGTCGCGTCCATCGCGGACTTCCTCACGAAACCCTCCGGCGCGAACGCGGAGACCTTCGAGGAGAACTCCTTCGCCGAGGCGATCACCGGGTTCCAGTCGGACGTCGTCGCGGATCCGGGCAACAAGGCCGCGAAGATCGCCTTCACGCACACGGCGCAGAAGGACCAGACGCAGGCCCTCATGACGGGCGACGGCGGGGCCATGGTCTTCGGCTACCTCACCCACACCTACTCCAGCACCCCCAAGTCCCGCGGCGACACGATCGACCTCAAGGGCACCGTGTACCAGTCGCTGACCGGGAAGGCCTCGAGCGGGAAGGGCATCGACGTCAACTACGGCGAGGCCGTGATGATGTACGTACCGCCCGCCGGCAGCGAGGATAGGATCCGGGTGATCGGCGCCGCCCAGCAGCTGCTGTCGGCCACCCTCCGCTGACCCGCACCCCCTCTTCCCGGGATGTCCCTCCCGGCTCCGACCAGCAGCAGTCACAGAAAGGCAGAGCATTGTCCACACCAGCACAGCGGGGCGGGATGCCGCCGTCGAACATGAACCTCCGGGGAGCGGTGGACCTCTCCGCCCTCAAGGCCCGCGCGGACGCGGCCGCGCGTCCCGCCGCCGCCCGGCAGCCCGCCGCCGGGCCGAGCCCGTACATCGTGGAGGTGACGGAGCAGACCTTCCCGCAGCTCGTGCAGCTCTCGGCGCAGGTCCCCGTGGTCGTCAATCTCCGCGCCACCTACAGCGAGCAGTCCACCCAGGTCACCGCCGTCCTCGAGGCCGCGGCCGTGGAGTTCGACGGCCGGATGCTGCTCGCCAACGTCGACCTCCAGGCGCAGCCGCAGATCGCGCAGGCCTTCCAGGCCCAGGGCGCGCCCACCGTCGTCGCCGTCGTGAAGGGCCAGCCCGTCCCCCTCTTCGAGGGCGTCCTCCCGGATCCGCAGATCCGCGCCTACCTCGACGAGCTGATGAAGGTCGCCGAGGCGAACGGCGTCACGGGCACGCTGAACGACGGCGCCCAGCCCGGACCCGCCGAGGCGGAGGAGCCGCCCCTGCCGCCCCTGCACCAGGAGGCGTTCGACGCGATCGAGCGGGGTGACTACGGGGCCGCCGCGGCGGCCTACCGTCGTGCGCTCGCGGAGCAGCCGGCCGACGCCGACGCGAAGGCCGGACTCGCCCAGGTGGAACTCATGGAGCGCATCCAGGACCTCGACGCCGCCGACGTCCGGCAGCGCGGTGCCGACGAGCCCGACGCCCTCGAGGCCCAGCTGGCCGTCGCGGACCTGGATCTGACGGGCGGTCACGTCGAGGACGCGTTCAGCCGCGTCGTCGCCTTCATCAGCAGGACGTCCGGCGACGACCGCGACGCGGCCCGCAAGCGGCTGCTGGAGCTGTTCGACGTCGTCGGCGGCGCGGACCCGCGCGTCACGAAGGCGCGCAGCGCGCTGGCCCGCGCACTGTTCTAGGCGCATCATCCGGCGCACCGGCGCCCACCCGATCTCCCTGAGGACCACGATGACTTCTGCAGCTTCCCCGTCCGGCGCGCCCGGCCTGTTCGATCCCCTGACGCTCCGATCCCTCGAGCTGCCGCACCGCGGCTGGGTGGCGGCGATGTGCCAGTACTCGTGCGACCCCGTCGGCGCGCCCGGCGTGCCGACGGACTGGCACCTCGTGCACCTCGGGCAGTTCGCGCTCGGTGGCGCGGCACTCATCATCACCGAGGCGGCCGCCGTGAGCCCCGAGGGCATGATCAGTCCGCGCGACGCCGGTCTCTACACGCGGGAGCAGGCCGCTGCGTGGCGCCGGATCAACGACTTCATCCACGGGCACGGTGCCGTCGGCACGAAGACCGCGGTGCAGCTCGCCCACGCCGGGCGGAAAGCGTCGACCTACTGGCCGTTCAGCGGCAAGCGCGGCTCCGTGCCGGAGGCGGAGGGCGGGTGGCAGACCCTCGGGCCGACGGACGAGGCGTTCGATGCGTATGCCGCACCGCGTGCGATGACCGAGGAGGACATCCAGCAGGTCATCCGCGACTTCGGCGCGGCCGCTGGGCTCGCCGTCGACGCCGGCTTCGACACGATGGAGATCCACGCCGCGCACGGCTACCTGCTGCACCAGTTCCTCTCACCGCTGGTCAACACGCGGACCGACGGCTGGGGCGGCTCGGAGGAGGCCCGGTTCCGGCTCACGCTCGAGGTCGTCCGCGCGGTCCGTCGTGCCATCCCGGAGACAATGCCCCTCCTGCTGCGCATCTCGGCGTCCGACTGGACCGCGGGCGGGCTCGACGGCGACACCTCCGCGCGGCTGGCGAAGCGGGCGGCGGAGGAGGGCGTCGATTTCGTGGACGTGTCCTCCGGTGGTGCGATCCCGGGCGCCGCCATCCCCGTGGGACCCGGCTACCAGGTGTCGCTCGCCGAGGAGGTGCGGTCCTCCGGCGTCCCGACCGGCGCGGTCGGCCTCATCGGCGACGCACGCCAGGCGGAGGAGATCATCCGGGGCGAGCGGGCCGACGTCGTGCTGATCGCGCGGGCCGCCCTGCGGGACCCGCACTGGTGGATGCGCGCCGCCCAGGAGCTCGGCCACGAGCTGGTGCCCGCACCCCAGTACGAGCGCGCCGGTGCCTACTGAGGACGTCTGTTTCGTCTCCTGATCCCTCGTCCTGGTTCTTCCTCCGGTTCATTCTCCGGGTTCCTCCTTTGGGATGACGATCAGCGGATCGACCCGTTGCTAGCGTTGCACTATGAGTTCCCCTGTGCCGTCGCCATCCGTCGAGAACGAACCCGGGGGGCGGGCCGGCAGCGCCGCCCTCAGCATCCGCGGGCTCGCCAAGCGCTTCGGCGAGAAGATCGCCGTGAACGGCGTCGACCTCGAGGTCCCGCAGGGGTCCTTCTACGGGCTCGTGGGCCCCAACGGCGCCGGCAAGACCACGACGCTCTCGATGGCCACGGGGCTGCTCCGCCCCGACTTCGGGCAGGCACTGGTCCACGGCGTCGACGTCTGGGCTCAGCCGCTGGAAGCCAAGAAGCTCATGGGGATCCTGCCCGACGGCGTCCGGCTGTTCGACCGGCTGACGGGTGAGCAGCTGGTCACCTATGCCGGACTGCTGCGGGGCATGGACCGTGAGACCGTCGCCGAACGGACCGGTGACCTGCTGCGGGCACTCGACCTGGTGAACGACGCCGGCACGCTCGTGGTCGACTACTCGGCGGGCATGACGAAGAAGATCGCCCTCGCCTCCGCCCTCATCCACGCGCCCCGCCTGCTCGTCCTCGACGAGCCGTTCGAGTCCGTCGATCCGGTCTCGGCGGCGAACATCCGCGACATCCTCACCGGGTACGTGCAGTCCGGCGGATCGGTCATCGTCTCCAGCCACGTCATGGATCTCGTGCAGCGCATGTGCGACCACGTCGCTGTCATCGCCGCCGGCACCGTCCTCGCCGCGGGGACCGTCGACGAGGTCCGCGGCGACGCGACGCTGGAGGACCGCTTCGTGGAACTCGTCGGCGGTCGCAACACCTCCGAGGGGTTGTCATGGTTGCGCACCTCCTGAGGCTGAAGCTCCTCCTCCTGCGCAACTCCCTCAAACGGAGCACCGCGCAGCTGGTCGGGGTGATCCTCGGCGGACTGTACGGGCTCGGCATCCTCGGGACGGTCGTCGTCGGACTCGCGTTCCTCGGCGCGGCCGACCCCGAGCTGATCCGGACCGTCCTCGTGCTCGGCGGATCCGCCGTCGTCCTCGGCTGGATCCTGATCCCGATCGCCGCGGCCGGCATCGACATGACGCTCGACCCTGCCCGGTTCGTCACCTTCGCCATCCCGCAGCGGCAGCTCCTCACGGGGCTCGTGCTGGGCGGGCTGGTGGGCATCCCCGGCATCGTCACCCTCATCGCCGCCCTGGCACAGGTGTTCAGCTGGATCCGGTACCCGGCTGCGGCCGTGACCGCGCTGGTGTGCGCGCTGGTCGCCGTGCTGCTGTGCGTGGTCGCCTCACGCCTGGTGACGACGGCGATGTCCTCCATGACCGGCTCGCGCAGGTTCAAGGACATCAACGGCATCGTCGCCTTCATCCCGCTGATCTTCCTCGGCCCGATCTTCGCGGGAGTGACAGCAGGCTTCCAGGGCTCGCCAGGGTTCGCGGCGTCCCTGGCCGATGTCCTCGCCTGGACGCCGCTGGGTGCGCTCTGGGCAGCGCCCGCCGACGTCGCCGCAGGCAACGCCGGGACCGCTGCACTCCGCTTCCTGATCGGCCTCGGGACGCTCGCGTTGTTCGTCGTGCTGTGGAGCCGCAGCCTCAGCCACGCGCTGGTCACCCCTCCCTACAACGCCGTGACGAAGCGTGCGGGCGGTAATCTCGGGTGGCTCGGCCGGTTCCCGGCCACGCCCGCCGGCGCCGTGGCCGCCCGCGCCCTGACCTACTGGCAGCGGGACCCGCGCTACTTCGCCTCCCTCGTGGCCGTCCCGTTCCTCGCCGTGCTGCTCGTCATCTCCGGTGGTCCCCAGGGCGGGGCTGTCGCCTTCTTCGGTCCCATCACGGCGTTCCTGCTGGCCTGGTCCATCTCCGCCGACATCTCCTACGACAACACCGCCTTCAGCCTGCACCTCTCCACGGGCGTCAGCGGGCGCGACGACCGCCTGGGCCGGGCGCTCGCACTGCTGGTGTTCGCGCTGCCGACCACCCTGGTGTTCACGGTGGTGCCGCTGCTGATCGCGGGACGGCTCGAGGACCTGCCGGTCATGCTGGGTCTGTCGCTCGGTCTCCTGCTGACCGGGACCGGGCTCTCGAGCCTCGTGTCCGCGCGATACACCTACAACGTGCCGCTCCCGGGTGAGAGTGCGTTCAAGACACCGCCGGGTACCAACTTCATGATGTTCGCCGTGCAGATCATCGGCTGGATCGTCATGCTGCTCCTGGCGCTGCCGGAGATCGTCCTCACGATCGTCTACTTCGTCACCGGTGACGCACTGTACGGCTGGCTGGGCCTGCTCGTGGGGCTGGTCCTCGGGGCAGTCCTCCTGGTGGTCGGTATCCGGACGGGCGGCCGATGGTACGACCGCAGGGCACCGGAACTGCTGCTGGCGGTATCGGCGAACCGCTGATCCGGCCGGGCGCGGGCTGCTGCCGCGGCATGCACCCTAAGCCAGGAGGAGTGCCCTGACAAGAGTGGACTCGATCGGGTAGTCCGGCCGCATTTCCAGCCTGTGCATAACCTTCAGGTGGCTGAGTGCTTCGGGCTATGCTGAGGCCCATTCCGGCCAGACCGGCCAAGTGATGGGGGAGTTGCGTGTTTCCTGTGCGTGCAGAAGGCCATCGACGAGCAGTACCGATTCTCGCCGGAGCGGCGGTCGCGCTGCTGCTTCTCACCGGATGCCGGAACGATGCCGATGCCGCACCCATCCCGACCTCCGAGCCGCCCTCCTCACAGGCGCCCGCGACCAGTGAACCGACCACCACACCGTCGGTTGCACCCGAACCGTCTCCGGCGTCATCGGCCGGTCCTGCCACCAACATCCCGGTTCCGGTCAAGCCGGCGTTGGCGGACGAGAACTCGCCGGAAGGCCTCGAGGCCTTCACTGCATACTGGCTCGAGCTGTTCTCCTACGGCTACGAGACCAATGACTGGGCACCGTTCGAGGCGGTGACGGACCCCGGCTGTAGGACCTGTGAGAACCTCAAAGCGGAGGTCCAGAAGCACTACGAGAGTGGGGGCTGGATCGACGGGGGCGGGATTTCCCTCAATTCGACCAATACGGAATTCGTAGAAAACACAACAGGTTCGATAAATTCTTTCATTGACATCACCCAGAATGAAATACTCTACTTCGACTCAAGTGGCATTGAAGTGAAGGGTTCTAAGAAAACAGAACCAGTCCTGGGAGTTTCCATCGCGTATTGGGAAGTCGATCATTGGGTAATGCTCGACTTCGGTTCCCCGGAGGGTTCCTAAGATGAGCGCGGCACTGAAGACTATCGCACTCGTCGCGTTCTTAATCGCGCTCGTCGCATCCTCTACTCCTGCAATTGATGAAGAAGCCGGTCCATCGGCAGGAATAACAGAGTCCGGGTGGGTCAATGCGGGGAACACAGTGAGACAGGCGGTGGGTGGCGGGAAACGGGCGCCCACAATGGGGCGAGTTGATGCTCAGCCAGCCGCCCTACCTGAAGACGACGGCATTTCCTACACCTACGTCCGGGCCTGCACCGCCGGCGCCGGCAGCGATCTGGACCCCGCGACCTGCCCCCGCATGGATGCCCAGTGTGATGCCCAGGACGACGGCATCCTCGTCAACTGGATCGAGCTCGACAGCACCGTGCGGCCGGCCACGCGGACGCCGACGGGGAGGTCGTCCTGCATGTATCCCGGTGAGGCGCCTGCTCCCCCGATCGAAGGCGTCGAGGCCCCCGAGGAAGCGCCGATCGTGATCACCCTCGAGGAGTTCCAGAAGCAACCCGTCCTGGCGGCCACGATCGTGTCGCAGCCGTCCAACTTCGGCCTCCGCAACGCACACTCCAACGTCTATGCCCAGGCGCAGGAGCAGGAGTTCACCTTCGAGTTCCAGGACGCCGAGATCGTCCTGAAGGCCCGCCCGGTGTCCTACCAGTGGAACTACGGCGACGGCACGGGCGCCACGACGACCACCCCGGGAGGCCCCGTGGACGGAGCCGCCTTCGACACCGAGACGCCGACGAGCCACCAGTACACCCGGACCGGTGACTTCCAACTGATCCTGACCACGTACTTCGCCGGCGACTACTCGGTGGACGGCGGCCCGTTCCAGCCGGTCGCGGGCGAGGCGGCGGTCGTGTCCGAACCGCACCTCATGAGTATCTGGCGCACCGAAGGGCACAACGTGAGCGAGAACTGCATCGAGAATCCCCAGGGGATCGGCTGCGCAGCCCCCACCCGATAGCGGCCAGTGAGCTCCGGGGCCAGTGAGCTCCCGGGCCCGTCGGCTCGCCCGCTGGGCGGCGCCCGGGCCCGGGGTCAGAAGGGCGGAGGCTCGGGGTCGCAGGCATACGCGCGGCCGCCGGGCGAGGTGGCAACGAGGGTGCCCGGCGTGGGCTGGTCGTAGTGCCAGATGCCTTCGCTCTTGAGCATGTGATGCTTGCGGCAGAGGTGGGCGAGATTGTCGTGGGTGGTGGGTCCTCCGCGGGACCAGGGGACCGTGTGGTCCAGCTCGCACCGGACTGCCGGGATGCTGCATCCCGGATGTCGGCACGTCCGGTCGCGCACCCGCAGCCATTTCTTCAGATCCGCGGGGACGGCGTAGGTGTTGCGTCCCACGCTGAGGACGGCCCCGGTCTCGGGGTGGGTGAGGAGCCGCGTGAAGGAGGGTGCATGCGCGGCGAGCCGACGGGCGATGTCGGCGGGGATGGGCCCGTACCCTTCCAGATCCGCCGGCGCGTCGTCGACGCCGAGCAGGGTGAGGACCGGAACCGTGACGTTGACGTGCGCCCGGATCCGGTACCCGCCGGACGCCGAGGAACCGGGTGCGCCCCCGTGGTCCGGGCGCGCGGAGTCCCCGAGGAGGAGATCGGTGAGGACGTCGATACGCAGCTGCGGGAGCGTCCGGCGTTCGGCGGGGCCCTCGAGGGTGCGGGCCGCATGGGTGAGCCGGGCGTCGATGGCGGCGGCGTCGGTCGCCGGCAGGTGGACGTGGAGCCAGGCCATGGCGTCGTCGGCGGCCTCGAGATCCACGCGCCGTCCCTGGGCTGCGGTGCAGGCGCGCTTCTCGAGTGCTTCGGGATGCAGCTCGGTGCGGAGCCGGCGGGCCCGGTAGCTCAGCCGGGGCACGGTGGTGTCCGCGGCGATGGGCAGCAGGGCCTCCTCGAGACGGGCCGCGGCATGGTGGGGCAGGCCGAGGTATTCGTGCAGGAGCGTGGTGGCATGAGGCCACGAGATGGCACCCTCGCGGAGAGCCGAGAGGGTCCTGGGGTGATAGTTGACCAGCAGGGCGGAGTACTGGACGAGGCGGTGCGCGCTGCGCTCGGAGATGCGCAGCAGGCACGCGATCTCCGTGGCGGTGGTCGTGTCGGCGAGATTGGTGCGGTGGGGCCCGGGCCGGCCGGGCCAGAAATGGTCCATCATCTTCGTCTCGAAGACTTTTCTCAATTCCTCGGTACTCGCCGCGAGTTCGGCGTCGATCCGTGCTTTCTCGGCGTTCAGTGCGGTGATCCGATCGGAGATCCGATCGAATTCCCTCGCGTGTTCCGCTGCCGTTCCCATGGCCTTATTCTCCCGCCTGCCACCGACATTCCGAGGGCCCGGAACCGCCATTCGGCACACCTCCCGGGAGGCGAATACCTCGAGGCCGCGGGGGTCGGGCGATAGACTGGCGCCATGACTATGCCTGCTGATCCCTTCGACAACGATCCCCGCGATCCCGGCACCGGCGGCTCGACTGCGACCATCGAGCGGGAGGAGGTCCGCCAGGAGGTCGAGCCCGGCGACGCAGAGCGCTTCGCGCACTATGTGCGCAAGGAGAAGATCATGGAGTCGGCCTTCACCGGCGAGCCCGTGATCGCCCTCTGCGGCAAGGTGTGGACTCCCGGACGCGACCCCGAGAAGTTCCCCGTCTGCCCCGAGTGCAAGGAGATCTACAACGGTCTCCGCCCGGGCAACGACAAGCCCAAGGACTGACTACACCCGCCTGACCGGGCTCGCCCCACCGCGTCGGCCGGTACGGTCGGCGCCACTGGCGCGCCCGGAGGGGCAACCCACTGGCGGCGGCCGGAAGAGCCCCGCCCTGAACCCGAGGTGACATGAGCAGGACTGCGGATCCATCCACGGGCGCGACCGGCGGGGCGATGTCGCCCGAGCTGCGGCCCCTGACCATCGGGATCCTGGCGATCATCACGTGCGCGGCCTTCGAGGCGATGGCCGTGGTGACCGCCATGCCGTCGGTGGCGCGTGAGCTCTCGGGGGAGTCGAGCTACGGCCTGGCCTTCTCGATGTACCTGACGGCATCGCTGCTCGGCACCGTCGTCGCCGGCTCGTGGTGTGACCGCCGAGGACCCCGGCCGGCCCTCGCCGTCGGGCTGGGCCTCATGGTGCTGGGACTACTCGCATCGGGTGCCGCACCCGCCTTCTGGCTCGTGACGGTGGGCCGCGCCATCTCGGGTCTCGGTGGCGGTTTCATGATCGTCGCCGTCTACGTCGTGATCGGGCGGTCGTTCCCGGAGAAGGCGCGGCCCGTGGTCTTCGGCTGGCTGGCGGCCGCCTGGGTGCTACCCGCGCTGATCGGCCCGGTGGTGGCGGGCTTCGTGACCGAGCACCTCGGCTGGCGCTGGGTGTTCCTCGGCGTCGTGCCGATCGTGCTCGCGGCGGTCCTCATCGTCTGGCCGAGGACAAAGGCTCTAGGCCCGGTCGACGCCCCGGACGCCGGCTCGGCGAAGGCCCGCACCCTGCGGGGGCTCGCGCTGGCCTCCGGTGTCTTCGCCGCCCAGTGGTCGCTCGTCCATCTCGCGGACACCGAGGACCCCGGCGCCGCCACGGTGGCCGGACTGGTGGGACTCGCGGCGGCGGGCGTCGTCGTCGCCCTCCTCGTGCTCCCCGCCCTCCTGCCGAAGGGCACGCTGGTCCTCGCGCGCGGGCTGCCGAGCATCATCGCCACCCGCGGCTTCGTCAACGTCGCGTTCTTCGGGACCGAGGCCTTCATCCCGCTCATGCTCGTCAGCTCCCGCGACATCAGCCCGGGCACCGCCGGCCTGACCCTGAGCGCCGGGGCGCTCGGCTGGAGCGCAGGGTCCTTCGTCCAGGCGCGCGTGACGTTCGCCCGCCAGTGGCTCCTGGTCGCCGGATCCTCGATCCTCTCGCTCAGTCTCGGCGCCTTCGCCCTCGCCACGGCCGTGGAGGCCCCGCTCTGGATGCTCGCCGTGGTGTGGGGGCTGTCGGGCTTCGCGATGGGCATGACCCTCTCCAGCACCTCCGTCCTGGTCCTGAAGCTCTCCGCCACCAGCGAGCAGGGCAGGAACTCCGCGGCCCTGCAGATCTCCGACCAGCTCGGCGGGGTGGTCGGCACGGCCGGGGCCGGCGCCCTCTTCGCCCTCCTGCACGACGACGCCGACCCGGGGCACGTCCCCACCTTCGTTGCGATCTGGCTGGCTCTCTGGGTGTTCACGGCAGCAGGTATAGTTTCGGGTCTGAGAGGGGCCCGGTCATCCGGTGACGGCCCCGGTCTCGCCCCCAGAAAGCCAATGGAAGGTCCTGTCCCGGCGTGAGTAGTGACACCCTGTTCGGGTCCGGCGCAACCCTGCCCCCCGCATACCCCGAGCGCGCCGCCTGGGGCACGGCCCCCAAACTGCGCCAGTGGCAGAGCGAGGCGCTGGAGAAGTATTTCCACGATTCGCCGAGCGATTTCCTCGCCGTCGCCACGCCCGGCGCCGGCAAGACCACCTTCGCCCTCCGCGTCGCGACCGAGCTCGTGGAGCGCGGAGTGGTCAACCGGGTGACCGTCGTCGCCCCGACCGACCACCTGAAGCGCCAATGGGCCGACGCCGCCGCACGCGTGGGCCTCGCTATCGACCCCAACTTCAAGAACGCCGACGGCCGCCACGGCGGAGCGTTCATCGGCGTCGCGGTGACCTACGCGCAGGTGGCGAGCAAGCCCATGCTGCACCGCGCCAAGACCGAGGCCGCCCGCACGCTCGTGATCCTCGACGAGATCCACCACGGCGGCGACGCCCTGTCCTGGGGCGACGGCATCCGCGAGGCGTTCGAGCCCGCCACCCGCCGCCTCGCCCTCACCGGGACGCCCTTCCGCTCGGACACCGCCGCCATCCCGTTCGTCGAGTACGCCGAGGACCGCGACGGCATCCGCCGTTCCCGCGCGGACTACACCTACGGCTACGGCCAGGCCCTCAAGGACCACGTGGTCCGGCCCGTCATGTTCATGGCCTACTCCGGCCAGATGCGCTGGCGCACGAGCGCCGGCGAGGAGATGGCGGCCTCCCTCGGCGAGGCGTCGGTCACGAAGGACATCACCGCCCAGGCGTGGCGGACGGCCCTGAATCCCACCGGCGAGTGGATCCCCGCCGTGCTCGCGGCCGCGGACAAGCGGCTCACCGAGGTACGCCGCACCGTGCACGACGCCGGCGGTCTCGTCATCGCGACGGACCACGACGACGCCCGCGCCTACGCCGGGCAGCTCAAGCGGATCACGGGGGAGTCCCCGACCGTCATCTTGTCCGACGACGCCAAGGCGTCCTCGAAGATCGAGGAGTTCTCCGCGGGGGACAAGCGCTGGATGGTCGCGGTGCGCATGGTGTCCGAGGGCGTCGACGTCCCACGCCTCGCGGTCGGCGTCTACGCGACGTCGACGGCCACCCCGCTGTTCTTCGCCCAGGCCGTGGGCCGGTACGTCCGGGCGCGACGGCGCGGGGAGACGGCGTCGATCTTCCTCCCCTCGGTGCCCAACCTCATGGCACTGGCCAACCAGCTCGAACTCGAGCGCGACCATGCCCTCGACCGGCCCGAGAAGGACGACGAGGGGTTCGGCCTCGAGGACGCCCTGATGGAGGCCGCGAACCGCGAGGACAAGGCCTCGGACTCCCTGACCAAGCAGAAGTTCGAGGCGCTCGAATCGCAGGCGTCCTTCGACCGCGTCCTCTTCGACGGCGGCGAATTCGGGACCGGCGGCGAGATGGGCAGCGAGGACGAGCAGGATTTCCTCGGCATCCCCGGCCTGCTCGACGCCGACCAGGTGGGCCAGCTCCTGCGCCAGCGCCAGCAGGAGCAGCAGTCCCGCCGCAAGACCAGGCCGGCCGCGGTGCAGGCCGCCGAGCCGCTCGTGGTGGACCACCGCCAGCTCACCGAGCTGCGCGGCCAGCTCGCCAAGAACGTCTCGGCGTGGGCGGCCCGTACGGGCATGCCGCACGGCCAGGTCCACTCGGAGCTGCGGCGCCAGTGCGGCGGGCCGGCGGTGGCGCAGGCCAACGAGGATCAGCTCCAGCGCCGCCTGCAGAAACTGCAGGACTGGTTCATCGGGAAGAAGTAGCGGGAAGAGACCGAAGAAGGCCGGACCGGAGAGCCGGCCCGGCCTTCGCGTGTAAGTCCCTAGCGGACCAGTTCGGCGCCCGCGGCCTCCAGCTCGTCGAGTGTCTCCTCGGACCGGTCCCCGTGCACGCCCCGCGTGAGTGCGGTCTGCACCGTGACGGAGTAGCCCGCCTGCAGCGCGTCCAGGGCGGTCGCCCGGACGCAGTAGTCCGTCGCGAGGCCCACCACGACGACGTCGTCCACGTCGTGGTCGCGAAGCCAGTCGTCGAGGGTCATCGGGTCCTCGTCGGTGTCCACGGTGGCGCCGAGCTTCTGGTCTCCCGTCGGCACCTCGTCGTCGGGAGCCTTGACCCCCTCGAAGCCGGAGTAGGCGGCCTCGAACATGCCCTTGCGGAACACGGCGTCGATGCTCTCGGTGTCGAGGTCCGGGTGGAAGTCGGAGCCCTTGGTGTCCGCGACGCAGTGGACGGGCCAGGAGTCGACGAAGTCGGGGGCTTCGGAGAAGTGGCTCCCCGGGTCGATGTGCCAGTCCTGGGTGGCGACGACGTAGTCGTACCGGGCGGCCTGCTCGTCGAGGTGGTCGCTGATGTCGGCGGCGACCTGCGCGCCGCCGTCGACGGCGAGTGAACCGCCCTCACAGAAGTCGTTCTGTACGTCCACGATGATCAGTGCGCGCGTCATGATGCTGCCTCCTCGTACTCGGTGGGGATGACGGGTTCGCCGCGCTGCAGCCGCCGGACTGCTCCCGGCAGTTCGGCGATGGACTGTGCGTGCCGCTCGGCGGCGCGGGCGACGGCCTCGGGCCCGGTCCAGCCGGGCAGGACCACGCCGTCCTTCACGAACTGCTGCACGAGCGGGCGGTCGTTGCCGTCGGAGGCCGGGGTGATACCGATGCCCACGATCTCGGCTTGCGCCGTGCCGTGCTCGTCGAGGCGGCGCAGCGCGTGCTTGTGGCCGCCGACCGAGGCCTTGTTCTTGGCCGCCTTCGCAACGGCCACGAACGTGCCGCCGTCGTCCTGCCGGCTGACCAGTTTGTAGACCATGCCCGCGGTCGGAGCGCCGGAGCCGGTGACGAGGGACGTGCCGACGCCGTAGGAGTCGACGGGCGCCGAGGCGAGCAGCCCGATGGCGAACTCGTCGAGGTCGGAGGTCACCACGATCTTCGTGGTGTCGTTGCCGAGGTCGTCGAGGAGTTCGCGCACCCACCGTGCCTGGGCCACGAGGTCCCCGGAGTCCAGACGGACGGCACCCAGCTCGGGGCCCGCGACCTCGACGGCCGTGCGTACGCCCTGCTCGACGTCGTACGTGTCCACCAGGAGCGAGGTGCTGCGCCCGAGGGCGGCGACCTGCGCCTCGAAGGCCTCCCGCTCGGAGTCGTGCAGGAGCGTGAAGGAATGCGCGGCCGTCCCCACCGTGGGGACGCCGTACCGTCGGCCGGCCTCAAGGTTGGAGGTGCTGGCGAAGCCGCCGATGATCGCGGCACGCGCGGCTGCGACGGCGGACTCCTCGTGCGTGCGGCGCGAGCCCATCTCGATGCACGGGCGCCCGGCGGCGGCCCCCGTCATGCGGGACGCCGCGGAGGCGATGGCGCTGTCATGGTTCAGGATCGACAGGATGAGCGTCTCGAGGATGCAGGCCTCGGCGAAGGTCGACTCCACGGTCAGGATGGGGGAGTTGGGGAAGTAGGCCTCGCCTTCCGCGTACCCCGAGATGGACCCCGAGAAACGGAAGCCGGCCAACCAGGCGAGGGTGGTGTCGTCCACGATCCGGTGATCGCCGAGGAACGCGAGCTGGGCGTCGTCGAACCGGAAGCCGGCCAGTTCCTCGAGCAGCCGACCCGTGCCCGCGACGACGCCGTAGCGGCGGCCCGCCGGGAGGCGCCGCGCGAAGGCCTCGAACACGCACCGGCGGTGCGCCGCACCGGAGTGCAGGGACGCCTGCAGCATCGTGAGCTCGTACTGGTCGGTGAACAGCGCGCTGTTCGGTGGGGTCACCATCGGCGACGCAGGACCGGCAGCGGCCGGCGGATTCGTGGTCAGGGCATCGGTCACCCCCAAAACGATAGCCGGGCGTCCGCCGAGAGAGTACCCGGCACCCCGGGGCGGGCGGGCCGACCTAGAATGGCGACTATGACAGTAGGCTTTGCAACCGGTACCGACACCAGGGAAGAGGTGGGGACGGCCGAGAAGACCGACCTCGACCAGCCCTGGGTCGTGGTGGTGTGGAACGACCCCGTAAACCTGATGAGCTACGTGAGCTTCGTCTTCCAGTCCTACTTCGGCTACAGCGAGGCCAAGGCGCGCACGCTCATGCTCGAGGTCCACGAGCAGGGCCGTTCCGCCGTCGTCTCCGGGAGCCGCGAGAAGGTGGAGCAGGACACCGTCGCCCTCCACTCGTACGGACTGTGGGCCACCTTCGAAAAAGTCGGAAGCGAGTAGTCGGACGCCATGGCGAAACCCTTCAAATCGACGCGCCGCGGTATCACCGGAGCGCTCGAACCCGGTGAGGCACGCCTGCTGGGCGCCCTCCTCGACGACGTCGTCTCCATGCTCGAACCCGAGACGGCGCCGAGCGAGGATCCGCTGGCGGCGATGGTCGGCATGTCCGACGCCGACGCCGACGCCACAGTGCCCGACGACTCCGCCGTCCGGCGCCTCCTCCCCGACGCTGTGCGCGGCGACGACGACGAAGCGCTCGCCTTCCGCCGCCTGACGGAGCGCTCCCTGCGGGAGCAGAAGATCGGTGCGCTCCGCAGCAGTGCGCTGCTGATCGAGTCCAGCCCCATGACGCTCTCCGGCGAGCAGGCGCGGCTGCTCGCCCAGGCCCTCAACGACGTCCGGCTCGTCCTCGCGGACCGGATCGGCATCGAGACGGAGGAGGACGCCGAGCGCCTCCACGACATCGCGGACTCGAAGGACGTCGACGACGTCGACTCCTACCTCGCCCTCGTCTACAACTTCGTCACCTGGCTCCAGGAATCGCTCGTGCAGGCGATGCTGAAAGCGGTGAAGCTCGAGCGCTGACCCGCCGACCGGGACCGCCCATGCGCGCTCGGACGGGGGGCTGTGACAAAACCCACGGATCGGTGAATAGTTTTCGACGGCGGCACGTCATATGGTCGGAGATCATGAGCCCAGAGCCAACGACCACGGACCGCCGCGAGGCGCCCATCGGGATCTTCGACTCCGGCGTCGGCGGACTGACGGTCGCCCGAGCGGTCATCGACCAGCTGCCGCACGAATCCGTCATCTACGTCGGCGACACCGCGAACGGCCCGTACGGCCCGCTGCCCATTGCCCGCGTCCGCGCGCACGCACTCGGCGTCATGGACGAACTCGTCGACTCCGGCGTCAAGCTCCTCGTGATCGCCTGCAACTCGGCCTCCGCCGCGGTCCTCCGCGACGCCCGCGAGCGCTACACGGCCCGCTACGGCATCCCCGTCATCGAGGTCATTCAGCCCGCGGTGCGCCGCGCCGTCGCCGCCACCCGCTCCGGCAGGATCGGCGTCATCGGGACGACGGCGACCGTCGGCTCACGCGCCTATGACGACACGTTCGCGGCCGCCCCGCACCTGGAGATCACCTCCGTGGCCTGCCCGGCGTTCGTCGAATTCGTGGAGGCGGGCGTCACGGGCGGTGAGGCGCTCCTGCGGACGGCGGAGGAGTACCTCCGGCCGCTCAGGGACGCGGACGTGGACACCCTCGTACTCGGCTGCACCCACTACCCGCTCTTGACCGGCGTCATCTCCTACGTCATGGGGGACGCCGTCACCCTCGTCTCCAGCGCGGAGGAGACGGCCAAGGACGTCTACCGCGCCCTCGTCTCGCACGGCCTCGAGCGCGAGACCACCGCACCGGGCGTGCACCGCTTCATCGCGACCGGCGACGCCGCGGGCTTCGAGGTCCTCGCGCGCCGTTTCCTCGGCCCGGAGGTGCTCAGCGTGCAGCACGTGGACCACGTGGCCGCGCAGTACCCGACGGGCAGCCTCGCGCGGATCACGCCCGAGATGATCGCGGCTGCGGGGTTCCCGCGGTCATGAAGCTCACGATCGTCGGGTGCAGCGGCTCCTTCCCCGGCCCCCAGTCGCCGGCCTCCTGCTATCTGCTGAGCGCGCAGTGGCAGGGGCGGACCTGGCGGATCCTCCTCGATCTCGGCAACGGGTCGCTCGGCGCCCTGCAGCGGCACATGGACCTCCGCGAGATCGACGCCGTCTTCCTGTCCCACCTGCACCCCGACCACTGCATGGACCTGTGCGGCCTGCACGTCGCCGTCCACTGGGACCCCTCCGGCTGGGGGCTGCCCCGCATCCCCGTGTGGGGACCGGCGGCGACGGCGGACAGGATGGCGAGCGCCTACGGGCTCGAACTCGACCCGGGCATGCACGAGGACTTCGACTTCCGGTCCTGGGCCGACCGCGGCCCGGTGACGGTGGGTCCCTTCACGATCACCCCGTACCGGGTCCTCCATCCCATCGAGGAGGCGTACGCGCTGCGCGTCGAGGTGACCGAGACCGACGCCGACGGCGCGGACCGCACGCGCGTCGTCACCTACTCCGGTGACACCGACGCGTGCGACGGCCTGGTGGACGCCGCCCGCGACGCCGACATCTTCCTCTGCGAGGCCGCGTTCCACGAGGGCCGCGACGACGCCATCACCGGGGTCCACCTCACCGGCAAGCGGGCCGGCGACGTCGCCACCCGGGCGTCCGCCAAGCGCCTGCTCCTGACGCACCTGCCGGTCTGGAACGACGCCAACGTCGCCGTGAGCGAGGCCCGCGAGAGCTACGACGGACACCTCGCCGTCGCCGTCGCCGGCGTCTCCTACACCGTCTGACGTGACGGCGGGGCCGTCGCAAGGGGATGCTTGCCAGCGTCCTCCTCTGTGCGCCCGTCTAGACTGGACGCCATGACCCCCGCGAACCCGACGTCCGTCCCTGCCCCCGTGAGCACCGCCCCCGCCCTCCGCGCGGACGGCCGGGCACCCGACGAGCTGCGCACCATCACCATCACGCGCGGCTGGTCCAAGCAGGCCGAAGGATCGGCCCTCATCGAGTTCGGCAACACCCGCGTGCTGTGCACGGCGTCGCTGACCAGCGGCGTGCCGCGGTGGCTGAAGGGGGAGGGCAAGGGCTGGGTGACCGCCGAGTACGCGATGCTTCCCCGCGCCACGAACACGCGGTCCGACCGCGAATCGGTCAAGGGGAAGATCGGCGGCAGGACGCACGAGATCTCCCGGCTGATCGGCCGGTCGCTGCGCTCCGTCATCGACACGAAGGCGCTGGGCGAGAACACGATCGTCCTCGACTGCGACGTCCTGCAGGCCGACGGCGGCACGCGGACGGCTGCGATCACGGGAGCGTACGTGGCGCTCGCCGACGCCATCCGGTACGCCAAGGACACGAAGCTCATCCCCGCCTCCGCCTCGCCGCTCACGGACACCGTGGCCGCCGTGAGCGTCGGCATCATCGACGGCGTCCCCATGCTCGACCTCCCCTACGTCGAGGACGTGCGCGCCGAGACGGACATGAACGTCGTCGTCACCGGGTCCGGCACCTTCGTCGAGGTCCAGGGGACGGCGGAGGGCGCCCCGTTCGACCGCGCCGAGCTCGACGCCCTGCTCGACCTCGCGCTGCTGGGCACCGCCCAGCTCACGCAGATCCAGCTCGACACCCTCCGGGATTCGCGGGATGCCTGAGCAGTCCCGTCCCCGGCTCGTGCTCGCCACCCGGAACCCAGGGAAGCTGCGCGAGCTGCGCGATCTCCTGCGCGGGCAGGTACCCGGGCTCGACGTCGACACGCAGGTGGTCGACGCCGCCGCGCTCGGTGCCCCGGACGTCGTGGAGAGCGGCGTCACCTTCGAGGAGAACGCCCTGCTGAAGGCCGAGCAGACCGCCCGCGCCACGGGCGTGATCGCCGTCGCCGATGATTCCGGGCTGGCCGTGGACGTCCTCGGCGGGGCCCCCGGCATCTTCTCCGCCCGGTGGGCGGGCCGCCACGGCGACGACGCCGCGAATCTCGACCTCCTCCTGGCCCAGCTCGCAGACATCCCGTCCGAACGCCGCGGCGCGGCCTTCGTCTGCGCGGCGGCCCTCGCCCACCCCGACGGCGGTCCCGCCGGGCACACCGAACGCGGCGAGCTGAGGGGCTCGCTCCTGGCCGCCCCGCGCGGCGCCGGCGGCTTCGGCTACGACCCCGTCCTCGTCCCGAACGGACTCGACCGCACGTGCGCCGAACTCGCCCCGGAGGAGAAGAACGCGATCAGCCACCGAGGCATCGCATTCAGGGCGCTCCTGCCGCATCTCGTCGAGGCGCTGCGGTAGCGGTCGACCCGCAGCGCGCCCCGGCCACACATCTGATCTTCAGCACCCGCCAGCACAGCACACCGGCCGTCCTGCAGGACGGTCCATGAGAGGGACGGATACACCGTGAGCATTTCCCAGACAGTCCAGACGATCCACGTCGCAGCGGCGACCACGACGTCGGACGGTTCGGCTCTCGGCGCGGTCACCGACTGGGCGGTGAACCTGATGGAGACCATCGGCGCGCCCGGCGCGGGTCTGGCCATCGCCCTCGAGAATCTCTTCCCCCCTCTGCCGAGCGAGGTGATCCTGCCCCTGGCGGGCTTCACCGCCAGCCGCGGGAACTTCTCCCTGTTCGAGGCGATCCTGTGGACCACCATCGGCTCCGTCGTCGGCGCCTACGCGCTGTACGCCCTCGGCGCCTGGCTCGGCCGCGACCGCATGCGCCGCCTCGTGTCCAGGGTGCCGCTCATCGACCTGGAGGACGTCGACAAGGTGGAGGCCTGGTTCAACCGGCACGGGTACCAGGCCGTCTTCTTCGGCCGCATGATCCCGCTCTTCCGCAGCCTCGTGTCCATCCCCGCGGGCATCGAGCGGATGCCGGTCGGGAAGTTCCTCCTGCTCACCACCGCCGGGAGCCTGATCTGGAACTCGATCTTCGTGCTCGCCGGGTTCTACCTGGGGGAGAACTGGCACATCGTGGAGCAGTACGCGAGCACGTTCCAGAAGATCGTGATCGTCGCCGTCGTGCTGTTCCTCCTCTACTTCATCGTCTCCAAGGTGCGCAAATACCGGGCGAAGAAGCGGATCCAGTGACCGGGGAGCGTGCCGGCGGGGCCGCCGAGGGCCCCCTGGTCCGCGTCTGGCCGCTGTTCGGGCTCGTGCTCACGACGCCCCGGCTGGTCCTCACCCCGGTCCGCGACGAGCACCTGCCGGAGCTGATCGACGCCGTCCTCGCCGGCATCCACGACCCGGCCGAGATGCCCTTCACCGTTCCCTGGACGGACGCGCCGCGGGAGGTCCTGATCACCGAGACCGCGAGACACCAGTGGCGGGTCCGCGCCGGCGTCTCGAGGGAGAACTGGACCATCAACTTCGCCGTCCTGCACGCCGGCCGCGTGATCGGTGTGCAGGACCTCAACGCCCGTTCGTTCCCGTCGCTGCGGCGCGTCGGCTCCGGATCGTGGCTCACCCGCACCGCCCACGGCCAGGGGCTCGGGACCGAGATGCGGTCGGCCGTGCTGCAGTTCGCGTTCGACCACCTGGGCGCGACCTCCGCGGTGTCCGAGGCCGCAGCATGGAACGGTGCCTCTCTCGGCGTGTCCACGCGGCTCGGCTACGCGCCGAACGGGACCTCGCTCGTGGAGGCGCGCCCCGGGGAGGTCGACGTCCAGCAGAACCTCCTGCTCATGCGGGAGGACTTCCTACGGCCCGGCTGGGTGGTCGACGTCCAGGGCGGCGACGCCGCCCTGGAGCTTCTCAGTCCCGGGACGCCGGACTGACCGCCAGGCCCTGCGCGAGCACGCGCGAGAGGTCCGACGACGGATCGAACAGCAGCCCGTGGATCCCCAGGGACCGCGCCGCGGCGACGTTCGCGGGGGAGTCGTCGACGAAGGTCACCTGTCCCGGGGCGGCCTGGAGGTCGGCGAGGACGTGCTCGAAGATCGCCGGAGCGGGTTTGACGAGGCGCAGCGACGAACTGAAGAAGCTGTGTCCCACGAGCCTCGTCCACGGGGCGCCCGCGAACTGCAGCACCATGGCCGCCGGCATGTTCGACAGCACCGCCAGGCGTTCGCCCCGCGCCTCGAGGTCCTCGAGCACGTCGAGGACCTCGACGTTGAGGTGTGACCACTGGTGCGCATCGAGGACGTCGAACCACGCGGAGCGGGCCGGGCTGACGCGGCGGCCCTGCACGAGCGACCAGTACTCGTCGGAGGTCAGGGATCCGGCGTCGTACGCGACGCGGTGCCGCCAGTAGGAGGACCCGCGGTCCTGCAGGCGGTCGACGCCGGTCGCCTCCGCGAGCCGGTCCCAGTCCTCGGGCGTGGGGGCCGTGGAGATCACGTTCCCGTAGTCGAAGAGGTACCACCGTCGGGTGCTGTCTGTGCGGGCCATCCTCCAGCATAGGAATGGTGCCCGGCCCCCGACACCGGTACCGCGGTGAACGTCGGGTGAACGGCAGGCGCGGCGGTAAACTGGGGGTGTGGGAATCGCGTTCACGGCCATCGACTTCGAGACAGCGAACGGCTTCCGCGGCTCCCCGTGCGCCGTCGGCCTCACGAAGGTCAGGGACGGCCGAGTCGTCGAGGAGGCCTCGTGGCTCATGCGGCCGCCCGTCGGGCACGACCACTTCGATTCCCGCAACATCGCGATCCACGGCATCACCTCGGCGATGGTCGAGGACGCCCCGCGCTTCGGTGAGCTGTTCCCGGAGATCGGCGGCTTCATCGGCTCCGACGTCCTGGTCGCGCACAATGCGGCGTTCGACCTCGGGGTCATCCGGTCCGCGCTCGAGGTCTCCGCGCTGTCCGGTCCGGCCTGGGACTACGCCTGCACCGTGGTGCTCGCGCGCCGGAGCTACTCGCTGCCCTCCTACTCCCTGCCGTTCGTCGCGGAGGCGGCCGGGGTGCCCCTGCTCAACCACCACGACGCCGTCGAGGACGCCCGGGCATGCGCCGGCATCATGATCGACATCGCGCGACGGTATGACGCCCCGACCGTCGAGGGCGTGCTCTCGAGCCACAACCTGCCGCTCTCGCGTGCCGAGCCCTACGCGCCCGGCGTCGACGAGCTCTCGAAGGCCACGCGGACGGCCCTGGAGCGCGGCACCTCGCCCGCCGGCTGGTCCGGCTGGCCGGAGGAGGGCGAGAACCCGCACGCGAACGCGCAGGCCGATCCGCGGCACCCGCTGTACGGGCAGACCGTCGTCTTCACCGGTAATCTCGGCATCCCGCGACCCCAGGCCAAGGAGCGCGCCGCGCGCCTCGGGGCGCAGCCGGCGAGCAACGTCACCCGGCGCACCACGGTCCTCGTGGTCGGGGACGGCTTCGTGGCCGCCGACCTCCGCAACGGCCGCGTCACCGGCAAGGCACGGCGGGTCCTCGAACTGCACGAGCGCGGCCAGGCGATCGAGGTGCTGTCCGAGGCCGAGTTCCTGCAGATGACCGGCGGACGCTGGCCGGCCGACAGCCAGTAGCCGAACCGACAGCCAGTAGCCGAACCGGCCGACCGTCGCATACCGGCGACTCGTGACTCAGAAGCGCAGGTCGGCGCCGGTCAGCCGGGCCGAGAGATCGATCAGCCGGGAGGCCGCGTTGCGCTCCCGCGCGTGGCGCTTGGCCGGGACGACGACGGGCCGACCCGTGAGCTGGAACCAGCCGTCCGGGCCGCAGTAGGCGCCGTTCGGGATCGTGCGGTCGATCGTGGCGCGCACGAGCGGCCACGCGCCGTCGTCCTTCCCCTGCGCCACCTGCCCCATGATCCGCCGCCTCCACCGGGGCGCCGGCACGGACGGGCCGGCGGCGACCCCCGGGCGGTCCGGGGTGAGCATGCCGAGGGCCAGTCCCGGGTGGGCGACGACGCTCGTGGCCGGGCTGCCCGTGGCCTCCAGACGCCGTGCGAGCTCGAATCCGAAGGCCATGACCGCGAGCTTGGACGTCGCATAGGCGCGGGCGCCGCTGTACCTCGACGGATCCAGGAACGACGGCGTGAGGCGCGCCCACCGGTGGCTGATGCTGCCGAGGTGCACGATCCTCGTCCCCGCGGCGGACAGCGAGGGCAGGAGCCAGGCGATCAGCGCGTAGTGCCCGAGGTGGTTGGTGCCGAACTGGAGCTCGAAGCCGTCCGCCGTCGTCCGGCGCCGTCGGGACCCCACCACCCCGGCGTTCGCGAGCAGGCCGCTCAGCGGCGCCCCGTCGGCGATCGTCGCGGCGGCCGCGCGGACCGACGCGAGGTCCGCCAGGTCGAGGCTCTGGAAGGAGACCTCCGCGCCGGGATGCCGGCCGCGGATGGCGTCCATGGCCCGCTCGGCCTTGTCGGCGCTCCGCGACGCCATCACCACGGAGGCGCCGGCCGCGGCCAGCTGCTCGCAGGCGAAATAGCCGAGACCGGCGTTGCCGCCCGTGACGAGGATGCGCTCGCCGGCGAGCGGGGGGAGGTCGAGGGGATTCCACATGCGACCAAGCCTAGGGTGAACCGCCGTCCCCGGCCGCCGGATCGCCGTCGCAGGGGTGCGGGATTGCGCCGGGGACGCTGCTCAGGATCCGGTGGTCGCCTTCAGCAGCGTCCTCGCCATGGACCGGACGACGCCGGCGGCCCCGGGTGCGTCCAGGTAGGCCGGGGGCAGCGCGATCGTGCCGTGCAGCGCCCCGAGGATGCCGCCCGCGAGCGAGGCCGCGACGGCGGGCGAGGCGTCGGGGCGGCCGGCGCCCGCCGCATGCGCCAGGGCGGCGGCGAACTGGTCGCGGGGGGATGCGGCGGCCGCACCCTCGCGGGCCGCCTGGAGAGCCGCCTCCAGCGTCGCGGCGGCCGTCGTCCCCGCACCCGTCCGATCGGCCGGGGCGCGGTGTGCCGGGGCGCCCTCCGCGACAGCACGCGCCGCGTCCCTCCCCGTGCCCTCCGCCAGCTGCTGCTCCTCACCGCGTTCGGCGGCGACGGCGTCCTCGAGGGAGAGACCGTCGATGGCGAGCGACCGGATGATCCCGCTGTACAGCGCCGCGGTGGCCCGGGCGGCCGCGGATCCGTGCGTGAGGGCGGCAGCCTCGAGTGTCAGCCGTTCCACGAGGCTGGCCGGGATGCGGGGGACCAGGCCGAACGGCGCCGACCGCATCACCGCCCCCGCCCCCTCCGCGTCCGGGTTCAGGGGCCGGGCGCGCGTCCCCATCTCCCCGGTGAGCAGGGCCCGGACGGTGTCGGCGTCCGGGTCGTGGACCGGGAGGAGGTCCTCCTGCCGGTCCAGCCACCGGGCGGGCGGGGCCGGCGCCCGGGGCGGAAGGTGCTCGCCCTGGCGCATGAGCCAGCGGAGGTAGGCGAGCCACAGGCAGGCTGTCTCGTCGGCCGCCACGCCGTCGTTCGCCCACTCCAGCGCGTCGGTCAGGCCGTCCACGGTGTAGAGCGTCAGCTGGGTGGCGTCCGAGACCGCCAGATCTGAGGGGTCGGCGAGGGCGAGCAGCGGATCGTCCCCCGCCGCGGAGAGGAGCCCGTACGCATCACCTGCCATCGTGCCGAGGAGGCACCCCAGCACCCGGTCCTCGTAGGCGGCCGGGGAGCCCTGCGGCGCACTCCCGACGGCACGCGGGCCGTTCGAGGCGGGATCGGTGGTGCTGCCGGTGCCGGCGGTATCGTTCGTCATCACCGGTCCAGTCTAGGAGGCGGTGGCCTGCAGCGCCCGGGGGTTCCGTGGCGCCGGAGCCCCGACCGGGATCACGGCCCGTCGCGCGCGGATACGGAATATGTCGGAGTACGGCGGTAGCGTGAAAATCATGAAGATCCTCCACACGTCGGACTGGCATCTCGGCCGGTCCTTCCACGGCACAGGCACCCTCGACGCCCAGCGCATCTTCGTCGACAACCTGGAGAAGACGGTCCGCGAGGAGGGCGTCGACGTCGTCCTCGTCGCCGGGGATGTCTACGACCGGGCCCTGCCCGCGGTGGACGTCGTCGCCCTGTTCGACGAGGCGCTGGACCGGCTGACGCTGGCCGGCGCCCAGGTGGTCATCAGCAGCGGCAACCACGACTCCGCCACGAGGCTCGGGTTCGGCGGACGCATCCTCGCCCGTGGCGGGGTCCACC
Organism: Arthrobacter pityocampae; assembly: GCF_002927275.1. Classification (GTDB taxonomy): domain Bacteria; phylum Actinomycetota; class Actinomycetes; order Actinomycetales; family Micrococcaceae; genus Arthrobacter_D; species Arthrobacter_D pityocampae. Next base: position 384,653 of record NZ_PRKW01000001.1, on the reverse strand, counting down.
TGCGCACGCGCATCGAGGACATCTCCGTCCCCGTTCTGCGCCCCCTCGACGGCGACGCCGAGCTGGCGATCTACGGTGTGCCCTACCTCGAGCCGCGGGTGGTCGCGGAGAGCCTGCAGGCAGAGGCTCCCACGCACACCGCGGTGACCCGCGCGGCACTCGAGCGCATCCGGGAGGACCTGGCCCAGCGCTCGTCCGTGCGGCGCACCGTCTCGATCGTCCTGGCCCACACGTTCGCCGCCGGCGGCGCCGGCTCGGACAGCGAGCGCGATCTCGCCATCGGCGGGCTCGGATCGGTGCCGCTCTCCCTGTTCGACGGCTTCGACTACAGCGCCCTGGGACACCTCCACGGCCGGCAGAAGCTCTCGGAGAGCGTGCGGTACTCGGGCTCGCCCCTCGCGTATTCCTTCTCGGAGGCCAACCAGGCCAAGGGTGCGTGGCTCCTCGAGGTGACCCCGGACGGCATCGGCGGTATCCGTGCCGTGGAGTGGCCCGCACCCCGTGACCTGGCCGTCCTCAGCGGGCGGCTCGAGGAGCTGCTGGTCCGGGAGGACCTCGCCTGGGCCGAGGCGGCCTACTGCCAGATCACGCTCACCGACCCCGAACGGCCGGCGCGGGCCATGGAGCGACTGCGGGCCCGCTTCCCCGACACGCTCGTCCTCGCCTTCGCGCCGGAGGGGGGCGAGAAGGCCGACGCCCGCACGTACAGCCAGCGCATTGCCGAAGCCCGGGACGACGCCGAGATCTGCTGCGGTTTCCTCGACCATGTGCGCGGCCGGAAGGCCTCGGCCGAGGAGCAGGCGCTCGTCCGGGCCACTGTCGACGCCGCGCTGAGCCTCGCCCACGAACGGTAGGGAACGCATGAGACTGCACCACCTCGAGATCCAGGCCTTCGGCCCCTTCGCCGACCGGCAGGCCGTCGATTTCGACGCCCTCTCGGCGCAGGGTCTGTTCCTCCTCAACGGCCCCACGGGCGCCGGCAAGTCGAGCGTGCTCGACGCCGTGTGCTTCGCCCTGTACGGCTCCGTGCCGGGGGCGCGCCAGGCGGCGAAGAGGCTGCGGAGCGACCACGCGGCCGAGTCCCTCGCCCCGGAGGTATCCCTCGAGTTCTCCGTCGCCGATCGGCGCTTCCGGGTGGTCCGGTCACCGGCCTGGGAGCGGCCGGCGCGCCGCGGGGGCGGCACGACCACCGAACAGGCACACACCCTGCTCAGCGAGCGGATCGGCAGCGACTGGGTCCAGAAGTCCGCGCGGAACGACGAAGCCGGGCTCGAGCTGCAGTCCCTGCTCGGCATGGACAAGGAACAGTTCACGAAGGTGGTGATGCTGCCGCAGGGCGAGTTCGCGGCCTTCCTCAGGGCGGACGCCAAACCGCGCCGGGAACTGCTGCAGCGGCTCTTCTCGACCGCCCGCTTCGAGGACCTCGAGAAGCTGTTCGCCGACGAGCACCAGCGGACCGCGCGCCGGCTGGCGGAGCAGGAGGACCGGCAGCGTCACCTGTTCCTCCGCGCCGTCGACGAAGCCGGACGCCACGACCTCGCCCCGGTGGACGTCGGCGCCGATCCGGAGGCACCGGACGCCTGGGCGGCCACCCTGCAGGCACTGTCGGGGGCCCTCACCGAACGCCGCGACGCGGCGACCCTCGACGCCACGGAGCTCGCTGGGCAGAGCGCGCTCGCCGACACCGCGCTGGCCACGCTCAGGCAGCGGCGGAACCGCTTCGCGGCGCTGGCGCAACTCCGGGCGCACCGCGCCGAGCACGAGGCCCGGGCGGAGGAGATCGCGGACCTGAGGGAGCAGGCGCGGCGCCACGACGAGGCCCGCGGGCTCGCAGCCCACCTCCGGCTCGACGACGAGGCGGCCTCCCTGCTCGGGCAGGCGCGCGCGCGGCACGCTGACGCACTGGACCGCCTCCGGCACAACAGCGCGGCCGACGAGTACCTCGAACCGGGGGACGCGGCGGACAGTACCGCCCTGACGGACGCCTGCGCGGCGTCCTCCTCCGTCCTGGCCGTCCTGCGGGCAGCACTGCCCGACGAGCAGCGGCTGCTCGACGTCCGCGCGGAGCGGGAAGCCCTCGAGTCGATGATCCGCCGGCTCGATGCAGGGCTCGACGACGCCCACGACACCATCACCCGGCTGCAGCGCCAGCGGGCCGACGACGCCGGGACGCTCGTTCCCCTGAGGGAGGCCGCCGACGGCCTCGCCCATCTCCGCTCCGACCTCGCCGCCGTGGTGGCCGCCGAGGAGACAGTGAGGCAGTACGGCGCCGCGACGCAGCGCCTGGCAGCAGCCGACGCCCGCTACGCGCTCGCCTCGGAGCAGTTCCTGGCACTCAAGGAGGAGTGGCTGGCCAAGCTGCAGCTCCGGCTCGAACAGGCGGCCCAGGAACTCGCCGAACAGCTGGAGGACGGGCACGCGTGCCCTGTGTGCGGCAGTACCGAGCATCCGGCACCGGTGCCGTCCCCGGAGGGCGAGCGGATCAGCCTCGACGAGGAACAGGAGGCGCGCCGCCTGCAGGCCGAGGCGGAGGCCGTGCAGCAGGAGGCGCGCGAGGTGCGCGACCGCGGACGGCTCGAGGTGGCACAGCTGGCCGCCCGCGGCGGCGGGACGGCCCCGGAGGACGCCGCGGCGGCCACCCGGACCGCGCGCTCCACGCTGCAGGCCGCCGAGGCCGCCGATGCCGAGTGCACCGCCGTCGAAGAGCGGATACGCCGCGCGGTCGCGGAGGAGGACACCGCGACCGAGAAGCGGGACACGCTGCGGGAGGAGCGCGCCGCCGCCGGGAGCAGGCAGTCGTCCCTGACCGACCAGGACGCCGAGCTGTCCCGGCGGCTCGCAGGACTGCAGGCGGACGCGCCGTCGCTCGCCGCGCGGATCGACGCCGTGCAGCACGCCCACGACGACCTCGACCGCGTCCGGAAGAGCCTCGAAGCGCTGGCGGGGGCGGAGGGTGTGCAGCAGGAGAACGCGCGACGCCTCGAGGACGCGCTCCGGGGGACACCGTTCGACACGGCGGACGAGGCCCGCAGCGCCCTCCTGCCGGAGGACCGCGCCGCGGGCCTCGCGGTCACGTTGAAGGAGTACGAGCAGCGCGGGCACCGCCTCGACGCCGCGGAGGACGACGACGCCGTCCGGGAGACCCTCCGCGAGGAGCAGGAGGGGATCCTCGCGCCGACCGACGACGACGAGCACGCCGCCGCAGCCACGGCTGAGGACCTGCGCGGGCGGGCGCACCGGGCGGGCATCGGCGTCGAGGTGCTCGGGCACTCGGTCGTGCAGCTGGAATCCTATGCCCGGCAGCTCGCCGACCTCGAGCAGGACATCGCCCCGCTGCGCGAGGAGGCCCAGCTTGCCGCGGCCGTGGCCGAGACCGCGCGCGGCGGCGGGGAGAACCTCTACAAGATGTCCCTCGCCACCTACGTGCTCGCCTCACGCCTCGAACAGGTGGCGGACGCCGCGACCGAGCGTCTGCTGCAAATGTCCGACGGCCGGTACCAGCTGGTGCACAGCGACGCCACGGCCGGCAACCGGCGGTCGGGGCTCGGCCTGAACGTGATCGACGGCTGGACGGGCAACCGGCGCGACACCTCGACGCTCTCGGGAGGGGAGTCCTTCATGGCCTCCCTCGCCCTCGCGCTCGGACTGGCCGACGTGGTGCAGCAGGAGGCGGGCGGCCTCGACATCGAGACCCTGTTCGTGGACGAGGGGTTCGGCTCCCTCGACGACCAGGCCCTCGAGCAGGTCATGGATGCGCTGGAGGGGCTGCGGAGCGGCGGACGCGTGGTGGGGCTGGTCAGTCACGTGCCGGAACTGAAGCAGCGGGTGAGCGCGCAACTGCAGGTCGTGAAGGGCCGGCAGGGCTCGGTCCTCCGCTATGTGGAGCAGCCCGCCAGCGTGTAAACTCGGTCCGTTACCGGGTCGGGCACATCGGGAGGAGGGACGATGCGCGTTCGATGCACCCGGGAAAGCGCATGTACACCTCTGATCCTTCGGCCACGCCGGACGCTTCGCCGTCCTCCGCCACCCCCTCGACCTCCCAGCCAGCCCCGAAACGGTCCCGCCTGGGCAAGTTCGGGGTCCTCCCGCAGCTCGCCGGCACCTCCTTCCTCGTGCTCGGCCTCTTCGCCCGCCTCCCCCTGGCGATGCTCACCGTCGGAGCCCTGACGCTCGTCACGACGGCGAGCGGCTCGTACGCCGCCGGAGGCTTCTCCGCAGGCGCCGTCGGCCTCGGGTCCGCGCTCGGAGCCCCCCTGCTCGGGTTCCTCGCCGACAAGCGCGGCCAGCGCATCGTCCTGCTCGTCTCGGCCCTGCTCAACACCGCGGCGATCGCGGCCCTCCTGATCGTCACGCTGACCAGTGCGACCTTCACCGGGGGAGCGCTGGCCCTCGTGCTCGCAGCGGCCTTCGCCGTCGGGTTCACCTGCCCCCAGATCGGCCCGCTCGCCCGGGTCCGCTGGATGGCCATGACCCGGCGGAGCCCGCGCTCCGCCCTCGACACCGCCCTGTCCTACGAAGGGACGGCGGACGAGCTGACGTTCGTCCTCGGGCCGGCCCTCGTCGGCCTGCTCGCGAGCCTGATCGCCCCCTGGCTCCCCCTCGCGCTGGCCGCGGCGCTCACCCTCACGCTCGTCAGTGCCTTCGCCGTCCACCGGACCGTCCTCTACAGCGATCGGGGGACCTCCGCCCCCCGCAGCCTCGCCGACGGGAACACGGAATCGATCCCGGCCGGGAAGACTGCCGGCCCGACGTCGATCGCGGAGCATGCGACCGAGGACCACGCGCCCGGGGCCCGGTTCGCCCTGGTCCTCCTGCCGGTCGCGGGTATGGTCGCGGTGGGTACGTTCTTCGGGTCCACCCAGACCTTCCTGACCGCCTTCTCGGGCCAGTTCGGTGCCGCCGAGTCCTCGGGCCTGCTCTACGCGGTGATGGGTCTCACCTCGGCCGTCGCGGCGCTGTCCGTCGCCTACTGGCCGCAGCGCTTCCGCCACACCCACCGATGGATCGCCTCGGCCGCCGCGATGGCCGTGGCCGCAGCCGCGCTGGCCCTGCCCGCCACGATCGGCGCGATGCTCGTCGCACTGCTGTTCCTCGGTGTCTTCGTCGGGCCCACCATGGTCACCATCTTCTCCATCGGCTCCGCCGTCGCCCCGGCGCACCGCCTGGGCACGGTGATGACGCTCCTCGCCAGCGGCATCGTCGCCGGCACGGCCATCGGGTCCGGACTGGCCGGGTTGCTCGCCGAAGGCGGGGGAGCGGCCGCCGCCGTCGTGGTCCCGGCGGCAGCCGCCGCCGTCCTGCTCGTGCTCGGCGCGGTGTCCGCCGTCGCGCTGCGGGACGTCAGCCGGGCGTGACGGGCACGCCCCGATCATCAGCAGGCTGACAACCACTCCGCGTCCCGCATAGGATCGACGGACACCCACATCCAGGAGGACCCATGAGTACCGAAGGCACAGGGCGCGACGACGCCGACGATTCCGAGGGCGCCGGCCCCGAGGGCACCATCCCGGCCAGCAGTGACGGCGTGGCCGCCGGCTCCACGGACGAGCCGAACAGCTTCGAACCCGAGGAAGAGGCAGGCGACGGGCGCTAGCCGCTCCGACGACCGCTGGAACTGCGCCCCCGCCGGACGACCCCGTCGGGGGCGCAGTCCTGTCCGGGGACTGTCGGCGGTCCAGGGAGCGGTCCGGGTCGCGGTCTGGGGAGCGGTCTGTAGAACGGCCCGGGGAGCGGCCCGGGTGGTCCCGGATCAGTGGATGCTGGGAGCGCGGGAGGGCGGAGCCGGGATGTGGACGCTCCCCGTGAAGACACCGCCGGTGAGGAGGTCGCCGGCCTCCGTCCCGCCGATCGCCCCCGGCGGGGCAGGGAGGATCCCGGAGTCGACGACGCCGGCGCGGAACGGGGCATCGTCATGGCTGCGGAGCCGCAGGGCGACCTCGTGCGCGTCCGGCCGGAGCAGGGGATCCCTCGCGGTCATCTGCCGCAGGAGCCGGACCCAGTCCGGTCCCAGGGAGTCGGGCACGTCCGGATCGCGCAGGAGCCGGGCCAGCGCGGCCTCGACCACCGGGCCGGGAAAGGACTTCTCGCCGAGCAGGCACTCGAGCAGGACCAGGCCCAGGGAGTAGATGTCGCTCCGCCGGTCGAGGGGATCGCCCTTCGCCTGCTCGGGGCTGAGATAGTTCGCCGTGCCGATCGTCGCACCGACGGCCGTCGCCGAGGCGGCCTCCACCACGCGCGCGATCCCGAAATCGGTCAGCTTGGGGTACAGGCGCGTGCCGTGGTCGCTGCTGTAGAACAGGAGGATGTTCGCCGGCTTCACGTCCCTGTGGATGACGCCCTCGGAGTGGATGTACGCCAGCGCGTCGGCCATGTCGGCCCCGAGCTGCGCGACGACGTCGGCGGGCAGCGCGCCGCGCTGCAGCAGGTGACTGAGGTCCTCGCCGTCCACGAACTCCATCACCAGGTACCCTGCGGTGCGGCCCTCCTGGTCCTTGTGCATCCCCGCATCGTGGACGGTCACCAGGCCCGGATGGTTAAGGGTGGTCAGCAGGATCGTCTCAATGTGCTGGCGGCGGTAGGCGTCGTCGTCGGAGGTGGTGGCGTTGAAGATCTTCACGGCGACGTCGCGGTGGAGCCTGCAGTCGTGGGCCCGGTACACGGACGCCGTGCCGCCGACCCCCAGCAGGTCCGTGGTCCGGTAGCGGTCCGCGAGGAGAACAGTCACGCGCGTCCTCCCCCTACCGCTGATGGCCGTCGCCCAGCAGGCCCCGAAGTCTGCCGATTGAGCGCCAGTATAGTGCCGCCGATCCGCGGAATACCGGGCCGGAGGTCCCTTTATCGAACCTTGATCATCGGCGGGTCAGGCCAGGAAGGCCTGGGCCGCGTCCTTGAACGGCCGGGAGGTGATGGCGTTGGAATGATTCCTGCCGGGCAGCGTCGCGATGCGGGCATCGGGCGCCCACTCCTGGAGATCGGTGATGCCCTCGGCGTACTCGTCCTCGTCTCCGGCGACCAGGAGCAGGGGCATCTTCGGGACGGCCTGCTGCGGGTCGAACGGCTCCGTCTTGATGGCGGAGACCATCGCGAGCAGCGCGGGTAGGTCGTTGTGCGGGCCGGCCTGGGCCATGCGCAGGAGGTCCGCCGTCGTCGGGTCCTGCGAGGCGGGCCCGCCGGCGAGGAAGAGCTCCGCCCCTTCGAGGTCGAACATGGCGAGCGGATCGGCGGTGCCGGGACCCCCGAGCACCATCCTGCGGACCAGTTCGGGCTGGGTGGCGCCGAACTCCCAGGCCAGTCGCGAGCCGAGGGAGTAGCCGACGACGTCGACGCCGGAGCCCGGTACGTCGCTGCGCAGGGGGAGCACCCGCGCGTCGAACAGGGCCTGGAGGATGTCCGCGCGCATGCGGCTCGGGGCGTAGGACCCCGCGTCCTCCGGAGCCGCGCTGTCGCCGTGAGCGGGGAGGTCCACCATGATGACGTTCCGACCGGCCTCGTTCAGGAAACGGACCCAGCCGGTCTCCACCCAGTTCTGCCGGGACGACGACCCGAAGCCGTGCAGCAGCAGGATCGGCGGCAGGTCCAGGGGTGAGTCCGCGTCGCTGCGGGTGAGGGACAGGCGGGGGTCGACGCCTTCGACGACGTGCACGGCATGGTGGTCCATGCCTCCCATCGTAGGGGCGTGGCACCGTTCGGGCCGACCGGACACCATCTGCGGGCGCGACCGGGTCGCAAGTCCCCTGGAGGAATCGCCCGCCATGAGTTATAGTCATCATGACCCTAACGGCCGGGGATTCTCCGGCAGACGAAAGGACCGGGATGTACAACTCGGCCAACGTCGCGGAACGGCAGTCCCAGGCACCGTCCCTCGCCATCTCGACCGTGATCTTCGCGCTCCGCACGGACCCCTCCTCGGGCGCGTCCGAGATCTGGCTGCCGCTCGTCCGGCGGATCCGGCAGCCGCACCTGGGCAAGTGGGCGTTGCCCGGCGGGCCGCTCGGCGCCCGGGAGTCGCTGCAGGACGCCGCCGCACGGAACCTGCGGGAGACGACGGCCCTCGACCCCACCTACCTCGAACAGCTCTACGCGTTCGGCGGGCTGGACCGGTCCGCCACCCAGCGGCTCGTGTCCATCGTCTACTGGGCCCTCGTCCGTCCGGACCAGGCGGATCTGGCCCGCGACTCGGAGAATGTCCGGTGGTTCCGCGCCTCCGAGGCGGTGGGCCTGGCCTTCGACCATGACGAGATCGTCGCCTACGCCCTCGAGCGGTTGCGTGGCAAGGTCACCTACGGGTCCGTCGCCTACCACTTCCTCGGCGACCGCTTCACCCTCGCGCAACTGCGGGGCGTCTACGAGGCCGTGCTCGGCAAGCACCTCGATCCGGCCAACTTCCGGCGCCAGCTCCGATCGGCGCAGGACATCGCGGCGACGGACGAGGTCCTGCAGGGCGGACGGAACCGGCCGCCGCGCCTCTACCGCTACACGGGCCCGTGACCCTCCCGTTCACAGACCCCGTTCACAGACTCCATACCCAGACTCCATTCCCCGACGCCGGACGCCGTGCCGGCCCCACCCCCAGGGAGAATCCCATGTCCGTCACCACCGCCATCCAGCTGATCACCCGCGGCGAGGCCGCGGCCAGCGCAGACATCGAGGCTGCCGGGGCCACCGGGACCTGCTCGCCGGACCTCGCCCGGGACCCGTGGGCCTTCGACGCCCTTCCCCTGCCCGACTACGGCCCCGGAGCGTCGATGCACGACACCGCCCCGGCCGCGACCCCCCGGCAGGGGGAGCTGCCGGAGGAGTACAGGGCGGCTTCCGCCGAGGAACTCGACGGACGCATCCGTGCCGCGAAGGAGACCCTCGGCGAGTCCGTCGTCATCCTCGGCCACTTCTACCAGCGCGACGAGGTGGTGCAGTACGCCGACTTCGTGGGCGACAGCTACCAGCTCGCCCGCGCCGCCACGGAACGCACGGCGGCCGAGGCGATCGTCTTCTGTGGAGTGCACTTCATGGCGGAGACGGCGGACATGCTCTCGACGCCGCAGCAGGCCGTGATCCTGCCCAACCTCGCCGCCGGCTGCTCGATGGCGGACATGGCGGACGTCGACTCCGTCGCGGAGTGCTGGGACCAGCTCACCGCGCTCTTCGGCTCCGAACCGGACGCCGGAGGCCGCCAGCCCGTGATCCCCGTGACGTACATGAACTCCTCGGCGGCCCTGAAGGGTTTCTGCGGGGAGAACGGCGGGATCGTGTGCACCTCCTCGAACGCCGCGGCCGTGCTCGAGTGGGCGTTCGAGCGGGGCCAGCGGGTCCTGTTCTTCCCGGATCAGCACCTCGGGCGCAACACCGCCAAGGCCCTGGGTGTGCCGCTGGAGCAGATGCCCCTGTGGAACCCGCGCAAGCCCTGGGGCGGCACGGACGAGCAGACCCTCCGGGACTCCCGCGTGATCCTCTGGCACGGCTTCTGCTCGGTGCACCGGCGCTTCACGGTGGCGCAGATCGAGAAGGCCCGCGCCGAGTATCCCGGTGTGCGCGTGATCGTGCACCCCGAGTGCCCCATGCCCGTGGTGGACGCCGCCGACGAGGCGGGGTCGACCGACTACATCCGCAAGGCGATCGACGCCGCAGCACCCGGCAGCACCTTCGCCGTCGGCACCGAGATCAACATGGTGAACCGCCTCGCCGCCCAGTACCCGCAGCACACCATTTTCTGCCTCGACCCGGTCATCTGCCCGTGCTCCACGATGTACCGGATCCACCCGGGCTACCTCGCCTGGGTGCTCGAGGGGCTCGTGGAGGGCCGGGTGCTCAACCGCATCACGGTGCCCGACGCCGTCGCCGAGCCCGCCCGGGTGGCGCTGAACCGGATGCTCGGGGTCCGGCCATGACGGGGGAGTCGCTGCAGCGCGTCGTCGTCGTGGGCTCGGGCGTCGCCGGCCTGCAGACCGCGCTGGTGCTGCGCCGGCTCGCGCCGCGCTGCGCCGTGGTCCTCACCACGAAGACGTCGCTCGCCGAGAGCAATACCCGGTGGGCGCAGGGAGGAATCGCCGCCGTCGTGCCCGACGCCGCGGCCGGCGTGGAGGCAGCCACGGACGGTCCGCGCGATTCCGTCGACGCCCACATCGCCGACACGCTCGCCGCGGGTGCCGGACTGTCGGATCCCGAGGCCGCCGCCGTGCTCTGCGGGGAGGCGGCACAGGGCATCGCCGCCCTCCAGGCCGCCGGCGTCGTCTTCGACACCTCACCTGCGGACCCGGGCGTGCCGGCCCGGGGCCGCGAGGCCGCGCACTCGGCCGCGCGGGTCCTGCACCTCGGCGGCGACGCCACGGGGGCCGGGCTCGTCGCGGCGCTCACCGCCGCGGTCCGCCGCGACCCCGGTATCGAGGTCCTCGAGGACACTCTCGTGACGCGCGTCCTGCTCGACGGCGACGGCCCGGCCCTCGGCGGCGACGGCCCGGCCCTTGGGGTCAGGCGGCGCGCCACGGGCGTCGAGGTGCTCTCCGGCGGCGTGGCGCGGGACCTCCCGGCGGACGCCGTCGTCCTCGCGACGGGCGGGGCCGGCCAGCTGTTCGAGTCCACGACCAACCCCCGGATCGCCACCGGCGACGGCGTCGCGCTGGCCTGGCGTGCCGGTGCCGCGGTGGCGGATCTCGAGTTCTTCCAGTTCCACCCCACCTCCCTCGACGTCCCCGGTAACCCGCTCATCTCGGAGGCCGTCCGCGGCGAGGGGGCCCGCCTCATCGACGCCGACGGCCACCCGTTCATGGCCGGCTACCACCCGGACGGGGACCTCGCGCCGCGGGACGTCGTCTCCCGCAGCATCGCGCAGCACCTTGCGGGCGGCCGTACCGGTCGTGCCGCGGGCGACGGCGATCGCGGCGGCCCCGGCGCACAGGACGGGCGCCGGCGTCCGGCCGTGTACCTGGACGCGACGGGCCTCGGCCGCGACTTCCTGGCCCGGCGCTTCCCCACCCTCACGGCCCTGACCGCCAGGCATGGCCTCGACTGGTCCTCCACCCCCGTCCCGGTGGTGCCGGCCGCCCACTACTGGATGGGCGGGGTGCGGACCGACACCGCGGGGCGGACCTCCGTCCCCGGACTCCTCGCGGTCGGGGAGGTGGCCCGGACCGGCGTGCACGGCGCCAATCGGCTCGCCTCCAACAGCCTGCTCGAGGGCGTGGTGTTCGGTGCCCGCTGCGCGGAGGCGCTCGCCGCCGGCGGGGGAGAGGCGCCGTCGTTCGACGTCGACCACCTCGACCTCGAGGCGGAGGAGACGGGCACGCAGTCGTTCACCCGCGCCGACCTGCAGTCCGTTCTGTCCGACCACGCGGGTGTGCTGCGCACCGGCGCCGGACTGGAACTCGCCCGCAAGCACCTCGCCTCCTACCGCCCGGACACGGACGCCGACCCCGAACTCGCGAATCTGCTGCTGTGCGCCCGCCTGCTCGTCCACGCGGCGTCCCGCCGCACCGCGTCGGTCGGCGCACACCAGCGCCTGGACCAGCCCGACTCCCCGCCGCAGGCTCCCGCGCCGAGCCGGTCCTACGCACGAACCCCCGAAGGAACACGCCCATGACCACGACCATCACTCCTCCCGCCCCGACCACCGTCGCACCGGCGCGGCCGCCCCAGCACCTGATCGACGCCGTCGTGGCCGCAGCTCTCACCGAGGACGCCCCGTGGGGGGACCTCACCTGTCAGGCCCTGATCCACCCGGACCAGCAGGCGACAGCGACCATCACGGCCCGCGAACCGGGTGTCCTCTGCGGGACGGCCGCCGTCGAGGCCGCGATGCGCCTCACGGACCCCCGGATCAGCGTCACGTTCCCGCGCGCCGACGGCACCGCCTTCGCGGCGGGTGACACCCTCGCGGCGATCACCGGACCGGCCGCCGGCATCCTCACCGCCGAACGGACCGCCCTCAACATCGTGCAGCGGCTCAGCGGCATCGCGACCCTGACCCGCGCCTTCGTGGACGCCGCAGCGGGCACCCGGGCGCGCATCACCGACACCCGCAAGACGACGCCGGGGCTCCGGGTGCTGGAGCGCTGGGCCGTCCGCTGCGGGGGAGGCTCCAACCACCGCTCCGGCCTGTCCGACGCCGTGATGGTCAAGGACAACCACCTGGCGCTCCTCGACGTCGACGGCCCGGAGGCCCTCACCGAGGCCCTCCGGTCCGCGCGGTCGAGGCTCCCGCACACCGTGCACCTGGAGGTCGAGGTGGACCGGCTGGACCAGCTCGAGCCCGTCCTCGCCGCCGGGGTGGACACCGTCATGCTCGACAACTTCACCCTGACCGACCTCGCGGAGGGTGTGCGCCGGATCGCCGGCCGTGCGCTCGTCGAAGCCAGCGGCACTGTCCGCCTGGACACGGTGGGTGCGATCGCGGCCACCGGCGTCGACATCATCTCCGCAGGAGCGCTCACCCACAGCGTCCGCTCCCTCGACCTCGGCCTGGACTTCGCCGTTCCCGAGCAGGCGATCCCCGACCCGGGAGGGCGGCCATGATCTACCTCGACGCCGCTGCCACCGCACCGTCCCGCCGCGAGGTCCTCGAGGAGATGTGGCCCCTGCTGACCTCGACGTTCGGCAATCCGTCCAGCCACCACACCGTCGGGGAGGCCGCGGCGGCGGACTACGCCCGCGCCCGCTCCCGCATCGCTGCGCTGCTCGGCTGCCGGCCGGGCGAACTGATCTTCACCTCGGGCGGCACGGAGGCGGACAACCTCGCGCTCAAGGGCATGGCGCTCGCAGCCCCCCGGGGCCGGCACATCGTCACCAGCGCGATCGAGCACCCGGCCGTGCTGGAGGTCCTGGCCTACCTGCAGGAGTTCCACGGCTTCCGGATCACGGTGCTGCCCGTCTCCGGCAGCGGCCGGGTGGCGCCGTCGGACCTCGCTGCGGCGCTCGAGGACACGACGACGCTGTGCACCGTGATGTACGCGAACAACGAGGTGGGGACCGTCCAGGACATCCCCGCCCTCGCGGAGCTCTGCCGGCGCGCCGGCGTGCCCTTCCACACCGACGCCGTGCAGGCGGCCGGGTGGCTCCCCCTGGACGTGGACCGCCTCGGCGTCACGGCGCTCAGCATCTCGGGGCACAAGCTCGGCACGCCGAAGGGCATCGGCCTGCTGTACCTCCGCTCCGGGACGCCCTGCGAACCGGTGCTCCACGGCGGCGGCCAGGAACGCGGGCGCCGCTCGGGGACGGAGAACGTGGCCGGTGCCGTCGGGCTCGCCCGCGCACTGGAACTCGCCCAGGCGGCCCTGCCCGGGGCCGCAGGACGGTCCGCGGCGGCCCGCGACGCCCTGACCGGCCACGTGCTCGCCGGCGTGCCCGGGGCGCTGCTCACGGGCGACGCCGTGCACCGGCTCCCGAACCTCGCCTCCTTCTGCTTCCCCGGCGTCAGCGGGGAGGCGATCCTCCTCGAACTCGAGCGTCGCGGCGTCGTCTGCTCGAGCGGGTCCGCGTGCGCGGCCGGCTCCTCCGAGCCGTCCGCGGTGCTGCTGGCGCTCGGCCTGGACGACGCGACGGCACAGAGCGCCGTACGGCTCTCCTGGACCCAGGACACCCCGTCCGCCGACCTCGAGACGGCGGCCCACGCCGTCGTCGCCGCCGTGGAGGCCGTCCGGTCCCTCGGCGCGGCACCCGCCGGCAGCTACGCCCGCGCCTAGAATGACGGCACCGAGTTCCCCGCAGAGAGGACGCCATGGACCACCGACCGTCCGGAGGGCCGGGCCGACGGCACCAGCCCCAGGCCCTCGCCGCTGCCGCGCTCGTCCTGACGCTCATCACCGCGTGCACGGCACCCTGGGCCGACGGCGGAGCACCGGCTCCGTCTGCCGCGAGCGCGACGGCCGGGCCCGCCGAGCCCGCGCGCACACCGCTGCGCGAGGCCCGCGAGGGCTGGAAGGTCTTCACCGATCAGGGGCGCCGGCTGAGCTTCGAGCTGCCGGAGAAGTGGGTGGTGCAGCTGATCGAGCCGGGGCCCGGGGTCTACGCCCCCGAGTCGCTGCACTACGCGGTCCGCACCACGGAGGGCGTGACCATCGCCGAACTGCACACCGGCATCGAGACGCCGGAAGCTCCGTGCCCGGACGCGAACCTCACCCCCTACCACGTCATCAGCAGTGAACCGCTCGAACTCACGGACGAGGCGCCGGCGAGCGCGGAGTTCGAGCCGCGCGTCGTGATCCGGATCATCGCCGGCTTCCGCTTCTTCGGCTCCTACGGCATCACGGACCGGCTGGGCGGCGCGGACGGCTTCGCCTGCACGCTCTCCAACACCGTCGACGCCGGTGACCCACTCGGCCGGGTCAGCTTCGGGGAGGTCGAGGTCCTGGCCCCCAAGACGCCCGAGAACACCGGGCCGCAGAACGTCACGTTCGGGACGATCGGGGAAGCGCAGAAGCACTACGACACCCCGGGCTATGCAACCATCCGCGAGATGCTCGGTTCCCTCCGGATCGCCCCCGGCGCCGCGGGCTGATCACCCCCGGGGCCCCTCCGGAGGCCGGGGCCCGCCGGAGCCCGCGGGCTGCAGGGCCGCGAAGTCCACACCCGTGAGCTCGGTGCTGCGGTTCCAGAGGCGCACCGCGATGTCACGGTCCAGGACGCGCGGCACCGGCGCGACGAGGCGGGGTGCGCCGCGGGTCTCGCCGACGCCGGACGGACCGTAGTAGTCCCCGCCCTGGACGTCGTCCGCGGTGGCCGCGTAGAGCGTGGGCAGCGCGCCGTCGGCCGCGGATTGGCCCATCAGCGCCATGAAGCCGGCGAGCACATCGAGCAGTGCCGGCATCTTCATCCCGGCCGTCAGGTTCGTGGTGGCCCCGCCCGGGTGCGCCGCCACCGACGTGAGGTCCCAGCCCGCGGCCCGGGCACGGCGGTCGAGTTCGACCATGAAGTAGAGGTTCGCGATCTTGCTCTGCCCGTACGCGGCCCACCGGCGGTAGCGGCGCTCGGACTGCAGGTCGTCGAAGTCGATCCGTCCCCGCTTGTGGGCGAGGCTCGAGAGGGTGACCACGCGGGACGACCCGGCCTCGCGGAGGTTCTCCAGCAGCAGGCCCGTCAGGGCGAAGTGCCCCAGGTGGTTGGTGCCGAACTGCAGTTCGAAACCGTCCGCCGTCGTCGAGCGCGGCGTGGCCATCACCCCGGCATTGTTGACGAGCAGGTGCACGGGACCGCTGAGGCCTGCCGCGAACTCGCGGATGGACTGCTGACTGGCGAGATCGAGGAGGCGCAGCTCCACGCGGTCGCTGCCCGTGAGCGAGCGGACCCGCTGCTCGGCGTCCCGCCCGCGGTCCTCGCTCCGGCAGGCCAGGATCACCTCGGCGCCCTTCCTCGCGAGCCCTACGGCCGTCTCGAGGCCCAGCCCGCTGTTGGCCCCGGTGATGACCGCGCGCCTGCCCGTGAGATCGCCGATCGCGTCCGCCGTGAAATCGTTCATGCTGGTCCTGACCCTTCGTGTGTGGTGCCCAGCCGGGCGTTGATCTTGTCCGTGAGGGCCTTCAGCTGATCCATCTCCCCGGGGTCCAGGACGGGCGCGAGGACCTCCCGGATGCGCTGCACGTGGCCCGCGCCGATCCGCCGTTGGAGCGCACGGCCCTCCTCGGTCAGCGCCAGCTCGACGCCGCGGTGGTCGCTGGCCGCCGGCCGCCTGCGCACGAGGTGCCTGGCCTCGAGCCGGTCCACCATGCGGCTGAGGCTGGGCTGGCTGATCAGGAGGTAGTGGTTGAGCTCGTTGAGCCGCGTCCAGCCGGTGGGGCACCGGCTGAGGTTGAACAGGACGTCGTACTCACGGATGGGCAGGTCCTTGAACGCCGGGTCCTGCCGGATGCGCTGCATGATGCCGACCTGCGCCCGGAAGAGCGATTCCCAGGTCTCCGACGCCTGGCGGACGGAGGCGGTCGGGTGTGAGACACCAGCCGCGCCGTCGGACGCTTCGCCGGCAGGTTCGACGGCGGAACCGACGGCGGGGTGCGGGGCGTCAGTCATGGTGCTTTCGGGCCTCCTGCCGGGCGGCCGGCAACTAGATACGGACGCATCGAGTGTACGCCGTCCTTCTGCCGGTCACGCGGCGGCTGCAGCCTCCCGGCGCAGCGCCCGCTGTTCACGGCGGCCCTCGACGAGCCGGTACAGGACCGGGACCAGCACCAGGGTCAGGGCGGTGGAGGACACCAGTCCGCCGATCACCACGATGGCGAGGGGCTGCGAGATGAAGCCGCCCTTCCCCGTGAGGCCGAGCGCCAGCGGCGTCAGGGCGAAGATGGTGGCCAGCGCGGTCATGAGGATCGGCCGCAGGCGCTGGCGGGCGCCCTCCCGGATGGCATCGGCGACCGGCAGTCCCGGCGCGCCGTCGTGGGGGAGGCGGTACTGGTTGATGAGGTCGATCAGCACGATCGCGTTGGTGACCACGATGCCCACGAGCATCAGCATGCCGATGAGGGAGGGCAGCCCGAGGGGCGTCCCGGTGATCAGCAGCAGGGCGATGGCGCCGGTGGCCGCGAACGGGATGGAGACGAGCAGGATCAGGGGCTGGAGGAGGCTCTTGAACGTCGCGACCATGATGACGTACACGATGGCGACCGCCGCCCACAGGGCGAGGAACAGCTGGTCGAACGATTCCGCCTGCTGGCTGGAGGCGCCGCCGACGGTGGCGGTGGCGCCGGGCGGCAGCTCGATGCCGGCGAGGCGCTCGTTCACTGCTCCGGTCAGGGTGCCGAGGTCGTCGTCGGACGGTGTGATCGAGACCCGGGCCGTGCGTTCGCCGTTGGAGCTCGTGACCGACAGCGGCACCTGGACCTCCTCGACGGAGGCGACCTCGGTCAGGGGGACGGGTCCCGTCGCCGTGGGGACCTGCAGGTCCCGGAGCTGGTCGATGCTCGTGATCGTGGTGCCCTCGCCGATCAGGACGGGGAAGTCGTCCGCCTCGAAGCGGACCGAACCGGCCGGGACGGGGCTGATGCTGCCGCCGAGGAGGCCCGCGATCTGACCTTCGCTCAGACCCGCCTCCACGGCCGCCGTGCGGTCCACGTCGATCTGGACCTGCGGCTGGGCCGCCGCGAGGTTGCTCGTGATCTCACCCGCGCCGTCGAGCCCCTGCAGCCCCTCGAACACCGCGCTGTCCGCGGCCTCGAGATCCGCCGCGACGGGCGCCGTGATGTCGATGTCGATGGTGCTCGAGGTGCCGAAGCCGCCCTGCTGGCTGGACAGGGAGATGGTGCCCGCGTCCTCGAGGCCCTCGAGGTCCTGGCGCACGGACTCCTGCAGGGCCTCCTGGTCGGCGTCCTCGTCGGTGATGACGGTGAAAGTCGCCACCGAGGCGCCGCCGGAGAACTGGGCGGCGAACGCGCCCTCGGGGTTGCCGACCGTCAGCTGCACGTCGCGGATCTGCGGGGTGTCCATCAGGATCTCCTCCGTCCGGGCGGCGGTCTCCGCCGTCGTCGCCAGGCTCGTGCCCGAGGCGAGGCTCTGCGTGATGGAAAAGCTGTTCTGGCCCGAGGAGCCGAGCAGGTTGGTCGGCAGGAACGGGACCATCGCGGCCGTGGCGCCCAGGACGAGGGCGCCGCTGACGAGGGTGATGACGGGGTGGCGCTGCGTGCCGGTGAGGATCGGGAGGTAGCCGCGCTGGAGGAGGGACGGGCGGTCGGACCCCGCCCGGGAGGCGGTGGAACCGGCGGAACCGGCGGACATGGAACGGGCGGGAATGGAACCGGTGGCGGTTGAATCGATGGACGCGAGCGCCGGCGGCGTGCGCTTCAGGAACCAGTAGGCGAGCACCGGGACGATGGTCAGGGACACCCCGAGGGAGGCCAGCAGGGCGATCCCGGTGGTGATCGCGAAGGGGCGGAAGAGCTCGCCGGCGAGGCCGCCGACGAAGCCGATGGGCGCGAACACGGCCACGGTGGTCAGCGTCGAGGCGGTGATGGCGCCGGCCACCTCCCGGACCGCGGTGAGGATGGCCTCCCGCTTCTCCTCCCCGTACCCGAGGTGCCGCTTGATGTTCTCGATGACGACGATGGAGTCGTCCACCACGCGCCCGACGGCGATCGTCAGGGCGCCGAGGGTCAGCAGGTTCAGGGAGTACCCCGCGACGTACAGACCGATGAACGTGATGAGCAGCGACAGCGGGATCGAGATCGCGGTGACGAGGGTGGAGCGGACGGAGAGGAGGAAGACGAGGATGATCAGCACGGCGAAGCCGAGGCCCAGCAGCCCCTCGGTGGTGAGGTCGTCGATGCTGCGCTCGATGAACGGCGCCTGGTCGAAGACCACGGTGATGTCCGCGGCGTTGCCCAGTTCGGTCTCGAGCTCGGGGACGAGGGCCACGATCTGCTGCGAGATCTCAACGGTGTCGCCGTCGGGGACCTTCGTCACCGTCAGCGCGAGGGTCTCGGTGCCGTTGGTGCGCGCGACGGAGGTGGGCTCGTCGTCGGCCAGGCTGACATCGGCCAGGTCGCCGATGGTGCTGACCGGGCCGGGGGAGGGGTCCTCGGAGGAGGGGAGCACCGGCAGCGTCTCGATGTCCTCGAGGGATCCGATGCGACTGCCCGCCTGGATGGTCAGCGACCGCGGATCGTCCTCGAGGCTGCCGACCGGGAACAGTGCGCCGTTGTCCTCGAGGGTGCTGCTGATGTCGCCGACCGTCAGGCCCGCGTCGGCGAGGGCTCCCTCGCGCGGGAGGATCGCGACGTGCTGCGTGGACCCGCCGGAGACGTCGGCGGTGCGGACGCCGTCGATCTTCTGCAGGCGGGGGACGGTCAGCCGGGCCAGGTCACCGTTCAGTTCGCTGAGCGACTGGTCGGAGGAGACCGCCATGAACACGATGGGCAGGTCACTGATGCTGCCCGCGAGCGCCTGCGGCTCGACGTCGTCCGGCAGGGTGGGGCGCACCGTGGAGATGGCGCGGTCCACCTGCGCCCGGGCCCGGTCGAGGTTCGTGCCGTACACGAAGACGAGGCTGACGGTGGAGACGCTCGAGCGGGAGGTGGACGACGACGACTCCAGGCCCTCCACGCCGCTCAGCGCCGCCTCCAGCGGTTCGCTGACCTGCTGGTCGAGGTACTCCGGGGAGGCTCCGGGCAGCGTCGAGATCACCGTGATCTGCGGGAACTCGAGGGAGGGGATGAGCTCCTGCTTCAGGGAGCCGAGGGTGATGACACCGAAGACCGAGGCGAGGATGGTGATGAGCGCGATGAGCGCCCTGTTGCCGAGGGAGAAGTGGGCCAGACGGAACAAGAAACCTGCCTTTGATGCTGACGGTCGACCGGCTGGTTCCGTCGGATGTTATGCGAGCTTGAGGACCCGGTCGGTCATCGACTGCACCTCGGCGGCCAGGGCGGCGTCCTTGTTGAGCTTGACGCCGTACCCGGGAAGCATCTGCTTGAGCTTCGGCTCCCAGCCGGACATTCTGGCCGGGAAGCACCGCTCGAGCAGCTCCACCATGATCGGGGCCGCCGTGGACGCTCCGGGGGAGGCGCCGAGCAGCGCTCCCACCGAGCCGTCCGACGACGTGATGACCTCGGTGCCGAACTGCAGCACGCCGCCCTTGCCCGGAGCCTTCTTGATGACCTGTACACGCTGGCCGGCGGAGATCAGTTCCCAGCTGCCGCCCTCGGCGGTCGGCAGGAAGTCGGTGAGGGCGTCGTTCTTGGCGTCGCGGTTCTTGAGGACCTCGGTGATGAGGTACTTCGTCAGGGACATGTTGTCCTTGGCGACCGCGAGCATCGGGACGAGGTTCGAGGGGCGGATGGACGTCGGCAGGTCCAGGTAGGAGCCGCTCTTGAGGAACTTGGTGGAGAACCCGGCGTAGGGGCCGAACAGCAGGGAGCGCTCTCCCTGGACGAACCGCGTGTCCAGGTGGGGGACGGACATCGGCGGGGCGCCGACGGACGCCTGGCCGTAGACCTTGGCGTTGTGCTGCCCCACGAGGTCCGGGTCGGTGCAGCGCAGGAACTGGCCGGAGACCGGGAAGCCCGCGAAGCCGCGGCCCTCGGGGATGCCGCTGCGCTGCAGCAGGTGCAGGGCGCCGCCGCCGGCGCCGATGAAGACGAACTTCGAGGTGACGGTGCTGGTCTCGCCGGTCGCCTTGTTCCTGACCTTGACGTCCCAGCGGCCGTCGGTCGCCCGGGCGACGTCGAGGACGTCGAAGCCGTAGTGCAGGTCGACGCCGGTCCCTTCGAGGTAGGTGGTGAGCTGGCGGGTGAGGGCGCCGAAGTCGACGTCGGTGCCGCCCTCGACGCGCGAGGCGGCGACGGGCTGGGAGGGGTTGCGGCCCCGCATGACGAGCGGGGTCCACCCGGCGATGGTGTCGTGGTCCTCGCTGTGCTCCATGGTGCTGAACAGCGGCTGCGGGCTCAGTGCCTCGTAGCGACGGCGCAGGTACTCGGCGTTGGCCTGGCCCCAGACGAAGCTCATGTGGGGCACCGGGTTGATGAAGGTGCGCGGATCGCCGATGAGCCCCTCGGAGACCATGTGCGACCAGAACTGGCGGGAGACCTGGAACTGCTCGTTGATGGCGACGGCCTTGGCCGGATCGACGGAGCCGTCCTTCCCTGCGGGCGAGTAGTTCAGCTCGCACAGGGCCGAGTGGCCGGTGCCGGCGTTGTTCCAGGGGTCGGAGCTCTCGAGGCCCGCGACGTCCAACCGCTCGAACAGGGAGATGTCCCAGTCGGGCTGCAGCTGCCGGAGGAACGCCCCGAGGGTGGCGCTCATGATCCCGCCGCCGATCAGGACGACGTCGGTGGTCTTGGCGGGCGTGCCCTGATGGGATGTGGTCAACGGAGTCTCCAGTCGCGAGGTCACTAGGAGACAAACACTAGCGGCTGGTGGTGACCTAACTTAAATCGTCCTGGGGTCGCGATCATCGCGTCCGGTCGCTCAGTCCGACGGCGTCGGCAGGGGCTCGACGTCGGCGAGGTCGATGCGGTTGAAGACCTCGTTCATGACAGGACTCACGGGGTAGGTGGTCACGCGCGGGCTCATCGCCAGCGCGGAGATCGGGAAGGCCAGCGGGACGGCAGGGATCCTGTCGGAGATCTGCGCGCTGATGTCCGCGTAGGCCTCGGTGCGGTCCTCGCCCGGGGGCAGTCCCCGCGCCCGGTTGACCTTGCTGAACAGCTGCGGGTCGTCGTAGGCGAACTCCTCCGAGTACGTGCCGAAGAGGGCGCCCACGAAGTTGTCCGGGTCCTGGTAGCTGCCGCTCCACCCGAGCAGGTGGAAGGCCCGGTCCCCGGACTGCTGGACCGCCTCCACATAGCTGTCGTTCCAGTCCACGGGCACCGGCTTGATGTTGAAGCCGGCCTCGGTGAGCTGGCGGCTCAGCTCGGCGTAGGCCTTCTCGGGGGCCGGCAGGTAGGGCCGGGAGACGTTGCGCGGGTAGTAGAAGGGCAGCTCGCGTCCGTCGTACCCGGAGCGCTCGAGGAGGTCCTTGGCGAGGGAGACGTCGTAGCCGTAGTCCTCGACCGTCTCGTTGCCCACACCGAGCTTCTCCGGGATGAACTGGCGCGCCGGCTTGGTCCCGTTGAGGAAGCGGCCGTCGACGAGGGCGTCCTTGTCGATGGCATGGGCGACGGCCTCGCGGAACAGGGGATCGTCGACACCGGGGAAGCCCTGGTTCATGCCGAGGTAGAGCACGGAGTAGGGGTCGCGCTGCAGGAACTGCAGTCCGTTGCGTGCAAGGTCGACGGCGCTGTCCACGGACACGAAGTCGTAGCCGTCGATCCGCCCCGCGGTCAGGGCGCGCGCCCGGGAATCGGGGTTGGTGATGGTGGTGAACACCACACGCTCCACTTCCCCGCGCTCACCCCAGTACCCGTCGAAGGAGGCGAGCTCCACGTCCCCTTCCCCCCAGGAGACGAAGCGGAACGGGCCGGTCCCGACGGGCGCCTGGCCGTACCGGGAGATGCCCGAGCCGTCCCGGGACTCGGTGAGGTCGTCCGCGGCGCCGGCCTCGAGCGCGGCGGGGGAGGACATCGCGAACGCGGGCGTGGCGAGTGCGGGGATCAGTCCGGTGATCCGGGAGGTGAGCTGCAGGTCCACGGTGTACGCCGAAGTCGCCGTGCAGCCCTTGTAGAGGCTCACCTCGGGGGTGTCGGAGTAGCCCTTGAACACGTTCTCGAAGGGCAGCCTGCTCGCCGCGGCCCGCGCCGTCTCGGGGAATGTGTACCAGCGGTCGAAGTTGGCGCACACGGCGTCGGCGTCGAACGGTTCGCCGTCGTGGAATACGACGTCCTCCCGCAGCGTGAACTCGTAGGACCGCCCGTCGTCCCCCTCGTCCCAGGATTCGGCCAGCAGCGGCGTCGGCTCGGAGGTCAACGGGTCCACGCCCACGAGTCCCTGCAGGATCTGCTGGCTCACGCGGAAGGACTCGGTGTCGTTCGCGAGCGCCGGGTCGAGGGTGCGGGGATGCGCGGCCGTCCCGAAGGTGAAGGTGGCGGCTTCCGACGCGGGGGGCGCCGTCGTCGTCGCGGGCTGGGGCGGCGGGACCTGGCCGGCCGTGCAGGAGGCGAGGGACACCGCGGCGGCGACGGCGACGGCCAGCCCGGCGACGCGGATTCCACCGTGGGTCGCCCGTCCGTGGCTGGTGCGGCGCGCGGCAGGGTTGTTCACTGGCGTCGGTCTCCGAAGGGCAGGGGGCCGGGACAAGATGGTCCGGTGTCTGGAATGCCCAAGTGTAGGCGATGGTCCTGTCCGCTCCGCCCAGGAACCGCGCGGAGCGGACACACGGACAGGCCCTCTCACCCGCGAGGGATGAGAGGGCCTGTCCGTGATCCCCGGGACACGTTAGAGGAGTGAACCGGGGAGGTCGGGAGGTCCTAGCCGGCCGGGGGCGTCAGGACGGTGTCGACCAGGTAGACGACGGCGTTGGCGGTCTGGACGCCGCCGCAGATGACCTTGGCGTCGTTGACCATGAGGTCGTCGCCCGAACCGGTCACCTCGAGGTCGGCGGTCTGGACCGTGGTCTGCGTGGTGCCCTCGAGCTCGGAGGGCTGGATCTTGCCCGGCACCACGTGGTAGGTCAGGATGCTGTTGAGGCCCTCGGTGTCCGTCTTCAGACCCTCGACGGTCTCGGCGGGCAGTGCGGCGAAGGCGTCGTCGACCGGCGCGAAGACGGTGAACTCGCCGCCGTTGAGGGTGTCGACGAGGTCGACGTCGGGGTTGATGCCACCGGAGACAGCGGCGGTCAGCTGCTTCAGGATGGGGTTGGCCGCAGCGGCGTCCGCCACGGGGAGGAGGGACATGCCCTCGACCGAACCGTCACCCTCGGGGACCTGCTCGGCGTAGCCTTCGCAGCCGGGGCCGACGAGGTTCGCTGCGGGGTCCATCATCGCGTCGGCAGAGGGGCTCATGCTCGCCTCCATCGAGGGGGACTCGCTGGCCATGCTGGTCTCCTCGGCCATGCTGCTCGGGGTGGCCTCGGATCCTGCGTCGGAGCCACCACCGCATGCCGCGAGACCGAACATCGAGACTGCCGCGATACCCATGATGGACAGGTTCCTGCGCTTGGTGATCTGCATGAATTTCCTCCAAAGTGACGACCCCGGTGGATACCCGGGTCAGTGACTGTCGTGTGAAGCACATCGTGTCGATGTCTCGGAGGTACTTCGGGCGTGGTCGGCAGGTGGATGGGTCGGATGTTCAAGGAGAGTCCCCTGTGACCAGCCTGTGACCTGCGGTGATAGGCGCGGAAGCACCGTCG
This sequence comes from Arthrobacter pityocampae, assembly GCF_002927275.1. Classification (GTDB taxonomy): domain Bacteria; phylum Actinomycetota; class Actinomycetes; order Actinomycetales; family Micrococcaceae; genus Arthrobacter_D; species Arthrobacter_D pityocampae. The sequence goes on along the minus strand of NZ_PRKW01000001.1, from coordinate 360,958 downwards.
GTCAGACGAAAGCCCCATCGGGCGGACTGCCCGACGGGGCTTCACCGGGCCGCCCGGAGCGGCCCGCCTGGTGCTGCTGATGGTGCGCAAGAGGGGACTTGAACCCCCACGTCCGAAGACACTGGAACCTAAATCCAGCGCGTCTGCCAATTCCGCCACTCGCGCCCGGGATGCCGCTCACGCGGAGGGCATTCCTTCCCCTTCACTGTAGCGCCAATGGGCCGGCGGCCCCGGGCGCGGGAAGGGTTCCTACGCGTCGATCCCCAGGTCGCGGCGCAGCTTCGCCACATGACCGGTGGCGCGCACGTTGTACTGTGCCAGCGCGACGGTGCCGTCCGGGTCCACCACCACGGTGGAGCGGATCAGGCCCTCGTAGGTCTTCCCGTAGTTCTTCTTCTCGCCCCACGCCCCGTACGCCTCCGCGACGGCGTGGTCCTCGTCCGAGAGGAGGGGGAAGGTGAGCGACTCCTTCTCGGCGAAGGCGGCCAGTTTGCCCACAGGGTCCGGAGAGATGCCCAGCACGGTGTACCCGGCGGCGGCGAGCGAGGCCAGATTGTCACGGAAGTCGCAGGCCTCGGTGGTGCAGCCGGGGGTGGCGGCGGCCGGGTAGAAATACACGACCACGCTGCCGCCCCGGAGGGAGGACAGCGTGACGTCCTCACCCGCGGCGTTCCTGAGCGTGAAATCGGGGGCAGGGGCACCCGTGGGCAGTCGTTCCGACATGCGTCCTCCTGGGGATCGATGGGCGTCGGCAGCGTGGAACGCGCCGGAGGGCAGGTGACCGGATGCCGACGTGGAGAGAGCGGGCAGCTGGCCTAGCTATCATAGGGGGATGATCCGACGCCGACGGCGGCCGCCGGTCTCGCAAGCGAGAGGAAGTGCACGGTTCTATGCCCGATCTGGAGCAATGGCCCACCGGTCGACTGCTGACGACAGCCGCGCGTCTGGTCGAGCACGCATGGAATGAGCGACTGGTCGACATCGGGGTGACCCACGCCGGGGTGATCGCCCTCGGCGTCCTCGCGAACGAGGGGGCCATGACGCAGGCGAGCCTCGCCCAGATCGTACGGGTGCAGGCCCAGACGATGGGCAAGACGCTGTCCAGGCTCGAGTCCAGGGGGCATGTGACGCGCGTGCGGAACGACCTCGACCGGCGCTCCCACATGGTCTCGATCTCGCCCGCCGGACAACAGGTCCTCGAGGCGTCCGAGGACATCGAGCGCACCCTCGTGGCCGGCGGGGGCCTGGTCTCCGAGGAGCTGCGTGACCATCTCAAGACCGTCATCCGCGAACTCGGGGCGCCGCGCTGGAACTACACGGCGGCAGGAGCGGCCTCGGGCGAGGGCGCTGCCGCCGACGGCTCCGACACGGGGCCGGCCGCCACCGTGTCCAGCTGACCCGGCGGCCGTCCGGTCCAGCTCCCGGCACCTGCTCGTGAAGCGCAGGGTCACGGACCGAGGGCGGGGCCGATGGCTCCCGTCAGGCACGGGCGGAGATCTGCTGTACCGCCCAGCCGTTGCCGTCCGGGTCGCTGAAGAACACGAAACCGACGTTGTCGAGTGCTGTCCCGCCCCGCTGCACCGCCTCCGGATCACGTCCCACGGACCGGATGTCGCCGACCTCGACGCCGCGCTCCACGAGCTCCGCGTGCGCCCGCACCAGATCCGGGACGACCAGTTGCAGCCCCTGGACGGATCCCGGAGGCATCGGCGGCACGACTCCCTCGCCGATCACGATGGAGCAACCGGAGCCGGGCGGCGTGAGCTGGACAAACCGGTTGCCGGGGCTCACGGTGGTGTCGTGGTCGACCACGAAACCCAGCTGATCGGCGTAGAAGGCCTTGGCGCGGTCGATGTCCGCCACCGGCACGACCACGACCTCCAGCGTCCAATGCATGGCTGACTCCTCGATCCGTTCGCTTCAGGGACAGTGCAGTGATCCTGCCAGCACCGGACCGATGCCGCAACGCTGCCCAACGGGCGGAACCACCGTACCTCCCCTCCACGCGACGCCCTCCTGTCGGGACCACCGCCGCGGCCACCGAGGGCCTGCTACTGCAGCGCCGACGTCAGGCGCGCGATGCCGTCCAGGAAGGTCGACGAGAGCGGTTCCCGGGCCCACTCCTCACGGGTCAACTCCCGTGACACGGAACGGTAGTGCTCCTCGACCTCACGCATCCGCTGCACGAAGACGCGGCCGCGCACCAGGAGGGACACCTCGAAATCGAGGCTGAAGGACCGGATGTCCATGTTGCTGGACCCGATCACCGCGATGTCGTCGTCGATCGAGACATGCTTCGCGTGCAGGATGTACGGCGCCGGGTAGCGGAAGATCCGCACCCCGGCATCGAGCAGCTCCCCGTAATAGGACCGCTGGGCATGGAAGACCGGTCCCTGATCGCCGATCTCCGAGACGAAGAGCTGGACGTCGAGGCCGCGCTGGCAGGCGGACGTGATGGCGTACATCATCGCCTCGTCGGGGACGAAGTACGGGCTCGTGATGATCGCCCGTTCCGACGCCCCGTACAGCAGGGACAGGAACAGGCGCAGATTGTTCTCGGTCTCGTAGGACGGGCCGCTCGGCACCACCTGGCATTCGATGGCCTCCGCGGACCCGTCGACGACGGCAGCGCCCAGCGGCAGCACGGCAGCCGGTGAGGACGTGTCGAGGCGTTCCCCGGTCTCGGTCAGCCAGTCGGAGACGAACACGGCATTGAGGGTCGTCACGACCGGTCCTTCGAGCCGCGTCACCAACTCCTGCCACTGCAGACCGCGCTTCAGGTTCTTCGGGGCGTTGTAGCTGCGGTCGATGAGGTTCTGGGAACCCATGAAGCCCACCCTTCCGTCGATCACCACCAGTTTCCGGTGGTTGCGGAGATCGGGCCGCTGGTACTTGCCCTTCAGGGGCATCACCGGCAGCATGTAGCTCCACTCCACGCCGATGCGGTCGAGTTCCGCGAAGGTCTCCCGGTGGTGCGCGATCCTGGTGGAGGAGACGTGGTCGGCGAGCAGGCGCACCGTCACGCCACGGGCGACGGCGGATTCCAGGGCAGCGAAGAATCCTCTGGTCGTGTCGTCGAAGGACACGATGAAGAACTCCACGTGCACGAAATGCTCTGCCGTGCCGATCTCCGCGGCCATGGCGTCGATGGACTGTCGGTAGTCGTCCAGGAGCAGGCCGGTGTTGCCGCCGACCACCGGGAGGCCGCCGAGCAACTGGTTCTGCCGGGTGACACGGGCGAACCACTCGGGCCAGCTGTCCCGATGTGTCGCCAGGTCGAGTCCCTCGGCGGCGGCAGCGATCGTAGCAGTGATCCGGCGCTGTTCCGCACGGCGTCGTTCCGGCAGCTTGACCGAACCGATGACGAGGTAGGAGACCACCCCGACCACCGGGAGCAACACGATGATCAGGATCCATGCCATCGCCGCCGTGGGCTTGCGCCGTTTCGGGATGACGACGAGCGCGATGATGCAGACGGCGAGGTGCGCGAGCAACCCGACGATCCAGGCGAGGTTGGTGCTGAGGACAGGATCCATCAGTCAACCCTCGGGGGACCGGGCACGGGGCGTCGTCGTGGAGCCATGGGTCCACGGTGGGGCGCCGCCGGGCGTCCCGCATCACCCCCCGGGAATGACGTGGGACGCCCGTCCGGGCACTACGGTCGACGCATGGTGACCAGCCCCCCGGAGGGAATGTGACGGCCGACCCACCCGGATTCCCCGCACGCCGACGGAGAGCGCGCCGGCTGCCCCGACGGGCCGCCTCGGCGCTGGCCGAACGCTGGACGAGCGTCGACGGCGTCGACGTCTTCTACCGGGAGTCACCCGCCCGGCCGGACGCGGCCACCATGATGCACGTGCACGGCTTCGGCCTCTCGGGCCGGTACCTGCTGCCGACGGCGGAACGCCTCCGCGACGAGTTCCACACCCTGGTGCCGGACCTCCCGGGCTTCGGACGCAGCGGCAGGCCGACCGACCCCCTCGACGTGCCCGACCTCGCCCATGCGGCTGCGCGGTTCCTCGACGACCGCGACATCACCTCGGCCACGCTCGTCGGCAATTCGATGGGCTGCCCGGTCATCTGCGAGTTCGCCCACCGCTACCCCGGGCGCGTGGACCGGGCGGTCCTCGTCTCCCCGGCCGGGGGAGCGTACAACCAGCCGTTCCGACGGGCCGTGCGACAACTCGCCCTCGACGGCACCCGCGAGCCGGTCGGGCTGATGCGCGTGGCAGCCCCTGACTACCTCCGGTTCGGCGTACCCAGCACCGTCAGGATGTTCCGCGCCCTCACCCGGTACCCGTCCCTCGACCGCCTGCTGGCACTGAGGATCCCGACCCTCGTCGTCATCGGCGACCGGGACCCGCTGATGCCGAGCCCTGCCCGGGTCGCCGAGGTCGCCGGCAGCACGGACAACCACGTCCTCGTGGTGATCATCGAGGGGGCGGCGCACGCGATCAATTTCAGCAATCCCGGCGAACTCGCCCACGTCATCCGCCAGTTCATGGCGGACCAGCCCATCGTCGACGACCCCGATGAGCCCGGGCGCTCCCGCGCCTACGAGATCCACCGCGGCGCCCTCCACCCCCCGCGCGACTTCTCCGCGGGCGCCTGAAGCCGTGTACCCCGACACGGTGGAAAAGGGAAGCCCCCGGGCCGGATCGCCCGTTCCGTAGTGTCCGGTTTGCGTAGTAAGCGTACTGATGTTTTCTTTGGGTCACGTGAGTGTCCAGCGCCCATCGGAGAACAGCATGCAGAGTACCGCCGTAGCCCGACCGACCGTCCCGGCGCGCCCGCGCCGTTCCGCCGACGCCGCTACCGCGGACGGCCACGCCCCCCGCGGCCGCCAGGACGGGCCCCTCAAGGCGGCCCTGCAGGACGACATCACCGTGCGGCACCTCGACATCGCGGAGTCGGTCGCGCGGTCCTTCGCGGCCACCGGCCCCGAAGCGGCGGACATCCGCCAGGTCGCCTACCTGGGACTCATCAAGGCCGTGCAGCGCTTCGACCCGGCCCGCGGCATCCCGTTCGCCTCGTTCGCCGTCCCCACGATCAGCGGCGAGATCAAGCGGTACCTGCGCGACTCCTGCTGGGTGGTCAGGCCCCCGCGGGAGGTGCAGGACCTCCGCACGGAGATCGCCCGGACCGGTCCCGCCCTGGCCCAGCGGTACGGTCGTGAGGCCACCGCACGCGAGCTCGGGCTCGAACTCGGCCGGCCCGAGCACAAGGTCCTCGAGGCGCAGGCCTGCTCGACGAGCCTCCGGCCGGTATCCCTCGACGCACCCATGGAGGGGCGCACCTGGGCCGACACCCTGGCGAGCGAGACCGGCGGCCTGGAGCGCAGCGACGACATGATCTCCCTGCGCGGCGCGGTCAACGAGCTGCACGGCAGCGAGAAGGAGCTCCTCTACCGCCGGTACTTCATGGAGCAGACCCAGCAGTGCATCGGCGACGAGCTCGGGATGTCCCAGATGCAGGTCTCGAGGTCGCTGTCCCGGATCCTGGTGAAACTGCAGAAGAGACTCCTCGGCGCCCCCGCGGGGAACGGGCAGGCCCCGCGGTCCGGAACCGCCTAGAAGATCCCGTGGTCCGACGCCGCGGCCAGCACCTGGTCGACGGTCACGGCCAGCAACGCCGGGTCCGGTGTGGCCGAGAACGTCTCGCCCACCCGCACCGAGGCGTCCGTCAGGACGGTGTGGGGTCCCGGCGGCGGCCCCCACTCCGAGGGTGGTGCGGGACCGAACAGCACCACGGAGGGCCGCGCGTAGGCGGAGGCGAGGTGGGCGGCGCCCGTGTCCGCGGAGATCACCAGGGACGCTCCGGCCACCAGGGCGGCGAAGGTGTCGAGGGGCAGTTCCCCGGCGGCGACCGTCGCCTCCGGCAGGGCGGCGGCATCGGCGACGGCGAGGGCCCGCGGCCGTTCCTTGCCGCTGCCCGTGAAGACCACCCGGTGCCCGGCGGCCGCCAGGGCGCGGGCCACCTCGGCGAAGCGTTCCACGGGCCAGAGCCGGCTCCCGTAGGCGGCCCCGACGTGCACGACGACGGCGCCCGGCACGGGATTCGCCACGTCGGGCACCCGGAGCCTGCAGTCCAGCGGGTCCGCGGGGACGCCGTGCCAGCTCATCAGCGACGCCCACCGCTCGCGCTCCAGGGCGCCGTCGCGCCACACGGGGCCGTCCCAGCCCGGCGAGCGGTGTCCCATCCGGCGTCGCGCGCCGATCTCCTCGAGGCGCCCCCGGCTCTCCCCGCCGCTGCCGTGGAGGTTCACGGCGAGGTCGATCCGCCCGTGCTCGATGGGCAGCGGGTCGTCGAGCCCGTGCGTGGGCAGCAGGTCGTCGACGGCCTCCGTGAGCGGGATGATCGGACGGAGCCACTCCTGGGCCGCGTAGAGGATGCGGTGCTCGGGGAAGGCACGCCGCAGTCCCTTCAGGGCGGGCACCGCGACGAGGAGGTCCCCGAGCTTCAGGGCCCGCAGCGCCAGGATCTCGGGACGCCCGTCCGGTGCCGGCGTGGACGCGGGGACCCGCTGGGAGCCGGGCCCCGCGCCGCCTCCGGGAGGCCGGGCGGATGTGGCGGTGGTACTGGTGCCCTCGGAAGTCATGGGAACGATCCTGCCAGAGAATCGGGGTCCGGGCCGTCGGGGCATATCGTCGGGACGAGCGGCAGGGCCCGCGGAGAAGAAGTCGGGCGGAAAGTGTTTAGTACTGCTCCTCCACGGGAACTAAGCCAGTATGCAGACTTCGGCCGGACCCCCACGGACGCCCCCACGGGCCGTCCTGTTCGACCGCGACGGGACGATCGTCGTGGACGTCCCGTACAACGGTGATCCCGCCCTCGTGCAGCCCATGCCCGGGGCGCTCGAGGTGCTCGACGGCCTCCGCTCCCGCGGCATCCCGGTGGGCGTGGTGACCAACCAGTCGGGGATCGCCCGGGGGATCGTCACCCGCGACCAGGTGGACGCCGTCAATGCCCGCGTCGAGGAACTGCTCGGACCGTTCGACGTCTGGGAGCTTTGCCCCCACGGGGCCGACGACGGCTGCGCGTGCCGGAAGCCCGCCCCGGGCATGGTCCTCGCGGCCAGCACCCGCCTGGGCCTCGACGCCTCGGACGTCGCCGTCATCGGCGACATCGGCGCGGACATGGGAGCCGCAGCAGCCGCGGGCGCGCAGGCCGTCCTCGTCCCGACGGGCGTCACGCTCGAGGACGAGATCCGCTCGGCTCCTGCCGTCGCCGCGACCCTCGCCGACGCCGTCGACACGCTGTGGGCGGGGACGCCGTGAGGCGCCGGGTCCTCGTCGCCCGCCTCGACAGCGCCGGCGACGTCCTCCTCGCCGGTCCCGCCGTCCGTGCCATCGCCGCCGGGGACCATGGGGATTCCCCGAACGACGTCGTCATGCTGTGCGGGCCCCAGGGCGCCGCGGCCGCACGGTTGCTGCCGGGCGTCGTCGACGTCGTCACCTGGTCCGCGCCCTGGATCGTGGACCCGGCCCCCGAACCCACACCGGAGCTGGTGGGCGAACTGCACGACGCCGTGACGGCCCTCGCCGTCGACGAGGCCGTGCTCCTGACCTCGTTCCACCAGTCGCCGCTGCCCCTGGCCCTGCTGCTCCGCCTCGCCGGCGTCCGGCGGATCGCCGGGGCCTCCGTGGACTATGCGGGATCGCTCCTCGACGTCCGCCTCAAGCCCGGCGAGGACTTCCCCGAGGACCAGCCGGAAGCGGAGCGGGCGCTCGGCATCGCGGAGGCGGCCGGGTACGCCCTGCCCCCGGGCGACGACGGCCGGCTGCAGGTCACGCACCTCACCGACGCCTCCGCGCTCGCAGGCCCCGGCCCCTACGTCGTCGTCCACCCCGGCGCCTCCGTGCCCGCCCGTGCCTGGCCCCCGCTCCACCACGCCGCGGCCGTCGGACTCCTGACCGCCGCCGGGTACCGCGTGGTTGTCACCGGCGGGCCGGACGAGACCGAGCTGACGTCCACGGTCGCGGGCCCCGAGGCCCTGGACCTCGGGGGCCGCACCGACCTGGCCACCCTGGGCTCGGTCATCGCCGGGGCGTCGGTGATCGTCACGGGCAACACCGGGCCCGCGCACCTCGCGGCCGCCGTCAACACCCCGGTGGTGTGCCTGTTCTCGCCCGTGGTCCCGGCCGTGCGCTGGGCGCCCTACCGGGTGCCCGTGGAGCTGCTCGGCGACCAGGACGCCGCCTGCGCGCTCAGCCGTGCCCGCGTCTGCCCCGTGCAGGGGCACCCCTGCCTGTCCGGCGTCTCCCCGGAGGACGTCATGGACGCCGTGCTCCGGCTCAGCTCCGGCGTATCGTCACTCGGCTCACGCCGCAGCATCGGCCGCACAGAGGGCCGCCGACCAACGAGGGGACACCGATGAGGATCCTGTTATGGCACGTCCACGGAGGGTGGACCGACGCTTTCGTGCGGGGGGACCACACCTACGTGCTGCCGACCACGCCCGGGGGCGGAGCATGGGGCCTCGGCCGCGCGGGCCGCGACTGGCCGACGTCCGTGATCGAGGTGGCGCCGGAGGACCTCCCCGGCGCCGATATCGACGTCGTCGTCCTGCAGCGGGTCGAGGAGATCGCCGAGTGCGAACGGCTCCTGGGACGCACCCCGGGCCGCGACCTGCCGGCGGTGTTCCTCGAGCACAACACCCCGCGCCGCGACATCGTGGGTACCGTCCACCCGCTCGCCGGCCAGACGGACATCCCGATCATCCACGTCACCCACTTCAACGCGCTCTTCTGGGACAACGGCGGTGCCGACACCACGGTGATCGAGCACGGCATCGTGGATCCCGGCTACCTCTACACCGGGGAGCTCGGGCAGCTCGCCGCCGTCATCAACGAGCCCGTGCGCCGCGGCCGCATCACCGGCACCGACCTGCTGCCCCGCTTCGCGGGCGTCGCACCGCTGGAGGTCTTCGGGATGGGGACGGACGGGCTCCCCGACGCCCTGGACCTCACGCCCCGGGAACTGCGCATCGGCGGCGACCTGCCCACGGCGCAGCTGCACGCACGGCTCGGGAGGTCCCGGGCCTACGTCCACCCGCTGCGCTGGACTTCCCTCGGCCTCTCGCTCCTCGAGGCGATGCACGTGGGACTCCCCGTGCTGGCCCTCGCGACCACGGAGGCGGCCCGCGCGGTGCCGCCGGAGGCGGGGGCCGTCTCCACGAACGTCGACGACCTCGTCCGCATGGCGGCGCGGCTCATCGAGGACCCCGACGAGGCGCGGGTCCGGGGACGGGCCGCCCGGGAGGCGGCCCTCGCCTCCTACGGGCTTGCCCGTTTCCTCGCCGACTGGGACGACGTCCTGGAGCAGGAACCGACACGGCACCGCGTCCTGGCGGTCACAGAGAGGAAGGCCCCGTGAGGATCTCCATGGTTTCGGAGCACGCGAGCCCACTGGCCGCGCTGGGAGGCGTCGACGCCGGCGGGCAGAACGTCCACGTCGCCGAGCTGTCCCTCGCACTGGCCCACCGGGGACACGACGTGACGGTCTACACGCGCCGCGACGACCCGGCCCTGCCGGACCGGGTGCGCACCGACCCGCACCTGGAGGTCGTGCACATCACCGCCGGCCCTGAGCGAGCCGTCCCGAAGGACCTCCTCCTGCCCTACATGGGCCGGCTGGCGGAGGGCATCGTGGAGGACTGGGGGCAGGAACCGCCGGACATCGTGCACGGACACTTCTGGATGTCCGGGCTCGCCGCGCTCGACGCCGCCGGTCGCTCGCGCGCCGCAGGCAGCCCCGTCCAGGTCGTCCAGACCTTCCATGCGCTCGGCACGGTCAAGCGCCGCCACCAGGGGGCCGAGGACACCAGCCCGCCCGAGCGGCTCATGCTCGAGGCGATGGTGGGGCGCAGCGCCGACCGCATCGTCGCCACCTGCTCGGACGAGGTGTTCGAGCTCAAGGCCATGGGCGTCCCGGGCAACCGCGTGTCCATCGCCCCGTGCGGCGTCGACGTCGAACTGTTCACCCCGCACGGGCCCGTGGAGGACCGCACCCGCGCGCACCGCATCGTCAGCGTGGGGCGGCTCGTCCCGCGCAAGGGCATGGACCTCGTGATCCGCGCTCTGCGCGAGCTCGCCGACCTCGGCCGCGACGACGTCGAACTCCACATCGTGGGCGGTGCCGGCAGCTCCACCGGGCTCGAGGACGACCCGGAGGCGCAGCGACTCCGCGCGCTCGCCGTCGACCTCGGTGTCGCGGACCGTGTGGTCCTGCGTGGCCAGGTGTCGCGGGTGGAGATGCCCGCGGTGCTGCGCAGCGCGGACGCCGTGGTCTGCGCCCCCTGGTACGAGCCGTTCGGGATCGTCCCGCTGGAGGCCATGGCCTGCGGCGTCCCGGTGATCGCCGCGGCCGTCGGCGGCCTCGTCGACACCGTGGTGGACGGCACCACCGGACTGCACGTACCACCCCAGGACCCGGCGGCCATCGCCGGGGCGATCGCCGGGATCGTGGGCGACCCCGGGTGGGCCCGCGAGCTCGGCGACAACGGCTACCGCCGCGTGAAGGCCCGCTACTCGTGGAGCCGCATCGCCGCCGACACGGAGAAGGCCTACCAGAGCGCCCTCGCCGACGCAGCACCCGCAGAACAGGCCACCGCCCGGCACAGTGCCGCGCGTCGACTCGAAAGCACAGGAGGCAGGGCACTGTGACCACGCAGACCGACATCCAGCCCGACATCGCGTCCGGCACGATCCCGGACACCGCCGGGGCCACCGCGCGGGAGGACTCACGGCAGCTCGTGCTGGACCACCTCCGGGCAGTCACACCGGCCCTCGAATCCCTCGCCCTGAACGCCGGCACCCTGGCCGGCTGGGGCGTGGAGCTGGCGGACCGTCTCCTCGCCGGGCAGCGGCTGCTCGCGGCCGGCAACGGCGGCTCCGCCGCCGAGGCCCAACACCTGACGGCCGAACTCGTCGGCCGGTTCGACGGCGAACGCGAACCGTTCTCCGCGATCTCCCTCCATGCCGAGAGCTCCGCCGTCACGGCCATCGCCAACGACTACGGGTTCGACCACCTGTACGCCCGCCAGGTGAGCGCCCACGGCCGGCCCGGGGACATCCTCGTGCTCCTGAGCACGAGCGGCAGGAGCCCCAACCTGCTGCGCGCCGCCGAGGCCGCCCGCTCGGCCGGCATCACCACCTGGGCGCTCACGGGCGCCGGGCCCAACCCCCTCACCGAGTGCGTCGACGACTCCGTGGCGGTCGACGCCGCGTCCGCGAACGCCCAGGAGGGCCACCTCATCGCCCTGCACGCGATGTGCCGGGCCTTCGACGCCGAGGTGCGCCGCCGTCGGGAGGAGCAGCGATGAGGATCGTGGTGGTCGGGGATGTCCTCCTCGACGCGGATCTCTCCGGCGGGGCAGGGCGCCTGTCGCCGGACGCGCCCGTACCCGTCGTCGACGTCGACGTCGTCCAGCGGCGCGCCGGGGGAGCGGGCCTCGTGGCGCGCATACTGCAGGCCGACGGGCACGAGGCCGTGCTCGTCACCGTCCTCGCCGATGACGAGGCATCCGGACTCCTCCGCGCCGAACTCGACGGCATCACCGTCGTCGCCGGGCCCTCCGGTGCGCCCACCCCCGTCAAGACGAGGGTCCGGGCCTCCGGGCAGGCGGTCGTCCGGTTCGACGAGGGCTGCGCGACGCCTCCCGTCCCGGAAGCCACCGACGCGATGCTGGCCGCCCTCGACGGCGCCGACGCGATCATCGCGGCGGACTACGGCCGCGGCGTGCTCGCCAACGAGGCCCTGCGCGCGCGCCTCGAGGTACTCGCCGGGACGACGCCCGTGGTGTGGGACCCCCACCCCTCCGGCGCCCCGCCGGTGCCGGGCGTGGCCGCGGTGACCCCGAACCTCGGGGAGGCCCTGCGGTTCGCCGACGTCCAGGGCACCGGGACGCGCGCGGCGGCCGCGGCGGCCGACGTCCTGCTCGCCGCGTGGGGGAGCAGGGCCGTGATCGTCACCATGGGCGACCACGGCGCGCTCGTGGCCGCCCCGGGCCTCCTGCCCCAGGTGGTGCCGGCGCCCCGCGTCGACGCCCCCGACCCCTGCGGAGCGGGCGACCGCTTCGCCTCGGCGCTCGCCGTCGGACTCGCGCAGGGTGCCGCGATCGACGCGGCCGCCCAGCAGGCCACCGAGGCCGCCGCGTACTTCCTCGCCTCCGGCGGTGTCGGCGCGATGGCCCGGCAGGACGAGGACGTGCCGCAGCAGCTGCCCGTCGACGGGCTCGACGCCCTCACCGTCGCCCGGCGCACGCGGGAGGCCGGCGGGACCGTCGTCGCGACCGGCGGCTGCTTCGACCTCCTGCACGCCGGCCACGCCCGCACCCTCGCCGCGGCACGCCGGCTCGGCGACTGCCTGATCGTCTGCCTCAACTCGGACGAGTCCGTGCGCGGGCTCAAGGGGGAGAGCCGGCCCATCATCAAGCAGGAGGACCGCGCGGAGCTGCTTTCGGCCCTCGGCTGCGTGGACGCCGTCCTGGTCTTCTCCGAGTCGACGCCGGAGAACGCGATCGCGCGCCTGCAGCCCGACATCTGGGTCAAGGGCGGCGACTACGCCGCCGAGGACCTCCCCGAGGCCGCGCTGATGAGCAGCTGGGGCGGCAGGACCGTCACCGTCCCCTACATCCCCGCCCGCTCCACCACGAAACTGGCCGCCGCGCTCGCCCGCGTCGGTTGACCCGTCGGCTGACACGGTCGGCTGACCATAGATCTTCCGGCCCGTCCGGCCGGACCATGCACCCTACGAAAGGAACACCCATGACCGAGAACACGACGACCACCACAGGAAGCGGCTACAACCCGGGACGCGTCCTGGTGACCGGCGGAGGCTCCGGCCTCGGCGCGGCCATCGTCCAGGGCGTCCTCGCCGCCGGTGGCACGCCCGTGGTCCTCGACCGCGACATCAGCCGCGTCACCGGCGTGAAGGCCTTCGAGGTCGACGTCGCCGACCGCCAAGCCGTGGAGACGGCGGTCCGCGAGGCCGCCGAGATGATGGACGGGCTCGACGCCGTCGTCACCGCCGCCGGGATCGACCGCTGCGGCGCGCTCGACACCGTGCCGGCCGACGAGTGGGAGAAGGTGATCGGCGTGAATCTGATGGGAACGGCGTCCACCGCCCGCGCCGCCCTGCCGTACCTGAAGCAGACCCACGGTCGCGTGGTCACCATCGCCTCGACCCTCGGCATCAAGGCCGTCGGCGACGCGACGGCCTACTGCGCCTCGAAGTTCGGCGTGATGGGTTTCTCGCAGGCCCTGGCCGCGGAGACCACCGGGCAGATCGGCGTCACGACGATCATTCCCGGCGGCATGAAGACGCGCTTCTTCGACGACCGCGACGAGCAGTACAAGCCGCAGGACGACTCACGCCTCAATGACCCCGAGCGCGTCGCCGAGGCGATCCTCTTCGCGCTCTCGCAGCCGAAGAGCTGCGAGATCCGCGAGATGGTCATCGCCCACGCAGAAGAAGGCTCGTGGCCCTGAGTTCCGCGACGTCCGCGTAGACGGCGTCGGGCCGGACGGCGGCCACGAGCGAGTCGTCGTGCTCGCAGCGTTCCGCCGTCCAGCCCACCTGGGTGACGTCCACGCCGCAGACCGGGCAGCGCGCCACCCAGGAGAAGTGGACGCGGTGGAGGGTCCGGCCGATCGCGCCCGCGTTGATGACATTGCCGATCCAGAAGACGCCCACGGTGGGCGTGCCCACCGCCTGGGCGAGGTGCCGGGGTCCGCTGTCGTTGCCGACCATCACCGCGCTGCGGTCCAGCAGGCCGGCCAGTTCGCCGAGCGTGAGCTGCCCCGCGAGGGACCGCACGTCCGCCGCCGGGGCCTGCGCGAGCGCGAGACGGACGATCTCCTCCGCCGCCGGGACATCCGTCGCGTCCCCGACCACCACCACCTCGCAGCCGTCCGCCGCCGCACGTACCGCGACCTCGGCGAACGACGACGACGGCCACCGGCGGCGCGGATCCGTGGCGCCGGGGTGCAGGGCGACGACGGCGCCGTCGCCGGTCAGCTGCCCCGCGCGGTCGACCTCCCCCGGGAGGACCCCCACCCGCGGCTCCAGGTCCACCGGCACGGCCCCTGCGAGACCCACGACCTCCAGGGCACGGAACACCTCGTGCTGGTAGTAGACGTAGGGGATGGTGCGTTCCAGCGCGACGGCGTCCGGCGTCCGGGTGCCGACCGTGTGACGGGCCTCGAGCCGCAGGAGGAACGGGTTCGAGTTCCGCCCGCCGCCGTGCAGCTGGACGGCCAGGTCGAACGTGCCCGGAAGGCCAGCGAAGAAGGCGTCCACGGCTCCCGGTTCCTCGTCCCCGGGCCTGACGCCGGGGCAGACCGGCAGCTCCAGGATCGAGGACACCGGCCCCGGCCGGCCCTCCAGCAGTGCCGCGTGGCCGGGCATGCCGAGCAGGGTGATCGCCGCGTCGGGATAGCGTGCTCCGAGGGCCGCGATCGCGGGCATCGCGAACATGAGGTCCCCGAGGCCGCCGCCGCGCAGGACCGCGATCCGCCGGATGTCCCTGAAGGGTTCGAGCACCGGTCCCACTGCCCGCGCCGTGTCCTGCCGCCCGCCGAATGCCGCCGTCGTCGTGCCGTCCTGCATGGGTGTCCTTCCCGTCCGCTGTATCCCGTGGCCGACCACCGTCCCGTCCTGTCCCGCCGACGGGCCGGGCCACGGCCGCTTTCTGCCACCATATGCTAAGCCTGCTGACGACCACGGGAGGGAGTGCAGAAATCGGCCCGGCGCCTGTGTGAACGGACGCGAGCCGGGTACGGAACGAATAGATCAGCCATCACGGCCGTCGACCTCGAGGAGCACCATGTCCAGCACCACCCCGACATCCACGCCGACCGATGTGCGGGATGACGAGTCCATCACCATCGTCGACCCCCGGGACGGCACCGAGGTGGGCACGCTGCCCTGCGCCGCACGGGAACAGGTCTCGCTGGCCGTCTCCCTCTCCCGGTCCGTGCAGCCCGAGTGGGCGTCCACGAGCCCGGCGGAGCGGGGCGCCGCCCTGCGCCGCGCGGCCACGGCGCTGCGCGACGGCGCCCAGGAGCTCGCCGACCTCAACACGCGGGAGACGGGCAAACCGCCCGCGGACGCCCTCGGTGGCGTCGAGGCAGCCGTCTCCACGCTCGAGCAGTACGCCGAACTCGGCCCCGTCCATCGCGGGCTGAGCCTGCGCGGGGCCGTGACGGCCACCGACTACACCGTGGCCGAGCCGCGCGGTGTCGCCGTGCTCCTGACCCCCTGGAACGACCCCGTGGCGGTGGCCGCCGGCCTCATCGGGGCCGCGCTCGTCACGGGCAACACCGTCATCCACAAGCCCAGCGAACGCTGCCCCCACGTGGGCGAGCTCCTCGGGCGCCTGCTGCAGCCGGCCTTCCCGGACGGGGTGTTCATCACCCTCACGGGCGGCGGCGAGGTGGGGCAGCAGCTCACCACCGAGGCCGACGTCGACGTGTTCGCCCATGTGGGCTCCAGCGACACCGGCGCACGGATCGCCCGCGCCGCGGTGCTCACCGGCGCCCACGTGATCCGCGAGAACGGCGGCAATGACCCACTGATCGTCGATGCCGACGTCGATCCCGTCTGGGCGGCCAGCCAGGCAGCCCTCGGGGCCTTCGCCAATGCCGGACAGATCTGCACCTCCGTCGAGCGCATCTACGTGTGCAGGGCCGTCGCCGAACCGTTCCTCGCGGCCCTCACGGAAGAGGCCCGTAACCGCAACACGGGCGGCTCCTTCCCGCCGCTCGTGGACCGCCGCATGCGCGACGCCGTCCAGGCGCAGGTCGGCGAGGCTATCGAACAGGGTGCCGTGTGCCTTGAGGGCGGCGCCATCCCCGACGGCCCGGGCGCCCACTACCCGGCAACCGTGCTCTCCGACTGCACGGAGACCATGACGGTCATGGCGGAGGAGACCTTCGGCCCGGTGGCGCCGGTGACTGTCGTCGACGGCTTCGACGACGCCCTGCGCCTCGCCGCCGCCGGCCCGTACGGTCTCGCCGCGTCCGTCCTCACCGGCAGCATCGCCCACGCGCAGAAGGCCGTCGCCGGGCTCGCCGTGGGGACCGTCAAGGTCAACGCCGTGTTCGGCGGTGCCCCCGGTGGTTCCGCGCAGCCGCGCGGAATCAGCGGGGCGGGGTTCGGCTACGGCCCCGAGCTGCTGGACGAGTTCTCGCTCGTGAAGGTCGTGCACATCAGCGCCCCACCGCAGGAGGGCTGATGGGCGACGCCCTGCACCGCGACTCCATGGCTGCCGTTCCGGAGGACGGGGACGACCCGGGGGAGCTGGCACAGGTGCGCGGTCTCGCGGCCTGGGTCCCGGGGGCGATCGCCGACCGCGCACCGGCCGTCACGGTGGTCGGGGACGCGATGCTGGACGGCTGGTGGAGCGGCACGATCGAGCGCTTCTGCCGGGAGGCCCCGGCCCCGGTGGTCGACATCACCCGCCGCGAGTACGCAGCCGGCGGCGCGGCGAACACGGCCGTGAATCTCGCCGCCCTCGGTGGCCGCGTCCGGATGTGCGGGCTGATCGGCGACGACGACGCCGGGCGCCGCCTGTGCACCATCCTCGAGGACGCGGGAGTGGACACCACGCATCTCCTCCGTGACCCGCGCATCTCCACCACCACCAAGTACAGGATCCTCGGCGGGGACCAGGTCATGCTGCGGCTCGACGACACGCAGGAGGGCCTGCCCCCGGCGGCGACCGACGCGCTGGCCGCGCGCATCCCGGGCGCGGTCGCGGGCGCCGATGCGGTCATCGTCTGCGACTACGGCTCCGGCGCGCTCGGCGGGGAGGTCCGTGATGCCCTCGCGCGCCGAGACACCCTCGATCCCGGCGCGGTGGTCGTGGTGGACGCGCATGACACCGCGGCATGGTCCGCACTGCACCCGGACATCGTCACCCCGAACGCGCAGGAGACCGCCCAGGTCCTCGGTACCCGCCTGGACGCGCGGACCGACCGCGCCGCCGCCGTGACGGCGCGCCGCAGCGAACTGCTCGCGGCGACCAACGCGGCCAGCGTCGTCGTGACGCTGGACCGGGACGGCACGGTCCTGCTGGGACCGGACGGTGAGGAGCACCGCACCTATGCCAGGCCCGCCACCGAGAAGCAGGCCTCGGGGGCGGGGGACACGTTCGTCGCCAGCCTCACGGTCGCCCGCGCCGCGGGACTCCCGCTCGCCACGAGCCTCGACCTCGCGCAGGCCGCAGCGGACGTGGTGGTCCACCGCCCCGGCACGTCCGTGTGCACGACGGCGGACCTCACGGGTCATCTGCAGCAGTTCGCGGACACGGCCCTCCCCACGGACGAGCTGCTGCGGAAGGTGGCCGCCGACCGCGCCGCGGGCCGGCGGATCGTCCTCACGAACGGCTGCTTCGACGTGCTGCACCGCGGGCACACGCGCTACCTCGACCAGGCGAAGCAGCTCGGAGACGTCCTCGTCGTCGCCCTGAACGACGACGACGGCGTGCGGCGGCTCAAGGGCCCGGACCGGCCCATCAACCCGATCGCCGACCGCGCGGGCATCATCGCCTCGCTCAGCTGCGTCGACTACGTCACGGTCTTCTCGACCGACACCCTGGTGCCGCTGATCGAGCAGCTGAAGCCCGACATCTATGCCAAGGGGGGCGACTACACCGCACAGATGCTGGAGGAGGCCCCCGCCGTCGAGGCCTGCGGTGGACGCGTGAGCATCCTCGACTACGTGCCCGAGCGCTCTACCGCGGAGGTGGTCCGCCGGATCCGCGCCACGCCCTCGGCGGGGGATGCGCCGTGACGGTGCGGTGGTCGGGGGAGTGGGCACTCGAACCTCCGCCCGAGGAGCCCGTGGTGGACGTGCTGATCCCCTCCTTCGGGCGTCCCGCCGAACTCGCCGTCACGCTGGCGGGCCTTGCCGGGCAGGAGGGGCCGGCGTTCCGCGTCATCCTCAGCGACCAGACCGAGGGTGAGGCCGCGATCCGGCAGCCGGCCGTCCGCGCGATGGTGCGGGTCCTCGAGGCGCAGGGCCGGCCCGTCCGGCTCGAACGGCACCTGCCGCGCCGGGGACTCGCCGAGCACCGGAATTTCCTGCTGGGCCTGGCGAGTGCGCCGTCCGTCCTCTTCCTGGACAACGACGTCTGGCTCGAACCGGGCTCGCTCGACCGCATGAGCCGGGCACTGCAGGCCGCCGGGTGCGGGTTCGTGGGTTCCGCGGTGCAGGG
Source organism: Arthrobacter pityocampae (assembly GCF_002927275.1). Classification (GTDB taxonomy): domain Bacteria; phylum Actinomycetota; class Actinomycetes; order Actinomycetales; family Micrococcaceae; genus Arthrobacter_D; species Arthrobacter_D pityocampae. The sequence goes on along the minus strand of NZ_PRKW01000001.1, from coordinate 342,738 downwards.
GCTGTCCTACCTCGATGATTCCCGGCCGCACGAGCGCAGCGCGTTCGAGCTCTGGCCGGGCAACGAGGTGCGGCCCGAGCGTATCCGCCCGGGGACGGACGGCTTCGCGCGGTGGCCCCTGCACAACGCCGCCAATCTCGCCCACGCGGCCGCCGAGCTCGCCGTCCCGCCCGGCGAGTGGCGGCTGTACCACGTCGCCTGGGTGGGCGGCTGCGTCCTGTTCGACCGCCGGGCCCTCGTGGACTGCGGCGGGTTCGAGTTCTGGGACCGGTTGCCGCTCGGGCACGCGGGGGAGGACGTGGCCGCCCAATGGCGCGTCATGGAGCGCTACGGCGGCGCCGGCATCATCCCCTCCGGTGCCGTGCACCTGGAGGCACCCACCACGGTGGTCGACCGTGACACAGACGCTGCCCGGGAGATCCTGGGCCAGTGACGGTGGCGCTTCCGCACCGGAAGGCACCACCAGCAGCAGAATCCGACACCATCGAATCGAAGGAGCACCACATGGCAGATCCGAGCCCGATCGATATCCAGAAGGCCCTGGGCGGCGTGGACTACCCGGCGTCCAAGGAGGACCTCGTCAGGCACGCGAAGGACAAGGGGGCCGAGGGCTCGGTCCTCGAGACTCTCCAGAACCTGCCCGACCGCGAGTTCGACTCGCCGACGGACGTCAACAAGGAAGCATCCAAGTAGCACCCGGGCAGCGGAGGGCACGCCGGACGGTGTGCCCTCCGCCGCCCCAGGCGGTCGGCCCGACCGCGCTGGACCCGGCCGGATCCTGCTAGACGCCCGTGGCCGCGCCCGCGGTGTCGACCGGCGCCGAGGCCGCCTCGCCCCGGGGACCCCCGGGCGCCGCGGCGATACTCACCATCCAGGAGATGCCGAACCGATCCACGCACATGCCGAACCAGTCGCCCCACGGTGCCTTGGCGAGCGGCATCGTCTCCCGTCCGCTGCCGGCCAGCGCGTCCCAGTATCCGCGCAGTTCCGGCTCGTCATCGCCGCTGATCGACAGCGAGTGACCGGCAGGGGCCACGTACTCCTCGGCGTTCGGGGTGTCGGACGCCATCAGCACCTGCCCCGTCGGGGTGGTGAGCTGGGAGTGCATGATCTTGTCCTGCTCCGCCGGGTCCTCACTGAGCTGGAACTCCGCGAAGGTGCTGGTGGCGAGGTCTCCACCGAACACCGACTGATAGAACGCCATCGCCTCCCTCGCGGTGTCCCTGAAGCTGAGGTAGGAGTTGATCATCGCTGCCATGGGGTGGCCTTTCCTCGGATGGCGTCCGCCATCGCTCTGTGCTGGACGGAGCGATTATCGTCCCCGAAAGCCGGACCGGGAAGGGCTTCGCGGAGGTCAGGGCCTTGGAGGCTCCCGGCGCTGCCCGATCGCCCCGGCGACCTTCTCCTCCAGCGAGGTGACCGTGGCATCCGGCAGCACGATCAGGCCGTCGAGTTCGCGGCGGGCCCGACGATAGGCGGTCTGGCGTTCGGCGGCCGTGGCGGCGTCGTCGATCGCCACGGTCACGAGCCGGCGGGCCGTCTCCAGCCGCTGCCGCTCCTCGGTGGTGAACCCGCTCGTCCGGACCCGTCGGGCCTCCGTCTCCGCGATCTGGAAGGCGACGTCGTACGAGGTCACGGCGGACCGGTACGCCGCGAGGTCCTCGGACGTCACGCGGGAGGACGGCTCCGGCCGCAGCGCGTCCGCCTCCCGCTTGGCCCGCAGGAACGCCACGGTGAGGGGTTCCCGGACGTCGGTCATCATGGGGTAGTCGATGAGCTTCGCCGCGTCGAGCTCGTAGGTCAGCCACTTCCGGTCCACGGCGTCGTGCATGCGCTGCACGTGCTCGAGCTGGGTCCTCGTCGGAGTGGGTTTCTTCGCGGCGGGCACCGGGGCCTCGTGCGGCGCAGGGAGTGCGCCGCCGGGGTGCTTCAGCCGATACAGCTCGATCTTGCGCTGGTGCCGCCGCTCCGTCGCCTCGGACAGCGATTTCCCCCAGATCGCGAAGACACCCGAGAGCGGGAACACCAGCCACCAGTAGCTCCCGACGAAGGAGAGGAGATCGTTCACGCGTCCATCGTAGGCCCGCCGCCGCAGCCTCACGAGGACATCGGCCGGCAGGGCGGGCTGATGGCAAAACGAAACCCCGCCCCCCAGGCGGCGAGACCTGAAGGACGGGGCTTCGATGTGCACCCCCCGGGACTTGAACCCGGAACCCATTGATTAAGAGTCAATTGCTCTGCCAATTGAGCTAGAGGTGCGTAGCGTTTTCCCGGCTTTTTCGTGCCGTCCGGGTCATCCGCAACAGCATGAAACTCTACCAGCACTTTGCCCGAAACCTGAAACCGGGGGAGCGGTGCCGCCCGGCACCCTCACGGACGGCCCGGATCCGGTGCGGCGCTAGGCTGTCGCCATGACGACCCCCGCCGCCGCGCCCCCGACCGTCCGCACCCTGAGCGTCCCCTCCGCCGACCTGCGCGACGCCCTGGCCGGCGTCTCGCCCGGCGTCCGCGTGGTGCTGTGGGACTTCGAGGCCCCGCCCGAGGGCTGCGACCCGGCCGCGCTCGACGCCGTCGTCCTCCCGTACACGGGACGCGCGCACCTCGACGGAGCGCTCGACGCCGCGGCGAACCTCGCGCTCGTGCAGACGCAGTCCACGGGCTACGACGGCGTGCCCGACCTCGTGGGTCCGGGCGTCGCCATCGCCACGGCCGCCGGTGTCCACGCGGCGGCCACCGCCGAACTCGCCGTCGGCCTCGCCCTCGCGTCACTGCGGGGGATCGACGACGCCGTCCGGCAGCAGGCCGAGGGCCGCTGGCACAGCGCGCGCTACCCGGGCCTCGCGGACCGGCGGGTCCTCCTGGTGGGGGTCGGCGGGATCGGCGAGGAGATCCGCCGGAGACTCGCTCCCTTCGAGGTGACCGTGACGCGCGTGGGCAGCACGGCGCGCGACGACGCCCGGGGGCACGTCCACGGCAGCGACGAACTCGTCCGGCTCGCGCCCGCTCACGACGTCGTCATCGTGATCACGCCGCTCACGGACGCCACGCTCGGGCTGATCGGGGCGGACGTCCTCGCGGCGCTGCCCGACGGCGCGCTCGTCGTCAACGTGGCCCGCGGGGCCGTCGTCGACACCGACGCCCTGACCCGGGAGGTTGTCGCGGGCCGGCTCCGGGCGGCGCTCGACGTCGTCGACCCGGAGCCGCTGCCCGCGGGGCACCCGCTGTGGGGTGCGCCGGGCGCGATCATCACGCCGCACGTGGGCGGTAACACCGGGGCCTTCCCGCCGCGGATCCTCGCACTGCTCCGCCGGCAGGTCGAGCTCCTCGGCCGCGGGGCCGAACCCGAGAACCTCGTGCGGCGCGGTCCCTGGGCCTGATCCTGCGCACCGGGCGGGACGGGAGGCTCAGGACATCCCGATGAAGGCCTCCATGAAGGACGTGAAGTCCGTCACGTCCTCGTGCTGGGCGAGGTGCAGCGGCGTGCCGGGACCGACGTCGAGCACGGGGGAGGCCGTCACACCGAACCGGAAGATGCGCCCGGTGCTCGTGCCCACCTCGAAGCTGCCGTCCTCGTCCCACTGCAGCGCGTGCGCCAGGTTGGTCATGTTCACCTCGACGGGCACGCCGGCGCCCGTGATCCCGGCGAGGTCCACCGGGGCGATCATCAGCTCGGCCGGCTTCCACCGGTAGCCCACCACGTAGGCCGCCCGGGGGTCGCGCCCGCCCGCCTGCACGGCGAACACGAGGTTGTAGTCGCCGTAGTTCGGGATCTGTGAGTCGAAGACCCGGCGCAGAGCGTGCTTCAGGCCCTGGCCGCCGTCGAGCGGGTGCCGGGAGGAGGAGGGCTCATCGGGGGTCATATCACGGCCGTTGCGGTAGGAAACTGGCGGACTCGGCCCCTCACGGGACTGCTCGCGGTGCGCCAGGCGGGCTGCTGATTCGCCCGCGAAGTCCACACTGTACCGGAGCGGTCGCCGTCCGGACGAGGCACCACGCCCTCGGCCGGGGGCCCCCGCCGCCGGTCGGCGGACCGTCGCGTCCGGGCCCACGGACGGCTGTAACAGGCCGGTCATATGGGGAAACCTGCGCGCAACGCAGGCCTAGACTCTCCCCTATGAGCGCGGACACAACACCAGACATCAAGCCCAGAAGCCGCATCGTCACCGACGGCATCCATGCTGCCCCCTCCCGCGGCATGCTCCGTGCGGTGGGCATGGGTGACGACGATTTCGCCAAGCCGCAGATCGGCGTCGCGAGTTCCTGGAACGAGATCACGCCGTGCAACCTGTCCCTCAACCGGCTGGCGCAGGGCGCCAAGGAGGGCGTCCATGCCGGCGGCGGTTTCCCCATGCAGTTCGGCACCATCTCCGTCTCGGACGGCATCTCGATGGGTCATGAGGGCATGCACTTCTCCCTCGTCTCGCGTGAGGTCATCGCCGACTCGGTCGAGACCGTCATGCAGGCCGAACGCATCGACGGCTCCGTGCTCCTCGCGGGCTGTGACAAGTCCCTGCCGGGCATGCTCATGGCGGCGGCCCGCCTCGACCTCGCCTCGGTGTTCCTGTACGCCGGCACGATCATGCCGGGCTTCGCGAAGCTCGAGGACGGGACCGAGAAGGAAGTCACGCTGATCGACGCCTTCGAAGCCGTGGGAGCCTGTGCAGCCGGCACCATGAGTCTCAAGGACCTCGACAGCATCGAACGAGCCGTCTGTCCCGGCGAGGGCGCCTGCGGCGGAATGTACACCGCGAACACCATGGCCTGCATCGGCGAGGCCCTCGGCATGTCACTGCCCGGATCAGCCGCTCCTCCCTCCGTCGACCGTCGACGCGACGCGTTCGCCCACAAGTCCGGCGAGGCCGTCGTGAACCTCCTGCGCCTCGGGATCACCGCGCGCGACATCATGACCAAGAAGGCCTTCGAGAACGCCATCGCGGTCACCATGGCCTTCGGCGGTTCCACGAACGCCGTCCTGCACCTGCTGGCGATCGCCCGCGAGGCCGAGGTGGACCTCACGCTCGAGGACTTCAGCCGCATCGGCGAGCGCATCCCGCACCTCGGCGACCTCAAGCCGTTCGGCCGCTACGTCATGTTCGACGTCGACAAGGTGGGCGGCGTACCGGTCATCATGAAGGCGCTCCTCGACGCCGGCCTGCTGCACGGCGACTGCCTCACGGTCACCGGCAAGACGCTCGCGGAGAACCTCGCCGAGATCGACCCGCCGGACCTCGACGGCAAGATCCTGCGCGCCCTCGACGATCCGATGCACTCGACCGGCGGGATCACCATCCTCCACGGGTCGCTGGCGCCCGAGGGTGCCGTGGTCAAGAGCGCCGGCTTCGACGCCGACGTGTTCGAGGGCACCGCGCGCGTCTTCGAGCGCGAGCAGGGCGCCCTCGACGCACTCGACGCCGGCCGGATCCACGCCGGGGACGTCGTCGTCATCCGCTACGAGGGGCCGAAGGGCGGCCCCGGCATGCGCGAGATGCTCGCGATCACCGGCGCCATCAAGGGTGCCGGGCTGGGGAAGGACGTGCTCCTGCTGACGGACGGACGCTTCTCCGGCGGTACCACCGGCCTGTGCATCGGGCACGTGGCCCCGGAGGCGGTCGACGGCGGTCCCATCGCCTTCGTGCGGGACGGCGACCGCATCCGCGTCGACATCGCCGCGAAGAGCTTCGACCTCCTGGTCGACGAGGCGGAACTCCTGGAGCGGAGGGTCGGCTGGGAGCCGCTGCCCGCCCGCTACACCAAGGGCGTCCTGGCGAAGTACGCCAAGCTCGTCCACTCGGCCTCCGAGGGGGCCTACTGCGGCTGAGGCCGATCAGGACCCACCGGGAGGACGCGACCTCCCGGTGGGCTCCCCGGCTCGGGGTTAATGTCCACTAACTGGACTGCTTGTCCACCATGTGAGACAGGCGGGGGACCGTTTGACACCCTTTCCCGGGGGCGAGGAAACTACAGGTATGCAGCCCGAACCCGTAGTCGTCATTCTTATACAGCGCGTGGCCTGAAGCCCGTCCAGTAGACGACTGCAGTCACGCGCAACCCCTCGCAGAGCCCACAAGGCCGAGGGGTTTTTTTGTTGACACACCCCGTCGACAGGGAAGCGCGCGCGGAAGCCCGCAGTCACAGTTGCAGCAGTGCAGCGAACGTTCCGAAGGAAGTCCGAGATGTCCAAGGGATCGCCCATCAGCCCCGCGCTGGTGGCAGCAAGGCCAGCACCTCCCGCAGCACCTGCGCGTGAGTCCGCGCCCGTCGCTCCGGCGAGTTCCGTCCGCGGCCCCAACAGGGTCGTGGCCCCCACCGAGATGCTCGGGTCGGCGGCGATCGTCCGTTCCCTCGAGGAACTCGGCGTCGACGACGTCTTCGGCCTTCCCGGCGGGGCCATCCTCCCCACCTACGATCCCCTCCTCGCGTCCACGAAGCTGCGGCACATCCTCGTCCGGCACGAGCAGGGGGCCGGGCACGCGGCCCAGGGTTACGCCATGGTCACCGGCCGCCCCGGTGTCTGCATCGCGACGTCGGGGCCGGGCGCCACCAATCTCGTGACCGCCATCGCCGACGCCCACATGGACTCCGTGCCCATGGTCGCCATCACCGGGCAGGTCTCGAGTGCCTTCATCGGCTCGGACGCCTTCCAGGAGGCGGACATCGTCGGCATCACCATGCCGATCACGAAGCACTCCTACCTCGTCACCGACGCCCAGGACATCCCCCGCGTGCTCGCCGAGGCGTTCCACATCGCCACGACCGGCCGCCCGGGCCCCGTGCTCGTGGACATCGCCAAGGACGCCCAGCAGTCGCCGATGACCTTCTCGTGGCCGCCGCGCGTCGACATCCCCGGCTACCGCCCCGTGCTGCGCGGCCACGCCAAGCAGGTCCGCGAGGCCGCCCGGCTGATCGGCGAATCGGTGCGTCCCGTCTTCTACGTGGGCGGCGGCGTGGTCAAGGGCCATGCCTCCCAGGAACTGCTGGAGCTCGCCGAACTCGTCGGTGCCCCCGTGGTCACCACCCTCATGGCCCGCGGCGTCTTCCCCGACTCCCACCAGCAGCACGTCGGCATGCCGGGCATGCACGGTTCCGTCTCGGCCGTCACGGCGCTCCAGCAGTCGGACCTGCTCATCACCCTCGGCGCGCGCTTCGACGACCGCGTGACCGGTGTGCTCGCCAGCTTCGCACCCCACGCGAAGGTGATCCACGCCGACATCGACCCCGCCGAGATCTCAAAGAACCGCACCGCCGACGTGCCGATCGTCGGCTCCGTGAAGGAGATCATCCCGGAACTCACGGCCGCCGTCCGCGAGGCCTTCGCGCAGGACCGCCCGGACATCTCCGCCTGGTGGAGGACCATCGACCACCTGCGCGAGACCTACCCTGTGGGCTTCGCCCAGCCCGAGGACGGCCTGTCCGCGCCGCAGCAGGTCATCAAACGGATCGGCGAACTCACCGGGCCCGAGGGCGTCTTCGTCTCCGGCGTCGGCCAGCACCAGATGTGGGCCGCGCAGTTCATCCAGTACGAGCGCCCGCACGCCTGGCTGAACTCCGGGGGCCTCGGCACCATGGGCTACTCCGTCCCCGCCGCCATGGGCGCGAAGGTGGGCAACCCGGACCGCGTCGTCTGGGCGATCGACGGCGACGGCTGCTTCCAGATGACCAACCAGGAACTGGCCACCTGCGTCATCAACAACATCCCCATCAAGGTGGCGGTCATCAACAATTCCTCGCTCGGCATGGTCCGGCAGTGGCAGACCCTCTTCTACGAGGGCCGGTACTCGAACACCGACCTCAACACGGGCCACGACACCGTCCGCGTGCCCGATTTCGTGAAGCTCGCCGACGCGTACGGCTGCGTGGGCCTGCGCTGCGAGCGGGACGAGGACATCGACGCCACCATCGAGCAGGCGCTGGCGATCAGCGACCGCCCCGTCGTCATCGACTTCGTGGTCAGCCGCGACTCCATGGTGTGGCCGATGGTGCCCGCCGGGGTCAGCAACGACCTCATCCAGATCGCCCGCAACATGACCCCGACCTGGGAGCAGGAGGACTGACCATGGCACGCCACACCCTGTCCGTACTCGTCGAGGATGTCCCCGGCGTCCTGACCCGCGTCGCCAGCCTGTTCGCGCGGCGCGCGTTCAACATCAACTCCCTCGCCGTCGGACCGACCGAGGTCGCGGGCATGTCCCGCATCACCGTTGTGGTGGAGGCCGAGGGCGATCTCCTCGAGCAGGTCACCAAGCAGCTGAACAAGCTCATCAACGTCATCAAGATCGTCGAGCTGACCACCGAGCAGTCGGTACAGCGCGACCACGTCCTGATCAAGGTGCGGGCCGACGCCGCCACGCGCCTCCAGGTGACCCAGGCCGCGGACCTGTTCCGCGCGTCCGTCGTCGACGTCGCGATCGACTCGCTGATCATCGAGGCGACCGGCACCGCCGAGAAGCTCGCGGCGCTCCTGTCCGTCCTCGAGCCGTTCGGCGTCCGCGAGATCGTGCAGTCGGGCACGCTCGCGATCGGCCGCGGCGCCAAGTCGATGAGCGATCGCGCTCTCCGCAGCGCCTGACCCGCTCCATCCAAGACCTTCCCAGCACCATCCACCCAAGGAGAAAACACCCGTGACCGAGATGTTCTACGACGACGACGCAGACCTTTCCATCATCCAGGGCCGCACCGTGGCCGTCATCGGCTACGGCAGCCAGGGCCACGCCCACGCGCTGAGCCTGCGGGACTCCGGCGTCGACGTGCGCGTCGGACTGAAGGAAGGGTCGGCGTCGCGCGCCAAGGCCGAGGCCGAGGGCCTCCGGGTCCTCTCCGTGGCCGACGCGACCGCCGAAGCCGACCTCATCATGGTCCTCACCCCCGACCAGGTGCAGCGGCACGTGTACAAGGAGGACATCGCACCGAACCTCCAGGCCGGCGACGCCCTGTTCTTCGGGCACGGCTTCAACATCCGCTACGGCTACATCCAGCCGCCCTCGGACGTCGACGTCGCCCTCGTGGCACCCAAGGGACCCGGGCACATCGTCCGCCGCGAGTTCGAGGCGGGCCGCGGCGTCCCCGACCTCATCGCCGTCGAGCAGGACGCCTCCGGGACGGCCCGCGACCTGGCGCTCTCCTACGCGAAGGCGATCGGCGGCACCCGGGCCGGTGTCATCGAGACCACCTTCACGGAGGAGACCGAGACGGACCTGTTCGGCGAGCAGGCCGTGCTGTGCGGCGGCGCCTCGCAGCTCATCCAGTACGGTTTCGAGACGCTGACCGAGGCCGGCTACAAGCCCGAGGTCGCGTACTTCGAGGTGCTGCACGAGCTCAAGCTCATCGTCGACCTCATGGTCGAGGGCGGCATCGCCAAGCAGCGCTGGAGCGTCTCGGACACCGCCGAGTACGGCGACTACGTCTCCGGCCCCCGCGTGATCACGCCCGAGGTGAAGGAGAACATGAAGGCGGTCCTCGCGGACATCCAGAACGGCGCTTTCGCCAAGCGCTTCATCGACGACCAGGACGCCGGGGCGCCCGAGTTCACCGCCCTCCGGAAGAAGGGCGAGGACCACCCGATCGAGAGCACGGGCCGCGAGCTCCGCAAGCTCTTCTCCTGGATCAAGACGAACGACGACTACACCGAGGGCTCCGTAGCGCGCTAGCGCCGGCAGCCCCGCCCCCGGCAGGACACGTGTTCGATGCTCAGCGACGAGCAGGTGTCCTGCCGGAGTCGTGTCCGCCTCCGGCCACGGTCCGCCCCACCCCGTCCGCACTCGCCTGATCCCTCCCATACCGAAGGAACCCCCAGTGACCAAGCCCGTCGTCCTCCTCGCCGAAGAACTCTCGCCCGCCACCGTCGAAGCACTGGGCCCGGACTTCGAGATCCGCAGCACCGACGGCGCCGACCGCTCCCAGCTCCTCGGCGCGCTGGCCGACGTCGAGGCCGTGCTCGTGCGCTCGGCGACGCAGATGGACGCGGAGGCCATCCGGGCCGCGCCGAAGCTGAAGGTCATCGCCCGCGCCGGCGTGGGCCTGGACAACGTGGACATCAAGGCCGCGACGCAGGCGGGCGTCATGGTCGTGAACGCCCCGACGTCGAACATCATCTCCGCCGCCGAACTCACCGTGGGCCATATCCTCAGCCTCGCCCGGAACATCCCGCAGGCCAGCGCCGCGCTCAAGGCGGGGGAGTGGAAGCGCTCGAAGTACTCCGGCTCGGAACTGTACGAGAAGAACATCGGGATCATCGGCCTCGGCCGGATCGGCGCCCTCGTCGCGGCCCGGCTGCAGGGCTTCGGCACGCAGATCCTCGCCTACGACCCCTACGTGACCTCGGCCCGCGCCGCTCAGCTCGGGGTGCGCCTGGTGCCCCTCGAGGAACTGCTCCGCGAGTCGGACTTCGTCACCATCCACATGCCGAAGACCCCCGAGACCGTCGGGATGCTCGGCGCCGAGGCCTTCGCCCTCATGAAGGACACCGCGTACGTCGTCAACGTGGCCCGGGGCGGGCTGGTCGACGAGGAGGCCCTCCACACCGCGCTGGAGCAGGGGCTGATCGCCGGGGCCGGCGTCGACGTCTTCGTGCAGGAGCCCAGCACGGACCTCCCGTTCTTCGCGCACGAGAGCGTCGTGGTGACCCCGCACCTTGGGGCGTCCACCGAGGAGGCCCAGGAGAAGGCGGGGATCTCCGTGGCGAAATCCGTGCGGCTCGCCCTGGCCGGGGAGCTCGTGCCCGACGCCGTCAACGTGGCCGGCGGCGTGATCGACGAGGCGGTGCGCCCGGGGATCCCGCTGATGGAGAAGCTCGGCCGAATCTTCACGGCCCTCACGCACGACTCCCTCACGCAGATCGACATCGTCGTGGCGGGCGAAATCGCGTCCCTCGACGTCAAGGCCCTGGAGCTCGCCGCCCTCAAAGGCGTCTTCACCGACGTCGTCTCCGAGCAGGTGTCCTACGTCAACGCCCCCGTCCTGGCCGAGCAGCGCGGCATCACCTCCCGCCTCATCACCACCGCCGAGTCGGAGGAGTACCGCAACGTGCTCACCCTCCGCGGGGCGCTGTCCGACGGCAGCCAGATCTCCGTGGCCGGGACGCTCACCGGGCCCAAGCAGGTGGAGAAGCTCGTCGGCGTCAACGGCTACGACCTCGAGATCCCCATCAGCGAGCACCTCCTCGTGATCCTCTACACCGACCGCCCCGGCGTGATCGGTACGCTCGGCCGGCTCCTGGGCGAGCGGGACGTCAACATCGCCGGCATGCAGGTGGCCCGGAGCAAGGAGGGCGGCCAGGCGCTGTCCCTCCTCACCGTGGACAGCGCCGTGCCGCAGGACGTGCTCGACGCCATCCGGACCGAGATCGGCGCCACCGTGGCCCGCGAGGTGGACCTGCAGGACTGAGCGCCGGCAGCCACGAGAGGACGCGCATGACCGTGCACCACCTGCCGGCGACGCCGGCGACCGCCACGCAGGTCCTGTCCCGGGACACCCCGCCCGTGCTCCGGGTCGAGCCCGGCGACCGCGTGGTCGTCGGGTCGCTGGACGCGGCCGGCCACCTCGAGCGGCAGACCACGCCGGGCGCGGTGACGCCCTACCGGTTCCCGGACCGGCGCGGGCACGCCCTCACCGGGCCGATCGAGGTCGCCGGGGCCATGCCGGGCGACGTGCTCGCGGTCCGCTTCGACGCGCTCGAGCCGGCGGACTGGGGCTTCACGGTGGCCGGGCGCCGGGACGACGCGTTCGCGCGGAGCCTCGGGCTCGAGGGGACGGAGCCGGCCTGGCTGCTCTGGGACCTCGACCGGGACGCCGGCACGGGCACGAACCAGTACGGGCACGTGGTCCGGCTGGCGCCGTTCCTCGGCGTCGTCGGGCTGCCGCCCGCGGAGCCGGGCGAGCACTCGACCACCCCGCCGCGCGCGGCCGGCGGCGGGAACATCGACTGCCGCGAACTGACGGCGGGCTCCACCCTCCTCCTCCCGGTGACCGTGCCCGGCGCCCTGCTCCACCTCGGCGACGGGCACGCGGCGCAGGGCGACGGCGAGGTCGGCGGCACAGCCATCGAGTGCGGTATGACGACGACGCTCACCGTCGACGTCCTCCACGACGCCCCCGTCCCGGGGATCCACGCGGAGACGCCGACGGCGCGCATCACCTTCGGCTTCGACGCGGACCTCAACCGGGCGACGGCGGAGGCCCTCGGCGCCATGCTGACGTGGCTGCAGCACCTGCACGGGCTGGAGCGGAAGGCCGCGCTGGCCCTGGCCAGTACGGTCGTCGACCTCCGCGTCACGCAGATCGCGAACCGGACGTGGGGCGTCCATGCGGTGCTCGGGCTCGACGCCGTCGGCGTCACCTGATGCGGTCCGCGGCGCCGCACGCTTGGGCAAATGCGGGCCGCGCGGGGTAATTTCATAGGGTGACTCCCGCACCCGACGAGAAGCCCTCGTTCTACATCACCACGGCCATCTCCTACCCCAACGGCGTGCCGCACATCGGCCACGCCTACGAGACGATCGCCGTGGACGCCATGGCGCGCTTCAAGCGGCTGGACGGCTACGACGTCATGTACCTCACGGGCACGGACGAGCACGGCCTGAAGATGCAGCAGGCCGCGGACCGGGAGGGCGTCCCGGTCCGCGAGCTGGCCACGCGCAACGCGCTGGCGTTCCGGGACATGAACGACGTCGTCGGGACCTCCTACGACCGGTTCATCCGCACCACCGACGCGGACCACTATGTCGCCGCCACCGCCATCTGGCAGCGGATGGAGGCCAACGGCGACATCTACCTCGACAAGTACGCCGGCTGGTACTCGGTGCGCGACGAGTCCTTCTGGGGCGAGGACGAGACGGAGGTCCGCGAGGACGGCGTACGGTACGCGACGGAGACCGACACCGAGGTCACCTGGACCGAGGAGGAGAGCTACTTCTTCCGGCTCTCGGCCTACCAGCAGAAACTGCTGGACCTCTACGAGGCGCAGCCCGAGTTCGGTGCACCCCAGTCCCGCTTCAACGAGGTCATCTCGTTCGTGCGCCGTGGCCTCGAGGACCTGTCCATCAGCCGCACCACGTTCGACTGGGGCGTCCCCGTGCCCGGCAACCCGGACCACGTCATGTACGTGTGGGTGGACGCGCTCACCAACTACCTGACCGGCGTCGGCTTCCCGGACACGGACTCGGAGCGCTTCCGGAAGTTCTGGCCCGCCGACGTCCACGTGATCGGCAAGGACATCTCCCGCTTCCACGCCATCTACTGGCCCGCCTTCCTCCTGTCCGCCGGACTCGAGCTCCCGAAGCGCGTCATGATCCACGGGTTCCTGCACAACAAGGGCGTCAAGATGTCGAAGTCGCTCGGCAACACCGTGGCACCTGCGGACTGGGTGGAGCAGTACGGGCTGGACCAGGTGCGCTTCTTCCTCCTCCGCGAGGTGCCGTTCGGCGCGGACGGCTCCTACAGCCACGAGGCCGTGGTGGGGCGCATGAACGCGGACCTCGCCAACAACTTCGGCAACCTGGCGCAGCGGTCGCTGTCGATGGTCGCGAAGAACTGCGGCGGCGCCGTGCCGCAGCCGGGGGAGTTCAGCCCCGCCGACACGGAGATCCTCGACCGCGCCCACGCCCTGCTCGAGGCCAGCCGCGCCGCTTACGGCAAGCAGGAGTTCTCCCGTGCACTCGAGGCCGTGTGGGCCGTCCTCGGCGACACCAACGCGTACTTCGCGGACCAGCAGCCGTGGGTCCTGCGCAAGACCGACCCGGAGCGCATGGGGACCGTCCTGTACGTGACCCTGGAGGTGCTCCGGGTGGTGGCCGTGCTCGCCCAGCCAGTCATGCCGATCAGCGCCGGGCGGATCCTCACGGCCCTCGGCCAGGGGGAGGAGAGCGACGACTCCCGCCGCCTCTTCAGCGCCCTCGGCGAGCGGATCCAGCCGGGCACGGCCCTGCCCGCGCCGACGCCGGTGTTCCCCAAGTACGAGGAGCCGGCTCCGGCCTGACACGGCCGGCCAGCCGCGGGGCCGGTCAAGCCCTAGGGCCCCAGGGCCTGACAGGTCCGGCCGGCCTAGGGCCTGGCAGACCCGCCGGCCTCGCAGACCATGAACCGGGCCGGGGCGGTCTCGGTCATGACGCGGGTGACGGCGTCCTGCTGCTCGCGCGAGGCGGCCAGCAGGCGCTCGAGGGCGGCGCGGTCGAACCCGGGCCGCCCGGGCCCCGCCGTCGCGCCCGGCGGCAGGGCGAGGAGCGTGAGCCACAGTGCCTCCTTGCCCCGGAGCAGCGACTGGAGGGCCTCGAGTTCCAGCTGCGCGCCGGCGGTCGCCTTGCGGCGCAGGGGGTTCAGGGGATCGAACTCGGCGACCACGGACGCCACCCGCGCGAAGCCCATCTTGATGCGGCTGGGGCGGTGGCCCAGGGTCCTGATGAGCTTCTTCAGGTACGTGCGCTCATCACTGATCTCCTTCCGCATCCGGGTGAACTCCGCCTCGTACGACGTGCCCGCCCAGGAGATCCGCGCCGCGTTGAACAGCCGGACGCCGTTCGTGGCCCCGGCGAGGTGGAGGTCCAGGTAGGGCAGGAGGGTGTCGAGGTCCAGCCGCGTCCCCGGGACGCCGTTCAGGGCGCTCGTCATGGGTGTTCCTTCCATCGGATGTCAGCACCTCACCCTACGGCAGCGTGTTCCGGCAGCGGAAGCATGACGGGGCGAGCGGTCCGGCCGAGCGCGGCGTCAGGGCTCCTCCAGGGGAACATCACTGAGGAGATGCACGAGGTCCCCGGGTCCGCGCCCCGGGGCGTCGGACTCCTGGGAGGACCGCGCCGAGATGTCCTCGACCAGTCCGCTCAGCTTGGCGGTGTTCCGCTCGACGGCCTGCAGCATGGTGTGCGCCTCCGGCGGCAGGTCGCCGCCGACGCCGTCGAGGATCATCTCCAGGTAGCCGGCGATCGACGCGAGCGGGGTCCGCAGTTCGTGGTTCACGGTACCGACGAAGTCGATCCTGGCCCGGTTGAGCGCCTCCAGCTTCCGCACCGCCTGCTGCTGGCGTGCGATGAGCTGGGCCTGGATCAGTCCGTGCGCGAGATTCCCGAGGACGTGCTGGGTCAGCGCGCCCGCCACGCCGGAGAAGGCCTGCGGCTGTTCCTCGCTCATGATCCACAGCAGGCCGAACGGCGTGTCTCCCTCGCCCATTGCGGCGACCACGCCGTGCACCGTGCACGCCCCGGCGATGCTCTTCCGCAGCCAGTCCGGCGCCGGGGCGTTACCGCCGTCGGGCCCCGCCCCGGAGCCCGTGCCGCCGTCGGGCCCCGCCCCGGAGCCCGTGCTGAAGGTGGCGGTGGCGCTCTCCTCCCAGAGGGCCAGCGCCAGCGGGAGCGCATCCTCCTGATGCTCGCGTCCGGGCGCGGCCAGCACCGCCCGCGCGCCCCCCGCGGTGTCGGTCCAGCTGCTGCCGTGGGCGGCGACCCGCCCGTCGTCGAAGACCTGCAGCGCCACGTGGTGCGCGCCGAGGGCCCGGCCCACGCCGGGCAGGAGGGCATCGACCATGACGGCCGGATCGTTCGTGGCGCGGATATCGGCGGAGATGCCCCGCATGTCCTCCCGCAGGTGCCCGGCGGATGCCCGCTGTGCGAGGTGCCGCCGACGCCGGGCGATGGCCGCGGAGCTGCGGTGGAGCAGTTCGGCGGGGCGCACGGGGAGGAAGACGACGTCGGAGACCGCCCGGCCGAGGGACTCCGGGGTCTCCCCGGTCCAGTCCACGGGGAGGAGGAGGATCACGGGCAGCGTCGCGAGCGCGGGATGCCGGAGGAGGATGCCCGGCAGCAGGTCCACGTGGGCGAGGGCCGTCGGCAGGTCCACCAGCAGGATGTCCGGTCCGGCCTCGAGGACCTCGTCCAGGACGGACGCCCCGTCGGCGACGATCCGCGCCCGGTACCCGCCCCCCGAGAGGACCCGGTGCAGGGCCTCGCCGTCCTGCGCGGAGGCGGCGACGACGGCGAGCGCTCCGCCGTCGTCCCCTGCTGGTTCGTCCTGCTCCACGGCGTCCTCTCCGGCCACGACTGCGATGCTCCCAATATAGGCGGCAGGTAGAGCCACCGGTGAGGACGCCGCGGCGGGCGTCAGTCGCCGGCGAGCCCGGCGACCGGGGAGAGCCGGGCCGCGCGGCGTGCCGGGAGCACCGAGGCCAGCAGGCCCGCTCCGACGGCCACGGCGAGGACCCCCGCGATCTGCCCGACCGGCACCGCCGGGATGACCGGAGCCAGTCCTCCCAGCGCGGACTGCGCGCCGAGCCAGCCGTACACGGCGCCCAGGCCGGTCCCGAGCACCGCCGCGACGCCCGCCATGAGGACCGCCTCGACGGCGAGCATCCCGCGCAGCTGGCCCCGGGTGAGGCCGAGGGCCCGCAGGAGCGAGTTCTCCCGGCGCCGCTCGAGCACGGACAGGGAGAGCGTGTTGGCGACGCCGATCAGGGCGATGAGCACGGCGACGGCCAGCAGGGCCGTGACGATCAGGAGCAGGACGTCGATGACCTCGTTGTACGCCACCCGCTCGAGGGCCGCCCCCGTCACCTGGTACTCGGACACGCCGGTGACGTCGACGATCCGCGCCTGGATGTCCGTCACCGATGCGGCGTCCGCCGCATCGAGCTGGAGCCAAAACAGCGTCCCGAGGTGATCAGCGAGGGTCGTCCCCGCGGGCAGCGGTTCCGCCGGGGACTCCCCGGTGGTGCCGAGATAGGCGGCCAGGGCGTCCTCGGGGGTGCCGCCGAGCCGCTCCGCCGTGGCGGTGGTGATCAGCGGCTGGAAGACGACGGCGTCGACGGCCGTGACGGGGAGCGTCGCGGGGCCGCCACCGCCCTCGAGCGTCACGGCGGTCTGCGTCCATGTCTGGGGTGCGAGGACCATCCCCTCGGTGAGGGCGGCGCCGTCCCCGCGCAGGACGCCGGCGAGCTCCCCGGGGTCCACGGCGTAGACCACCTGCCCGCCGTCCTGCGCGCCCGTGAGCATCACCGGCGTGAGCTCGACGGCGGTCCGCACGCCGTCCACCTCCAGCAGCGCGGGGCGGTCGAGGCGGGCCTGCGGGTCCGACGCGCTGCCGGAGACCTGCAGGTCGACGGCGTAGTTCCGGTCCAGTTCCCGCTCGAAGGACGTCCGGGAGGTCTGGGCTCCCACCATCATCATCGTGACGAGGGTGACGCCGACCATCAGGGCGGCCGAGGACGCCGTCGTGCGCGCGGGGTTCCGGACGGCGTTGAGCGACGCCAGGACGCCGGGGACGCCCAGCGGGCGGGCGATCCTCCCCACCGCGGCAACACTGCGCGGCACGAACAGCGGGGCGAGGAGCAGGACGCCGAGGAAGGAGACGGCGCCACCCGCGACGGCCGGGACGAGCGCGACGGACAGCGCGCCGAGCGCCAGCAGGGCCCCGCCCCCGAGGACGGCCACGAGGCCCGCGACCAGCCGGACACGGCCGCTGCCGCGTCCGGGGACCGGCGGCTCCGTGGGCCGGAGCGCTGCGAGGGGCGCCACCCGGGTGGCGGCGCGTGCCGGGACGAGCGCGGCGAGGAGCGTCATCAGCAGACCTACGGCGATGCCCCCGACGACGGCTGGGACCGGCACGGCGAGGACCGCGAAGGAGCCGTGGTCGGTCCGCCGGGCCAGGGCCACGAGGGCTCCCATGAGGCCGGCGGCCAGCAGCACGCCGCACATCGCGGACACGAGCCCCACGATCGCTGCCTCGAGGAGCACCGCGGTGCGGATCTGGCGCCGTTCCGCACCGATGCAGCGCAGGAGGGCGAGTTCACGCGTGCGCTGGGCCACGAGGACCGAGAACGTGTTCGAGATGACGAGCCCGGCGACGAGGACCGCCACGGCGGCGAAGGCCAGCAGCACCCCGGTGAGCACGTCGCTGCCGTTCGAGAACGCGGCGACGTCGGCGACCGTCTGCTCCGCCGCCGTCCGGACCACCAGCGGGGCGCCGTCGGCCGCGGGGGCCGCCTCGACGACGGAGGAGACCGAGGCGCGCACCTCGCCGGGATCGGCGCCCGGCGCCAGGGCGAGCTGCACGTTGCGGAACGCTACTTCGCCGCCGGTCGCCTCCCGCACCACGGCGGGGGAGGCGAGCACCTGCACCGCGCCGGCGAGCGAGGGGTCCACGCTCGCCGCGGTGAGGCCGGTGACGGTCAGCGCACTGCCGGGCGCACTGCCGGGCGCGGTGGCGGGAGCACCGGCGTCGAGCGCCACCGTGTCGCCGGGGGCGACGTCGAGCCGGGCCGCGGAGACCTCGTCCAGGGCCACCTGGCCGGCGCCCGAGGGGTAGGACCCCGCGGTCACGATCGCGGTCTCGAGGCGGGGCGTGGCCGTCGTGGTCAGGACGGCGAGCGAGTCCTGGGAGCCCGTGGTGAGTTCACCGTAGGCCCGTTCGAGGCCGTGGACGGCGTCCACCCCGGGGATCGACGCGAGATCGGTGGTGAGGCCGGCCGGGACGGGACCGCCGTCCTCCGCGGTCACCACCAGGTCCGCCTTCGCGTAGGAGGCGCCGATGCTCTCGCCGAGGCTGGCCTTCGTGGTCGCGCCCACCATGAGGGTGGCGGAGAGAAAGGCGACGCCGAGCATCACCGCGAGGCCGACGGCGAGGAAGCGCCGGGCATGGGTCCGGACCTGGGCGAGGGCCACCTGCAGCATGTCAGGCTCCCAGCGCGGCGAGCGCGCCGAGGATGGTCTCGGGTGTGGACTGCTCGAGCTCGCCCACCAGGGCGCCGTCCTTCATGAGGACCACGCGGTCGGCGTAGGACGCGGCGACGGGGTCGTGCGTGACCATGATGATGCTCTGGCCCATCTCGCTGCAGCTCCGCCGCAGCAGGGACAGCACCTCGCCGCCCGTCACCGAATCAAGATTGCCGGTGGGTTCGTCCCCGAAGATGACATCGGGCCGGGTCAGGAGGGCGCGGGCGACGGCGACCCGCTGCTGCTGGCCGCCGGAGAGCTCGTGCGGGCGGTGGGAGAGCCGGTCGTCGAGGCCCAGCGAGGAGGAGATCCGCTGCAGCCAGGCGGTGTCCACCGTGCCGCCGGCCAGCGCGACCGGCAGCGTGATGTTCTGCTCCGCGGTGAGCGTGGGTACGAGGTTGAAGGCCTGGAAGACGAAGCCGACGCGGTCGCGCCGCAGCCGGGTCAGGGCGGCGTCGGGGAGCCCGGTGATCTCGGTGTCGCCGATCCACAGCCGGCCGGCGTCGATGCTGTCCAGGCCGGCCAGGCAGTGCATGAGGGTGGACTTGCCGGATCCGGACGGACCCATGATGGCGGTGAAGCGTTCCGGCTCGAAGTCGAGGGAGACGTCGCGGAGGGCGTGCACCGCGGTCTCGCCCCGGCCGTAGCTCTTGGACACGGCGCGCGCGGAGACGGCGCCGCAGGGGGCCGGGAAGCCCGGGATCGCCCCGGGAAGGTCGGTCGATGTCGTCGATGAGGTCATGCCTCCACGCTAGGGACGCCCGCCGGCGGGCGGATCGGCGCGGGGTCCGGGACTGCCGGGCCGGGAACTCCTCCCGTGGGATGAGGCAGAGGCCCCGGCCTCCACCCGCAGGTCCATGGCCGCGCCGCGGACCTGCGGGTCGGGCGTCACGGCCGGACGATACCCGTCTCGTACGCCATGACGACGGCCTGGACGCGGTCCCGTGCCTCGAGCTTGGCCAGGATGTGTCCCACGTGGGTCTTGACCGTCGCTTCCGAGAGGTAGAGCTTCGCGGCGATCTCCGGGTTCGACAGGCCCTGCGCGATGAGCCCGAACACCTCGCGCTCGCGGACGGTGAGCCGTGCCACCGCCTCCGCGTGGGCGTGCTGTTCGGGGGTGGGCTGCCGCAGCAGCGGTGCCACGTGGTCGAGCAGGCGGCGCGTCGTCGAGGGTGCTATCACGGCGTCCCCGCGGTGCACCGTCCGGATCGCCTCGAGCAGTTCCTCGGGCGGCGCGTCCTTCAGGAGGAAACCGCTGGCCCCGGCATGGATGGCGGCCAGGGCGTATTCGTCGAGGTCGAACGTCGTCAGCACCACGATGCGGGGGCCGGCCGCGGCACCCGTGGCGCGCCCTCCCGCCGGCGGGGTGTGATCGGCGAGGATCCGCCGGGTGGCTTCGATGCCGTCCATGCCGGGCATGCGGACGTCCATCATGACGACGTCGGCGGGCGTGGCCGCCAACGCCCGCACCGCGGCGTCGCCGGTCGCCGCCTCGCTCACCACCCGCAGGTCGGGCTGGGAGTTGATGAGCATGGCGAAGCCGCTGCGCACCAGGTGCTGGTCGTCCACGATCGCGACACGGATCACCGCTGCGTCGGCTGTCCCCGTCGCGTCGGCCGTCCCCGCCGCGGGGTGGCCGGCGGACGGCGCTCTGGTCTCGGTGGTGCTGTCCATGCTGGGGGTCGTCTCCTCGGCTGACGGCGCGGGGTGATGCCGCGCCTCGGGTCTGCAGGTGTCTCAGGTCCGGGTATAGGGGATGAAGGCTTCCACCCGGTAGCCGCCGCCGGTGCGGGGCGCGGCGGTGACGGTGCCGTCGTAGAGCCGGACGCGCTCCGTCATGCCGCGGATCCCCTGGCCCGCACCGGCGGTGGCGGGATCCGCCGCGGCGCCCCGGCCGTCGTCGTCGACGGTGATGCTGAGCCCACGGGGACCGTGGTCGAGCAGCACGTCCGCGGTGGTGGCCGCCCCGGCGTGCCGAAGCACGTTGGTGAGCGCTTCCTGGACCACACGGTAGGCGGTGAGTTCCGCGCCGGGCGGCAGCTCACCGTGCGGCCTGCCGCTCCGGCGGCATGCGACGCCGATCCCGGACCGGCGGACCGACCGGATGAGGGAGTCGACGTCGCCGAGCGTCGGCAGTGGGCGGGTGGATGCGCTTTCGTCCCCGCGCAGCACCCCGAGCAGGCGCCGCATCTCGCGGAGGGAGCCCCGCCCGGTGTCGGCGATGGTCCCGAGGGTCCGGACGGCGACCTCCGGGGTCTGCGCGCTGGCGTACCGGGCGCCGTCCGCCTGGGTGATGATCACGGAGAGGGAGTGGGCCACGATGTCGTGCATCTCCCGGGCGATGTGGCTGCGTTCGTCGGCCGCCGCCAGATCCCTCTCCTGCTGCCGCTCGACCTCGAGCCGACGCGCCCTGTCCTCGAGGGCCTGATAGGTCAGGCGGCGTGCGCGGGACAGATCGCCCAGTGTCCAGGCGAGCAGCACGAGCGATTCCACCAGGACCAGCACGATCAGGAACGGCGGCAGGGTGGTGAGGACAGATGCCCCTGGGCCGATCCCGAGCAGGGACGCGTACCGCACCAGGCCGATCCCCGTGCCGGCCGCGGCGAGCCCCAGGCCGGCGAGGCCGGCCCAGCGGGGACCGTGCGCGGCGAGGGTGTAGAGCGTGATGAGGATGACGAACTGCGCAGGCACCGGCTCGATCCCGGTGACCAGCTGCAGGACGGAGACGCCGGCGACCAGCGCGGCCGAGAGGAGGACGCGCGAGCGGCGCCAGACCAGCGGGAGGGCCAGCGCGACGGACACGACGACGATCAGCGTGTACCCCTCGGTACCGCCGGCGGCGAAGGGCAGGACGAATCCCAGGAGGATCGCCAGCACCAGGCAGGCATCGAGGGTTCGCGGGTGTGTGCGGACCCAGTGCGCCAGCCGCAGGTGGATGTCCATGGGGTCCCACTCTAGGCCGGGCGCTCCGCCGCACACATCAGACCCAGGGTGGAGCCGTCTCACCCTGCGGACGGATTGTTGCCGTCAGAGGCGCTTTCCTACGCTGGGATCATGACTGACGCACCCCGCAGTATCGACCTCGCCGTCATCCCCGGAGACGGGATCGGACCCGAAGTGACCGCCGAGGCCGTCAAGGTGCTGCGCGCGGTGCTCGGCAGCGCCGTCGAGCTCGCCCTCACCGAGTACCCGCTCGGTGCCGAGCACTGGCTGGCCACGGGGGAGACGCTGCCGGAGGCCACCCTCGGGCGGCTCCGGGGCCACGACGCCATCCTCTTCGGAGCGGTGGGCGCTGCCCCCGGAGACACCCGCATCCCCTCCGGACTGATCGAGCGCGAGCTCCTGCTGAGACTGCGGTTCTCCCTCGACCACTTCGTCAACCTGCGGCCCTCCCGGCTCTACCCGGGCGTGCCCGGTCCCCTCGCGGATCCCGGGGTGATCGACTTCGTCGTCGTCCGCGAGGGGACCGAGGGCCCCTACACCGGCAACGGCGGGACACTGCGCGGAGGGACACCCCACGAGGTGGCCACCGAGGTGTCCCTCAACACCGCGCACGGCGTCGAGCGGGTGGTGCGGGACGCCTTCCGGCGGGCCGCCGCGCGCCGGAAGAAGCTGACGCTCGTACACAAGCACAACGTCCTCGTGTACGCGGGCCACCTGTGGAAGCGCACCGTCGAGGCCGTCGCCGCCGAGTTCCCGGAGGTGACCCACGACTACCTGCACGTGGACGCCGCGATGATCTTCCTCGTGACGGACCCGTCGCGCTTCGACGTGATCGTCACCGACAACCTCTTCGGGGACATCGTGACCGACTTGGCGGCCGCCGTGACCGGGGGCATCGGGCTGGCCGCGTCGGCGAACCTCAACATGGACCGCACCGCGCCGTCCATGTTCGAACCCGTGCACGGCTCGGCACCGGACATCGCGGGCCGGCAGCTCGCCGACCCCACCGCCGCGATCCTCTCCGCGGCGCTGCTCCTGCAGCACCTCGGCCTGGGCGACCACGCGGCCCGGATCGAGCGGGCCGTCGAGGAGGACATCGCCGGGCGCTCGGGTGCCCGGAGCACCTCCGCCGTCGGCGATGCTATTGCAGCAGCCGTGTCCTAAGGTGGTTACACATCATTAACCCAGTGCCGGAGCACTGACCACCGACGGACGACGGCGGCCGAGCCGCGTGCAGTCCGTTCCAGCGCGGAGGAACCATGACAGCCGATACCCAGTTCGCCCAGCACCTGTCGACGCAGCGGGCGTCGGCCGAGGAACGGGAGGCGGTGCTGGCGAACCCCGGCTTCGGCAACTTCTTCACCGACCACACCGCGATCGTCGACTTCAGCGTCGACCCGTCGGGCGTCGGCGGCTGGCACGACGCCCGCGTGGAGCCCTACGGGCCGATCGCGCTGGACCCCGCGGCCGGCGTCCTGCACTACGGGCAGGAGATCTTCGAGGGCATGAAGGCCTACCGCCACGCCGACGGCTCGGTGTGGACGTTCCGCGCGGACGCGAACGCGGCGCGCCTGAACCGCTCCGCGATCCGCCTCGCGCTGCCCCAGCTGCCGGAGGAACTCTTCCTCGAATCCCTCCGCCAGCTCGTCGCGGCGGACCAGGAGTGGATCCCGTCCGGCGACGGCGAGAGCCTCTACCTGCGGCCCTTCATGATCGCCACCGAGGCGTTCCTCGGCGTCCGGCCCGCACGTGAGGTGTCCTACCGCGTGATCGCCTCGCCCGCCGGGAACTACTTCGGCGGCGAGGTGAAGCCGGTGGATATCTGGGTGTCCCGCAACTACGCGAGGGCAGGACGTGGAGGCACCGGGGCGGCGAAGGCCGGCGGCAACTACGCCTCCTCGCTCGCCGCGCAGCTCGAGGCGGAGGCGCACGGCTGCAAGCAGGTGCTTTTCCTCGACCAGTTCAACGACAACGCCGTCGAGGAACTCGGCGGCATGAACGTCTTCTTCGTGTTCCGGGACGGATCGATCGTCACCCCGGCCCTCTCCGGCACCATCCTCGAGGGCATCACGCGGTCCTCCATCATCCAGCTCGGCCGCGACCGCGGGCTGGAGGTCACGGAGCGCAAGATCACGCTGGACGAGTGGCGCGACGGCGTCGCCAGCGGTGAGATCACGGAGGTGTTCGCGTGCGGGACGGCCGCGGTCATCACGCCCATCGGACGCCTGCGCGACGGCGACGAGTTCATCGGCGCCGAGGGCGCCGCCCCCGGCGAGCTGACCATGTCCATCCGCAGCGAGCTGCTCGGTATCCAGACCGGCGTCGTCGAGGACACGCACGGCTGGCTCACGCGCTTGGTCTGACCCCGGGCAGGCACCCGTCGGCGTCCGTCCCACTCCGCGAGGGGTGGACGGGCGCCGTCCCTGTTCCGGGTCCCGTCAGCGCGTCAGAACGACGGCGCCCGCTCAGGCCCCTCGGCACCCTCGTCCACCCGCAGGTGCCGCGTGGTGGCGAGCAGCGCCGTCGCCTCGTCCGCGGGCATCGGACGGCTGAAGTAGTAGCCCTGGCCGCTGGCGCACCCCATGGCCCTCAGCTGGTCGGCCTGCTCCCGGGTCTCGATGCCCTCGAAGACGGCTTCGAGGCCGGCGGCGCGGATGAGCTGCAGGATGGCCGCGACGAAGTCGAGCTGGCCGGTCCTCGTGTTGAGTTCGACGAGGAGCGACCGGTCCACCTTGACCATGCTGACCGGCAGCTCCCGCAGGTAGCTGATGGAGGAGTAGCCCGTCCCGAAGTCGTCAATCTCGATCCCGACACCGAGCTGCTTGAGGCTGAGCAGCGAGTACATCTCGACCTCCCCGCGCGTCACGATCGCCGTCTCCGTGATCTCCACCACGAGGCTGTGCGCCGGGACGTCGAGTTCCCGCAGCAGCCCCCGGATGTGGTCGACGAGGTCCAGCTGCTTGAGTTCGACGGCGGAGAGGTTGACGCGCAGCTGGAAGTCGTCGTCGAGCGGGAGGTCCTTCCGCCAGGCGGCCAGCTGGCGCAGGGATGCGGACATCACCCAGCGGTCGAGATCGTGTATAACGCCGATCTCCTCGGCGAGCGGGATGAAGGTGTCCGGCGGGATCAGCCCGCGCAGGGGGTGCTGCCACCGCACCAGGACCTCGACGCCGAGGATCCGGTTGGTGGCGAGCTCGACCACGGGCTGGTAGTGCAGTACGAGCTGGTCGGAGCTGATGGCGTCCCGGAGTTCGGTGGCCATCTGGCTGCGGAGCTGCCGCGAGTACAGCATCACCGGTTCGAAGACCTTGATGATGTTGCGGCCCTCCCGTTTGGCCGCGTACATCGCCGTGTCGGCGTCCAGGAGGAGCTCGTCCGGCGTCTGGCCGAGGGTGCCGAGACGCACCCCGATGCTCGCCCGCGAATGGATGTACAGCGAGTCGAGGTGGATCTGCTCGCCCAGTGCGTCGAGCGCGCGGCGGGCCACCTGCATGGCGATCTCGAGGGTGGCGCCCGGGAGCAGGATGGCGAACTCGTCGCCGCCGAGCCGTGCCACGAGGTCGCTCTCGCGCACGACGCCGAGAAGGCGGGTGGCCACCTCCCGGAGGACGCGGTCGCCGGCGTCGTGGCCGAAGCGGTCGTTGACGTTCTTGAAGCTGTCGAGGTCGAGGAGCAGGAGGGCCGGTGGCTCCGTGTCCTCGGCTGCCGCCTGGTTGAGCGCCTCCTCGATGCCGTCCATGAGGGCCACCCGGTTGGCGAGGCCGGTCAGGGCATCGGACATGGCCATCTTCATCATGTCGAGGTGCGCCTGGCGGAGCATGGCCGTGCGGCTCTCGACGCGCTTCTCGAACTGCTCGTAGACCTGCTCGAGTTCCTCGGCCAGCAGGTTCACGCCGGTGATCACGGCGTCCACCTCGTCCCGGGCGCTGGAGGGTTCTATGCGGCTGCTCAGTTCTCCGCGCGACAGCCGGACGATGCTCTCGACGAGCATCGCGAGGCGTGGATCCTTCTGGTCGGCGCTCATCGGTCCCAGAGTACATTCCGCGGGGTGTGGGATCCGGTGAAGAGCCCCTCCGGCGGCGCGTTGTGGCGCGTGTGCGGGATTTTCCGACCCGGGTGTGGATGGCAGGGCAGCGGCATCAGGGGGCCGGGCATGAAGGAACCCCGACCGGGATGGGAGTAATGGGGGAAAACGCCCGACCCGATCGGGGCCTGTTCACTAGCCTACTCCAGTGCGGCCGAAAAGCATGCATACGCATCGGAAAAAGTTCTGCTTGACGGCGGGAGGTCTGGCGGGTTCGCGGTCAGCCCCCGATGGACGCGATGAGGGCACGTGCGTTCGACGCCCTATCCTCAGCTCCCGACTGTAGGAAGAGGTCCTCGCTGGCTTTGAAGTTTTCGATTGCTTCCTGCTCCATACCCTGAGTGGATAGTGCCTCTCCCAGGAGGAAGTAGGCCTGTGCCGCCATATGAGTGGCGAGCAGGTGCTTTTTCTCAATGATGTCGGTCAGCGGGCGCGTAGCGGCGACAAATTGTCCGGTTAGCACGAGCCACTGTGCTCGAGTCAAGCTCAGTTCAACGCTGTCCCGCTCGGATCTTCCGACAATCGAGCTTGCGAGTTCCGCCCGCTCGATGCATTCGAGGGTTTGCGGTTCGATTACGCCTGCAGTGAGTCGGAGCGATGCCGATGCGCGATTGAAGCGGGCCCATAGATCGAGGTCGTTGGTCGGCGAGAGCGTCCTGGCGGCCAGGTCGTGATACCGAACTCCATCATCAATCCGTCCGAGGAGAAAAGCGACATTGCCGATTGCCCAGTAGGACTGGCCTGCGTAGGTGCTTTCAGGTTGGGAGACCAGCAATTCGGCCATGATCAGGCATTCCTGCCAGGCGACCTCGAGTTGGTCACTGTCAGCGAGCGCAGCGATGAGGGTGTTGCGGGCATCAATCTCCACACCAAACTCATCCGGGAGACTGGAAGCGTCCTGCACGGCTATTTCGGCCATGGTGACGGCGAGTGCGAGATTTCCACATCCCTGATGCGCGAGAGAGGTCAAGGTCGAGACCCGAGCGTGAAGCGCTTTCGATTCCGCGGTGACAGGGTCTTCAGCAAGCTGCGTGGCAGCGGCAAGTGACTCGTGCATGAGACCTCGTTTACGCAGTGCTTCTGACACGAAGAACGTCGCGTTCCACCAGCCCAGATGATCTCCCTCATTGAGGGCCGCAATCGCGAGCTCCTCGGCCAAGGCCTGGGCTCCAGCGTAGTCTCGCTGAGTCCAGGCCTCTCGCGCTCGCAGTTCGAGCAGGAGCCGCCGGCCAGCAGATTCATCGTGTGACATGTGCCCTTTCAGTTTCTGCAGCAGTATCTGGTCTCATTATTCGGGGTGTGGAGACTGATGACCACCCAGTCGGAAGTACTCAAAGATATTTTGAAAAAGGTGTTACCAAAGTGGTTGGAGTGGCTTACGATAATTCACGGACCGCTCATGGTATGAGGCGGTTGCTCCATCATTCTCGACATAAGCCCGAAGGAAGTTCACTATGAAGCGCCTCACCTCTGCATTCCTCCTCGCAACCCTCCTGATCACCGGAAGCGCAGCAGCGGCAAGTGCCGCTCCGGCTAAGCCCGGTGTTGTTGCCCCCGTCTCTTCGCTTGACCGCGTCAACAACTGGCCGCTCTAGCTTCTTAGCAGCGGCCATCCTGCTTCAGCGCTGCGCTCTGGCGTACTAATCCGGCAGTGATACCGCGGGCACCCTCTTCCTGGGGAGGGAGTGCCCGCGATATCTCGTTAAGGGCGACCCACTGCCCCGTTGCATGCCCGCCAGCGATGCCCGAGGGCTCGCGCTAGGCTTGGCGGCATGCGAATCGCACGCTTTGTCGTAAATGATGACCCAATGTTCGGCGTTGTGGAAGGAGTGGAGGGCAGCGAGGAAGTCGCCGTCATCCAGGGTGACCCCTTCTACGCCGGCATCCAGCTGACCGGCGCACGCCACGCCCTCGAGGACGTCCGCCTCCTGGCGCCCGTCATTCCGCGCAGCAAGGTGGTCGGCGTCGGCCGGAACTACGCGGACCACATCCAGGAGATGGGGAGCGAGACGCCGGCAGCCCCGCTCATGTTCCTCAAGCCCAACACCTCCGTGATCGGCCCGGGGGACCCCATCATGCTGCCGTCCTTCTCGGATCAGATCTCCTACGAGGCGGAGCTCGCCGTGGTGATCGGCCGCATCTGCAAGGACGTCCCGCTGGAGCGCGTCGACGACGTCGTCTTCGGCTACACCTGCGCCAACGACCTCACGGCTCGCGACGTCCAGAAGACCGACGACCAGTGGGCGCGCGCCAAGGGCTTCGACACGTCCTGCCCCATCGGTCCCTGGATCGAGACGGACCTGGACCCGGAGAATCTCACGGTCCGGGGAAGCCTCGACGGCGACCTCCGCCAGGACGGCTCCACGAGCGACATGATCTGGGGCGTCCGCGAACTCGTCGCCTACGTTTCGCAGGCCTTCACCCTGCTGCCGGGGGACATCATCCTCACGGGCACGCCGGCCGGGGTCGGCATGATCACCGACGGCCAGCGGTACGACGTCGACATCGAAGGCATCGGGCGCCTGTCCAATCCGGCGCGTCGCTGACGCCCGTCCGCCGTCGGGCCTCTGCAGCCCGGGTCCGACGGCGCTCGGCCGCCCCGGTGGTCCCACCTAGACTGGGACCATCATGACTACTGCCGCTGAGTTCCCCACCGTCACCGATGCCACGCCCGTCCGGGTCCGATTCTGCCCGTCGCCGACGGGCACCCCCCACGTCGGGCTGATCCGCACCGCGCTGTTCAACTGGGCGTACGCCCGTCACACCGGCGGCAAGCTCGTCTTTCGCATCGAGGACACCGATGCCGCCCGCGACAGCGAGGAGAGCTACCAGCAGCTCCTCGAGGCCATGACCTGGCTGGGCATCGACTGGGACGAGGGCGTCGAGGTGGGCGGGCCGCATGCACCCTACCGCCAGTCCCAGCGCGGGGACCTGTACCGGGACGTCATCGACCGCCTCGTCGGAGCGGGCCACCTCTACGAGTCCTTCTCGACGCCGGAGGAGGTGGAGGAGCGCCACCGCGCGGCCGGACGCGACGTGAAGCTCGGCTACGACAACCACGACCGCACGCTCACCGAGGAGCAGAAGGACGCCTTCCGGTCGGCCGGACGCCCCGCGGTGCTGCGCCTGCGGATGCCCGACGAGGACATCACGTTCACGGACCTCGTCCGCGGGGAGATCACGTTCCGCGCCGGCAGCGTCCCCGACTTCGCCGTCGTCCGGGCCAACGGCGCGCCCCTCTATACGCTCGTGAACCCCGTCGACGATGCCCTCATGGGCATTACGCACGTGCTGCGCGGCGAGGACCTGCTGTCCTCCACGCCCCGCCAGGTGGCGCTCTACCGCGCGTTGATCGACATCGGGGTGGCCCAGTACATGCCGCTGTTCGGTCACCTGCCCTACGTGATGGGCCAGGGGAACAAGAAGCTGTCCAAGCGGGATCCCGAGTCGAACCTCTTCCTGCACCGCGAGCGTGGCTTCATCCGCGAGGGCTTGCTCAACTATCTGTCGCTGCTGGGCTGGAGCCTGTCGGCGGACCAGGACATCTTCTCGGTGGAGGAGCTCGTCCGGCAGTTCGACGTGCACGACGTGCTCGCCAACCCCGCCCGGTTCGACCTCAAGAAGGCCGAGGCCATCAACGGCACCCACGTGCGGCTGCTGGACCCGGCCGAGTTCCGGTCCCGCCTGCTGCCGTACCTCGCCGCGGCCGGCCTCATCGGCGCCGATCCCACCGAGGAGGACCTGCGCCTCGTCGCCGAGGCCGCCCCGCTCATCCAGGAGCGCATCACGCTGCTGGGTGAGGCCCCGGAGATGCTCGGTTTCCTGTTCAAGGCCGACGACGCCGTGGACATCGCCGACGATGCCCGCAAGGGACTGCCCGAGAACCTCGGTGAGGTGCTCGACGCCGCCCTGGCCGCCCTCGAGGGCTGTCCCACGTGGGACGCCGAGGCGCTGCAGGCCGCCCTGCGGGCCGCGCTGGTGGACACGCTCGGCCTCAAGCCGAGGCTCGCCTTCGGGCCGGTGCGGACCGCGATCTCCGGCCGCAGGGTGTCCCCGCCGCTGTTCGAGTCCATGGTGATCCTCGGGCGGGAGTCCTCGATCGCCCGTGTCCGGGCGCTGCGCGCCACGGCCGCCTGATGGCCGGTCGGGGCGCGGCCGGCTCCGCGCCGGGCGGGCAGGGGACGCCGGTCGTGGCGGACGGCGCCGTCGACGGCGTGCTGTTCGACATCGACGACACCCTCGTGGACCTCGAGGGGGCCATGGGGCACACGCTGCGGGCCATCCCGGACCCGTCCCTTGACCACCTCAGCGACGACGACTGGGCGCGGTACAAGGCCCTGTACACCACGGACCCGCAGCGGCACTACGACCGGTTCCTGGCCGGGGACGTGACCTTCGAGGAGCAGCGGGTGCACCGGGTCCGGCACGCACGGGCCGCGTTCACCGCGGACCCGTTCGTGGGGCACCTCGCGGAGGCCTGGGTGCGCGCCTACGAGCAGACCCTGCCCCTGCACTTCCGTGCGTACGACGACGTCGGGCCGCTCCTGGACGAACTGGACGCCCGGGGCGTCCCGTACGGCGCGGTCAGCAACAACGTGCACGACTACCAGCGGGCCAAGCTCGACCACGCCGGCCTGCAGCGCATCGCGACGCTGGTCGGCATCGACACCGTGGGTGTCGCCAAGCCGGATCCGGCGATCTACCACGAGGGCGCCCGGCTGCTCGGGACCGCGCCAGCTCGGACGCTGTATGTCGGCGACAACCGGCTGATCGACGCCGTCGGCGCGCGGTCCGCCGGGCTGGTCGGCGTGTGGCTCGATCGCGCAGGCACGGGTCAGGGGGTGGGCACCGACGGCGGCTCGGCGTCCGACATCGGGCACGCCCCGGACGTGCCGTGCATCGGGGACCTGTGGCCCGTTTTGCAGTTCCTGCCTTCCGTCCGGTAAAGTTATTTCTCGGCGCGGAGCAGTTATGCGACCGGGGTCCGGCACGATCAGGGCTCCGAAAAGCGCCATTGGGGTATGGTGTAATTGGCAACACACTGGTTTCTGGTACCAACATTCTAGGTTCGAGTCCTGGTACCCCAGCGCACTTCGGCCCCTCGGGGCGGGATGGCAAAAGCACGCAGCAACATGAAGTAGGATGGAAAAGTACTGGCCCCATCGTATAGCGGCCTAGTACGCTGCCCTCTCACGGCGGTAACGCGGGTTCGAATCCCGCTGGGGTCACACACAGCCCGCAAGGGCATAGTCCGTCAGGACACCGGAAAGCTCCGGACATCACCACGATGTCCGGGGCTTTTCTGGTTTCGGGAAGGAGTGGGGACCTCCCGGGCGCGTGAGCGGTGGACTGGCATGATGGTTTCATGAGTGCACCTTCCCTGGTCGGCGAAGCCCGCGGGTTCTCCCCGCTGCTGCGCGAAGTGCGTGAGGCGCTGGACAGCCTCGCCTTCCCGCTGGAGCTTCCCGGATCGAACGAGGCGCGGGAATCCGCCGCGGCCGCCCGCGCGCAGCTCACCGACTACATCCTGCCCCGCCTCGCCAGTCTCGATGCCCCGCTCGTCGCCGTCGTCGGCGGATCCACGGGGGCCGGGAAGTCCACCCTCGTCAATGCCCTCGTGGGGCGTCCCGTCTCCGTCACCGGCGCCGTGCGACCCACCACGCGCCAGCCGCTCCTGCTCCACCACCCGGACGACGGCGCATGGTTCGACGACGCGCGGGTCCTGCCCACGCTCAGCCGGGTCCGCCTCGCGGCCGACGACAGGGCCGACGACAGGGCCGACGACAGGGCCGACGACACCGCCGACGCAGCGGCCATCGGCTCGCCGCTGCCGGGCGCACCCGCCGCACTCCACCAGGCGGCGGGACCGGACACGCTGCTCCTCCGTCCGACGTCGAGCCTCCCGCCCGGGCTGGCGCTCCTCGACGCGCCCGACGTGGACTCCATCGCGGACGAGAACCGGCGGCTCGCCGGCCAGCTGCTCGCGGCGGCGGATCTCTGGATCTTCGTGACCACCGCCAACCGCTACGCGGACGCCGTCCCCTGGAAGCTGCTCGCCGAGGCGGGACGCCGGGACGTCCTCGTCGCCGTCGTGCTGGACCGCGTGCCCGCCGGGGTGGAGGAGGAGATCCGGGGCGATCTGCTGACGCTGCTGTCGGCCGAGAACCTCGGGCATGCGCCCATCTTCGTGGTCCCGGAGGTGACGCTCGGGCCGTCGCGGATGCTGCCCGCGGACGCCGTCGAGCCGATCACCCGGTGGCTGCAGGCACTCGCGGCCGATGCCGACGGGCGGCGTGACATCGCCCGCCGGACGGTCAGCGGTGCGATGCGCGCGCTGGCCGGGCGGATCGACGCCATCGCCGACGCCGCCGACCAGGAGCAGTCCGCCGCCGACGCCCTGCAGGCGGCGATGGAGGGCGCCTACGCGGATGCCCTGGCGGACGTCCTCGCGGCGACCGAGGACGGCAAGCTGCTGCGCGGGGAGGTCCTGGCCCGCTGGCAGGACTTCGTCGGCACCGGCGAGTTCATGCGCAGCCTCGAGACGAGGATCGGACGGGCACGCGACCGCGTCACGGCGTTCTTCACCGGCCGACCTGCCCCCGCCGCGACCGTCGCCGAGGCCATCGGCAGCGGGCTGCAGACGGTGATCGTCGAGCAGGCCGCCCGCGCGGACGAGACGACACGCCGCAGATGGCGCGCCGACCCCGCGGGCAGGGTGCTGCTTCAGGACGTCCCGGTCTGGGACGCCGACGCCGTCTCGGCCGAGGTAGCCCGTGAGATCCGCGAATGGCAGCAGGACATCCTGCTGCTCGTTCAGGCCGAGGGAGCGGACAAGCGGTTCACGGCACGCATGCTCTCCTTCGGCGTCAACGGTGTCGCCGTCGCCCTGATGGTGGTGGTCTTCGCCTCGACGGGAGGGCTCACCGGCGGGGAGATCGGCATCGCCGGCGCATCGGCGGTCGCCGGCCAGAAGCTCCTCGAGGCGGTCTTCGGGGACGACGCCGTGCGCCGTCTGGCCGCGACGGCCCGCAAGAACCTGTACCAGCGCGTCGAGGCGCTGCTCCGCCGCGACCGCGAGCCCTACCGGCAGTGCCTGCGCCCCCTCGGGCTGCAGACCTCGGCCGAGGCGCTCACCGTCCTCGCGAGCCGCCTCCGCACGGCGCTGCCGGCGGAACCGACGGCGGACGAGGCATGAACCGCACCGGGCAGGACACCACGCAACCGGGCGCCGCGTCCTCGCTGTCCGAGGTGCTCGCGCATCTGCAGGACGCCCACGAACTCGGCGCGGACCGGCTCCCGCCGGAGGACCTCGAGCGGCTCCGCCGGACGCTGGAGCGCGCAGGCCGGCGCCGCGCCCTGTCCGCGGACCATACGGTGGTGGGCATCTTCGGCCCCACCGGCAGCGGCAAGTCCTCGCTCGTGAACGCGCTGAGCGGCACCGGCGCTGCGCGGGTGGCGGTGCGCCGCCCGACGACGTCGGAACCGCTCGCCCTCGTGTGGGGCAGCAGCGGAAGCGACGAGCTGCTCGACTGGCTGGAGGTCCGGCAGCGCGTCGCCCTGCCCGAGGGGGCCCCGCTCGTCGGAGGGGGATCTGTCCGGGAGCCGCGCCTGCTGGAAGCCGTGACGCCCGGGGGAGGGCGTCCCGGTGTCGGCTCGCAGGAGGCTCTTCTCGGCCTCGAAGGCCTCGAAGGCCACCGCGGGGGTGTCGCACCGGACGCCCCGACGGCGGGGATCGAGGACGCACCCGGGAACGGCGCGGCAGCATCCCCTGATCCCGACGCGGGCGACCGCGCCGAGCGCCGCGGGTTCTTCCGTCGGCGCCGGAAGGCCCCGGCACCCACGACCGGCCGGGAGGTCGCCCCCCGGGTGCTGTCTGCCACGCCCTCCACCGCCGGGCTGATCCTCCTGGACCTGCCCGACTTCGATTCCACCGCGGAGGCGCACCGGGAGACCGTCGAGCGGCTCGCCGGGCAGGTCGACGTGCTGCTCTGGGTGGTCGACCCCCAGAAGTACGCCGACGCGGCGCTCCACCACGGCTTCCTCCGGGAGCTCGCGACGCACGAGGCCGTGATCCTCGTCGCCCTCAACCAGGCGGACCGCCTCGACCCGCAGGACCTGGAGGCCGTGCTGTCCTCGCTCGCCGGGATCCTCGCCGAGGAGGGACTGCCGGGCGTCGACGTCGTCCCGGTGTCCGCGCGGACCGGCCAGGGGGTCGGCGAGCTCGCCGCCGCCGTCAGGGAGCTCGCCGAGAGCCGCGCCGCGGCGATGCGCAGGGTCGCGGCCGACGCCGAACGGGCGGCGGGCGACCTCCTCCCGTACGCGGGGGAGCGCACCGCCGGCCCGTCCGCCGCCGCGCGGGCGGCCCTCGCCGACGAGCTGGGCGTGGCGGCGGGTGTCCCCGTGGTGGTGAATGCCGTCCGCACCGCCTACCGGCGGGACGTGCACGCGACCACGGGCTGGCCGGTGACGCGCTGGCTCGCCGGACTCCGCCCGGATCCGCTGCGCCGACTGAACCTGCGCCGGCAGGACCTCGTCCCCGAGCTCCGCCGGTCCTCGCTTCCCGTCGGGGACCCGGCACAGCAGGCGCGGGCGGGCCAGGCCCTGCGGGTCTTCGGGGACGCCGCGGCCGCCGGTCTCCGCGAGCCGTGGCGCACCTCCGTCCGGGATGCTGCCCGGAACACCTCCTCCGACCTCACCGATGCCCTCGATGCGGCGGTCACCGGCACCGACCTCGAGACCGGGCGGAGCAGGTGGTGGGGCATCTTCGGCGTCCTGCAGTGGATCGCGTTCGCAGCCCTCGTCGCAGGACTCGCCTGGCTCGGACTCCTGGCAGGGCTCGCCTTCCTGCAGCTGCCCGCCCTCGAGGTGCCGCGGGTGGAGGGCTTCCCGCTGCCCACGCTGCTGATCCTCGGCGGCCTGGCGGCCGGCGTCCTGCTGGGGGCCGTCGCGGGCCTGCTCGCGCGCTGGCGGGCGGGGAGACGGGCCGCAAGGGTGCGCCGGAGGCTGCTGGCGGCGTGCTCACGCGTGGCGGACGACGTCGTCCTGCGGCCCGTCCTGGCCGAGGTGGAACGCTGCAACGCCTTCAGCGCCGCGGTGCGGGCGGCCTCGCAGCGCGGCTGACAAGCACCCCCGGGTTCCGCGCCCGCTACCGCGACAGCCGTTTCGAGGCCGCGAAGAAGGCGACCTTGCCGATCAGGAGCAGCGCGCCGAGATCCACCAGCATCTGCACCGACAGGAGCGCCCGGGTCAGGCCGGTCCGGGGCGTGATGTCCCCGAAGCCCACCGTGGCGAACGTGGACGTCGTGAAGTACAGGGCGTCCATCCTGCTGAGCGGTTCGCTGAAGGACGCCGGGTCCGACACCGAGATGGAGAGGTAGAGCAGCGCGAACAGGCACAGCAGGACGAGGATCAGTTCGACGACCGCCTCGCCTGCCCGGATCTGCGGGAGCCGCGCCTTCATGATCATCCGCAGCTCCAGGAACATGACGGCGAGGAAGACCAGCACCACGACGATCAGGCGGATCCAAGCGCCTACGGGGTTCGCCTCGTTGAACCCGCCCACAGGGACGAGGAAATACGTCGCCAGGAGAATTGTGCAGAAAGCAATAAGTTGTATGACCATTCTCAGGACGGCACGACGTCGGACCTTCTTGTCGAGATCCCGAATGAACGAGGGGCTGCTCTGCCCGGCGCTTTTGTCGTCCATGCGTCCATGGTATTCGGCGCTTTCGCGCGCCCGCGCCGTCCTTCGCGGGTGACGGCGCGATCAGGACCTTCGGCCCTTTGGCCTGCGGCGGCGGGTCATCAGACTTGTCCTATCGGAGCCGCACCGGTCCGTCCTCGCGGCGCATTCCAAATTCTGACAGGAGTAGACAGATGGAATTCTGGGAAAACATTTGGAACGTCATATGGGCGACCTTCGCGATCATGGTGTTCTTCGCCTATTTGATCGTCCTCTTCCAGGTCATCGTCGATATCTTCCGCGATCGCGAGCTCTCGGGTTGGTTGAAGACGCTCTGGATCCTGGGCTTGGTCTTCCTTCCGTTCATCACACTCGTGGTCTATCTCCTGGCCCGTGGACGCGGCATGGCGGATCGCGAGCTGGCCAGCCGGCAGGCGGCCCAGGAGTCCATGGACAATTACGTCCGCAGCGTGGCCGCCCCGACGACGTCGGCGGAGGAGATCGCGAAGGCGAAGGAACTGCTCGAGGCCGGCACCATCACAGAGCCCGAGTTCGTCAGGATCAAGGAGCACGCACTGGCCTCTGCCAGCTGAGAACACGAGCGATCCCGTCCCCGGGCAGGTCCCCGAGGGCGGGATCCCTCTGTGTCCGGGAGGGTCCGTCCGACGAAGGCAGCCCCGGGCGACGTCAGGAAGGGCGCGCCGCGATCCGGGCGGTCGGGCTGTGGCCCGAGCAGACCCAGTCCACCGACCCCGCACGGATGCGCTCGTCGAGGAGCCGGACGGTCTGTGCGGCGACCGCCCGGTCGTCGATGAGGGGTGCATAGAAGTCCTGGACCGACCCGTCGGCCGACACCCTGGCCGCATCGCCCGTGAACAGGACCCCGCGCCACTGGTAGGCGTAGTGGCCCGGCGTGTGCCCCGGGGTCGGGAAGTACGCGAGCCCGGGAAAGATCTCGCCGGAGCCGGAGAGCTCGCGGACGTCCGCCGGGAGCCGGACGCGGATGATCCGCCGCAGCACCCGCCGAAGCAGGGTCTTCGGCCGGATGCGTCCGCGCAGCACGTCGGCGTCGGCGGAACCGATCCAGACGCTCGCGCCGAGCGTCTCCTGGAGGCGCCGTGCCGCCTGGGCGTGGTCGGGGTCGTAGTGGGTGAGGACGATGTCCGTGATCGGGCCCGTCGTCGCCTCGTCGGCCCGCAGTTCGGCGAGAACGCCGTCGAACCCCGACGCCAGGCCCGGGTCGATCAGGGCGGCCCGGCCGGCGCCGGCCACCACGAAGCCGTGGGAGCCCTTCTGCTGCTCGAGCTGATGACAGTCCTGGGCGATGAGGCGCATCAGTCGGACGCCTTCGCCACGGCGAGGGTCAGCTGGCGTGCCGCATCCGAGACGACCTCCGCGTGGATGCGGCCCGGCTGACGGGTGAGGCGTTCCATCGGCCCGGAGATGGACACGGCGGCGATCACGCGGCCCGACGGCCCGCGGACCGGCGCCGAGACGGAGGCGACGCCGTTCTCCCGTTCGCCGAGGCTCTGTGCCCACCCGCGGCGCCGCACGCCGGCCAGCACGGTCGGCGTGAAGCGGGCGTCCTGCAGGCCCTTGAGCAGGCGGTCGTGGTCCTCCCAGGCCAGGAGGCACTGGGCGGCCGAGCCGGCCTTCATGGACAGCTGGGTGCCGACCGGGATGGTGTCCCGCAGTCCCACGGGACGCTCGGCGGAGGCCACGCAGACGCGCCACTCGCCCTGCCGGCGGAACAGCTGGGCACTCTCGCCCGTGGCGTCCCGCAGACCGAGCAGCACCGGCCCCGCCGAGGCGATCAGGCGGTCCTCGCCGGCGGCGGAGGCCAGCTCCACGAGCCGGCTGCCGAGCACGAAGCGACCCTGCATGTCCCGTCCCACCAACCGGTGGTGGGCCAGCGCGAGGGCGAGCCGGTGGACGGTCGGTCGGGCGAGTCCGGTCGAGGCCACGAGCTGGGCGAGGGTGGTGGGCCCTGCCTCGAGGGCGTCGAGCACGAGGGCGGCCTTGTCGATGACTCCGACGCCGCTAGAATTGTCCATAGGATGATATTGCCGTCTCATAATCTGAGACGCAAGCGGTCGTGCTGGCACTCGTCGGCGGGCACTGGTTGAGTTGATGCACGAAGAGTTCCGGCCGCCACCCCTCCCGGGGTGAGGCCGCCGGGACGGAAGAGGACGATCGTCATGGGCAAGACACTGGCAGAGAAGGTCTGGGACGCACACGTGGTGCGCAAGGGCGACGTCGTGGGGGCGGAAGCGCAGCCGGACCTCCTGTACATCGACCTCCACCTCGTCCACGAGGTCACCTCGCCGCAGGCCTTCGAGGGTCTCCGCCTCGCCGGACGGCCCCTCCGCCGCCCCGACCTGACGATCGCCACCGAGGACCACAACACGCCCACGCTGGACATCGACAAGCCCATCGCCGATCTCACCAGCCGCACCCAGATCGAGACCCTGCGCGCGAACTGCCGGGAGTTCGGCGTGCGGCTGCACTCGCTCGGCGACGCCGAGCAGGGCATCGTGCACGTCGTCGGGCCCCAGCTCGGCCTCACCCAGCCCGGGCTGACGGTCGTCTGCGGGGACTCGCACACCTCCACGCACGGCGCCTTCGGGGCGCTCGCCATGGGCATCGGCACCTCCGAGGTGGAGCACGTGATGGCCACGCAGACGCTGTCGCTGAAGCCGTTCAGAACGATGGGCATCACGGTGGAGGGGACGCTGAAACCGGGCGTCACCTCGAAAGACATCATCCTCGCCGTCATCGCCAAGATCGGGACCGGAGGCGGGCAGGGCTACGTGCTCGAGTACCGCGGCTCGGCCATCCGGGCGCTGTCCATGGAAGCGCGCATGACCATCTGCAACATGTCGATCGAAGCGGGCGCACGCGCCGGGATGGTCGCCCCCGACGAGACGACGTTCGCCTACCTGAAGGGGCGCCCGCACGCGCCGGAGGGCGCGGACTGGGAGGCGGCCGTCGCCGAATGGCGCGAGCTGCGCACCGACGACGACGCCGTCTTCGACGCCGAGGTCTTCCTCGACGCGAACGAGCTGGAGCCCTTCGTCACCTGGGGGACCAACCCGGGGCAGGGGGTCTCGCTCTCGCAGGCCGTGCCCTCGCCCGAGGACTTCGCCGACGAGAACGACAAGGCCGCGTGCAGCCGCGCCCTGGACTACATGGCGCTGGAACCGGGCACGCCCATGAAGGACATCCGGGTGGACACCGTGTTCCTCGGCTCCTGCACCAACAGCCGCATCGAGGACCTCCGCATCGCCGCCGACATCATCCGGGGCCGCGAGAAGGACCCGGCCGTGCGGATGATGGTGGTCCCCGGCTCGGCGCGCGTGCGGCTGCAAGCCGAGGCCGAGGGCCTGGACCGGATCTTCAAGGATTTCGGCGCGGAGTGGCGGTTCGCCGGCTGCTCGATGTGCCTCGGCATGAACCCGGACCAGCTGGCGCCGGGGGAGCGGTGCGCGTCGACGTCGAACCGGAACTTCGAGGGACGCCAGGGCAAGGGCGGCCGGACCCACCTGGTCTCGCCGGTCGTCGCCGCCGCGACGGCGGTGCGCGGCACCCTCAGCTCGCCGTCGGACCTGCCCCCGCAGCCCGGAGGAGCCGAGGTCCGCGGCACGGGCGCCCATGCCGCACCGTCCACCCCCACCGCAGCGTAGGAGCCCGCCATGGAGAAGATCACCACCCACACCGGCATCGGCGTCCCGCTGCGCCAGAGCAACATCGACACCGACCAGATCATCCCCGCCGTCTACCTCAAGCGCATCACGCGCACGGGGTTCGAGGACGCGCTGTTCGCGGGCTGGCGCAAGGACGAGGACTTCATCCTCAACCGCGAGCCCTACTCCCGCGGCTCCGTGCTCGTGGCCGGACCGGACTTCGGCACCGGTTCCTCGCGGGAGCACGCCGTCTGGGCGCTGAAGGACTACGGTTTCAAGGCCGTGCTGTCCTCCCGCTTCGCCGACATCTTCCGCGGCAACTCGGGCAAGCAGGGACTCGTGGCGGCGCAGGTCGCCCAGGACGACATCGAACTCATCTGGAAGGTGCTCGAGAACGAGCCGGGCGCCACGGTGACGGTGGATCTCCAGGCGCGCATGGTGCAGTGCGGGTCCGTGAGCGCACCCTTCCAGCTCGACGACTACACGCGGTGGCGCCTGCTCGAGGGACTCGACGACATCGGCCTGACCCTCCGGCAGGAGGAGCACATCACGGCGTTCGAGGCCCGCCGGCCGGCCCACAAGCCGACCACCCTGCCCGTCCGCACCTGACGCCGCGGAAGGGTTGCCACCGTAACGCAGCTCACCCGTCGGATCCGCTGCTGGGAGGAATGACGGCGTCATCCCGGAGGTTCCTGTAGGGCGGCAGGGAGTCCAGCCCGTACCCTAGTTTTTTGTCTGGCCGACGCTACTCCTATGCTTGGAGGGGGTCGGTCCGGGTTCGCGGGGGTTCAACGTATGAGGAAAACAGGTATTCATGGGTAGCGTTCTGACCATTCGAGGCGGCATTCCGCTCAACGGCAAGGTCCTCGTCCGCGGGGCGAAGAATCTGGTGCCGAAGGCGATGGTCGCATCGCTCCTGGGCAACTCACCGTCCGTCCTCCGCAACGTCCCCGAAATCAAGGACGTCGACGTCGTCACCAGCCTGCTGCAGCTGCACGGCGTCGAGGTGACGAAGGATCCCGTCACCGGAGACCTCACCATGGACCCGAGCGACGCGAAGATGGCGATGTCCAAGGACATCGACGCCCACGCCGGGGACTCCCGCATCCCCATCCTCTTCTGCGGGCCCCTGATGCACAGCATCGGCGAAGCCTTCATCCCCGACCTCGGTGGGTGCAAGATCGGCGACCGGCCGATCGACTACCACCTGGAGGTCCTCCGCAACTTCGGCGCCGTCGTCGACAAGCGCCCGGGCGGCATCTCCATCTCGGCGCCCAAGGGCCTGCACGGCGCCAAGCTCAAGCTCCCGTACCCAAGCGTCGGGGCCACCGAGCAGGTGCTCCTGACCGCGGTCCGCGCCGAGGGCATCACCGAGCTCTCCGGTGCCGCCGTCGAGCCCGAGATCATGGATCTCATCGCCGTCCTGCAGAAGATGGGCGCCATCATCACGGTGGAGACCGACCGCGTCATCCGCATCGAGGGCGTCAAGGAACTCACCGGCTACAACCACAAGGCCATCTCGGACCGCAACGAGACGGCGTCCTGGGCGTCCGCTGCGCTCGTCACCAAGGGTGACATCTACGTGGAGGGGGCGCGCCAGCTCGACCTCACGGCGTTCCTCAACACGTACCGCAAGGTCGGCGGTGCGTTCGACGTCGACGACGACGGCATCCGCTTCTACCACCCGGGCGGCCCCCTGAAGCCGCTCGTGCTCGAGACCGACGTGCACCCCGGCTTCATGACGGACTGGCAGCAGCCCCTCGTCGTCGCCCTCACCCAGGCCAGCGGCGTCTCGATCGTCCACGAGACCGTGTACGAGAACCGGTTCGGCTTCACCGAGGCGTTGCTGCGCATGGGCGCCAGCATCCAGGTGCACCGCGAGTGCCTCGGCAGCGTCCCGTGCCGCTTCGGGCAGCGGAACTTCCTGCACTCGGCGGTCATCTCCGGGCCCATGCAGCTGCACGGTGCCGAGATCGACATCCCTGACCTGCGCGGAGGGTTCAGCCACCTCATCGCGGCCCTCGCCGCCGACGGCGTCTCCCGCGTCACGGGAATCGAGCTCATCAACCGCGGGTACGAGCGCTTCCAGGCCAAGCTCGAGGGACTCGGCGCCGACTTCGATGTCACGGAGGACGCCCCGGCTGTCGCCGTGGCACTCGCGTAGGCGGCCCGCGCATGGGGGAGTCGCGCGGCTCACGGGCCATGTTCACGTTCCTGGGCCTCTGGGTGAGGCCTGTCATGAACGCCCTCATGGCCAAGGAATGGCGCGGGCAGGAGAAGCTGCCGCGGGACACGGGCATCATCGTGTGCCCCAACCACGTCACCGAGATCGACCCGGTGGTCATCGCGCACCTCCTATTCAATCAGGGCATCATGCCGCACTTCCTCGCGAAGGCGGCCCTCTTCGACGTGCCGGTGATCGGGTTCATCCTGCGGACCATCAAGCAGGTGCCGGTCGAGCGCACCTCGGCCGGGGCCAACCGCTCCCTCGAGGCCGCGCGGGAAGCCCTGGCCGACGGCGGCGGGATCATCATCTACCCCGAGGGCACGCTCACGAGGGACCCTGACATGTGGCCCATGAAGGGCCGCACCGGAGCGGCCCGTCTGGCCCTCCAGACCGGGGCGCCCGTGGTGCCCATCGCGCACTGGGGGGCGCAGGAGGTCTTCCCGCGCTATGCGAAGCGCTTCCACCTGTTCCCCCGCAAGCGCGTCCGCGTGCTCGTCGGTGACCCCGTGGACCTTTCCGAGTTCAGGGACGCCCCGCTCACCAAGACCACGCTCGACGGCGCTACGGACCGCATCGTCGACGCCATCACGGACCTGCTGGCGGAGCTCAGGGGCGAGCAGCCGCCCGCCGAACGCTGGGACCCGGCGAGGAAGCACCAGAAGCTGACCGGCCGCAACTTCGAGGGCCGCCAGGAGAACCACGACGACGCCGCACCCGGCGGACCAGTACCAGGAGATGTGCAATGACGATCGACCCGCGCGCCGGACGGCCCGCCAAGATCGCCGTCCTCGGTTCCGGCAGCTGGGGGACCACGTTCGCGAAGGTCCTCGCCGACGCGTCCCCGGACACCCCGGTGATGCTGTGGTCCCGCCGGCCCGAGGTGGCCGCCGAGATCACCGCGGAGCACCGCAACGCCCGCTATCTCGGGGAGACCCTGCTCCCGGGGAACATCACGGCGTCCGACGACGTCGGGGCGGTCCTCGCCGGCAGCGACCTCGTGGTCCTCGCCGTCCCCGCCCAGTCCCTGCGCGCCCAGCTCCCCGCCTGGCGTGCCCTCATCGCGCCGCACGCCGTCGTCGTCTCCCTCATGAAGGGCCTCGAGGTCGGCACCGACGCCCGCATGAGCGAGGTCATCGCCGAGGTGCTCGGTCTCCCCGAGGAGCGGATCGCAGTGCTGTCCGGTCCGAATCTCGCCATGGAGATCGCCCGCGAGGAGCCGACGGCGTCCGTCGTCGCCTGCTCCGACCACGACACCGCCGCCTGGATCGCCGCTGCCTGCACCGCGTCCTACTTCCGCCCCTACACCTCCACGGATGTGATCGGAGTGGAGATCGGCGGCATCGTGAAGAACGTGATCGCCCTCGCCGTCGGCATCTGCGAGGGCCGCCGCATGGGCGACAACACGAAGGCCTCCGTCATCACCCGTGGCCTCGCCGAGACCACGCGTCTCGCCGTCGCCCTCGGCGGACGCCGCGAGACGATGGCCGGTCTGGCCGGCATGGGCGACCTCATCGCCACGTGCTCCTCGGCGCTCTCGCGGAACCACACCGCGGGGCACCTGCTGGGGCAGGGGCTCAGCCTGGACGAGGTGACGGCGAAGATGAAGCAGACCGCCGAGGGCATCAAGTCCGCGCAGGCCGTCCTCGACGCCGCGGACCAGCACGGTGTGGACATGCCCATCACGGCGAGCGTGGTGGCCGTCCTGCAGGGACACCTGTCCGTGAACGACCTCGGGCCGCGCCTGCTGGCCCGCAACCTCAAGCCGGAAGGCGATCACGTCCCGTGACCACCCTGACCACCGACACCCCCGGGACTCCGGCCCGGCCCGTCAAGCCCCGCGTCCTCGTCCTCTTCGGCGGGCGCTCGAGTGAGCACGCCGTCAGCTGCGTGACCGCCGCCGGCGTCCTCGAGGCGATCGACCGCACCCGCTACGACGTCGTGCCCGTGGGCATCACGCGCTCCGGGCAGTGGTCCCTGGTCTCCGCGGATCCGTCCGCGTGGTCCCTGCGCTCCGACGTCCTGCCCGAGGTCACGGCCACCGAGCACGCCGTGGTCATGGGCTCGGCGATGGACGGCGGTTCGGGCCAGGAACTGCTCATCGCCGCCCCCGGGTCCGTGCCCCAGAGCCTCGGCGGCGTCGACGTCGTCCTGCCGCTCCTGCACGGCCCGTTCGGCGAGGACGGCACCCTGCAGGGCATGCTCGAGATGGCCGACATGCGCTACGTCGGCGCGGGCGTGCTCGCCTCCGCCGTCGGGATGGACAAGCACTACATGAAGGTGGTCTTCGAGGCCGCCGGGCTCGACGTCGGACCGTACGACGTCGTCACCGACCGCCAGTGGCGCACCGATCGCGACGCCGCCGTGCGCCGTGCCGCGGCGCTGGGCTTCCCGCTGTTCGTGAAGCCGGCGCGTGCCGGTTCGTCCATGGGCATCACCCGCGTGGACGACGTCCAGGGCATCCCGGCGGCGATCGAGGCCGCGCGCGTGTTCGACCCCAAGGTCATCATCGAGGCCGGGATCGACGGGCGCGAGATCGAGGTGGCGGTGCTGCAGGGGCGCGGGCTCGACGCCCCCCGGACGTCCCTGCCCGGGGAGATCGCCATGCAGCCGGGCGACCACGCCTGGTACGACTTCGAGGCGAAGTACGTGGACGGCGCAGCCGCCGAGCTGACGTGCCCCGCGGATCTCCCGGCGGACGTCATCGACCGCGTGCGGCTCCTGGCCGC
The DNA here is from genome assembly GCF_002927275.1 of Arthrobacter pityocampae. Taxonomy (GTDB): domain Bacteria; phylum Actinomycetota; class Actinomycetes; order Actinomycetales; family Micrococcaceae; genus Arthrobacter_D; species Arthrobacter_D pityocampae. The sequence continues at coordinate 298,707 of NZ_PRKW01000001.1, read as the reverse complement.
GGACGCCTTCGACGCGATCGGCGGGGAGGGGCTCTCCCGCGTGGACTTCTTCTACACCACGGACGGGCGCCTGGTGATCAACGAGATCAACACGATGCCCGGCTTCACGCCCATCAGCATGTACCCGCAGATGTGGGCGAAGTCCGGCCTCGGGTACACCGAGCTGATCGACGAGCTGATCGGGCTGGCGCTCGAGCGGGGTACCGGCCTGCGCTGACGCTCCGCGCTCCCTGCTCCCGTTTCCCGGGAGCTGCGTCCTGCGTATGTGCTTTTTAGGTGCTGCGTCTTGCGGGCTGCCTCGGTTCTGCCCACTGCGTCCTGCGTCCTGTGTCCGTCCTGCCCACCGACTCGCGGGCTTAGGTGGGCATGGCTGGAGATGCCCACCGAAGTTGGTGTGTCACCGGGCAGAACGGTCTGCGAATGTGCTGGTCCGGGTGGACAGTCACAGGGCAGAACGGCCTGCCGAGGCGGCGATCAAGTGATCAGGAGCACCCCGAGGAGCGAGCCTCCCGCGAGCAGCACCGTCGAGAGCGCACCGACGACGGCGAAACGGCCGCCCGTGCGTAGCAGGCGTCGCACGTCGATGCCCGCGCCGAGTCCGAACATGCCGGCCGCGAGCAGGATCGTGGTCAGGGTCCGGCCCGCCTCCAGCGCCGAGTCCGGCAGGATCCCGAGTGAGCGGACGGCGACCATGACCAGGAAGCCGAGCACGAAGAGCGGCACCACGGGCGGACGGCTCGTCGGATCGTCCGACGGGCTCGCTTCGGTTCGGTCCGCCCCTGTCAGTCCGGCCGCCCGCCGTCGCTCCCCGAGCGAAGCCAGGGCGGCGACCGGTGCGAGCATCAGCACCCGGCCGAGCTTGACCACGGTTGCGACGGCCAGGGCAGCGACTCCGGCGGTGCCGGCGACGGCCACCACCTGCGCCACCTCGTGGACGGCGAGGCCGGCCCACAGTCCGAACTGCTCCTCGTCCAGTCCGAGCAGGCCGCCGAGCAGGGGCAGCACGACGATCATGAGGGATCCGTAGAGCGTGACCATGGCGACGGCACCGGCAGTCTCGTCGTCGTCGGCCTTCACCACACTCTGGAGGCCCGCGATGGCCGACGCCCCGCAGATCGAGAAGCCGGCCGCCATGAGCGTGGCGCCGGCGCGCGTGAGCCCGAGCCGCAGACCCAGCTGGAGAGTGAGGAGGTAGCTCAGGGCCACGCACGCGACGATCAGGCCGAGGACCGGGAGGCCGAGCGCCACGATGTCGGGCAGCGCGAGCTGGAGGCCCAGCAGGACGACGCCGGCCCGCAGGAGCTTCTTCGCGCCAGCCGTCACGCCGGGCCGGAGGGCGGGGGTGTACAGGGAGGAGTTCGCGAGCAGGACGCCGAGGATCAGCGCGACGACCAGGGGCCCCAGGACGGATTGTACCGATCCTGCCCAGAGTGCGACGGCGACTCCCGCCGCCACCACGGCCAGCCCCGGTGCCACTGCGCGGATCCGTAGCGGGCGGGTGAGGGAGCGGGGAGGGGATGACGGCATGGTGCTGCTTTCGGGGTCCGGGCGGGGGCTTCCGGCCATTGTTCCACGGGGGAGGGCACCATCCGCCGTCGTTTCCTGCCGGCCACCACGCAGGACGCCGCGGCGGGCGCCCAGACCCGTGGGGTAGATACCCCGGGTCTGGGCCGCCGCGCCGGGTGCACGGCAGAACGCGTCGGGTGCCCAGTCCCCGGTCAGGAACTGGGCAGCACAGCTACAGAATGCTGTCCGTCAGCGCGTTGGGCGTCCCGAACCGGTGCGCCGTGATGCTGATGGCCTGCTCCTTGAGGAACGGCAGCAGCTCGATCCGCCCCGCCTCGGTCACCGGCTGCGCGTACACCGCGAGGTCGGGTCGGCCGCCGGTCGCCTCCAGAAGGGCCGAGGCCCCGCCGCCGATCAGCCGCACACGCCCCGCCGGGAGCGACGACGCCCGGGCCAGCCAGGCGGCGTCGTCCTCGACGGTGACGCTTTCGACCTGCGCCAAGACGACGGACCGCAGCGCGACGGGGAGCTCGACGGCGCTCGACACGGTCACGTCGGCGCCGGCGGCACGGGCCGCGAGCAGCACCCGCACGAGATCGGCGACCGACGCGCTGGCGGCGAGGCGGACCGTCACGGGGTGTGGGAGGTAACGGAAGAGGTTCCGTTCCGCCGCGAGCTCCGAGACGTCCTTCACCCGGCCGAACTCGCTCGTCCAGGCCGCGGCGTCGGACGCCGCCGAGCGCTTCAGGCGCGCGACGTCGGCGTCGGCCAGGCCCGCGGTGCGGGCGGCCGCGAGCAGGGGCTCGACGACGGGCAGCGCAGCACCCTGCGCCCGGGACTCCTTCGAGGTCCAGGACCCGAGACCGATGAGGTAGTTCGGGCCGCCCGCCTTCGTGCCGGCGCCGACGGCGGACTTCTTCCACCCGCCGAAGGGCTGGCGCTGGACGATCGCCCCGGTGATGCCGCGGTTGACGTAGAGGTTGCCGGCCTGGATGCCGTCGATCCAGGTGGCGATCTCCGCGCTGTCCAGGGAGTGGATGCCGGAGGTGAGGCCGTAGTCGATGTCGTTCTGCAGGGCGATGGCCTCCTCCAGGGTGGCAGCGGTCATGATGCCGAGGATCGGACCGAAGTACTCCGTGAGGTGGTAGGTGGACCCGCGCTGCACGCCGGTCCGGACGCCGGGGCTCCACAGCCGGCCCGAGTCGTCGAGCTGGCGGGGCTCGACCACCCAGGACTCGCCCTCGCCCAGCGTCGTGAGGCCGTCGAGGAGCTTGCCGGCGGCGGGTTCGATGACGGGACCCATCTGGGTGCCCGGATCCTCCGGGTAGCCGACGGTGAGGGAGCCGACGGCGTCGAGCAGCTGGTTGCGGAAGCGCTGCGACGTGGCGGCGCTGCCCACGAGGATGACCAGGGACGCGGCGGAGCACTTCTGGCCGGCGTGGCCGAAGGCGGACTGCGCGACGTCCTTCGCGGCGAGGTCGAGGTCCGCGCTCGGCGTGACGATGATGGCGTTCTTGCCCGAGGTCTCGGCGAGCAGCGGCAGGTCGGTCCGGAAGGAGCGGAACAGCTCCGCGGTCTCGTAGCCGCCGGTGAGGATCACGCGATCCACCCGGGGATCGGCGAGGAGCCGGCGCCCGAGGTCCCCCTCGTCGAGGTGGGCGAGGTGCAGGACCTCGCGCGGGACGCCGGCGTCCCACAGGGCCCGGACCATGACCGAGCCGGAGCGCTGCGCCTGCGGGGCGGGCTTGATGATCACGGAGGACCCGGCGGCGAGGGCCGCGAGGGTGGAACCGGCGGGGATCGCGACGGGGAAGTTCCACGGCGGGGTGACGACGGTGAGCCGGACGGGGGAGTAGGACGCGCCGTCGACGGCGTCGAGCTCGCGGGCGCGCTCGGCGTAGTAGTGGGCGAAGTCCACGGCCTCGGAGATCTCCGGATCGGCCTGGTCGAGGGTCTTGCCGGTCTCGGCGGCCATGACCTCCATGAGCTCGGCCCGGCGCGCCTCCAGCGCGTCACCCGCGCGGTGCAGCACCGCTGCGCGCTCGGCGCCGCTCAGCGACCCCCAGGACGACGACGCGGCGACGGCACCGGCGATGGTGTCCTCGAGGTCCTCGGCGCGGGTCAGCGTGGTGGCGGCGACGACGTCGTTCCCCAGCTCGGAGGCGACCACGCGGTCGAGGATCGCCCGCCCCCAGGCGCGGTTCGCCGGGAGCGAGGGATCGGTGTCCGGGGTGTTGGCGAATCCGGTGCCGGCGTGGGCCGGGGCGGGGAGGCTCCGGTCCTGCTGCCGGTTCGGTGCGGGGATGGACGTGTCGAGCTCCGCCAGGGAGGCGAGGAAACGGTTCTTCTCCCGCTCGAAGAGGGCCTCGTTCTCCGTGAGCTCGAACACCGCGGACATGAAGTTGTCCTGGCTCGCGCCCTCCTCCAGCCGGCGGATGAGGTAGGCGATGGCGACGTCGAACTCGCCCGGGTGCACCACGGGCGTGTAGAGGAGCAGGGAACCGACGTCGCGCTTGACGGCCTCGGCCTGCCCCTGCGCCATGCCGAGGAGCATCTCGAACTCGATGCCGTGGCGGACGCCGCGCTCGCCGGCGAGCAACCAGGCGAAGGCGAGGTCGAAGAGGTTGTGGCCGGCGACGCCGATGCGCACGTTCTCGATGCGGCCCGGCTGCACGGCGTAGTTCAGCACGCGCTTGTAGTGCGTGTCGGAGTCCTGCTTCGAGCCCCAGGTGGCGAGCGGCCAGTCGTGGAGGGAGGCCTCCACCTGCTCCATGGGCAGGTTGGCGCCCTTGACCACGCGGACCTTGATGCCCGCGCCGCCCCGGGCCCGCCGGGCCGCGGCCCAGTCCTGCAGCCGGATCATCGCGGCCAGGGAGTCGGGGAGGTACGCCTGCAGGACGATCCCCGCCTCGAGGTGGGTGAACTCGGGGCGGTCGAGGATGTCCATGAACACGGCGATCGTCAGGTCGAGGTCCTTGTACTCCTCCATGTCCAGGTTGATGAACTTGGGCGTCCCGGCCTGCGCCGCGAGCGTGTACAGGGGGGCGAGCTTCTCCGCGACGTGCCGCACCGCCTCGTCGAAGGCCCATGCGGGGTGCGGGGCGACCGTCGAGGAGACCTTGATGGAGACGTAGTCGACGTCCGGCCGCTCGAGCAGGCGGACCGTGCCGGCGAGGCGGCGCTCCGCCTCGTGGTCGCCGAGGACGGCCTCGCCGAGCAGGTTGATGTTCAGGTGGATGCCCTCGCGCTTGATCTTCCCGATGGAGCGGCCCAGCCGGGCGTCGGAGGCGTCGATGATGAGGTGGCCCACCATCTCGCGCAGCACGCGGCGGGCAACCGGGATGACGACCTGCGGCAGGACGGGCGCGACGGCGGCGCCGACCTTCACGGCGGAGCGCATGTACCAGGGGAGGAAGGCGGGGACCCGCGGGGCGATGGCGCCGAGGTTCCGGGCCGCGACGGCGAGGTCCTCCGGGCGGATCACGCCGTCCACGAAGCCGACGGTGAAGGCCAGGCCGTCCGGGTCCTTTAGGACGCCGGCGAGCTGCTTGGCGGACGTGTCGACCGGGACCTTCGACGCCTCGGTCAGCCAGCGCCGCACCAGGGCGATCGCCTCGCCCGGCAGCGCTGCCGGGATGTCCGTGGTGGCGCCGGGGCCGGCGGAGAAGGTGCGGGACGCGACGTCGGCACTCGGGTGCGAGGCGATCATCGGGTCCGTGGACGCCGGGGTGGTGGCGGTGCCCTCGCGGGGCGGGATTTGGGTTGTCATGGCAACGGCTTTCGGTCGGACGGCTCGCGCCGGGCACAGGGGCAGCTACTTCGCCTCCAGTATCCGACCCGACGTACGATTAGGAAAAGCGATGAATACCGAAGAGTATCCATCGGCAGATCCGACCGAATGGGGCGTCGATGCTCGACCTGCGCAGGCTCCGGCTACTCCGCGAACTGAAGATCCGCGGGACCCTCGCGGACGTCGCCGCGGCCCTGAGCTACAGCCCGTCCTCGGTGTCCCAGCAGCTCGCCCTGCTCGAGCGGGAGGTGGGCGTCGAACTGCTGCGGAAGACCGGCCGACGCGTGGTCCTCACGGCCCAGGCGGAGGTCCTCGTCGCCCACACCGCGGAACTGCTGGAGACCATGGAGCGGGCCGAGGCCGATCTCGCCGCCTCGCTGACCACCGTGTCCGGGACGGTCCGCGTCGCCGTGTTCCAGTCGGCCGCGCTCGCGCTCATGCCCGATGCCCTCACCGCGATGACCCGCGACTACCCGGACGTCCGGGTGGAGATGGTGCAGCGCGAGCCGGAGACCGCCCTTTACGAGACCTTCGCCCGGGACTTCGACCTCGTGATCGCGGAGCAGTATCCGGGGCATGCCGCGCCCCGCCACCCCGAACTCGACCACATGGAGCTCACGCAGGACGCCATCCAGCTCGCCGTGCCCCTGCCCGGGCAGCGCTACGCGGACATCTCGTCGGTGGCGGCGGCCGCCGGTGCCGCGTGGGTGATGGAGCCCCGCGGTGCGGCGTCACGGCACTGGGCGGAGCAGGCGTGCCGGAGGGCGGGCTTCGAGCCCGATGTGCGCTACGAGACGGCGGACCTGCAGGCGCAGATCCGGCTCATCGAATCGGGCAACGCCGTCGCCCTCATGCCGGAGCTGGTCTGGACGGGCCGGAACGTGCCCGTGCAGCTGTTCGACCTCGCCGAGGACCCGCAGCGCTCCATCTTCACCTCGGCGCGCCGCGCCGGTGCCCGCCGGCCCGCCGTCCTCGCCGTCCGCGAGGTCCTGGGGCGCGCCGCCGCGGAGGTCCGGCGCCCCTCCTCCCCGCAGCTGCACCAGCAATAAATGGCTCCCGCCGCCCGTTGACCCCAGCAGACCGTTTTTTCGCGTCACCCCGCTTCGCTCCTAAGGTTGTTGCATGTCCCTGCAGTCCACGCACTCCGCCTCGGCACCCGTACCGGCCACCGTCGAGCGGGTCGTCGAGACCGTGCTGCCCACCCGGCACGGCACGTTCCGCATGATCGGCTACCGGGACGGCGAGGGCACGGAGCACGTGGCGCTCGCGCAGGGCATCGACGACGACGCGCACCGCCCGGCCCCGGCGCCGCCTCTGGTCCGTGTCCACAGCGAATGCCTCACCGGCGACGCCTTCGGCTCCTGGCGCTGCGACTGCGGTGAACAGCTCGACGCCGCCCTCGCCGCCATCGCCGCCGAGGGACGCGGCGTGCTGGTGTACGTCCGCGGGCACGAGGGCCGGGGCATCGGCCTGCTCGCCAAGCTCAAGGCCTACGCCCTGCAGGACCAGGGCGTGGACACCGTGGATGCGAACACCGAGCTGGGCCTGCCCGTCGACGCCCGGCGCTACGGCCAGGCGGCGGAGATCCTCCAGGACCTCGGCATCCAGGCGGTCCGCCTGCTCTCCGGCAACCCCGCCAAGGAGGAGGCACTCGAGGACCTCGGGATCGACGTCGTCGAACGCCGCGGTCTCGCCGTGTCCGAGCGCTCGGAGAACGCCGGCTACCTCGCGACCAAACGCGCCCGCATGCGGCACGACGCCCCCCTGTCCGCCGACGCCTGGACGTCCCTGCTCGACGGCGCCGTCCCCCCGGCGCCCGCACCCGGCGAGGCGGAGGAGCTCACCCACCGGTACGGCTACCTCGCGGCGGCAACCGGGCCGCTCGTCGTCGGGCAGCTGCGGCAGAGCCTCGACGGGTTCATCGCCTCGCGCTCCGGGGATGCCGGCCTCCACGAGGACCGAGGGGACCACGGGCACCTGCAGCGACTGCGCGCCCTCGTCGACGCCGTCGTCGTCGGGGCATCGACCGTCCACGCGGAGGACTGCTCGCTGGCGGTGCGCGACGTGCCCGGTAGCAGTCCGGTGCGGGTGGTGCTGGACCGGTCGGCGACCGTGGCACCGGGGGCGCGGGTGCTGGCCGACGACGGCGTGCCCACACTCTGGCTGGTCGGCGCCGGCGCGGTGGTCCCGGACGGTCTGCCGTCCACCGTCGAGGTGCTGCGGCTGGAAGCCGAGGATTTCGCCCCGCAGCGGATCCTGGACGTCCTGCAGGCGCGGGGACTGGAGAAGGTTCTCATCGAGGGCGGCGGCAACACCGTCTCGCGCTTCCTCGAGGCCGGGCTGCTGGACCGCCTGTATCTCACCACGGCGCCGGTGCTCGTGGGCGACGGCGTCCCCGGCATCCGGTTCACCGGCTCCGATGCGCTCGCCGAGGCGCGCACGGCACCGGTGCGGCGTTTCGTCTTCGGTCAGGACATCTGCACGGAATTCAACTTCGCCGGCGCCCGGTAGCCGGAGTTCGGTAGCCGGCGCCCGCAATGGACGGCCGGCATCCGATCCCACTCCCCGAGGCCGGCAGGGAAGTGGGATCGGTGTGGGTCAGGAGTCGCTGACCCGCTTGCTCTTGCCCTGCAACCGGTCGATGTGCTCGGAGGCCTCGGCCTTGTTGATGTCGGCGGGGATCTCCTCGCCGGCCTCGCGGGCCAGGGTGTCGAGGTAGCTCCGCTGTGCTGCCGTCATCGGCTCGTCGCCGGTGACCCAGTCGGAGGGATCGCGCTCGAAGCCGCCCTCGGGTTCGGACTGCGGGCTTCCCAGTGTCTCTGCCATGTGAGTTCCTTTGCGTCGTGGACAGCGTGAACCGTCAGTCTACTGAGCGTCTCCGACACTCCGGGGACGGGCGATCATCCGGTACTGCACCCGTCACGCCACGGGTGCAGTCCCGGTCCCGTCAGGCCCCGGCGCCCGGTGTGAGCAGGCTCTTCGGCAGGCGGTGCGTGGTGACCGCGCCGACGGGCGCCATGGGGTGCAGCGGGTCGGGGTCGGTGCTGCCGGTGGGGCCGCCCAGCCGTGAATGCCCAGCCGCGCTGAGCAGGGCGTAGGCATCTCCGGCGGAGAAGCCGTGGGTGTCGACGAGGAAATCGAAGGCATCCTCGTAGCCGCGCTGGATCGACTCCTGCACCGGATCGCCCAGGCCCACGAAGATCCATTCCGCCTCGGTCTCCACCCGGGGCGCGCGCAGCGGCAGGTCCTTCACGAGGTCCACGCTGATGACGGCGACGCCCTCCGCCTCGATCGCCACGAAGGAGGACTCGCCCTCGGCCATGATGGCGTGGATGTCCCCGATGGACAGGTAGGCGCCCTCCGTCATCACCGGCAGGTACACCGTGGCCCCCGGCCGGCAGTCGGTGAGGTCCATGTTCCCGCCCTCGGCGTAGGACGGCATCACCGTCGAGTGGGAGCCCTGCGCCGGCGCCGTTCCGATGCACCCGATCATGGGGGCGGGGGCGAGGGTGTGCCGGTCCGTCACGTGGACGCCGTCCTCGTCGATGGGCACCCGGCGCGTGAACATCTCCGCGCCCATCCGTTCCTTCAGGGCGCCCACGCCCGGCAGACTGATGGACCAGCCGTGGGTCTTCAGCCGGATCTCGTGGATGGTGACGGCCAGGGCGTCGCCAGGCTGGGCGCCCTCCACGTACAGCGGGCCGGTGACGGGATTCAGCTGGGCCGTCAGCTTGCCCATGTCCTTGTGCTCGTGGAGCTGGGCGTACACCTCGTCGTTCGTCTCGAAGCCGATGCGCTCCCCGGTACCCGGCGTGATGCGCAGGGCGGGGGCGACGTCGGCGCTGAAGCCCGGCTGCCCGTGGGTCTTGTCGAGGAAGTGGTCGAGCCCCTCGGTCAGGGCTGCTGTGGTTGCTGTGGTGCCGGTCATGGTCGGAGTCCTTCGCGTTCGCCGGTGGCAACCGGCTGGGGGTCGTGGTCGGTGCTGTCGGACGCAGGCCCCGACAGGTCAGTGGTGCGTCCGGTCCTCCGGTAGTAGGCGAAGACGCCGGCGCCGATGATGAGCCACACGAGGCCGCCGATCTTCGCCTCGGCCGCGGCGTTGAGGAGCACGTAGCCGATGATCAGGAAGCCGATCGTGGGGACCACCAGGTGGAGGAGGTAGTTGGCGGACTTCTTCCGCACCACGTAGTGCACCACCACCGAGACGTGCAGCAGGAGGAACCCGAACAGCGCGCCGAAGTTGACCAGGGCTGAGATGACGTCGATCTGGCCGACGAAGAACAGCACGAGCACGGCAGAGATGACGGACACCGTGATGATCGCGTACTGCGGGACCTTCCGCGCATTGACGGAGCTCAGGAACTTCGGCAGCTGCCGTTCGCGGCTCATGGAGTAGAGCAGGCGGGAGGTCGCGGCCTGGGCGGCCATCGCGTTCGCGATACCGAGGGCGAGGACGTTCACCACGAAGAAAGCCGTGGCCCAGGTGCTGTTCGAGGCCGCTTCCACGAGGTCGAAGAACGCATTGCCCGCGGCGTCGTCGGAGAAGGGACCCTGGTCCGCCGCGAGCAGGCTGGCCAGCCACGTCTGGGTGACGAAGCAGAAGGCGGCGATGAACAGGGCGATGATCATCGCCTTGCCGGCAGCGTTGCGCTTGCCCGTGGACTCCTCGGCCATCGTGGAGATCCCGTCGAAGCCGAGGAAGCTGAGGACCGCGATGGACAGCGCGGAGGCGAGCAGCGGCCCGCTCACCTTGCTCGCGTCCCAGACCGGGGCGGAGGAGAACTCGGCGCCGGGGATCGTGCCCCCCGTTCAGCGCCGTCACCGCGATGATGATGAACACCACCACGAACACCAGTTCCATCACCAGGAAGATGCGGTTCATGAGCTTCAGCGAGCTCACGCCCAGCAGGTTCACGGCCGTGTTGATCGCGACGAAGATCAGCGCCCACACCCAGCGCGCCGACCCGGGGAAGATCCCGATCATGGACTCGGCGGCGAAGACATAGAGCAGGGTCGGGACGAGGAGGTAGTCGAGGAGGATGGCCCAGCCGGCGAAGAAGCCGACGGTGGGATGGATCCCGCGCCCGACGTAGGAGAAGACGGAACCGGCCAGGGGGATCGACTTCGCCATCTGGGAGTAGGACAGCGCGGTGAAGATCATCGCCACCAGCCCGATCAGGTACACGAGCGGGACCATGCCGTCGGCCGCGTTGTACACGGTGCCGAAGATCGCCCAGGGTGCGATGGGCACCATGAAGATCAGGCCGTAGATGAGGAGGTCCACCGTGGAGACGGATCGCTCGAGTTCCTGCTTGTAGCCGAAGGATTCGAGCTGCTGTTGCGCGCTCAGTTCGTCGAGATGACGTGTGGCCACCGGGGTGCCTTTCGTTCAGCGGGAGGCGCGGGGTCGATCCGTGGGGGATGGAGCGCCGGGAGGAAGGACGGGACCGCAGGCGTCGAGGGGAGCCCGCCCGGCCCGAGCAGTATCCTCCCGCATAAATGGTCTGATGAGAAGACCTTTTATTTCGGGCAGGTAAATTCTCGCCTAGGGTGGATGGATGACCGGCACGGAGGGAGCACAGGGCGCAGCACCGTTAGCCGAGGGTCTTCTTTCGGCGCCCCTGCCCGCAGTAACCCGCGGGGACGAGATCGCCGACCGGCTCATCACGGCCCTCGCGGTGGGGGAGTATCTGCCGGGGTCCCGGCTGCCGCCGGAGCGGGAGCTGTCACTGTCCCTCGGCGTGGGGCGGACGGCGGTCCGCGAGGCGATCGCCCGGTTGGTGTCGCTGGGGCTCCTCGAGACGCGGCGCGGCCGGCAGGGCGGATCCTTCGTCACCCGGCAGTGGGAGCGGTCCTCGGAGCAGGCGGTCCAGCGGTCCCTCGGCGCGCGGTGGGCGTCCCTGCGTGATCTGCGGGAGACGCTGTGTCTCCTCCACGGGGCGGTGGCCCGCTCGGCCGCGCAGAACCGGACGGACGACGACGTCGTCGTGCTCGGCGAACGCCTCGACGTGTTCCGGATCGCGGCCTCCGGCAACGCATCCCAGGCGGCCGATGCCGCCCTGCATGCGGCCATCTGCGCGGCCGCGCACAATGCCGTCCTCACGGGGCTCCTGGCGGAGGCTGAGGCGCGGCTCAACCTGGCTGCGCCCCTGCACCCGTGGGGCCCGGTCGACGGCGTCGAGGCCATGGAGGCCCGGGCGCTCGTGGACCACGAGCGGCTGGTGGGTCTGATCGTCGGCGGAGACGAGGACGGCGCCGATGCCGTGGCGCGCCGCCACGTGAGGATCGACTTCGAGATGATCGAGGCAGCCCTGGAGAAAGCGGCCGACGCTTGACCAGCCGGGGCCTTGAGCCGGCCGGGATCGGCCTGCCCACGGGTAATACCTAGACGAAACCCCAAGTCACCTCGCTCCGATCCGCGTAGCCTCACCCCGACCTCCAAGTAGTACCCCTGCCGCCTACGGAGTTAATCAGGTAGCCCCTTCTCTACTTCCGGTAGATCCCACTCGTGCTGACTACTCGCCCGTTTCCTAGTGTCGAAGAAGGTCTTTTGACATATTTGCTGGGGAACAGGATGGCACCACCGTGGGGTCTCGAACGCACGCTTTCAGTACTAAGGTCACGCAGCAGCTGGGCGGCCACACAGTGGGATCCGTGCGGAGGGGCGGCGTCCGTCGAGGACCGGCCCTCCTGATGGTGCTTCTGCTGGTCGTCGGATGCGGGACGGTGGGCCCGTCGACGGCCACCGATCCCACCGGTTCCCATGCGCACCACGCCGTGCTCGCCGGCCCGAACGGGTCCTTGACCGCTCCGCATCACACCACAGTGCTCCCTGCTGCGTTGGTGGAGCCCGCCCCCACCCCGCTGCCGCGGACGGGGTGGACGGCCACGGCCAGCGACGCGGAGACCGCCCGGTACAACAACGGGGCCGCGAACGTGCTGGACGGCAACACGGCGACGATCTGGCACAGCAGGTACTCGCCGGCACCGGCAGCACCGTTGCCGCATTCCCTCACGATCGACACGAAGGCCGCGCGGGGCATTGCGGGATTGAGCTATCTCCCGCGTCCGGACGGCGGAAACGGGCGAATCGGGAGCTTCGACATCCGGGTGAGCATCGACGGCGTCACCTGGAGCCAGCCCGTGGCGAACGGGACGTGGGCCGACACCGGAGTGGAGAAGACCGCTACCTTCAGTGCGGTGAGCGCCCGGTATGTCCGGTTGACGGCGACCTCCGAGGCCGGCAACCGCGGCCCCTGGAGCAGTGCCGCAGAGATCAACCTTCTCGGCGGTGAACCGGCCCCACCCATCAAGGTGTTACCGCGGACGGGCTGGACAGCCACGGCCAGCGACGCGGAGACCGCGCGGTACAACAACGGCGCCGCCAATGTGCTGGACGGCAACAAGGCGACGATCTGGCACAGCAGGTACTCGCCGGCACCGGCAGCACCGTTGCCGCATTCCCTCACGATCGACACGAAGGCGGTGCGGGGCATCGGTGGCTTGACCTACCTGCCGCGTCCCGATGGTGGCAACGGGCGGATCGGGAAGTACTCGATCGAGGCCAGTTCGGACGGGACCACCTGGAAGGTCCTCTCCACGGGCACCTGGGCGGACACCATCGCGGAGAAGACGGTGACCTTCCCGGCAGTCAGCGCCCGGTATGTCCGGTTGACGGCGATCTCCGAGGCCGGGAATCGCGGCCCCTGGAGCAGTGCCGCAGAGATCAATCTCGTCGAGGGTGATCCGGCCCCTGCCGCCGGGGTGTTGCTGCGGACGGGCTGGACAGCCACGGCCAGCGACGCGGAGACCGCGCGGGTCAACAACGGCGCCGCCAATGTGCTGGACGGCAACAAGGCGACGATCTGGCACAGCAGGTATTCGCCGGCACCGGCTGCCCCGTTGCCGCATTCCCTCACGATCGACACGAAGGCGGTGCGGGGCATCGGTGGCTTGACCTACCTGCCGCGTCCCGATGGTGGCAACGGGCGGATCGGGAAGTACTCGATCGAGGCCAGTTCGGACGGGACCACCTGGAAGGTCCTCTCCACGGGCACCTGGGCGGACACCATCGCGGAGAAGACGGTGACCTTCCCGGCAGTCAGCGCCCGGTATGTCCGGTTGACGGCGATCTCCGAGGCCGGGAATCGCGGCCCGTGGAGCAGCGCTGCGGAGGTCACCCTCCTCGGCCCCTCCTCGGCATCGTCCGTAGGGCCCTCCGCGGGGTCATGGGGACCCACCATCAGCTTCCCCCTCGTGCCGGCCGCCGCCGCGCTCCTGCCCGGCAACAAGCTGCTCACCTGGTCCGCTTACTCCCCGATCACCTTCGGAGGCAGCCGGGGGTACACCCAGACGTCCATTCTCGACCTCGCGACCGGAAAGGTGACACAGGCCCAGGTCTCCAACACCGGTCACGACATGTTCTGCCCGGGCACCTCCATGCTCCCTGACGGGACCATCATGGTCAGCGGCGGCAGCAACAGCGCGAAGACCAGCCTGTACAACCCCAGCACCAACGCCTGGACGCCCGGGCCTGACATGAAGATTCCTCGGGGCTACCAGAGCAACGTGACCACATCCACGGGCGAGGTCTTCACCCTCGGTGGATCGTGGTCCGGCGGCACGGCACCGAAGCATGGAGAGATCTGGTCCGCGGCCGGCGGCTGGCGGACGCTGCCCAACGTGGGGGTCGACAGCATTCTGACCGACGATCCCCAGGGCCAGTTCCGTTCAGACAACCACGCCTGGTTGTTCGCCGCCCCTGGCGGTCGTGTCTTCCACGCCGGACCGAGCCGCGAAATGGCTTGGATTTCCACCACCGGCAACGGCAGCATCACCTCGGCCGGTCTGCGTTCGGACAGCGCGGATGCGATGAACGGGAATGCCGTGATGTACGACATCGGTAAGATCCTGACGGTGGGCGGTGCGACCGCCTACCAGAAGGCCGCTGCGACGGCGAGTGCGTACACCATCGACATCAACGACGGCGTTCGGGTGGAACGGACCGCGGACATGGCCGTCACACGGTCCTTCGCAAACGGAGTCGCCCTGCCCGACGGCCAGGTGTTCGTTGTCGGGGGTCAGCCGACTCCCGTTCCGTTCACCGATACGGACGCGCGGATGGCTCCGGAGCTCTGGAACCCGGCAACCGGGAAATGGACCATGCTGGCCCCGATGGCCGTTCCCCGGACGTATCACAGCGTCGCCCTGCTACTCCCTGATAGCAGGGTCTTCGTCGGCGGTGGCGGTCTGTGCACCAACTGCACCACGACGAATCACCTGGACGGAGAAATCTTCACGCCGCCGTACCTCCTGAATGCCGACGGCAGCGAACGCGAGCGGCCCCAAATCACGACCGCGCCGACGTCCGCCGCGGTCGGGAGCACGATCGCAGTGACCACCGGAGCGCCGGTCACGAAGTTCTCGCTCATGCGGATGAGCACCGTGACCCACACCGTGAACACGGACCAGCGGCGCATCCCGCTGACCGCGACCTCGGTCTCAGGCACCACGGCGTCATTGAAGCTGCCGACGGACCCCGGGGTCCTCGTACCAGGCAACTACATGCTGTTCGCGATGGATGACAACGGGGTGCCCAGCGTGGCGTCGACCATCCTGATCAAGTGACGAAATGACGCTGCCGAAGGGATGCCGCTAGCCGCGGTACATCGGCAGGGGTGCTCCGGTGACGCCGGCCTCGACGGCGAACAGCGCCCCGGCCTGGGGCTCCGACCCCTCCGGGATGTTCTCCTGCGTGGTCGTGATGAACAGTGTCGAGAGGTCCTCCCCGCCGAATGCGCACGCCGTCACATTCGTGACCGGCAGCGGGATGTGCTCGGAGAGCCGGCCCGAGGCGTCGTACCTGGCCACCGCACCGCCCCCGTACAGGGCCGTCCAGATGCCGCCCTCCGCGTCGATCGCCATGCCGTCCGGCATACCCAGGGCGGGCTCGACGACGGCGAAGGTGCGGCGGTCGGTGAAGCGGCCGGCGTCGACGTCGTACCCGAGGGCGTCGATGCGCCCCGTCGGAGTGTCGCTGAGGAACGCGGTGTCGCCCGCAGGGGAGAAGTGCAGTCCGTTGGACACCGTCAGGCCGGTCAGGAGGGTGGAGACGGTGCGGTCGGCGTCCAGGGAGTAGAGGCTCCCCGCGCCGAAGCCGCCCTCCCAGCCCATGGACCCGCAGAGGAAGCGTCCCGCGGTGTCGCACCCGCCGTCGTTCATGCGCACCGCGGTGTCGCCGAAGGCCTCGGGACCCTGCTCGATCACCGAGAGGGAGTCGTCGGCGAACACGAAGCCGCGCTCCACGCCGATCACGTAGCCGCCGGAGGCGCGTCCGCGGAGCACGCCGGCCAGGCGCGGGTGGACGCTGTGCCGGTCCAGGCTGCCGTCCTCGTGGCGGACCAGGACGTCGCCCTCCATCATGTCGACGAACAGGAGTTCGCCGCGGCGCGGATCCCAGTACGGTCCCTCGCCGTGGAACGTGCAGACATCGGAGATTTGTTCGGCTTTCACGGTGCCTCCTGGCAGTGAGGGTGAAGTCGCGGGTCGGAGTGGGGCATCAGCCGTCCGTCGGCACGGGGGTCGCGTCGGCCAGCCCCACGCAGGCGCGGGTCTGGTCGACCCGCGCCGCGGCGTCGCCGAGTTCCACGAGGACGGTGCTCGAGGCCACCTCATCGGGATCGAAGAGGACCTCCACCGCCGGGTCGCGGCCGTAGGTGGTGGCCGTCCAGGCCGGGTCTCCCTCGCGGACCACCCAGTCGACGTCGTTCACGGTGACGCAGGGATCGGTGGTGGGCCCGGGCACGTCCACGCCGCAGCGCAGCACCACTCGGGATGGATCGCCCCAGGCCGAGGTGGCCTGGCTGTTCGTCTCGCGCTGTTCGTTCTCGGCGACGGTGGGCGGCAGCGCGATCATGACGTCGGCGCACCGTGCGTTCGCGGCGTCCCCGGCGGGGTCCACGTCCACCACTGCTGAGCATCCAGTGAGCCCGGCCAGCAGTACCACGGCGGGCAGCAGGGAGGTCAGGGCGCGGGGGAGGGCAGGCATGATGCCAGCCTAATCGGTGGTCCTGTGCTGCAGCGTCACGCGTGGATGCCAGGCGTGCGACACGGGCGCGTCCGCCGTCGTGCGCAGCAGGGCGGCAGGAGCGACCACCCGTAGGATGCAGGAACCGGCAGCCAGTCTCAGGCAGCCGGTTTCCCCCGCGTACCCGGCGTTGCCCCCAACCCGCGCGTGCGAGACCCCGAGCCGAGGACGAATGACCACGCACCGCCGCTTCCCCCAGACCGCAACCCTCAGGACTGTGACCGGCACGGCCGCCGTCCTTCTCGCCGGGGCGGTCCTCGCCCCGGCGGCTGCCCTCGCTGTCGAATCCGAGCCCGCCGCGGCCCTTCCCGCTATCCTGGGCCAGCAGCAGCCCCGCGTGGTCGAGCAGCCCCAGCCGGGCGCGACTTTCGGTGAACCAGCACCGCCCGTCGTCGATTCGCTGGCAACTTCCGGGACGGACCCGGCCACAGGGTTCGCCATCAACGCCCGCACCGGGTTCCTCGTCCACCCGGGAACCGGCCACCTCATCGAACCCGGCACCGGCAACCTCGTCTACGCCGACACCCTCATCTACACGAATCTGCGGTACGACGCCGCAACCGGAGAGGTCGGGCAGATTGCCGACGAGGCACCGGCGCCCGCGCCGAGTTCCAGCCCGGCGAAAACGACTGCGGCACCCTCGCCCTCCGCCACGCCGAGCGCCACCGCCACCGCGACGGCGACGTCATCCGCCACCGCGACGGCCGCCCCGTCCGGTCCCACGACGGCGCCCGCGGTCGTCGGCAGCGCGCCGACGACCGAAGGCGCTACCGCGAGCTCGACGCCGCGTGCCACACGGTCCGCCACCCCGACCGCGAGCGCGACAGCCGCGGCCGAGGAAGAACGCGCTGCGTCCCTCGCTCCGATCGCGTGGATCGGGGGCGCCCTGCTCGCGGTGGCGGTCGCCGTCGTCGCGGTTCTCGCCGCCCGTCGTCGCCGGCACTGATCGCCGAGGAGCCGCCGTCCGTGCCCTGCTGTCGTCCCGGGAACGGACGGCGGCTGAACGAGTACCTCAGCATCACCCCGTACCATGAACTGATCTTTGCTACGACTGGAGAGCCCTTTGAGTCTCGACGACTACGCCACTGCAACTGAATCCGATACCGCCCGTGAGGGACGCCGCGGGCGCCGCAAGCATCCGGTGCGGACCACCCTCCTCGTTCTCGGGTCCCTCGTGGTCGTCGCGGCGCTCGTCGCCGGCGGGTACCTGTTCTCCCTGGCGCAGTCTTTCAACCAGAATTCCCGGACGATCGAGACGGCTTTCCCGGCCGAGGAGTCGCGGCCCACAGTGGCGCCCGAGGCCGAGGGAGCCGTGAACATCCTGCTCCTCGGCAGCGACTCGCTGGCCGCCGAGGAGCAGCAGGGCGACGTCGATTCGGCAGGTCCGTCGGACAGCCGCTCGGACACCATGATGCTGATGCACGTCCCGGCGGACCGCCAGGACATCCAGGTCATGTCGATCATGCGCGACACCTGGACAGACATCCCCGGCCACGGGGAGGCGAAGATCAACGCGGCGATGGGACTCGGCGGGGTACCGCTCGTGGTGCAGACCGTCGAGGGACTGTTCGGGGTGCGCGTGGACCACGTGGCGACCATCGACTTCGAAGGCTTCAAGGGTCTCACCGACGCCCTCGGGGGAGTGGAGGTCGATAACCCCATCGCCTTCCAGTCCCGCGGCAGTCAGGGCGAGTACTTCGCCGCCGGGCCCATCACCCTGCAGGGCGAGTCGGCGCTGAAGTTCGTCCGCGAGCGCTACGCCTTCGGCGACGGCGACTACCAGCGCGTCAGGAACCAGCAGCTGTTCGTGAAGTCCGTCATCAGCACGGTGCTCACAGCGGACACGCTGACGGATCCGCAGAAGGTGTACCGGGTCGTGGACCAGATGTCACCCTTCGTCGGCGTGGATGACAGCCTCGACGCCGCGGCGGTCGGTTCCCTGGCCGTCTCCCTGCGCAGCGTCCGCTCCAGTGACATCGATTTCTTCACCCTGCCGAACCTCGGCACCGGAACCTCCGGGGACGGCCAGTCGATCATCGTCAAGGACGACGCCGCGATTACCCAGGTGGGTGAGGCGCTCCAGAAGGACACCCTCGCCGACTACCTCACCTCGAACCCGGAGGTCGGATCATGACGGACCGGAGGCCGGTGCGCAGGACGGTGGCCGCGCCGCTCCTCGCCTTCCTTATGCTCTCCGCTGTGCCGATGACGCCGGCCGTGGCTCTCAATGGTCCGGTGGTGGAGCAGACTGATCCTCCCGTGGTCACTCCGACCCCGAAGCCGACGCCGAGTGCGCCCGCACGGCTGCCCGTCACGCCTCGTCCGACGCCAGCGCCCACGCCGACGCCGTCACCCGCGCCGGCACCCACACGGACACCGGCTCCTGTTCCGGTGCCCGCTCCAGCTCCGGTCGTTCCGGCGCCTGCCCCGGCGCCCGCTCCGGCACCTGCTCCGGCACCTGCTCCAGCCCCCGCCCCCGAACCCACTCAAGCACCCTCCGAGGGCCCCGAGCCGGAGGACGAGCCGGACGTCACCATTGATCCCGGCACGGGCTTCGAGATCGATGTCTCCACCGGCTGGCTCATTCATCCACCCACGGGATACCTGATCGAACCCGGAACGAACACTCTGGTGCTCCCCGGAAGCCTCGCCTACACCACGTTCCGGTGGGACCCTGCGACCGGGACGGTCGAGGACATCACGGCGGAGGAGGACTTGCAGACAGAGTCCGCCGAACCCGTGCCGACGCCCGAGGCGACCGCCACGCGGACGCCCGAGCCGACCCGGAAAGCGGCACCGACGCCGACTGCTACCGCCAGCGTCATCCCGACGCCGACCGCACCAGCCGAGCCGCCATCTGGAGCCGAGGAGATCGATCAGGTCTCCGCCCAGTCGATCGGAACGCATCCGGCAACACGAATCCTCCTGATCCTCCTGCTCGTCGGGCTCGGAGCGGTCTACTACTCGAAATTGCGGGCGGGCGGACGGGTCCCGAAATGAGGCTTTCGCCGTCGCGAGGACTAGGATGAGCGGGAAATTATGGTCTCGTCTTCCAGCTGGGGGTCTTTCACGTGCGCGTAATGCTGCTTACGCATTCCTACGCGCCTGAACACAGCCCCCCTCAGCGACGGTGGACGCAACTTGTCCGGTCGTTCAGGTCTGCGGGCTGGCAGGTCGACGTCGTCACCCCGGTGGCCCATGCGCCGCACGGTCGGCGCACGCTGCCGCCGAGGATCGCAGGGCGTCCCTTCCTGGCTCACCGAGGTGAGTTCGGAGAGACCGTCCGTCGCGTTCCATATCTCTGGCACAGGACCACGCGCATCGGGCGGCTCATCAACCACCTGCTCTCGGCCGCGATGTCCGTGCCGGTCGCGGCGATGGGGCCGCGCCCCGACGTCGTGATCGTCACCGTGCCGAGTCTCCCCATTCTCGGCGCCGGCTTCGTGGTGTCGCGGCTGCTGCGGCGCCCGCTGGTCGTCGACATGCGAGATGCGTGGCCGGACATCGCACGGGACGCAAGGATCGTCCGCGGCAATGCCAAGAGTCTTGTGGAGCTCGTGATCATCGCGATCCAGGTCCGCGCGGATCTCGTCGTCACTGTGACCTACGGGTTCGCCCACACCCTGCGCGAGCGTGGTCTCAAGAATGTCGCCACGGTCACGAACGGGATCGATATGGCAGTCATCCGCGCCCTCGATCCGCCTCCCAGCCGTCAGGACCGGCTGGAGGTGCTCTACCTCGGGAACCACGGTGAGAGCCAGCGACTCGACGTGCCCATTCGTGCTGCCGCCCTGGTGGGGCAGGGAATGCGCCTCACGCTCGTGGGCCATGGTGTGGAACGCAACCGCCTGATGGCGCTGGCTGCCGAACTCGGCGCACCCGTCGAGTTCCACGCCCCTATCCACGGTCCCGAGATCATGGATTATTACGAGCGGGCGGACAGCTGCATCGTCACGCTCCGCGACGACTGGAAATCCTTCGACACCACCATTCCGTCGAAAACCTACGAAGTACTGTCGGTGGGTCGGCACGTCACGGGAATCGTGAAGGGGGAGGCCCGCACCATCCTCGAAGATGCAGAAGCCGGGCATGTCGTTGCCTCCGAGGTCAAGGCTGTGGCGCACCTCTGGCGGACGCTCGCCGAGAACCGGGAACTGCTGAGGGTTGGTGAGAAGGGCAGGGCCTGGGTGAAGAACAACGCGAACGTCCAGGCGCTGGGAGAGGCCTACATCGAACTTCTCCGCGAGGTTGCCCGGGAGAGCCGCGCATGAGGGTGGCTCGGCTGGTGGGCAACGTCCGCCTCGCTGCTTCGGCCGCGGTGGTCCATCTCAGCGATGACCCGGTACTTCTGGTCCTGCAGATCAGCCGCCGGATGCCTGCGCGTCTCGTCCGCCGGATAGCGGGCACTGCCGGCCGGTTGGCGGCAGTCCCGGGGGTGAATCTGCCCGTCGCTGAGGCCCTGTCCGCTCAGCTGCTCGGACGAATTTCCTTGCTCCGGTCCGTCCTGACGAGATCCTCCACTGCGCCCGTCACAGCCGGCGTGGCACGTCGGCTGGCCGATATCGCTCTCGCCGCAGGCATGACCGATGAGGCGGACGCTCTGCTCGGCCTTGCCGGGCCCGGCAGCGCCACCGCAGGAGTCCGTGCCCGGCGGCTCTGGTACGACGGCGACATGAGCGGCGCCGTGCACATATTGCGGCAAGCGGGCCGCACGCGGCATGCCGAACGGCTCGCAGGGGAAGTGCGGGTGTTCGAAGGGTGGCACCCTACGCTCCGAGCAGTGGAGGGGTATTTACCCGAGGAAGACACCGTCCTTCATCTGCTGACCAACTCGCTGCCCCACACGGGGAGCGGGTATGCCCAGCGCACTCACTCCCTCCTCAAGGCGCAGAGCGAGAACGGCTGGACGGTGCATGCGGCTACCCGTGTCGGCTACCCGGTCCAGGTCGGGAAGCTCCTCGCCAGGGCTGTCGATGAGCTCGACGGCGTCAATTACCACCGGTTGCTCCCGGTGCCCATGGCACGGGGGTTCGACCGCCGGATCCAGCAGCAGGCCGAGGAACTGCTGCGGCTCGCCCTGGAGATCAAGCCTGCGGTTCTGCATACCACCACCCCCTTCGTGAACGGGATCGTGACCGAGCAGGTGGCCCGGGCTCTCGGTATCCCGTGGGTGTACGAAGCCCGAGGTCAGCTCGCCGATACCTGGGCGGCCAACCGGCCGGCACGCGTGAAGACGAGTGAACGCTATAAGCTCTTCACTGATCGTGAAGCACAGGTGATGCGCAAAGCCAGCCTCGTGGTGACATTGGGTGAGGCTATGAAGCGGGGAATCATGCGCAGCGGCGTACCACAGGACCGGATCCTGTTGAGCCCCAACGGTGTGGGCGAGGAGTTCCTCGACGAGCCCGTTTCCGCCCCGGCGGCTCGGGAACTGGTCGGGCTTCCGAGGGAAGGCGTCTTCGTCGGCACGGTCAGCAGCCTGGTGGACTATGAGGGATTGGACACCCTGCTCCGAGCCGTAGCGTTGCTCGCTCCCACACACCCCGAACTCCGCTGCCTGATCGTCGGCGATGGCAGCGCGGCACCTGCCCTGAGGTCCCTCGCGGAGGAACTGAAGATCACATCCCGCGTGATCTTCACCGGTCGCGTTCCGCGCCATGACGCCCGAACCTTTCATCAAGCCCTCGACGTCTTCGTCGTTCCGCGCAGGGACCTCGAGGTGACGAATGCCGTCACGCCGCTCAAGCCCGTGGAAGCGATGGCCTGCTCACGGCCCGTGATCGCAAGCGACCTGCCGGCGTTGCGCGAGATCATCACACACGGCGTCACCGGCTTACTGGTGGATCCGGAAGACCCGGTTGCGCTCGCCGCGGCCATCCAGCACTTCCTGGGTCGTGAGGTGGAACGCGTCAACGTCGGGATACGTGGCCGCGAGGTAGTACTGGCAACCCGGACCTGGGCCCGTAACGCGTCCCTGCTCTCCGACGCATACAAGGAACTGGAGCTGTCATCCTGATGGTGGACGGAGTGAAGGACGAAGCGAGTCCCGATGTTGCAGGCGTCAGGGTGGTGCCCGTCTCCACTCAAGGATTACTGCGGATCGGCGCGCGACCCGGCCTTGCCGAATATCTGAGGCAGATCTGGCGCCACCGCGCATTCATCGTCTACGACGCCCGCGCGCGGGTCAGCAGCGGTAATCGCAGGGATCGTCTGGGGAGTGCCTGGATGATCCTCAACCCGGTCCTCAACGGCCTTACGTACTACCTCATCTTCGGTCTGCTGCTCAACACCAGCAAGGGCATCGAGAACTTCATCGGCTACCTGATCATCGGTGTGTTCCTCTTTCAGCTCAGTGCTCGGGCCATCACCAACGGCGCGCGTTCCATGCAGGTCAACAAAGCCGTCATCCAGGCCTTCAACTTCCCGCGTGCCACACTGCCGATCTCCGTGAACGTCCGCGAGATCCTGGCATCTGTCCCCGTGCTCATCACCATGCTGATCCTCGTCCTGCTCTTCCCCCCGACCGAGGACATCACCTGGCGCTGGGTCCTTCTGATACCCGCCCTCTTCCTCCAGTCAGTCTTCAACCTGGGCGTCGGGCTGATCCTCGCCCGGATGATCTCGCGGATCAACGACATCACCCATCTTCTGGGATTCGGCCTGCGGGTGTGGATGTACGCCTCCGCGGTGTTCTTCTCCTATGAACGTTTCATCGACCACCCCCGACTTCTGGCGATAGTGGAACTCAACCCCCTGTTCAACGTCCTCGACATCGTCCGTGACTGTGTCCTCTACGCAACCCTGCCCTCCTGGGAATCCTGGGCCATCCTCTCGGTGTGGGCCTTCGGCATGCTGGCCCTGGGAATCGTCTTCTTCTGGAAGGGCGAGGAATCCTATGGCCGGGAGTAAGTACCGCCACAGCGACGGCGTGACCCGGCCTACGGTCGTGGTCAGGGACGTCAGTATGCGCTACCACGTGCCGTCCACCGAGGCGCAGCATGTTCCGGGCAGGGGAGGGCCGAGCAGTCTTGCCCGGAAAGTTCTCGGACGGGCGCCTCTTGTCCCCGTCGATGCCCTGAACCGTCTCTCCCTCGTGGCGGAGCATGGCGAGTCCATCGGTATCGTAGGGCGCAACGGGTCGGGCAAAAGCACTCTCATGCGGCTCATCAGCGGACAGAGCAGGCCGACCGGCGGAGCCGTCTACGCTTCGAGTGTCCCGGTGATGCTCGGGGTCAACGCCGCGCTCGTCCCGGAATTGTCGGGCGACCACAACATCGTGCTCGGATGCCTCGCCATGGGGCTGACGCGCGCGGAGATCGACGACAAGTTCGCTTCGATCGTGGACCTGTCCGGCCTCGAGAAGGCCATCCACCTGCCCATGCGGTCCTACTCCTCGGGGATGTCCTCCCGGCTGCGTTTCGCCATTGCTGCCAGCGTCGATCCTGAGATCCTGCTGATCGACGAGGCGCTGAACACGGGTGACGCTCAATTCCGGGAACGCAGCAAGGAACGGATGGACGAACTCCGGGCCAAGGCAGGGTCCGTCTTCCTCGTGAGCCACAGCCTCAGCACGATCAAGGAGATGTG
This sequence comes from Arthrobacter pityocampae, assembly GCF_002927275.1. Classification (GTDB taxonomy): domain Bacteria; phylum Actinomycetota; class Actinomycetes; order Actinomycetales; family Micrococcaceae; genus Arthrobacter_D; species Arthrobacter_D pityocampae. The sequence continues at coordinate 274,738 of NZ_PRKW01000001.1, read as the reverse complement.
TACGCGGACCCTGTGGCTGGACCGGGGGGACCTCCTGATGGACGGGGATCCTGAATCAGTGACCCAGGCGTACCTCGAATACACGCGGCACCTCACCAAGGGGAACAACGAGACTGCTGCCAGATTGCGTGATGAAGCGCGCGGTTCCCTGACGGTCACCGAGGTCGAAGCCCGCGAGTCAAGGCGCAGGCGCGCATGAGCGGCAGGGGAGGCGCTGTATTGATCAGTGTCCGACGCGCGCTCTGGCATCTGCGGCACGGTGGGGTCCAGCAGTTGAACGCGTGGATCGCCAGGGGGGAAGCAGAGCGTCGCCGTGCCGTCCCCGGCGGGCTACGCGGCGCCGAAGGCGCCTGGAACGGGATGGGGAAGCGGCGTCGTCTTTCATTCGCGGCCGCACCGCCGAGCCCCAGGGTCCCTCGGCGAGGCGACGTTCGCGTAGGGGTCATTCTCGACGAGTTCTCGTCCTCGGCTTTCGCTTATGAGTGGACCATCGTGCCCCTCGATCCGCGCCACTGGTCTGAACAATGCCGCAGCGGTGGCCTCGACTTCGTCTTCGTCGAATCGGCCTGGGCGGGAAACAGCCGCCTGTGGCGCGGCAAAGTGGGCGGACCCGCGGGCCCGTCGCCGGAGTTCTATGACCTCATGACGTGGTGCCGCGAGCACGGGGTGCCAACGGTCTTCTGGAACAAGGAGGATCCTCCCCACTACTCCGACTTCCTTCAGGCCGCGAAGCTCGCCGATTGGGTTTTCACCTCGGACGAAGGCCGCCTGGCGTCATATCGCGAGGACCTCGGCCACGACCGGGTGGCTGTCCTGCCCTTCGCCGCGCAGCCCGCCATCCACAATCCCGTGCGCCCGTCACAGGGACATCACAGCCGGGATGTTGCCTTCGCCGGCATGTACTTCGCCCACAAATATCCTGAGCGTCGGCAGCAGCTGGAGTTCCTGCTGGGTGGGGCGATCGACGCATCGGCCGGTATGCGTCACGGGCTCGAGATCTTCTCCCGGTTGCTGGGTGGTGACGCGGACTACCAGTTCCCACCGCCGCTCGCCGGCCGGGTGGTCGGCTCGCTCGGATATGACCAGATGCTGACGGCCTACAAGGCCTACAAGGTGTTCCTCAACGTCAATTCGGTGGTCAACTCACCGAGCATGTGCGCCCGACGCATCTTCGAGATCTCGGCCTCAGGGACACCGGTGATCTCGGCTCCCAGTGCCGCGATTCCTCAGTTCTTCTCATCCGACGAAGTCCCCGTGGCCACGACGCAGGCCGAAACCTCGCACCTCGTGCGCTCCCTGGTCCGTAACGCGGAACTCAACGACCGCACCGCCCATCTTGCGCAGCGCCGGATCTGGATGAACCACACCTACGCGCACCGCGCTGAAACCGTCGTCTCAGCGGTCGCCCCGGACAAGAGCCTTGGCCTCGACCGCGCTTCGATCTCGGCACTTGTGCCCACCATCCGACCCGGCCAACTGGAGCACGTCTGCCGCATCATCGGCAGCCAGGAAGGCGTCAGCCCGCAGCTGGTGCTTCTCGCTCACGGGATCCCGCTCGCCGAGCGGGAGGTTCGCGCCGTCGCCCGCGATCACGGGATCGAGGACGTCGTGTTCCTCGCCGAACCGTCGGACACCACCCTCGGCGAGTGCCTCAACCGCTGTGTCGCAGCGGCCGAGGGGCAAGTCCTCGCAAAGATGGACGATGATGACCACTACGGCCCGCAGTACCTGAGCGATCAGCTGTTCGCGTTGCGATTCTCTGACGCGGATGTTGTCGGGAAGCAGGCGCACTACATGCACCTCGTTACGTCGAATGCGGTGATCCTGCGATCGGGGGAGCGGGAGCACCGCTTCACCGACTTCGTCATGGGTCCCACCATCGTGGCCCGGGCGGAAGTGTTCCGAGACATTCCGTTCAAGCGAATTCCACGCGGGGAGGACACCGCATTTCTGCGGACTGCTTCCGCCGCCGGCGGCTCCATCTATTCGGCGGACCGCTTCAACTACGTCCAGACGCGGAACGGGTCCGGCCACACCTGGCAGATCGACGACTCCGAGCTGCTGGCGACCAGCGAGCTGAAGTTCTACGGAAGGCCTTATGAGCATGTCGATATCTGACTCACTCCACAGCGGAAACGGACAGGCCGACGTCGTCGTGGTCGGACTCGGGTACATCGGCCTGCCCACCGCCGCCATCCTCGCCACCACAGGATTGAAGGTGGTGGGTGTGGATGTGAATCAGGAGACGGTCGACGCCGTCAACAACGGGCAGGTTCCTTTCGTGGAGCCCGATCTCGGGATCCACGTCGCCGGGGCCGTGAGCCAGGGGGCGTTGAGCGCCACAACGCTGACCCCGCAGGCCGGCGCCTACATCGTTGCGGTCCCGACGCCGTTCAAGGCGGACAAGACCGCGGACCTCTCCTATATCCGCGCCGCTGCTGAGGGAATAGCGCCTCAGCTCAAGGGCGGGGAGCTGGTCATCCTCGAGTCCACGTCGCCCCCCGGCACCACCCAGCGCCTCGGCGAATACCTCCTCGAGCTGCGGCCCGATATCAGCCTCGATGGGCTGGACGGCAAGCCCGTGGTGCACCTGGCACACTGCCCCGAACGGGTGCTTCCCGGCCGGATCATGATCGAAATCGTCACGAACGACCGCGTTGTAGGCGGTCTGACACCGCATGCATCCGAAGCAGCCCGGCAGCTCTATCAGTCGTTCTGCCAAGGCGAGATTCATATCACGGATGCGGCGACAGCCGAGATGAGCAAGCTGGTGGAGAACGCCTATCGGGATGTGAACATCGCGTTCGCCAACGAGTTGAGCATCATCAGCGAGAATCTCAAGATCGACGTCTGGGAGCTCATAAAATTGGCCAACCACCACCCGAGGGTCAATATTCTCAGCCCTGGCCCAGGAGTGGGAGGTCACTGCATCGCCGTAGATCCGTGGTTCATCGTTGCAGCAGACCCGGAGAACTCGACGCTGATCCGCACGGCCCGCGAGGTCAACGACAGCAAACCGGGCCACGTCGTGGATAGGGTCCTCAATGCGATCGGAAACGTCGCCGAGCCGGTGATCGCCTGCCTCGGACTTGCGTTCAAGGCGAACATCGACGATGTTCGCGAGTCACCGGCGGTGGAGATCGTCCAGCGCCTGGCATCCGCAGCACCCCACGCCCAGCTTCTGGTGGCGACGCCTTTACGGACTAAAAGGGATCTACCCTCAGTCGTCTCAGGAATTGCCAATGTGGAACGGTGCGAAATGCAGGACGCCGTCGACGCGGCAGATATCGTGCTGCTACTGGTGGACCACGATCGCTTCAGGGACATTCCAGACAAGAGCCTGAGCGGAAAAATAGTGATCGATACGCGGGGATTTTGGGGGAAGAAGAATGTTTGATCCAGCGAGCTTCACGAGTGATGCTCCAATATTGCCGGCCGGACGACACTTCGCCGTGACGTGGAGCCTGCCGACCGAATTCGCAGGTCGAACGAACGCCATGCTTCACAGGTCTCGGGCGTTCGCCGCAAACGGCGGGCGGCCCGTCGACATTCTCACCTTTGATGACTTCCGCGACTACTCGGCCATCCGGGATCAGCTGTTGACAGAGGGGTTTCTGTCGGAGGGCACCTCTGTACTGAATCTGTGGGAAGATCTGCCGGCGCTGGCCGATGCCCTCGACCGTGATGCCGATCAGGAGTATGCCAGTTTTTCACCTCTAGCGACCTGGGCGGGCCCCGTCGTCGATCTAGAGGGTCCTCATGCACGACGTGCTCGCTACTCGGAGGACGGGACACTTCTTCAGATCGACCACTTCCGCTCGGATGGATCGCTGCTCGTCTCCGATCGGCACGATGCGCGCTCCAAGGGCACTCACGGCGGGCGTTCCCTCACCCTTTGCGATAGTGACGGCATTCCTGTTCGCCATTATGGCTCGTCGTGGGGTTTGTACCGCGAGTGGCTTGACAGCCTGGTCGGTGAGACACCCGCCTGGTTCGTCGTCGATAACAAGAACACCGCCAGGTTCATGTCCACGTTCCGTCGGGATACTGCAGTTGTCCTTTACGTCATCCACGAGTCCCACCTAGAGTCCTGGACCGAGGGCTTCGCCTCCACGATGACTCGTTCCGCGCAGGAGGTCTTCCCGCTCCTCGACCGCTTCGACGGCGTGATCTATCTGACCGAACAGCAGGCGTCCGATGTTCACCAGCGGTACGCGGACATCGGAAACTCGTTCGTGATCCCGATCAGCAGGAGCATCGCAGTCGAGCCGCCCGCCACAGCGCGACGGTCCGCCGCCATCGGAATCCAGGCCGCTTCCCTGAATCGCCGCAAGCGCATTGATCACTCGATCCGCGCCGTCCAACGGGTACACGAGTCTTTGGCCGGCACGGTCCAACTGAACGTCTTCGGTGAGGGCACCCAGCGCGAGGTCCTCGAGGAGCTGATCAAAAACTTGGCAGTCGAGGACGTCGTGAGACTGCGGGGCCATAGTAAGGAAGTCAGACGGGAATTCGACCTCGCATCCTTCTCGCTGTTGACAAGCACCTCCGAGGCCATGCCTCTGGTCATTGTCGAATCGATGGCGGCGGGTTGCGTCCCGATCGCGTACGACATACCCTACGGCCCGGCGTCCGTGATCGACTCGGGAGTCAACGGATTCATCGTCGAGTACGGGAACATCTCAGAACTTGCCGACTGCATCAGCGCTTTCGTGACGTTGCCTGAAGATGAACGGGCTTCCATGCGAGTTGCCGCGATTCAGCGTGCACAAGCGTTCGCGGACACCGCAATTGTTCCACGTTGGGCGAAGGTCATGCAGGACGTGTGGGAGCGTAAGTACGCGCCGTCCTCGCCATTGGACGTCGACGTCGTTTCTTCCGACTACATCCTCGAGGCAGGCGGACAGATGAAAATCAGCCTCCTCGTCGATTTGGAGGCACCGGACGACCGCGACTCTGTGCGTCCTGACTTTTTCTGTGCATTGCGACCACGCAAGCAGCAGGATTTCTTCCGTGTTCCGGCGGTGACAGTGGTGGATAAAGGCGACGGACGGTACCACCTCGAATTCACCATCGGTGACCCATTACTGCATGCCCTCGCGCCCAGCACCGTTGATTTCTCACTCGAGGCGTGGCGGTACCCTGATTCCGTCAGCCGGAGGATTCCTCTGTTCGACCACGGCACGTCCCGTCAGATCTACGCGACACGGCACGGCAATCTGAGCATGGTGCTCAGGTGAACCGGTGATGGACTTGTCGAGATCAAACAATGAGAGGTACGACAAAGCTATGCTGCAACGCGACACCGATCCCCGCGCAGGCGTCATGCCTGACGCGTACCACTGCGCGGTAACGTGGGGCATCCCCTTCGACTACGGGGGTATGACAAGCGCGATGCTACGCCGCTCCCGGGCCTTCGTATCGGAAGGCGGACAAGACGTTGACATACTCACGTTCGACTACCAGTCCGATTATCTGGACATCGCCTGTGAACTCGAAGTGAGCGGCGAGCTCCTGCCGGGTATGAAGCTGCGGAATCTGTGGGATGAGTTGCGATCTTTGCCCGACGTCGTCCTATCCGCGGCAGTCTCCGCCCCACGTGTGAATGGAGAGTACCTGGCCATCGCTCCCGAGGAGGGTGAGACCGAGACATTCTCCGGAAAATTCCGCAGACGCGTGCGGTACGGTAAGTCACGGGACGACGTCCTTCAAATCGACTATCTGAGAACCGACGGATCGGTATATGCCTCCGATCGTCGGGATCTGGTGGAGCGCGGTACCGAGGGGGGACGGCTCATTTGTCTGTGCAACTCGGCCGGTGAGCCCGTTGCCGCATGGAACCAAATGTGGCCTTTGTATCTGTACTGGCTCGACACTGTGGTTGCTGGCAGGGAGACCTTCATGATTATCGACAGTAAGACGACCGCCAATTTCCTCACTCGCTACCGCAGACCGAACGTCATCACCATGCATCTCGTTCACAATTCACATATGGCCGCCGGCGCAAAACCCCCGTTCGGGCAGCTGAGCAGTGTTCGGCGCTACACCTTCGAGCGGCTGGAGTTATTTGATGCGGTGATCTTCCTGACTGCCGCGCAGCGAAAGGACGTCAACGAGGTGTATGGGGCGGTCAAGTCGACCGGCGTGGTTCCGAACAGCACAGAGCTCGTCCCTTTCGACCCCAACGAGGACCGCGCACCCGGTGTCGGGGTCATGCTCGCGAGCCTCAATGCCCGCAAACGCGTTCAGCACGCCATCGGGGCGATTGCATCTGCACGAGAAGCGGGGACAGATTGCAGCCTGACAATTTTTGGTGAGGGCCCGCACCGGGACCGGCTGGATCGGCTTGTGCAGGCGTCAAGAATGAATTCCCACGTTTGCATGCCCGGGTTCAGTGAGGCCGCACGCCAGCACCTATGGGCTGCGTCGTTCACACTGCTAACCAGCACTACGGAGGGTCTACCGCTCGTCCTCCTGGAGGCGATGAGCGGGGGATGCCTTCCTATTGCCTACGACATTCCGTACGGTCCAGCAGATCTGATCGACGATGGCGTGAACGGTTTCCTTGTAGAAGCGGGCGACGAGTCAGCGCTTGCCCGACGTGTTGCCGAGGTCGTCTCGCTGTCACCCGAGCGATCGCGCGCCATGCGTCAGGCTGCACGCGAAACGGCGGAGCGCTTCTCCGACAGTGCCGTTACCAGACAGTGGGCCGGCGAGATGCGCATCGCCATGGATCGCAAATTGGAGTCCAATGTCGCTGCGTCGCTGGTCACAAGTCCCTGATCAATTCATGGACTGATGCGCTGAAGCTGCGACATACGCAATCGCGCAGGGCGCCCTCCCTCCACAGGCTGATAGTGCCGAGGAAGCGGGCCCTGCGCGATCGTCTTCGGGTGGTGCCGACGGGTCACGGCAGCTCGACGTCGACCCGTATCATGTTGTGATCCGACGGGATGACACCTATGAAATTTCCCGCTGAATCAACGTTCACGACGGTCTCCCATTCCGAGACCCTCATCTTCGAGGTGAAGATGTAATCCAAGTAGGTCCCGTTGCCGTAGTCGTTCCGAGCATTTGCGAGGCGTTTGAATGCGTTGAAACTGTCATAGAAAGTCCCGATCCGGTGCTCCACTGTCGCACCGGAACTCGGCAGATCCGTGGCGTATGTGTTTCCCAGTGGATCGACATATCCAGCCGCCGTGATGACGTCGTACGGGACATTGGAGGGACTGGTCCATTTGTGAGAGTTGAGGTCGCCCGTGATGAGGACCGGAAGATCTTCTGGATTCCTCAACTTGATCTCGGCGAGCATGCTCCTCGTCTGCCGGTCGCGGAGCGCCTGATACTCCTCCCCACTTCCCAATTGCAGGTGCGCATTGGCAACGAGAAATTTCTTGCCCGTGGTCTTCTGCCTAAAGGTTGCCCACGCGACATACCGGTCATTCTCCTGGCCCGTGAGCGCTGGTAGGGCAAGCGATCCCTCGTTGAGCAGATCCACGGTCGTGCCGTTGAAGAGCAGCTTTGTTCCCTGCGACGCTCCCTGATACTGGTAGACGCAATTGGTCGGTGTGGCCTGATTGACGCAATTGTTTCGCTTCGTATTGGTCAGTTTGTACGGAGCACCGCTGGCAACTAAACGTTCGGCGAGGTCCTCGAACTGAGATATCCCGCCTGGCCGCGAATCGTCTTTCAGCCAGCCCTGAGACGCCTCCTGGACAGCCAGGACATCGGGAAGCTGAGCCTTGATGGTTGAGACCACCGTCGCTCGGCGATCCGCCCAAGGTAGCTCGTTGGGATCGCCGGCGAAGCAGTTGGCACACTTCACGTTATAGCTAGCGACTCGAAGCGGATTGTTGATCGGCGGCAGGACCAGCGTGGGGCTGGTCTTGGCGGTGATGGCGCTGGAGTACGGGCTGAGGCTTGTGGTTCCGTCGGCGGAGATCGCTGAGACGCGGAAGTAGTAGGTGGTGTTGGGGGTGAGGCCGCGGATGTCAGCGGTGGTGGTGTAGTACCGGTAGTAGGTGGCGCCGGACATGTCGGGCTTGGTGGAGAACTGGATGCGGTAGCGCGGTGCGTTGTTCCACGCGTTCCAGGCGAGTTTGATGCCGAACTCGCTCTGCTCGGTGAATTTCAACCCGGTCGGTGCGGGAGTTGCCGTCGGGGCAGCGGCGGTGGTCTTGGCGGTGATGGCGCTGGAGTACGGGCTGAGGCTTGTGGTTCCGTCGGCGGAGATCGCTGAGACGCGGAAGTAGTAGGTGGTGTTGGGGGTGAGGCCGCGGATGTCAGCGGTGGTGGTGTAGTACCGGTAGTAGGTGGCGCCGGACATGTCGGGCTTGGTGGAGAACTGGATGCGGTAGCGCGGTGCGTTGTTCCACGCGTTCCAGGCGAGTTTGATGCCGAACTCGCTCTGCTCGGTAAATTTCAACCCGGTCGGTGAGAGGGAATCGGTCTTCGTGCTCACCTTGACTGCATCGGAGTATGGGCTGAGCGCCGTTGAGTTGTCCGAGTCGAGAGCCCTGACTCGGAAGTAATACGTGGTGTTCTTCGTCAGCCCGGTGATCGTCGCGCTGGTCGTCCCGTACCGGTAATAGGTGGCGCCGGACATGTCGGGCTTGGTGGAGAACTGGATGCGGTAGCGCGGTGCGTTGTTCCACGCATTCCAAGTGAGCTTGATGCTTGTCAGTTCCTGAGAGGGTGAAGCAAGCCCCGATGGGGCAGTGCCAGTTGCTTGGACGATCGAGGGGGCCGAGACTAGGGGAGCCGCAGCGGCGCTTTGAGCGCCCGCAATGAGTAGGAGAATCAGCAACGCTGATAGGAAACGGATGGCTCTCGCCAAGACTGTAGCGACTGAGAAGGGGCTTTTCATGATTCCTCGTGGGCTAGGTATTCCGGAGGCACGCCAGATGGAGCGCAGAGAGACGTGTAGGAACCAAGGGGTGTGAATCAGCATGATCCGACGCCCTGGTGAGGTGGTAACCGAAGGCGGCCTGCGCCGCTAGTCGCGCCATGAAGCGATCTGGCGGGATAGACAGGTATTTCTCGAATCAGCACTTGAAAGGGGCCATGACGAGGCGAGATCCTCAAGTGGCGCAGACGAACGTCGGCGTGCCACGTGACGTGGAGGTCACGGGTGATGCTTCCTCGAGTACAACCAACAGGCTCAAGCCCTCGCTCGGGGCCATGAAGCGTATACATAGTGAGACCTCGCAGAACCTACATGCCCCCAGCGGGCATGACGCGATCATCCCACTGCATCAAGGACTGGCTTCGTGAACTGCGCTAATTCTGCCCGAATACTGAGAGCAAACTTCAGGACAACCTGAACTGGCTGGCGGTCAACGCCGTAGAAAAGACACCTGTATCTGACCTATTCATCGTGCTGTTCGATGGGAGCGATCGTCGGGAGGTCGGTGAAGAAGCTCTGCTGCTGAGGTAGGAGGACGCTCTGTCGGGTATCCGCCCGCTAGTGCGGAGGCGTCGCGGTTACCGGACCTTGAAAGGGGACTCGGAGAACCGGTGACGCCGGCATGAGCACCTACGAACTAGCGGCTTGCCGAGGTCCCACGGGATGTTCAATCACGCGAACAACGAACCACCCTGCATGTGAGCGCCTATCCAGCACGGCACCCGGCCGGCCGGATGGACCAAGACACTCTCTGGATGCAGCCGTGCAACAGTTCTCTAGAATTAGGCGACCGTCCCGATCGACTCCAAACCCCTTCGCTAGACCTGCGCCGGCTTCCGGCTGTCCTGCGTCAGCAACCTCCGGATCTCAGGGAAACTAGCTTGTCCATCATCAGCGCTTCCGTAAGAAGTTGCCGGAAATATCTGACTGCGTCGCGATCTCACAGGATACAATTCTGATATATGGGTGATAGTGCCGGCCAAAAATCACAAAAACAGCGGCGTCTGCATCCAGGAGCGCCTCCTGTTGATGCGGAACAAAGACTTTGAGCGTCGGCCATCCAATTACCAGCGGCGAAACACGCGATTTCCGTGTTGGCCGACCAGAAATCACAGGACAGAGCACTGACGGTAACGGTGCCCGATTGTGTATTCAGGGCTCCAGTGTTATACCGTGCGACGGAGCCTCTCTCATGTGGCGTACTGCAGCCGTTCCGGCCGCATCCATATCGTGCGCAGGCGCTCGAAAGTTGCAGGAATTACAAATGAATGATCCGAATTCAGGCTCGATTGGTACTTCCCCGAAGATCGGCTCTACCCGGGCGGGCAGGTCGAAACTGTTCTGCGTATGCTTTCGCACCCAGTGGACTTTGCTCCGCCGGACTGTGGCCGGGCTTCCGAACGCAAGACTGTGGGGAGGAATGAGGGAAGACCTCGTGACCATGCTCCTCGCACCGATGATGCTTCCGGTCTGGACATGGGCGCCAGGCATGATGAACACTTCCTGCCCGATCCAGACGTGATCCTCGACGACGATGGACCTCGAGTGGTTGAGCCGGTCGCCGGTGACTCCGTCATAAATGGGGTGCGAGTCATCCGCTCTAATTCGACAGTGATTTGCAATGAGGACGTCGTCGCCAATTGTGATGTCTTGCCCCTCCGCAGTATTCACTTGAAGGTCAACGCCGCAGTAAACGTTGTAACCAAAAGTGACACGGCAGTCCAAGCCAAGGCTCGTCCGGCCCCGGAAAAAAGCCCAATCACCGAGCGAGACATACGAGCCGTCCCGCTGAAAAGCAATCTGCCCGTACATTCTCGAATTTTCCCCGAAGACCACCCGGCAATTGGATCCCCTAAACTCGACAATACTCTGCCCGTTCGTCTTTGGACTTCCCTCGATGACATTTCCGTTTTCGTCGGCATACGGCCGTATTTCACTTCCACGTAGCAATACCGGCTTGATATCTGCCATTTTAATTACTCATTTCATTCGAATGTGGCGTTGATCCTTCTATGCCTCAATCGCCTCGCGGACTGAAGGGTCACCAAGTCTCAAAAACTGGCCTGGTACCCAAATAAGTCTCTCCGGGTCATGGGCAACTCGAGCATTACCGGGATGAAGCGCCATTAGATACGCCATTCGAGGGCGCGCACCATTCGCAGTACTCGAGTCCAGAGATCCTCGTTGCTGCCATGGATCGAAATTGGATGAAGATAATACCTTCCACCAATCTTTGGTGTTCCCGACTTGTGCATCAGCTTGTCGACCAATACTTCGGCCTGCTGATTTCTTCCGGCCAGCTTCACCGTTATCCTGACTGAGTCATCAACGAGATCGATAGCAATGGGGTGGCCCGCTATGAAGAAATCGAGAACGAGACAATTGGGTCGGTAGAACCAGACCTTGACGTTCTCGAATCGACATAAATTTACTTCGAGCAATTCTTTGCATAGGTACCCAAGCCGGTGACTGTCGCTGTTACCCGCCTCTGTCGACCAACTCGTCTGGCACTCGACCCCCCGAGAGACCATTTCGACTTTCGGATCCATTGACTCTAATTCCTCGCAGTTCGGATTCAACATGAGTCAAGCCCATGAGAGACACATCTTGCTCGACCCCAAGGATCACTCCAGAGACCCCCCGAATCTCGACGATAGCAGGAGGTGACGGTCACGATGACCTGAATCATCGAATCCATATCCATTTGAGGTAGCGCCCAGGCGCGGCCTCAGGCCCTCGGCAAGTAATCCCAGAATGTTTAGGACAAGCGGAACATTGTATTGCAAGGTCTGCGTGTGATTCCTGCACAAGTCTGAGGCAGTGCTGATAAAATTGAAATTAGAATAAGAATCCAGCCTACTTTGAACTGTGCTGAGGTAGTCTATGCAGTGAGGGTCGTAGGGCGACGTCAACAAATAGAAGTTGCGCGAACGCTCCGGATCTGCTGTGATCCTGTCGACCACAAGGCGATTCAGCCACTGAACATCAGAATCATCGCCTTTGCCGGACATAAATTCGATGATGGGGAATCGCTTGCGATTCTTGAGGTAATCGCCAATAGCAATCTGAGGCGATGAGGCGACAATGTTGGAACAGCCGGCCTCGATACCAACCATGATTGCCGCAGTGCCACCCTTGGACATGCCAACTGCCGTGCAATCGGTATCGTGTAAACCAAGGCTCCTCTTAAAAATCCGAATCAGTTCTACAACTGCTCTTTGTATCTCGAATCGGCGCTCGTGACAAAGGTAATAGGAGTACTCCGGCCCGAAATCATCGAAGACCCACAAGATATGGCTACGATTGTTGCTCAGGAGCGGCTTCTCATGTATGAAGTCCAACAACTCAGGCGATTTCCTGATTGAACTGAACACGATGATCAAGTGGCGCGTGTCTTTTCTCGCCGCCTGATATTCAAATCGGACGGGTATTCCGCAAAATGAATAAGGACTAGACGGAATCATGCGCAGAACCAGTCACATTCTCATGCGTAGACTTTCCGGTCACTTGCGTCCCACGACCTCGAATTGGTCTTCGATAAGAGAGGATACGGTGCTTGTCGGCACACAAACATCCGTAAATTGATTGCGAGCGAGTAACAAGTATGCGTCATGGTCGAACTTCGCAGACGGGAACTCGGCGGTTCCCAGCGCATTGAAACCCTGCTCGAGTCCTGTGCCACTGTTTTCCACCACCAACCCGTACTGACCGTCCAGCACCTCTCTTGGGCCGGGAACATCTGTGCTGATAATTGCCTTCTCTAAAATCATGGCTTCGAACAGCACCATCGGTTGGCCTTCGTGAAGCGACGGCAGTACAAAGGCGTCGCATCTCGCCAGGGCTGGGTAAGGATTGCTGCGCTGTCCTGCTAGCCACACGAATTCTGTAGCATCGAGATCGACGATGAGTCGTTCGAGATCGGGAAGCAGCGGCCCGGTGCCGAGGATCAGCAACCTAGCGGACGGTTCCTGTGCGTGATGACTGACGAAGCTTCTGATTAGTTTTGCATGATCCTTCTCTGGTGACATTCTTCCAATTGTCAGAAAATTCGTGCGAGCCCCGCTATACCATTCTTCGATGTCGGCGTCGAGAGGTGCGGCTGCCAAAGTGAGCACGGCTTCGGGATGGATCTGATTGTCTACATTCATGAACCCTAAGGGTTCCAACGAGAATCGCTCCGCTAGCGCATTCCGATTCTTTTCGGATACGGCGCGCGCGACGGACACGTAGCGGTCGTAGTGCGAATAGAGTCGGAACACTGCTTCCAACTCCGGGAACTTCATCTCCTCTTCATTCTTCATGTCGTTGTGGAGGTAGATGGTCCGCCGACCGTCCCCGGGACTGAAGGCGAGGAGCGACGTCCAGAACGCGCTGTAGCCATCGAATTCAATAATTGCATCGAAAGCCTTCGTCCCAAAAATGCGTCGATGCTCTCGCTCAAAACTCCTCTGGTATATAGTCCATTGTTCAGGCGATGCGAGGTCATATTGAGAATTGAATTTATTGACCACCCATTTTTCCTCAGGTGTGACGGCATGCACTCCAACCCTGCCGATTATTTGAACGTAGTCCGGCAGGGCGAAGAGATTAGCCGCGCGGAGCGCGTCCTTGGCCAGAACTTGCGGTTCGACAACTAGAACGAGGCGATATTTGTCAGGGTCAAGGCTATGGACTAAGCTACGGAATGACGTAGCGATTCCGTTCGGAATGAGCCCATGGTGGAAGAGAACTATTGTGCGCCCGTCTGGAGCGCGTTTTAATTCGATGGAATCAGGATCGTCTTCAAAGAAGAACCTTTTGACCCGCTCCGCGGAATTGCCATCTTCCTTCGGGCAGAATTTTTCCACGGCTTTCTCATAGACTTGATCGGGAGTCCAGTCACTCGCAAGACCGGCTGAAATTGCCACTTTGAGTTCGTCGGAATCTTTGCAGACATCTCCAGGCATGTCGTCAAGGTCAAAGTAGAGGCCTCGGTCAGTGGTGTACTGCTCAATGTCAAAAGCGTAGAACACCACCGGCTTCCGGGTTGGCAAGAAGTCGAAAAAGATACTCGAGTAGTCCGTGATTAGGAGGTCCACGACCATCAGAAGATCGTTCGTATCAATATGCGGAGGCACCACACTGACATCAAGGTTTACTTGTTGTAACAATGTCTCGGTCAGCCGATGCGCCCGGAAAACTAGGTGATGGTCCCGACTACTCATGTTGCCGAGATCCTCGTGAAGTTGGTCAAGGTCCACTGTGCGATTGTGAGTTTCGCCCCGCCAGGTGGGCGCATACAGCACGATAGGCCGATGATCTGACTCCGATATCCCCAAGGCTGTTCTCAGACGCCGTCTTTGGTCGTCGTCGGCTGCAATGAGTCGATCAATTCGAGGCGATCCGGTTATTGCTATCTTTCCCTCGAAGATCGCTTCGATATCGTGTCGGGCGATCAATGCATGTGAGGTGTGCTCGTTTGGGCTCATTATGTGTGTACTTTGCACAAAATTGCGGGCGAGGTTTGCATGAGCTACAGGACCTTGTTTCATGTCCTTTCCCAATGTCTTTAGCGGTGTCCCGTGCCAAGTATTCAGGTAACCCTGTCCATCTTTGCGGATAAAGTAGGGTGGAAATGAAACGTTGTTCACCAAATATCGCGCAGTGCTCAAGTAGCGCTTGTATGCATCGGTATGAAGGTGGACGCATGCGACGTCGGCCCGTTCAGCGACCTCGGCGGGAATAGTGGTTCCAGGAATGGTTGCCCACACGTGAAGCCACCCGTCGAAAGTAGGATCGGCCACGACACGGCGAAAGATGGCAAGTGGATGACATCCGATGGATGCACCATGGTTGCTTTCCCAGAGGATCACATTGGGTGTGATCGCCAAGGATTCGAAGAGATCCGTGTATTCGATGCTATTTTTAGATTTTGAAGATTTGAGGTATTTGTTGATATCAATGCCGTCTGAGGTGTTGAACAATCGCGCTTCGATGAAAGCGCGTGCGGCGGACTCGTGATCGCCGGCCTTCGCAATCGAAAAAGCCCGTAGTTCTCGGAGCTTTGAGTCAAAAAGTTGCGATTGTCTGACGGCCACGGAAAGTTCCTCACTAGCCGCTTCCCAATCTCCCGCTGCAAGCGCCATATTCGCAGCATTCTTTGCGTGGCTTAGGGAACTGGACATGGTGCGGAATGCGTGCGAGTTCTTCACGAGGTTGGTGAGGTAAGTACGCTCGTTCTCCGGACGTGCCATCTCGGCCGCAGCAATTACGTGCTGATCGTCCATCGCACTGATGAACGTAGCCGTCGCGTCGGTAGTGGCACCGGCGTGTGTCAGGCAATATGCCGACCTATAGGCCCAATATTTTTTGGAGGTGTCCAATTTGTGTGCATGTAGATAAGCCCGAGATGCGTCGATCCAACGTCCTGTGCGCTCGTACGAGAGACCCAGTTTGTAGTGCCAATAAGGGACATCACTGCGAAGGACTATAGCAAATTGATAGTTCTGAACAGATTCTTCCCAACGGTGGCATCGATCAAGTGCAAGTCCGATCCTGAAGCGCACTTCCGCGTTCTCGGGGGAATGCCGGGCTGTTTCCTCATAGGCGCGCAAAGCATCTTTCCAGCGCCCACGGTTCTGAAAGAATGCTCCGATTCCGAGAACCTTGGAACCGAGCGTGTGGTCCGAGGCCATAGCGCGTTCGTAGGCGGACTTTGCTCCCGCGGTGTCGCCCTGCAGTTCCCTACTGTGGCCCTCAAGGAAGTAGTCTTCTGAGTTGCCCGGTCGAAGTGCTGACGCTCTGCTGAATGCATCTGCAGCCGTCTGGTACTTCTTCATCCCGTATGCGGCCTGGCCCAGAGCACTTTGCCAGTCATACTCAATCGCGTAAAGTGCGGAGCCTGCCTCCAACACCGCAAACTGCTGCCATCTAGGAGCTTTTTCCGCCCGAAGGGTATTGAGGCGCTCCCGAAGGTCGTGTGCTATTGGTTGGCGATCATCTGGGTGTGTATTGAGGGATTGGTTGCGGTACGCATTCTCCGTACTTGAAAGCTTTGCCGCCCACCGGTCATGCCCGGGCTCGAGCGCAACAGCATTCCGGTAATGCTGGATGGCCTGAGTCACAAGTCCTAGCCGTTGGTAGACGAAGCCAAGGCGATACTGCCAGCGCGCATTTTGTGGGTCAATCTGAAGAGCCTGCGCGAAAAATCTGGCCGCGCCAGTGAGGTCGTTCTGGTGAAGAAGTTGGTGTCCTCGATCGAAATAGTATTGGGCGGTTGTGTTCGGATTTCCGTTTTGACCTGTTGCCACTGAGCGTTCTTCCGTTCCGTCTTGTTCGCCCTTATTCAATGCGGAATCGTTGGTTGATGTATTGTGCCGGCTAATTTTGGGGCGCCTTTCGGAAAGCGGAATTCTTGGCCTGCAGCGTCGGTTGTTGCGTCCATTGCACTAGCAGTGCCCGTCCAAACGGAAAATCGGATGCAGTTCGACTAATGGGCGAGAATAGACTGAAAATTGGTGTGGAGGGTTTCAGTGGCAAGGGTGTCAACCACTCGCTGCGTCGCGGAACCGTTGCACATGGGCGCGTATGTCTCGACAAATGCCCGGTACCGCTCGGCGTAGCGGATTCTGACGGACGGCAGCGACTTGATCGCGTTCACGACGTCGGAAGTGGTCATGAGCAGCGGACCAGGGGCCTGCTGCTCGAGATCGAAGTAGAACCCCCGCGTGGAATCGCGGTACTGCGCGATGTCCGGGGTCAGGAAGATAATCGGCTTTCCGGTCACGCAGAAGTCGAACATGACCGACGAATAGTCGTTGATGAGGATGTCGGCGGCGAGATACAGATCGTTCACCTCGGGATACTCGGTCACATCGATGACGAAGGGGTTGCCGGCGGTCTGTCGCTGGCCGGCGATGTTGTGGTGGCCTCGCAGCAAGAGGACATATTCGTCGCCCAGCTGCTTCTGTGCAGCTTCGAAGTCCAGATAGGTCACCAGTTCGTACTGCTTGGACGTGTTCTTGGCGTCATCGCGCCACGTTGGCGCGTACAGGATTGCCTTCTTGTCTGCGCCGATTCCGAGGAGATCCCGGACAGCCGTGCGTCGATGTCCGGCATCAGGCGTCTTCAGGGAGTCGTTGCGCGGATAGCCCTCGGCGATGACCGGTCCGGTGAAGCCGAAGCAGGTGGCCAGCACGTCGGCCGCATACGGGTTCTGAGCGAGGAGTGCGTCCCAGTAGGTCGCCTCCCGATGCATGAGGTTCCAGTAGGACAGCGAGAAGTTGGTCCGTGCGACGTCGTTGCCCAGCTTCTTCAGCGGTGTGCCGTGCCAGGTCTGGATGTAGGTCTGGCCCTCCCGCTTCCGGAAGTAGAAGGGGAAGTTGTTGTTGTTGACCAGCAGTTTCACTTCGGCCAGGAGCTCGTACCACAGCCGCGACCCGATGAGGACGGGCTGCGCGCCGTCCGGCACCGTCACCGAGTAGTCGGCGATGGCCCAGTACATGTCGCTGGCGACCCCTCGGCGTTGGAACTCTTCGAAGATGCGGCGGGTGCTGTCCGTCGCCCGTCGCCCGCCGAAGCACATGAAGAGGACTGCGTCCCGCAAGGGCAGGTCTGCACGTGCGGTGGCGTCCCTCAAGGATTGTTGGTTGAACCGGCCGAGCTCTCCGGATGCCAGCGGGGGTCGGATATGGACGGTCAGTGCCCCTGCCACCGCTGTACGGCTCAGCCCGACTTCGAGGGCGTCGCGAAGCTCGCGCGAGGGCATGGTGCTCTGCATGGCCGGGGCAGCCGGGATCCAGTACCCCACGTTGTCCTCGGACTTCTGTGGGATGTAGCGCACACTGTATGCGCCCGCTTCGGGCACCAGTTCCTCACCTCCCCACGGGGTGGACATGAGCGGAAAGCGGACGATGAAGCGATTGCTGCCTTGATTCCTCGTCACATTCAGGGACACCTGGTCGGCCTCGATGACGGACTTGCCGCTGGAGAGGACCAGGCGGGGTGCGTGGATGCTCGTGAAATCGGCTGTTCCCTCGAGAGTGAGGAACCGGCCGTCGTCGGAGACGGCCACGCCGTCTGCCTCGACGCGATAGCGGCGCTCCTCTAGCGCCAGGAAGCCGTAACCGCTGAGTTTGAGACGCAGCCGACGAGTCCGGTCGTGCTGATCCTCGAAGGCCACGCTATCGGGTCGCCAGGCGATGGGCTGGGGCGTCTTGAACCCGCTATCCAGTCGCAGGTCCCACTGGTGCTCAACCCGGGGCGAGGCCTCGGCCGACAGGCGTGGGATAACAAGGCGGTAGTCCGCGACGTTCCCGCGCACGTCGACGCAGACGGCGGTCTTCCTGATGGCGAGCTTCGCGCACTCGACCGTGATCTTGGATGCCAGCGGAGCCGAGTGAGCTTCCACAGTGATGGTCAAGGTACGCCCCTCGAGCGCGACGTTCGTGGCCGAATACATCGGCGCTACCCGGATGAGCGTCAGCCCGGTTCCGGATTTGAACTCGACGGCGATCCGGCGCTGCCCATCGATGGCGGAGATGGGCACCGTGCCTGCCGCCCCGGTCATCTCCCGGCGGGTCACGGGCGATTCCAGGACGCGATCATGGGCCGTGAGGCGCAGCTTGATCCACCATGAGGTCGCTCCTGAATCGTCGGCGAGCAGCATCGACGGATCGATGCGGGTCGAGAAACCGCTGTCCGCGTAACTGGTCCAGTTGTCGTTGGCTTCCCAGTCGATGCGAGGGTCCCGGTGTCGGTCGACGACGAGCGTGCGAACCTCGGTGCCGTCAGGATCCATGACGACGGCCTCGATCTTCAGCCCGGCGCCCAGCGGATCGATCGATGGGATGTATGCATGCCCAGTGATTGCGAGGCTGCCGTCAGCTTCCCAAGCGAGCCCGGTGATCTTGCTCGTGATCTTCAGATCCACGTCCTGGCAGGAAAGCAGGTCCTCTGTCGGCTGCTGTGTCAGGTCGCGCAGATACGGCGGCTGTGCGAGAACCGCTCCCTTGTCGAAGATCGTGGCGAAGGTTGATCCGAGATCGCTGCGCGAACTGCAGATGGCTACGACATCGGCACGGTTGTCGTCGAGGACCGCGGCGAGAATGAGCCGGTTGTGCAGGCGGATTTCCTCCCACGCAATGGGTCCCAGTGTCGCCAGTTCCTGTGTGCCATTGACCAGGAGCGACCAGTGGGCGTCGTCCGTGCGGGGGACGACCTCGTAGAACGGAAAGAGGTCTGTGCCGATCAGACGCGTGAGCAGGTGACCCATCAGTTCCGGGGAAGCCTCGGTGGATTCTGCAGTCAGGGTCCGAGTCATCCGCAGGAGGTATTCGCCGAGGGTTTTCGTGCTGCATAGCTGGTCCCGAGTCAGGGTGTCACCACCAAGATCAGCCACTACATCACTGACCTTGCGGGGAAGCAGGTCGATGGTTCCCGCTCGTTGGTAGGCGGTCCGAATGAACTCGGCCTGCCACAGTTCGCCGTCGGTTTCGATTTCCGCTAGTGCCTCCAACCAGAAGGACCTCGAGAAGACTTTATTGCTGAGGTACAGGTCGCCGGCGATTCCCGGGGAGTGTTCGAGCGTCGTGGTCAGGTTCTCGGTCCCGTGAACGGCGGTCTGCGCAGCCGGCGTGACGAACTTTGCGCCTTTCCGTACCCCGACCGTGCCGACCGCTAGGTCCGACCGGGAGATCTTGAGGGACTTGACCGCATTGTCCAGAGCCCCCGGCGCGAGCACGTCTCCCGCGCTCAGGGACATGACCCAGCGCGTCGTCGTCGTTTCGACTGCCAGGTGGCGTGCTGCCGCTGCGGAAAGGCCCGCCGCCGCTTGGAAGGTGACCCGGCCGTCCCGCTTCGTGTACGTAGCGGTCTTGCTGGCAATGGAGTCTTCGCCGGTGATGTCGATCACGACGATCGCGACGGGTCCGAATTTTTGCCGAAGGACACTTTGGAGCGTGCTGGCCAGATCTTGCGCGGCATCCGAGACGACAACACCGACTGCGATGACTGGCTTCTGCGCCGGGACGATAGGGCGCGCGCTGCCTGAGGCGAGCGTCGATACCCGGCGCTCCACCTTCGCCGCATCAGCCGGATGGACGGCCTGCTTCAACTTGGTGCGCTGTTCCGCCGGTAGTTTACGCCACGCAGTCCGCAGTTGTCGTTCAGCGATCCGACGAATGCCGGAGACTGCGTCGTCGGCGGTGGTCCAACGTGCCATAAGTCGAGTGTCCTTCGGAGGGTGGATCAGGCGTTCGCGGGGACTCTGGCGTCCAGCTCTTCGTTGGCTCGCGCCAGGTCGTCGGCGAAGTCGACCTCAACGGCGTAGAAGTTGCTGATATCGACCGGCGTGTATTGGACGCCGTCCTTGGTGATGGTGAGCTCCATGGCCCGCTCGAAGTAGTCCTGATCGCCGACTTGTGCCAGACGCTTGATCAGCTTCTTCTTGTCCTTCGACGAGATGTAGTTGATGCCCACCGCCTCACCGAGGGCACCCTCGACGGTTTTGGACAGGTGCTCGATGTGCCCGTTCTCGTCGACGGTGTACTTCACTTCCTCGTCGCTCACCGAGGACATGTCCACGGAGACGAAGGAGAGGTCCTGCTCAATGAAGGGCCGCAGGTACTTCACGATCTCGGGCGCGAAGACGACATCGCCGTTCATCCACAGGACGCCGCCCTTGGTCGAGTTGCGCAGCGCCTTGAGAAGGCTCTTCGAGGTGTTCGTCTGGTCGAAGGCCTCGTTGTAGACGAAGGAGGCGTGGGGGATGTGCTCGAGAATCATTTCGAGCTTGAATCCCACGACGATCGACAGACGCAGCTTCTTCTTGAACTCCGACATCAGATTCTGCACCTGCTGCTGCATGATGGTTCGCCCGTCGCTCAGTTCGGTGAGCGGCTTCGGGTGGGGTCGTGCGAGTCGTGTGCCCATACCCGCCGCAAGAATTACTGCTTGAACCGTCATGAGAGATCCCATCGAGATGTTTCGCCATTGGACAGGGAACATGATCGACCAGATGCCACACCACGAGACCGTTGCAGTCGCACCCCTAATCGGGGTGCCCCCGGGGGAGAGACTACAGGAACGTGGGCGTGCGGGCCGGTTGGGCTCGCCCGGCTTTCCGTCACAATCGAGTCAGAAGGGGGCGGTGACGAGCAGCTCCACATTCTGATCCCTGCTGCTTCCCATGACCCGCTCAGCCTCTAGGCCTGGCCGGTTGGCGGCCAGTTCGAGACTGAGTGCGGCGAGTGATTGCGGCGTGTGGGATCCGTCGCGTCGGACGTCGGCGGCAAAGGAGTGATCGACGAGCGTCGCGATGATGGACAGGGAGCCGTCCCGGTTGTCCACGAGCTCGACCACACGCGACTGCTGAGGGAAGTCGATGAGCGATGCCGTCGTGATCTCCCAAAAGCCGCTGGAATCGTCCCGGCCAGGATGCGGTACTACCTTGTGTCGATGCTCGTGCCCGTTCATCCAGAGCACGACGTTCGGGAACCGAGTGAGAAGTGTTAGAAGCTCCTCGCGCGCCATGGGCTCGCCCCGGTCGTCCTCGGTGGATGATTCCTCGTCGAAGGCGCGGAGAGGGTGATGCGAGAACAGCGCCACCAGTTTGTCCTCGATGTCTGCCGTGATGATGTCGCCGTCGTCGTCGACATACCTGCTGGACACGGACGTCAGTTGTTCAACCAGCCAGGACGTCTGGTCCTGATCGAGGACGGCGCGGCCTCCACCGTCAGGACTGGTGGTGTTCAGCATGATCCCGCGCAGGTCGGGCGAAACATCGAAGGTGTAGTAGAGCGAATCCGTTGCCGCAGGGGTACCTGTCGACTGGTGGTCGCGCGCCAGTTCAGATCGGAATTTCGCCTGGTCGAACACGGTTCGACGCTTCGACGATGTGACAGTGCGAGAGGGCGTCGCCGCGAGAAGCCTCTCCTGATCCGTTTCACCGCCTTCTGCCTTCTTCCAGAACTCGGAGGTGTCCATGCCATCTGGCAGTTCCAGTGGGAGACGGGGCCCCGTCCGGATTCGATCTGTCAGTTCCTCACGGCTCGAGAGTTCCGAACCATCGAAGCGACCCGCTTCGTCATGGTTACCGAACCCGACGTACCAGGGGAACGCCGAACCGGGTGCGTCGATGGTCCTGCTCGCGGCGTCGAGCAGTCCGGGAACTGTCGGGTAGCCGTGCTGTTCTTTCCAGAGGTCGGGCGGCGTATCCCCCTCCTCGGCCTCGGGGTGCCATATGTTCTTCCTCAGTCTGCTCGGAGCCCGTCCGTGGTCCTGGATGCCCTCGTACCGGCCAACGGGGTTGGAGTTGCCGTCCCCGCCCTTCAGAATGCTTGCGGCCGCTTCCACCTCGCTGATCATGAAGGAATTCGTGATGTCTCCGGTCAGGACGAGTGCATCGACGCCGCGCCCGCTCACGGGCCCCCGCTCAAGAGCGTTGAAGGCGCGGATCGTCGCGTCCAGCACGTGCAGGGTGAGGGTGTCCTGCGGACGGAACCGGCCCGAGGTGGGGTAGCCGTCGTCGAAGTCGAAATACTGCCAGAGGAAGGACATCCGGCCGGGATTGGTAGCGTCGATGATGTGGGAGTCGGTGATATGGCCGAAAACCGCCAGGGCTGCCGGCTCTGCGTCGCTTCCGTCGGATCGCTGTGCAAGATCCTCGCGCAGCACCGGTGCCTGCCCGTCGGCGTTCTCGAGTACTCGGTATGCCTTGCCCTCGGCGAGGCGGGCTCCGAGCCGGACCGTCTGCTCGCGCGTGGTCGTCCGGCCGCCGGGCGACGAACCATTCGGCATGACGCCACGCGGCTTATCGGCGGAGCAGCCGCTGAGCGGGCCCAGGGCGGCAACGGTGGCTGCTGCGAGGGAGAGCTGCAGAAGACGGCGGCGGGAAACCGAAGGCGCTGCACGGTGCGGAGAGGTCAGGGGAACAGTCCTTCGTAGGTGCGAGGGTGACAGATGCGTCCAGGCGAGCGCCGGTAGGCGATTCCCGGGCCAGTGCTAGGTGCGGACCACAGTAGCCGGAGCATTGACGTGGGGCATGAAGTCTGCGGCCCGCGCACCGACGTCGAACATCTGTTCGAGGGCCGCCAGCACCCGCCTGGCCGCCTTGCCGTCCCCGTAGGGATTGACCGCGGTCGCCATGGCAGCGTAGGCGTCGGGCTCGTGGAGCAGGGCCTTGACCTCGTGGACGAGGCGCTCCTCGTCCGTCCCGATGAGGCGCACCGTCCCGGCGTCGACGGCCTCCGGCCGTTCCGTGTTCTCGCGCATCACGAGGACAGGGATGCCCAGGCTCGGCGCCTCCTCCTGGACTCCGCCCGAATCGGTGAGCACGATGTGCGCCAGGGACAGCAGCCGGGTGAACTCGCCGTAGTCCAGGGGCTCGGTGACAAGCACATTGGGCGTGTCCTCGATCGCGGGGAGGACGGCTTTCCGCACCACGGGGTTCCTGTGGGCGGGCAGCACGATCACCAGATCCGGCTCCGACTCTGCCAGCCGGGCGAGCGCCCGTCCCATGCCCCGCATCGCCTCACCCTGATTCTCCCTGCGGTGGGTTGTCACCAGGAGGATGCGCCGGCCGCCCGAGGCCAGGTCCTCGAGCCGCGGGTCGGCGAAGGGAATGTTTTTTGCCACGGTGGCGAGGAGCGCATCGATGACAGTGTTGCCCGTGACGACGATCTTCTCCGCCCCGATCCCCTCGTCGAGGAGGTTCTGCCGGCTCGTGGCGGTTGGCGCGAGGTGGAGGCTGGCGATCTGGCTTGTGATCTTCCGGTTCGCCTCCTCGGGGAACGGCGAGAAGAGATCCCCACTCCGCAGCCCCGCCTCGACGTGCACCACAGGGATCCCGCGGTAGAACGCGGCGATCGCGGCAGCCGTCGAGGTCGTCGTATCGCCCTGGACCACCACGGCGTCCGGGGAAGCGGCGGCGAAGAGAGTGTCGAGTCCGTCGATGGTCCGCGTCATGATGCCGGCGAGGGTCTGACCGGGCCGGAGGATCTCGAGGTCGTGATCCGGGCGGATGTCGAACAATTGAAGAACCTGGTCGAGCATCGCCCGATGCTGGCCGGTGACGGTCACGACACACTCCAGTGCGCTGGATTCGTTGAGCGCCCGTACGATAGGGGCCATCTTGATGGCTTCTGGGCGCGTTCCGAATATCGGCATGACAACAGGCATAGGACCCCTAGGTAATGAAGAAGAAATGTGTGCAGTGCTGCGCTCGGGCGAGATGCTGTCCCAGCGCGTGCACCGGTCTCCCCAGACTGCGGCCGTAGATCTGAAGCAATCCTAGTCGCGGCGCGGTGGCCCCCGTTTCATGGGCGGTGTCGGCGCTGCGCTGTAGCGTAATGGCGTGTCACAATCACCTTCTCTCGACCCCTCTCACAGGCTCAGGGTCGTAGACCTCTCCGAGGCCGATCTCCTCGCCCGCCTCTTCCCCCGCCTCCCGGTGCCGGAGGGTGTCCTCCTCGGCCCCGGCGACGACGCCGCCATCCTCGCCGCACCCGACGGCAGGACCGTCATCAGCATCGACACGCTCGTCGAGGACCACGATTTCCGGCTCGAGCGCCCCAACGGCCACCGCACCACCGGCTACGACGTCGGCTGGAAGTGCGCTGCCCAGAATCTCAGCGACATCAACGCGATGGGTGGCCGGGCCACCTCGCTGGTCGTCAGCCTCACCCTCCCGCCCACCACGCCCGTGGGGTGGGTGGAAGCTTTCGCCGACGGCCTGACGGCCGCGATCCGCGAGCTCGGGGCCGCGGGGTGCGGCGTCGTCGGCGGCGATCTCGGCGCCGGCGCGCAGCTCGTCGTCACCGCCGCGGTCACCGGGACGCTCGACGGCCGCGAGGCCGTACTGCGCTCCGGGGCGAAGGCCGGGCACACGGTGGCCGTCACCGGGACGCCCGGACGGGCCGCCGCCGGCCTCGCCCTGCTGGAAGACAAGCGCCTGCTGGAGGACGGCCGCCCCAGCCGGGACTTCGGTGCGGTAGGGGAGGAGCTCGTCGCTGCGCAGCTGCGCCCGCGCCCGCCCCTTGCGCTCGGTCCCGCCGCGGCCGTCGCCGGCGCCTCCGCCATGCTGGACATCTCCGACGGGCTCATCCGCGACGCCGGACGCATCGCGACGGCGAGCGGCGTGGGGCTGGACCTCGACCCGGAGGCGCTGCGGCAGTATGCGGCCCCGCTGGAGGAGGCCGCCGCCCTGCTGGGCGTCGACGCGATGGAGTGGGTGCTCGGCGGGGGTGAGGATCACGGGCTCCTCGCTACGTTCCCGCAGGGCGCCCTGCTGCCGGACGGGTTCACTGCGGTAGGCTCGGTGGTGCCGGGCGAGCCGCTCGTGACACTGGCGTCACAGGCCGCAGCTCTCAGGGGATGGGATCACTTTGCACACTAAGATCACCGCGAACGCGGTCGCGATGAAGCGCTGGTTGAGCAAGGCCGAAGAGTCCCTCGGCAACCACAGCGACCGCCTGAATGCCATCAACATCTTCCCCGTGGCCGACGGCGACACCGGCACCAACCTGTACCTGACCGTCCGCTCCGCGGCCCGCGCCGCGCACGACGCCGACGCCGTCGACCTCGGCGAACTCCTCACCGTGGCCGGCCGTGCCGCGATGGAGGAGGCGCTCGGGAACTCCGGCACCCTCTTCGCCGTCTTCCTCTCTGCGCTCGCCGAACCGCTGCACGGCACCACGCGGCTCACCAGCGCGCTGCTCGCCTCCGCGCTGCACCGCGCGCAGATCCGCAGCTGGTCCGCCCTCAGCGATCCCGTGCCCGGCACCATGCTCTCGGTCCTCGAGGCCAGTGCCCGCGGGGCCGCCGAGGCCGCCTCCGGGCACGACGGCGACGACAGCAACCAGGCCCTCGCCGTGACCCTCCGCGCCACGGTGCAGACCGCGCTCCGGGCCGTGGTGGCCACCGAGAGCCAGCTCGGCGTCCTGGCCGAGGCGAACGTCGTGGACTCCGGGGGCGTGGGCTTCCTCCTGATCCTCGACGCCCTCCGCGCCGCGGCCCTCGGCGAGGAGCTCCAGGACGAACTCCTCGACGGACTGCACGGGTACGACATCCAGGCGCCGCACATCCACCGGGGCGGTGACGCCGACGGCGTGGAGGTCATGTGCACCATCAACCTCAGCCCCCTGGCCGCCGCGACCCTGCGCCTGCACCTCGACGAGATCGGCGACTCCGTGATCATGAGCGCCGTCTCCCCGGTCGAGGACGGCTACCGCTGGCGCGTCCACGTGCACGTCCCGGACGCGGCCCCCGCCCTGGCCCTCATCCACGAGGCCGGCACCCCCGTCAGCATCGCGGTGACCCAGCTCGCGGTCTCGCCCGTGGGAGCCGAGGCCGGTGAGTCCTGACGCGGTGAGTCCTGACCTGGTGCGGCCCCTGGCCGGCGCCGCCCGGGCGTCGGCCGCCTCCGAGCTCGACGCCCCGCTGGCGAAGCGCCTCGGCCCGGTGGCCAAGAACCTGGAGAAGCACTTCGGCATCACCACGGTCGGGGAGCTCCTCAACCACTTCCCCCGCACCTACCTTAAACGCGGCGAGCTGACGCCCATCGACGAGGTGCCCGTGGACGAGGAGGTCACCCTGATCGCCCGTGTGCAGTCCGCGAATTCGCGGCGCATGCACACCCGCAAGGGCACCCTCCTGGAGGTGGTCATCACCGACGACGCTGACGGCAGCCTCGGCGGCATGAACCTCACCTTCTTCAACGGCTTCACCGCAGCCCGGGAGCTCAAACCCGGCGTGCGCGCCATGTTCTCCGGCAAGACCACGCTCTACCGCGGGCATCTCTCCCTCACCAATCCGCGCTACTCCCTGCTCGACGAGGGCGACGACGACCCCGCCCGCGCCAAGCGCCCCATCCCGGTGTACCCGGCGGTGGAGAAGCTCAGCAGCGACGCCATCGCCAAGGCCGTGGGCGTGGTGCTTGACACGCTGCACCTCTCCGACCTCGACGACCCCATCCCGGCGTCGATCGCCCGCCGCGACAAGCTCATGAGCCTGGCCACGGCCTACGAACTCGTGCACCGGCCCCCGCAGATCGAGGACACGTACCGGGCCCAGCACCGCCTCCGCTACCAGGAGGCGTTCGTCCTCCAGGCGGCGCTCGCCCGCCGTCGTGCGCTGGCCGCCCGCGAGGAGGCGACGGCGCGCCCACCCTCCGCCGGCGGCCTGCTGGACCAGTTCGACGCCCGGCTGCCCTTCACCCTCACGCAGGGCCAGCGCGACGTCGGCCGTACCCTCGCCGAGGACCTCGCCCGCACCCACCCCATGAACCGGCTGCTGCAGGGCGAGGTGGGCGCGGGGAAGACCCTCGTGGCCCTGCGCGCCATGCTGCAGGTCATCGACGCCGGGGGGCAGGCCGCCCTCCTCGCGCCCACCGAGGTCCTGGCCGCGCAGCACCTGCAGTCCATCACCCGGACCCTCGGCCCGCTCGCGGAGGGCGGCATGCTCGCGGAGGGCGGCATGCTCGGCGGAGCCCTGGACGGCACGCGGGTGGTGCTGCTCACGGGGTCCATGTCCACCGCGCAGCGGAAGAAGTCCCTGCTCGACGCCGCCTCCGGGGACGCCGGGATTGTCATCGGCACGCACGCGCTGCTCTCCGAGAACGTGCAGTTCTTCGACCTCGGGCTGATCGTCGTCGACGAGCAGCACCGCTTCGGCGTGGAGCAGCGCGACTTGCTGCGGACCAAGGCCCGCACCTCCCCGCACGTGCTGGTCATGACCGCCACGCCGATCCCGCGGACCGTCGCCATGACGGTCTTCGGCGACCTCGAGACCTCCACGCTCTCGGAACTGCCGGCCGGGCGGTCGCCGATCGCCACCCACGAGGTGGGGCTCACGGAGCACCCGGGGTGGATCGACAGGATCTGGGCGCGCGCCCGCGAGGAGATCGACGCCGGGCGGCAGGTCTACGTGGTGTGCCCGAAAATCGGAGACAACGGCCGGGGCGACGACGACGCCCCCGAGGCGCTCTACGGGGAGCCGGTCGCGGAGCGGAAGACCGGGGGAGCGCAGGAGCTCACCAGCGTCGTCGCGCTCTTCGACTCCCTGGCGGGGATCCCGCAGCTGCAGGGCGTCACGAGCGGCATGCTGCACGGGCGGATGGATCCGCAGGACAAGGCGAACGTCATGGCTCGCTTCGCGGACGGCTCCGTGCAGCTGCTCATCGCCACCACGGTCATCGAGGTGGGCGTCGACGTCCCCAACGCCACGCTCATGGTCATCATGGATGCCGACCGCTTCGGCATCTCGCAGCTCCACCAGCTGCGCGGGCGCATCGGCCGCGGCGGTCACGCAGGCACCTGCCTGCTCGTCACGAAGCTCGAACCCGAGCACCCGAGCCGGGAGCGCCTCTCCGCCGTCGCGTCCACCACGGACGGCTTCGAGCTCTCGCAGAAGGACCTCGAACTCCGGCGCGAGGGGAACATCCTCGGGGCCTCGCAGTCCGGCGGGCGTTCGGCGCTGCGCTTCCTGAAGATCACCCAGCACGGCACGGTCATCGAGAAGGCCCGGACCGACGCGCAGGAGATCGTCGGGGAGGACCCGGATCTGCGGGAGCTGCCGGGGCTGGCCCTGGCAATCGAGCTGTATTTGAATCCCGAGAAGGAAGCGTTCCTCGAGAAGGGCTGACCTTCGATCTCCGCGTCTGAGGAGGTAACGTCTCTTCCATGACGCAGCTACGGATCAATGACGCCGCACGGTTCCTCGCCGTCAGCGACGACACCGTGCGCCGCTGGATCGACGGCGGCCTCCTCGGCAGCACGAAGGACGCCTCGGGGCGGGCCGTGGTGGACGCCCTCGAGCTCGCCGGACTCGCCCGCCGAAACGCCGTGCTGCCCGGGGACCCCTCGGACATCGGCCGCTCAGCCCGCAACCGGTTCGTCGGCATCGTCACCGACATCCTCACCGACACCGTCATGGCTCAGGTGGAACTGCAGTGCGGGCCCCACCGCGTGGTCTCCCTCATGAGCAGCGAGGCCGTCCGGGACCTCGGACTGGAGAAGGGATCGATCGCCATCGCCGTGGTCAAGGCCACCACCGTCATCATCGAGACCCCGGCGGGCAAGGGATGAGTGGCGCCCGCCTGACGTCGGGTCGTGGCATCGCCGCTGCGGCGTCCGGTGCCGCTGTCCTGCTGGCGCTCACCGGGTGCGGCGCAACGAGCCCCGATGCCGCTGCCGGCTCGGAGGGTAACGCGATCGACGGCAGCATCACCGTGTTCGCCGCCGCCTCCCTCACGGCCGCATTCACGGACCTCGCCGGGCAGTTCGAGGAGGCCCATCCCGGGGCGGAGGTCACCCTGAACTTCGCCGGTTCGTCCGATCTCGCCACCCAGATCGGCGAGGGCGCCCCGGCCGACGTCCTCGCCTCCGCCGACACCGACACCATGGGACGGGTCACGGACCTGCTGGCCGCGGACCCGGTGGCAGTCGCCACGAACACACTCCAGCTCGCCGTGCCGGCCGACAATCCGGCAGGCATCACGTCCCTCGCCGACGCGGCACGGCCCGGCGTCCGGACGGTGGTCTGTGCGCGGCAGGTGCCCTGCGGTGCGGCGGCCGCGGCGGTCGGGGAGTCCGCCGGCGTGGACCTGACGCCCGTCAGCGAGGAGTCCTCCGTGACGGACGTGCTGGGGAAGGTCACCTCCGGCGAGGCGGACGCCGGCCTCGTGTACGTCACTGACGTGCGGTCCGCCGGGGATGCCGTCCGCGGCATCGACGTGCCGGAGGCCGCCCGCGCGCCCACCACCTACCCGATCGCCGCCCTCGCCGGCAGCGGCGACCCCGCGACCGCGCAGGAGTTCGTGGACTTCGCGGCCGGACCGTCCGGGCAATCCGTCCTCAGGTCGGCGGGCTTCGGTGCGCCCTGACGCAGTACCCGCGGAGGCCGCGCCCGTGACCACCACACTCCTGGAGCAGTGCTCATGACGGCTTCCTCCCTGGACGCCGCCTTCCTGGAGGTGCACCCGTGACGGCTTCCTCCCCGAACGCCGCCCGCCTGCCCCGCTGGGTGGTGGCGCTCGCCGTCGTCGGCAGCCTGTTCGTGATCCTGCCCGTCGTCGCGATGGCCCTGCGGGTCGACTGGCCGCAGTTCATCCCGCTCATCACGTCGGAGAGCGCGACGGCGGCCCTGCTGCTGAGCCTCCGGACCTCCCTGACCGCGACCGCGCTCTGCGTCCTGGTCGGCGTCCCCATGGCGCTCGTCCTCGCCCGGACCTCGTTCCGCGGCCAGCGGCTGCTGCGCTCACTGGTGCTGCTGCCGCTGGTCCTGCCGCCCGTGGTCGGCGGCATCGCGCTGCTCTACACGTTCGGGCGGCGGGGGCTGCTCGGCGGCAGCCTCAGCGCCCTCGGCGTCGAGATCGCCTTCACCACCACCGCCGTCGTCCTGTCGCAGGCCTTCGTCGCGCTGCCGTTCCTGGTCCTCAGCCTCGAGGGTGCCCTGCGGACGGTCGGCACCCGGTACGAGGCCGTCGGCGCCACCCTCGGCGCCGGCCGCTGGACCGTGCTGCGCCGCATCACCCTGCCCCTCGTGCTGCCGGCCCTCGTCTCCGGGGCGGTGCTCTCCTTCGCCCGGGCCCTCGGGGAGTTCGGGGCCACCCTGACCTTCGCCGGCAGCCTCCAGGGCACCACGAGGACGCTCCCGCTTGAGGTGTACCTCCAGCGGGAGACCGACCCGGACGCCGCCGTCGCCCTCTCCTTCATCCTCGTGCTGGTGGCCGTCGCCGTCGTCGGGGTGGCCCACCGCGTCCGGCCCCTCGGCGACCTCGCCCCGCGGGCCGCCTCCCGGGAAGCGGCTCGCCCATGAGCCTCACGTTCACGGCGACGCTCGCCGACCGCGGCTTCGACGTCGCCTTCGACCTCGCGCCGGGGGAGACCCTCGCGGTCCTCGGCCCGAACGGCGCCGGTAAGTCCACGCTGCTCGGCCTGCTCGCCGGCCTGCTCGCCCCGACCGCGGGGCGGGCGGAGCTGGACGGCACGGTCCTCTTCGACGTCGGCCCGGACCGGCGCACCCTCACGGAACCGCGCCACCGCGGGGTGTCGCTGCTCGCGCAGGAGGCGCTGCTCTTCCCGCACCTCACGGCGCTGGAGAACGTCGCGTTCGGCCCGCGGAGCCGCGGCGTGGACCGCGGCACCGCCCGCGCGACGGCTCTGTCCTGGCTCGACCGCGTCGGCGCCGCCGACCTCGCCGGACGGCGGCCCGGCCACCTCTCGGGCGGGCAGGCGCAGCGCGTCGCCGTCGCCCGCGCGCTCGCCGCCGATCCGTCGCTGCTCCTGCTCGACGAACCGCTCTCCGCGCTCGACGTGACCGTCGCCCCGGCCCTCCGCACCCTCCTGCGCGACGTCCTGGTAGACCGCTCGGCGATCATCGTGACGCACGACCCCCTCGACGCCTTCCTCCTCGCCGACCGCGTGCTCATCCTCGACGGCGGCACGGTGGTGGAGTCCGGCGCCACCGCGAGCGTCCTGACGCGCCCGGTGACGGCGTTCGGCGCGCACCTGGCCGGCCTGAACCTCGTGCCGGGCGTGCGGACGGCGGACGGCTTCGCCTCCGCGGACGGGTGGACGGTGCCGCTCACGGACACGGCGCCGGAGGACATGTCCCTCGCGCACTCCGCGCCGGAGAATTCGTCGCTCGCGCACTCCGCGCCGGAGGGGGCGTCGCTGGCGCTCGCCGTCCGGCCGGGCCTGGTCACCGTCTCCCGCAGCGATACCACCACGCAGGGGACGGCCTGCCGCGCAGCGGAGGTCGACGACGTCGAGCACCGCGGGGATCTCGTCCGGCTGCACGCCGGCGGTCTCGCCGCGGACGTGGCGCCGTCCGACGTCGTCGCCTTGGGGATCGTGCCCGGCAGCCGGCTGTTCCTGGCGTTCCGCCACGAGGACGCCAGCATCTACCCGCTGTAGGCCGTGCATGAAACGAGTCCGGGGTGGGCGATAGAGTCGACGGTATGACGCGCATCATCGCCGGAGCCGCGGGCGGCTCGACCCTCACCAGCGTCGACGGCAACGGCACCCGGCCCACGACCGACCGCGTGAAGGAAGCCCTCTTCTCGAGCCTGGAGTCCTACGGGGTGATTCACGGGGCGCACGTCCTGGACCTGTACGCCGGGTCCGGGTCCCTCGGCGTCGAGAGCGCGAGCCGGGGCGCGGCCACCGTGGACCTCGTGGAATCCGCCGACCGCGCCGCCGCCGTCGCCCAGAAGAACGCCGATCTAGTGAACCGGGTCCTGGGCTGGACGGCCGTGCGGGTACACCGGTCCAAGGTCGAGACCTACCTCGAACGCGTGGCCCCGGACCTGACCTGGGACCTCGTGCTGATGGACCCGCCGTACACGGTCGAGGCGGACGGCGTGCTCGCGGTCATCGGGGCCCTGGAGGCGCGGCTGGCGGAGGGCGCCGTGGTGGTCGTCGAGCGGTCCTCGCGGTCCCCGGAACCGGAGTGGCCCGCCTGGCTCGAGCGGTTCGCGGACAAGAAGTACGGCGAGACGCGCCTGTGGTTCCTGGAGCCCGCCGTCGACTGACGTGCGGTACCGGAACGGGCCGGGCCCCGACGCCGGAGAGGCGTCGGAGCCCGGCCCGAGCGGTCGGGGTCAGGCCCGGCGCCGCGTGCGCAGGAGCGCGGTGACTCCCGCGGCGAGCCCGAGCAGGCCGGCGGCCAGTCCGGCCCAGCCGACCGCCGTCGTCGAGCCCGTGTCCGCGGTGGCGTCGGTGCTGGTCGAGGCCTGCTCGGTGTCGACGGCTTCCCCGGTCGCTGCGGCGTCCGCCCCGTGGGAGCCGCCGTGCGCGTCCTCGCCCTCGGCGGCCGCCGTCGTCACGAACGACGGCGCGGGCTTCTCGGGCTCCTCCTCGCCCTCGACGGTCTCCTGGGTCCACGCGGAGACCTCGCCGTCCGTGTAGGACTGCGTGGTGGGCAGCAGCACCGTGGAACCGGCCTCGGGCAGGCGGCCGACCGAGAGGGAGAACGTCTGGTACTCCTGCTGTGAGATCTCCGCGCCCTCCTCCGCGGTCCACACCACGGACAGGGGGGCCTCGGTGATCGTGGCGCCGTCGGCGGTCGTGGCCGGCTCCGGGAGGGCGCCCGTGACGACCTCCGCCGTCCAGCCCTCGACCGGCTTGACCCGCACCGAGGTGAAGGGCTGCTCGGTGGGCAGCTGCACCTCGAGCTTGTTCGTGCCGGCGGTCTCGGATTCGTTGGGCACGCTGAAGGTGAGCTGCGTGTAGCCGTCCTCCGTGGTGGAGGTGGGCGCGACGCTGACGTGGGCGCTGGCCGCGCCGAGGCCGACGGTCATCAGGCCGGCGGTGGCGAGGGCGACGGCGCCGGTGGTGAGGGCGCGCGAGCGGTGGAACGAGGTCATGGGACTGCCTTTCGCAGGGTGCGCTCCGGCCCGCGTCGGCGGGGAGACATGGAGCGGCTTCGGAACTGGGGAGGGTGTGCGGGGTGCGCCACCGGAGCCCAGGTCCGTCGTCGGGACGTCCGGGTCAGCTCGGCAGCGCGAAGGCGCGCGGCGGACCGCGCAGCGTCGGCACGGAGGCGTGGACCGACAGCGGGGCGACGGGGGCGGGGACGTCCTGGAGCGGACGGCGGCGCGGCGGGGACTGCGGGGCGAGCGCCGGGAGGACGAACAGCGGGCGGAGCCATGCACCGAGCAAGGCGAGCGCCTCGTCGCTGCGGGACACCGTGAGGGCCAGGACCACCGTGGCGAGGGCGTGCAGTGCCAGCATCGTCAGGCCGCCGGAGGCGGCGCCCATCGGATCGGGTGCGGCCGGTGAGCAGGCCAGCTCGAAGGCCGCGTGATGGCCGGGCATCGCTGAGGAGCTCTGGCAGACGGCGGGAGCGGCGGTCATCCCGAAGAGGGTGTGCAGCAGCAGCTGTCCGGCACCCATGGCGGTGAGCGCCGACCGCAGGGAGAGCGCACGCCGGGTAAGCAGCGTCAGCGGGACCAGGAGGAGCGCGCCGAGAAGCAGGATCACCCCGAGGTGGGGCAGGTGACCGTCGGCGAAGACGTGGGAGGCCGCGGAGACCGACAGGATGAGCGAGACCAGCAGCAGGGACCGGACATAGGGGAGGCCACCGGCCATGCGGGTCTCCTCCCTGTCGTGATCCCATGGGGTGAGGCTCCCGGCACTTGTGGAACAGCCGACGCTCACCTTCCCGACCAGCGTACCGCCGTCGTCCGCGTGATCCGCGTACCGGTACTTCGTCCGGGCACGGCTCCCGGATGGGCCCCGCGGGCGGGAGCCGACGGGCCACCGCTCACGACGCGTACAGGTGGCCGCCGTGCAACCGGGGGTCACGGGCGGGGCAGGCCGGAAGAGCGTCCGGTACCACGAGGGAGCAGAATCCGGGGAGGTCGGAAGCGGTGTGGTCGGCCTCTCCGACGCCCAGGCGGCGGAGGGCGTCGATGCCCTCGGCGTCGATGTGCTGGGCCTTGCTCGTGTCGATGACGACGCGCGGATCCCGCAGCATGCGGAAGCAGCGCCGGATGATGGGCAGCAGTGCGTGGCAGTTCTGCTCCGTGAGACACCCATGGACCTCCATGCGCGCCTGGCGGAGGTCGAGGTCGAGTTTGAGGGTGATGCGCAGTTTATGGCTCATGAGTGGCTCTCCCAGGGGAAGGGTTCATGCCAAACTGCTTCAGCCCCCTCAGGCTAGGGCGGACATCAGGATGGTGATCGCTCGGAATTCCCCTTGACAGCCCCGCGCCGTCGTGCCGCCGCCTAGGCGGGAGGCTCCTCGAAGCGCGCGAGGTCCGGGCCCGTCAGCACGGCCGCGGGGTGCGGCCCGGCAGCGAGCAGCGCCCGGGTCCAGTTGGCCGGCCACGCCGTGCGGCGCGCGGCGACGATGACATTCCCCGCCTGGTCGCCGCCCACCATGGCCGCCTCGGTGAGGACGGCGGTGGCTGCGGCGAGGGAGGAGAGCTGCCGGCTCTGCGCCCGGGCGAACTTCAACGGGGGATCGTCGCCGACGTTCACGAGCACCACGCCGTCCTCCGCGCACACCCGCAGCAAATGCGCCATGAAATCGGGTCCGGTCAGGTGGGCGGGCGCGTCCGCGCCGGCGAAGATGTCCAGCACGACGACGTCGAAGGCGGCGTCGGGCTGTTCGAGCACGGCGTCCGCGGCGTCCCCGGCGATGATCTCGCAGGAGGTGCCCTCCGGCAGCGGCATGGCGTCGAGGACGAAGTCGAGCAGCTCGGCTTCGAGGTCGACGGCGATCTGCCGCGAGCCGGGTCGCGTGGCCTGGACGTAGCGGACGAGGGTCAGGGCCCCTGCGCCGAGGTGCAGGACCCGCAGGGGAACGCCCGGCGGGGCCGCCAGGTCGATGACGTTCGCGATGCGCTGCAGGTACTCGTAGAAGACCCGGCCCGGGTGCAGCAGGTCCACGTGGGACTGCTGGGCGCCGCCGATGCTGAGGATCAGGGCTCCCTCGATGTAGGCGTCCTCGTCGAGTTCCGCATAGGCGCCCGTCCCGGGGAGCCAGCGGGTGGGGACCTCGAACCCGCCATCGGGCGCTGCGGGTTCGGGGGCCGGTGCGCTGCTCACAGGCGGTCCCGCAGGGTCGCGAGGCGCTGCGCGCCCTCCTCGATGACGTCGAACTTCTTGCAGAACGCGAAGCGGAGCATGGACCGCGTGTGCTCGGCGCCCTCGGCGTGGCAGAACATGGCCACGGGGATCGCCGCGACGCCGATCAGGGCCGGCAGGCGGCGGGCGAGGTCCGTGGCGTCCTCGATGCCGAGCGGGGCGGCGTCGACCATGGTGAAGAACGTGCCCTGCGGCTCGACGACGTCGAACCCGGCCGCGCGGAGGCCCTCGCCCAGCAGGTCGCGTTTCTTCCGCAGGGTGCCCGCGACCTGCGTGAAGAACTCGTCGGGCAGTGCCAGTCCCTGCGCGACGGCGCCCTGGAACGGTGTGCCGGAGGTGTAGGTGAGGAAGGTCTTGGCAGTGCGCACCTGGGCGACGAGCTCGGCCGGGCCGCTGAGCCAGCCGATCTTCCAGCCCGTCACCGAGAACGTCTTCCCGGCGGAGGAGATGCTCAGGGTGCGCCCGGCAGCCCCGGGCAGGGACGCGATCGGCACGTACTCCGCGCCGAAGGTGAGGTGCTCGTAGACCTCGTCGGTGACGATGATCGCGTTGTAGCGCTCGGCCAGCCGCACGATCAGTTCGAGGGCGTCGCGGGAGAAGACACTGCCCGTCGGGTTGTGCGGATTGTTGACGACGACGATCCGCGTGCGCTCGCTGAACGCGGCCTCGAGGCTCGCGGCGTCGGGCTGGAAGTCCGGGGCGCGCAGCGGGGCCGTGGTGTGCGTGGCGCCGGAGAGGCCGATCACGGCGCCGTAGGAGTCGTAGAACGGTTCGAACGTCAGCACCTCGTCCCCGGGGCCGGCGAACGCGAGGATCGCGGCGGCGATGGACTCGGTGGCGCCCGTGCTGACGATCACCTCGGTCTGCGGGTCCACCGTGAGGCCGTAGAAACGCTCCTGGTGCGCGGCGATCGCATGGCGCAGCACCGCGAGCCCCTGGCCGGGTGCGTACTGGTTCGCGCCGTCGGCGATGGCCGCCCGCGCCGCGTCCAGGATCTCCCGCGGGCCGTCCTCGTCCGGGAAGCCCTGGCCGAGGTTGATCGCCGAATGCTGCTGCGCGAGGGCCGTGACCTCCTCGAAGATGGTGATGCCGAGCCGGCCGTCGTCGCCGAGCAGGTTCGCGCCGCGCGCCGCGCGCTGCCACGGCGCGTCGCGGGTGGTCGCGGCGGGAGTCCGATCGTGTGTCGTCATCCTCCCAGTATTGCTGCTACCACCGCTGTGCCGCTCCCACCGCTGCGTCGCTCCCACCGCTGCGCCGCTCCCACCGCTGCGCCGCTCCCACCGCTGCGCCGCTCCCACCGCTGCGCCGCGCCCGCACGGCCTGCCCGGTCCGGCACGCCTCGGCAGGACTGGGTACCCTGGGGGGATGAGCCGCGCCGTCTGCCCCGGATCCTTCGACCCCCTCCACAACGGCCACCTCGAGGTGATCAGCCGTGCCGCGCGGCTCTTCGACGAGGTGGTCGTCGCGGTCTCGACGAACTACGCCAAGACCTACCGCTTCGACCTCGACCAGCGCATGGCCTTCTGCGCCGAGAGCCTCGCGCACCTTCCCGGTGTGAGCGTGCTCCCCATGGGCGGGGGACTGCTCGCTGAGTTCTGCCGGGAGCAAGGGGCGACCGCCGTCGTGAAGGGGCTGCGCTCCGGGCTCGACTTCGACTACGAGCTCCCCATGGCCACGATGAACCGCCACCTCGCGGACATCGACACCGTCTTCCTGCCGACGGACACCGAGTTCGCACACGTCTCCTCGACCCTCCTGAAGGAGGTGGCGTCCCTCGGCGGGGACGTCACGCCCTTCGTGCCGGACGCCGTGAACCGGCACCTGCAGAAATCCTGACGCAGTCGCTCCGTACGCGCCTCAGACGGGGCGCGCGCAGGCCGGCCGCAGGACGGACGCGGTGAGCGCTGCGCTCTCCTCGACGAACCGGCCGAGCCACCCGACCGGTCCGAGGTCGGGCTCCGATCCGGCCATCGTGATCTCCGCCTCGGAGCACTGCGCCAGGTGCATCGACGCCCGGGTCACATGGTAGGTGGAGGTCACGACGACGATCTCGTCCCAGCCGTTGTCCCGCGCCAGGGCCGCCACCGCCCGCGCCTCGCCGCGGGTGGTCAGCGGATCCGGGACGAAGCACGTGGTGCGGGGGCGGTCCTCGGCGCACACGGCGTCGGCCGCCGCATTGCCGGGCAGGCCGGTGGAGGACAGGACGAGTTCGTCCGCCACGCCGTCGTCGACCAGGTCCTGGCCGAGGGGCAGGCGCTCCTCCGCCGCCCCGGCGAGGACCACGACGGCGTCGGCCCGGCTCACCGGATCGAGCGGCGGGTCGTGGAACAGGGCCCAGGCGAGGGCCAGCCAGGCCGTCAGGCCGACCACCAGCAGCACGCCCACCGTGCGCAGGACCCGGGGTAGCCGCCGGGCGGGGGGCGGGGCGTCGGACATCATCGTCCGAGCCTAGACGCCCTCCCCGTTTTGGGCCTGCCCGCCGGATCAGGCTAGGATGGTATGTCGGTCATATGTTCTACAGGAGTCACCATTAAAAGCGATCTCAGTTCGCCTTTGACCTTCAGTGTCAAGGATCTCGGACGCAGTCCGGGAAGCATGCGGACAATCGAAGAACATGCACCGGTACCCAAGGATTTCGGCGTCGCGCTGATCGGCGTGCAGGAAGGTTCCGATATGGAACTGGATCTGCGCTTCGAATCGGTGCACGAGGGAATCCTGGTGTCGGGAACGGCTCACGTCGAAGTAACCGGCGAGTGCGGCCGGTGCCTGGAGCCACTGCGGTTCGACCGCGACGTGGAGATCCAGGAACTCTTCTTCTACAGCGACTCAGCGTCGCTGTCGGTAGAAGAGGAAGAAGAACAGCACAGGGTGGAGAACGATTCGGTCGATCTGGAACCCGTGCTGAGGGATGCAGTGGTTACGTCGCTGCCGTTCCAGCCGGTGTGCCGGGAGGATTGCCAGGGTCTGTGTTCCGAGTGCGGAGCCCAGCTCAACGACGATCCTGACCACCACCATGAAGTTTTGGACCCTCGCTGGTCAGCCCTCGCCGGGCTGACGGGCACCGCCGCCGAGCAGGACGCGGCACCCAAGTCAGAGTCAGACGAGAAGGAAGAGAGTTAGCCGTGGCTGTCCCGAAGCGGAAAATGTCCCGCGCGAATACCCGCGCACGCCGGTCCCAGTGGAAGGCAACCGCCCCCAAGCTGGTCAAGACCCTCGAGAACGGCCGCGTCACCTACAGCCTCGCCCACCAGGCCAAGGTTGTCACCGATTCCGCCGGCACCCCGCTGTTCCTTGAATACAAGGGCCGCAAGGTCGCCGACGTCTGACAGCGGACCCGCGCCCACGGCAGGCATCACGCCTGCCCGGCGCCCGTCCGATGCCGGATCGGCTGATGCAGTTGTGAAGAATACGGAAGACCTCACGAAGCGTCTCGGTGTCGATATCGATGCCGGGACGCTTCGTCTTGCCCTCACGCACCGCTCCTACGCCTACGAGAAGGGCGGGATCCCGACGAACGAGCGCCTGGAGTTCCTCGGCGACTCGGTGCTCGGACTGGCGGTCACCGACGCCCTGTACCGGGAGCACCCCGGCCTGTCCGAGGGCGACCTCGCCAAGCGGCGCTCCGCCGTCGTCAGCACCAAGGCGCTGGCCGGGGTGGCCCGCGCCCTGGATCTCGGCAGCTACGTGCTGCTCGGCCAGGGGGAGAAGCTCACGAACGGGCGGGACAAGGCCTCGATCCTCGCGGACACCATGGAGGCCGTCATCGGCGCCGCCTACCTCAGCCACGGCGTCGAGACGGCCCGTGCCATGGTCATGCGGCTCATCGGGCCGCTGCTGCGGGATGCCGCGGTGCTCGGTGAGGGAACCGACTGGAAGACCCGCATCCAGGAGACGGCCGCCGCCCGGCGGCTCGGGGTGATCGACTACCGGGTCGACGGCACGGGGCCCGACCACGCCCGGACCTTCACCGCCCGGCTGCTCATCGGCGGCACGGAGTACGGCTCCGGGTGCGGCCCCTCGAAGAAGGAAGCCGAGCAGGCGGCCGCGGCCGCCAGCTGGAAGACGCTCGCGGTACCGCCGGACGAGGTGCTGCCGGTCGGCGCCGACCCCGACGCCATCCCCGGCGGTGATCCCGTCCTGCCCGGCGCCGCCCCGTCGCCCGACGGCCCCTGAGTGCCTGAACTCCCCGAGGTCGAGGTCGTTCGCCGTGGCCTCGCGCGCTGGGTGACGGGCCGCACCATCGACGCGGTGGAGGTTCTGGATCCGCGCTCCCTGCGCCGGCACGTCGACGGCGTCGAGGACTTCACCGGAACCGTCGCCGGCGCCCGTGTGAGCGACGTCGTGCGGCGCGGGAAGTTCCTGTGGATGATCCTCGAGGACGCAGACGCCCCCGGCGACAGCCCGCACGTCGCGCTGATGGCGCACCTCGGGATGAGCGGGCAGCTCCTCATCGAGGAACCCGACGCTCCCCTGGAGAAGCACCTGAAGGTCCGCCTCGCGCTCTCCCCGGCGGTCGACGACGACGGCACCGACCTGCCGGGCGACCTGCGGTTCGTGGACCAGCGGATCTTCGGCGGGATGTTCGTCGCCGACCTCGAGGCCACACCGGACGGACAGCCTGGCGGGCTCGGGGCGTCGGACCTGCCGCTGATTCCCCACCAGGCGGCGCACATCGCGCGCGACCCGCTCGATCCCGCGTTCTCCGTCGACTCCTTCCACGACCGCCTCCGCGGACGCAGGACGGGCCTGAAGCGCGCCCTCCTCGACCAGGGGCTCATCTCCGGGATCGGCAACATCTACGCCGACGAGGCACTCTGGGCGGCAGGATTTCACTACGCACGCCCCACCGACACCATGCGGCGCCCCGACACCCGGCGTATCATCGACGCCGTCACCTCGGTGATGGAGCGGGCGCTGGCGGCCGGCGGCACCAGCTTCGACGCGCTGTACGTCAACGTGAACGGCGCATCGGGCTACTTCGCCCGCGACTTGGAGGCCTACGGGCGGGAGGGACGCCCCTGCCGCCGGTGCGCCGCGGAGGGCCGGACCACGCTGCTGCGCCGGGAGTCGTTCATGAACAGGTCCTCCTACCTGTGCCCGTACTGCCAGCCCCGACCCCGTAACGCACGGCCATAGATCTTAGGGGAAAAAGGTGATGATCGCCTCGTGATCTAAATGTGACAACGGGCGGAGGCGGCCGGTACCGTTGTATCTGCGTCCGATCCACAACGGATGGATGCCCGCCCTCACACTGCCTAACCCTGTCGATGAGGCCGGACCGTTCGCACTACACATCGACAGGGGCGGGGGAACCACTAGCGGGCCCGATTACGGGTCCTAGGGGTCAAGACACGCGCACACCGTTCACTGGGGACGACGGTATGAGTCACGTGTGTCCGGATGTCCCATCCGAACCCGACAGCTAACTTCGCAGGCATTGGGAAAGGCATCAACATGTCCAAGCAGATCACTCATGCGCGCCACCGGGCCGTCCCCACGCGCACCAATCCCTTCCTCACCGCCTCTCGGGCCGTGTCCGCAAGCGCCTCGGTGGCCGGCAAGCCCGCCGCCGTCGTCGCCGTTGCCGGTGGCCTGATGTTCGGTGCGTCGCTCCCCGCGAACGCTGCCGGTGAGGTCAGCACCCCGTCCGCAGCGGCGGGCACCCACACCGTCCAGGCCGGCGACACGCTCGGCTCGATCGCCGCCATGCACGGCGTCAGCCTCGACGCGGTGTTCGCGGCCAACGGCCTCGGCCACGCCTCGGTCATCTACCCCGGCCAGTCGATCTCGCTCGGCGGGTCCGCGGCTCCGGCTGCTCCTGCTGCCCCCGCGGAGTACTCCGTGCAGTCGGCTCCTGCCGTCGCAGCACCGGCCGCAGCGCCTGCTGCAGCACCGGCCGCAGCACCGGCTCCGGCCGCTACCCCGGCCTCGTACAGCTTCCAGTCCACGCCGGTGGCTGCTCCGGCGGCCGGCGGTGGCATCGTCGGTACGGCGATGCAGGGCATCGGCTCGGCCTACGTCTGGGGCGGAACCTCGTTCGGCGGCTGGGACTGCTCGGGCTTCGTGCAGTGGGTCTACGCCCAGAACGGCGTCAACCTGCCCCGCACCACCTGGGACCAGTTCGCTGCCCTCACGCCCACCAGCAACCCCCAGCCGGGTGACCTGGTGAGCCAGAACGGCGGCAACCACGTGGGGATCTACCTCGGTAACGGCCAGATGGTCAGCGCCCTCAACGCCTCGCAGGGCACCCTGATCCACTCGGTTGACGCCATGCCCGTGGACGGGTACTACACCCGCTAGCCGAGACGGCCGGCCGCACGGTCGGCTCCACCGGTGAGACAGCAGAAGGACGGGATGCCCTGCGCATCCCGTCCTTCTGCGTTCCCCGGCCATTCCGGGCAGCACTGGCCGTTTCGTTGAGCAGGTGTCGTGGATGTTCGACGGCGTGACCCGCCATTGGCGCGCACGGGCGTGCTCCTCAGCGGTAGTACGCCGCCAGACGTTCGAGCCCCTCGTCGACGCTGACGGATGGCCGCCAGTCGAGCACGGCCCGCGTGTGCCGCTGGTCGAACCAGTGCGCGGTGGAGAGCTGCTCGGCGAGGAACCGGGTCATGGGCGGCTCGTCCGTCCGGCCGAGCCGGAGCCAGGCCCGCTCGATGACCGATCCCGCGCCGCGGGCGAGTGCTCCCGGGACGGACCACGCGGGGGGCTCCACGCCGCCGGCCCGGCAGATCCCGGCGAGCAGCTCGGCGATCGGGCGCGGTTCGCCGTTGGTGACCACGAGGGCCTGGCCCTGCGCCGCGTCCATGCGCCGCAGGCACGCGACGATCGCCGACGCCGCATTGTCCACGTACGTGGTGTCGATCAGGGCCGTCCCGCCGTCGAGCAGGGGCAACCGGCCGTGGCGTGCGCGCTCGATGACGCGTTCCACCAGCTGCGTGTCGCCGGGCCCCCACACGATGTGTGGCCGGATCGCGGCGACCCGGAACGACGCCGTCGAGCGGGCCAGGGCGAGCAGCTCCGCTTCGGCCTTGGTGCGGGCGTAGTCGCCGCGCGCGTGCGCAGGGTCAGCCGGGCCGGCCGGAGCCCCGACCAGCGACGAGCCGTCGTGGGCGACGGACGGCGAGGACACGTGGACGACGTCGGTCACCCCGGCGGACCGGGCCGCGTCCAGCAGGATCCGGGTCCCGTCGATGTTGATGCTGTCGAACTCGGCCGGAGCCCCGGTGAAGGAGACCTTCGCGGCCAGGTGGATCACGGCGCGGCAGTCCTGTACAGCGGTGGCGACGACCCCGGGATCCGTGATGGACCCGAGGACGTCCTGCGCGCCGGAGACACCGGAGGGGCGCCGCTGCAGACACCGCACCTCCTCCCCGGCAGCGAGGAGGTGCCCGACGACGGCGCGCCCCAGCATGCCGCTCGCCCCGGTGACGAGGACTGTCACAGGGATCCCGCGCGGGTGCCGGCGAGGAACCGGCCGCTCCACTGCGCGATGCGCGTGCGGTCGATCTTCGCGTTGTGCCGGATGTCCACCGGGAGGGCCGGGGCGGCGACGACCGCAGCGAGGTCCACGCCGTGCGCCAGTGCTGCGGCCCGCGCCGCCTCTGCGAGTTCGGCGTCGGCCAGGGCCGGGCGCCGTCCTGCCGTCGCGGTCTCGAGGACCGCGACGACGGCCTGGGTACCGGCGGGGCCGGTGCCGACGAGGGCCGCGAGCCGGACGCCGTCGATCGTCTCCAGTGCCTGCTCGAGGGCGACGGGCGTCAGGACGCCGGACGCCGCCGTGATGATGTGGCCGAGCCGGCCCTCGACCCAGAGGCGCCCGGCGGCGTCGAAGTGGCCGACGTCACCGGCGCGGTGCCACGGGGGAGTGCGTGTGGAGTCCTGCTGCGTCCGCCACAGCCGGAAGTAGCGGTCCTTGACGTGGGGGGCCTCGACGAGGATCTCGCCGGTCAGCCCGGGCGTCGTCGTCGGCTCGCCCGTCGCCGCGCCGCCCGCGTCGAGCGGACTGACGGCCACTCGGGCTCCGTGCACGGGCACGCCGACGCACACCCCGCCGCCGGCGCCGTCGAGACCGTCCCGCGCGTCCGTCGCCGCGCGGTGGATGTCCGCGAGGTCGATGTCCGCGACGAGCAGGGACTCGGTCATGCCGTAGGGCGTGTGCAGGGCGGCGGACGGCACGAGGTCCTGGACCGCCTCGAGGAGCGGGACGGGGATCGGCGCCCCGGCCGAGAGCAGCAGGGAGATCCGCCGCAGGGCCGTCCGTCCGGCGTCGGTGAGCTCGCCTTCGGTGGCGAGGACGTTGCGCAGGGCGGCCGGGGAGGCGAAGACGACGGTCGCGTCGATCGCGGCGGCGGCGTCGGCCAGCGCCTGGGCGGTCAGTGTCCTGGGGGCCGTGACGTCCATGGCCGGGGTGACCGAGGTGGCTCCGAGCGCCGGCCCGAGCAGGGCGAAGGGCGCGAAGCCCGCGACGAGGGACGCGCCCTCACCGAGGCCCAGGGTGGCGGCGACGGCGTCCCGCATGGCGGAGAG
The DNA here is from genome assembly GCF_002927275.1 of Arthrobacter pityocampae. Lineage (GTDB taxonomy): Bacteria > Actinomycetota > Actinomycetes > Actinomycetales > Micrococcaceae > Arthrobacter_D > Arthrobacter_D pityocampae. Next base: position 230,734 of record NZ_PRKW01000001.1, on the reverse strand, counting down.
CTGCCGGTGGGTGTAGACCACACCCTTCGCCGGGCCCGTGGACCCCGAGGTGAAGAGGATGGCGGCATCGGCGTCCGCCTCGGGTGGCGCGGGGATCCCCGCGGGCCGTGCGGCGCGCAGGTCGTTCAGCGAGGCCTCCACGCGCAGCGCCCGGGCTGCGGCCGCGGGCAGGGGAGCGGCGCTGATCCGCCGTCCCGGCCAGCCGAAGGCGCGGGCGGCGACGAGCGCGCGTTCGATGCCGATGACGACGTCGGGCGCGGACCCCTTCACGGCGCGGCTGAGGCCGCGGGCGCCGAGGCCGGCGTCGGCGACCACGATCACGGCGCCGATGCGCAGGCAGGCGTAGATGAGGACTGTAAGGTCCACGCCGGGCGGGACGAGGAGGCTCACGCGGCTGCCGGGGCCGTAGCCGAGCGCGGTGAGGCCGGCGGCGACGGCGGCGACGTCGTCGGCGAGTTCCCGCCAGGACAGCGTGCGGGGCGGGCCGGAGGCCGTCATCTCCGCGACGGCGGTCCGTGCGGCGTCCGGGCCGGCGGCGAGGTCGGTGAGCCGCTGGCCGAGCGGGACGTACGGCGTGTCATCAGCGGACGGGGCGTCGGCGGCGGGCGCGGGGTGTCCGACCAATCGTTCGGCCAGCCACTGCATCGCGGTGGATGCCGTGTCGGCGTCCTCCTGCACGAGGTGGCTGGCCCGCTCGAAGCGGTGGATGTCGGCGGAGGGGAGGCGCTGGGCGAGGTCCTCCAGGTAGGGGTCCGAGAAGATGGGGTCGTGCGGCCCCCACATCATGAGGACCGGGACGTCGAGGCTGCGGATGCCCTCGGCCGTGGCGGTCAGCGCTGGATAGCTGGGGTGTGCGGGGTCGGCGGGGATGTCCGAGACGAAGTGGGCGATGCCCTGGCGGTCGGCGGCCGTGCGGTACGGGTCCCGGAAGGCGCGGCGCACGTCCGGGGCGAGGGCGGGCCGGGCGAGGGCCAGGGTGACGTCGAGGAACGCGCTCGTGGTCCGGGTGCCGAGGCCGTGGACGCCGGGGGCGAGGGCGAGCCGGAGCGGCGCGGGGATGGGCCGCTCCGGGTCCTGGTGGATGGCCGTGTTGGTGAGGATGACGCCGGCCAGGTTCTCCCGGTTGCGGTTGGCGTAGCCGAGGCTGACGACGCCGCCCCAGTCGTGGCCGACGGTGACCACGGGGCCGGTGAGCCCGACGGCGGCGACGAAGTCCTCGAGGTCGGTGATGCGGTCGCCCAGCCGGCGGAAGACGCCCGTCCGCTCGGAGTAGCCCATCTCGAGCTGGTCCACGGCGAGCACGCGCCAGCCCGCGGCGCGCCCGGCCGCCAGGTACGTCCTCCACAGGTAGGACCAGGTGGGGTTGCCGTGGACGCAGAGCAGGGTGCCCTGCACGGCGTCGGTGTCGAGGTCGGCGCCGTTGTCGAGGTAGTGCCAGCGATGGCTGGTGCCGGGGCGGTCCGCCGCGCTGGTCGAGGGCACGTCGAGGTACGTCGACCAGGAGGGGTCGACGCCGGGGAGTGCTACCACGCAATCTCCATCATTGATGTGTTCAGTCCGGAGCCGACGCCGAGGCACAGGACGCGGTCGCCGGAGCGCAGGGAGGCGCCCTCCTGGGCGAGGGTCATGGGCAGCGATGCCGGTCCCACGTTGCCCCAGTGCGGGAAGGTGATGGGGACCTTCTCGCGCTCGAGGTCGACGGCCTTGATGATCGCGTTGGTGTAGGAGTTGGAGACCTGGTGGGTGACATAGCGGTCCATCGAGTCCCACGCCCAGCCGTCCGCCTGCGCCTCGTGCCACGCGGTGACCACGAGGTCCAGGCCGCCGTCGAGCAGGCCCTTGGTGTCCGTGTACATGCCGTCGATCCCGCCGACGCAGAGTTCGTGGTGCTCCGTCCCGGCGCGGGAGACCCCGCCGAGGATGCGGTGCGACCCCGGGTGCTGGTCCGCGGGGCCGAGGACGGCGGCCGCAGCCCCGGACCCGAGGGTGAGGGTCGCGAATTCGCTAAGGAAGTCCTGGCGGGTCGAGTCCTCGCGGTTGAGCCGCCGGAACGTGGCTTCCTGGGTCTGCTGGGCGTCCTCGCCGGCGACGATCAGCGCGTACTTGATCTGCCCGGAGTCGATCATGTTCGCGGCGAGGGTCATGCCGTTGACGAACCCGAGGCAGGCGTTCGCCAGGTCGAAGTTCATGGCCGAGGAGGGCAGGCCGAGGGAGTGGTGGATCTTCACGGCGACGGACGGCTCGAGGTTGCGGCGCGTCACCGACGTGTTGATGAGCAGGCCCACCTCGCCCGGCTCGATGCCCGCCTCGGCCATCGCCTTGGCGCCGGCCTCGATGGCGGCGTCGTCGAAGTCCGTGCCCGGGGACCACCACCGGCGTTCGGTGACGCCGGCCACGCGCTCGAGGAGTCGCTTGGAAAGGCGCAGCCTCTTGAGGCTGGGGGCTAGCCGTTCGTCGAACTCTGCGGAACTGACGACTACCGGCGCCTCCACACTCGTGACGGCGAGCAAGGCCGTGTTGTCATGTCGGAAGGTCGCGTTACCGGTCAAATTTCCTGCCTCGTCAACTGATAGCGCCGGTATATGGCCGGAAGAACCCGCGAATGGGCCGGTCTGGACGCCTTCGGATACTGCTGAAACTTTCGTAAGCCTACTTCGTAACACACCGGGGGTCACTCCGGGTGTGTCCGGGACTGCCGTCCGGGCTAGCCGCTGCCGCGGACCGTGGGTGGGGTCCAGTAGATTAGGGAGGTCCTATTCCCTCTGGAGATCCTGACACCGTGCATCTGAAGAGTCTAACCGTGCGAGGGTTCAAGTCCTTCGCGTCGGCAACCACCTTCGAGTTCGAGCCCGGAGTCACCGCCGTCGTCGGCCCCAACGGGTCCGGCAAGTCCAACGTCGTCGACGCCCTGGCCTGGGTCATGGGCGAGCAGGGGGCCAAGACGCTCCGCGGCGGCCGGATGGAGGACGTCATCTTCGGCGGGACGACCGGGCGCGCGCCGCTCGGGCGGGCCCAGGTGTCCCTCACCATCGACAACGCCGACGGCGCGCTGCCCATCGAGTACGCCGAGGTGACGATCTCCCGCACGCTCTTCCGGGCGGGCGGCTCCGAGTACGCCATCAACGGCAAGAGCTGCCGGCTCCTCGACATCCAGGAGCTCCTCTCCGACTCCGGGCTCGGCCGCGAGATGCACGTCATCGTCGGCCAGGGGCAGCTCGACAAGATCCTGCACGCCACGCCCGAGGAACGGCGCGGCTTCATCGAGGAGGCAGCGGGCATCCTCAAGCACCGCCGCCGCCGCGAGAAGACCGTGCGGAAGCTCGACGCGATGCAGGCCAACCTCGCCCGGCTCTCCGACCTCACCGCCGAACTGCGCCGGCAGCTCACCCCGCTCGGGAAGCAGGCGGAGGTCGCCCGCCGCGCCCAGCAGGTGCAGTTCACGGTGCGGGACGCGAGATCACGCCTGCTCGCCGACGAGCTCGTGACCCTGCGCACCGGGTTCGAGCGGGACGTCGCCGCCGAAGCCGCCCTGCAGGCACGCCGCGAGGACCTTGAGGAGCGGCTCGGCGCGAGCCAGGAGCGGCAGGCGGAGCTCGAACGGGCCGCCGCCGCGACCGTCCCGGCGCTCACCCGGACCCGCGAGGCCTGGTACGCCCTCTCGAGTGCGCGGGAGAAGCTCGCCGCCCTCGCCGCGCGGGCCGAGGACCGCGCGCACCTCCTCGGGCAGGCGACCGAGCCGGACCAGGGCCGCGACCCCGACCATCTCGATCGCCAGGCCGAGCGCGTGCGGGCTGAGGTCGCCGGCCTCGAGGAGGAGGTGGCCTCCCTCGGCCAAGCCCTCGAGGAGACCGTAGCGGCCCGTGCCGCCGCGGAGGGGGCGTCGGCCGCCGAGGACGCACGGCTCGCGCACCTCCTGCGGGTCGCCGCGGACCGGCGCGAGGGGGGCGCGCGCCTCGCCGGCGCCGTGGGTGCCGCCCGGTCCCGCGTCGAGTCAGCGGTCGCCGAACTCGGGCGCCTGCGTGCGTCCATCACCGCGGCCGAGGACCGGCGGCGCGCAGCCGACCGCGAGTTCCAGGCGCTCGAAGGGCGCGTCGCAGCGGACGAGGAGGGCGAGGAGGGCCTCGACGCGGAGTACGAGGCGGCGTCGGACGTCCTCCGCTCCCTCACCGCGGACGTGGCCGCGCTCGTGGAGCAGGAGCGGGCCACGGAGCGGGAGCGCGGCGCCCTGGCCGCCCGGCTCGAGGCGCAGCGCGAGGGCCTGCAGCAGCGCGACGGCTCCGCAGCCCTCCACGCCGCTGGGCTCGACGGCGTCCTCGACCCGCTCGCCGACCTCCTGCACGTCACCCCGGGTTTCGAGAAGGCCGTCGTCGCGGCGCTCGCCGGGTCCGCGGACGCCGTCGCTGTCACCGGCATCGCCGCGGCCGCGCGGGCCCTCGAGCGCATGAAGCACGACGACGCCGGCCAGGTCTCGCTCGTCCTCGCCGCCGGGGCCGGGGCAGCGACCCGGCCGTCGGGCGCAGCTCCCGAGCCGTCCGCCGCCGTCGTCCCCGCGCTCGCCGTCGTCCCCGCGCTGGTCGTCGTGACCGCTCCACCGGCCCTGCAGCCGGCCGTGGACGCGCTGCTCGACGGCGTCGTGGTGGTCGACGATCTCGCGGCGGCCCGCCGTGCCGTCGAGGACGGCGCCGCACCGACGGCAGTCACCCGCGACGGCGATGTCCTGTCCCGCTATGCGGCCCGGGGCGGTGCGCCCGGTGCGGCGGGATCCCTCGAGCTGCGGGCCGCCGCCGGGGCGACGGAGGAGGCCCTGACCCGGGCCGTCGCCGCCGCGGACCGTCTCCGCTCCCGCCTGGCCGCCGCGCGGGCCGCCCGGGAGGAGGCCCAGCACCGCGTCGACGCCGCGCTGGAGCGCCTCCACGATTCCGATGCCCGGATGGCTGCCGTCGCCGAGAAGCTCGGCCGGCTGCACGCCGAGCTCAGGTCCGCCGGCGGGGAGGCCGAGCGGCTGGCCGTCCTCGTGCGCGCCGCGGAGGCCAACCTCGCGCGGGAGGAGACCAGGCTGCAGGACGCCGTCGACCGTCTGGAGGATCTTCAGGCGCAGCCCGTCGAGGCCGAGCCCTCCAGCGAGCACCGCGACGCCCTGCGGCGGGCCGCCGTGGACGCCCGACAGGCCGAGCTCGAGGCCCGCCTCGCGCTGCGCAGCCGGGAGGAGCAGCTCGCCGCGCTCGCGAACCGTGCCGCGTCGCTCCACCGTGCGGCGCAGTCCGAACGCCGCGCCCGCGAGCAGGCGGCGGAGAAGGCGAGGATCCGCGCGGTCCAGGCCGCTCGGGCCGCAGCCGTCGCCGCGGCGGCCCGCCGGGCGGAGCGGCGCGCCGCGCAGTCCGTGGCCGTCGCCGCGGACCAGCGCGACGCCGCCGAACGCCTGCGCGGGCAGCAGGACGCCGAACTGCAGGAGGTCCGGGCGGCAACCGCGGCCCTCGGCGTCGACCTGGCGCGGCTCACGGACTCGGCGCACCGCGACGAGCTGGCCCGCACGCAGCAGCGCCTGAGGATCGAGGCCCTCGAGCACCGCGCCGTCGAGGAGCTCGGCCTGACCCCTGACCACCTCGTGGACGAGTTCGGTCCGCACCTGCCCGTGCCCGGGGCCGCGGCGACGGAGGACAAGTGGGCCGCGCTGCGCGCACCGGTCGACGACGACGGCAGGCCCGTGCCGCAGGGCGTCCCGTTCGTGCGCCAGGAGCAGGAGAAGAGGCTGAGGCGGGCCGAGCGGGACCTCGCCGCGCTCGGCAAGGTGAACCCCCTCGCCCTCGAGGAGTTCGAGGCGCTCGAGGAACGGCACCAGTTCCTCAGCACGCAGCTCGCGGACCTCAGGGCGACCCGGAAGGACCTGCTGGACATCATCCGCGAGGTCGACGAGCGCGTGGAGCAGGTCTTCACGGCCGCGTACCGGGACACCGCCGCCCAGTTCGGGCACGTCTTCGCGACCCTCTTCCCCGGCGGCGAGGGCCGGCTGGTGCTCACGGACCCGGAGGACATGCTCGCCAGCGGGATCGAGATCGAGGCCCGGCCCGCCGGCAAGAAGATCAAGCGGCTGTCACTGCTCTCGGGCGGGGAGCGGTCACTGACTGCCGTCGCGCTGCTCGTCGCGATCTTCAAGGCCCGGCCGTCGCCGTTCTACGTCATGGACGAGGTGGAGGCCGCCCTCGACGACACGAACCTCGGGCGGCTGATCACGATCTTCCAGGAACTGCGGGAGTCCAGCCAGCTGATCATTATCACGCACCAGAAGCGCACCATGGAGGTGGCCGACGCCCTCTACGGCGTCACGATGCGCGGCGACGGGGTGTCCACGGTCATCAGCCAGCGGCTCTCCGCCGAGCGTGAGGACGCCCTCGGCTAGGACCGCTGCTCCTCCGTGCCCGGACCGGAGCCGCGGCGTTCCGGGGTGCCGTCGTCGTTCGAGTCCGCGGCCGGACCGCCGCGACGTTTCGCGGTGCCGTCGCCGTCGCCGTCGTCGTTCGAGTCCGCGGCCGGACCGCCGCGACGGCCCGCCGTGCCGCCGCCGTCGTCGCCCGGTGACGTGCGCTCCGTCTTCAGCTCCGTCGTGAGCTCCGTCTGGAGTTCCGTCTGGAGTTCCGTCGTGAGCTCCGTCCGGGGCGACTCCCGGGGCAGCGTCTCCCGGGACAGCGCCCAGACCCCGGCGGCGAGGGCGGTCAGGACGCCCGTCACGGTGAAGGCGAGGGTGAAGGAGCCGAAGGACAGCCGGTCGATGATGAGGCCGGCGAGGATGGGCCCGAGGATCGCGCCGAAGTCGGAGCTCATCTGGAAGGTCGCCAGGACCCGGCCGCCGCTGCGGTCACTGCCGACGACGTCGGCCACCGCCGCCTGCTGCGCGGGATTGAGGAGGCCGGTGCCGATGCCCGCGACGACGCACAGGGCGAGGAACACCACGACGTTCCCGGAGAAGCCGAGCGCGATCATCGCCGCCCCGTTCACCAGGAGGCCCGTGATGACGAGCGGCCTCCGGCCCAGCGAGTCGGCGAGCCCGCCGGACACGGTGAGCGCGAGCGCCGTCCCCGCGGCGAAGAACGCCAGGGAGATGCCGGCGATCTCCGTGCCCGCCCCGAGGACCGCGTCCGCGAACAGCGGCACCAGCGCCATCCGGACGCCGAAGGAGGACCACCCGTTGGCGAAGCTGGACGCCAGCGCCGCGCGGTACCCGGAGTCCGCGACCGCCTCGCGCACCGTCAGGGCCGGCTTGTCGCGGGCCGCGGCGCGGTCCGCGAGCGAGGTGTCCTTCAGCTGGAAGAACACGACGGCGGAAGCGACCAGCAGGGCCGCGGCGTAGACGAGGAACGGCACACGCAGGCCGAACCGGGCGAGCAGGCCGCCCACGAGCGGACCGCCGATGCTGCCGAGCAGGAACGCGGTGGCGTAGGCCCCGGAGACCCGCCCGCGGATGGCCGGCGGGGCGAGCCGCACGATCAGGCCCATCGCGGAGACCGTGAACATCGTCGAGCCGATTCCGCCGAGCGCCCGGAAGACGAGGAGCTGCCAGTAGTCGGCTGCGAAGGCGCAGGCGGCGGTGGACAGCGCCACGATGAGCAGTCCGACGATGTAGACGGGCCGCTCGCCGAGCCGCTCCACGAGCCGGCCGCCCGCGGGGGCGAAGACCAGGCGCGTGAAGGCGAAGGCGCTGACGATCACCGCGGAGGCCGTGACGCCGACGTCGAAACTCTGCGCGAACTGCGGCAGGATCGGCGCCACGAGGCCGAAGCCGATGGCGATGACGAACGCGGCGGCGATGAGGACCCGGATCTCCCGCGGGATGCGCTGCCGGTCCCCGGCGGGTACGCCGCCGGGCTCGTCCCGTCGTCCGGGACGGGGGATACGGAAGGGGGAGCGCTTGAGTACGCGGGGGAATCCGGCCATGGTCCTCGCATTCTGTCACCGTCCCGGGACCGGAGCTCAATCCCGGCGCACAGGGCCCGTGTGAGAAGGTGGAGCAGTGAACGAGATCCTCCTGCCTGTCATTTTCGTCATCCTCGCGATCGCCGTGGTGGGGTCGCTCGCCGTCCTCCTCGTGCGCGGCCGACGGACCCCTCCCGGTCTGTACTCCTCGCCCCGGGACCCCGACGACCAGGTGGAGGACGGGGCGCACGGTTCCACCTCCACGGACGTCCTGGAGCAACCCGGCGGCGTCCCGACGGACGTGCTCGTCCCGAATGACCTCAGCGGGCTGGAGGAAGCCCCCGCCGCTCCGCGCCTGGACACCGTCGACCCCGTCCAGGGGCGCCTCGCACGGCTCCGCGCCCGCCTGGTGCGGTCCAACAACGCCCTCGGCAAGGGACTCCTCGCCCTCCTGTCCCGGGACAAGATCGACGAGGACGTCTGGGACGAGGTGGAGGAGACCCTCCTCATGGCGGACCTCGGCACCGAGCCCACCATGGAACTCGTGGACGCGCTGCGCGCCCGGGTGAAGGTCGCGGGCAGCCGCAACCCCGCCGAGGTCAAGGACATGCTCCGCGAGGAACTCGTGAAGCTCGTCGACCCCGCGATGGACCGGTCCCTGGCCACCGAGCGCCACGCGGACCGCCCGGCCATCGTCATGGTGGTCGGCGTCAACGGCGTGGGCAAGACCACCACGGTCGGTAAGCTCGCCCGCGTCCTCGTCGCCGACGACAAGGACGTGCTCCTGGGCGCCGCGGACACCTTCCGTGCAGCCGCCGCCGAGCAGCTGGCCACATGGGGCGCGCGGGTCGGCGTGCCGACGGTGAAGTCCGATGTCGACGGCGCCGACCCCGCGTCCGTCGCCTTCGAGGCGGTCAGGGTCGGCATCGAGGAGGAGGTCGACGTCGTCCTCATCGACACCGCCGGACGCCTGCAGAACAAGGTGGGCCTCATGGACGAGCTCGGCAAGGTCAAGCGCGTCATCGAGAAGCAGGGCACCGTGGACGAGGTGCTCCTCGTCCTGGACGCGACGACGGGCCAGAACGGCCTCAACCAGGCGCGCGTGTTCGCGGAGGTCGTGAACATCACCGGCATCGTCCTCACCAAGCTGGACGGCACCGCGAAGGGCGGCATCGTCGTCGCCATCCAGCGCAGCCTCGGCGTCCCCGTGAAGCTCATCGGCCTGGGGGAGGGCGCCGACGATCTCGCCCCGTTCGACGCCGATGGCTTCGTCGACGCCCTGCTCAGCTAGGAGTTGAAAAGCGGGCCGGAGCCCGCGGCGCGTCAAGGTCCGGAGGGCCGGGAAACCTGCAGGAAACATGACTGTCACGGGGTCTTTACTCCGGAGCCCGGCCCGTAACCTGCGCGCAACGTACTGCCCCCGGGACCGAAACACGGTCATCGCATTCTGGAGGAGCGGGAAGTCCCCGCCCCTTTGGAAGGATCGTGTTTGATGGATCTGACAGCAGGCCACGTCTGGGTGATGATCTCAGCCGCCCTCGTACTTCTCATGACCCCCGGGCTCGCCTTCTTCTACGGTGGGATGACCCGCGCCAAGGCCGCCCTGAACATGATGATGATGAGCTTCATCGCCGTCGGACTCGTGGGGATCGTGTGGGTCCTCTGGGGCTACTCGATGACCGGCGGCGACGGCATCGCCCAGCTCTTCGGCAACCCGTTCGCCTCGTTCGGCATGACGGACCTCATCGGCACCGAGGACCTCATCGGCGCCGGCTACGGGGCGACGTTCGCCATCATCACCGTGGCCCTGATCAGCGGTGCCATCGCCGACCGGGCGAAGTTCGGCGCCTGGGTGACGTTCGTCCCGATCTGGGTAACCCTGGTCTACTGCCCCCTCGCGTTCATGGTGTGGGGTGGTGGCCTCCTGAGCGCCGACGGCGCCGTCGGCGGCGCGGTCGGCGAGGCCGTCGACTTCGCGGGCGGCACCGTGGTGCACATCAGCGCCGGCGTGGCGGCCCTCGTCCTCGCCCTGATCCTCGGCAAGCGCCAGGGCTTCGGCAAGGACCCGGCGCAGCGCCCCCACAACATCCCGTTCGTGATGCTCGGCGCCGCGCTCCTGTGGTTCGGCTGGTTCGGGTTCAACGGCGGAGCGGCCGGTTCGGCCGAGGAAGCCGGCCTGATCTGGGTCAACACCATGGCCGCCCCTGCCGCCGCCATGGTCGGCTGGCTCATGACCGAGCGCATCCGTGACGGACGCCCCACCTCGCTCGGCGCGGCGTCGGGCATCGTGGCCGGCCTCGTGGCCATCACCCCGGCCTGCGCCAACGTCAGTCCCGTCGGCGCCCTCGGCCTGGGCCTCGTCTCCGGTGCGGTCTGTGCCCTCGCCGTCGGCATCAAGTACCGGCTCGGCTTCGACGACTCGCTCGACGTCGTCGCCGTCCACCTCGTCGCCGGCATCGTCGGCACCCTGGCCCTCGGCTTCATCATGCTCCCCGTCGACGGCGAGGGTGGTGGCCTCTTCTACGGCGGCGGACCCAGCCAGCTCATCGCGCAGATCGTCGCCGCGGCCATCGCGATCGCCCTCTCCGCACTCATGACCGCGATCATCGGCCTCGCCATCCACAAGACCATCGGCTTCCGCATCAGCTCGGACGACGAGGTCTCCGGCGTGGACCTCACCGAGCACGCGGAGACCGCCTACGAGTTCGGCGGACTCGGCGTCGGTGGATCCTTCCACCCGTTCGCCGACCAGGTGGTCGCCCCGCAGACCGGCAAGCACAGCTCCAAGCAGGACACCGCGCAGCAGGACGTCACGGAAGGCGTACATTCATGAAACTGGTCACAGCCATCGTCCGGCCCGACAAGCTCGACGGCGTCCGGGGAGCCCTGGAGAACTACGGCGTGCAGGGCCTCACGGTCAGCCAGGCGAGCGGCTACGGCCGCCAGCGCGGGCACACCGAGGTCTACCGCGGCGCCGAGTACACCGTGGACCTCCTGCAGAAGGCCCGCGTCGAGGTGCTCGTCGCCGACGCGTGGGTCACCGACATCGTGGACGTCCTGGTCTCCACCGCCAACACCGGCCGCGCCGGGGACGGCAAGGTGTGGGTCATCCCCGTCGAGGAGGCCGTCCGCGTCCGCACCGGCGAACGGGGCGACGCCGCCCTGTAGGCAGCCCCGCACCTGCAGCATCATTCAGGACGCTCATTCAGGACGCTCATTCAGGACGCCCGGCCGGGTTACCCGGCCGGGCGTCCTGCTGTTTAAGTCCCCTCGCCATGCTGCCCAACGACTCGCGCTGTTGTCCCGGTCCCCGGCCTCGACCGTGCTGCCCAGCGACTCGCCCGCGGTCCCGGGCCCCGACCGTGCTGCCCAGCGACTCGCCCTGTTCGAGGGGCATCGTGCGACATGCCCCGCGAGAAGCGCGAGTCGCTGGGCACACGGGTTCGTGAAAAAGAGGAAGCCGACCCCTTGTCCTTCCCCTTTCGCCGGGATTACCCTTGAACAACCACCTGGTTGATCAACGACCCCGTTGGTTAAAGCAGTGGTCTGATACCGGAGCGTGACCCGTGAGCGACGACGAACGCCTCGACCTCGCCTTCCTGGCGCTGGCCGATCCCGTCCGCCGCCGTCTCATCGCCCGGCTCAGCCGGGGTCCGGCCACGGTCAACGAACTGGCGGAACCCTTCGCGATCACCAAACAGGCGATCTCGAAGCACATCCAGGTCCTCGAGCAGGCAGAGCTCGTCACGCGCACGCGTGACGCCCAGCGCCGGCCCGTCCACCTGAACCCCGCACGACTGGAGGCGCTCACCGCCTGGATCGACCAGTACCGGCTGATCCACGAGGAGCAGTTCCGCGGCCTCGACGCCGTGCTCTCCACCCGGGCCGCAGTGCGTGGCTCGCAGGCAAAGGACTCGACATGAGCAATGCCCTGAAACTCACCGTCCCGGAGGGCCTTCCCTTCATCGACTTCGAACGCGAGTTCGACCATCCCGTGGCGGAGGTCTTCCACGCCTACGCGGATCCCGATCTCGTCGCCCGGTGGCTGGGCCCGCGACGCAACCGAATAGGTGTCGACCACTATGCCTTCCGGACCGGCGGCAGCTACCGCTACACCCACACCGGACCCGACGGCGTCGACCATGTGTTCAGCGGTGTCTTCCACACGGTCAGGGAGAACGATTTCGCGATCCAGACCTTCGAGTACGACGGCTACCCGGACGTCGTGAGCATCGAGTTCCTGACCTTCCAGGCCCTGGGGGACGGCAGGACACGACTCTCCGCTCACGCCGTCTATCCGAGCATGGAGGCACGGGACGGCATGGCGCAGTCCGGGATGGAGGACGGCCTCGCGGATGCCTACGGGCAACTCGACGAGCTGCTGGCCCGCGCGGTCGTCTGAGCGCCGGAACTCCCTCCGGCGCGGCCGATCAGCCCACTCGACCGGAGTGGCCCCTGATCCTTCTGCCCGCCGACCCGCCTTCCTCAGCGGGCATCATGCGTCATGCCCGGGGAACAGGGTGAGTCGGTGGGCAGAATGGCAAAGGGGCTAGGTGAGTCGGTGGGCGCAAGGGTCGGCGCAACGCCTGGTCGCCCCGGACGGACCCCGCGGGACCTACTCCTTGCGCCCGTGCGAGGACGGCCACGCCGTCGGACCCTCCGAGCCTGCCGGGTACTCCTCGAGGGGCACGCGGCCCTCCGACCACGCCTGCAGGACCGGCTCCACGATGCGCCAGCAGTCCTCGGCGGTGTCGCCGCGGACGGAGAGCGTCGGATCTCCCGCGAGGACGCCCTCGATCACCTCACCGTAGGGGAGCAGGTCCGTCTCGTTCAGGTTGGCGCTGAGGGTGGCCCGGTCGAGGGAGAAGATGTCGCCGGGCCCGTTGACGTCGATCTCCAGCTGGAGGGTGTCGGGACCGAACCCGATGCGCAGCTTCGTCGGCTCGTCCTGGCCGGAGAACCCGACGGGCAGGTGGTTCACCGGCCGGAAGGTGATGACGGCCTCCTTCCGCTTGGCGCCGAGCGCCTTACCGGAGCGGAGGATGAACGGCACGCCGGACCAGCGTTCGTTGTTGATGGACACGGTGATCTCGGCGAGCGTCTCGGTGCCCTTCTCCGGGTCGACACCGGGCTCGGCTGCGTAGTCGGGGATCTCCCGGTCGCCGATCGTGCCCGCTGCATAGCGCGCCCTGCGGCTGCTGCCCGGAGCGTCCAGGTCCACGGTGCTCGCCCGGAGGACGGACCCGATGTGGTCCCGGAGGTCCCTCTCGTGCAGGGTCGACGGCGGGTTCAGGGCCAGGAGTGCCATGACGTGCAGCAGGTGGCTCTGGATCATGTCGCGCAGGGCGCCGGCGCGGTCGTAGTAGCGGGCCCGGTTCTCGAGGGCGAGGTCCTCGTCGAAGATCACCTCGACCTTCTCGATGTGCAGGTTGTTCCAGACCGGCTCGAGGATGCGGTTCGCGAACCGGAGGCCGAGGATGTTGAAGACCGTCGCCTTCCCCAGGAAATGGTCCACGCGATGGATGTTCTGTTCGGGGACGAGCCCGGCGAGCTTCTCGTTGAGCTGGTGCGCGCTGGCCTGGTCGGTGCCGAAGGGCTTCTCCATCACGAGGCGGGTGCTCTTCGGCAGTGAATCCGGCCCGAGGGCGCTGCAGGCCAGCTGGCTGACGGCCGGGGGCAGCGCGAAGTAGATGGCCACCGGCCCCTCGAGGCCCTGCACCAGGTCGGCGAGGCCGTCCTTCGTCACGTCGAGGAAGTGGTACCGGCTGTTGTTGCGCACCTGCTGCAGCGACGCCCGCCCGGCGTCGTCGGCCTTCTCGCGGGCGACGGCGAAGGACTCGTCCAGCCGTTCGTGCCACTGCTCGTCGGTCCAGTCGTCGGAGCCCGCGCCCACGAGGTTCAGCCCGTCGGTACGGCCGAGGCGGATGAGCCGCGCGAGTCCCGGCAGGAGGAGGCGCCCGGTCAGGTCGCCGGAGGCACCGAGGATCAGGAGCGTCCTGACCCGGGTGTCGGCGTCGGCGGGAATGGTGTCGTGCTCTGCGAGCGAGGAAGTGTCCACCTCTTCACCTTGCCACTTCTGCCCCCGGGGTGTCCTGCGCCGGACGGGCGGGTCGCGGTTTGCGCGCAGCCTGCCGGCCGTGCCGTGCGGGGAGTGCCCAGGGGGCGCGCGACCGGGGGCTCCTGCGGCGCACCCAGTTGATACCCTAGGGAGTTGAGTCTCCAAAGTCCCCGATGAAAGTAGTGCACGGCACGTGTTCAATTCACTCTCCGACCGGCTGACTGCGACCTTCAAGAACCTCCGCGGCAAGGGCCGCCTCACCGAGGCGGACATCGATGCCACGGTCCGCGAGATCCGCCGCGCCCTGCTCGACGCCGACGTCGCCGTCCCCGTGGTGCGCGCCTTCACGGCCGCCGTCAAGGAACGCGCCCTCGGCCTCGAGGTCTCGCAGGCCCTGAACCCGGGCCAGCAGATCGTCAAGATCGTCAACGAGGAACTCGTGGGGATCCTGGGCGGCGAGACCCGACGCATCCGGCTCGCGAAGAACCCGCCCACGGTCATCATGCTGGCCGGCCTGCAGGGTGCGGGTAAGACGACGCTCGCGGGCAAGCTCTCCAAGTGGCTCAAGGGCCAGGGCCACAGCCCCCTGCTCGTCGCGTGCGACCTCCAGCGCCCCAACGCCGTCCGGCAGCTCCAGGTCAACGGTGAGCGGGCCGGCGTGCCCGTCTACGCGCCGCACCCGGGCGTCAGCTCCGAGTTCGAGGCCGCCACCGGTGACCCGGTCGCCGTCGCCCGCCAGGGTGTCGCGGAGGCCCGCGCCCGGCTGCACGACGTCGTCATCGTCGACACCGCCGGCCGCCTCGGCGTGGACGCCGAGCTCATGCAGCAGGCGGCGGACATCCGCGCGGCCATCAGCCCCGACGAGGTGCTGTTCGTCATCGACGCGATGATCGGCCAGGACGCCGTCAACACCGCCCTCGCCTTCAACGAGGGCGTGGACTTCACCGGCGTCGTCCTGACCAAGCTCGACGGCGACGCCCGTGGCGGCGCGGCCCTCTCGGTCGCGTCCGTGACGGGCAAGCCGGTCATGTTCGCCTCGACGGGTGAGGGCCTCGGCGACTTCGAGCTGTTCCACCCCGACCGCATGGCCTCGCGCATCCTCGACATGGGTGACATCCTCACCCTGATCGAGCAGGCCGAGCAGTCCTGGGACAAGGACGAAGCGGCCCGGATGGCGAAGAAGTTCGCCGACCAGGAGGACTTCACCCTCGACGACTTCCTCGCGCAGATGCAGCAGATCCGCAACATGGGCTCCATGAAGAAGATGCTCATGATGATGCCGGGTGCCGCCAACATGCGGGAGCAGCTGGAGAACTTCGACGAGCGCGAGATCGACCGCGTGGAGGCCATCGTCCGATCGATGACCCCGCACGAGCGCCTCGCCCCGAAGATCATCAACGGATCCCGCCGCGCGAGGATCGCCCGCGGTTCCGGCGTCCACGTGTCCGAGGTCAACGGTTTGCTGGAGCGCTTCACGCAGGCCCAGAAGATGATGAAGAAGATGGCCTCCGGCGGCGGCATCCCGGGTATGCCCGGCATGGCCGGTCCGGGAGGCTTCGGCGGACCCCGCAAGACCAAGGCCGCCGCCGCGAAGGGCAAGAAGAAAGCCCGCTCGGGCAACCCCGCGAAGGCCGCGCAGGAGCTCCAGGAGGCGGAGGCCCGGCGTGCCGCCGCCCGTGCGGCGGCACCCACCGGCGCCGCGTTCGGTGGCCAGCAGGACTTCGACCCGTCGGCGATGAACCTCCCCAAGGGCTTCGAGAAGTTCCTCGGGAAGTAGGTCCCGGTGCCGTCCGAGGATCCGACCGGCCGGCCCCGGGCAGTGCGGGGCACCGGATCGTGATGGGTGCTGAGCGCGTGGTGTTCGTCCACGGCAGCGGCTCCTTCGGTGCCGCGGCCTGGCCCCGTCAGCACGGCCTGTCCCTCGACTTCGACTGCCTGTACATCCGACGGCACGGGTTCTCCGCCACCGAGGAGCCCGTCGCCACGGGCCACGACCGGGACCAGGAGATCGTCGCGGACGCCCTGGGCGGCGGGGGACACGTCGTCGCCCACTCGCAGGGCGCGGTCGCGGCGATGATGCTCGCCGTCGACCGCCCGGAGCTGGTGCGCTCGCTCACCCTCGTGGAGCCGGCGTGCTTCTCCCTCACGGCGGATCTGCCGGCCACGGCCGCGCACATCGCCCTGATGGCGCCGCTCCTCGCGGAGCGCCATGCGATGTCCGACGACGACTTCCTGCGCGCCTTCGTGCGGCGCGTCTTCGACGCCGACCCACGGACGCCGGTCACGGGCGATGCCCGGCGGGACGCCGCCAGGCTCCGGCTCCAGAGCCCGCCCTGGGAGGCTCCGCTGGCGATCGTCCCCGGTGTGCCGACCCTGGTCCTGACCGGCGGCTGGGAACCCCTGTACGAGGAGGTCGCGGAGTACCTCGCCGGCACCGGTGCGACCCACCGTGTGGCTCCCGGCGGTCACCGGCCGCACGACACCCCCGAGGGCGATGCACTCATCCGGGCCTTCCTCCGCGCCGGGCGCCACGAGGCCGCGGCGTGAGGCCCGCCGGTCGCCACGAGGCCGCGTCGTCCTCCACGCCGGTCGCCGCCGGGCCGCCGCGTGCAGGTCGCCGCGGGAGGGCCGGGACCGGTGGACTCCGTGCTGCCTGACGGGCCCGGGTTCCTGCACCTCACCGGGTCGGTGCTGGTGTCGCCGTCGGAGTCGGTGCCGGACGTCTACGTGCAGGACGGCCGCTTCACCTTCCGGCGCCCACCGGGCCGTCCTTCGCGGACCCTCGAGGGCTGGGTGCTGCCCGGCCTCGTGGACGCGCACTGCCATGTCGGCCTCGACCGGCGGGGCCGGGTGCCCGACGCGCTGGCGGAGCAGCAGGCGCTGCAGGACCGCGACGCAGGCACGCTGCTCATCCGGGATGCCGGCGTCGTCAACGACACACGGTGGATCCAGGACCGCGCGGACCTCCCGCGCCTGGTGCGCGCGGGCCGCCACGTGGCACGGACGCGCCGCTACTTCCGCGACTACGCCGTCGAGGTGGAACCGGCGGACCTCGCCGGGGCCGTCGCCGAGCAGGCGCGGCGCGGTGACGGGTGGGTCAAGATCGTGGGGGACTGGATCGACCGCTCCGTCGGCGACCTCGCCCCCGCCTTCCCGCCCGCCGCCCTGAAGGACGCCGTCGACGCCGCGCACGCGGAGGGCGCCCGCGTGACGGCCCACTGCTTCGCGGCCGAGACGCTCGACGGCATGCTCGACGCCGGGATCGACTGCATCGAGCACGCCACCGGCATGCTTCCCCGGCACATCCCCCGCTTCGTGGAGCAGGGCGTCGCGATCGTCCCCACGCTGATCAACATCGACACCTTCCCCGCCATCGCCGACGGCGCCGCCGGCAAGTACCCGGACTACGCGGCGCACATGCGCCGGCTGTGGGGCGGCCGCGAGGCCATGGTCCGGCGGGCCCACGACGCCGGGATCGCCGTCTACGCGGGAACCGACGCCGGAAGCGTCATCACCCACGGGCGGCTCCCCGACGAGGTGGCGGCCCTGGCCGCAGCAGGCCTCGGCCCGGTCGCGGCGCTCGACGCGGCCTGCTGGTCCGCCCGGACATGGCTGGGTTTCCCCGGCATCGAGGAGGGAGCGAGCGCCGACGCCGTCGTCTGCGCAGGGGACCCGCGCCTGGACACGGGAGCCCTCGCCGCGCTCCGGGCGGTGGTGCTGCGGGGAGAAGTCGTGCGCGAGTCCTTTGAGGAATAACTTGAAGCTTCAACTAGTTGTGCGGAGGGAGACCGTCCACTCGAAGGAGCCGATATGCCTGCCCGGGACCTGCTGCCCGCCGACACCGCCATGGGGGCCCTGACCCTCAGGGTCGGCGACCTGTCCGCCCTGTCCCGCTACTACACCACCGCCCTCGGGCTCCAGGTGCTCGAGGACGGGACCGACGCCGTCGTCCTCGGACGCCGGGGGAGCGCCGTCCTCCGCCTCGAGTCCGCCCGGCACCTGCGCCTCCCGCCGCCCGGCGAGGCCGGCCTCTTCCACACCGCTCTCCTCTTCGCCGACCGTGCGGATCTCGCCGCCGCCGTCGCCTCCGCCGCACGGCACGAACTCAGCACCTACGTGGGCAGCGCCGACCACCTCGTGAGCGAGGCGTTCTACTTCACGGACCCCGAGGGGAACGGCATCGAACTGTACGTCGACCGGCCCCGGGGCAGCTGGACATGGACAGGCGGGACGGAGGATGTTCGTTCGGTGGTCATGGACAATCTCCCCCTTCCCCCGCGGGACTACCTCGAGCGGCACCTCACCGAGGACGCGGTGTCCCACGCGCAGTCGAAGGCGGCGAGCATCGGCCACGTCCACCTGCAGGTCGGCGACGTCGGCACGGCCCACCGCTTCTACGTGGGCGTCCTCGGCTTCGAGCGCACCGCCGGGTGGCACGACCAGGCCCTCTTCGTCTCCGCGGGCGGCTACCACCACCACATGGCCATGAACGTGTGGAACAGCAGGGGCGCCGGGCCGCGGAAGGACACCCTCGGACTGGGCGAGGTCCTCCTCCGGGTGCCGTCGGCCGACGAGGTCGGCGCGCTGGCGGACCGCCTGGCCCACGCAGGCGTCCCGAACCACCACACGGGGGCCGAACTGCGCTTCGAGGACCCCTGGCGGAACCGGCTCCGGGTCGCCGTCGCCGACGCCCCCGGCGCAGCGCCCGGCGGAATCGCCTAAAGCACGGCCGTCTGGCACAATGGTTCCGTACTCGATCCGTGCAGCCCCTCTCTCTGCGCGTGCATTGTGTCCTTTGAACCCCCATGAATGGCCCGCCCCACGGGAGCAGGATGACGGGTTCGCCCCTTTTCATTTACAAGGAGTGACCACACAAGTGGCCGTAAAGATTCGCCTCAAGCGCATGGGCAAGATCCGCGCACCGTTCTACCGCGTCGTCGTCATGGATTCGCGCTCCAAGCGTGATGGCCGTGCCCTCGAAGAGATCGGCAAGTACAACCCCACCGAGGAGCCCTCGTTCATCGAGATCAACTCCGAGCGTGCGCAGTACTGGCTCGGTGTCGGCGCGCAGCCCACCGAGCAGGTCTCCGTCCTGCTGAAGATCACCGGCGACTGGCAGAAGTTCAAGGGACTCAAGGGCCAGGAAGGCACCCTGAGGACCAAGGCCGCCAAGGAGGCGTTCGTCGCCCCCGAGAAGGGCTCCGTGATCGTCCCCGAGGCCATCACCCCGAAGGCGAAGAAGACCGACGACGCCGCCGCGGAAGCCACCGAGGCAGAGTAACTTGCTGGCCGAAGCTCTGGAGCACCTCGTCCGCGGCATCGTCGACAACCCTGACGACGTCAGGGTCTCCGCGAAGACCAACCGCCGCGGCGAAACGCTCGAGGTCCGCGTCCACCAGGAGGACCTCGGCCGCGTGATCGGCCGCCAGGGACGCACCGCCCGCGCACTGCGCACCGTGGTGTCGGCCCTCGCGGACGGCGAACCGGTGCGGGTCGACGTCGTCGACACCGACCGCCGCCGGGACTGACCCGCCCAGAGCCTCACGCCGAACAGCGTGCCGAACGGCCCCACCACCAGGACCTGGTGGTGGGGCCGTTCCCGTATCTCCCCGTAGCACCCACGTATCCGCCACAGACCAGCAGGAGCACCACGATGGACGTACTCGTAGCCAGGATCGGGAAGCCCCACGGCATCCGCGGAGAGGTGACGGTCCAGCTCTTCACCGACGCCCCGGAGGACCGCTTCGAGCCGGGCGAGACGTTCCGTGTCGAGGGCGCGGCCGTCACCGAACTCACCGTCGTGAAGGCGCGGTGGAACAAGGACATCCTGATCGTCGGCTTCGAGCAGGTGGCGGACCGCAACCAGGCCGAGACCCTCCGCGGTGCCCAGCTCTTCATCGACACCACCGGCGCGCCGGACGACGACGACGATGCCTGGTACGAGCACGAGCTCGTCGGCCTCGACGCCCGCGTGGACGGCGCGTCCGTCGGGAAGGTCACCGCCCTGCGGACCATGGCCGTCCAGGACCTCCTCGTCGTCGAACTCGCCGACGGCCACGAGGCGTTCGTGCCGTTCGTCAGCTCGATCGTGCCCGAGGTGGACCCGGCGGCTGGGTTCGTGACGATCGTGCCGCCGGCAGGCCTCCTCGACCTCAACACCCCCGGCTCCAACCAGGCCCCCGACGACGGCGACGACATCGCGCGCGACGCTGCCGCGGGCGATGCGCCCACGGATACGCCCGCCGATGCGTCCGCCGAGTCGCCGGCGGAGTCGCCCGCCGATTCCGGGCCGGGCGGGACGCGCGACTAGTGCGCATCGACGTCGTCTCCATCTTCCCGGAGTACCTCGCCGCGCTGGAGCTGTCCCTCATCGGGAAGGCGCGCCAGGACGGCGTGCTGGACGTGCGCATCCACGACCTGCGGTCCTTCACGACCGACCGGCACCGCACGGTGGACGACACCCCCTACGGCGGGGGCGCGGGCATGGTCATGAAGCCCGAGCCCTGGGCCCAGGCGCTCGAGGCGGTCCGGGCGGACGCGCCGGCCACCCGGCCCACCCTCATCGTGCCGTCCCCGGCCGGTGCCGTATTCGACCAGGCGATGGCCCATGAGCTCGCCGGACACGACCACCTGGTCTTCGCGTGCGGCCGCTACGAGGGCATCGACGAACGTGCGGTCGACTGGGCGCGCGACGAGTTCGACGTCCGGCCGGTGTCCCTCGGCGACTACGTCCTCAACGGTGGGGAGGTGGCGGTGCTCGCGATGGTCGAGGCCGTCGGACGCCTCATCCCCGGCGTCGTCGGCAACCCGGAATCCCTCGTGGAGGAGTCCCACGCGGACGGCCTGCTCGAGTACCCGGTGTATACCAAGCCGTCGTCGTGGCGCGGGCGCGACGTCCCCGAGGTGCTGCTGAGCGGCAACCACGCGAAGATCGCGCAGTGGCGGCGCCTCGAGCAGTTCAAGCGCACCGCCGACCGGCGCCCCGATCTCCTCGGCCGGGTCGACGCCGGCGCCCTGCGGAAAGCGGACCTCGCGGCGCTGCGCGCGGCGGGTTTCGACGTCGTCGACGGCAGGCTGACCCGAACGCAGCATTAGCGGTTGGCGCCGGCGCTGTGGAATAATCGTGCTCTGTGTCCACTGGGCCGGACCCTGCCACAGGGGGCGTCCTGCCAACAGTTCCACACACCGACCACCGAATCATCGGATCGGCCGGAAACCTTCTCCGGCGTCATTGCCCGGGCCACGCGCCCGGTCCTCGAGCGCCGTGACCCACGTGAATGACCTGTGGCGTTCGCCAGGAGCATGACCATGCATATTCTCGACTCAGTCGACGCCGGATCCTTCCGCGACAACGTCCCCGACTTCCGCGCCGGCGATACCGTCAACGTCCACGTCAACATCATCGAAGGCAAGAACACCCGTGTTCAGATCTTCAAGGGCTTCGTCATGGGCCGCCAGGGCGACGGCATCCGCGAGACCTTCACGGTCCGCAAGGTGAGCTTCGGCGTCGGCGTGGAGCGTACGTTCCCCGTGCACAGCCCGGTCCTCGACAGGATCGAAGTTGTCTCCAAGGGCGACGTCCGCCGCGCCAAGCTGTACTACATGCGCGAACTGCGCGGCAAGGCAGCCAAGATCAAGGAGAAGCGCGACCCCAAGACGGTCAAGTAACTCCCTGAAAGTGCATGAAACGCCCGCTTCCCGGTCTCCGGCCGGAGGGCACCCGGAACGCCGGCCCCGCACTGTGGGCTGGCGTTTCGTGTTCTCCGCCGTCCTGCTCGCCGTCCTCGTCACCGGTCTGGTGCGCGGATTCCTCGTCGACGTGTACTTCATCCCGTCCGGATCGATGGAGCCCCTGCTCGCCGAGGGCGACCGCGTGCTCGTGACCAGGCTCGACGACGGCGACGTGCAGCGGGGTGACGTCGTCGTGTTCGACGGCCGGGGGTCCTTCGACCCGATCACCGACCCCCGCAGCCTCCCCGAGCGGGCCCTGGCCGGCATGGGTCAGTGGCTCGGGATGACGGGCAGCGACACCGTCTACGTCAAGCGCGTGATCGGCGTCGGCGGGGACCGCGTGGAGTGCTGCAGCGCTAAGGGATCCCTGACGGTCAACGGGGAGGCCCTCGACGAGCCGTACGTGTCTGCGGGTGACGCCCCGAGCACCACCAGGTTCGACGTCGTCGTCCCGGAGGGGCGGTTGTGGCTTCTCGGCGACCACCGATCGGCGTCGATGGACTCGCGGTCACTGCTCGGTGCTCCCGGCGGCGGACTCGTCGCCGAGGATCGGATCATCGGGCGGGCCTTTCAGCTAGTGTGGCCACTGGACCGGTCCGGCCCGATCGACCGACCGTCCGGCTGACCTCCGACCGGTAATCGGGTCGCCCGTCGACGACCAATCCCGGCAGCGGCGGCAGCCGGGCATCACGAGTACAGAGGAAACTGTTCACATGGCACGGAGCTTCCGCAGGAAGTCCTCTTCGCGGGCCGAGGCCCCTGCACCGTCGGCGTCCGACGGAGCACCCTCCGATGATGGAACACCCCCCGCGGACGGTGCGGAGCCGGCCACCTCCCGGAGGCGGCAAAACGACGGCAAGGACCGCGACCGGGGGTTCGGCGCCTGGCTGAAGGAGATCGGCACGATCGTCGTGATCGCGCTGGTGCTCTCGTTCCTCATCAAGACGTTCCTCTTCCGCGCCTTCTTCATCCCCTCCGGCTCCATGGAGGAGACCCTCGAGATCGACGACCGCATCTTCGTCAACCAGCTGGTGCCGCAGCCCTTCGACCTGCAGCGCGGGGACATCGTGGTCTTCCGTGACACGGAGGGCTGGCTCCCCGAGCGGACCGGCGCGCCGGTCGGCTGGTTCAAGGAAGCGCTCATCTTCGTCGGGCTCGCCCCGGACGAGTCACAGCAGCACCTGGTGAAGCGCGTCATCGGTCTCCCGGGCGACCGCGTCATCTGCTGCGACGCCGAGGGCCGCCTCACCGTCAACGGCGAGCCCCTCGAGGAGCCCTACCTCTTCCCGGGGGCCAACCCCTCCGACCTGCCCTTCGACGTCGTCGTGCCCGAGGGCAAGCTCTGGGTGATGGGGGACCACCGCAACGCCTCCGCCGACTCGCGGGCCAACCAGACCAAGCCAGGCCTCGGCTTCGTGGACATCGACGACGTCGAGGGCAAGGCCGCGGTCATCGCCTGGCCGCTGAACCGCCTCGGCTTCCTCGCAACCCCGACGGACGTGTTCGACGGCGTCCCCGATCCCGAGCCCGGTGCTCAGCCCGCGTCTCCCAGCCCCACCCCCGCCCCGACCGGACCATGACGCCCCTGCGCAGGAAACGCACCGCCGCTCCCAACCTCGCGATCGAGAAATCGTTCGCCTCCGCGGGCCACCGCTACGTGGCCGGATGCGACGAGGTCGGCAGGGGAGCCCTGGCCGGACCGGTGTCGGTGGGCATCGTCGTCGTCGACCTCGATGCACCGTCCCCGCTGCGGGGCGTGCGGGACAGCAAGCTCCTCCCTCCGGCCGAACGCGAGGCGCTGGTGCCCCGCATCCGCCGCTGGTCCGTCGCCTCCGCCGTCGGCCATGCCTCGGCGGAGGAGATCGACGGCCTAGGCCTGATGTCCGCGCTGCGAGCCGCCGGGAGCAGGGCGTGGGCCTCCGTCCTCGACACCGTCACCCCCGACGTCGTGCTCCTCGACGGCAACCACGACTGGCTCTCCGCCCGGTCCCAGGGGACGCTGTTCGGGACGGACGACGGCGGGCCAGTGACCGTCGGGCAGCTCGACACCGTCGGCTGCACGTCCCCCGTGCAGACCCGCATCAAGGCCGACCTGACCTGCCTGAGCGTCGCGGCGGCCAGCGTGCTGGCCAAGGTGGAGCGGGATGCCCTGATGGTGTCCCTCGCCGCCGACCACCCGGACTTCGGGTGGGACGTGAACAAGGGCTACGCGACGGAGAGCCACCGCGCGGCCATCGACGCCGCCGGCCCGAGCCGGTACCACCGGAGAACCTGGCGTCTGGGCAGCCTGGAGCGGCCCGACGTCGCCCGTACGGAAAGTGGAGGATGATGGTCGAATGAGTGCCGAGGATCTTGAGAACTACGAAACCG
Organism: Arthrobacter pityocampae; assembly: GCF_002927275.1. Taxonomy (GTDB): domain Bacteria; phylum Actinomycetota; class Actinomycetes; order Actinomycetales; family Micrococcaceae; genus Arthrobacter_D; species Arthrobacter_D pityocampae. The sequence continues at coordinate 206,667 of NZ_PRKW01000001.1, read as the reverse complement.
ACATGGAGTTGCAGCTCTACCGCGAGTACCGGGACGTGGTGGGACTGTTCAGCTACGTCGTGGAGACGGAGCGCCGGTTCTACCTGGCGAACCACGTGGACCTCCAGGCGCGCTCGGCCGACGGCGAGGTCTACTTCGACCTCACGCTGCAAGACGCCTGGGTGTGGGACGTCTACCGCTCCGCCCGGTTCGTGAAGAACGTCCGCGTGATCACGTTCAAGGACGTCAACGTCGAGGAGCTCACCAAGTCGGACGACATCGCCCTCCCCAAGGACGGCACCATGGGCAGCTGACGCCCTCCGCGCGGATTTCGCGCGGACTCCAGCCCCGCGTGCTCCGCGCCGCCTGCGGGTTCCCCGGGGTGGTGACGGTGTCTTTCTTCTTCAAGGGGCTGCTGCGAAATCATTCCGGGTTGTCGTCGATCCCGTCGTCCGGCGCGAAGACGTCCTCCGCCTCGTCCCCGTCGTCCTCCGGGAAGGCGTCCTCGGCGTCGTCCCCGCCTGCATACGGGAAGGCGTCCTCGGCATCGAGCGGGACATCCGCGGCCTGTTCCAGGCGGTCCGCTTCCGACCCTCCCGTCCCCTCGCCGGCAATTCCCACGCCGTTCCAGCGGGCGCCGGCGTCGAGGGGGGTGTCCTGCTCCTGCCGGTCCGCCTCCGAACCGCCCGTCCCGCCGGCAGCCGCGGTCCCGATCCCGGCGTCCTCGGCCAGGGTCTGCTCCTGCCGGTCCGCGTCGGCCGCACCGGGCACGACATCGCTGTGCTCTGACACGGTGTCCTCCATTCGTCGACGGCGCGGCGGCCGGGCGGCCGCCGCTGCACCTCCACGCTAGGCCGACGCCGGCCGGTCCACCAGACCCGCAACCGCCGATGGGGACGGACGGAGCGGTATCGCCGAGGTTGTCCACATAGCCGCCTGCCGCGTCTGCGGGCTGCTCCGCGTCGGTGACGCTGGGTGCGGAGGTGGTAGCCATGTTGGCGAAGGATCAATTGGGGCGTCGCGGGGAGGCGCTGGCCGCCGTGTTCCTGGAGCGGGCCGGGCTGAGGATCGTCGACCGCAACTGGCGGTGCCCGGCGGGGGAGATCGACCTCGTGGCGGTGGACGGGTCCACCCTCGTCATCGTGGAGGTCAAGACGCGCAGTTCGGACGATTTCGGGCAGCCCCTCGAGGCCATCACGGCCGACAAGCTCGAACGGCTCTACGTGCTGGCCTCGCAATGGGCCCGCGCGCACCACCAGCGCTTCAGCGGTTTCCGGATCGACGCCGTCGGGGTACTCGACGACGGCACGGGGGACCCGCGCATTGAACACGTCCGGGCCGTGCTCTGATGGCGCTGGGACGGACGTACGCGGTGTCCCTGGTCGGGATGAACGGGCACGTCGTCGAGGTCGAGGCCGACATCGGGCACCCGTTGTCGAGCAATAGACACACTATGGATTCCAACAGAGCCTCAGCGCTATGCCTGCGCTTCCCGCAGGTCAGCCTTCATAACCTCACTGGGCCAGGGGTCGCGCCCGATGAGGTTCAATAGGTGCGCCCGAATCACAGAGTCTGTGTCGGCAACGAGCGAGGAAACCGTTTGGTAAAAGTCAGAGATCTCGGCTTTGGTCACCTCTCGGCGGGGACTAGCTCCGTGAGCGATCGCGCCGCGTATCTCGACAAAGTGTTTCAGAAGGGCCTGCGGGTCGGAGTCAGGCAAGCTCTCGGGCGGCGTCCAATGAGCCGGGAGATTCTCAATGCCCAGTGAGCGCTTGAAGAGGTCGGCAACATTTGTGGGCTTCGGGGTATTGAATACAGTTGTGCGAGCTAGCGTCGCGATCCGGCTCAGCGCATAGGATTTCCATCCCTCTCCCGCGATTTCCCAAATGCTCAGTTCGTGCTTTGCCTCGCGGAGTTCCGAGGCGATTGAGCGCCGCATGTGAACGGGAAGCTGCTCTGCTTCTTGCGTATGTGTCACTAGCAAGGCTGCTGCTTCGACGGCTACGGCTTCGCAGTACGCCTCCCATAGAGCGGATATCAGTACGAAGGTGCCGCGTCCTACGTTGGTCAGGTGCGGCGCGGCCCCTTTACGGTCTTTGAGCATTTGGCGGAGCGTGAAGTAACTCCGAATGTCGTCGCTCGCCTCGTGGAAGTCAATGCGCGCAAGACTGGCTTGCCCCACGAACTTCTTGCCCCTTGGGATGCTCAAAAGTCCCTCGTTGGGGCGAGGACAAGTCGATAATTTCTGCGGGCCATAGCTGGAGGCTATCGCGTTCGTCACGTGAACAGGTGAGGCGGAGCCGTCGGCGTGCGCAAGATCCCCCTAGGCTCTCCTCTGTTGCCGGAGGCGGGAGGCCCCTTAGGTCGACGCGAGCTGGACGTAACGAGATGCGGCTGTCTCGACAAGCTGCACCGCTTCCCCTAACAGTGCCGCAAGCATGACGTAGCGGATTCGGACCTTGTAGCTCGCGCCTGTTGCGGTTCGAGTCCCGGTGATTTCCGTCATCTCGTGCGACACGAGCTGTGCCCAGAGCTTCCCGTGCGCATGCCCGCTCGCGAGCTGCCATGCAGGCAGCCAGGGGAGGGTGACGTCGTCGTGTAGGCGTTCAAGCTGCTTCAAGATTTTGGTCATAGACGGCATCTCCGCCTTCAGAGGGTTCCAACCCACGAGACCTGCCTGCTTCGATACTTCGGAGAGCCTTGCTCGGCGCTTCTTCGAATTGTCGCCCCAGCTCCGGCCACGAGCCTGATGGAAGGAGTACTCGTGTCGCACCTCGTCCACGCCGAGGAGGATACGCCTCTTGATGCGGAGGGTGCCGTTCTCGGGCTCCAACAGCCATAGGGCAGTCGCTGCGGCGTCCATGGCGTTGCGTACCAGGGCGTAGGCACCGAAGGGGCCAGCGACCAGGGACACGCTGTCGGCGTCCTCGCGAACGATCATGGCCGAAAGAGACTCTAGGCAGCCGAGCGCAACAGTCACTTGGGAATGGGCGTATTGGGGGACGGAGTGATGTGGCGAGCGCGCGTCGTCCGCCGCCAGGGCGGAGCCGGGAGCTACGTTGGCGTACTTGCTGAACTTCTCGCTGATAGCAGCGACGAGGGCTAACAGGCGGTGAATCTCTCTGCTGGCCTCGATCTCACGGGCGTCTGGCTCTATCTCAGGCTCGATTGGCACGAGGGAGAGCTTAGAGCACCGAGAGCGGCGCGCGCTCCGGGCGCGGGCGGCCCTCTAAGCTGGCTGCATGAATACTGAAGAGCAGAGCCTCAAGTTCGCTGCACCCGACAACAGCACTTCGACGATGTCGCCGAAGGAGTTGCACGCGGAGCTGGAACCCTATGATCCCTACGACCACGAGGCGCTCGCCAACGAGCCGAACGACTAGCGGTGGAAGCGAAGATGCCTCGACAGATCAGTGTCGGTGAGAGCTTCCCTCTCGACTATCGCAACGTCGGGGACTGCGAAGCAGTTACATCCAACTTGGGCTTTGAAGCATCCTGCGTCTTGGACACGGGGCACGGAGGGCAGCACGTCGCGTCTGACGGGCAGCACGTAGTCGCCGCATGGGACTGACGCCGACGCCCCCGAATCGGGCTGAACGAAGGGGGATTTGATGACAGAGGAAACGCTCGCCCTTTGGGTTCAGGTCGCGGCGGTTCTCGTCGCTCTAGGGGCGTCGATGGTGGCGCTCCTGATCTCGGCGCAGGACAGGCGCGCAGCGCGAAAGATCGCAGAGGAGGACCGGCGCGCAGCGCTACTCCATGGCAAGCTCCTGTTTGAGATGGAGGCGTTGCTTCGCCTGACTCAGAACTTGCGCCGAGGTGGGTCTTCGGACAGCCAGACGAGCAAGGACATGGGCGCTGAGGCGGGAGCGCTGATCGGCGCGCTTGGACCGGACTTGCTGCCGCAGAGCTGGGACCTACGCATCGGTCAGACCGAGGAGGAGCTCCTGCGGTTCGTCGCCGACGAGGAGCAGCCTGGCTACCTTCGGCGTTCCGCCGAGGCTCAGATCGCTCTCGGGCGTGTAGCGGAGGAGATTCGGCGGAAATCAGCGCCCGTAGGGAGCCAGGGCACCAGTTAGGCATCCGTCAGGCGGCCCGCTCGGGCGTGGAGAAGCCCCAGACGACCGAAAGTCGTCCGGGGCTTTCCTTGTTCACCCCAGGAGATCAGGGCGGAGTAGCTCTTGCTTCGGGAAAAACGTAGCTACTCACGCGCCGGTGCCGAGTGGCGGCGTGCCGTAGTGGTCGGACCATGGTCGCCTCCCGCGCAGGCCGGTGCAGCGCCGACAGCGTGAGGCGAGGCGACCGCCGGAGCGGACGCGGAAGGCGGAGCCGGGACGCGGTCCGCAGTCGGTGCAGTTCTTACGGGCAGGCTTCGGCTCGCCAGGGGCGAGGGTCACGCGGTCGGGTGTGTGCATGTTCGTCCTCTCAGAACGGGGGTAGGTCGTCGGGGGTCGGCGAGGTCTCCGGCGTGGTCCGAAAGGGAGCGCGCGTGAACCTCGGCGGAGCGTCGGGCAAGGCTCGCGGCGGCGGTGGCCTGTCGCTCGGTCGCGGCGCGCCGCTCGCGCGAGCCGGTGGGGCGAGCGTCAGCCCGGGCGCGGACGGCGAGGAGGTGCTCGGCGGGGGCGGGAGCTTGCGGACCGCCATGTCAGCGACCTCAGCGTGCTTGGGCGGCGTTGGAGTGGTGCTGACAAATGCCAGGTGATTTGTTGAGGGTCTAGCGAAGCTCGGACGCCCTCCCGGAGGGGGCGGAGCTCCCAGAGGCTCTCAGGGCCTTAGAAAACCTCTCTGCCCGTACAGACTGCGAGACGCTATGCCCTACCGACCCTTCAACCGTGGGGGTGGGGGGAGGGGTAGGCCAGGGGTCGCGGTCGCTGAGGGGGCGTCGTCTTGGCTGTCGCCGTCGGCGCCGAGACAAGCGTGCGGGTGCGGCGTGCCACACGACTCGCGTAAGGCGCTTTACGCTACTCGGAGACTGTTGTCAACTCCACGTCGGAATGTCTGTTAATCTCGGTGCTTCCACCAACGAAAGCAGGTCTCACTGTGAATACTTCAGCCAACTCCTCTAAGTCCGCCGTCGTCGAGGACACCGCGAGCTACGCCGTGATCGAAGGGCGCAACAGGAAGCTTTACTCCCTGTTCAGCGACGGCAGCCACGCCGAGTGGGTCCCGGCGACGGCGGCCTAGGCGTCTACGCTAAGCGCCCGTGCGTAGACCCGGCGCTACCCGCCCGGGGCCTGCCGGGGCTAGCGGAAGGACCCCCCTCCTGAGTGGAGGGGGGTCCTTCCGCTATAGGGGGGTGGGCGCACCGGGGGCGGTAGGTGCCGGTGCGCCCGGCAAGGTAGGACGTGGCTCGGAGGGCAGAGCGCTACCGGGTATGGCGTGTAAACAAGCGCCGGAGTGATCGGCTCGGCGCAGGACGCGCCTCGGGCTGAGGCGAGGGTGCGGGCTCGGCCGGGTAGTCGTCGAGGTTCGGCGCGAGCATCGGGAAAAGGTAGACATAGCCGAGCGCCAGGAGGTCGGCGAGGTCGTCGGCGTCGTGTCCCTGCGCGCGGGCGAGACCGACGCGGACGCGGGCGCCGTTTGCGGGGCTAATGCTCTCCTGAGCGGCCAGGAGGTAGGCCAGGGCGAGGGCTTCGTCCTCGCGGAGGGACAGCGTGGGTACGTGGGCGCGGACGGCGTCGAGGAAGTCTTGCACGTTGGCGCGCCGGGTCACGTCGCCGAGGGGAATCGCGGTTGCGGGGTCAGTGCTGGCAGGGGTGAGCATGGGGGTGTCCTATTCCGGTTGGGGAGAGTTGCATAGCGGTTGTGCCCGGGGCGGTTGGGGGCTCTTCGCCTTCGTAGTGGGCGAGCTCGCGGTCGAGCTCGTGCCGGATCTGCCGGAGCCGAGCGCGGGTGGCGCTGAGGACGGCGCGAGCCTCGTCGGCGCGAGCGCGGAGAGCAAGGCGGCGCTCGTCGGTCGCGGTCATGCCGGTAGGGTCGGCGTGCTCGCTGAGGGCTCGGGTGACCTGATCGCGGCGCGGCCGCAGGACGGGAGCCGCGACCCATTCGACGGCTTCGGCGTCGGCGATCGAACGGGCGAGGAGGAGGAAGTCCTCGGCGACGTCGCGGACGATACCGGCGGCAAGCGTGGTCATGGGTGCTCCTGAGGGTCGAGGTAGCGCCGACGCTGTCGGCAGGCGGAGGGGTCAGAACGCAAGAAAAGCCCCGCCGGATGAGGGCGGGGCAGTTCTCGCGGTGGTGCTTAGACGGTTGCGGTGTCCGTCAGGACGCGCACGGCTCCGGCGTGAGGGCGGAGCTCGACGGTGCCGTCTTCGAGGTCGACGGCCAGGGGCATGCCCTGAGCGCCGACGAAGGCCGACACGAGGGAGCGGTCGACGGCGACGTTCCCGTCGAAGCTGGCGACGTGGAGGAGCGCGAAGCCACCGGCCTTGACGGACGCGGCGTAGGAGGCGCCCTGCGGGGCCTCGGGGGCGCGGACGGCCAGGACGAAGGCGTCCCGTACGAACGCGATAATCTCCGAGTCCTGGAGCCGGGTCGACTCGGTGACTGCGAAGCCGCGCACGCGGCCGTTCTCGTCGACCGCGTTGGAGTCGAGGAGGTCGGCGTAGACGCCGGAGCCGACGACGGCGAGGAGGGGGACGTCGCTCGATACGCCGTTGTTGCGGAGCCTGCGGCGCATCTGAGAGAAGGTGGCCGCCGGGTTCGCAGGATCATAGGCGATCGTCGCGTCCTCGGGGGTCGCCTGCATGGCGGCGGCGAGGGCGCGCTCGCTGAACTTCACGATTGCGTCGGCCTGAGGGACGAGGACCTGAGCGGCGAAGTCTTCGAGGTCGAGAGAGAGCGATCCGAGGCTGAGTGGAATCGAGGAGTAGGCATGCGTGGATAGCGTGACAGGGATCGTCTGTTCGACGAGCTCGTCGTGATCCAGCGGCGTCCGTGTGTCGTAAAGGGCGCGTTCCTTCGCGGCGACGGCGCCGGGGACGCGGACGTAGACAGTGTCGCCTGAGCCTCGGCCCCAATCGTTATTGAGATCGCGGCGGACGAGCTCGGCGAGGACGAGGTCCTTACCAACGAGGGTCGCGGCGGTGGCGGCGAGCTTGTCGCCATGAAGAGCAAAAATATTGGCCATGAGTGGCTATCTCCTTCGTGTGGAGCGGGAATGTGGACAGACCACCGGGAGGACCTGCCTGACGGTGGGAGGGGGCGACGCCGAGAGGGGCGTCCGCGAGATGCCTCCTCGTGGCCTGCACGAAGGAGAGCGCCGGGCCGGAGCCGGTGCACGGCGCTCTAGGTCCTGCCTAGCGACGCTGCACGAGCGCAGCGGCTCGGAAAAGTGGGGGCGCGAGATGGGCCGACGAGGACGGCGGGGGCGGGGGAGGCGGCCCCGGACGGAGTGTGCGAAAGCGAAAAGGCCGAACGCTTCGGCACCCGGGGCCGCGTCACGAGCCGGGCCGGTCACCCCTGTCCGGCACGGTCCCTGGTAGCCACGGCTAGTGGCTGGCGGCGGGTTGCTCTCGCGGAGACAACCCACCGGAGGGCGGAAGTACAGCTTCAAGACTCCCGGCCTCAGTAGTAGAAGGTGTTCCTCTTATTCGGCGGCCTTACGGCGCTCGCGGTGCGCCCGCTGAGTCTCGGCGTCCGCCTCGGCAAGCTGTCGGAAGAGCTCGCGCTCGGCGGCGTGGAGCTCCTCACGGCGGGTCTCATACTCGCGGAACGCCGGAGACGCCAGGGTGCCGGGGCGCCGTCGGAGGAGGGCTCGGTACTCCTCGAAGGGAATGGGTGGGATGAGCGCGACCTTCGCGCGGAGGGCCGGGTCGACACTCGATACATGCTTTCGCAGGCGGGCGAGCTCGGCCTGCCCTTCTTCGTACTCGCGGACAACGGCCATGAGTGCCTTCCCTGGTAGGTACTTCGGATCGGAGGCGCTCATGATCGCTCCGAGGGTCGCGTCGTCGCCGTAGAGGTCGGAGGAGTCGACGTCGGCCTCGCGCATGGCGCCGCGCACGGTATCGGAGCGGTCTATCTCGACCGGTCCGACGGCGGCGAGGAAGCGGTCAATGCGGGCGCGTAGCTGCTGCGCGTTGCGGTGCAGTCGACGGCACTCGCCAAGGTGAGTGGACGGCGGGCGGCCTCGGCCATTAGACGGCGGCAGCGGCTCGGCGCAATGCGCGCACGCGCGGGCGTCGGCGGGCAGGGGTGTAGACAAGATTCGTCCTCGGGGTGAGCGGCAGGGGGTGAGGGCAGGGGTGCCCTATGTAGTAGGTGGCCAGGAAGGGCCTGCGTGCTCATTCGAAGGGGAAGAAGTGTGAGCCCGACGGCGACGCCGAGGAGCGGGCCGGGGGAGGCCCCGTGAGGGCGCCGAGGAGGGGGCCGGGGGCGGCATGGCGGGGCAGACGAGCGGGCAGAGTGGCGAAAGGTGACGAAGGTGGTGGTTTGAGCGTCACTTCCTATTACCCCTCAAGAGAGAGAGTCTCTTGAGGGGTAATAGGAAGTGACGGTTCTTTCACCACCTTCGTCACGTCTCGGCACCGAAGTGGGCGCTTCGGCGTTTACACGCGCCCTCTCGGCGGCTCCTCCGGCGTCCTCAGTCGGCGCGCGCCGCGTCCGCGAGCTCGGCGTCGACGTCGGGCTCGGTCCAAGCCCATGTAGCCGCTACCCGCTCCGGCGTGATCTTCCGGGCGCCGCGCGGAGCGGGGTGGACAAGGATCGGACCGCGCAGGACCGACGACAGGAGATAGCGACGGCCGAGGAGGTCGCGGGTCTCCCACGCCTCGGCGAAGGTCTCGCCCGTCTCGACGGCCTCGACCTGCGGAGTTTCAGGGGCGACCTCTAGGCGCTCGCGGGTAGCGCGTAGCTGAGTGAGCCGCTGCACGAGCTCGTCGAGGTCGGCGGCAGGGTCGGCCATTTCGGAAGTCGTCTCGCGGATCGCGCGCTCGACTTCGGCGAGCTCGTCGTGAGCGGAGGCAGTCTCGCGCATCTCGACGACGGCAAGGCGTCCGGCGACGGCGAGGAATTGCCCGACGACGAAGTCCTCCGCGTAGGTGGCGTGGATGCTCACCTTCGCCGCGCAGGAGCCCGCCGGGGCGCTGCACACGTAGCGAGCTCGGCGCGTGCCGTCCTTCAGCTTGTCCGTGTAGTTCACGCGGAGCGCGGAGCCGCAGGTGCTGCACGCGATCATGCCGGAGAGAAGGCGGGACGCCTTCGGGCGAGGGGCGCCGCTGCGCATGACGTTTCCGACGTGGCTCCGTGCCGAGAGGAGCGTGCGAAGCTGCACCGCCTCGTCCCTCGTGATGATCGGGGGCCAGACCTGCTCCGGGAGTCCGTCGCCGCCGAGGAGCGGGCGGCGCGTCCTGCTGCTGTCGCCGGGCCTCCTATGCGTCATGTAGCCGAGAAGGCTATCGCGCCGCAGGAGGTCGGCGACCGACCCTGAGGCCCACGCCGTCGCCGAGCGGGGCTTGCGCCCCTCCTCGTTGAGGATCCGCGCGACCGCGTAGGCGCTCATCCCGCCGAGGACGAGGTCGCGGGCTCGGCGGACCGTCGCCGCGTCGACCGGATCGAGCTCCAACGCGCGGCCCTGCCCGCTGGGGTGCGGGACCGTGCGGTAGCCGAACGGGACGACGCCGGAGTGCTTGCGCGCTCGCCGCTGGAGAGCGCGGGCTGAGGCAACGCGCGCGGCCGTGTTCTCTCGCTCCAGACGGCCGACCTCGGCGATAAGCGAGACGTGCATGCGCCAAGACGCCTGATCGCTCCGGATGCCGTCCGCCAGGGCGACGAAGAGGGCGGGCTTACGTGCCGCTGCGCGAGCGTCGATTACGTCGACTAGGTCAGCGACAGCGCGGACGCCCTGACGGCTCCAACGGTCGAACTTCCAGACCGCGATTACGTCGATATCGGAGGCGCGGAGCATATCGAGGGCGCGATCGGCTTTCGCTCGGCGTGAGCCGCCGGAGAAGCCGTCGTCGATGAGGACCTCTGAGACCTCCCAGCCTTCACGGTCCGCGAGGTCGCGGAGGTCGCGCTCCTGGCGCTCAATGGAGGTCGACTCGTCTCGCGAGACGGAGAGGCGGAGGTAGAGGGCAGCTTTCAAGGTCATGTGTGTATTGTCCGACATCGAGCAGACCCTGCCCGCGTTCGTGCTGCTCGGACTCCCCGATGCATCACTCAACGAAGCGAAGGACCGCATCCGGGCCGCCGCCCGCAATGCCGGGGTGCCACTGAGCCGGCGGAAGATCACGGTGAACCTCATCCCCGCGTCCCTGCCGAAACGGGGCTCCTCCTTCGACCTCGCGATCGTCATGTCGGCGCTGGCCGCGGCGGGTGACGTCCGCGGTGTGGGCTCCACGGTCTTCATCGCCGAGCTGGGCCTCGACGGGCAGTTGCGACCGGTCCGCGGGGTGCTGCCCGCCGTGATGGCCGCGGTGGAGGCCGGACACCATCGCATCATCGTCGCGGAGGAGAACGCGCAGGAGGCCGGACTCGTCCCGGCCGCCGAGGTCGGTGCCTACCGTACGCTCGCCGAGGTGGCGCTGGCCTTCGGGGCGGACGCCGCGCAGGTCGCCCTGCCCGAGCCGGCCGTCCGGAGTGAGCCGGTCCTGCCTCCCGTCCGGACGAGGCCCACCCAGGATCTCTCCGACATCGCCGGACAGCACGAGGCGCGCTTCGCGCTGGAGATCGCCGCCGCCGGCGCTCATCACCTGCTCATGGTCGGACCGCCGGGCGCCGGGAAGACGATGCTCGCGGAGCGGCTGCCCGGCATCCTTCCGGATCTCGAGGACGACCACGCGATGGAGGTGACGGCGATCCACAGTCTCTCCGGTGAGCGCCTCTGCACCGAGTTGGTGCGGAAGCCGCCCTTCGAGAGCCCGCACCACACGGCGACACCGGCGTCCATCATCGGGGGCGGCAGCGGCATCCCCAGACCTGGGGCCGCGTCCCGGGCGCACCGGGGCATCCTGTTCCTCGACGAGGCACCCGAGTACGAGCGGCGCGTCCTCGAGGCCCTCCGCGAGCCGTTGGAGAGCGGCATGCTGGTCCTGCACCGGGCGTCCGGAACGGCGTCCTATCCGGCCCGGTTCCAGCTCGTCCTGGCCCTGAACCCCTGTCCGTGTGGTCTCGCGAACGGCAAGGGGATCGACTGCATGTGCACCGCGCAGCAGCGCCGGAGGTACTTCGACCGCCTCTCCGGGCCGCTCCTGGACCGCGTCGACCTTCAGCTGGCCGTCCAGCGGCTGAGCCTGGCCGACTACGTCGACGGCCGCTCGGCCGAGACCTCCGCCGCCGTCGCCGGCCGGGTCGCCGAGGCGCGGGCAGCGCAGCGGGAACGCCTCCGCCGCTGGGACTACGCCACCAACGCGGAGGTCCAGGGGCGGATCCTCCGTGGTGAACTGGCGCTCCCACGGGCCGTTACTACTCCGCTCGACCGCGCACTCGACAGGAGCCTCGTCAGTGCGCGCGGCTGGGACAGGGTCCTGCGCGTCGCGTGGACCATCGCGGATCTCGGCGGGCGTACCAGCCCGGACGCGGACGACGTCGCCACCGCCCTCGGCTTCCGTCTGCAGGAGCGTGCCGCATGAGCCGGGAGCAGCAGGAGCTACGCCTCGCCAGGGCCGCACTGTCACGCCTCTTCGAACCCTCCGACGCCGTGGGTCTGGCCCTGGCATCGGTCGTCGGCCCCCGCGATGCGCTGCGCATCGCCCGACGGGAGATCGGTGTGGGCACCGCCGTCCACTGCCGGCTGATCGAGGCTCTCGGTATCCCCGACGGCAGCCGCCGTCCACTGGAGGACGGGTTGGCCCGATGGGCACCGCGCCTCCGCGACCTCGCGCCCGAACGGGACCTGGCGAGTCTGGACCGGTTGGGTGGACGCCTCGTCATCCCGGAGTCGGCCGATTGGCCGGAGGCGCTGGACGATCTGCAGCAGGCGGCGCCCCTGTGCCTGTGGGTGCGGGGCCGGCACGACATCCCGCCGTCCGCGCGTCTCGCGGCGCTGGTCGGGTCGCGGGACAGCACCCCCTACGGCTCCTCCGTCACCGCCGACATGACCGCCGGTCTGACGACCCGCGGCTATACGGTCGTGTCGGGCGGCGCCTACGGCATCGACGCACAGGCGCACCGAGCGGCTCTCGCTACGACCGGGGGCGGGAGCCACGTCTCCACCATCGCCATCCTGGCCTGCGGCATCGACCGGTACTACCCGGCCGGGAACGAGGAGCTGCTGCGGGTGATCGCCGACGACGGGGTGCTCATCTCGGAAGTCCCACCCGGAAGCTCCCCGACGCGTTGGCGGTTCCTGCAGCGCAACCGGTTGATCGCGGCGCTCAGTGCGGTCACCGTCGTGGTCGAGGCGCGCTGGCGTTCCGGGGCACTCAATACCGCCCACCACGCGGCCGGCCTCGGCCGCCCGGTCGGTGCGGTGCCGGGATCCGTCCAGTCGATCAACTCCGCCGGCTGCCACCGGCTCCTGCGGGACGGCACCGCGGTGTGCGTCACGGACGCAGCCGACGTCGTCGAGCTCGCCGGGCCCTTCGGAACCGAACCGCTCGGGGACCGGGCACGGGCCGACGCCGCTCCTGTCCTGGATCATGACGGACTGACCGTCCCGGACCTGCTCCTGCTGGACGGTCTCCCGGTCCGTGCCTCGACCACCGTGGACAAGCTGTCCGTCGTCGCCGGTCTCTCCCCGCGGGAGGTCATCAGTGGCCTGGCCCGCCTCGAACTGGCGGGGCTTGCCATCAGGGCGGGCGGCGGGTGGCGCCGTGAGAGGCGGTGACACGCAGACGCAGACGCAGACCCGACCTGGCGCTGCCCCGACGCGGCGCGCCGGCGTCACCCGACCTCACCCACCACCCGGTCCGGACGCCGCGACTCATCGGACACCACTCGGCACAGGAGGACAGCCATGACCGCACCCCATCCCAGCGACCCGGAGACCGACCGGTGGCATCATGAAATCCAGTCACCGGTCGGAGCCCTGGTGATCGTCGCCGGGCTCCAGCCTGGCCCCGGAATCAGGGCCGCTACCAATACGGACAACGGAACCGGAACCGGAACCGTGGCGATCGTCGGCCTCTACCACGCCGGGCATTCGCCGGCGCCGGCCCCGGCGCACCTCGGCCTCCGGATCCTGACGGACGATGTCCGCGAGTGGGATGCCCCGACGACCACATCGGACAGTGCGGTGGCGCCGCCTGCCCCCGTCGTCGATCTGCTCCTCCGGGCGGACCAGGAGCTTGCGGAGTATTTCGCCGGATCACGGCGCACCTTCGACCTCCCGCTCGCGCTCCACGGCACGGAGTTCCAGCAGCAGGTCTGGGCCGAGGTGGGCGCGATCCCCTACGGGGGCACCCGCAGCTACCGCGACATCGCCGTCCGGCTCGGCAATCCCCGGATGGGCCGGGCCATCGGAGCGGCAGTGCGGAGCAATCCCGTGTCGATCATCGTGCCCGGCCACCGGGTGGTCAGCAGCACCGGTGCCGTGATCGGATACGCGGCGGGCACCGGGGCCAAGACCGCACTCCTCGAGTTGGAAGCAGACCACAGAGACGATCCCGGCCCCGGGGCCCCGGGGTGAACGCGGCGCCCCGCCGGGCCGGTCACCACGCGGAACGGAGTACGCCGTGGATACTGGGGAGCGGAGGATTTCATGGCAGACAGCAGTACGGGACTGGCGCGCGGGCTCCGGGCCGCCCTCGAAGGATTCGGGGACTACCTGACACGGGAGCGCAACCGCTCCGAGCACACGGTGCGCGCGTACCTCAAGGACGTCGAACTCTTCCTGCTGCACGCAGGATCGTCGGGGGTCGTCGCACTCCCGCAACTGGAACTGCGGCACTTCCGCGCCTGGCTCGGAGCGCTCGACGCCGCAGGGCTGTCCCGGGCGACGATCGCCCGTCGGTCGGCGTCCGTCCGCTCTTTCATGGACTGGGCGGTCCGTGAGGAGCTCGTCCCCGCCAACCCGGCGCTCCGCCTCCGTGCCCCCAGACGCACCAGCACCCTGCCCGCCGTCCTCAGCCAGCCGCAGGCCGCCGCGCTGTTCACGAGCGCCGCCGAGCAGACCGGGCAGGGCCACCCGCACGAGTTGCAGCTCCGGGCGATGCTCGAGCTGCTGTACGGCACGGGTGTCCGCGTCGGTGAACTGGTGGGACTCGACATCGACGACCTCGACACCGAGCGCCGCACGCTCGTGGTGCTGGGCAAGGGCGCGAAGGAGCGGACCGTCCCGTACGGCGTCCCCGCCGCGCACGCCGTCGAGGACTGGCTGCGGCGCGGCCGTCCGCAGTGGGCGACGGGGAGGAGCGGGCCCGCCCTCTTCCTCGGACGACGCGGGGGGCGGATCGATCAGCGGGCCGTGCGGGCCCAGGTCAGGACGACCCTCGACGCCCTGGGCGACACTGCTGCGCGGGGGCCGCACGCCCTGCGGCACAGCGCCGCAACCCATCTGCTCGACGGCGGCGCCGACCTCCGCGCGGTGCAGGAGATCCTCGGGCACTCCAGCCTGGCCACCACGCAGCTGTACACGCACGTCTCCGTCGACCGGCTCCGCCGTAGCTACGAGCAGGCACACCCCAGGGCCTAGGGACGGGCCCCTGTCGGGACGCCTGCCGGGGCCCCGTCCAAGGGATGGGCAGTAGGCTGGCGAAGTGGCGGAATTCACGCCTCTCGTGCACAATGAGCAGAAGTCGGGGGACCCCGCGGTATCGCGGGGAGGTCTCGGGAAGTTCCGCCAGGTTCATTGCACTGCCACCATCCGTTGCAGGTCGTTGGGGAAGACGTACCTACAGCTATGGAGGATGGAATGTCTGTTGTGATGGCGCGCGGTGTCTTGTACGTGCACTCAGCCCCTACTGCGTTGTGCCCTCATGTCGAGTGGGCGGTCGGCTCCGTACTGGACAGGCGCATCGACATGGAGTGGACGCCGCAGCCTGCCGCGCCCGGAATGCTGCGGTGCGAACTCTCGTGGGTCGGCTCCCAGGGGTCCGGCGCGCAGCTCGCCTCCGCGCTCCGCGGCTGGGCCCACCTGCGGTACGAGGTCACCGAGGAGCAGAGCGCCGGTGCCGACGGCGGCCGATGGTCGCATACGCCCGAGCTCGGGATCTTCCACGCCACGACGGACGTCCACGGCAACATCATGGTGACCGAGGACCGCATCCGCTACGCCTACGAGGCGGGCGCCGGCGATCCCGCCGCCGTCTACCACGAACTGTCCCTAGCCCTCGGGGAGTCGTGGGACGAGGAACTGGAACCCTTCCGCCACGCCGCCGAGGGCGCCCCCGTGCGCTGGCTGCACCAGGTGGGCTGAGGACCCGGCCACAGGACGAGGAAAGGCGCCACCCGTCCGGGTGGCGCCTTTCCCGTTCGGGGTGTGGCTCAGACGTTCCGGAGCACGATGACGGCGTTGTGGCCGCCGAACCCGAAGGAGTTGCTCAGCGCGACGATGTCGCCCTGCGGCAGGTCCCGCGGGGCGGTGACGACGTCGAGGGGGATCTCGGGGTCCTGGTTGTCCAGGTTGATCGTCACGGGGGCCTTGCGCTCGTGGATGGCGAGGACCGTCATGACCGCTTCCACGGCACCGGAGGCGCCGAGGAGATGACCCGTCTGGGACTTCGTCGCCGAGACTGCCACATCCTGCACGTGGCTGCCCAGCGCCGCCTTCAGCGCGGTGTACTCGGGCTTGTCGCCCACCGGCGTCGAGGTGGCGTGCGCGTTGACATGGACCACGTCCTCCGGCTGCGCGCGGGCGTCGAAGAGGGCCGCCTTGAGCGCGCGGGTCGCCCCCAGCCCCTCGGGGTCGGGGGCCGTGATGTGGTACGCGTCCGCGGTCACGGACGTGCCGGCGAGCTCGGCGTAGATGCGGGCACCGCGGGCCAGGGCGTGCTCCTCGGCCTCGATGACGAGGGCGCCGGCGCCCTCACCCATGACGAAGCCATTACGGCCCGTGTCGTAGGGGCGTGATGCCAGCTCCGGCTCGTCGTTGCGCCGCGACAGGGCCTGCATGGCGGCGAACGCCGCGATGGGCATCGGGTGGATCGCAGCTTCGGCACCGCCGCACATGACGACGTCGGCCTTGCCGGACCGGATCAGTTCGAGGCCCACGTGCAGGGCCTCCGTGCCGGACGCGCAGGCGGACACCGGCGTGTGGGCGCCGGCGCGGGCGCCGAGGTCGAGGCTGACGGCCGCGGCGGGGCCGTTGGGCATCAGCATGGGTACGGTCATCGGCAGGACCCGCCGGGGGCCCTTCTCGCGCAGGGTGTCCCAGGCGTCGAGCAGCGTCCACACGCCGCCGATCCCCGTGGCGAACGCAACGGCCAGGCGATCCTTGTCGACCTCCTCGATGCCCGAGTCACGCCACGCCTCACGGGAGGCGATGACGGCGAACTGCGTGGACGGGTCCATCCGCTTGGCCTCGACCCGGGAGAGGACCTCCGAGGCGGGCGTCGTGATCTGGGCGGCGAAGGTCACCGGCAGTTCGAACTCCTGCACCCAGTCGGCCTCGATGGTCCGTGCGCCGGAGACTCCCTTGAGGGAGTTGGCCCACATGCTCGGGACGTCCCCGCCGATGGGGGTGGTGGCACCGAGTCCGGTGATGACGACTTTGCGTGGCATGGTCACTCTTTCGAAGCTGGGAGGTGCGCCGGCACGACCGGGGCGGGGGAGTACGAATGCGGCCGCTCACGGCGGGGACGCCGGGAGCGGCCGCAGCGCTCGGAACCGCAGGAACTAGGCCTGGGCGCCCGAGATGAACGTGACGGCGTCGCCGACGGTCTTCAGGTTCTTGACTTCCTCGTCCGGGATGCGCACACCGAACTTCTCCTCGGCGTTGACGACGATGGTCATCATCGAGATCGAGTCGATGTCGAGGTCATCGGTGAAGGACTTGTCCATCTCGACGGACTCGGGGGCGAGGCCCGTCTCTTCGTTGACGATCTCGGCCAGGCCGGTCAGGATCTCTTCGTTGCTAGCCATGATGGCTCCTTTTCTGTTTCTGCCGGTGCACCGGCGGGGATGGTCAAACCGCACTATCGCGGTCTGGGCTTGAAATCTAGGGAAGAACCACGACCTGCGCGCCGAACACGAGGCCCGCTCCGAAACCGATCTGCAGAGCGAGCTTCCCGCTCAGCGACGGCTGTTCCTTCAGCGTGCGGTGCATGGCGAGGGGGATCGAGGCCGCGGAGGTGTTGCCGGCATCCACGATGTCCCGCGCCACGTAGACGTGGTCGGGGAGCTTCAGCTGCTTCACCATCTCATCGATGATACGGATGTTGGCCTGATGGGGGAGGAACGCCGCGAGGTCGTCCGCGGTGATGCCGGCCGCGTCCAGGGCGCTCTGGGCGACCTTCGCCATCTCCCAGACGGCCCAGCGGAACACGGTGGGCCCGTCCTGGACCATGGTCGGCCACAGGCTCTGGCGGCTGATGTCGGCTTCGTCCTCCGTGTCGGTGGTGACAACGCCGAGGGCGTAGTCGCGCACGTCGATGAGGGACCGGTTCATGCGGATGGCTGCGTGCTTGCTGCCGTCGGATCCCCACACGGAGGGGCCGATGCCCGCAGAATCGCCCGGGCCGATCACGACGGCGCCGGCGCCGTCACCGAGCAGGAACGAGATGGTGCGCTCACCGTTGTCGATGAAGTCCGAGAGCTTCTCGACGCCCACCACGAGGACGTACTCGGCGGTGCCGGCGTGGACCAGGGCGTCACCCTGCGCGATGCCGTAGCAGTAGCCGGCGCAGGCCGCGGAGATGTCGTAGGCCGGTGCCGGGGTGGCACCCAGGCGGTCGGTCAGCTGCGCGGCGGCCGACGGCGTGGCGTACGGGTGGGTCACGGTGGAGACGAGGACGGCGCCGAGCTGGGAGGCCTCGATCCCTGCGGCGTCCAACGCTTCCCGGGAGGCGGCCTCCGCCATGTCGATGACGCTGACGTCGCGGGGCGCGCGGTGCCGGGTGACGATGCCGGTCCGCTGCCGGATCCACTCGTCGGAGGAGTCGATCCACTGGCACACGTCATCGTTGGTGACGATGACCTCGGGCCGGTAGGCGCCGACGCCGAGGATGCGGGTGTGTTCGCGGAGGGGGGCTTGCTTGAGGGCGGTGATGCTCACTGAGGTCCTTCGGAGGTAAGGGAGGGATCGAGATCCGAGGTCCGCGAGTGCTCCTCGAGGAAGCTGCGGGCGGCGTCGAGGTCCTCGGGCGACTTTAGTGCGAGTGCCGCTGTGCCGCGCATTCCGCGCTTGGCCAGACCGGTCAGCGTGCCTGCGGGGGAGAGTTCGACCATCCCGGTGACGCCCATCGCCTGCATCGATTCCATGCAGAGGTCCCAGCGCACCGGGCGTGAGACCTGCGCGATCAGGCTGTCCAGGTTGGCCTCGCCGGTGGCGACCGGCCGGCCGTCATAGTTGGACACGAGGGTGGCGAGCGGATCCGTGGGTGTCAGGTTGGGACGCAGCGCCTCGAGGGCCGTCACGGCCGGGGCCATGTGCGCCGTGTGGAAGGCTCCGGCGACTTTCAGGGCGATGACCCGGGCCTTCGCCGGAGGGGTCTCGGCGAGGGCTGCCAGCTGCTCGAGGGTTCCGGCGGCGACGATCTGCCCGCCTCCGTTGGCGTTGGCGGCGGTGAGCCCCAGCTCCGCCAGGAGGGCGGCGACCTCGTCGGGGTCACCACCCAGGACGGCGCTCATGCCCGTCGGCAGGGCGGCGGCGGCCTCGGCCATGGCATTGGCCCTGACGCGGACGAAGGCGACGGCGTCGTCCTCGCTGAGTGCCCCCGCGACGGCGGACGCGGTCAGTTCACCGACGGAGTGCCCCGCGATGACGGTCGCGGCGGTGAGGAGGTGATCCTGGAGGATCAGGCGCGCGGTCACGAGGCCGGCCGCGACGATCAGCGGCTGGGCGACGGCGGTGTCCTTGATGGTCTCCTCGTCGGAGACGGTACCGTGCCGCACGAGGTCGGTGCCCGCGCGGTCGCTGAGTTGCTCCAGGTGGTCCCGCACTCCCGGGAGTTCGAGCCAGGGGCTCAGGAAGCCGGGTGTCTGTGAGCCCTGTCCGGGGCAGGCGATTGCGAGCACTGTTCCAGCTTTCCAAATCGGTGGGGCAATATCGGGTGTTCGGCTGAACCAAGCTGGCTGAGCGTCGTTGTAGGAAGTCTACAAGGACACGGCGCGGCCGAGGGTCGTCGTCGCGCTCTGGTCGGCGCGTGCTGCGCGGACGGTCCCGGGCGCCGCTCCGCCGGGCCCGGCGGTGGTCTGCGCTGGTGCGAGGCGGCCGACGACCAGCGCCGTCTGGAGGACGTACGCCTCGCGGGGGACCAGCGGATCCCAGCCGGTCACGTCGCAGACGCGGCGGAGCCGGTACCGGACGGTGTTCGCGTGCACGAAGAGGGCCCGCGCGGTGGCCTCGAGCGAGTGCCCGAGGCTGAGGTAGGCGGACAGGGTCTGTTCGAGCCCGTTGGAGGCCGCCAGGAGCGGGCGGTAGATGGTCCGGACGAGGGAGCGGCGCGCGGTGTCGTCGCCGGACATCACGCGTTCGGGCCACAGGTCCTCCGAGGAGACGGGGCGGGGCGCCCCCGGCCAGGCGCGGGCGGCCGTCAGCCCCGCGAAGGCCGCCTGGGCGGAGCTGCTGGCGGCGACGAGCGATTCCGCGTCGGGACCGAAGACGACGGCGCCGTCGCCGAAGAGCTCGCTGATCCTCGGGTAGGCCTTGGCCGGATCCTGCACGCCGCCCAGCACGAGGATGAGCCGCTCACCCTGGATCCCTACGAGGACGTCCTCGGCCAGGCGCCCGGTGACACGGCGCAGCTCGTTGAGGAAGCCTGCGTTGGGTTCCTGCGGGGCGCTGCCGACCATCACGGTGATCCGCGCCTGGGAGGTCCAGCCCACGGCGGCGATCCGGGAGCGCAGCGCGTCCGAGCTCTCGCCCCGCAGGATCGCGTCCACCACGAGTGCCTCGAGCCGGGTGTCCCAGGAGCCGCGGGTCTCGGCGGCCCGGGCGTAGACGTCGGCTGCGGCGAAGGCGACCTCCCGCGAATAGCGGAGGACGGCCTCGCGCAGGGGCCCCTGGTCGGCCGCGGGCGCGAGGAACGGCACGCGGTCCTCGACGACCTGCACCACCACGCGGATGAGCTGCAGGGCCTTCTGGAGGCTGATGGAGCGGGTGAGTTCCGTGGGTGCCGTGCCGAACACGTCGCTGAGGACCCAGGCCGGCGAGACGGGTTTCTGGTACCAGTTGACGAAGGACGCGATACCCTTCTGCGCCACCACGCCGAGCGCGGACCGTTCGTCGGGCCGCAGCCCGCGGTACCACGGCAGGTCGGCGTCGAGCTGCCGGAGCGTCGCGGTGGACAGCGAACCCATGGTGGCGCGCAGCTTCTCGACGGTCGCCGGATCCGGGGGAGCGGCGCCCGCGTTCGTCGCCCCGCCCGGGACGGGAGCGCTGGCGGGGACGTCGTCGGGCTGCGGCATCCTCCGAGCATACGGTCTCCGGCCGGACGCCCTCCATTTGTGTGAAGGCTACAAAAGGAAGGCGACGGCGGGAACAGGGGATGCTGTTCCCGCCGTCGCCCCCTGAGGACGAACCGGACCTACGCGTCGCCGCCCGTGTTGCCGGTGGTGCCGGCATTCACGTCGAGCAGACGGTACTTCTCGATGGCTTCCTTCGGCGCGTTCGCGTCGACCTCGCCGCGGCGGGCGAGCATCTCGAGCGCGCGGACGACGACGGAGTGGCTGTCGATCTTGAAGTACCGGCGTGCGGCCGCACGGGTGTCCGAGAAGCCGAAGCCGTCGGCTCCGAGGGTCGCGAACTCGTTCGGCAGGAACTGACGGATCTGGTCCGGGACCGCCTTCATGAAGTCGGACACCGCGACGATCGGACCCGTAGCCCCTTCGAGCTGCTGCGTGATGAACGGCTTGCGGGCGTCGGCGCCGGGGTTGAGGAAGGCTTCCTCCTCCGCGTCGAGGCCGTCGCGGCGCAGTTCGTTCCACGAGGTCACGGACCACACGTCCGCCGAGACGCCCCAGTCGTCGGCGAGGATCTGCTGCGCCTCGAGGGCCCACGGCACGGCGACGCCGGAGGCGAGGAGCTGGGTCCTCGGTCCGTCGACCTTCGCGGGCTTCAGGAGGTAGATGCCCTTGAGCAGGCCCTCGACGTCCAGTTCCTCCGGCTCGGCCGGCTGCTGGAACGGCTCGTTGTACACCGTGATGTAGTACATGACGTTGCGGAAGGACTCCGGCTTGTCGCCGATGTCCCCGTACATCCGCTCGAGGCCGTCGCGGACGATGTGCCCGATCTCGTAGCCGAACGCCGGGTCGTACGTGATGACGGCGGGGTTCGTGGAGGCGAGGATCGGCGAGTGGCCGTCGGCGTGCTGCAGGCCCTCACCGGTCAGCGTGGTGCGGCCGGCCGTGGCCCCGATGATGAACCCCCGCGCCATCTGGTCGGCTGCCGCCCAGATGGAGTCGCCGGTGCGCTGGAAGCCGAACATGGAGTAGAAGACGTAGATCGGGATCAGCGGCTCGCCCTGGGTGGCGTAGGCGGTGCCGGCAGCCGTGAAGGCCGCCATGGATCCCGCCTCGTTGATGCCGGCGTGGAGGATCTGGCCCTCGATGGACTCCTTGTAGGCGAGGACGAGGTCACGGTCCACGGACAGGTAGTTCTGGCCCTTGGGGTTGTAGATCTTCGCCGTCGGGAAGAACGAGTCCATGCCGAAGGTGCGGGCCTCGTCGGGGATGATCGGCGTGATGCGCTTGCCGAACTCCTTGTCGCGCATGAGGTCCTTCAGGATGCGCACGAACGCCATGGTGGTGGCGGCCATCTGCTTCCCGGAGCCCTTCTTCGCCGTCGCATACGCCTTCTCGTCGGGCAGCACGATCTCCGCGTGCTTGGTCCGGCGCTCCGGGACGTAGCCGCCGAGCTCGCGCCGGCGCTCGAGCATGTACTGGATCTCCGGGGCATCGGCGCCCGGGTGGTAGTACGGGGCGTTGTAGAGGTCGTCGTCGATCTGCTCGTCGGTGATGGGGATCCGCAGGTGGTCGCGGAACGCCTTCAGATCGCCGTTGGTGAGCTTCTTCATCTGATGGGTCGCGTTGCGGCCCTCGAAGTGCGGGCCCAGGCCGTAGCCCTTGACCGTCTTCGCGAGGATGACCGTGGGCTTGCCCTTGAACTCGGTGGCGGCCTTGTACGCCGCGTACACCTTGCGGTAGTCGTGACCGCCGCGCTTGAGGTTCCAGATCTCGGCGTCGGTGAGGTCCTCGACCATCGCCTTCGTCTCGGGCGACTTCCCGAAGAAGTGGTCACGGACGAACCCGCCGGACTCGGCCTTATAGGTCTGGTAGTCGCCGTCTGGCGTCTGGTTCATGATGTCGACCAGCGCGCCCTCGTGGTCCTTGGCGAGGAGCGAGTCCCACTCGCGTCCCCAGACCACCTTGATGACGTTCCAGCCGGCACCACGGAAGAACGCCTCGAGTTCCTGCATGATCTTGCCGTTGCCGCGCACCGGTCCGTCCAGGCGCTGCAGGTTGCAGTTGATGACGAAGTTCAGGTTGTCGAGGTTCTCGTTCGCCGCGAGCTGCAGCAGGCCGCGCGACTCCGGCTCGTCCATCTCGCCGTCGCCGAGGAAGGCCCAGACCTGCTGGTCGGAGGTGTCCTTCAGGCCGCGGTTGTGCAGATAGCGGTTCGACTGCGCCTGGTAGATGGCGTTCATGGGGCCGATGCCCATCGACACGGTCGGGAATTCCCAGAAGTCCGGCATGAGGCGGGGGTGCGGGTAGGAGGAGAGGGCGTGGCCCTCCTTCGACTTCTCCTGGCGGAACCCGTTGAGGTCCTCCTCCGTGAGGCGGCCCTCGAGGTAGGCGCGGGCGTACATGCCGGGGGAGGCGTGTCCCTGGAAGAAGACCTGGTCGCCGCCGCCCGGGTGGTCCTTGCCCCGGAAGAAGTGGTTGAAGCCGACCTCGTAGAGGGTCGCCGCTCCCGCGTAGGTGGAGATGTGGCCGCCGACGCCGATCTCCGGGCGCTGCGCCCGGTGCACCATGACGGCGGCGTTCCAGCGCAGCCAGGCACGGTACTTGCGCTCGATCTCCTCGTCGCCGGGGAACTCCGCTTCCTGATCCGCGGGGATGGTGTTGACGTAGTCGGTCGTCGTGACCATCGGCACGCCCACCGACTGGGCGCCGGCCCGCTGGAGGAGCGAACGCATGATGTACTGCGCGCGCTCGGTGCCCTGGACACGGATCAGTTCGTCGAGGGATTCGATCCACTCGGCCGTCTCCTCGGGATCCCCGTCGGGCTTGCCGACGGTCAGACCGCTCAGGATGTCCGCCGTACCTTGTTCTGCAGCCACGTGATGTCTCTCCACTTCCACAGATGATGTCTGTGTCGCTTAGTGCCTGCGCACGGCTCGTGGGCCCGCGCAGAGATGCATGCCCGGCGTATGCACCAGGGCCATAGTCGTTTCACTCTATCGCCGCCGTGGGTCCTATGCGTAGCGGGACCGGGGCAGTAGGGCAGATTATGCCGAGGGCATGCGCGGGGCCCGTCCCTCCGGGGGATCCGGGCACGCGCGTCGACGCCGTTACCCGAAATCCGCGCCGCTGGCTTGATGCTGGGCGCAGAAAGGTGTTGGCTGGTAGCCATGTACATCTATAGCAGGATCCGTCGGGCGACAGTCCGGTTCTTCCAGGAGGAGACAAGTGAGCGAGGCTGAGGCTGCCACCGTGGTCGACGTGGCAGGCAAGTTGGGTTTCAAGCAGGGGGATCTTGTCCAGGAACTCGGGTACGACGACGACGTCGACTTCGACTTCCGCGAAACCCTCGAGGACGGCATCGGATCCGAACTCCTCACGGAGGACGACCAGGAGGTCGTCGACGGTGTTCTGCTCTGGTGGCGGAACGGTGACGGCGATCTGGTGGACGCCCTGGTCGACGCCCTGACCTCCCTCGGCGGCAATGGGGTCGTGTGGTTGCTCACGCCGAAGTCGGGACGGCCCGGCTACGTCCCACCCGCCGATATCCAGGAAGCCGCTCCGACGGCAGGACTGCACTCGACGTCCTCCGCCGGCGTGTCCAAGGAATGGGCTGCCACCCGGCTCGTCAACCGCCGGAAGCAGTAGGACATGGTGCTCGACGTCGGGTCCGTCGCCCCAGGATTCGCGCTGGCCAACCAGTTCGGCGAGACCGTCACCCGCTCATCCCTGGTCGGCGGAGCCGTCATCGTCTTCTTCCCGTTCGCGTTCTCGCGGGTCTGCACCGACGAACTCGGGCAGCTCCGGGACAATCTCGAGCTGTTCGACGCCGCGGGCGTCACCCTCGTGGCCGTCTCGGTGGACCACAAGTACACGCTGCGGGCGTTCGCGGACGCGAACGACATCTCCTTCGACCTGCTGGCCGACTTCTGGCCGCACGGTTCGGTCACGCGCGCCTACGGTGCGTTCGACGAGGAGCAGGGGTACGCGGAGCGCATCAGCTACGTGCTCGACGGCGCGGGCGTCGTCCGCGCCGTCGTGTCCTCCCCCCACGGCCAGGGCCGGCCGATCTCCGACTACGCCCAGGCGCTGGGCTCGGTGGAAGCGGTCCTGTGACCGCTCCGGGTGGCGGCGTGCGGGTGCGCGACGACCTGCCCGGACCGGAATCGAACCCTGCGCTCGGGCTGACCGGCTTCGTCCGGGAGCCGCCCGCATCCGTCGTCTCGACCCTGCAGCCGGCCGAGCGCGCCCTGCTCGACGAGGCCGTCGCCCTGCTCGGCGGCCTGCGCCTCGCGATGCTGACCGCCGCGGGGCTCAGCACCGACTCCGGCATCCCCGACTATCGGGGCCCGCAGTCCGTGCCCCGCAATCCGATGACCTACCAGCAGTTCGTCGGCGACGAGGCCCTCCGCCGCCGCTACTGGGCGAGGAACCATCTGGGCTGGCGGCATCTGCGCCGGGCCGATCCCAATGCCGGGCACGCCGCCGTCGCGCGCCTGGAGCAGCGGGGCCTGCTGTCCGGCCTCATCACGCAGAACGTCGACAGGCTCCACTCCGCCGCCGGAAGCGTCAACGTCATCGACCTGCACGGGACGTTCGACCGCGTGGTGTGCCTGCAGTGCACCTCGTCCTTCGCCCGGTCCCGGATCGCGGAGATTCTCGAGGCCCTCAACCCGGGCTACCTCGAGCGGCAGTCCGACGCCGGGGACATCGCCCCCGACGCCGACGCCGACGTCGACGACACCGGCGACTTCCTCATGGCCCCCTGCCCGGTGTGCGGTGGGATGCTCAAGCCCGACTTCGTGTACTTCGGCGAGAACGTGCCCAAGAGTCGGGTGGCCGACGCGTACGCCATGGTGGACGACGCCGCTGCGCTGCTGGTCGCCGGGTCCTCGCTGACGGTGATGAGTGGACTGCGCTTCGTGCGGCATGCGGCGAAGGGCGGCAAGCCCGTCGTCATCGTGAACCGGGGGTGGACCCGCGGTGACGAGTTCGCCTCGCTCAAGATCGAGGTCGGCGTCTCCGAGGCCCTCACCTACCTCGCCGGAGAGCTGCCGGACCTCACACAGCACTAGGTAGTGCACCGCGATCTTTGCAGGTAGTCAACTCTGCGTGTGAGTAGTACCCACGCTGTCGGCAGCGCGGGCACGCCCGTAGCGTCGTTCCATCAGGTCTCTCGAGCAGGGTGGAACAATGCAGCACGCAACTCGGTCTCTTCTCATCGTCTTCGTAGCCGCCGCAGCACTCGTCGCGGCGCCCATGGTCCTGGAGGTGCAGGGCCGGACGGACGACGCCGTCGCGGTCGCCGCTCCTGCGACCCTCTCGCCGGCAGCGGCCTCGCCGTCGGCGGCACCGGCGGTCGCTCGGGTAGGCGCCCGGCCGACATCGGTCACCGTGCCTGACGCACCCGACGCAGCTCCTGCTGTTCCCGCACCGCCCGCCGCGCCGACGGACATCCCTGCGCCTGCCGCGCCGATGACCGCTCCTGTGATCGACGCGACGATGTCAGCTCCTTCGCTCGCCCCAGCGACATCCGTCCCTGCGCCGGCTGCGCCGACGAGCGTGCCTGCGCTCACCGAGCCGACGAGTGCACCAGCCCTCCCGGCGTCGGCCGCCCTACCGACGACCGCCCCTGCCGTCCCCGCGCCGAACGATGATCCCTCCGCCGTGCGCGGACCGGCCGAGGCCCCGGCGACCCCTCACCCGGCGGTACCGAGCCCGCTTCCTGACGGTGCCGCCCGGGGCGGCGATCGTCCGTCGGAGTTCCCGCCCGCGCCGTCCTACCCTCAGTGTCCCGTCACGGACGAGGGTGCCTGGCGGGCCGACCCCGACGATCCGCGTACCTGCCTGCGGCCGGGGTCGATGATGTTCCACGAGCCCACGCCTCCCGGCATCTCACCCGAGCTCCTCGAGCCCATCTTCGAAGAGCCGGTGCCCCTTTCCGCGGAGTAGGACCGTCGGGTGCCCGCAGCGGCACACCGTGCCATCGACAGCATCGGTGATCACCAGGGGACCTTTCGACGGCAGCACGCCGGCCGGCGTGACCGAGGCGCAGGGATAGGAACACCCGCCGGACCTCAGGCTAGAGTGGACGGCGTGCTGGGACGGCGGGAGTGGAATCGGAGAACGGCGATCCTCGTGGTGGGCGCGAGCATGCTGGCGCTGTGCATCGCGGCCCGCAGACTGGGGCTCGGCGTCGACGACGACGGCGGGCCGCCGGCCTTGTGGCTTGCCCTGCTCTTCGTGATCGGTGCGTCGCTGGTGTCGATCGTCCTGGTCCAACGGCTGATCGAGATCCTGACGAAACGCTGACCGGCAGCAGTCGTAGGGTGGTGACGCGAACCCACCCGACTACTTGTCCGGCTGCACATCAGGTCGAGTAGCGGCTTCTCGGGTGGGGCCCCTGCCCGGCGGCTACCGTCGACCCATGAGCTATACAGAGCATCGGTGCCAGTGTTGCGGAGAGGTCTGCGAGACCCTCTTCTGTCAGGACTGCCAGGCTCACGAGAGCGGAGTCGCATACTGACCGCAGCCGTGGATCTGGAGCAGAGAAGGAGCCCCGCAGGTGCGGGGCTCCTTCTGCGTTCTCGATCGGTTCTGGTGAGTCCGGGCCAGGATGATGCTGAGGTGCTGCCGTCGTCCGCGAATGTCACCGCTGCCCGCGGACGGCTCCGGCTACGGCTGTGCAGTAGTCGGCCATAGCGGACGGATGCCAGGCAGCAGTGTGGGCCCTCCGGATGAAGTTGTTCGCACGCCTGCCAAGGTGATTCTCCTCGGCTGATTATCCCCGACACAGTGACGAAGGTGTCCGGAAGGTTAACGGTGGGTGATAATGAGATGGACATCTTGATAATGGGGGGATCATGGCGGCACTCATCCGCCGCGCCATTCGTGCGCTTCTACATCCGAGGACCTGTCTGGAATGCGGGCAGCCAGTGGATATCGGCTACTTCTGCAGCACGGCTCACGAGGACAATTATCAGTCCTTGAACAACTGGTGACCGGTGCGGGCACAATTCCTGACGGGCGCAAACGCAAAAACCCCGTCACTCCGGGGAAGCTTCCCTGGCGTGGCGGGGTTTTCGGTGGTGGGTCCTACCGGGATCGAACCGATGACATCCACGGTGTAAACGTGGCGCTCTACCAGCTGAGCTAAAGACCCTCACGTGAGGCCGGAGCCGGTCCGGCCTGCATCACGAGGATCGACTATACCGGCTCGCCGATCACCGGCGCCAATCCGCCGGGGGTCTACTCCTCGGCGGCGAGCTGGCCGCAGGCACCGTCGATCTCCTTGCCGCGGGTGTCGCGGAGCGTCGTCGGGATGCCGGCGTCACGAAGCCTGTTGATGAACTCGGTGGAGACACTCTTCTCGGAGGCCGTCCAGATGGATCCCGGCGTGGGGTTGAGCGGGATCGGGTTGACGTGCACCCAGCCGCGTCCTCGCTGGTTGAGCTTCTTCGCCAGCAGGTCGGCCCGCCAGGGGTGGTCGTTCATGTCCTTGATGAGCGCGTACTCGATGCTCACGCGGCGCCCGGTGACCCGGTAGTAGTTGTATGCGGCGTCGAGGGCCTCGTCGACCTTCCAGCGCGTGTTCACCGGGATGAGCTCGTCGCGGAGCTCGTCGTCGGGCGCGTGGAGGGACAGCGCGAAGGTGACGGGGATCGATTCCGCGGCGAGCTTGTTGATCGCCGGCACGAGGCCGACGGTGGACACCGTGATGTTGCGCGCGGACATGCCGAGGCCCTCGGGGGAGTCGTCCACGAAACGGTGGAGGGCGGCCATGACGCGCTTGTAGTTCGCGAGCGGCTCGCCCATGCCCATGAAGACGATGTTGGTGACCCGGTCGGCGTCGTGCCCGCCGTCCGTGCGCAGGTCGCCGAGGGCGCCCTCGGCGAGGGCGCGGTTCGCTGCGACCACCTGATCGACGATCTCCGCCGTCGACATGTTGCGCGTCAGCCCCGCCTGGCCGGTGGCGCAGAACGGGCAGTTCATGCCGCAGCCGGCCTGCGAGGAGACGCAGAGCGTCACCCGGCCGGGGTAGCGCATCAGCACCGACTCCACGAGGGCGCCGTCGAAGAGGCGCCAGAGGAACTTGATGGTGTCCCCGTTGTCGGTCGTCAGGCGCTTCACCTCGGTGAGCAGCGGGGGGAACATGGCCGCGACGAGTTCCTCACGCCCGGCCTTCGGCAGATCGCTCATGGCCGCAGGATCGGTCGTGTAGTGCGCGAAGTAGTGCGTGGACAGCTGCTTGGCGCGGAAGCCCTGGTGCCCGAGCTCCTTCAACCGCTCCTGCCGCTCGGCCAGCGTCAGATCCGCCAGGTGCACCGGCGGCTGGCTGACCCGCGGGGACTTGAACTGCAGCAGCGGTCTGCCGTCGCTGGAGACGATCGGCTCGGCGCCCTCCACCTCCGGACGCACCTGGGGGCGCGAGGAAGCAGGGGCAGGGGCTGTGGGGGTAACGGTAACGTCGGACATCATTATCATTCTTTCACGGATGGCACCAGCGTCCCAGCCGGTGCCGCGGTTGACGGCTCCCCGGGGGCGCCGGTCCGGCGACATATGACGTGGCGTGCGGGTGCGGGTATGGCGGCCCGCAGCGCCACGGTAATAGTGTGAAAGAGACCGGAGGCGCCGCGCGGCAACGCGCCCGAAGCCCCGGCACATGCAACGCGATGCATGCAGTTGACCAACGACGGAGAACACATTGAGCGCACAGATCGGCGTCACAGGCCTGGCAGTCATGGGAGCCAACCTGGCCCGCAACCTGGCCCGCAACGGCTACACCGTGGCCCTGCACAACAGATCCATCGAGAAGACGGACTACCTGCTGGAGAAGCATGGCGGGGACGGCGAGTTCATCCGTACGGAGACCATGCAGGAGCTCGTGGACTCGCTGGAGAAGCCGCGCCGGGTACTCATCATGGTGAAGGCGGGTGCGCCGGTGGACTCCGTGATCGATTCGCTGGTGCCGCTGCTGGAGCCCGGCGACATCGTGATCGACGGCGGCAACTCGCACTACGAGGACACGCGCCGCCGGGAGGCGGCCCTGGCCGCCCACGACCTGCACTTCGTCGGCGTCGGCGTTTCCGGCGGTGAGGAGGGAGCCCTCCTCGGACCGTCCATCATGCCCGGCGGATCCCGCGAGGCCTACGACTCGCTGGGCCCGATGCTCGAGAAGATCTCCGCCAAGTACAACGGGGAGCCCTGCTGCCGCTGGATCGGCACGGACGGCGCCGGGCACTTCGTGAAGATGGTGCACAACGGCATCGAGTACGCGGACATGCAGGTCATCGGGGAGGCCTTCGATCTCCTGCGCTCCGGGGCGGGCATCGAACCGGCCGATCAGGCGAAGATCTTCACCGACTGGAACAGCGGGACGCTGTCCTCGTTCCTCATCGAGATCACCGCCGAGGTGCTCGGCCACACGGACGCACGCACGGGCAAGCCGTTCGTCGACGTCGTCGTCGATGCCGCCGGGCAGAAGGGAACCGGCCGCTGGACCGTCGTCTCGGCGCTGGCACTGGGCAGCCCGACCTCGGGCATCGCCGAGTCCGTCTTCGCGCGCGCCCTGTCCTCCCAGACGGAACAGCGCGTGCTGGCCCAGGGCATCCTGCAGGGCCACGAGGGCACCGTGGAGCTGCCGGAGACCTTCGTCGAGGACGTCCGGCTCGCCCTGTACGCCTCGAAGCTCGTGAGCTACGCGCAGGGCATCGACATGCTGACGGCCGCGGCGAAGGAGTACGGCTGGGACCTGAGGCTGGATGAGATCGCGTCCCTGTGGCGGGCGGGCTGCATCATCAGGGCCGAGCTGCTCGACGACATCATGAAGGCCTACGCCGTCGCCGAGGAGCGCCCGGCCAATCTCCTGCTGACCCCCGCGTTCGCCGAGGCGATCGCCGGCGCCGTCCCGGCCTGGCGGCGGGTGGTCGCCACCGCCGTCCAGCTCGGTATCCCGGTGCCGGTCTTCTCGGCGTCGCTGGCCTACTACGACGGCCTGCGCCGCCCGCGCCTGCCGGCCGCCCTGACGCAGGGCCTGCGCGACCTCTTCGGCGCCCACACCTACAACCGGGTGGACGGCGAGGGCACCTTCCACACGCTGTGGGGCGAGGACAGGTCCGAGATCGAGGCCGTCGACACGCACTGACGCACACGCGAGGACGACGGAAGCCCCGGACCGAGGTCCGGGGCTTCCGTCGTCCAGGCGGGGCGTCAGATGTAGATCGCCGGGTCCACGTACTCCGCGGGGTCGACGGCCGGCTGGGTCTCGCGGCGCGAGTCCCGGTGGCGGAACGTCGCCGGGATGCCCGTGATGATGGAATCCGGCGGGGTGTCCTTGACCACGACGGCGTTCGCGCCGACCGCGCTGCCGGCACCGATGGTGATGGGGCCGAGGACCTTGGCGCCCGCCCCGATCGTGACCCGGTCGCCGATCGTGGGATGGCGCTTCACCGGCGCGAGCGAGCGCCCGCCCAGGGTGACGCCCTGGTAGAGCATGACGTCGTCGCCGATCTCCGCGGTGCTCCCGATCACGATGCCCATCCCGTGGTCGATGAAGAACCGGCGACCGATCGTCGCCGCCGGGTGGATCTCGACGCCGGTGAGGGCGCGCGCCAGCTGGGCCAGCGCGCGGGCCGGGAACCGCAGCCGCTCGTTCGCCCACATGCGGTGGGTGAGGCGATGGACCCAGATGGCGTGCAGCCCCGAGTACACGACGGTGGTCTCGAACGGGCCACGCGCCGCCGGGTCGTGGGTGCGCGCGGTCTCGAGGTCCTCATGCAGTCGTTGGAGAAAGCTCACCGGGTACCTTTTCGTGGAGTGGTCGGGTGCAGGCGTCGGGATCAGCCGCGGATGTCGTCGAAGAGGAGCGTGGAGATGTAGCGCTCGCCGAAGTCGCACACGATGGCGACGATGAGTTTACCGGCGTTCTCGGGGCGCTTCGCGAGCTCGAGCGCCGCCCAGACGATGGCTCCCGACGAGATCCCGCCGAGGATCCCCTCCTTGCTTCCGAGTTCCCTGGCCACCCGCACGGAGTCGTCCACCGTAGCGTCCATGACCTCGTCGTAGATCTCGCGGTCGAGGTTCTCCGGGACGAAGTTCGCGCCGAGCCCCTGGATCTTGTGCGGGCCGGGCGCGCCGCCGTTGAGGATGGGGGAGTCGGCGGGCTCGACGACGACGATCTGCACGCCGGGCTTGCGCTCCTTGAGGACCTGGCCGACGCCGGTGATCGTGCCGCCGGTGCCCACGCCGGCCACGAAGATGTCCACCTCGCCGTCGGTGTCCTCCCAGATCTCCTCGGCGGTGGTGGTGCGGTGGATCGCGGGGTTCGCCGCGTTCGCGAACTGCTGCGCCCAGATGGCGTTCTCCGTGGTCGCGACGATCTCCTTGGCGCGGTCGACGGCGCCCCGCATGCCCTCGGACCCGGGGGTGAGGACGATCTCGGCGCCGTAGGCCCGGAGCATGACGCGGCGCTCGGTGGACATGGTCTCCGGCATGGTCAGCACCACCTTGTACCCGCGTGCCGCCCCCACCATCGCGAGGGCGATGCCGGTGTTGCCGGAGGTGCCCTCCACGATCGTGCCGCCGGGGCGCAGGGCGCCCGCCTTCTCGGCGGCATCGATGATGGCGACGCCGATGCGGTCCTTGACGCTGTTGGCCGGGTTGTAGAACTCGAGCTTCACGGCGACCTGCGCCCCGAGTCCCTCGGTCAGCCGGTTGAGGCGGACGAGGGGGGTGCGTCCGACCAGCTGGGTGACGTCGTCGTAGATCTTTGCCATGGGGGCCTGCCTTTTCGGAGGTGGTGTGTCGGGGAGGAAAGGGTGATCGAGGGTGGCGTCGGCGCGCCCCCGGGGCGACGGCGGTCAGCCTAACGGCCGGCGGCCGGTACCCCTACGCGGCCAGCCACTGGGCGTAATACTTCCGCGCCTTCGCGAGCTTCGGGTTGATGATCACCTGGCAGTAGCCCTGCTCGGGATGCTTGGCGTAGAAGTTCTGGTGCCAGTCCTCGGCGATGTGGAAGTGCGGGAGCCGGCTGACCTCCGTGACGATCGGGTCCTTCCAGCTCTCCTGGTTGCGGCGGATCGCGTCCTCGAAGAGTTCCTTCTGCGCGGCGTCCTGGTAGTACATGACACTGCGGTACTGGGTGCCGACGTCGTAACCCTGCCGGTTCAGCGTGGTGGGGTCGTGGGACACGAAGAACATGTCCAGGATGACGTCCTCGGGAACGATCTCCTCGTCGAAGGTCACCGCGACCACTTCGGCGTGCCCGGTGATTCCCGAGCAGACGCTGTCGTAGTCAGGGTGCCTCGTGTGGCCCCCGGTGTAGCCGGAGACGACCTCCGTCACGCCACGGGTCTTCTGGTAGACGGCATCGAGGCACCAGAAGCAGCCCCCTCCAAGCACGAATGTCTTCATGACTGTGTCAATGCGCGCCACGTGCCGATGATTCCCGCGCCTGTTCCGCCGTCGGTGGACGGCCCGGACTTGGCGGGCCCGACGGCGGCGGGTATTACTGGTGTCATGGACCCCAACGAGCGCGACGACGTCCCGACCGATCGTGCCCGGACGGCGGTCCCGACCGTCGGCGAGGTGCTCCTCGCCATCGAGGAACTCTGGCCCGAGAGCCTCGCAGAGGACTGGGACGCGGTGGGCCTGGTGGCCGGCCGGTCCGGCAGGCCGGCGGACAAGATCCTCTTCGCCGTGGACCCCACCGCGGCCGTCCTCGACGAGGCGCTCGCGTGGGGGGCGACGATGATCGTGTCCCACCACCCGCTCCTCCTCAAGCCCGTCTCCTCCGTCGCCGCGTCGGGCTTCAAGGGGGACGTCGTCCATCGGCTGATCGAGGCGGGCTGCGCCCTCGTCACGGTCCACACCAACGGGGACAGCGCGGTCGGGGGAGTGTCCGACGTCCTGGCGGACGCCCTCGGCCTGCGGGACGCGCAGCCCCTCGCGCCGGCGGCACGCGGGCTGCCCGAGGAGGGCATCGGGCGGGTCGGGGACCTCGATGCGCCGGTGACGCTCGGCGACTTCGCGGAAGTGGTCTTCTCCATCCTCCCCGCCGTGGCGGGCGGCGTGCGCGTCGCCGGCGACAAGGACGCCCTCGTGCGGCGGATCGCCGTCTGCGGCGGCGCGGGTGATTCCCTGTTCGACTACGTCCGGTCGAGCCGGGCCGACGTCTACGTGACCGCGGACCTGCGACACCACCCGGCGTCGGAGGTCCGGGAGGCGGCGGGCGGGGCCACGCCCTACCTGATCGACGTCTCGCACTTCGGCAGCGAGTGGCTGTGGCTGACACCTGCCGCCGAGGCCCTCGCCCAGGTCCTCACCGATCAGGGCTTCACCGCGGACATCCGGGTGAGCGGGGTCAACACCGACCCCTGGGACTTCGTCCTCACGCCCGGCCACTGACCACAGCTTGTCGACGCCGTACCTGACGCCCGGCCGGGCGGCGTGGTCCGGGCGGCATGGTCCGGGCCGTGTGGCCTAGGCTGGGACGACGCCCCCGACCGCTCGTCGTGCCCCATCCGTTCCCATCCTGGAGGTTTATCGTGGCCAAGGCTGCACCCGAGGAACAACTCCGCCTGCTCGATCTGCAGGCCCTCGATTCGACCCTCAACAAGCTCGCCCGCCAGGCCGCCGCCGCGCGCAGCAATCCCGAGATCGGGACCGTCGCCGGACGGGTCGCGGAGGTCGACGCCGAACTCGTCCGGGCGACCACCGAACTCGGCGACCTGCAGCGCGAACTCACCCGCGCCGAGGACGAGGTCCAGTCCGTCGTCACCCGTCTCGAGCGCGACGAGAAGCGGCTCAACAGTGGAACCGGGACCTCGAAGGACCTGACGGCGCTGCAGCACGAGGTCGTGACCCTCACCAAGCGGCGGTCCGACCTCGAGGACGTGGAACTCGACGTCATGGAGCGGGTGGACACGGCGAAGGCCGCGCAGGCCGAGGTGCAGGGACGCACCGACGGCGTCCGAGCGGAACTCAAGGCCCTCGAGGACGCGCGGGACGCCGAACTGGCCGACGTCGACGCGCAGCGCACCCGCGTGCAGGTGCAGCGGGACGAGCTCGCCGCCACCTTCGACGCCGGGCTGCTGGCGATCTACGACCGCATCCTGGCCCGTCGCGGCGTGGGTGCGGCGCGACTCTTCCACGGCAAGTCCGAGGGCTCGGGCATGCAGCTGAGCCCCGGTGACCTCGCCGACATCTCCGCCGCCGCACCTGACGACGTCGTCTTCTGCCCGGACTCGGGCTGCATCCTCGTCCGCTCCGGCGACTGGGAGAAGCAGCAGCCGTGACGGATCAGCAGTTGTTCGACCCCTACGCGCAGGACGAGGAGCAGGACGGGGGCCGCCCGCGGCAGGACCTGCCCGCGCGCCTCGTCGTCGAGGCCGACGGCGGATCGCGCGGCAACCCCGGGCATGCCGGCTACGGCGCCCTCGTGCGCGATCCCGACACCGGGCGCATCCTCGTGGAGAAGGCCGCCTACATCGGCAAGGCCTCCAACAACGTCGCCGAGTACTCGGGCCTCGTGTCCGGGCTCGAGCTCGCCCGGGAGCTCAACCCGCAGGCGGCCGTGCACGTGAAGATGGATTCCAAGCTCGTCGTCGAGCAGATGTCCGGGCGGTGGCAGATCAAGCACGCCGACATGCGGGTCCTCGCGGCCAAGGCGCGGAAGGTCCTCGACCCGCGGCGCGTGACGTACGAGTGGATCCCGCGTGAGCGCAACAAGGACGCCGACCGCCTCTCCAACGAGGCGATGGATGCCGGGATGGCCGGCGTCGACTGGAAGCCCCGCGGTGCGGCGGCGTCCCCGTCGAAGGCGTCGGGGGCCTCCCCGGCGACACACGACGCCCCGGTGCAGGAGGCGCCCCGCCGCGTGGGTCGGCTGCACCACGTCGAGGTGTGGACGAACGATCTCCCCGCCGCGGACGCCAGCCTGGGGTGGCTGCTCGAGCGCCTCGGGTTCCCCCGCAAGGAGTCGTGGAAGGACGGCGTGAGCTTCGGCTCGGAGGAGTTCTACGTGGTCCTGGAAAGCGGGCCGGACATCGCCGCCGGCGGCCACGACCGCCGTCGTGCCGGGGTGAACCACCTCGCGTTCCGCGCCGGCACACGCGCCGACGTCGACCTCATGGCCCGGCGCGCAGCCAGCCACGGGTGGACCCTGCTGTTCGCCGACCGCCACCCGTTCGCGGGCGGTCCCGACCACTACGCCGCGTACCTCGAGAACGCCGAGGGGTTCGAGGTGGAGCTCGTCGCCGACTGACGGGCCCTGGTGTGTCGTACCCGGGAGGGATGCCACCGCCCACCGACACGCCCTTCTGGGTGGGCATGGAAGATCATGCCCAGCGAGGAAGCCGTGTCGGCGGGCTCCCGGGTGGAAGGGCCGGTCAGTCGAGGACGATGTTCAGTTGCGCGGGCTTCCGCGTGGTTGCCGGCTCGAGGTCGGCGGTCCACTTCTCGCGGGCCGCGCCGAGCAGTGCGTCCGGGGTCGCAGGCGCCGCGCCGCGCCGCGTGAGCAGGTGCCGGGCGAGCTCGCCCCGCGTGTGCTTCGCGAAGTGGGAGACGACCGTCCGCTTCCCGTTCCGCATCTGGAACACATTGACGGCGGCACTCTGCGGCGGCGGCGGGGCCCAGGCCGCCGCATAGGTGCTCGAGCGGCAGTCGACGATCAGGCCCTCCCCTGCGTGGTGTGCCAGGGGAGCGGCGAGGTGCTGCCGCCAGTAGGTGGCCAGGCGCCCCGTGCCGGGGAGATCGACGGACATGGAGAGGCGGTAGGCCGGGATCCGGTCGCCGAAGCCCACGGCCCCCCACAGGGCGGACACGACGACGCACCGCTCCCTTGCCCTGCGTCGCTGCACGGCCGTCATGCCCGCGTAGTCGAGGGCGTCGTACAGGACACCCGAGTAGATGTCGTGGGCCGGAGCGGCGGGGGCGACGTCGAGCACCAGGTTCCGTGCCACGTCCTCGGCGAGGGACGCCCCGACGCCGAGCACCGCATGCGCGTCGTCGGCGGCGCTGGCGGCCCGGAGTGCGTCGAGCACGGCTCTGCGCGCGTCGTTGAGGTCGGGGAAGTGGAGATCGTCCAGGTGGAGGGGAGCACCCGTACGGGCTGCGGACTTGCCTTCGGACGGGGGGAGCAGGATCAGCACCGATCCACTGTATCCAACGAAGGCAGGGCGTCCGCGCACGGCCGACGGCGGGCTCCCGACCGCCTAGACTGGGACGTGGATGGGTCGACCAGGCGGCCGCGTTGGACGGTGCGAGAGCATCCGCTCCACCGAGGAACGTCCGGGCTCCGCAGGGCAGGGTGGTGGGTAACGCCCACTCGGGGTAACCCGCAGGCCAGTGCCACAGAAAAGAGACCGCTCCCGTTACAGGCTTCGGCCGGTGCGGGCAGTAAGGGTGAAAAGGCGGTGTAAGAGACCACCAGCGTGCCGGGTGACCGGCACGGCTCGGTAAACCCCACCCGGAGCAAGGCCAGACAGTGCACGTTCGAGGGCTGCCCGCCCGAGTGCACGGGTAGGCCGCTGGAGGGCGTCGGCAACGGCGTCCGTAGATGGATGGCCGCTACTCGCCCGCCGGCAACGGCGGGCGATGACAGAACCCGGCGTATCGGTCGACCCATCCCTCGACTTCTTCCACGCGACGCCGCCGCGCTCTTCGGCGCGTCACACAGTGTCGCCGGGCCCCGCTCGTCCTACTGTGTGAACATCGCCGCGGGTCTCGGATGCGTGCGCTGCGGTACGAACGGGTCGGCCTACTGCTGGGGCTTCGGGGTCGGCCCGTTCATCACGGCGGGTCCGTGGTGAACGTGCCGTGCTCGTGTAACGGCCCCCCATGCCCGGTCTCAAGAGGCAGGGGGGACCGCCGGCGTCTATAGCCGCCTCGGAAGCTCATCGACCGCGGTATTGCTGGGGGAACGGCCGCGGGACGAACTCCCTCCTCCATGGTGCGCCTTCCGCCGACCGCGCTGCAATCGCGCAGGGCCCGGCTAAGCCAAGGGAGAAATCAGGACCGACGGCGCCCACTTCGTTGCCGGGGTGAATGATTATCGGCGGGGTCCGTGGACTCGTCAAGACCCGGTGCAACACTGACGGGTTGTGGCCCCCGCACGCCGATGGTCCTAGGGTCCGGGGCTTAGGGTGATCGGATGAGCACTGGGGGCACTGCCGAACGACACCTGTTGGTGCGCAATGGGAATTTCCGCGCGCTGATGGTCTCCAGCACGTTCGGGGTGCTCGGTAACGCCGTCGCCGCGGTGGCGCTGCCCGTGATCGCAGCGGTCGAGCTCGACGCCAGCAACTTCGAGGTCGCCGCTCTCGCCGGCATGACCTTCCTGCCCTGGCTCCTCTGCGGGCTGCTCATCGGCGTATGGGTGGACAGGTTGCCGCGGAAACCGGTGATGCTCGT
This sequence comes from Arthrobacter pityocampae, assembly GCF_002927275.1. Taxonomy (GTDB): domain Bacteria; phylum Actinomycetota; class Actinomycetes; order Actinomycetales; family Micrococcaceae; genus Arthrobacter_D; species Arthrobacter_D pityocampae. The sequence goes on along the minus strand of NZ_PRKW01000001.1, from coordinate 168,837 downwards.
ATCCCTCTCCGTGCGCGTCCTGGTGCTCGCCCTCCTGCCTCTCGGTTACTGGTTCGGTTTCCTCAGCACCCCGCTGCTGTTCGTGGCCGCCTTCGTCGCGGGGGTGGCCGGCGTCTTCTTCCAGCTCGCGGACGCCGCCCTCGTCCAGCAGGCCGTCACCGCGGACGAGCTCATGGAGGGCAACGGCCTGATCACGGGCTCCGGCGCCGCCGCGGACGCGGCCGGACGGTCCGCCGGGGGCTGGCTCGCCGGTGCCGTGGGCGCCTCCAACACGCTGATCGTGCAGCTGACGACGTCGGTCATCGCGCTCGTGGCCGTCCAGCGCCTGGATGTGAAGGAGATCGTCCGCCCGCGGAGCGACCATCGGATCGTCCGGGAGATGTGGGACGGCTTCTGCTACACCTTCAGCACCGCCCCGCTGCGCGCCCTCCTGCTCAACGCCGCACTCTGGAACCTCGGCGGCAACATCTCGGCCTCGCTGCTCGTGCTGCTGGTGCTGAGGACCCTGGGGGAGTCGGAACTGTGGCTCGGTCTGCTGCTGGCGGCGTCGTCCATCGGGGGAGCCGTCGGTGGGGTCACGGCGAACTCGCTGGGCGAGCGCTTCGGCTCCGGGCCGCTGTGGCGGTGGTCCATGGTGCCCGGGGTGCTCGGCTACGCCTCCCTCCTCGTCCTGTCGCCCGGCGTCGGGATGCTGTGGGGCATCCTCGGCATGTTCGTGATGGGCGCGAGCGTGTCCTGGAACATCGTCGTGGGCACCAGCTTCCGCCAGCGCGTGTGCCCCCCGGACATGATGGGCCGCCTCGGCGCTGCGTCCCGCACGGTGAGCTGGGGCATGCTCGCGCTGGCAAGCCTGCTGGCGGGGGTCCTCGCGGAGACCGTCGGCATCCGCGAGGCCGTCCTCATCGGCGTCCTCATCGCATGCACCGCACCGCTGGTGGCCCTGCTGGGGCCGCTCCGGGGTGTGAAGCGGCTGGAGGACCTCGCCGAGGCGCCGGCGCCCGCAGCGCGGGCCGAGGCGACGCGGAACCCCTGACGCCGGAGGGCCGGGACGCTCCCGGCTAGTGGCCGAACGGGTCCGGATCCACCCCGGGCATCCAGGTGAGCCCGGGGATGCCCCAGCCGTTGTTCTTCATCGCCTTGCCCGCCTTGCGTCCCTGACGGTTGTTGAGCCGATCCACGAAGAGCTTGCCGTCGAGGTGGTCGTACTCGTGCTGCATGCAGCGGGCGAACCAGCCCGTGGCCTCGAACTCGACGGGCACGCCGTCGCCGTCGAACCCTGACACACGCGCCCAGTCGGCCCGTTTGAGGGGGAAGGACTCGCCCGGGACGGACAGGCAGCCCTCCGCCTCGTCCTCCGGATCGGGGTCGGACCCGGGGATCTTCGAGGTCACGATCGTCGGGTTGACGAGGACGCCGCGCGGTGCGACGTCGTCGTCGTTCTCCATCCCGTACACGAACACGCGCAGCCCCACGCCGATCTGTGGTGCGGCGAGGCCCACCCCGTTGGCGACGTCCATCGTCTCGAACATGTCGGCGATGAGGGTGCGCAGCGCGCCGTCGAACGCCGCGACGGGCAGGGCACGCCGGTGCAGGACCGGCTCGCCGGCGATGGTGATGGGGTGGACGGTCATGGAACCTACCTGTTCTGGGTGGGGCGGTCGGCGATCGACCGGCCGATGGACTCGCGCATGATCTCGCTCGTCCCGCCGAAGATCGTCAGCAGCCGCGCGGCGAGGAACGCCTGCGAGACCGGGTATTCGAGGATGTACCCGTAGCCGCCGTGCAGCTGGAGGCACCGGTCCGTGATGGACTTCGCCCGCTCGCTGGCCCACAGCTTGGCCTGCGCGGCGGCCGTGGGGGTCAGCGTGCCCGCGTTGAAGGCCAGCACGGCCTGGTCGACGAAGGTCTCCGTCACCTGGACCTCGGTGAGGATGTCGGCGAGTACGTGGCGGGTGTTCTGGAAGTCGAGGACGCGCTCGCCGAAGGCGCTGCGCTCGGTCACGTACCGCAGGGTCTGCTCGTAGGTGGCCCGCGCGAGCGCCGCGGAGGCGACGGCGATGCCGAGGCGGCCCTGCGGGATCTGCTCGAGGCTGTAGCGCAGGCCCTGGCCCACCTCACCCACGAGGTCGGCCCCGGGCACCCGGACGCTGTCGAAGAAGAGTTCGGCGGTGTCGGAGGCGCGCAGGCCCATCTTGTCGAGCTGGCGGCCGGGCGCGTAGCCCTCGCCCTTGCGCACCATGAAGAGGGAGAACGAGTCGCTCGAGCCGCGCCCCGAGCTGCCGTCGGTGCGGGCGAGCACGAGGGACGCGTCCCCGCTGATGCCGTTGCCGATGAACACTTTCTGGCCGGAGATCAGCCAGTCGTCGCCATCGCGCACGGCCTTGGTCCGGATGCCCCGCAGATCGCTGCCGGCTCCCGGCTCGGTCCAGGCGCAGGACGTGACGATCTCACCGGAGACCATGCCGGGCAGCCACCGCTCCTTGAGGTCGTCCGAACCGTAGGCCAGCAGGTGCGGGAGGACGAGGTCGTCCTGCAGGTGGAACGCGAGGCCGACGGCGAGGTGGTTGCTCCGGGCGAACTCCTCGTCCAGCACCGTACGGAACCGGTAGTCGGGCATCCCTGCGCCGCCGAAGTCCTCCGGGACGGCGAGCCCGAGCAGCCCCTGGTCGCCGGCCGCGGTCCAGACCGAGCGGTCCATCAGGTGCTGCCGGTCCCAGTCCGCGTAATGGGGGGCGACGGCGCGATCGTTGAACTCGCGGGCGACATCGCGGAAGAGCTCGTGATCTTCTTCGAACACTGTGCGTTCCATGACGGAAGTCCTTCGTATGCTCGCAGCCCGGGCACATCCGCGCTCCGGGGCCTGGGCTTGATGGGGCCTAAATGACGTATGCCGCCCCGGACGATCTCCGGGACGGCATACGTGGTCAGCGACGTTCCTGACGACTGAGGGTGAGTAACGGGGCTTGAACCCGCGACCTCCTGGACCACAACCAGGCGCTCTGCCAACTGAGCTATACCCACCACGTGTCTCCGCAGGGCATCCCGGGTCCGGATGACCGGCCGGGCTGTCTGGGAAAGGCAGCGGAAACAAGTTTACACACTTTTCGGTGTGCTCCCGACCGCGGCGGACGCCGTCAGGACACGATCGTGCGTGCGATGTCCTTGCTGGTCGCGGAGTCGGGACCGGGGGAGGGGACGAAGACCGCCGACCGGTAGTACCGCAGCTCCCGGATCGAATCCTCGATGTCGCCGAGGGCCCGGTGTCCGCCGGTCTTCGGGGGTGACTGGAAGTAGGCCCGCGTGTACCAGCGGCGCGCGAGTTCTTTGATGGTCGACACGTCGATGACCCGGTAGTGCAGGTGGTCGATGACGAGCGGCATGTCCCGGACCAGGAAGTTCCGGTCCGTGCCGACCGAGTTGCCCGCCAGCTGGGCCTTGCGGGGCTCCGGCACCCAGGCCTTGATGTACTCGAGGACCTGCCGCTCGGCGTCCTCCATCGTGATGCCGCTGTCGAGTTCCTCCAGCAGGCCCGACGTCGTATGCATCGTCCGCACGAAGTCGCCCATCTGGGCGAGGGCCTCGGGCGTGGGCTTGATCACCACGTCCACTCCGTCGCCGAGGACGTTGAGCTCGGAATCCGTCACCAGGACGGCGACCTCGATCAGGGCGTCGTTCGCGAGGTCCAGTCCCGTCATTTCGCAGTCGATCCAGACGATGGGGTCATTCGATATCGGCATTCGACCAATGTACCGCCCGGCACCCCCGCTTCCGTGTCCGACGCCGCCTCCTGCGGTCCGGGGGACTGCGGCGCGGATCCGGCCCCGGCGCGGCGCGGCCCGACGGCGGCGTGCCCCGGGCCCGATGCTAATATTCGAACAGTTCGCTCAGGGTTGCGGGGAGATCTGGGAGACCCTGCGCCGTCCGGCACGGGCACCGCTCGCGGGTCGCCCGCCGTCGGGTCGTCATCGGCCGTCAGCCTGAGGACCGGGCGTTCGACGCCGACTTCTGCTTGCCGACGATTGGATTCCCCCGATGCCCGCCCAGGTCCCGCTCTCCGACGTCGCGACGCAGCGGGGCCCGAACCGGCCGAACATCGCCATCGTGCAGGGCTTCATCGGTTCCCTGCTGATGTGGATGGGCTCGCTCGGTGTCGGCTGGCTGTCACTGGCGTCGGCGGAGTTGCGGCGCACCCCGATCATCATCTGGCTCCGGTTCGAACCCGCTGGTGCCGTGCTCTCCGTCCTCCTGCTGGCGCTCGGCGGGATGCTTCTCGTCCGGTCCTGGCTGCGACTGGGCCAGCGGCTCGACGGCTGGTCCGACGACACGAGACCGTACGTGCTGACGGCGATCGTGGCGTGGACCATCCCCCTGGCCGCATCCCTGCCCCTCTTCAGCCGCGACGTGTTCGCCTACATCGCGCAAGGCCAGGTCATGGTGGCCGGGCTCAACCCCTACGTCGACGGGTACTCGCAGATCTCGAACTACCTGCAGATCGGCGCCGACGACCTCTGGGCACAGAGCCCCACCCCCTACGGGCCGGTCTTCCTCTGGATCGAGGAGGGCATCGTCAGGATCACCGGCGGCAACCCCGACACGTCGATCATCCTGTTCCGGGTGGTCGCGCTCCTCGGAGTGGCCCTGTGCGTCTACGTGGTCCCGAAGCTCGCAGCCCTCCACTCCATCAACGCGAACCGCGCCCTGTGGCTGACCGCCGCGAACCCGCTGTTCCTCATCAATTTCGTCGCAGCGATCCACAACGATGCGCTCATGATCGGCCTCGCCCTGGCCGGCCTGTACCTGGCCGCGACGAAGCGGCCCGTCCTCGGGATCCTCCTGATCACGCTGTCCGTCGGCATTAAGCCGATCACCCTGATCTTCCTGCCCTTCGTCGGCCTGATGTGGGCGGGCAGGGGGGCCTCCTGGCCGCGGCGTTTCCTCTACTGGTTCCTCACCGCCGGGATGTCGCTCGGCATCCTCTGGGTCATGGGGTACGTGAACACCTTCGGCTTCGGGTGGGTCGGCGCCCTCAGCACGCCGGGCAGCGTCTGGATCTGGTACGCGCCCGTCGGCTTCATCGGGCTGGTCATCGCATCGCTCGGCGACGCCGTAGGCCTGCCCGGCTGGGACCTCGCCGGCGTCTTCCACACACTCGCCCGGGTGGCGTCGCTCGTGATCATCGCGCTGCAGGTCTTCCGCGGCGATCACAGCCGCCTCGTCCGCCGCCTCGCCATCGCCTTCGCGGCCATCGTGCTGCTGGCGCCGATGATCCAGTCCTGGTATGTCGTGTGGCTGATCCCGCTCTTCGCGGTGACGGGGATCCGCGACGACTGGCAGGTGAAGTTCCTCTACTTCACCGTCGCGTTCTTCATGGTCTACGCCATCACGGACCAGCTCGACATCTTCCCGTACTTCGAGATCAGCCTCATGATGGCGCGGCAGATCGCCGGCGTGATCGCCCTCGGCTTCGCGCTCTACCTCGTGTTCGTCGACCGGAGCACGAAGGTCCTGTTCCTCCGCCGATACCGGCCGGCGGCGCCCGGCCTGATGCACTGACTCCGTGCGCGGCATGCGGGACCCGCTCCGACCGGCGATACTGAACAGATGATTGAAACAGGAACGACGACGTACAACGGCGAGTTCGAGATCACCAGCTGGGACGCCGAGCCGTACTCGGAGCCCGGCAGCACGGGCGAGCTGTCCCGTGTGCGGGCCTCGAAGGTGTTCGAGGGCGAGATCAGCGGGACCAGCACGGCCGAACTGCTGATGGCAGGGAACGACGTCGGCGCCGGCTACGTCGCGTCCGAACAGTTCGTCGGGACCGTCGGGAACCGGACGGGCGCCATGACGGTCCAGCACTGGGGCGTCGCCGAGGGCGCGGAAGCCGCGAGCTCGGGGCACATCATCCCCGGCTCCGGCACGGACGGGCTCCGCGGCATCGCGGGCAAGGCCGTCTACTCGCAGGACCCGGACGGGCAGCACCGCCTCGAACTCCGGGTGAGCTTCCCCGCCGAGGTCGGCCAGGACGTTTAGACGGGCCGCCCCGACCGCGGTCGGGTCCGCCCGGGAGCGACCATAGTAAACTGGGCGGACTGCCTCCGTAGCTCAGGGGATAGAGCAGGGGCCTTCTAATCCTCTGGTCGCAGGTTCGAATCCTGCCGGGGGCACAGCATCAGGGCCGGACGCCGAGCGTCCGGCCCTTTGCGTTGCCGGCTGGATCCACGCCACGGTCGGGCTCGTCAGGGTGCGCGGGCGACGCACGGTGGTTGTCCACATACGCCCGGTATGCCCGGCGCCGTCGGCCGCCCGGGCGGAGACTGGGTCGAGGCCGGCACCGACCGCCGCCTACCGGGATCGACGGAAGGACAGATCATGACCGACATCATCACCGTGCGGGGCTATGTCGCCACGGACGTGCGGCTCACCTCGGCGCAGAGCGGACTGGCGGTCGCCGGATTCCGCATGTGTTCCACCGACCGCCGCTTCGACCGGGAGACGAATGCCTGGGTGGACGGGCACACGAACTGGTACTCGGTGTCCATGTTCCGCCAGCTCGCCACCAATGCGGGGGCCAGCCTGAAGAAGGGCGACCGCGTGATCGTCACCGGACGGCTGAAGGTGCGCCCGTGGATCAACGCGGACGGCCGGACGGGGACGTCCGTCGACATCGACGCCGACACGGCAGGACACGACCTCATGTGGGGGACGGCGAACTTCAGACGCACCACGGCGGACCGCAGCGAGGCACAGCCGGAGGCCGGCCCGGAGGACACCGCAGGGGGTGTTCCTCCCGGGGACGAGGTTCCCGACGGGGTGGACCCCGCCACCGGGGAGCTGTACGGGACGGCGTCGCGCTCCGACGCGGATGCCGGGGACGACGGCGACAGCGACTCCCGTCCGGCGGGGGAGGCCGGCAGCGACCGCGAGGACGCCCGCGAGGAGGAGGCCGTCCCGTTCTAGCCGGAGCCGGTGGGGATCGATGGCAGGATGATCGGGTGACTACCGCCATCCCCCGCACCGCGCCCGGCAGGGCGATGCGCCTGATCGTCTCGATCGGTGTCGGGCTGACGCTCGGGCTCACCTCCTGCGCCCAGGCGTCCTCCGTGGTGCCGGACGCGTCGGGCACCACTCCGTCCTCCGCGTCGTCCCCGTCCACGTCGTCGCCGTCCTCGGAGCCCCGACCGGTGCCGACCGCCGGGCAGACCGCGGGGCAGACCGGCGCAGGCGCCGCGTCATCCCCTGGTAAGGGGGAGGTATCTGGGGAGGAGGATGCCGCAGGCATCGCCCGCGCCGTCGACGCCGAGCTCACCACCCTGGCCGAGGGCGGGGACCCGGTCACCAGGGACCGGGTCAGGGCCGCCATCGAGCAGGGCTTCGCGAACGAGGGCGCGGTCCCCGCGTCCGTGGAGGTGTCCGTCGACAGCACGCCCACCGGTCTGGACGTCGACTCGATCCAGGGCGCCGGGCTCCTCGAGCAGACGTGCGTCGTCGGGGAGGTGCGCGAAGGGACGGCCACCGTGGCGGTCCTCCCGGCGCTCGCCTCAGGCCTCTGTTTCGTCGGGGACCAGCGCTGAGGCAGGACCCTGCCCGACGGACCGAGTGTGAGATCGGTCCGGCCACCCACTAGCCTTGGTGACATGGCGGAATTTATCTACACAATGAGCAAGGCCCGCAAGGCCGTGGGCGACAAAGTAATCCTCGACGACGTCAGCATGTCGTTCTTCCCTGGTGCGAAGATCGGCGTCGTGGGGCCGAACGGCGCCGGTAAGTCCACCATCCTGAAGATCATGGCAGGCATGGACACGCCGTCGAACGGCGAAGCGCGCCTCAGCCCCGGGTACACGGTCGGCATCCTCCTGCAGGAGCCACCGCTGAACGAGGAGAAGACCGTGCTCGGCAACGTCCAGGAGGGCGTGGGCGAGATCTACGGGAAGATCCAGCGGTTCAACGAGATCTCCGAGGAGATGGCCTCCCCGGACGCCGACTACGACACGCTCCTCGACGAGATGGGCAAGCTGCAGGAGGCCATTGACGCCGCCGACGCCTGGGACCTCGACTCCCAGCTCGAGCAGGCCATGGACGCCCTGCGCTGCCCGCCGCCCGAGGCCGACGTCACGATCCTCTCCGGTGGTGAGCGCCGCCGCGTCGCGCTCTGCAAGCTGCTGCTGCAGAAGCCGGATCTGCTCCTCCTCGACGAGCCCACCAACCACCTCGACGCTGAGAGCGTGCTCTGGCTGGAGCAGCACCTGAAGTCCTACGCCGGCGCCGTGCTCGCCGTCACCCACGACCGCTACTTCCTGGATCACGTCGCCGAATGGATCGCGGAGGTGGACCGCGGCCACCTGTACCCCTACGAGGGCAACTACTCCACCTACCTGGAGAAGAAGCGCGCCCGTCTCGAGGTGCAGGGCAAGAAGGACCAGAAGCTCTCGAAGCGCCTGACCGAGGAACTCGAGTGGGTCCGCTCGAACGCCAAGGGACGCCAGACGAAGTCGAAGGCGCGCCTGAACCGGTACGAGGAGATGGCCGCGGAGGCGGAGCGCACCCGGAAGCTGGACTTCGAGGAGATCCAGATCCCGCCGGGCCCCAGGCTCGGCAGCCAGGTCATCGAGGCGCACGACCTGCGCAAGGGCTACGACGAGCGCATCCTCATCGACGGCCTGTCCTTCTCGCTGCCCCGCAACGGGATCGTCGGCGTCATCGGCCCCAACGGCGTCGGCAAGACCACGCTGTTCAAGACGATCGTGGGCCTGGAACCGCTCGACGGCGGCGAGCTGCGGATCGGCGACTCGGTGAAGATCTCCTACGTGGACCAGTCCCGCGGCGGCATCGACCCCAACAAGAGCCTGTGGGAGGTCGTGTCCGACGGCCTCGACTTCATCCAGGTCGGTCAGGTCGAGATGCCCTCCCGCGCGTACGTGTCGGCGTTCGGCTTCAAGGGTCCGGACCAGCAGAAGAAGGCCGGGGTCCTCTCCGGTGGTGAGCGCAACAGGCTGAACCTCGCGATGACCCTGAAGCAGGGCGGCAACCTGCTGCTCCTCGACGAACCGACCAACGACCTCGACGTCGAGACGCTCTCGAGCCTCGAGAACGCCCTGCTCGAGTTCCCCGGCTGCGCCGTCGTCGTCTCGCACGACCGGTGGTTCCTGGACCGCGTGGCCACCCACATCCTGTCCTACGAGGGCACGGAGGAGAACCCGGACAACTGGTACTGGTTCGAGGGCAACTTCGACGCCTACGAGCAGAACAAGGTGGAACGGCTCGGAGCCGACGCCGCGAAACCGCACCGCGTCACGCACCGCCGCCTCACCCGCGACTGACGAAGCGCACGGGCGAGGAGAACGAAGGGACACGGCCCAGGCCGTGTCCCTTCGTTCGTCTCTGCGGCAGCGGCCGGGCGAGGATCAGGCGGACGGGATCCTGACCATGCCCTCCTGTGCCACGCTCGCCACCAGGGCCCCGCTGCGGTCGTAGATGCGGCCGGCGGCGAGCCCGCGTGCCCCGGACGCGCTGGGGGAGCTCTGGACGTAGAGCAGCCAGTCGTCCACCCGGACGGGGCGGTGCCACCACATCGCGTGGTCGAGGCTCGCCACGTTCATGCCGGGGTGGATCCAGCTCAGCCCGTGGGGTCGCAGGATCGATTCGAGCAGGGTGTAGTCGCTCGCGTACGCGAGGGCGGCCCGGTGGATGTTCGGGTCGTCCGGCATGGGCCCGAGGCTGCGCATCCAGACGGCGTTGCGGGGCTCGCGGGAGCCCTCGTTGGACAGGTACAGCGGGGCGTCGACGTGCCGGATGTCGAACGGCCGGTCGAAGGCCCACGCCTGGGCGACGGGGTGGTCGAAGGCGCCGAGCAGTTCGGCCGTGGACGGCAGGCTCTCGGGGTCGGGGATGCCCTCCGGCATCGTGTCCTGGTGGGTGACGCCGTCGTCGGGTTCCTGGAAGGACGCGATCATGGAGAGGATGGGCACGCCGTTCTGGTAGGCGTGCGTGCGCCGGGCGGAGAACGACCGCCCGTCCCGCAGCCGCTGGACACCGAACGTGATGGGCTGGTCCGCGTCGCCCGCCCGCAGGAAGTAGCCGTGCATGGAGTGGACCTCGCGCGTCGGCTCGACCGTCCGCATGGCCGCGATCAGCGACTGCGCGAGTACCTGGCCGCCGAAGACGCGCCGGCTCGGCTGGCGGGCGGAGCTGCCGACGAAGATCTCCTCGTCCGTCTGTGCACCCTCGGCGCTGCTGAGGTCGAGCAGGTCCAGGAGGGCCCGGGTGGGGTCCTTCGCCTGCGCTCCCCGCGCCGGTGCCTCTGCTGCGGGCGCGTGTTCTGCCATGGTTCGGTGTCTCCTCGTGGGGCGGGGCGGTGGGAGCCGTGCGCTTCCGGGCATCTACTGACCCTAGACGCCGCTCCAGGCGCACTCAATACAGGTGGGCCGCCGCACCCATGCTGTTCCTCACACCGGGGTACCGCGGCCCCGGCGAATCGTCGGGCGGGGGCCCTGTTTGAGAGGATGGCGCTATGTCCCCGGTGCACACCTTCCCCCTCCAGCTGCGGTTCGGCGACGAGGATTCCTATGGCCACGTCAACAACGTCCGCTTCCTCCAGTTCCTCGAGGACGCGCGCCTGTCCCTGATGCACGAGCCGCAGCCCGGCGGGTCCTTCATGGAGCTGATCGACCCGGACCACTACACGCTCGTGGGCCGCCAGGAGATCGAGTATCGCTCGCCGCTGAGCGTGAGCATGGAGCCGGCCGCCGTCGATCTCTGGGTGACCGCCGTGGGCGGCTCCAGCTTCGAGCTCGGCTACACGGTGCGGGACCGGGTGGCGGACGAGGGCAGCACCACGAGCGCGGTCGCCGCGACCACCATGGTGCTGGTCAGCCGCAGCACCGGCCGTCCTGTACGCCTGTCCGAGGAGCAGAGGGTGATGCTCCGGTCCTGGGAGGGCCCGGTCGTCCCCTTCCGCCGGACGCGGGCCGGGGGGCGGGCATGACGACGTCGTCCCTGCGGTTCGCGGACCCGCAGACGGTGGCCGATCTCCGGACCTTCACCGCCCGCGCCCGGGCGAACGACGACGGCGGCATGAGACTCGTGGGCGCCGGCCGGATCCTCGCCGCGTACGTGTGCACCCTCCGCCCCACGGTGCTCGGCGAGGCCGTCCCCACCGTGCTGGGCCTCAGGACCATGGAGCTCGCGGAGGAGGCCGACGTCGACACCACGGTCGCGCTCGGCTCGGTCCTCGACCGGCTCGCCCACATGCCCGCCGGTGACGTCGTGTTCCCGGTACCCACCGTGACGGTCACCGAGAACTGGGCCGGCGTCCTGCCGCCGCGGGCGGGCTGGGAGGCGGCGGGGACCGTGGCGGTGGAAGTCCTCGACGAGGCGGCGCACCGGGGCATCGCGGAGGTGGCCCGAAGCCTGCCCGAGCGTGCAGGAGCGCCGCTCGTGAGCAGCGCGAGGATCGCCGTATGGGGGCGCCCGCTGGACGATGTGCCCGGCGCCGTGCCGGCCGGGGCGGCCTTCGGGGCGTTCAGCCTCGGCTTCCTCCAGCCCGGGATGTCCGCCACCGTGCACACGAACGGGCGCTGGTCCCGGGTCAGCACGGCGCGCGGCCATGTCCTCGTGCGGGCCGCCGCCGTCCTCTGACGGACGGCGCACTGACGGGGCGTCCTCCGACGGGGCGTCTTCTGATCGGCGGTGCTCTGATCGGCGGTGCTCTGGCCGGCGGTGCTCTGGCCGGCCGTGCTCCGATCGGGCGTCAGTCCGCGGCGTTCACCATCGAGTGGGCGGCGCGCTCGAGGTAGTCCCACAGGGTTGCCTCGTGCAGGGGAGCGAGGTCCAGGGTGTCCACGGCGGCGCGCATGTGCTCCAGCCACCGGTCCCGCGCCAGCGGCCCGACGCGGAACGGCATGTGCCGCATGCGGAGCCTCGGGTGGCCGCGCTGCTCGCCGTAGGTCTTCGGCCCGCCCCAGTACTGCTCGAGGAACAGCAGCAGGCGTTCCTTCGCCGGCCCGAGATCCTGCTCCGGGTACATGGGACGCAGCACGTCGTCGGCGGCCACGCCGGCGTAGAACGCGTCGACCAGGCGGACGAACGTGGGGTGCCCACCCACCGCCTCGTAGAAGTTGTCCGTGTACTGCGGCTGGGTAAAGCCCTGCCCGGCAGCGACGAGCCGTTCCACGGGAAGGGCAGCCCGCCCCCCGGGGGGCGGGGTCTGTGCCGGGTCCTCCGTGCTCATGACTGCTCCTGGGCGAGGGCGGGTGCCGCCGGGACCGTGGGTTCGGGGGCCGGCGCCACGTACTCGCCCTGCGACCGGTTGCCGACCTTCGTGATGTCGCCGTTGCGCACGTACCAGATGGCACCGTCCTCGTCGACGAGGCGCGTGATGCGCAGGCCGAGGGACTGGACCACGCCCACGGTATCGCCCACCTCGATGGTGTCGCCGATGCCGTACTGGTCCTCCATGGTGATGAAGAAGCCGAGGAAGGCGTCCCGGATGACCTCGCGCGCACCGAAGCCGATCGCTATGCCGACGATGCCGACGCTCGCGAGGATGGGACCGATGTTGAAGCCGAGCGTGTCGATGACCATCAGGCCGGCGATGATCGCGATGGTCAGGGCGGCGACGCTCGAGAGCAGGCCGCCGATCGTCTCCGCGCGCTGGACGCGCCGGGCGCTGTCGAAGGGGCGCAGCGCGGGCTGGGCCCACCTGAAGTGCGGTTTCTTGAAGACGCTGTAGCCGCTCTGGACGCGCTTGACCGAGCGGTTGATCAGGTACCGGATCACGAGCCACAGGATCACGGCGCCGATCACGGTGACCAGCGCGGCGAGGACCTGGCCGCCGTAGCCGAGGGAGTTGAGGAATGTCATGGAATCACTTTCGTGCGGGCATGCGGGGTCCGCCGGGGCGGCGCCGTGGGCGCGGTGCGCGCGGGGGTGCCTTAACAGGCTACAGCGGAGCCGGGCGGCCCCCGGTGGTCCTCAGCCGAGGCCGGCGCCGGAGACAGGCTCGTGGTGGACCGGGAAGTTGAGGGACCGGGCGATGAAGCACACGCGGTTCGCCTCCGCGTGCAGGGAGTCGGCGAGGCCGGACTGGGCGGCGTCCTGCAGGTCGACGACGGGGTGCAGCACGATCCCCGTGAACTCGCCGCTGCCGTCCCGGTTGAGGCGCAGGGTGCCCGTCGCGGTGTCCCGGTACCCCGTGACGACGACGCCAGCCTTCACCGCGACGTGGAGGTAGGACAGCATGTGGCACTGCGCGACGGCGGTCAGCAGCAGCTGCTCGGGGTTCCAGCGGTCCTTCGCTCCGTGGAACGTGGGGTCCGCCGTGCCGGGGAGTGTGCCCGGGCCGTCGACGTCGATCTCGTGGTCGCGGCTGTAGGCGCGGTACCCGGAGGTCCCGGTGCCGAGGTTCCCGGTCCAGCGGAGGTTAGCCGTGTAGGAGTGTTCCTGCAGGTTCATGACACGACCCTAACGCCGGCGCGCCGGCCGGCGCAGCAGGTGCCGGGCGGGGAGGACCGCGGTCCTCCCCGCCCGGCCGTCGCCTACCGGTCGACGGCCTGCGCGTTGAGGGCGCGGACGACGCCGTCCCGGCTCTCCAGCACCAGGCGCCGGAGCGAGGGGGAGTCCTCGCCGAGGGCGGCCAGGAAGGCGTCGGTGCGGTCCAGGGTGTCCTGGGTGGTCAGCAGCGACGGGTAGAGGCCCACGATGATCTGCTGGGCGATCTCGTGGGTGCGGGTCGTCCAGACATCCTGGATCGAGGCGAAGTACCGCGCCACGAAGGGCTCCAGCAGGGAGCGGTCGTGGACGCGCGTGAACCCGCCGATCATGGAGCGCTGCGCCGCGTTCGGCAGGTCGGCGGAATCCACGAGCGCCGCCCAGGCCGCCTCCTTGGCCTCCGGCGTCGGGACGGCGGCCCGGGCCGCGGCGGCCGCGAGCTCGCCGGTCGCCGTCGAGTCCCGGGCGAGTTCGGCGTCGATCTCCTGCTCACCGGCGCGACCACCGACCACCAGGCTCGTCAGCAGCTCCCAGCGGAGGTCCTGGTCCACGGTGAGCCCCTCGAGGACGCGCTCTCCCGAGAGCAGGGCCGCCACCGTGTCCAGCTGGGGTGCGGTGCGGGCGTGGGTGGAGAAGGCCCTGGTGAACTGCAGCTGGGCGTCGGAGCCGGCCTCCGCGGCGACGGCGAGGTCCAGCAGGCTGTCCGCGGCGGCGGCGCCCATCGCGTCGCGGTCCTCCGGGGTGACGTAGAACGCGAGGGTCGAGGCGAGCTGCCGGAGCAGCACGAGCACCACGGAGGAGTCCGATTCCGCCCCGACGTTCTGCAGCACGAGTTCCACGTAGTCGCGCGCCGGCGTCTCACCGTCGCGGGCCGCGTCCCACGCCGAGGCGAGGACGAGGGTGCGGGGGAGGGAGTCCCGGAAGTCCCTGACGTGGCGCACGGAGGTGCGCAGGGACGCGGGGTCGAGGCGGATCTTCGCGTAGGCGAGGTCGTCGTCGTTCAGGAGCACGAGGGCCGGCTGCCGGTGCCCCACGAGGTCCGGGACCTCCGTGCGCTCGCCGTCGACGTCGAGTTCGAGCCGGTGCACCCGGACGAGCGCGCCGTCGTCGTCGTGGTCGTAGAAGCCGACCGCCAGACGATGGGGCCGGATGGTCGGGAACGCCTCGATCGCGCTCTGCAGGATCGCGAACGAGGTGATCGTGCCGTCCCCGTCCGTGGTGAACTCGGGGCGGAGCGTGTTGACGCCCGCGGTCTCGAGCCAGAGGGAGGACCACGCCTTCAGGTCGCGGCCGCTCGCGGCCTCGAGCTCGGAGAGAAGGTCCACCAGCTCCGTGTTCTTCCAGGAGTGCTTCGCGAAGTACTGGCGCACGCCCCGCATGAACTCCTCCTCGCCCACCCAGGCCACCAGCTGCTTGAGCACGGACGCGCCCTTCGCGTAGGTGATGCCGTCGAAGTTGACCTGGACGTCCTCGAGGTCGTTGATCGTGGCGACGATCGGGTGGGTGGAGGGCAGCTGGTCCTGGCGATAGGCCCAGCCCTTCTCGAGGATCGCGAACGTGGTCCATGCCTGCTCGAACTCCGTGGCCTTCGCGGCTGCGAGGGTGGACATGAACTCGGCGAAGGACTCGTTCAGCCAGAGGTCGTTCCACCAGCGCATGGTGACGAGGTCGCCGAACCACATGTGGGCCAGCTCGTGGAGGATGGTGATGGCGCGCCGCTCGACGGTCGCATCGGGGACGCGGGAGCGGAACACGTACGTCTCGACGAACGTGACGGCGCCCGCGTTCTCCATGGCGCCGGCGTTGAACTCGGGCACGAACAGCTGGTCGTACTTCGCGAACGGGTAGGGCGTGCCGAACTGCTCCTCGTAGAACGCGAAGCCCTGGCGCGTCAGGGCGAAGATGTTCTCCGCGTCCAGGTACTGCATGAGGGACTTGCGGGCGAACACCCCGAGCGGGATCGTGCGGCCGTCCGAGCTCGTCAGTTCGCTGCGCACCGACTGGTACGGGCCCGCGATGAGCGCGGTCACGTAGGACGACATGACCGGGGTGGGCTCGAAGGACCAGGTGGAGGCTGCGCCGCTGTCAGCGTCGGACACGGCTGTGACGGGCTCCGGCGTCGCCGTGTTCGAGATGACGTCCCAGTACGACGGCGCGGTGACCGAGAAGCGGAACGTCGCCTTCAGGTCGGGCTGCTCGAAGACGGTGAACACGCGGCGGGAGTCCGGGACCTCGAACTGGGTGTAGAGGTAGACCTCCCCGTCCACGGGGTCGACGAAACGGTGGAGGCCCTCCCCGGTGTTCATGTAGAGCATGTCGGCCTCGACGACGAGGACGTTGCTCGCGGCCAGTACGGGGAGCTGGATGCGGGCGCCGTCGGCGACCTCCGCAGGGTCCAGCGTCACGCCGTTCAGCTCGATCCGGTGCACGGTGTCCGTGACGGCGTCGATGAACGTCGAGGCGCCCTGGCGTGCGTCGAACGAGACCACCGTCGTCGACCGGAACACGCGCTCGCCGCGCGTGAGGTCGAGGGTGATGTCGTAGGAGTGGACGGTGAGCAGATCGGCGCGCGTACGTGCTTCGTCGCGCGTCAGGTTCAGACCGGGCAAGGATCGCCTCCAGGGTGGGGGATACGGATTCGCCGCGGGTGACAGGTGGTGCGCGGCCGTTCGATTCTCCCACTCTGCCCGGCGGCGGCGCGCACGTCGATACCTCCGGCCGGGCGGTCTAGGCTGGAACCGACCCGCCCTGCCGGGCGGGGGCCTCCCGCAGCCGCCGTCGCCCCGGCGCCACCAGAAGGAACCCACCATCATGCGCGTCCACCTCGCCACCGACCACGCCGGCCTGGAGCTGAGCGCCCACCTGCTCGCGCACCTCACCGCGGCGGGCCACGACGTCGTCGACCACGGCCCGTCCTCCTACGATCCGGAGGACGACTACCCCTCGTTCTGCATCGACGCCGCGCAGGCCGTCATGGCGGACCGGGCAGCGGGCACCGAGGCCCTGGGGATCGTCCTGGGTGGCTCCGGCAACGGCGAGCAGATCGCCGCGAACAAGGTGCGCGGCATCCGGGCCGCCCTCGCGTGGAGCCTCGACACCGCCCGCCTGGCCCGCCAGCACAACGACGCCAACGTCGTCGCGGTCGGCGGACGGCAGCACACCGTCGCGGAGGCGACCGCGATCATCGAGGCGTTCCTCGCCGAGCCGTTCAGCAATGCAGAGCGGCACAGCCGCCGGATCGCGCAGGTGGCGCGGTACGAGGAAACGGGGAGCGTTGCCTGAGGGCCATTCGGTCCACCGGCTCGCCCGGCAGTTCGGGTCCGTCTTCACCGGTGAACGGCTCACCGTCTCGAGCCCGCAGGGACGCTTCAGTGCCGGGGCCGCACAGCTCGACGGCGCCACCCTGGTCAGCGCGCTCGCGCACGGCAAGCAGATGTTCCTGCGCTTCGACAACCGCCTCGTCCTGCGCGTGCACCTCGGCCTGTACGGGGCGTGGTCCTTCGGCGGCGACGAGACGTTCCGCGGGGCCTCGAGCATCGGGGCGCCGCGCCGCGTGGGGGAGTCGGAGCAGCCCTCCGACGACGGCGCCGCCTCCGGGTACGGGGGCCCTCCCGCACCCGTCGGCGCCGTCCGTGTCCGGTTCGTGTCGGCGCACGGCTGGGCGGACCTCCGGGGGCCCACCGCGTGCGAGGTGATCACCGGCGCGGAGGAGAAGGCGGCCCGCGCGAAGCTCGGCCCGGACCCCCTCCAGCCGCGCTCGGACGGCACGCTGTTCGCGCGGAAGCTCCTGTCCAGCATCACCCCCGTGGGCGTCCAGCTCATGAACCAGGCGGTGATCGCGGGGATCGGCAACATCTACCGGGCCGAGGTGCTGTTCCTGCAGGGCATCAACCCGTGGCGCCCCGGCAAGCAGCTCCACGACGACGAAGCCGCCGGCCTCTGGGAGGACACGGTGCGGCTCATGAAGGACGGCGTCCGCGACGGGCGCATCGTCACGACGACGCCCGAGGCGCGGAACGGGCGCCCGAAGCGCTCCGCCCCGCACTACGTCTACAAGCGGACCGGTCAGCCGTGCCGTCGCTGCGGTACCGCGATCCTCGCCGCGCTGATGGCGGCCCGGACCGTGTACTGGTGCCCGCAGTGCCAGGAGCATTAAAGAGGAGAAGCCCGGACCAGAGGTCCGGGCTCGGAGAGGGGATGACGGGAATCGAACCCGCGTAATCAGTTTGGAAGACTGAGGCTTTACCATTAAGCTACATCCCCGCAGAGGGCGCCTTTCGGGGCCCCGTGGAACGCCTATAACTACATCACAGCTGCCGCGCTAACGCCAAATGTGCGAGGTCGTCCTAAAGGTGCGTAGACTGGCACTCGCACTTACGGGGTGTAGCTCAGCTTGGTAGAGCGCCTGCTTTGGGAGCAGGAAGTCGCAGGTTCAACTCCTGTCACCCCGACTCTGCTGTGTGATGAGGAAAGTGCCTCCGCTGCAGAACCAATCCCAATCATTTCAGGAGTCCTACGCTGTGAAGAGCGCTGTTGAAACCCTTTCCCCCACCCGGGTGAAGCTGACCGTCGAGGTACCTTTCGAGGAACTGAAGCCCAGCATCGACGAGGCCTACAAGACCATCGCGACCCAGGTGCAGGTTCCGGGCTTCCGCAAGGGCAAGGTTCCCACGCAGCTCATCGACCAGCGCGTCGGCCGCGGTTACGTCATCGAGACCGCCATCAACGACGGCCTCAACGGCTTCTACCAGAGCGCCGTGCAGGAGACGGGCGTCCGCCCCCTCAGCCGCCCCGAGGTCGAGATCACCGAGGTCCCCGACCCCGCGAAGAAGGACGGCCAGCTCGCCTTCAGCGTCGAGCTCGACGTCCGCCCGGAGATCGAACTCCCCGAGTACAAGGGCCTCGAGGTCACCGTCGAGCCCGTCGAGGCGTCCGACGAGGACATCCAGAAGGCCATGGATGAGCTCCGCGGCCGCTTCGGCACCCTGACCGCCGTGGACCGCCCCGCCCGTGACGGCGACTTCCTCACCATCGATCTGACCGCCTCCGTCGGCGACGAGGAGGTCGACTCGGCTCAGGACCTCTCCTACCAGATCGGCTCGGGCACCATGCTCGAGGGCATGGACGAGGCCGTCACCGGACTCTCCACCGACGAGGACGCCACCTTCGAGACCAAGCTGGCGGGCGGCGAGCACGCCGGCGCCGACGCGCAGGTCAAGGTCGTCGTCAAGGCCGTCAAGGAGCGCGAGCTCCCCGAGGTCGACGACGAGTTCGCCCAGCTGGCGTCGGAGTTCGACACCGCCGAGGAGCTCCGCGCCGACCTGACGAAGCAGGCCTCCGAGTCGAAGCTGATGGACCAGGGCGTCGAAGCGCGTGACAAGGTGCTCGACAAGCTCGTGGAGCTCGTCGCCGTGCCGGTCCCCGAGAGCGTCGTCGAGGAGCAGCTCGAGCAGCACTTCAACAGCGAGAAGGCCGCCGGCGCCGGCGAGGACCACGACACCGAGGAGCACCGCGCGGAGATCCGCACCAACACGGAGCGTGCCTTCCAGAACGAGGTCATCCTCGACGCCGTCGCCGAGAAGGAAGAGGTCGGCGTCAGCCAGGCCGAGCTCATCGACTACATCGTCTCCACGGCCGGCCAGTACGGCATGGAGCCGAACCAGTTCGCCCAGATGCTCGACCAGAGCGGCCAGGTCCCGATGATCGTCGGTGAGGTGCGTCGCCGCAAGGCCCTCGCGAAGGTCCTCGAGTACGCCACGGTCACCGACACCAACGGTGCCGCCGTCGATCTCAGCGAGTTCGTCCGCCCCGCCGGCGACGACGCCGAGACCATCAGCGCGGACGACGCCGAGACCGAGCAGGACGTCGTCGACGCCGACCAGGCGACGGAGGCCGCCGAGGCCCCCGAAGCCGCAGAGGCACCCGAAGCCGCAGAGACCGCTGAAGCCGCAGAGACCGCCGAGGTCGTCGAGGCGGAAGCTGCCGGGGACGCCGCAGCCCAGACGGAGGACGCTCCGAAGAAGGCTGCCAAGAAGGCACCCGCGAAGAAGGCAGCGGCCAAGAAGCCCGCTGCGAAGAAGGCCGCCGCCTCCGAGTAGCCAGCAGTGCAGACAGCGGTGCCGCAGCCTCCGGGCAGCGGCACCGCTGCTGCTTTAAGCCCGCGGGGAACCCGCGACAGCCCTCCGCGAACGGGTCTCCGGCGACGTCGTCGCGACCGTGCGCCGTCAGCGAACAGTTCCCGGTGCGGGAGCAATTCGTGGGGCCCGCGGGTTAGTGTCCAAGGAGAGACAAACGGACGGGTCGGCCGAAGCGGCAACGGCCCGCCAGAGTGAGAGGTCAACCAACATGGCAACCGAACCAAGCACCCCGAGCATGGCCGGCCCCGAGATGGGCGGTCGTGACGACTACATCTACAACCGGCTCCTCAAGGAGCGCATCATCTGGCTCGGTTCGGAGGTCCGCGACGACAACGCGAACGCCATCTGCTCGCAGCTCCTGCTGCTCTCCGCCGAGGATCCCGAGCGCGACATCTTCCTCTACATCAACTCGCCCGGTGGCTCGGTGACCGCCGGCATGGCGATCTACGACACCATGCAGTTCATCCCCAACGACGTCGTCACGGTGGCCACCGGCCTCGCCGCCTCGATGGGCCAGTTCCTGCTCTCCTCCGGCACCAAGGGCAAGCGCTACGCCACCCCGCACGCACGGATCCTGATGCACCAGCCCTCCGGCGGCATCGGCGGAACGGCGACGGACATCCGCATCCAGGCCGAACTGATCCTGCACATGAAGCGGGTCATGGCGGAGCTGACCGCAGACCAGACGGGCCAGACGGTCGAGAAGATCCTGAAGGACAACGACCGCGACAAGTGGTTCACGGCCCAGGAAGCCCTCGAGTACGGGTTCTTCGACCACATCTCCGCGCACTCGGGCTCCGTGGCCGGTGGCGGCGGAACCGACCAGACCGCCTAGTCCGCGCCCCGTCCCTCCACCAGTCGTCCTACAGGAGACACCATGAACCACGAATTCCAGGCAGCAGCGGGATCGTCGGCGCAGAACCTGCCGACCAGCCGCTACATCCTTCCCCAGTTCGAAGAGCGCACGCCCTACGGCTTCAAGCGCCAGGACCCCTACACGAAGCTGTTCGAGGACCGCATCATCTTCCTCGGCACGCAGGTCGACGACGCCTCCGCGGACGACGTCATGGCCCAGCTCCTCGTGCTCGAGTCCACGGACCCCGAGCGGGACATCACCCTCTACATCAACTCGCCCGGCGGCTCCTTCACCGCCATGACGGCGATCTACGACACCATGCAGTTCATCCGCCCCGAGGTGCAGACCGTATGCCTCGGCCAGGCGGCCAGTGCCGCCGCGGTCCTGCTCGCCGCAGGAGCGCCCGGCAAGCGCCTGGCCCTGCCGAACGCCCGCGTGCTGATCCACCAGCCCGCGCTCTCCGGGGGACAGGGCGGCCAGGCCTCCGACCTGGAGATCCAGGCCAACGAGGTCATGCGCATGCGCACCTGGCTCGAGGACACGCTGGCCCTCCACTCGGGCCGCAGCTCGGAGCAGGTCAACCTCGACATCGAGCGCGACAAGATCCTCACCGCGGCCGACGCCGTGGCGTACGGGCTGGTCGACGAGGTCCTGACCTCGCGGAAGATCACTCCGCCGAAGATCAACACCCCGTAGTGCCGACGGCGGGTCCGGGGCATTGACCGCCCCGGACCCGCCGCCCGCTTCGCTCCCCGCCCGTGGTGCCGTCCGGCACCACGGGCCTTTTGATACTGGCTCCCGCGGGCTGGTGGCCTACAGTGGTCATAGCAATCGCGATATACCTAAGGGGATTGAACCATGGCTCGCATTGGTGAGAGCACGGATCTGCTCAAGTGCTCCTTCTGCGGGAAGAGCCAGAAGCAGGTCCGGAAACTGATCGCCGGGCCCGGTGTGTACATCTGCGACGAGTGCATCGACCTGTGCAACGAGATCATCGAGGAGGAACTCTCCGAGGTGGCCGACCTCGGCACGTTCGAGCTGCCGAAACCCCGCGAGATCTTCGACTTCCTGCAGGAGTACGTGGTGGGCCAGGAGCCCGCGAAGCGTTCCCTCGCCGTCGCCGTCTACAACCACTACAAGCGCATCCAGTCGGGTAGCGGTCCCCGCGCCGCCGGGACGCTGGCCGACGCCGTCGAGGCCGAGGACGTGGAGATCGCGAAGTCGAACATCCTGCTCATCGGTCCCACCGGGTGCGGCAAGACCTACCTCGCCCAGACCCTCGCCCGCCGCCTGAACGTGCCCTTCGCCGTCGCGGACGCCACGGCCCTCACCGAGGCGGGCTACGTGGGCGAGGACGTCGAGAACATCCTGCTGAAACTGATCCAGGCCGCCGACTACGACGTCAAGAAGGCCGAGCAGGGCATCATCTACATCGACGAGATCGACAAGATCTCCCGCAAGAGCGAGAACCCCTCGATCACGCGCGACGTCTCGGGCGAAGGCGTCCAGCAGGCGCTGCTGAAGATCCTCGAGGGCACCGTCGCCTCGGTGCCGCCGCAGGGCGGGCGCAAGCACCCCCACCAGGAGTTCATCCAGATCGACACCACGAACGTGCTCTTCATCGTCGCGGGCGCGTTCGCAGGTCTCGAGGAGATCATCGGCTCCCGGGCGGGCCGCAAGGGGATCGGCTTCGGCGCACCCCTGAGCTCCCTCAAGAACGAGGAGGCGAGCTATGGGGACGTCATGCCGGAGGACCTGCTGAAGTTCGGGCTGATCCCCGAGTTCATCGGCCGGCTGCCCGTCATCACCACCGTCACGCACCTCGACAGGCCGGCGCTCATGCAGATCCTCACAGCGCCGAAGAACGCTTTGGTGAAGCAGTACCAGAAGATGTTCCTGCTCGACGGTGTCGAACTGGTCCTCGAACCGAAGGCCCTCGAGGCCATCGCCGATCTCGCGCTGGACCGGGGAACCGGAGCGCGGGGCCTCCGCGCCATCATGGAGGAAGTCCTCCTGCCCGTCATGTTCGATCTCCCCAGCCGCGACGACATCGCGACGGTGGTCATCACCGAGGACGTCGTCGGCAAGCGCGCCGAGCCCACCCTCATCTCACACGAGGTGGCCGCCAAGCGTCGTAACAAGTCGGCCTGAGGGACAGATCGAGAGGGCCCGGCCGGTCGGCCGGGCCCTCCGCATGTCCGCCGGCGTCAGGGGACCGCCGCGACCGCGACGTCGAGGTCGGCGACGGGGTATGACGGCGGGTGCACTGCCGCCATCTCCTCGAGGACCCGCACCACCTGGCAGCTGTACCCGAACTCGTTGTCGTACCAGACGTACAGGACGAGGTAGGTGCCGTCGGCGATGGTCGCGAGGCCGTCGACGATGCCCGTGCGGCGTGAGCCCACGAAGTCCGTGGAGACCACCTCCGGGCTGTCGATGTAGTCCACCTGCTTGCGCATCCCCGAGTGGAGGGACATCTCCCGCAGGTACGTGTTGACCTCGTCCTTCGTGGTCCCGTGCTCGAGGGTCAGGTTGAGGATGGCGATCGAGACGTCCGGGGTGGGCACGCGGATGGAACTCCCCGTCAGCTTGCCGGCCAGTTCGGGCAGGGCCTTCGCCACCGCCGTCGCCGCGCCCGTCTCGGTGAGGACCATGTTCAGCGCCGCCGAACGCCCGCGCCGGTCGCCGCGGTGGAAGTTGTCGATCAGGTTCTGGTCGTTCGTGAAGGAGTGCACGGTCTCCACGTGTCCGTGGATAACGCCGAAGCGGTCGTTGACCGCTTTCAGGACGGGCGTGATCGCGTTCGTGGTGCAGGACGCCGCGGTGATGATGCGGTCGGTGTCCTCGATGGCGTGGTGGTTGATGCCGTGGACGATGTTCTTCAGGGCGCCCTTGCCCGGGGCGGTCAGCAGGACCTTGGCCACCCCGCGGCTCTTCAGGTGCTGGGACAGGCCGTCGGCGTCACGCCAGCGGCCGGTGTTGTCGACGACGATCGCGTCGTGGATGCCGTAGGCCTCGTAGTCGATGGAGCCCGGGTCGTCGGAGTAGATCACCTGGATGCGGATCCCGTTGGCAGTGATGGTGTTCGAGGCCTCGTCCACCTGGATGGTGCCCTCGAAGGGTCCGTGCACCGAGTCGCGGCGCAGCAGGCTCGCGCGCTTGGCGAGGTCGTTGTCCGAGCCCCGGCGGACGACGACGGCGCGCAGCCGCAGCCCGTGCCCGCCGCCGGCCTTCTCGATGAGGAGCCGGGCCACGAGGCGCCCGATCCGCCCGAAGCCGTACAGGACGACGTCGGTGCTGGTGCGTTCGTCGCGCCCCCCATGGCCCACGATGTCGGCGAGCTCCGCGCGGACGAACTCCTCGAGGGTGCGGCCGTCCCCGGAGCGGTCGTAGGCGAAGCGGAGGCGTCCGATGTCGATCGCGGCCGCACCGAGGTCCAGGTCGGCGAGCAGCTGTAGCAGGGGTGCGGTGTCCTCGAGGCGCAGCTCCTCGGTGGTGATGCGGCGGGCGAAGCGGTGCGCCTTGAGGATGTTCATCGTGGACTTGTTGATGAGGCTGCGCCCGTGGATGCTGGTGACGACGTTGTTCTCGCGGTACAGACGCCCGATGAGCGGGATCATGGCCTCGGCGAGGGCCTCGCGTTCGAGCCAGGTGTCATGGGTCTCGGTCCGGTGGTGCTGCACAGCGGCGTCCCTTTCGGCACCGGGACGTGCCGGTGCAAGCTCATCCAGCCCGATGGCGACGCAGGGATAGCGCCAGGCATCCTCGACTGGTCGTGTCCTCTCATTAGACCGCCTCCTGCCGGGCCGCACCAAGTCCGCCGGAATAGCGAGCAGCGGTGGCGGGTTTGCACCTTCGACAGGCTTCGGCCTCCCCAACCTCCCAAGGAGCATCTCGATGAGCGCATCCACGTCCGCAGAGAAGGCCGATTTCTGGTTCGACCCCCTGTGTCCCTTCGCCTGGATCACCTCCCGCTGGATCGGTGAGGTGGAGCAGGTCCGCGACATCTCCGTCGCCTGGCACGTCATGAGCCTGTCCGTCCTCAACGAGGGGCGGGACCTCCCCGAGGACTACCAGGCCATGATGCTGCAGGGCTGGGGCCCGGTCCGCGTGATCATCGCCGCGGCCGAGCTGCACGGGGACGAGTACATCAAGAAGCTGTACGACGCCATGGGCACGCGCATCCACATCGGGCAGAACAGGGACTTCGACGTCGTGATCCGGGAATCACTGGAGGAGGTGGGCCTGCCCGCCGAGCTCGCAGCCCACGCGCACAGCGACGAGTACGACACCCAGCTGCGCGCGTCCCACAAGGACGGCATCGACCGCGTCGGCGACGAGGTCGGCACGCCGGTCGTGGCCTTCAACGGCACCGCGTTCTTCGGGCCCGTGCTCACCAGGATCCCGCGCGGGGAGGAGGCCGGCCGGATCTTCGACGGCGCCGTCCTGATGTCCGAGTTCCCCGGGTTCTTCGAACTCAAGCGCTCCCGCACGGAGAGCCCGCGTTTCGACTGATCGCCGGTCGCCCGTGACGCAGGAAGGGACCCGCCCATCGGCGGGTCCCTTCCTGCGTCGTGCCTGCGTCGTGGCGTTTACTCCGCGGGCTGCTGCACCAGGTCGACGTCGGAGACGCTCAGCGCGCCGTCCCCCTCCACGACCTCCAGGTCCCGGGCGTTGCCGGCCGCGAGGAGATCGGCCAGGCCGGCGCGGATCTGCCCCACCTGGGCGGGGGAGGCGGTGACGACGGCGCGCTCCACCTCGGTGCGCTGCTTCACCTTCGCCTCCGACTTGGCCTTGCGGATGCCCCCGAGGGCCAGGGCCACGGACGTGAGGACCCCGGCGTCGGCCGCGTCCGGCAGCGCCCTCAGGGCGTCCGCGCCGGGCCAGTCCGCCTGATGGACCGATCCCTCGCGCCACCAGCTCCACACCTCTTCGGTGGCGAAGGGCAGGAACGGCGCGAACAGCCGCAGCAGGGCGTCCAGCGTCGTGGCCAGTGCGGCCTGGACCGACTGCGTCCCGGCGTCGCCCGGATCGCCGTAGGCGCGGTCCTTGACCAGCTCCACGTAGTCGTCGGTGAAGGTCCAGAAGAAGGACTCCGTGAGCTGGAGCGCACGGGCGTAGTCGTACTTCTCGAAGGCGGCCGTGGCCTGTTCGGTCACAGTGCGGAGCTGGACGAGCAGGGACGTGTCCAGGGCGTTCGAGACGCGGTCCAGCGCGTCGGCGCCGATGGACGCCTCGGTGACGCCCAGGTTGAGGACGAACTTCGAGGCGTTGAGCAGCTTGATGGCCAGGCGCCGCCCGATCTTCATCTGGTTCACCTCGTACGCGGTGTCCGCGCCGAGCTTCGCCGACGCCGCCCAGTAGCGCACGGCGTCCGCGCCGAACTGTTCCAGCACGTCCGTGGGGACCACGACGTTGCCCTTGGATTTCGACATCTTCTTGCGGTCGGGGTCGAGGATCCAGCCGGAGAGGGCCGCGTGCTTCCACGGCACCGAGTCCTGCAGTGCATCGGCGCGGACCGCCGTGGAGAACAGCCAGGTCCGGATGATGTCGTGTCCCTGCGGGCGCAGGTCGAACGGGAACACCTTCCCGAAGAGGTCCTCGTCCCGTGCCCAGCCGCCCACGATCTGCGGGGTCAGGGACGAGGTCGCCCAGGTGTCCAGGACATCGCTGTCCCCGATGAAGCCGCCGGGCTGGTTGCGGGAGGCTTCGTCGAAGCCCGGCGCAGGGTCGGCGGCCGGATCGACGGGCAGGGACTCCAGGGCCGGGATGATCGGGTCGTCGTACTCCGGTTCGCCGTCGGCGTCGAGGCGGTACCAGACGGGGACGGGGACACCGAAGAAGCGCTGGCGGGAGACGAGCCAGTCGCCGTTCAGCCCCTCGATCCAGTTCTCGTAGCGGGAGCGCATGAAGGAGGGGTGGAAGTCGATCGCGCGTCCCCGCTCGATCAGCGCGTCCCGCTTGCCGGCGTCGCGCCCGCCGTTGCGGATGTACCACTGGCGGCTGGTGACGACCTCGAGGGGCTTGTCGCCCTTCTCGTAGAAGTTGACCGGGTGCATGATCTTCTTCGGCTCGCCCTCGAGGTCCCCGCTCTCGCGGAGCATGGCGACGACGGCCTCCTTCGCGCTGAAGATGGTCTTGCCGGCCAGGTGGCCGTAGTTCTCGCGGGCCCGCTCGGTCGCGATCCAGTCCGGGGCCTCGGCGCGCAGGCGGCCGTCGCGGCCGACGACGGCGCGGGTGGGCAGCTGCAGCTCCCGCCACCAGGTGACATCGGTCAGGTCACCGAACGTGCAGATCATGGCAATACCGCTGCCCTTGTCGGGCTTCGCCAGCGGGTGCGCCTTGATCTCGACCTCGACGTCGAACAGCGGGCTGGTGACGGTGGTGCCGAAGAGCGGCTTGTAGCGCTCGTCGTCGGGGTGCGCCACGAGGGCGACGCAGGCGGGCAGCAGTTCGGGACGCGTGGTCTCGATGTGGATCGGCGTGCCGTCCGGGGCGTGGAATGCGATGCGGTGGTAGGCGCCGGGCTGCTCGCGGTCCTCGAGTTCGGCCTGCGCGACGGCGGTGCGGAACGTGACGTCCCAGAGGGTGGGGGCTTCGGCCAGGTAGGCGTCCCCGGCCTTCAGGTTCTCGAGGAACGCCCGCTGCGACACGGCGCGCGAGGTGTCGTCGATGGTCCGGTAGGTCAGATCCCAGTCCACCGAGAGGCCAAGGGTGCTGAAGAGGTTCTCGAAGACCTTTTCGTCCTCGACGGCCAGTTCCTCGCAGAGTTCGATGAAGTTCTTCCGCGACACCGCGTCGAAGTCCCGCTGGTTCTTCGCCGGCTCGGCGGGGGGCCGGTAGCCGGCGTCGTAGGGCACGGACGGGTCGCAGCGGACCCCGTAGTAGTTCTGGACGCGGCGCTCGGTGGGCAGCCCGTTGTCGTCCCAGCCCATCGGGTAGAAGACGTTGGCACCGCGCATGCGCTTGAAGCGGGCCATGACGTCGGTCTGCGTGTAGGAGAACATGTGCCCGACGTGCAGGGAGCCCGACGCCGTGGGCGGGGGAGTGTCGATCGAGTAGACGTCCTCGCGCGTCGTGTTCCGGTCGAAGGCGTAGGTGCCGTCCTCGCGCCACTGGCGGGACAGTCTCTCCTCGAGGCCCTCCAGCGCGGGCTTGTCGGGGACGGAAACGGGCTGGGGTGAGGGCGTGTCTGTGCCCTGGGTGGTATCGGCCATTCCTCCATTGTTCCCTACTGCCCGCGCCCTCCGGCACGACGTCGATCGTCGCGCCCGATCCGGGTCCGACCGTCGGGGACGTCAGTGCCCGGCGCCGAGCGTCCCGCCGAGGCGTTCGCGCATGTTGGTGGAGACCTCGTTGAGGCCGATGACCTGCACCTCGGTGCCGTGGGTGCGGTACTTCTCGGTGATCGCGTCCAGGGCGGCGATGGTGGAGGCGTCCCAGAGGTGGGATCCGTGGAGGTCGATGGTGACCCGGTGGGGATCGGTGGCGTACTCGAACTGGGTGTAGAGGTCGTTGGAGGACGCGAAGAACAGCTCGCCGTTCACCGTGTAGGTCGCCTGCCGGACGCCGTCGACCGTGCTCTCGGTGCGTTCCACGGTGACGAAGTGGGCGACGCGGCGGGCGAAGGCGACCATGGCGACGAGGACGCCCACGCCGACGCCGATCGCGAGGTTGTGGGTCCACACGGTGATGACGACGGTGGCGAGCATGACCGTGGTCTCGCTCCGGGGCATCCGCTTCAGCGTCGAGGGCTGGATGCTGTGCCAGTCGAAGGTGGCGATGGCGACGAAGATCATCACCGCGACCAGGGCTGCCATGGGGATGAGGGCCACGATGTCGCCGAGGGCGACGACGAGGATGAGCAGGAAGATCCCGGCGAGGAAGGTGCTGATCCGGGTGCGGGCCCCGGAGGCCTTCACGTTGATCATGGTCTGGCCGATCATGGCGCAGCCGCCCATGCCGCCGAAGAACCCGGTGATGATGTTCGCCGCTCCCTGCCCCCAGGATTCGCGGGTCTTGTTCGACCGGGTGTCGGTGATGTCGTCGACGAGCTTGGCTGTCATGAGGGACTCCAGGAGTCCCACGGCGGCCAGCGCCAGGGCGAACGGGGCGATGATCTGGAGGGTTTCCAGGGTCAGGGGGACGTTCGGGAAGAACAGGGAGGGCAGGCTCTCGGGGAGCTCACCCTTGTCCCCGACGGTCGGTACGAGGACGTTGGCGAGGACCGCGAACACGGTCAGGACGACGATGGCCACGAGCGGCGCCGGCACCACCTGGGTGAGGCGGGGGAGACCGAAGACGATGAGCAGGCCGACGGCGACCATCGGGTAGACCAGCCACGGGACGTTCATCAGTTCGGGGACCTGCGACAGGAAGATCAGGATCGCGAGGGCGTTGACGAAACCGACCATGACGGAGCGGGGGATGAACCGCATGAGCCGGGCGACGCCGGTAACGCCGAGGATGACCTGGAAGATCCCGCCGAGGATGACGGCGGCGATGAAGTAGTCGACGCCGTGGCTGGCCACGAGGGGTGCGATGACCAGGGCGACGGCGCCGGTCGCGGCGGAGATCATCGCAGGGCGGCCGCCGAGGAACGCGATGGACACGGCCATGGTGAAGGACGCGAAGAGTCCGAGCCGGGGGTCGACGCCGGCGATGATCGAGAAGGCGATGGCTTCCGGGATCAGGGCGAGGGCGACGACGAGGCCGGCGAGGACCTCGGTCTTGAGCAGGCGGGGGTTCTTCAGGGTCCGGGCGACGGACTGACGTTCGACCGGGGTGAGTTCCGGCGTCGCGGCGGGTGCGGCTGCTGACATGGCAGGTTCCTTCGAGCGTTCGTCCCGGCTGTACGGGAAGGAGAATGGATGGACGACGGCGCACGCCGCTGTGCGGTCGTTCCGAAAACAACCCTAACGTAAGGGTAGAGTCATGCGAAAGAGAGGGTGGTCATGAGCGACGCTGCTGGACCCGTGGGGTACCGGACGATGCACATCGGCGAGCTCGCCGAGCGTACGGATCTGTCCCTGCGGACGATCCGCCACTACGACGAGGTCGGCATCCTTCCGGCGACCGCCCGTACCGACGGCGGCTTCCGCGTCTACACCGAGGAGGACCTCGAGCGGCTGATGGTGATCCGTCGGATGAAGCCACTGGGTTTCACCCTCGAGGAGATGAAGGACCTCCTCGCCGTCATCGACGCCCTGGAGGGGGAGGAAGACGAGGCGGCCGCGGCCGGGCTGCGCGCACGGCTGGCCGTCTTCCGCGACTCGGCCGTCGAGCGCCGGGCGAAGCTGATCGAGACCCTCGCCCGCGCCGACGAGTTCATCGACGTCCTTACCCGCTACTAGCAAGCGCGAGTCCGGTCGACCTGCCGCGCGGGTCAGACTCCGACGACGGTGAGCCATCCGGCGAGCGCGAGCAGGGTGATGAGGAGCACCGGGATGGTCAGCACGATGCCGGTGCGGAAGTACTGGCCCCACCCGATGTGGATGCCCTTGCGGTCCAGGACGTGCAGCCATAGGAGCGTGGCGAGGCTGCCGATGGGGGTGATCTTCGGGCCGAGGTCCGAGCCGATGACATTGGCGTAGATCATCGCCTCCTGCGTCAGCCCGGTGGCGCCGGCGGACCCGATGGCCAGGGACGCGATGAGGACGGTGGGCATGTTGTTCATCAGGGATGCGAGGACCGCCACGATGACCCCGACGCCCAGTGCGGTGATCAGGACCCCGTTGTTGCTGACGGCGGAGAAGACGCCCGCGAGCTCATCGGTGAGTCCCTGGTTCCGCAGCCCGTAGACGACGAGGTACATGCCGATGGAGAACAGGACGATCTGCCAGGGCGCGTCCTTCAGGATCCGCGGGACCGAGATCGTGCCCGCAGGTTCGGTCGCCTGCCTCGGGCCCCCCTCGCCCTCGGCGGAACCCTCGTGCGCGGCAGGTCCGGCCAGGGGGCCGGACGAGGGGCGACGCCCGACGCCGACGCTCTCGTAGTCCAGGTCCTCCACCCTGTTCGCCGGGTTCGCGCTTACCCGGACGCCTGAGGAGACTCCGGCGCGGCGGAAGAGGAAAGCCGGCCGGCGGGAGGCGACGATCATCAGCACCACGGCGCCGAGGCCTGCGACCGCGGAGAGTGGGAGGTGGAGGGGCTCCGCGGCGAAGTAGCCGATCAGCAGGACACCGAGGACCACCCAGCCGGTCCTGAACGTCAGCGGGTCCGCGATCGCCGACCTCGGGGTGGCGAGGACGCTGACGTCGTAGTGACGCGGGATGGCCGTGCGGAAGAACAGGAGCAGGACGCCGAGACTGGCGGCGACGGACACGAGGCCCACCGGGACCATGACCACCGCGTAGCGGGCGAAGGAGATGTCGAAGAAGTCCGCGGTGACGATGTTCACCAGGTTCGAGACCACGAGGGGGAGGCTGCCGGCGTCGGCGATGAACCCGCAGGCGATGACGAAGGCGAGGGATGCCCGGGCGGGGAACTTCAGGGCGAGGAGCATCTGGATGACGATCGGGGTGAGAATCAGCGCCGCGCCGTCGTTCGCGAAGACCGCTGCGATCGCCGCCCCCAACAGGACGATCAGGGTGAACAGCAGCCGCCCGTTGCCCCGACCCCACCGTGCGACGTGCAGGGCCGCCCACGT
The DNA here is from genome assembly GCF_002927275.1 of Arthrobacter pityocampae. Lineage (GTDB taxonomy): Bacteria > Actinomycetota > Actinomycetes > Actinomycetales > Micrococcaceae > Arthrobacter_D > Arthrobacter_D pityocampae. The sequence goes on along the minus strand of NZ_PRKW01000001.1, from coordinate 137,711 downwards.
GAAGAACCCGGACTCGTCGAGGATGAGCGAGATGATGACGATCGCCACGAACGCGAAGGTCGCGTTCCAGACGATGTCCCACACGATGGGGATGTCGGACAGGCTCACGACGGTGGTGATCAGCGCGACGGCCGCCCCGCCGAGCGCGGACCAGCCGATGCCGAGGCCCTTGGGCTGCCAGATGACCAGGGTCAGGGTGGCGAGGAAGATCAGGATGGCGACCACGGTCATGGCAGCAGGGCTCCTAACAGGAGGGTAGGAAGAATCGCGCCGCCGACCTCACCGGTGAGTCGGTGGTGATGTCATGCCGGGCTCGGGGGTATACACAGGGCGACGACGGCAGTCGAGCACGACCGTTGTCGCCCGGGCAGGAAGAGGTGGGGTTGGGGTCAGCGGGTGGTGAGGGTGGTGTGGAGGGCGGTGACGCGGTCGAGGATGTCGTCGCGGACCAGGCGCATCCGCTCGATGCCGTCGATGCCGCGGTCGCTGGGCTCGTCGGTGATCCACCGCTCGTACAGGGTGCCTTCGACCTCGTCGACCTGCGCTTCGGCGCCGAGGAGGACGACGACGTCGGCCTGCTCCTGGTCCTTGGCTGTGATCTGGCGGGGGACGTTCTGGCTGATGTCGATCCCGACCTCGACCAGGACCTGGGCTGAGAGGCCGTTGATCGCGGACCCGGGCGTGGACCCGGCGGAGGCGGTGGTCACGGAGTCCCCGGCGACCTTGTCCATGAGGCCGGCAGCCATCTGGGACTTGCCGCCGTTCTTCACGCACACGAACAGGACGGAGGGCTTGTCGGCCTTGAAACTCACAGCGGTACTCACTTCTTCTGGTCGGACGGGAGTGAAGCAGGAATCAGGCAGGGGCCCGGCAGGAACCGGACAGAACCGGAGGAGACCCGGGAGGCAGGGGTGTCATTTGGGTTCGGTGAGGACGCCGGCGAGGGCGTCCAGGCTCCCGGGCACGATGGAGTAGTACGCCCAGACACCCCGCTTCTCCCGGTGCAGGATGCCGGCGTCGACGAGGATCTTCAGGTGATGCGACACCGTCGGCTGGCCGAGGTCCAGCGGTTCGGTGAGGTCACACACGCACGCCTCATTCTCGGCACTGGAGGAGATCAAGGAGACCAGGCGCAGCCGGTTCGGGTCGGCGATGGCCTTGAACTGGCGGGAGAGTTCCTCGGCCCGGGTCGCGCTCATCGCCGCCGCCCCGGACGGCACGCAGCAGCGCCCCTCATCGGGTGATGCGGGAGCCGTCCCGGGTTCGGAGATCGTCGTCATGCACCCAGCATACCCACACATTGACAACCGTCGATATCATTCCCCATACTCGGTATCGAAGACAGTCGATGTCTTGTTCCACCTTACGAACGAAGGACCCCATGAGCGCCGAAACACCCGTTGCGACGACCAGAGAGCAGAAGAAGCCGTCGGTCCTGTTCGTCTGCGTGCACAACGCCGGTCGGTCCCAGATGGCCGCCGCGTACCTGAACCACTTGTCCGAGGGCCGCATCGAGGTCCTCTCCGCCGGGTCGCAGCCCGCCGACCAGGTCAACCCCGCCGCGGTGGAGGCGATGCGGGAGGAAGGCATCGACATCACCGCGGCGACCCCGAAGATCCTCACCACCGACGCCGTGAAGGCCTCGGACGTCGTCGTCACCATGGGGTGCGGCGACGAGTGCCCCTACTTCCCCGGCAAGCGGTACGAGGACTGGGTCCTCGAGGACCCGGCCGGCAAGGGCGTCGAGTCCGTCCGGCCCATCCGCGACGAGATCAAGGGGCGCATCCGGCAGCTCATCAGCGAACTCCTGCCCGCTCAGTGACTCCGCCCACCAGCACGACCACCAGTACGCCCCCCGACCCGAGAGGCACCGCCATGGCGGCCCCACTGCAGGAGAAGATCATCATCGTCGGTTCCGGTCCTGCCGGGTACACGGCGGCCATCTACGCGGCCCGGGCAGGCCTGGCGCCGCGGGTCATCGCCGGCGCGGTGACGGCCGGTGGTGCCCTGATGAACACGACGGAAGTCGAGAACTTCCCCGGCTTCACCGACGGCATCCAGGGCCCGGAGCTGATGGAGAACCTCCGCGGGCAGGCCGAACGCTTCGGCGCCGTCATCGACTACGACGACGCGGCCACCGTCGGGCTCTCCGGGAACGTCAAGACCGTGACCACCCTCAGCGGCACCACGTATCAGGCGCCGGCGGTGATCCTCGCGACAGGCTCCGCGTACAAGGAACTCGGGCTACCCGATGAGAAGCGACTGTCCGGCCGCGGCGTCTCCTGGTGCGCCACCTGCGACGGGTTCTTCTTCCGCAACCAGGACATCATCGTCGTCGGCGGCGGTGATTCCGCGATGGAGGAGGCCCTGTTCCTCACCCGCTTCGCGGACACCGTCACCGTCGTCGTCCGCGGTTCAGCCTTGCGGGCGTCGAAGATCATGGCGCAGCGGGCCCTGGACAACGAGAAGATCCGCTTCGCGTACACCAGCGCGATCACCGCGATCAACGGGGATACGAAAGTCACCGGTGTCACGCTCACCGACACCATCACGGGGCTTACCCGGGAACAGGACGTGACCGGGATCTTCGTCGCCATCGGGCACCTGCCCCGCACCGACCTCGTCCACGGACAGGTCACCCTCGACGACGAGGGATACATCGTCGTCGACTCGCCCACCACTCTCACGAACCTCTCCGGTGTCTTCGCCTGCGGCGACGCCGTCGATCACCGGTACCGGCAGGCCATCACCGCCGCCGGCTCCGGCTGCGCCGCGGCCCTGGACGCCGAACGCTACCTCGCCGCACTCGAGGACGCCCCCAGCATCGCCACCGCTCTCGTCGAGGAGACCACCCATGCCTGACAGCGCCGACGCAGCCACACCCCCACCCACTCACGCCTCCGACCTGCCGGTCGCCGTGATCGGCGCCGGACCGATCGGGCTGTCCGCCGCCGCCAACCTCCTGGAGCAGGGACTCACCCCGATCGTCTTCGAACGGGGCGAGAGCGTCGGAGCAGCGGTGCGTGAGTGGGCGCACATCCGCCTGTTCTCTCCCTGGCAGTACAACATCGACCCCGCAGCCCGGCGCCTGCTCGAACCCACCGGCTGGACCGAGCCCCGCCCGACCGCCCTGCCGTACGGGCGGGAACTCGTCGAGGCCTACCTCGAACCCCTCGCCGCGATCCCAGCGATCAGGGAGACGCTGCACTTCATGAACACCGTCACCGCGGTCACCCGCCTGGGGATGGACAAGACCCGCACGAAGGACCGCGACACCACCCCGTTCCTCGTCCGAGTCAGCAGCCCCGGGGGCACCACCGACCATGTCGTCCGTGCCGTCATCGATGCCTCCGGCACGTGGGGTCAGCCCAACCCCCTCGGCCAGGCAGGACTGCCGGCACCCGGGGAGGAGGCCGTGAGCGAGTTGCTGACCTCCGCGCTGCCCGACGTCGTCGGCGCCGAACGGGACCGCTTCGCGGGCCGGACGGCCATGGTGGTCGGTGCCGGCCACTCGGCTGCGAACACGCTCATCAACCTCGGCCAGGTCTCCCGGAACGAGCCGGGCACGCGGGTGCTGTGGGCCGTCCGCGGGAGCGGCTCGGCGCAGCGCCTCTACGGCGGCGGCGACCTCGACGGACTGCCCGCCCGCGGCGCCCTCGGCAGTCGCCTCAAGTCCCTTGTCGAGGACGGCGTCGTCGAGCTGATCACGGACTTCACCATCACCTCCCTCGCCCGGAGCGGATCGCGCCTCGCGGTGACGGCATCGACACCGGACGGCGTCCGCATCCTCGACGTGGATGTCCTCGTGCCGGCCACCGGCTTCCGGCCGGACCTGGGCATCCTGCGGGAGCTGCGTCTGGAGCTGGACCCCGCGGTCGAGGCGCCGCGCGCACTGGGCCCCCTGATCGACCCGGAGTTCCACTCCTGCGGGACGGTCCCCGCCCACGGCGCGGACGTCCTCGCGCACCCGGAGAAGGACTTCTACCTGGTCGGCATGAAGTCCTATGGGCGGGCGCCCACGTTCCTGCTGGCCACCGGGTACGAGCAGGTCCGCTCCGTGACCGCCGCGATCGCCGGCGACACGGAGGCTGCCTCCCGCCTGCAGCTCGACCTCCCCGAGACGGGTGTGTGCAGCACGGACCTCGGCGGGTCCTGCGACGCCCCTGCAGTGCCTCTGACCGACGCGGACGCCGCAGTCGCCGCGGACCTCGGCGGGTGCTGCTCGGCGCCGGAGCTCCTCACGATCGGCGTGCCCACCGGCACCGCCCATGGGAGGTCGGGAGACCCGGACTGCTGATCCGTACCGCCGGGTGGGCGCGGAATCGGCCCCAGCCCTCGACGCGTCGCACGCACCGGGGTCCGGCAGTGCGACCGGCACTGACTACAGTGGCCCCATGACCGAGACCACCCAGGCGCCGCTCGGCGCCCCCGCTGACCCCGCCCCCTCCGCCCTGCGCGCCGTCGTCACCGGTGCCAGCTCCGGCATCGGCGCCGCGACCGTCCGCGCCCTCCGCCGGGACGGCTGGGACGTGGTGGCAGCCGCCCGGCGGATCGACCGCCTGCAGGCGCTCGCGGAAGAGACCGGGGCGACGCCGATGGTCCTGGATGTCACCGACCAGGCGTCCGTCGACGCCTTCACGGCAGACGTCATAGCGACCGGACCCGTCCACGCGCTGGTGAACAACGCCGGGGGCGCGTTCGGGACGGAGCGGGTTGCCGAGGCCAGGACGGACGACTGGGAGTGGATGTACAACGTGAATGTCCTCGGTTCCCTGCGGATGACCCGGGCCCTGCTCCCGGCGCTGCGCGACGGCGGCCAGGGGAGCGTCCTGTTCCTGACCTCCACCGCCGCGCTCGCACCCTATGAGGGCGGCGCCGGGTACTGCGGCGTGAAGGCGGCGCAGGAGGCGATGGCCCGCTCGCTCCGCCTCGAGGAGGCCGAGCACAACATCCGCGTCATCGAGGTCTCCCCGGGCATGGTGCACACCGAGGAGTTCTCCCTCAACCGTCTGGGCGGCGACCAGGGCGCTGCCGACGAGGTCTACGCCGGCGTCCCGTACCCGCTGACGGCCGACGACGTCGCGGCCGCCGTCGCCTTCACGCTCAACGCGCCACACCACATGAACATCGATCACCTGGTCCTGCGCCCGCTCGCGCAGGCCGCCAACCACAAGGTCCTCCGGGGGTGACCTCACGCAGGGACGCCCTGCTCCTCATCAACCCGGCGGCCGGCCGCGGTCGTGCGCAGCGGCTCGGGCCGGGGACGGCGGAAGCGCTGAGGGATGAGGGCTTCGCGCTCTCCGTCGTCGTCACGGGGAGCCTCCGTGAGGCGACCGAGCAGGCGCGGCGGGCCGCGCCAGGGAGCGTTGTCGCGGTCCTGGGCGGTGACGGCTTCCTGGCTGCCGCCGCGGCCGGAGCGCACCGGTCCGGCGCGGTCCTCCTGCCCCTGGCGGGCGGCCGCGGGAACGACACGGTGCGGCGCCTCGGCCTGCCGCTGGATCCGGAGCGGGCGGTACGCCGCCTTGCTCGCTATTCAGTGACGGAGGTCGACCTCGGCCAGGTCAACGGGCGTCCTTTTCTCGGCGTCGCCCACGTCGGCTTCGACTCGCTCGCCAACAGGTTCGGCAACGCGGCGCGGATCCGTCTCGGGCCTTTCGTCTACCTGTACGGCGGGCTGAAGGCGCTCCGGGCATGGCGGGGCGTGACGTTCACCCTGTCCGTCGACGGGCGGGAGCGGGTCTTCCCCGCCTGGTTCATCGCCGTCGGGAATGTCGGACAGTACGGCGGTGGGCTGCGGATCTGTCCGCACGCAACAGTCGACGACGGTCTCCTGGACGTCGTGTCCCTGTCCGGGTCGTCCCGCGCGGCCGTCGTCGCCACTTTCCTCCGCGCCTACCGGGGGCGGCACCTCGGCAGGCCCGGTATCACCCTCACCCGCGGCACCAGCATCACGATCACGGCCGGCGAGCCCCTCGAGGTGTATGCGGACGGGGAACTCGTGGGGGCGCTCCCGGCGACCATGACGCTCACCCCGCGGGCGTTGAAGGTGCTCGTCCCGGCCGGCTCGCCCGCCCTCGGCCGACGTCCGCCGCCCCCAGGGACGCCCCCTCAGGACCTGCCGGACACGCCCAGCCGCACGCTGTAGTTGTCCATGGTGCCGGGCAGCGGCCGCTCCGGGTCGAGGGCCTGCCCCTCCTCCACCCGGAAGTCGTGCCCGGCGACCAGTGCCGCCAGGGCCGCGCTGGTCACGAGCAGCACGAGCTGCTTGCCCGGGCAGACCACCGGGCCGTCGCTGAAGGGCACCAGCGGCCAGCCGTCGTCCTCCTCGGTGAGCCAGCGCTCGGGCGAGAAGCTGTGCGCGCTGCGCAGCGAGCGCTCGTCCCGGTGGAAGTACGGTGCGTAGACCAGGACGCCGCAGTCGGCCGGCATGAGCCCCCGCTCCCACTGCACGGGCTGCGTGGTCTGGCGGAGGATCATCGGGGTCGTCGGCCACAGGCGCAGCGATTCCAGGATGGCGGCGCGCAGGTAGGGCAGGACCCGGCGCCCCGAGGTGTCGCCGTCGACCTCCCGCCGCGCTGCGGCCATCGCCTCCGGGTGGGTGGCGAGCACGGTCAGGGCGCGGAACGTCGCCATACCGGCCGGATCGAACGCGAAGAGCCACTGCGGCACCTGATCGGCGGGCTCGGCGCCGTCGCCCTTCGGCGCGGCGGCCATCACGGCGGCGAGGCTCCCCGGCTCGGCGTTCGCCAGTTCCTCGGTGATCCGCGCCAGGAAGCGCCGCCGGGTCTTCGTCCGCACCGGCTTCAGGAACGCCCAGTTGCCGTCCTTACGCAGGCGGATCACCATGGCCGTGAGGTCCTTGTCATCCCGAGCGTGATCGCCGAACACCACGCGCCGCACCACCCGGTACCAGGCGTCGAGGAAGTCGTCCCACGGCAGGGACCCGCTGCGGACGGCCCCGGCCAGCAGCTCCAGCATCTCCTCCTCCACCACGGGGACGAACCGGTCGGCGAGGTGGTGCACGGGGTGGTCCGTGTCGAGGACCTGCTCCTGCAGGGCGCGGCGCACCGTCCGGAGGGGCCCGCGCGTGATCAGCACATTGGCGGGCTGGAAGTGGGACAGCGCCGCCCGCTTCTCGCTGCTGGCCGGGGTGAACGGTTCGGGGGACCGCGCCAGCACGGTGTTGGCGTCCTCCGGCGCCAGGACGATCGCCTGTCGGCGGATCGGCAGCTTCAGCATGAGGGGGCCGGCCGGGTGCTTCGCGTGGATCGACCGCACGATTCCGACGGCCCGCGTGTCCAGGTCCAGGCGCGCTGCGAGCCCCACCGCCCACGGGCGCCGGATGATGGGGCCCTTCACGATGGTCGGCAGGAGGACGCCGAGGAGCAGCCGGGCAGTGTCCGGGGCGGACGCGGTGGGAAGGGTGGGGGATGTCATCCCTTCACCCTGCCAAGGCGTCTCCGCCCACCACAATGCATTTCGGGGCGTGCGCCGACGGGTCCGACTGTGCTTCGACGCTTTCGACAACGATTTCGGCCCCGGGCTAGACTGGAGGGACAAGCGTCGACCCGGCCATCACCGGTGAGCTTCCGGAAGAAAGGACGCCTCCACGGAGGTGCCCCGTAGAACCGGACGGGGAGCCCGTCACAGCCTGGAAACGAGCGGCAGCCCCGGCCTGCACGACCGCGACGAGCGGTACGGCGGACGACGGCGGCAAGTGAGGTGGTACCGCGGGTCCTGGACCCCCGCACCCGGTCAGGCAACCGGTGGCGGGAGACGGGGTCCCGTCCTCACGGCAGGATTCCTGCACCACCCGACGCCGCCGCACACAGGATGAGACCCATGCCGCAGATCTACCCCAAAGCAGTGTCGCCCGACGACGCCGGTACGCCCGCCGTCGGGACCAGCGCCTCCCCACGCTTCCCCGAACTCGAGCAGCGCGTCCTCCGCTACTGGGAGAAGGACGGCACCTTCCAGGCGTCCATCGACCAGCGCGACGCCGGCGTCGACGGCTCCAACGAGTTCGTGTTCTACGACGGACCGCCGTTCGCCAACGGTCTGCCGCACTACGGGCACCTCCTCACCGGCTACGCGAAGGACCTCGTGGGCCGGTACCAGACGCAGCGCGGACACCGCGTGGAGCGGCGCTTCGGCTGGGACACGCACGGACTGCCCGCCGAACTCGAGGCGATGAAGCAGCTCGGGATGACCGACAAGCAGCAGATCCTCGCCATGGGCATCGACAAGTTCAACGACGCCTCCCGGGCCTCCGTCATGAAGTACGCGGGGGAGTGGCGTGACTACGTGACCCGCCAGGCGCGCTGGGTGGACTTCGACAACGACTACAAGACGCTCAACCCCGAGTACATGGAGTCCGTCCTCTGGGCGTTCAAGACCCTCCACCAGAAGGGCCTCACCTACAACGGGTACCGCGTGCTGCCCTACTGCTGGAACGACGAGACGCCGCTGTCCAACCACGAGCTGCGCATGGACGAGGACGTCTACCAGGACCGCCAGGACCAGACCGTCACCGTCACGTTCCCGATCCTGCCCGGCGATTCCGCCCTCTCGAAGGACCTCGCCGGAGTACAGGCCCTCGCCTGGACCACCACGCCCTGGACCCTGCCCACCAACGCGGCGCTCGCCGTCGGACCGGACATCAGCTACGTCGTCGTCGCGGGGCGGCGCGACGACGCCGAGGGGCGCTACCTCATCGCCGAGGAGCTCCTCGGCAACTACGCCAAGGACCTCGGCTTCGCCGACGCCGCCGCCGCGCGCGAGGCGGTCGTCTCCCGGCACCTCGGCACCGAGCTGGCGGGGCTCACCTACCAGCCGCTGTGGGACTACCTCGCCGATCCCGAGGAGGGCGGCTACCGCAACGCCTTCCGCATCCTCGTCGCGGACTACGTCACGACGACGGACGGCACCGGCCTCGTCCACCAGGCGCCCGCCTACGGCGAGGAGGACCAGAAGATCTGCGAGGAGGCCGGCATCCAGGTGATCCTCTCGGTCGACGAGGGGGCGAGATTCCTGCCCCTGTTCGGCACGGGACCGCTCGCGGAGATCGTGGGCCTGCAGGTCTTCGACGCCAACCGGCACATCACGCGCGTCCTGAAGTCCGAGGGACGCCTGGTGCGCCAGTCCAGCTACGTCCACAGCTACCCGCACTGCTGGCGCTGCCGCAACCCGCTGATCTACCGCGCCGTGTCCTCCTGGTACGTCGAGGTGACCAAGATCCGCGACCGCATGGTGGAGCTGAACCAGGACATCACCTGGATCCCCGGCAACGTCAAGGACGGACAGTTCGGCAAGTGGCTCTCCAACGCGCGCGACTGGTCCATCAGCCGCAACCGCTTCTGGGGCAGCCCCATCCCCGTCTGGCAGTCGGACAACCCGGAATACCCGCGCACCGACGTGTACGGTTCGCTCGCCGAATTGAAGGCGGACTTCGGGCGCCTGCCCGTCAACACGCAGGGCGAGGTGGACCTTCACCGCCCCTTCATCGACGAGCTCACCCGGCCCAACCCGGACGACCCCACGGGACGCTCCACCATGCGCCGCGTCGAGGACGTCCTGGACGTCTGGTTCGACTCCGGGTCCATGCCCTACGGCCAGGTGCACTACCCGTTCGAGAACGAGCAGTGGTTCGACACCCACAACCCGGCCGACTTCATCGTCGAGTACATCGGCCAGACCCGCGGCTGGTTCTACATGCTGCACATCCTCTCCACCGCGCTCTTCGACCGGCCGGCGTTCCGCAACGTCATCAGCCACGGCATCGTCCTGGGCTCCGACGGGCAGAAGATGTCCAAGAGTCTGCGCAACTACCCGGACGTCTCCGAGGTCTTCGACCGCGACGGCTCCGACGCCATGCGCTGGTTCCTGATGGCGTCCCCGATCCTGCGCGGCGGCAACCTGGTGGTCACGGAGCAGGGCATCCGCGACGGCGTCCGCCAGGTCATCCTGCCGCTGTGGAACGTCTGGCACTTCTTCAGCCTCTACACCAACGCGGCCGACGGCGGCGCGGGCTACGAGGCGAAAACCGTGACGCCGGAGGCCGCCGCGCTCCTGAGCGAGCCGATCGACCGCTACATCCTGGCCAACACGGGGAACCTCGTCCGCGACCTCACCGGGGCACTCGACGCCTTCACGATCAGCGACGCCTGCGAGTCCCTGCGCCGCTACCTCGACACCCTGACCAACTGGTACGTGCGCCGCAGCCGCCAGCGATTCTTCGACGAGGACACCGACGCCTTCGACGTCCTCTACACGTGCCTCGAGGCCGTCTGCCGGGTCGCCGCCCCGCTGCTGCCCCTCGTCACCGAGGAGATCTGGCGCGGGCTCACGGGCGGCCGGTCCGTCCACCTCACCGACTGGCCCGAGGCGACGTCGTTCCCCGCAGCCCCGGACCTCGTGGAGCAGATGGACCGCACGCGGTCCGTGTGCTCGGTCGGCTCCAGCCTGCGCAAGGCCGCGAATCTCCGGGTGCGGCTCCCGCTCCGGGAATTGACCGTCGTCGCCCCCGGCGCCGCCGACCTCACCGGTCAGTACGCGTCGATCATCGCCGACGAGCTGAACCTCAAGGGCGTGCGCCTGGTCGACGCCGCCGACGCCGAGCCGGCCGAGTTCGGCATCACGCAGCGGCTCGTGGTCAACGCCCGCGCGGCGGGGCCAAGGCTGGGCAAGAACGTCCAGACCGTGATCAAGGCCTCGAAGTCCGGGGACTGGCGGGTCGACGACGACGGCGGCGTCACCGCGGGCGGTCTCGCCCTCGAGCCGCACGAGTACACCCTCGACACGGTGGTGGAGGGCAACGACGCCGCCTCGAAGGCGGTGACCGTCCTGCCCGGTGGCGGCTTCCTCGTCCTGGACACCGAGGTGACGGCCGAACTGGCTGCGGAGGGGACGGCCCGCGACGCGATCCGCGCCATCCAGCAGGCACGCCGCGACGCCGACCTCGACATCAGCGACCGCATCCGGACCACCGTCGGCGTCGCCGCGGAGCAGGTCGGGGCGCTCGAGGCTAATGCGGAGCTCATCCGGGCCGAGACCCTGACCCTCGAGCTGCGCATCGACGCCGTCCCCGACGCGGGCGACGACTTCACCATCACCGTCGAGAAGACCGTCCGGAAACAGGAGCAGCAGCATGGATGACAGCACCGGCACCGACGCCACCGACGGCACGGGGAGCAGCACCGAACTGGACGGCTTCTCGGTCGAGAGCGTGTACGCGGAGCTCCTCAGCCGCGCCCCGGAGAACAAGATGGAGCCGCGCATGGCGCCGCTCCACCGGGCGATGGAGATCCTCGGTGAGCCCAACCGGGCCTTCCCGATCATCCACATCACCGGCACCAACGGGAAGACCTCGACGGCGCGCATGATCGAGAGCATCCTGCTGGCGCACGACCTGCGGACGGGACGCTTCACGAGCCCGCACCTCTCGCGGGTCACCGAGCGCATCAGCATCGACGGGGAGCCGGTCCGGGACGAGACGTTCGTCCGGGTCTGGGACGAGATCAAGCCCTACCTGGACATCGTCGACGGCGAGCTGCTCGTCGCCGGGGAACCGCGCCTGACCTACTTCGAGTGCGTCACCATCCTCGCCTTCGCGATCTTCGCCGACGAGCCGATCGACGTCGGCGTCATCGAGGTGGGACTCGGCGGGATCACCGACGCCACGAACGTCGGCGACGGCCAGGTGGCCGTCGTCACCCCGATCTCGCTCGACCACACCGAGCTGCTCGGCGACACCGTCGAGGACATCGCCCTCGAGAAGGCGGGCATCATCAAGCCCGGCGCCGTCCTCGTCAGTGCCATCCAGCCGCGCGACGCCGCGCAGGTCCTCCTCGAGCGCGCCCGCGAGGTCGGGGCCGAGTTCCGCTTCGAGGGCGTCGAGTTCGGCGTCGAATCTCGGACCGTCGCCGTCGGCGGCCAGGTGGTCTCCCTGACCGGGCTCGCCGGCCGCTACGGCGAGCTGCTGATCCCCCTGCACGGCGAGCACCAGGCGGAGAACGCGGCCGTCGCCGTCGCCGCCGTCGAGGCGTTCCTCGGCGGTGGTGAGCGCGAACTCGAGACCGAGCTGGTCCGCAACGGCCTGCGGGCCGTCACGTCGCCCGGTCGCCTCGAGGTGGTCAGGACCGCGCCGAGCATCATCGTGGATGCAGCGCACAACCCGGCCGGGGCGCGCGCCGCGGCCCGGGGCATCAACGAGGCGTTCGACTTCAGCAGGCTCGTCCTCGTCATCGGGGCGCTGGAGGACAAGGACGCGGCGGGCATGCTGGCCGAACTGCACGAGGAGCTCGGCGGCATCCTCGAGGACGTGTGCCTCACGCAGTCGACCTCCCCCCGGTCCGTCCCCGCCGCCGACCTCCTGCAGCCCGCCCTGGCGGCCGGGTTCGCGGAGGAGAACATCATGATCCTCCCCGGGCTCGACGACGCCCTGGAGTGGGCGGTCATGAAGGCCGAGGAGAACAACGACCTCTCCGGAGGCGTCCTCGTGACCGGATCCATCACGGTGGTCGGGGAAACCCGCACCCTCCTCGGGAAGTAGGCCTCCACATGGCACGACGCATGACCAGGGCGCAGCGCGAATGGCGGCCCGGGATGCCGAAGAAGCGGCGGTCGACGAAGATCCTGTTCGCCTCGACGGTCCTCGTCCTCGAGGCGTTCGTGGTGTTCTTCGCGACGCTCGCGGTCTTCGGCCTGCGCCGCGACGAGATCTCCCCGGTCCTCATCCTGACCTCCGGGTTCCTCCTCAGCGTGGTGCTGGTGCTCACCTGCGCCGTGCTGACGAAGAAGTGGGGCATCGCGCTCGGCTGGTTCCTCCAGTTCGTCCTCATCGCCGGGGGCTTCCTCGAACCGGTCATGTTCGTCGTCGGCCTCGCGTTCGCCCTCACCTGGCTGTACGGGATCCGGCAGGGGATCCGCGTGGACCGCGAGAACGTGGAGCGGGACCGGCTGCAGGCGGAGTGGGAGAGGGCGAATCCCGAGGAGGCGGGGTCTTGAGTAGAGTCGACCCCGGTACCAGTTCCCATCCGCGCCGTCCGCGACGGCGCACCCACACCAGGAGTCCCCATGAGCGTTGAGCGCACCCTTGTCCTCGTCAAGCCCGACGGCGTGTCCCGCGGCCTGACGGGCACCATCCTGTCCCGCGTCGAGGCGAAGGGCTACACCATCGCCGAACTGAAGCGCGTGCACGCCACCCGCGAGCTGCTCGAGGAGCACTACGCCGAGCACGTCGGCAAGCCCTTCTACGAGCCGCTCGTCGAGTTCATGCTCAGCGGCCCGATCGTCGCGGCCGTGTTCGAGGGCGAGCGCGTCATCGAGGGATTCCGCTCGGTCGCCGGCACCACGGACCCGACGACGGCGGCGCCCGGCACCATCCGCGGCGACTTCGGCCGCGACTGGGGCCTCAAGGTCCAGCAGAACCTCGTCCACGGCTCCGACTCCACCGAGTCCGCCGAGCGCGAGATCGGTATCTGGTTCGCCTGACACCATCGAACACTGTTGCCCCGGGTCATGTGCCTGGGGCAACTGTGTTGGTAGGTTAGGGGCATGATGACCTACCGCAGACTGGGCTCCTCCGGGCTCAGCGTCTCCACCATCGGACTCGGCTGCAACAACCTGGGCCGGGCCGGCACCCTCTCCGAGTCCCAGGAGGGCACCGACGCCGTCGTGCATGCGGCGATCGACGCCGGGATCACCCTGTTCGACGTCGCCGACATGTACGGCAGGGAGCCCGGCGTCAGCGAGGTGCAGCTCGGCAGGGCCCTCGGCAGCAGGCGCGACGACGTCGTCCTCGCGACGAAGTTCGGCCTCGACATGGCCGGCGCCAACGGACCCGACTGGGGGGCCCGCGGGTCCCGCCGCTACATCGTCCGGGCGGCCGAGGCCTCCCTCCGGCGCCTCGGCACCGACTGGATCGACCTGTACCAGTACCATGCGCCGGATCCGCAGACGCCCATCGAGGAGACCCTCGCGGCCCTCGACGACCTCGTCACGAGCGGCAAGGTGCGCTACCTGGGGCACTCCAACTTCGCCGGTTGGCAGATCGCCGAGGCCGAGTTCACGGCGCGCAGCGGCGGGTACACGCCCTTCATCTCCGCGCAGAACCCCTACAACCTGCTCGACCGCCGCGTGGAGCGCGAGGTGATCCACGCCGTCGAGGCCTACGGTCTGGGTGTCCTGCCGTACTTCCCCCTCGCCAACGGCCTGCTCACCGGCAAGTACCGGCGGGATGAGGTCCCTGCCGGCAGCAGGCTCACCCACTCCCGCAGGAACCTCCTCGAGACCGCCGACTGGGACCAGCTCGAGGCCTTCACCGCCTTCGCCGCGGAGCGGGATCTCACCGAGGTCCAGGTGGCTTTCTCCTGGCTCGCGGCGCAGCCGTCCGTCGGCTCCGTGATCGCCGGCGCCACGACGCCGGAGCAGGTGCGGCAGAACGCGACGGCGGCCGACTGGACTCCGTCGGACGGGGACCTCGCGGCACTGGACGCGATCTTCCCGCGTCCGGCGGCCTGAGGTGCGGGAAACCCGGCTGCGGCCGACGGATTGAGCGAGGGCGGTCTCGTTCCGCACGCCATGGGACGAATGCGCTATTCCACGGCCTTTTCGACGGCATGACGACCCCTTTTCACCCGTCTCGTCTCCAGGGTCCAGGGTCCAGCAGAAGAGGAAGATCTCGCACCACTCGACGATCAACACCATGCGCTCGGGGAAGAAGACCACCCCGAGGCCGACCACGTCGAGCGCGCCGATCGGCATCAGGCCGAAGATTGTCCTGTCGACGTGCCGAAGCCTGTGATCCGCGGGCTGCACAGAACGACCCGGGTCCGCTCGCGCTGCCTGGTCGGGCCATCCGTGGCTTCTCACCACCACCACCAGCAGCGCTGCGATCATGAGGCTCGCTGCGATGGCGTGCACGCGCAGGTGTAGCGGACCCACGGTGATCCCGGGCAGTGAAATCCGGTCTGCAGGGCCGGTCAGCCACAGCTGCCGGTAGGTCAGGACGGAGAAGCAGAGCGCGACCGCGGCCAGGCAGACAACGGTCCCCCTGCTCCATCCGCCTCGGTCGAGGAGGTCGAGGAGGTCGAGGGTGCGGCGGGACTGCTTGAACTCGTTCCTCACCCACCAGGCGCACAGCAGAGCAACGGCAGTCAGGGCGATCCGCAGGGACCAGCCGTACTGTTCGGCGGTGAACGCCGGTGCGGCGTTCTCCAGGGCCGCTGGCAGCTCTCCGCTGAGGGCCTCGCTGGTCGACAGTGCAGCCAGGGCCTCGTCGCGTTCGCGCAGGTCGCTCATGATGGTGCCGAGTCCCGCGGGTACCAGACCCACGAAGACGGCGAAGAAGCCGGCCGCGTTCAGGACGGAGTCTTCGAGTGCGAACCACCCACGGTAGGCGACCATGCAGGCTGCGGTCGCACCGACGACCCCGACGAAGACGTCCCGGACCGGGCCGCCGTACTAGGCGCTGATGGATCCCTCGACGCTTCCGGTCCGAAGCGCATGGGAGAACGTGACCGCGAACAGGGGAGCGGGAAGTCCGATCATCATCCACCGCAGCACCTCGTAGGTGATCCGCAGGTCCTCGTCGTCGTGCCGGGATACGACCGCGACCGATGTCGCCCCGACGGAAGGACCCTCGTCCTGTGGTGGGTGCACCATGCACGCATCCTGCTCCGGTCACCCAAAGGCGTCAAGACGTCCCGCCCCTTCGTCGGGGCGCTGAACCACCCGGCTCAACGGTGGAGCCGTGGGGCTGCGGGTTGCACGTGGGTCCGCGTTTTGGCTAGAGGCGATGGGGGTGCGTTTGTTTTCCGCCATCAGAGGGGTGAGTGGCAGAGGATGGAAGTGCGATTCCCGGGGGAGAAGCGGCCGCGGAGAGCGGACCGCGGAGTGGCTCACTCGAGGGAGCTTTCTGATGAGCGCATCGGTAACCGACGCAGTACCCCGCCCGGTCCGGCGGGTGCAGGTGTTCGTGGTGGATGGCGATGAAGTCGTGCGGCGGGGGCTGCGGGACCTGCTCGAGTACGAGGGCTGTGAAGTGGTGGGCGGAAGTGGCTCCGCGGCGGAAGCGACCCGGGACATCGCGCACCTGCGACCCGACGTCGTCCTGCTGGACGGTTTCCTGTCGGATGGGACGGATGTCGAGGTCTGTCGTACGGTCCGCTCCATCGACCCCGGTATCCGGTGTCTTCTACTGACGAGCCTGGGGGACGAGAACGCCCTGCGCCGGGCGGTGCTGGCCGGCGCGTCGGGCTACCTGTTGAAGGAGGCCGGCACCGACCGCCTGGCCAGTAAGGTCCGGCGCGCGGCCGCGGGCGAGACGCTCCTGGCTTCGAGCAGGATCGAGCGAGCCCGTGCACAACTCTCGCAGGCGGTGTCCCATCAACGGCTTGCGTTGTTCACGCGGCTCGAGAAGAGGGCCGCTTCGCTCATCGTCGAGGGACTGTCGAACCGTGAGATCGGCGCGGATCTGGCCCTGCCCGACACGGTCGTCACCGGTGTGGTGTCCTCGGTGCTGGCTACGCTCGACACCCGGACCAATTCCTCCGGGTCCCTGGGTCCTCCGTGTGGTGGATCCGGTACGGGGCCGTGCTTCCCGGTGGGCGCTTCACGCTGTGGCCTCTGTGGCGGGCCGCTCGGTGGTCGGTGCCGTCCAGCGGATGCGGGTGCCGTGCCCGGGCGTGCTGTCGATGGTGCAGGTTCCGCCTACGGCGGCGGCACGATGGTGCAGATTGGAGAGCCCGCTGATGCGTTCAGGACGGTCGAACCCGCGCCCGTCGTCGACGATCAGGACCTCGACCGTCCCGTCCAGGGCGCTGACGCCGATGCTCAGCGTATCGGCGCCTGAGTGGCGGGCCGTGTTGCTGACCCCTTCGGCCAGGACGGCCAGCAGGTGATCGGCGACCTCCGCGGGCACGACGCGATCGACCGGCCCGGTGAACTGTAGGTCCAGGGCGATGCTCGTCCCCGCGGTCCCCTCCCTCACGGTGTGGGCAATCAGATCGGTGAGGGATCCGCCGTCGATCCGGCCGGACTGCAGCGAGTAGATGGTGTCCCGCAGCTCACGGATGGTCTCGTCCAGCTCCATGGTCATGGTGGTGATTCTCTGCTGTGCTTCCGTGACGCCGATGAACCGCCGGAGCGTCTGCAGGCCCAGGCCCATGGCGAACAGGCGCTGGATGACACGATCGTGCAGATCGCGGGCGATCCGCTCCCGATCGACGGAGAGGGCGAGTTCCTCCTGTCGGCGATTGGCCCTCGACAGGTCGAGGGCCAATCCCGCCTGAGTGCCGAAGACGGTCGCCGACTCCAGTTCGGCCTCGGAGAAAGGATCAGCGCCCTCCGGGCGCGCCATGATCAGGATCCCGTTGGGCGTTGCCTTGTACCCGAGCGCGACGATCATGACAGGCCCGATTTTCGCGGCAGTGTCCGCATCGAACACGGCCGCTGACGTCCGGGCCCGGAACCCCTGCCCCGTCTGCAGGACGGCCGTCATGACGGGGCCCGGCACTCTCTGTCCCGCGGGGACGGCCAGCGCGCCGGCCGATGTCGTACACCGCAGGATTCCGTCCGGACCGGGGGACGCCCCTACGACCAGGGCCGCAGCGGACACGGTCAGGGCCTGTTCGGCGATGAGTTCCAGGCCGCCTGCCTGCGGAAAGGGTGCGGTGATGAGGTGTTCGTTGACGCTCATGCCGGCTTCGAGCCACCGTTGGCGCCGTGTCTTGTCCTCGAAGAGGCGCGCGTTCTGGATCGCCAGGCCGGCGGCTGCGGCCAGAGCGACGGCCAGGTCCTCGTCCTCGTCCGTGAAGTCCTGCCCGCCGACCTTCTCCGTCAGGTACAGGTTCCCGAAGACTTTCTCCCGTACCCGAATGGGAACACCCAAAAAGGAGGACATCGCTGGGTGGCCTTCAGGGAATCCTGCGGAGGCCATGTGCTGCCCCAGATCGTGAAGCCGCAGCGGTCTCGGCTCGCGGATCAGCAGCCCCAATACGCCCTGCCCGGTCGGGAGATCCCCGATACGCCGAACCCCCTCCTCCTCGATCCCGACGGTGATGAAATGGTTCAGCTGACCGTCCTCACCGATCACCCCAAGCGCACCATAGCGGGCATCGAGGAGATCGCATGCCGAGTGCACCACCCGGTCGAGGACCGCCTCCAGACTGAGATCCTCGGCGAGCGAGACCACCGCCTCCAGCAGACCTTCGAGATGCTCCTGGATGACCAGCAGATCCTCGGCCCGGTCCATGAAATCCCGGAACAGGTCCTGGGTGCGACGACGCAACGGCTCACGCCACACGGGGACTCTCCCGTTCCGCGAAGCGAGCCCCGAGACGATCGATCAAGGGGTTGCGGCCGGAGAGGCGGCCAGCCTTGCCCGGGTCGGAGGGGGCGTCAAGAATGGTCAGGAGGATGATCACATCGACATCCCTTGGGTAGGTGAGGGCAACCGCTGCTCGACCACGGTCACAAAGTACCAAAGCCGGTGGTCGATAGCGAGGGATGCCGGCACCAGGAACGACAGACGTTTCGCGCCAGGTGGGAGGCTCCGGCGGGAGCCATTGGGCGGAAGGCTGTGTGGCGGGCAGCGACGCTCACAGCGCATCGCGTCGACCAGCGAGGAAGCAGGATTCGTCGACATGAATCAGCTCGCTACCGGTGTGGGCCGTGCGTGGAGTCCTTCCGCACCGGCGGGCGCATCACGATCAGTGCTATCGAGGCCGTTCACGACACGTGGGCGGTGTTCCGGGAGGCCATCATGACGCAGGGATTCTGGTCCAGGCACGCCCTTCCGATGGAACTGCCCCCATGGCGTCGTCGAACTCCGTCTCCTGATCCCGGTCAGCGCGACAGAGTGATTTCCCGGGCGATCAATCGTGCCGCGACCTCCCGAACCGACTGGTTCTCGGCGAAGGCGCGCGCACGGATGAGCAGGAGCGCGTCCTCGGCACTGACCTTCGCCTGTTCGATCACCATTCCGGTGGCTTGAGGGATATCACGTCGCGAGTAGGGGTTGTCCGAGGAGGACGGGTCGTCGTCCTCCGCGGGCAGGCGGTCCATGGCTCGCTGCAGGACGAGCAGCGCGGCGGTGTCGGCCAGCGTCTGGGCCCGGGTGACATGAGCCGACGTGAACGATTCAGGGGTCTGCCTGTAGAGATCGACGGCGCCGATGCGCAGGGTGCCGACGATCAGGGGAAACGCGAAGACCGACTGCAGTCCGTATTCGGAGATCGCGGTGTGCAGGACCGGCCACGCAGCATGCTCGGTGTGCTGGACGTCGTGGACCAGCACCGGCACCCCGGAGCGCAGTGCCGTCCAGCACGGGCCCTCGCCGAGATCGATCTGGAGTTCGTCGAGACGTGCCGCAACGCCGTCACTCGCGCACACGGTCTCGGTTTCGAAGGGACTCTTGAGGGTCGAAATCGCGACGGATGACACCGGAAGGGCGCGCAGGAACGGATCGCAGAACGTAGGATTTTGCGCGCTCATATGCCCCCCCCAGACGGCCCTACTCGCCTCATTCGACGCGGTCCGATTTACCGTGCGGTTCGGACAGCCCGTCTGCTCATTACTAAGTGCACGAACGATCTTCTCCTACCGGGATCGTCGTCGCAACCATGGCGTTCGTCGAGTCCGCGCACCGCACGCCGCGGACACCTGGCGCCGGCGCAGAAATCAGCGTCGCAAGGGGTCGGCGGGACGTTCTGTGAACGGCCCGTGGTGGCTGATCCGAAGCATCCGGCGGTGCTGATCGCCTTACGCGCGGGCAATATCGGCGACCGTCGGCGTCCCGGGTGGGAGGTGATCAGCATGCTCGGGCTTGCGCGTCGACACCCCTTCGGCTCTCAGCGATCGGGCATCCTGTCCCGCAGGGAGTCTCCTCAAAGTGCTCTTGAGTGTTGAAGAACGCGTCGAAGCGGTGCGATGCACAATTCCCGGTACTTCGCAGCGGCAACTAATGATTGATTCCTCAACTGCTTCGTCATTGACTGGGAGGAGTCCTTGAGTCGAGCAGCCGGCACCTGGGGCGGCAGGAGTGCAGGGCTCACCGCCTTGCACTCCTGGTCAGGCACACGCCGGTGGCACCCCGTGCCCTCCATGCAGCCGGGCGGTGCGCCAGATCGACCCGCAAAGCGGGTCCTGCTTACGGCCGTCCAGGAGGCAGAGCTCGGTCCGGGATATCCGTGGCTGGTTTGGAAGCCCATTCATTGGACCCGACTCATCACGGTCGGCCGGGGCTTGCATCAGTGGCGGGGCGATGACTCGACCCGAGCGTAGCTGCGGGGGTGTCCTGACCCGAGAAGAGCTTTCGTCTGGGGTTCTCCACTTTCTCCGCCTCCGCGAAGACTGCCATGTCTCGTACGTTCTTCTGAACGGTGATTGCTCCGAAAAGAGACATCAGCATGGCCAGACCGTAGAAGCCCTTTTCGGACAAAAGCATGTCGGCGTTCCAAAGACCGATCACCAGTAACGAGATCGACGCGACGACGGAGAACCATGCCACGCCGTAGTAGATATTCGTGACCGGGATATTTTCAGCTCGGTCCCGAATCGTCTTCTGGATCGAGATCACCGCGAACAGTCCGAAGAGCAGGAGCGTGAAGTAGTACCCCTTCTCATTGAGTTGCATGCTTGTTGCGTTCCACAGTCCGACGAGATAGGACGAAACTCCGATGGTCACCGCACACCAGCTGGCGCCGATGAAAGCTCCAGTGGGCTTCTGCGGGATAGGTCTGGATTCGGCCATGTAGCTCTCCTGTGATTCGATACGGCCCATTGCTTGTGTTCAGTGGGTGTTTTCGGTGGTCGGAATCAATGAATATCAATTTCGATCCGTTCGACCACACTAGGCGAACGAAGGGGGTCCCGATCACCTCGACACGATGACTGACAATGTCAGCTTCTGGCGCGGATCAATTTATTGCCGCCGGCTTCATCGCCCCTATCCTCCCGAGGTCCGATCCGCTAGGTCGGGATCAGGTTGATCCGGCTTCCGATCACTCTTCCGATGGCGGAAGTCCCACTCCCGGTGACGGGTTCGAGTGACCTCAGAATGTCGGTGGTGGTTGGGAGAATTCAGTATGGACAGCAGCCGAAACGCTCCTCCCGAGGCCACCGATCCTGGTGGCGCTGTTGGTGCTGTCCCGTCCGGTTTCGTACGGGTCGGTTCGGTGCGGGATCTCATCGATGCCATGGCTTCCCTTCCCCTGGGTGCAACTGGTCCGGAGCTGATCGACGAGGTGCGGGCCTTGGAGGAGCTGAAGTCCGCGATCGCCGGTCGGCAGGCCCGGGCTGCCGTGGTCTTCGATCTGGTCCAGCGTCAGTCGCAGGCCGCCGAAGGTGTCCCGGTGGCGGAGCAGGGGCGTGGGGTGGGCGCGCAGCTCGCCCTGGCCCGGCGGGAGTCGCCGGCCCGGGGCGGCCGGCTGCTGGGCCTGGCGCGGGCGTTGGTGACGGAGATGCCGCACACCCTCGCAGCCCTGGAGTCGGGCAGGCTGAATGAGTGGCGGGCGACCCTCCTGGTCCGGGAGACCGCGTGCCTGTCGGCTGCGGACCGGTGCGCGGTCGACGAGGAACTCAGCCCCGATACGGGCGCGTTCGACGGCGCCGGCGACCGACAGCTGGTGGCCGCGGCGCGGGCGGCGGCGTACCGGCGGGACCCCCGCAGCGTCACCCAGCGTGCCGGCCACGCCGCCAGGGACCGGCATGTGAGTCTGCGTCCGGCCCCGGACACCATGACGTATCTGACCGCCCTGCTGCCGGTTGCCCAAGGGGTGGCGGTGCATGCGGAGCTGACCCGGCACGCCGACGCCTGCCGGGCCACCGGGGATGCCCGGAGCAGGGGCCAGCTGATGGCAAATGCCCTGGTGGAGCGGACCACGGGCACCCCGGGCGGGTTCTCCCGCGTCGAGGTGCAGCTGATCATGACGGATAGGACCCTGCTGCAGGGTGACAGCGAACCGGCGCGGCTGCCCGGGTATGGGATCGTCCCCGCCGGCTGGGCCCGGGACCTCCTCACGACCAAGGACGTCGGGCAACCTATCGGGTCGAGCGCAAGTCAGCCCGAGAGTCAGTCCCTCAGCCGGTCCTCCGGTCGAGCCGACGGGCGACCGACAGATCCGGGGCGGGGGTTTGAGGTGTGGCTCCGGCGGCTCTACACCGCCCCCGGAACCGGGGAACTGATCGGCGTCGACTCCCGGTCCCGCCTCTTCACTATTGGGCAGCGCCGCTTCATCCAGGCCCGCGATGATCTGTGCCGGACCCCGTACTGTGATGCGCCGATCCGGCACTACGACCACATCATCCCCTGGCACACCAACGGACCCACCACCCTGGCCAACGGGGCCGGGCTGTGCGAGGCGTGCAACCACACCAAGGAACTCGACGGCTGGAGAGCACGACCACACGCGAAGCCCGGGGAACGGCATGGTCTGACGCTCAGCACCCCGACCGGGCATACCTACCACTCCACCGCGCCACCCCTGCCCGGCAGCAGACCCAGCGGGAGGGACCGTGAGCAGGAGGCCGGGACGCAATACCGTTCCTCGGCGCCGCCCCCATCGCCGGGCCACGCACCCGATGGTCGCAGCGCTCAGGGATATCCCTACGTACAACGGAGCCTGCGGGTCGACTTCGTGTACGCGTAAGGCTCCCTGACGGTCCTCGAGACTCACCGACACCCGGCCCACCGCTCCAACCACAGTCAGCCTGCCGACCCACGCAGGGCTCAGGGGATGAGCAGCACCTCGTCCGTCATGCGTCGCATCATCAGCCGGTATCGCGCACCACGGTGGGCCGGACCCGGACGGGACGAGCTCCCGCCGCCTGGCCGGACGGCACTTTCATCACCATCGAACGTGAAGAGGACCAGTTCCTGCCGCAAGCCCTGCACGAGGAAGAGACCCCCGACCGGATGGTCAGGGGCCCCTCGCTATGCTGCGGCAGACGCCGCGTCAGCCCTGGTGGAACCGCTTGCCGTTGACCCGCTCGGACGCACCGACGCGGTCGAGGTAGGGAGTGATGCCGCCCAGGTGCATCGGCCAGCCGGCACCCATGATCATGCAGAGGTCGATGTCCTCCGGCGCTGCGACGACGCCCTCGTCGAGCATGCGCCCGATCTCGTCCGCCAGGGCGTCCTGAGTGCGGCGCAGCACCTCGTCCGAGGAGGACGCGCTGTTGCCGCGCTCCATGAGTGCCAGGGTCTGCTCGGGGACGAGGAAGGAACCGTCCTCCTGCTTCTCCCAGAGGCCCTTCACGCCGGCATCGATCAGTCTCTGCTGGTTCGCCGAGACGTGGAAGCGGTCACCGAAAGCCGTGTGCAGCGATTCCTGCACGTGCTGTCCGACGGGCAGGCCCACCAGGGCCAGGAGCCGGAAGGGCGTCATGGGCAGGCCCATGGGCCGCAGGGCGTTGTCCGCGGTCTCGGCGTCCGTCCCCTCGTCGAAGACGGCGGTGATCTCGCCGAACATGCGACCGAGGATGCGGTTGACGACGAATGCCGGGGCGTCCTGCACGAGGACCGCGTTCTTCTTCAGGCCCTTTGCGAGGACGAACGCGGTGGAGAGGACGGCGTCGTCGGTCTTCGGTGCGCGGACCACTTCGAGCAGCGGCATGGCCGCCACCGGGTTGAAGAAGTGGAACCCGACGACGCGCTCGGGGTGCACGAGATCCGCGGCCATCTCGGCAACGGACAGCGAAGACGTGTTGGTCGCGAGGATGCACTGGGGCGAGACGACGGCCTCGACTTCCGCGAAGACCTGCTTCTTGACTGACAGTTCCTCGAAGACCGCTTCGATGACGAAGTCGGCGTCGGCGAAGACGTCCTTCGACACGGACCCGGAGACGAGGGCCCGGGTGCGGTTCGCGGCGTCCTGGGACAGCCGCTTCCGTGAGAGCATCTTGTCGATCTCGGCGTGGACGTAGTCGACGCCCTTGTCCACCCGGGCCTGGTCGATGTCCGTCAGGACCACCGGCACCTTGAGCTGGCGGGCGAACAGCAGCGCGAGCTGGCTCGCCATGAGACCCGCCCCCACGACGCCGATCTTCGAGACCGGGCGGGCGAGCTTCCGGTCCGGGGCGCCCGCGGGGCGCTTGCCGCGCTTCTGCACCAGGTCGAGGAAGGCGTAGACCGTGGCGTGGAACTCGGGGGTCTGCATGAGCTCGGCGAGGGCCGTGCACTCGGCCGCCGCCGACTCCTTCTGCGTCAGGGTTAGGCCGGCCTCGAGCAGGTCGAGCACCCGCGACGGCGCCGGGGCGGCATTGCTGGTCTTCGCCTCGACGAAGGCACGTCCTGCGGCGACGGCGCCGGTCCACGCGGCGTCGTCGTACTGTGCGCGTTCGGCGCGGCGCTGCTCGACGGCGTCCGCCGCCTCGCCGCCCTTCAGGACTCGTGCGGCCCAGAGCAGGGACTGCTCGATGTAGTCGGCGGGGTCGAAGAGCGCGTCCGCGATGCCGAGCTCGAAGGCCGCCCGGCCGTTCAGGCTCCGGTTGTTGCTGAGCGGGTTCTCGATCATGACCTTGACCGCGTTGGCGGGGCCGACGAGGCGGGGGAGGCGGTACACGCCGCCCCAGCCCGGGACGAGGCCGATGAACGCCTCGGGCAGGCCGATGCCGTTGGCGCCCGAGGACACTGTGCGGTAGGTCGCCGCGAGGGCGATCTCGAGACCGCCGCCCAGGGCCACGCCGTTGATGAAGGCGAAGCTCGGCACGCCCAGATCGGCGAGGAGGTCGTACGCCTCGTGGCCGAGTTCTGCCATGAGGCGGCCGAGGTGCTCCGACCTGACGCTCTTGACCGTGCTGAGGTCCGCGCCGGCGACGAGGAAGTAGGGCTTGCCGGTGACGGCGACGGCGGAGATCTCGCCGCGCGCCGCGCGGTCCTTCAGGCCCTCGAGTGTGCGGCCGAATTCGATCAGCGTGTTGGGCCCGAGGGTGGTGGGCTTCGCATGGTCGAGGTCGTTGTCGAGGGTGATGAGTGCGAGCACTCCGGCACCCTCGGGGAGGGTGACGTCCTGGACGTAGGAGTGGGTGACGATCTCGGTGGGAACCAGCGCGGCCAGTTCGTCGTAGCGTTCGAAGCTCATGCTGCATCCTGTCCGTAGTGCTCGTGGTGGGGGTTCTCCCAGATGACGGTCGCGCCCATGCCGAGCCCGATGCACATGGTGGTCATGCCGTAGCGGACCGAGGGGTCCGCCTCGAACTGGCTGGCCAGCTGGTTCATCAATCGCACGCCGGAGGACGCCAGCGGGTGCCCGACGGCGATGGCGCCGCCGTAGCGGTTCACGCGCGGGTCCTCGTCGTCGATGCCGAAGTGGTCGAGGAAGCTCAGGACCTGGACGGCGAACGCCTCGTTGATCTCGAAGAGCCCGATGTCGCTGATGTCCAGCCCGGCCTGCCGCAGCGCCTTCTCCGTGGCGGGTACGGGGCCGATGCCCATGACCTCGGGCTCGACGCCGGCGAAGGCGTACGCCACCAGGCGCATGCGCACCGGGAGGCCCAGTTCGGCGGCGGCGTCGGCGGAGGCGAGGAGGGCCGCGGTGGCGCCGTCGTTCAGTCCGGCGGCGTTGCCCGCGGTCACGCGTCCGTGGGCACGGAACGGCGTGCGCAGCGCCGCGAGGTCCTTGACGGTGGTACCGGGACGCGGGGGTTCGTCGACGCTGTTGAGGGTCCAGCCGGCACCGGGCTTCTTCCCGGCGACCGGCACGAGGCCGGGCTGGATGTTCCCGTCCTCGTAGGCCGCAGCGAGCTTCTGCTGGCTGCGCGCGGCGTAGGCGTCCGTGCGGTCCTTCGTGATCGCAGGGAAACGGTCGTGGAGGTTCTCCGCGGTGTTGCCCATGTTCAGTGCCGCCGGGTCGACGATGCGCTCCGACATGAAGCGCGGGTTCGGATCCGTGCCTGCACCCATCGGGTGGTTGCCCATGTGCTCGACGCCGCCGGCGATGACGACGTCGTACGCACCGAACGCGATGCCGGACGCCGTGGTGGTCACGGCCGTCATGGCGCCGGCGCACATGCGGTCGATCGCGAACCCGGGGACGGTGCGGGGGAGGCCCGCCAGGAGGGCGGCCGTGCGGCCGATCGTGAGTCCCTGGTCGCCGGTCTGCGTGGTGGCCGCGATCGCGACGTCGTCGATGCGCTCGGGCGGCAGGGACGGATTACGGCGCAGCAGGTCGCGGATGCACTTCACCACGAGGTCGTCGGCGCGCATGCCGGCGTAGATGCCCTTGTCGCCCGCCTTGCCGAAGGGGGTCCGCACTCCGTCGACGAACACGACGTCGCGGACCGCTCGTGCTGCGCGCGACATTCCGCCCGTGGGCGTGGTCCCGGTTTCTAGGCTCACCTGGTACTCCTCTTTGAGATGTTGATCCGCGAACATGTTACTGGTCGGTAACATAGCGTGCAAGCGGCCGCCCAGAGTCGTCAGTCGGCGGCAGTATCCTGTCGGCCCTTGGCGGGTAGCGGGTCCGGGTCGAGGAACGCGACCGTGATGATCGCGGCGACCTGCTCGATCTGCCACGGCCGCGCGCCGAGGTCGGCCAGGGCCGCCGCGACCGACTCGGGCGTGATCTCGGCTGGCGGGCGCCAGGCGATACGGCGCAGGTAGTCCGGCGTGAGCAGGTTCTCCACCGGCATCCCGAGCTTCTCGGCGCGCTGCGTCACGCGAGGCCGCGCCGTCTGCAGGCGGGCCGCAGCCTCCGGGTCCTTCTCCGCCCAGACGCGCGGCGGGGGAGGAGCGTTGGAGGAGACGTGCAGGGGTGGAAGGTCGGTCAGCTTGCCCGCCTCGGCGATGCAGCGGATCCAGCGGGGTGCCTCCTTCTGCGCCGCCCGGCCGTGGAACCCCTTGGTCGCCAGCAGCTGCGGGACGGTGGACGGCATGGCCCTGGCCGCGGCGATGATCGCGGAGTCGGGGATCAGCCGGCCGGGGGCGACGTCGCGGCGCTGCGCGAGATCCTCCCGTTCGAGCCACATCTGCCGCACGGCGGCGAGCTGCCGGCGGTCGCGGAGCTGGTGCAGTCCGGAGGTGCGGCGCCACGGATCGATCCGCGGCTCGGCGGGGGGAGTCCGGCGGATGTGCTCGAACTCCTCCTCGGCGATCCCGAGCTTCCCGTTCTCGTCGAGCAGCGCGGCCAGCTTGTCGCGGAGTTCCGTGAGGACCTCGACGTCGAGGGCCGCGTAGCGGAGCCAGGGTTCGGGCAGTGGTCGCTGTGACCAGTCCGCCGCGGAGTGCTCCTTGGCGAGGCTGAGCCCGAGCAGCGACTCGATGACGGCGGCGAGGCCCACGCGGGGGAGTCCGGCCAGCCGCGCGGCGAGCTCGGTGTCGAAGAGGCGGTCCGGCCACATGCCGAGCTCCGAGAGGCAGGGCAGGTCCTGGCTGGCGGCGTGGAGGATCCACTCGACGCCGTCGAGGGCGTCGTCGATGATGCGGAGGTCCTCGAAGGGCTCGGGATCGATGAGCCAGGTCCCCGCTCCCTCGCGGCGGATCTGCACGAGGAAGGCGCGCTGCCCGTACCGGAAGCCAGAGGCCCGCTCCGCGTCGACGCCCGCCGGTCCCGTTCCGGCCGCGAGGGCCGCCGCAGCGCGTACGAGTCCGGCCTGCGTGTCGATGACCAGGGGGACGCCGTCGCGCGGCTCGGTGAGGGGGAGGATTTCTGGTGTGCCGGTGTCGGCGGGATCGGACGCGGCGGCGCGGTCCGTCTGTTCGGAAGTGTGGGAACTCATGGTGTTTTCAGTCTATCCCGGAGCGTTCCGCGGCCCGACGGCCCCACCGGCGATCCCTGGTGCACGCCGCCTCAGGACCGGCGGTGCGGCAGGGAGGCGACGCCGACGGGTAGCGGCGGCAGGCCGGCGAAGGTGCACACCATGTCCGTCCAGGCCTCGAGGTGGCGCCGGACGTCGGAGGTGTCGGGCGTCCAGGAGGCGCGCAGTTCGATGTCGATGGTGTCCGGGCGGTCCTCGAGCGTGCCGTAGCTCTCGGACAGGATCCGCGTGGCGGTGCCGCCGGCACTGTGGTGGCGGGCTCCGTGGTTCCGTAGGGCCTCCACGAGCCAGGTCCAGGCCACCGACCCGAGGAGGGCATCGTTGCCCATGTCCGCCTCGAGCTGCGCACGGATGTACGTCACCACGCGGAACCGGCCGTTCCACACGTCGGAGCCTGCGGGGTCGTGGAGGAGGATGAAGCGGCCCGTCGCCAGTTCCTCGGGATCCGGGGCGACCGCGAGGTTCCGTGCCGGGCCGTGGACGGGCAGCAGCGGTGCGGGGGTGGCCTCGAAGACCTCGGCGCCGAGGGCGACGGCGAACGGGGCGAGACGCGAGGGCGCGGGCACCTCCTCGAGGCGGATCTCGCTGCGGCGTGCCGCCTTCCGCAGACCCGCGAGGGCGTCGAGGAACTCTGCTGGAAGCTGCGCCTCACCGCCGATTGCACTCACTCCCGCAGGTTATGCCCTGGGGACCGGCGCGCCGCGGCGGCGCGCCGGGGCCATCAGGCGGACGCTTCCCGGCGGATGGCGTCGACGAAGGCGTCGACGTCCTCCTCGGTGGTGTCGAAGGAGCACATCCAGCGGACCTCGCCCGTGGCCTGGTCCCAGTCGTAGAACCGGAAGCTCTCCCGGATGCGGTCCGCGGCCCCGGGGGGCAGGATCGCGAAGACCGCGTTGGCGGTGGTCTCCTGCGTCAGCGTGACGCCCGGGATTCCCCGGACTCCCTCCGTCAGGCGGGCCGCCATGGCGTTCGCCTGGGTCGCCGAGCGCAGCCAGAGGTCGCCGTCGAGCAGGGCGATGAGCTGGGCGGAGACGAAGCGCATCTTCGACGCGAGCTGCATGTTGAGCTTGCGGAGGTACTCCAGCCCCGTGGACGCCTCCTGGTCCAGCACGACGACGCACTCGCCGAACATCAGGCCGTTCTTGGTGCCGCCGAAGGACAGGATGTCCACGCCGGCGTCCCGCGTGAAGGCCCGGAGGGGCTGGCCGAGCGCCGCCGCCGCGTTGGCGAGCCGGGCGCCGTCCATGTGGAGGCGCATCCCACGGGCGTGGCAGTGGTCGGCGATGGCCTTGATCTCGGCGACCGTGTACAGCGTGCCGAGCTCCGTGGTCTGCGTGATGGAGACGGCCAGGGGCTGCGCACGGTGCTGGTCGCCCCAGCCCCACGCCTCGCGGTCGATCAGCTCGGGCGTCAGCTTGCCGTCCGGGGTGGGCACGGTCAGGAGCTTGATGCCGCCCACGCGCTCCGGCGCGGCGTTCTCGTCCACGTTGATGTGGGCGGTCTGCGGGCAGATCACAGCGCCCCACCGCGGCAGCATGGACTGCAGGGAGAGGACGTTCGCACCGGTGCCGTTGAAGACCGGGTAGATGGAGATCCCCTCGCCGAAGTGGTGCTCCATCACCTCCAGCAGTCGCGCCGTGTACTGGTCGTCGCCGTAGGCGACCTGGTGCCCCCCGTTGGCTGCGGCGACGGCCGCGAGGACCTCGGGGTGCACGCCCGAGTAGTTGTCGGAGGCGAAGCTGCGCTGGGTGCGGTCGTGGAGGACGGCGGGGGAGGCCGCGGGAGTCAGGGTGTCGGTCACGGTGCCATTATCCCCGACCGGCGTCGATGCGGGACCCGTTGACCTCCGCGGCCGGCGCCCCGGCCAGTCCCGCGAGGATGGCGGCCAGGTCGTCGACGTGCGTGTAGCCCGGGAACGCGCGCTCCGGGTGCTGCGCCCGCATCGCGTCGTCCACGAGGGCCTTGACGACGACGGCGGTCGCGGCCGCCGTCGTGCCGTCCCGGGCGAAGCCGTCGGCGACGGCCTGTATCCATGCGTCCACGGAGGCCTTCACCGCGGCGTAGGACGCGTTCGCCGCGGTGGGCGCGGCGACGGCCGTGGCGGAGACCGCGGCGAGCCGTCCGCCGCGCTCGGCGAGCTGGTCGTAGAACGCCCGGCTCGTGTTGAAGAGGGTCACGAAGACGGAGCGGTGCAGGAAGCCGTAGTCCTCGGCGGTCTGCGTGGTGATGCCCTTGCCGCCGCGCCAGCCGCCCACGAGGTGGAAGAGCGCGTCGGCGCCGCCGTGGTCGGCGCGCACACGGTCGGCGAGGGCGAGGACCGCGGCCTCGTCCGCGAGGTCGCACACCTGCCGGTCCACGCCGTCGAGGTCCGCGAAGGCCGCATCGAGGCGGCCGGCGTCGGAACCGACGGCGACGACGTCCAGTCCGTCCGCCACCAGCCGCCGGGTCAGTGCGACGCCGGACGCGCTGGTGGCGCCGGCGACGACGGCGAGCCGGGCGCGGGGGCCCGCTCTCACGCGGCGTCCGCCGTGATGCCGGCCGTGGACTCGATGACGGGCTTCATCTTCTTCTCCAGTGCCTCGAAGAACATGGACAGGGGGAACTCGTCGTCCAGGACGGCGTCGGTCAGGGCACGCGGCGGGCTCAGGAGTTCGAGCGCGTCCGGCCCCTTCGCCCACACGGACGCGGGGTGCGGCGTGACCGTGGCGGAGACCAGCTCGTAGGCGGCGAGCCAGTGCGCGATCTTCGGGCGGTCGATGGAGCGCCAGTACAGCTGCTCGATCTGCTCGCCGAGGGCCACGACGACGTCGGCGGCCTCGTCCCAGTCGATGGTCAGCTTGGTGTCCGTCCAGTGGAGCACGCGGTGCTGGTGCATCCACGCGAACAGCAGCTGCCCGCCGAGGCCGTCGTAGTTGCGCACCCGGCTGCCCGTGATGCTGAAGCGGAAGATGCGGTCGAAGATCACGGCGTACTGCACGAGCCGGGCGTGCCGGCGCGCCTCGGGGGACGCGTCGTCGTCCGAGGCGATCTTCACCGACTCGCGGAAGGCCGTCAGGTCGCAGCGCAGTTCCTCGAGCGAGTAGAGGAAGAAGGGCATGCGCTGCTTGATCATGAACGGATCGAACGGCAGGTCGCCGCGCATGTGGGTGCGGTCGTGGATGAGGTCCCACATCACGAAGGTCTCCTCGGCGAGCGTCTGGTCCTCCAGCAGTTCGAGCGCCTCGCCGGGCAGGTCGAGGCGGGTGATGTCGGCGGCGGCGCGGACCACCCGCCGGAACCGTGCGGCCTCCCGGTCGGCGAAGATGGCGCCCCAGGTGAAGGTGGGCGTCCGGCTCACGGCGACGGTCTCGGGGAAGAGCACCGCGGAGTTCGTGCTGTAGCCGTCGGTGAAGTCGAGGAACCTGATCGGGACGAAGAGGGCGTTGGAGTAGCTGCCGGCCTCCAGCTCGGCGACGAACTCCGGCCACAGCACCTCGACGAGCACGGCCTCGACGAGTCGGCTGGTGCTGCCGTTCTGGGTGTACATGGGGAAGACCACGAGGTGCTGCAGGCCGTCCGTGCGGTTCAGCTGCGGCTGGAAGGCCAGCAGCGGCTCGAGGAAGTCGGGGACGGCGAAGCCGCTGTCCCGCCACTGCCCGAAGGCCGCCACGGTGCGGGCGAGGTAGTCGGCGTCGTGCGGGAACAGCGGTGCGAGGTCCTCGATGGCCGTGATGATCCGGAGGGTATGGTCCGTGGCCGCGGCATGGTGCTCGGCATCCGGGATGGAGCCGTCCTTGACCTGCAGGAGCCGCAGCTCCTGGGCGGCAGCCTTCAGCGATGCCCAGGCATCGGTGTGCTGCGGCGCGCTGTCGGCTCGGGCGAGGGGGGTGACGGTCATGGCTGCTGCTCTCTCTGGCCGGGACGGATGCTGGTGCTCTGCGGTGAGCGTAGCAACGAGAACAGGAACCCTTGCAGTCGGGCGCCCTAAGAATCAGGGATTCTTATTCTTCGCTTTTGTTTTGGCGCCGGGAGGGCCAGCCTGCCTTCACAGCGGCCCGGACGCACGGAAGGCCGGCGCCGAGGGGCCGGCCTTCCTGGGTCGTCCGCGACTACTCGGCGGGAACGAGCGTCATGGAGATGGAGTTGATGCAGAAGCGCTGGTCCGTCGGTGTATCGAAGCCTTCGCCCTTGAACAGGTGGCCCAGGTGGGAATCGCAGCGGCTGCACCGTACCTCGATGCGCTCCATGCCGAGCGAGCGGTCGTGCAGATACCGGACCGTGCCCTCCGCGAGCGGGGCCCAGAAGGACGGCCAGCCGCAGTGGGAGTCGAACTTCTCGTTGCTCGTGAACAGGTCGGCGCCGCACGCCCGGCACGCGTAAGTGCCCGCCGTCTTGGCGTCGTAGTACTCGCCCGTGTAGGGGCGTTCCGTGCCGGCCTTCCGCAGGACCTGGAACTCCTCCGGCGTCAGCTCCTGCCGCCATTCGTCGTCGGACTTCTCGATCTCGGGCCGGTAGCTCTCGCGTTCAGTGGTCATGGTGTCTGCAACGCCTACGAGTCCCCAATAAATCCCGACCCCGAGTACAGGTGCAGGACGGCGATGCCGAGCTTGGACTGGGCCTTGCTGGCCCAGTCAGCGTGCAGGGTGTCGGCCATCGCGTGGGGGCGGGTGATGACCACCGCCTGCGTGGCTCCGCCGGCCTCCGCCTCCTGCAGCATGGCGTCGACGGGGTCGCCGCTGGTCGTCCGCCCGCGCGCCGTGAAGCCCTCGTCCTCGAGCAGGCGCAGGGAGGTCGCCAGGGCCTCGCGGGCCGTGTTCTCGTCGTGGCGGCGGTCGTCGGCGGAGAACGAACGGAACGCCTCACGGATCTCGAACAGGCCCAGGTGGCGGAAGAACTCGCCCAGCACGGGCTCGTTGGAGTCCTCGGGGATCAGGACGACGATCTCCGTCGGCTCGTCCTCTCCCTGCAGTGTCCGGAGGTTCCGGAGATCCGGGTCGGTCAGGGCTTCTTCACTCAGCACGAGGATTGTCTGCGTCATGGCGCCACTGTACTGCGCGGTCCTGCACGCCACCCCGGTCGGAACCGCGGTGGTCCGTGAATCGACGGCTCTCGGCGGAGCAGGGTAGAAATGGAACCATGACTTCGATCACGCCCCCGGCCGCAGGGCAGCAAGGGACCGCGCCCTGGCTCAAGTGGACGGCGTTCGGCGTCGGCGCGGGGGCCGCGCTGGCATCCTCCGCGGCCGGCGCCGTGTCGGGACTCGCGGTGTATTTCGCGCGGCAGGTCGTGACGCCGGCGCGCACCCGCGACGAGAACCTCGACATCCTCGCCGTCGTCGGATCCCGCGGCGACCAGACGGTCATCCTGCCCGCCACCGAGGACACGACCGTCGAGGGGACCTACGGCCTGTACTTCGACCGGGGCGCCGGCCATGCCCGCATCGGCGCCATCCGCTCCTACGTCCCCCGTGAGGGCACCGTGGAACGCCGGGTCGACGCCGTCGACGCGGGCGACCTGACGGCGGCGACGCGCGGCTGGTGGAGCGGCGCCGTCTACACCTCGCCGTCCGCGGTGGGCTTCGCCGACGAGGAGGTGCTCATCCCCGTCGAGGGCGGAGCGGCCCCGGCCTGGCTGATCCGTGCCGAGGGGCCGTCCACCACGTGGGCGATCATGGTGCACGGCCGTGGCGCCACGCGGGCCGAGGCACTGCGCGCGCTCGCCCCGGCCCGGCGCCTGGGGCTGACGAGCCTGGTCATCTCGTACCGGAACGACGGCGACGCGCCTGCGGCCCCGGACGGACGCTACGGCCTCGGCATGACGGAGTGGCACGACGTCGAGGCCGCCATCGACTTCGCGATGACGCACGGCGCCCGCGACGTGGTGCTGTTCGGGTGGTCGATGGGTGGGGCGATCGTCCTGCAGACCGCGGACCTCTCACGCCACCGCAGCCGGATCACCGCGCTCGTCCTGGACGGGCCGGTGATCAACTGGATGGAGGTGCTCGCCCACCATGCCGCGCTGAACCGGATCCCCGCCCGCGTGGGGCGGCTCGGCCAGTATCTCCTGGCGAGCCAGCGTGCGCGGAGGATCACCGGCCTCGCAGCCCCGCTGGATCTCAAGAGCATGGACTGGATCACGCGCGCCGAACAGCTGACCCTGCCCACCCTGATCATCCACAGCGAGGACGACGAGTTCGTGCCCGTCGGGGCGTCGGCCGAACTGGCCGCGAAGAACCCGACGTTCGTCACGCTCGAGCGGTTCCACCACGCCCGGCACACCAAGGAGTGGAACGTCGATCCCGACCGGTGGGAGTCCGTCGTCGAGAAGTGGCTCGCCGGGCTCCTCTTCGGCCGGGCCCTCCCCGGGGGGAAGATGCCCGGCGCGGAGGCTAGGGAGCTTCCCTGATCTTCCGTTTGATCCGCCCCAGCATCGCGGACATGCCGCGCATCCGCAGGGGAGTGATGGCGCGGGTGAGGCCCAGGCGGTCGGGGACGTCGTCCGGCACTGCGAGGACCTCCGCAGCCGGCAGGCCGTCGAGCCCCTCGAGGAGCACGCCCGCGAACCCCCGCGTGGTCGGGGCCTCGCGCGGCGCCGAGAAGAAGAGGTGCACCTGACGGTCGGGGGCGTCCCCGATCTCCATGGTGAGGAAGAGCGGGCTCTGGCACTCCACGACCTGCTCGAGCAGTTCGGGGTGGTCGCTGTACCGCTCGGGCAGCCCAGGGAGCCCGGTGGAGAACTCGAGGAGGAGCTGCAGGCGGTCCGCCTCGGTCAGGGACTGGAAGTCGTCGATGATCTCGGCGAGCTTCGCCGGGACGGTTCCCGTGGTCATCGTGCGGACCTCTGCACGGCCGCCGGCAGATCGCCGGGCTCGGTGCCGCGGACGATGGGCACGCGGACGGCATTGCCCCACTCGGTCCACGAGCCGTCGTAGTTGCGGACCCTCTCGAAGCCGAGCAGGTGCGTGAGGACGAACCAGGTGTGGCTCGAGCGCTCCCCGATGCGGCAGTACGCGACGACGTCGTCGCCGTCCTGCAGCCCCGCCTCGTCCCGGTAGATGGCGTCCAGTTCGGCGCGGCTCCGGAAGGTCCCGTCCGGGGCGGCGGCCCGCGCCCATGGCACGGAGCGCGCGGTGGGGATATGGCCTCCGCGGAGCGCGCCCTCCTCGGGGTAGGCCGGCATGGTGGTGCGGGCTCCCGTGTACTCGTCGCCGGAGCGGACGTCGATCAGGGGATTGCCCAGGTGCTCGAGGACGTCGCCGAGGTAGGCGCGGATGGGGGCATCGTCGCGCTCGACCACCGGGTAGTCGACGGCGGCGATCCCGGGCTTGTCCGTGGTCAGCGGCCGGTCCTCGGCCACCCACTTGTCCCGTCCGCCGTCGAGCAGGCGGACGTCCTCGTGGCCGAAGAGGGTGAAGACCCACAGCGCATAGGCGGCCCACCAGTTGCTCTTGTCGCCGTAGATGACCACGGTGGAATCGCGTGTGATGCCCTTGGACGCCATCAGGCGCGCGAAGCCCTCGCCGTCGATGTAGTCCCGCGTCACCTCGTCATTGAGTTCGGTGTGCCAGTCGATCTTCACGGCCCCCGGGATGTGGCCCGTCTCGTAGAGCAGGACGTCCTCGTCGGACTCGACGACGACGAGGCCCTCGGCGCCGAGGTTCGCCGCCAGCCACTCGGTCGAGACGAGCCGCTCGGGATGGGCGTATTCGGCGAACTTGTCCTGCGGATCTGGAGCCAGGGTCATTGCGGCCTTTCGCGTAGCTGTCGGCTGTCCGGACACGACGGCGCTCGTCCGGCGGACGGGCGGTCGCGGTTCGTTCGAGCCTGTGGTTCCTTCTAGCCTAGCGAGGCCACCCGACGATTGCTTCCGGCCGGCCCGCCGTGCGTCAAGGGCGGCGCGGGGGACTGCCCTTGACGGGGCCTGCGGGCGGGGGTGCCGTAGTCTTGCGTGCGGACCGGCAGCCCGCCGCGACCACCCGCCGGAGAAGAGAAAGCGGTTCACATCCGTGCCAGTCATCGAACACCTGACCGAGCGCAGCCCCAGGCTCTCCGTCGACGAACTGCTGGGCGGCTTCTACCCGTCACCCCGCTTCGGTGAGGTGTCCTTCGACACCTACCGCCCGGATCCGCAGCAGCCCTCGCAGTCGGCCGCGGTCTCGAAACTCCGGGACTTCGCCGCCTCCGTGGACGAGCCGAAGCCCTCGGGCCTCCGCAAGTTCTTCGGCGGGGCGAGGAAACCGGAGACACGGGCCGGTATCTACCTAGACGGCGGCTTCGGGGTGGGCAAGACCCACCTCCTGGCATCCCTCTGGCATGCGTCCACCGGGCCGAAGGCCTTCGGGACGTTCGTCGAGTACACGAACCTGGTGGGGGCGCTCAGCTTCCGCAAGACCGTCGACGCGCTGAGCGGCTACAGCCTGGTCTGCATCGACGAGTTCGAGCTCGACGATCCGGGCGACACCGTGCTGATGTCGCGCCTGATGCGTGAGCTCGCGGACGCAGGGGTCAAGCTCGCCGCGACCTCCAACACCCTGCCGGGATCCCTCGGGGACGGGCGGTTCGCCGCCCAGGACTTCCAGCGGGAGATCCAGGTGCTCGCCGACCAGTTCGAGGTGGCGCGGATCGACGGCGAGGACTTCCGCCACCGCGGCCTGCCGCAGGCCCCAGACGCCATGGACGACGCCGGCCTGCGCGAGAGGGTGGCGTCCTACGCAGGAGGCGTCCTCGCCGAGGACGAGTTCGGGGACCTCCTCCGGCACCTCTCCGACGTCCACCCGAGCCGCTACCGCCAGATGCTGGACGGCATCGATGCCGTGGCCTGGCACAACGTGGCGACGATCACCGAACAGGCCGTCGCGCTGCGCTTCGTGGTCCTCGCGGACCGGCTGTACGACCGCGACGTCCCCATCATGGCCAGCGGGACCACCTTCGATCACCTCTTCACCGAGGAGATGATGCACGGCGGCTACATGAAGAAGTACTACCGGGCGGTCTCCCGCTTGACGGCC
Source organism: Arthrobacter pityocampae (assembly GCF_002927275.1). Taxonomy (GTDB): domain Bacteria; phylum Actinomycetota; class Actinomycetes; order Actinomycetales; family Micrococcaceae; genus Arthrobacter_D; species Arthrobacter_D pityocampae. The sequence goes on along the minus strand of NZ_PRKW01000001.1, from coordinate 100,969 downwards.
CTGGCCCGGCAGGGCAGCGACGTCGCCTCCTGACACGTCGGGAGCCCTGTCATGCAGGAAGCGCCGGTGCCGCCTCACGGCGGGACCGGCGCTTCTTCATTGCCAGGCTGGGTGCTACACGGCCGGCGGGGAGGTAGGGCCGACGTCGCCCTTGCCGTCCTTCTTGTCGACCTTGTCGACCATCTCCGAAGCCTTCGTCTGCACTCCGTCGATGTGGTGCGAGTACTTGCCCTGGGTCTTGCTGTCGACGAAGTCGCCAGCCTTCCCGATGCCGTTCTTCACCTTGTCGGAATTGTCGCCAATGAGTTCGGTCGCCTTACCCGCCAGGGTGCCGGCCTTGCCCTTGAGCCCGTCAAATAAACCCACGGACACCTCCTTTCGGTCGTGGAGACGGCAGTCCGTCTCCGCTGCCTCCAGCATAATCGAGGACCCGGAGGAGCGCTCTCGCGGCGGGGCGGGGTTCGCCGACGGCGGAGCACGAAAAAGCCCGGTCCTCGCGAGGACCGGGCAATGGCCGGCAACCGGCCTGAGAGCGGACGACGGGATTCGAACCCGCGACATCCACCTTGGCAAGGTGGTGCTCTAGCCAGCTGAGCTACGTCCGCAAAAAAGCGCCCCCGAGGGGGCGCCGTCGTGGGCGATACTGGGATCGAACCAGTGACCTCTTCCGTGTCAGGGAAGCGCGCTACCGCTGCGCCAATCGCCCATTTCCATGGGTGCTCGTTCTGTAACGAGGTGGGGACGGGATTCGAACCCGCGTATACGGCTTTGCAGGCCGCTGCCTCGCCTCTCGGCCACCCCACCATGATCGGATCACTCCGATCACCGGACGGATCCGGCCATACAGTGACTTGCGAGCGGACGACGGGATTCGAACCCGCGACATCCACCTTGGCAAGGTGGTGCTCTAGCCAGCTGAGCTACGTCCGCAACAGAAGAACAAACCCGAAACCTCCGCTCGATGCCGTACATTTCGCGGTGTTTCTTCGTTTTCCAACGAGAGAAAACTCTATAGGACGTTCGGGGGTTCGTCCAATCGGCAGGGGAGTGCCGTCCCGCGGAGCTGTCGGAGCCACCTGAGAGACTGGGATCATGACCGCCCCACTCCTCGCCCACGCAACACCCCACGGCCGGATGTACGCCCGCTCCACGTCGGAGCAGCCCGCCGTCCCGTCCATCACCACCGTCATCTCGCAGCTGCCCACCTCCCTCGGCGGCTGGTACGGCCACATGGCGGCCAGCGCCCTCGCGCGCGACCCGCGCCTGCCCGGGGCGCTCGGGAGCCCCGCGGAGCTGCGCACCGCCGTCCGGGACGCCGCGTCGGCCGCCGAACGCTACCGCGACGAGGCAGCCCTGCGCGGGACCAGGGTGCACCACTACTGCGAGCAGGTGGCGTTGCGCGCCCTGGGCCGTCCCGAGGAGCTCGACGCGGCACGCCTCGCCCTCGAGGAGCAGGGGGAGGGCGGCTTCGCCCAGCGGTTCGACGAGTGGTGGGACCTCTACGACGTCCGTCCCGTGGAACCCGAGCTGACGGTCTGGAACACCACCCTCGGGTACGCCGGCACCCTGGACCTCGTCGCCACGATCGGTGGACGGACGTGCCTGATCGACTACAAGACCAAGAACACCGACCGCGACGGGTTCGTGAAGGCGCTGGACGACAAGGTGGTCATGCAGCTCGTCGCGGGGATGAAGGCGGAGGAGTCCCTCGTCGACCCGCAGGCGGGTGGGTGGGAGGCGTGGGCGCACGGGGACCAGCCGCTGCTGCTCGGGGTGGCCGTCGGCCAGACCGAGGTGCGGGCGATGAGGGCCAATCCCGCCGTGCTGAAGAACCACTGGCTGCGGTTCTGCGCGCTCCGGCGTGCCTGGGAGGCGGGACTCGACGCCGAGGACGCCGGCCGGGCGCTCCTGCCGCTCGGCCCGCCGCCCGGCCGCCAGGTTCCCGCCGAGCCCGCACTGCCCGCGGCGCCGGCGCACTAGGATTGACGGGAACCTCGCGCCCGGACCAGGGCGCAGGTGCCACGACATCGTCGGACCGGCGCAGCGCTGCACGCCGTCCTCCGACGCAGCCGACGTAACCGAAGCGAGGAACCGAGCACCGATGGCCGTCCTGAGTATCCGCATGATCGGCGACCCGATCCTCCGCACCCCCGCCGCGGAGGTCACCGAGTTCGGGCCCGAGCTCGCCCGGCTGGTCGAGGACATGACCGAGACGATGATCGACGTGCAGGGGGCGGGCCTCGCCGCACCGCAGGTCGGCATCGGGCTCCAGGTCTTCACCTATCGGGTGGGCGGCGTCCAGGGGCACGTCGTGAACCCGGTGCTCGAGGTGGGCGGCGCCTCCCAGGGGGAGTCCGACGTCGAGGGCTGCCTGTCTGTCCCCGGCCTCGGGAGCTTCGTGGGCCGGTCCGAGTGGGCCCGCGTCACCGGCCAGGACATCGCCGGCCGGGACATCGCCGTGGAGGGCACGGGCATGCTGGCGCGCGCCTTCCAGCACGAGACGGACCATCTGCGGGGGACGCTGTACATCGACCGGCTCGCCGGCGAGGACCGCAAGAACGCGCTCCGGGCGATCCGGAGCGCCGACTACAACCGCGTGACCTCCCGGACCGCGGAGGAGCGCTCCCGGTCGCTCGGATCGAGCTTCGCCCGCCCCGCGACGCCGGCCGGCGGCGCCGGCGCGGCAGGCCGGACCGGCCGATGAGGATCCTCTTCGCGGGGACCCCCGCGGTCGCCGTCCCCTCGCTGCGGGCGCTGGTGGACGCAGGCTTCGACGTCGCCGCCGTCCTCACCCGGGTCGACGCGCCCGTGGGCCGCCGGAAGGTCCTGACGCCGAGCCCGGTCGCCGCCGCCGCCGAGGAGCTCGGGCTGCCCGTCCTCAAGGCGAACCGCTTCACCCCCGACCTGCTCGCCCAGCTGGGCACCCTCGGCCTCGACGCCGCGGCGATCGTCGCCTACGGCGGCATCGTCCCGCCGGCTGGCCTCGCCGTCCCCCGGCACGGCTGGATCAACCTGCACTTCTCCGTCCTCCCGGCCTGGCGGGGCGCAGCCCCCGTACAGCACGCGGTCCTCGCCGGGGACGACATCACGGGCGCGACCACGTTCCTCCTCGAGGAGGGGCTCGACACCGGGCCCGTCTTCGGCGTCATGACGGAGACGCTCGAGCCCGGCGCGACGAGCGGCGAGGTCCTCGACCGCCTGTCCTCCAGCGGCGCGGTGCTGCTCGTGCAGACCCTCTCCGGACTCGACGCCGGCCGGGTGGCCGCGACGCCCCAGACGGGCGAGGTGAGCTTCGCCCCGAAGCTCGGCATCGACGACGCGCGGATCGACTGGTCGCAGCCGGCCGTCGCCGTGCGCCGGCGCATCAACGCGGTGACCCCCGAACCCGGGGCCTGGAGCATGCTCGACGGGCAGCGGGTGAAGCTCGGACCGGTCACCCCGGCCGCTGAGGATGGCGGCGAGGAGGGCGGCGAGGACGGACGCACCGACGGTGGACGGCCGGTCATCCCGCCCGGCCGGATCGACGTCGTCGGACGGCAGGTCCTGGTGGGGACGGGCACGGAGGCGCTGGCCCTCGGGGACCTGCAGCCGGCCGGGAAGAAGATGATGAAGGCCCTCGACTGGGCGCGGGGCGCGGCGACGCGCGGAGAGCTGGTGTTCGAATGAGCACGACCGGAGGAACGAACAGGGGATCCGGCGGGCGCGGGGAGCGCCGGCCGGCCGTCACGGGCAGCGGTGCCGGCAGGACCGGAGGCGGTGGTAAGGGCGCCGGCCAGGGAGGCGGCACCCGCCGTCGCGACGAGCAGGGCCGGGAACGGAACCGGGGCGGCGACCGCCAGTTCTCCCAGGCCGCGCCGTCGCAGCGTACCCGCCGCGCCGATCCCGCGCGCCTCGTCGCGTTCGAGGTACTGCGCGCCGTCGCCGCCGAGGACGCCTATGCGAACCTCGTCCTGCCGACCAGCATCCGGAGGCACCGCCTCGACCGCCGCGACGCCGGCTTCGCCACCGAACTCACCTACGGGGCGCTGCGTGGGCAGGGCACCTACGACGCCGTCCTGGCGCGCTGCGTCGACCGTCCGCTGGACCAGCTCGACCCCGCCGTCCTGGACGCCCTGAGACTCGGCGTGCACCAGCTCCTCGCGATGCGGGTCCCCGCCCACGCGGCGCTGGACCAGACCGTGGGCCTCGTGCGCGCCGTCATCGGCGCGGGCCCCTCCTCGCTCGTGAACGCCGTGCTCCGCAAGGTCACAGCACGGGACCTGGACGGCTGGATCGCCGTCCTCGTCGAGGGCCTGACGGACCCGACCGCGATCGCGGCCCTGCGGCACAGCCACCCCGAGTGGATCGTGCGCGCGATGCGCCAGGCGCTCGTCGCCCACGGCCGGGACGTCACGGAGATCGACGCCCTGCTGGCGGCCGACAACGCGGCGCCCGTCGTCCACCTCGTCGCCCTGCCGGGCCTCGGCACGCTCGACGACGCCCTCGCGGAGGGGGCCGAGCCGGGCCGGCTGGCCCCGGGATCGGCCTCCTACTCGGGCGGCGACATCAGCCGGCTCCCCGGCATCGCCGCGGGCACCCTCCGCGTGCAGGACACCGGCTCGCAGCTCGTGGCGCGGGCCCTGGCCGGCGTGGACCTCGCCGGTCGCCGGACGGACGGGCCCGAGCAGTGGCTGGACCTGTGCGCAGGGCCCGGCGGCAAGACCGCCCTCCTGGCGGCGATCGGACTGGACGACGGCGTGCACCTGACGGCGAACGAGCCGGTCCCGCACCGGGCCCAGCTGGTGCGGCAGGCGCTGCGCCCGGTGCCCGAGGAGTCCTGGACCGTCCGCGTCGGCGACGGACGCGACGTCGGGCGGGAGCAGCCGGAGAGCTACGACCGCGTGCTCGTCGACGCACCGTGCACGGGACTCGGAGCCCTGCGCCGACGCCCGGAGTCACGCTGGCGCCGGAAGCCCTCCGACCTCGTGGGCCTCGCACCCCTGCAGCGCGAACTCCTCGCCTCCGCGCTGGACGCCGTCGCCCCCGGCGGCGTCGTGGCGTACGTGACCTGCTCGCCGCACCACGCGGAGACGGACGCCGTCGTCGACGACTGCCTCCGCAAGCGTCCCGGCTTCGAGCGGCTTGATGCCGGGGCGGCGCTCGACGCCGTGAGCATCGGGGGAGCGCTCGACGCCGGGCACGGGACGAGCGCGCAGCTCTGGCCCCACGTGCACGGCACGGACGCGATGTACCTCGCACTGATCCGGAAGACCCCCTGAGGATCTCAGGAAAGCGGCAACGAAAGGAACGGCAGTGACGCACCTTCGCCTCAACCCGAGCATCCTCTCGGCGGACTTCGTTAACCTGGAGGCCGAACTCCAGCGCATCGCGTCGGCCGACGCCGTGCACGTGGACGTCATGGACAACCACTTCGTGCCGAACCTCACGCTCGGGCTGCCGATCGTCCGCAGGATCCAGCAGGTCAGTCCGCTGCCGCTCGACGTGCACCTCATGATCGAGGACGCCGACCGTTGGGCCCCCGCCTACGCGGAGTCCGGCGCGGCGTCGGTGACGTTCCACGCGGAAGCGGCGGCCGCACCGGTCCGGCTGGCCCGGGAGCTGCGGGACGCCGGCGCGAAGGCGGGCATGGCGCTGCGGCCGGCCACGCCCGTGGAGCCCTACCTGGACATGCTGGGCGAGCTCGACCTGCTGCTCGTCATGACGGTGGAGCCGGGGTTCGGCGGGCAGTCCTTCCTGGACCTGACGCTGCCGAAGATCCGCCGCGCCGCCGAGGCCGTCCGGGGCGCGGACCTGCCCCTGGTGATCCAGGTGGACGGCGGCATCACGGAGGAGACGATCCTGCGCGCCGCCGACGCCGGAGCGACGGTCTTCGTCGCCGGGTCCTCGGTGTACGGAGCGGACGACGCCGCCGCCGCGATCACGGCACTCCGGGCGGCAGCGGCCCGGACGGCCTGAGGCGCCGGGCGTCGCGAGAGGCCGTCCGCGCCGTCGTTCGTGATCGGGTCAGCGGGTCCCGCCGGGCGGGTCCGTCACCGTGATCCGGACGGCGAGGGCCGTGCGGGCCGCGTCCTCGAGGACGGTGAAACGGGGATCCGGCACCGTGAGGAACGGGACCTGAGGGAGGCGCGCGAACGGTGCGAGGGCGGGTTCGCCGAGGGTGCCCGTCGCCAGCGACCTGTCGCCGCCGAGCTGCAGGCACGCCGGCGGGTGGGCCCCGAAGAGGGCGGCGGCGCGGACCGCGGTCTCCTCCACGAGGGCGTCCGCCTGGTTGGCGCGTCGCCGGGCGAACCGCTGCTGCGACCAGCCACCCGCGGCCGTCCGGCCCTGGACGTACCGGGTGCCGGTCTTCGAGGCCAGGATCCGGCCGTCCTGGGCGACGCCGACGGAGTAGCCGCCCCGCCGGATGAGCAGGATCCCCACGGTGCCGGCAGGGTCGACGGCGGAGAGCAGCTCCCCGGCCAGCCGGACGCCCTGCGCCGACCCCTCGTCCGTCACGTAGGGTGTTCCGGCGTCCGTCCCGGGCCCCGCCGCCGGGGGCGGGAGGACGCCCGGCGGCAGGGCCGGGGTAAGGACCGCGGTGCAGCCGTTCGCGGCGGCCACGGCGATCGAGCCGTCCGCGCGCCCCGCCACCGGCTGCGCGCTGAACGGGCCGTTGCGGACCTCGAAGCGTGCGAGCCACCCCTCGAGGCGCCCGGCCTCGACGAGGACGGACCTGCTGGGGGACATGGGGTTCCTTTCGGCGGCATGCGCGGTCGGGTCGCCGGGGGAACCCCGACGGATGCCGCAGCGTCCGTGGCCCACAGTAACGTTGGTGCCGTGGATGATCTATTCAGTGCCGCGGCCGACGACGACGGGTCGGACGACGCCCCCGGCGGCACCCCGGGCGGCGCACGCGGCTCGGCGGGCCTGCGGCCCCGCAGCCCGCTCGCCGTGAGGATGCGGCCCCGCAGCGTGGACGAGGTCGTGGGCCAGCAGCACCTGCTGGGTCGGGGATCGCCCCTGCGCACGCTCGCGGGGGAGCACGATCCGGGCGCCCACGCGGCGCCGTCGTCCGTGATCCTGTGGGGCCCGCCCGGCACCGGCAAGACGACGCTCGCCCACGTGATCGCGCGCGGCCAGGGCCGGAAGTTCGTGGAACTGTCCGCCATCACCGCCGGTGTCAAGGACGTGCGCCGCGTCATGGACGACGCCCTGACCTCACGGGACCTGTACCGGCAGACCACGGTCCTGTTCCTCGACGAGATCCACCGCTTCAACAAGGCCCAGCAGGATGCCCTGCTGCCCGGGGTGGAGAACGGCTGGGTGGTGCTCATCGCCGCCACCACCGAGAACCCGTCCTTCTCGGTCGTGTCGCCCCTGCTCTCCCGCTCGCTCCTGCAGACGCTCCGTCCGCTCGACGAGGCGGACATCCGCGGCCTGCTCCAGCGGGCCGTCGACGACGACCGCGGGCTCGCCGGGACGGTCGAACTGTCCGAGGACGCCCTCGAGCACCTGGTCCGCCTGGCGGCGGGGGACGCACGGCGCGGCCTGACCGCGCTGGAGGCGGCCGCCGGCGTCGCGCAGTCCGAGCGGCGCGAAGGGGCCGCCGATCACGGGGCGGCCGGTCCGTCCGACGGTGCGACGGCCGATGCCGACGAGGAGGCGCAGGAGGTCCTGCCCGTGCTGGTCACGCTGCAGCACGCCGAGAAGGCGGTGGACGTCGCGGCGCTGCGCTACGACCGCGCCGGCGACCAGCACTACGACGTCGCGAGTGCGTTCATCAAGTCCCTGCGCGGGTCGGACGTCGACGCCGCCCTGCACTACGTGGCGAAGATGCTCGAGGCCGGTGAGGACCCGCGGTTCATCGCCCGGCGGCTGATGATCTCGGCGTCGGAGGACGTGGGCATGGCGGACCCGACGGCGCTGCAGACGGCGGTCGCCGCGGCCCAGGCCGTGCAGCTCGTCGGCATGCCCGAAGCGAGGATCATCCTCGCCGAGGCCGTGGTGCACATCGCGACCGCGCCGAAATCCAACGCTGCCTACAACGGCATCAACGCCGCCATCGCGGATGTCCGGGCGGGCCACGGCCAGGGCATCCCGGCGCACCTGCGCGACGCGCACTATCCGGGCGCCTCGCAGCTCGGCCACGGCAAGGGCTACATCTACTCCCACGACGAGCCGCACGGTATCGCGGCGCAGCAGTATGCGCCGGACGACCTCGTGGGCCGGGACTACTACGAGCCGACGGACCGGGGCGTCGAACGGGACATCGGGTCCCGCCTGGCGCGACTCCGGCGCATCCTCCGCGGGAAGTAGCAGCTACCCCGGCGGGGATTCGGCCCACCGGGCCCGGCGCTGCTAGCATTGAACGCTGACTGGCAAGTCGTCGTGTACCAGCCTCCCCCCGTGCCCTGCAGCAGATTCCTGGTGCTGCGCGGAGGGGCGGCCAGGGTCGCGGCGGACTGTAGTACCGGGAAGCGGCCAATCCCGGCTCTCCGCAAGTGGAGGCCAGCGACACCGGAAGTGCGGACGCCCTCGTGGCGCAGGTCCGCTTCTTCGCCGCAAAAACATCGAAAGGTAGACGTGGCTAACAACACACGTGCCCGCCGGAAGGTCCGCATTTCGCGTGCCCTCGGCATCGCCCTGACTCCCAAGGCCGAGAAGTACCTCGAGCGTCGGCCGTACGCGCCGGGCCAGCACGGCCGTGCGCGCCGCAAGCAGGACAGCGACTACGCCGTCCGCCTGCGCGAAAAGCAGCGCCTGCGCGCCCAGTACAACATCCGCGAAGCGCAGATGGCCCGTGTCTTCGAAGAAGCACGCCGCACCTCGGGCCTGACCGGTGAGAACCTGATCGAGCTGCTCGAGATGCGTCTCGACGCCCTCGTGCTCCGTGCCGGGTTCGCCCGCACCAGCGCCCAGGCCCGCCAGCTCATCGTGCACCGCCACATCATGGTCGACGGCGCGCGCGTCGATCGTCCGTCGTACCGGGTGTCCGAGGGTCAGCTCATCCACGTGCACAGCCGCAGCGAGACCATGGTCCCGCTGCAGGTTGCCGCCGCCGGTGCGCACCGCGACGTCCTCCCCGCCGTTCCCGGCTACCTGGACGTCCAGCTCGACAAGCTCCAGGCGCGCCTCGTGCGCCGCCCGAAGCGCTCGGAGGTCCCCGTGACCTGCGAAGAGCAGCTCGTCGTCGAGTACTACGCACGCTAGACGTCCACGGCCGCGGGTTCCCCCTGCGGCCCTGAACGGCAAGCGTCGTCGAAGAGCCCGCGGCACCCGCCGCGGGCTCTTCGTTCTGTAAGGTACTAAGAGCACGAATTCCCTGCCCGCCCTTCCTGGCGGTGCCCCCCTGCGTAAAGGAGACCGCCCATGTCAGGTGGAGATATTGCCGGCCTGATAGCTGCTGGCGTGTTCGCCGTCCTCGTCCTGCTGCTGGCCGTTCCGATCTGGAAGCTCGGTCGCGTGTTCGACGAGCTCCGCAAGGCCATCCGTACCGTCACCGACGAGACGACGCCGCTGCTCGAAGAGGTCACCAGCACCGTGAGCACCACCCACCGGCAGCTGAAGACCGTGGACGGCATCACGTCCAACGTCTCCGACGCGTCGGCGAACATCTCGGCGCTGTCCTCGCTCATCGCCGCGACCGTCGGCTCCCCGCTCATCAAGGTCTCGGCGTTCTCGTACGGCGTCCGCTCGGCCTTCGCCGGCCGGACCTCGCCCGCGCGCCGCCGCCGCAGCCGCTAACCCACCGACGAACCGGAGACAACGATGATCAGACGAGCATTCTGGCTGGCAGCAGGCATCACCATCGGCGTGGTCGCCGTCCGCAAGGTGACCCAGGCCAAGGCGAACCTCGGCCCCGAGGGCCTGAACCGCGCCGTCGGGCAGATCAGTGACAGCATCGGTGACTTCGCCGACGCGCTTCGCTCCGCCATGAGCGAGCGGGAGGACGACCTCCGCTCCGCCCTCGGCGTGCCGGTACCCACCACTGCACCCAAGGACCCTGCCCTGGACGCGGCCCCCGCGACGCGCCGCTCCCTCCGCTAGGACGCAGCACCGCCGCGGGTCCCGACCGCGACCCGCGCGACACCGCCGGGCCCACCTCCTATTCCGACGCCCGGCGCCCGAACAAGCCATCGAAGGATCTGCCCCCATGAAGTCCCACGAGATCGCCAGCCGCTGGCTGAGCTACTTCGAGAAGAACGGGCACACGGTCGTGCCCTCCGCCTCGCTGGTCTCCTCCGACCCGTCCCTCCTGTTCACCGTCGCCGGGATGGTGCCGTTCATCCCGTACCTGACCGCCCGCGAGACGGCCCCCTACAGCCGCGCGACGAGCGTCCAGAAGTGCATCCGCACCGGGGACATCGAGGAGGTCGGCAAGACGGCCCGGCACGGGACGTTCTTCCAGATGTGCGGCAACTTCTCCTTCGGGGACTACTTCAAGGCCGACGCCATCCGCATGGCGTGGGAACTGCTGACCAGCGACGTCGCCGACGGCGGGTTCGGCCTGCCCGCGGACAAGCTGTGGATCACGGTGTACCACGAGGACGACGAGGCGCTGGAGATCTGGCGCGACGTCGTCGGGGTCCCCGCCGGGCGCATCCAGAAGATGGGCAAGAAGGACAACTACTGGTCCACCGGCCAGCCCGGTCCCGCCGGTCCCTGCTCGGAGATCTTCTACGACCGAGGGCCCGCCTACGGTGCCGACGGCGGCCCCGAGGCGGACGACGACCGCTACGTCGAGATCTGGAACCTCGTGTTCATGCAGTACCAGCGGGGCGAGGGCACCGGCAAGGATGACTTCGAGATCCTGGGCGAGCTGCCCAAGAAGAACATCGACACGGGTCTCGGCCTCGAGCGACTCGCGATGATCCTGCAGGGCGTCGAGAACATGTACGAGACGGACCAGGTGCGTCCCGTGCTGGACCGCGCCGCGGCGATCAGCGGGAAGACGTACACGAGCTCCGAGTCCCCGCAGGACCCGCACCACACCGACGACGTCCGCCTGCGCGTGGTCGCCGACCACATCCGCTCCTCGCTGATGCTCATCACGGACGGCGTGACCCCCTCGAACGAGGGCCGGGGCTACGTGCTGCGCCGCCTCATCCGCCGCGCCGTCCGCGCCATGCGCCTCCTCGGCGTCGAGAAGGCCTGCCTGCCCGAGCTGCTGCCCGCCTCACGGGACGCCATGAAGGGCGTCTACCCGGAGGTCGAGGCCGATTTCGAGCGCATCAGCCGGATCGCCTACGCCGAGGAGAAGGCGTTCCTGCGCACCATCGCCTCGGGGACCGCGCGCCTCGAGGAGGCCGTCCGGGAATCCATCTCCGAGCAGCGCCCGCTGTCGGGGCAGGACGCCTTCACGCTCCACGACACGTTCGGCTTCCCCATCGACCTGACGCTCGAGATGGCCGAGGAGGCCGGCCTCGCCGTCGACGCCGAGGGCTTCCGATCGCTCATGCTCGAGCAGCGCCAGCGCGCGCAGGCCGACGCCCGCGGGAAGAAGGCCGGCCACGCCGACCTCTCCGTGTTCACCGACCTGCTCGGCCGCGGTCAGACCGTCTTCACGGGCTACGACGAGCTCACCTCGGAGGCGACGATCGTCGCCGTCCTGGATCAGGGCCAGTCCGTCCCGAGCGCCCTGCAGGGCAGCGAGATCGAACTCGTCCTCGACCAGACGCCGTTCTACGCCGAGGCCGGCGGCCAGGCCGCCGACGTCGGGTTCATCACCGGCAACGGTTTCGTGGTCGAGGTCCTCGACGTCCAGCGTCCCGTCAAGGGCCTGAGCGTCCACCGCGGCGTCGTGCGCGAGGGCGAGGTGTTCCCCGGTGCCGTCGTCACGGCCGCCGTCGACCGCCCGCGCCGCCGCGCCGGGGAGCAGGCGCACTCGGGCACGCACATCGTCCATGCCGCCCTCCACGAGATCCTCGGCCCCGAGGCGCTGCAGCGCGGCTCGTTCAACAAGGCCGGCTACCTGCGCTTCGACTTCTCCTGGGGCGAGGGCATCAGCGCCGGCGCCCGGTCGGAGATCGAGGAGGTCTCCAACATCGCGATCCGCGACAACTACGAGGTCGAGACGAAGATCATGTCCCTCGCGGACGCGAAGGCGCTCGGCGCCACCGCGCTGTTCGGCGAGGCGTACGGCGACACGGTGCGCGTCGTCGAGATGAACGCAGAGTTCTCCCGCGAACTGTGCGGCGGCACGCACGTGCCGTCGACGTCGCTCATCGGTAGCCTGACGCTGCTCGGCGAGCAGTCCGTCGGCTCGGGCAACCGGCGCATCGAGGCGCTCGTGGGGCTGGACGCCTTCCGTCACCTCGCCGCCGAGCGGGCGCTCGTCACCGAGCTGTCCGACATGCTGAAGGTGCCCTCGGCGCAGCTGCCCGAACGCCTGTCCGCCACCCTCACCAAGCTCAAGGCCGCCGAGAAGGAACTGGAGCGGCTCCGCAGGGAGCAGCTCGCCCTGGCCGCTGGCTCGCTCGTAGACACCGCCGTCGACGTCGACGGCGTGCGCCTGGTCGCGCACGACGCCGGTGAGATCGGCAGCGCGGACGAGCTGCGGACCCTCGTGCTGGACCTTCGTGGCCGCCTCGGCTCCGAGGCCGCCGTGGTCGCCGCCACGGGCGTCGCGCAGAACCGTCCGCTCGTGCTCGTCGCGACGAACGAGGCGGCACGCACCGCCGGGGTCAAGGCCGGTGCGCTGGTGCGGACCGCCGCGAAGATCCTCGGCGGCGGCGGCGGCGGCAAGGACGACGTCGCGCAGGGCGGCGGCGCCGACGCCACGCGCATCCCCGACGCGCTGGCCGCGATCCGCACAGCGGTCGCGGAGCGCTGACGGCTCCGTGGCGGACGACGGCGGGGGCGCGGTGTCCGGCCTGCCGGACACCCCCTATCCCCTCGGGCCGAAACTCGGGGTCGACGTCGGGCTGGTCCGTGTGGGCGTTGCCGGGTGCGACCGCGACGGCCTGATCGCCACGCCCATCCGCACGCTCAAGCGGGACCCGCGGAAGAACAACGATGTGCGGATCCTGGTGCGGGAAGCCGTGGAGCGCGGCGCCGTGCAGATCATCGTGGGACTCCCGAAGAACCTCAGCGGCCGCGAGGGCCCCTCGGCGGAGATGGCGCGGGACTACGCCGGACTGGTCGTGGAGGAACTGCAGCGGCAGTCCGCGCCGCTCCCGGTGCGCCTGGTGGACGAGCGGCTGAGCACGGTCTCAGCCCACCGTTCCCTGCACGCCGCTGGTCTCGGCAGCCGTGATCATCGTAAGGTGGTAGATCAGGTGGCTGCCGTCGAAATACTCCAGCACGCCATCGACATGCAGCGTTCACGCAGACGGGATGTGGGGGATCCGGTTCCTGTGCGAGCCGCAGCGGGTACACAGAGCACGCTGCCGACCCCTACAGAGGAGCCAGACATCGGACACAGTACGCCGAGCAGGAGGGAATCCGAGTCGTGAGCGACCGCCATTCCGCACACCACGGTGCCGCCGACGACGCGCTGGATCGCCCCGACGGCCAGGTCGTCGACGAGACCGGACCACGCCGGCACGACGAGGCTGCAGACGACGACTACGGGCACCCCGGAACCGACGACCACACCCACCCCGACGCAGGCGGCTACACCCATCCCGAGCCCGTCGAGGAGTTCTTCGTGGCCCAGGACGTCCCGCAGCGGGCCGGCAGCGGCAGCAGGCGTACGCCCTCGGAGGCGAAGCGCCGCCGCCGCATCCGCCGCACCGTCGTCCTGCTCGTGGTCCTCGCCCTGTTCGCCGGCACGGTGTACGGGGCCGCCCTCATGCTGCGCGATGTCCTCGGCCTCAACGATGTGAAGGACTACGCCGGACCGGGCGGCGAGGAGACGGTGTTCACCGTCTCCGAGGGTGCCGGTGCGCTGGCGATCGGCACCGGACTCGAGACCGCGGACATCGTCGCGGACTCCGTGACGTTCGTGGAGGCACTCGGCGCCATCGCCGACGGTCGTGAGGTCCAGCCCGGCGAGTACGAGATGCGCCTGCAGATGTCCTCCTCCGCCGCCGCCGAGGCGCTCCTCGGCGAGGACCCGACCCTGGTGTCCTACGCCGCCGTCGCCCGCGACCTGCGGCAGGGCGAGGTCTTCGACATCCTGGCCGATTCCACGGGCATCCCGCGCGCCGAGTTCGACGCCCTCGCCGAGGACCCCGCGCAGTTCGGGCTCCCCGACCAGGCCCTCTCCCTCGAGGGGTACCTGCACCCGGGCGAGTACCGCTTCGACGTGGAGGCCACCGCCACGGACATCCTCACCGAGATGATCACGGCGACGACCGACCGCCTCGCCCAGGACGGCGTGACCGACCCGGACGAGCAGTACGAGATCCTGACCGTGGCGAGCATCGTGCAGGCGGAGGCCCAGGAGGGCGACTACGCGACGGTTGCCGGTTCCGTCTACAACAGGCTCAAGCCGGGCAACACCGAGACCAACGGACTGATCCAGTCGGATGCGACGGTCACCTACGGACTCGGGACACGGACGTACCAGTTGACGGACGAGGAGAAGAAGGACACCTCCAACCCCTACAACACCTACGCCAACCCGGGCCTCCCGAAGGGGCCGATCGGCTCGCCGAGCGACGAGGCGATCGACGCGACCGTCAACCCGGCCGACGTGCCGTTCTACTTCTGGGTGACGGTCGACCTCGACACGGGGGAGACCAAGTTCTCGGAGACCTACGCGGAGCACCTGAAGTACGTCGCCGAGTACGAGGCCTGGTGCGGCGACAACCCCGGACGGTGCGAGTAGGTGCTGCCGGCAGGTAGCCCGGCGGCCCGCGGGCCCCGGGCCGGCGTGATCGGTTCGCCGATCGCGCACTCGAAGTCGCCCCTGCTCCACGCGGCGGCGTACCGGGCGCTGGGCATCGACTGCACCTATTCCGCGATCGACGTCGATGAGACGCGCATCGCCGCGTTCCTCGACGCCGTGCGCGCCGACGGTGCGTGGCGCGGGCTGTCCGTGACGATGCCCCTCAAGGGCGCCGTCGCGCGTCTGGTCGACAGCACGACGGCGCCGGCAGCCGTGCTCGGCGTCGTCAACACGGTCGTCGTCGGCGAGGGCCCGCACCCGGGTCTCACCGGCCACAACACCGACGTGGCCGGGGTGGCCCACGCCCTCGCGGCGGCAGGGGTGGAGACACCACGACGCGCCGTCGTCCTGGGCGGTGGCGGCACCGCCGCGGCCGCCGTCGCCGGCCTGGCGCAGCTCGGAGCCGGTGCGGTGTCCGTCCTCGTCCGCCGTCCCGCCGCCGCGGCGGATCTCCGGCGCATCGGCACGGCCCTCGGGGCGGAGGTGGTCCTCGCGCCCTGGTCGGAGGCCGCCGAGGCGGTGCGCACGGCCGACGTCGTCGTCTCGACCCTGCCGCCGCGTGCCGCGGACCCCCTCGCCCGGGAACTGGCGGCAGACACGGGGTTCCGCACGGAGGGGACACTGCTCGACGTCGCTTACGATCCCTGGCCGAGCCGGCTCGCCGCCGCCTGGGAGCAGGCCGGTGGGACCATCGTGCCCGGCCTCGACATGCTGATCCACCAGGCCGTCGAACAGGTGGCGCTGTTCTTCCCCGAGGCCGGCCATGACCGCGCCGCCGTCCTGCGCGTGATGTGTGACGCAGCGGGGGCCGTCCGGCACTGAGGTGGGACGCGTCGCATGGCAGTATGGAAGCCATGTTGCGTTGGCTGACGGCAGGAGAATCGCACGGCCCCGCCGTGGTCGGAATCATCGAGGGCATGCCCGCGGGGGTGGGGATCACGAGCGTCGATATCCAGGACGCACTGGCCCGCCGCCGGCTCGGTTACGGGCGCGGCGCCCGCATGAAGTTCGAGCGGGACCAGGTGCGCATCATGGGCGGCGTCCGCCACGGGGTGACGCAGGGCGGCCCCGTGGTCATCGAGGTGGCGAACACCGAGTGGCCCAAGTGGGAGAAGATCATGTCCGCCGACCCCCTAGGGGAGCAGGACGCCGCGGAGCTCGCCGACTCGGCGCGCAACGCCCCCCTGACCCGCCCGCGCCCCGGCCACGCCGATTTCACCGGCATGCAGAAGTACGGCTTCGACGAGGCCCGTCCCGTCCTGGAACGTGCGAGCGCCCGCGAGACGGCCACCCGGGTGGCGCTCGGCGCCGTCGCCGCGAAGTTCCTCGAAGGGCTCGGGATCCGCCTCGTCAGCCACACCGTCGCCGTGGGCTACGTCTCCGTGCCGGAGGACGCCGTCCTGCCGACGCCGCGCGACGTGATCGCCCTCGACGCCGACCCGCTGCGCTGCTTCCACCGGGACACCTCGGACGCGATGGTGGCGGAGGTCGACGCCGCCCACAAGGAGGGCGAGACCCTCGGCGGTGTCGTCGAGGTGGTCGCGTACGGACTCCCGCCGGGCCTCGGCAGCTACGTCCACTGGGACCGCCGTCTCGACGCCCGCCTCGCCGCGGCCCTCATGGGTATCCAGGCCATCAAGGGCGTGGAGGTCGGCGACGGCTTCGACACCGCCGCACGGCGCGGCACCGCGGCCCACGACGAGATCGTGCGCAACGAGGAGGGCAAGATCGTCCGCGCCAGCAACCGCGCCGGCGGGATCGAGGGCGGCATGAGCATCGGGGACACCCTCCGCATCCGCGCCGCGATGAAGCCCATCGCCACCGTGCCCCGCGCCCTCCGCACCGTCGATGTCAGCACCGGCGCCGCCGCCCGTGCGCACCACCAGCGCTCGGACGTGTGCGCCGTCCCCGCCGCCGGCGTCGTCGCCGAGGCCATGACGGCCCTCGTGCTCGCGGAGGCCGTCACGGAGAAGTTCGGCGGCGACTCCCTGACCGAGACCGCCCGCAACCTGCGCAGCTACCTCGAGAACATCCCGGAGTTCCTGGACTCCGCCGGAGCCTGATGGCGCGGAACCGTGCGGTGGTCCTCGTGGGTCCCATGGCGGTCGGGAAGTCGGCGGTCGGCCGGATGCTGGCAGAGCGGATCGATGCGCGGTTCATTGACACGGACCGGCTGATCGTGGAGCAGCACGGCAGTATCGCCGGGATCTTCGCCCGCCAGGGCGAGGAGGCCTTCCGCACCATCGAGGCCGACGTCGTCCGGGCCGCCCTCGCCGAGGACGCCGTCGTCTCCCTGGGCGGCGGGGCCGTCCTCCACCCGCGGACCCGCGACCTGCTGCAGGACGCCACGGTGATCTTCCTCGACACCGACCTCGCGACCGTCCTGCCGCGCATCGGCGGGGAGTCCGGCCGGCCGCTGCTGGCCGGGCGCCCCGCGGAACGCTGGCAGGCACTGTACGACGCGCGGCGGCCCGTCTACGCCGCCCTGGCCACGACCGTGGTCGACACGCGCGGCCTGTCCGTCCGCGGGGTCACCGCGGCGGTGCTCCGGGCCCTCCCGGCCCTGCACCGCAGCGACGGCCCGCGCGGCGGCGACGAAGCCCCGACGGCGACGCACGACACGACACACGATTCGACCTACGACTCGACACCTGACCTGAACCACGAGAGCGGGACACGACCCCATGGACACTGAGACCCCCACGATCATCCCCGTCACCGGGAGCGGCCCCGGAGACTCGTACGACGTCGTCGTCGGGCGAGGGCTCCTCGGGCGGCTGCCCGCCGTCCTCGGGGAGCGCGTGCGGCGCGTGCTGGTGATCCACCCGCGCGCCCTCCGCGCAACCGGCGACACCGTGCGCGACGAGCTCGCCGACGCCGGCTTCACCGCCGTGACCGCGGAGATCCCCGACGCCGAGGAGGGCAAGCACATCCAGGTGGCCGCCTTCTGCTGGCAGGTCCTCGGCCAGAACGACTTCACGCGCTCGGACGCCGTGGTCACCGTCGGCGGGGGAGCGGTCACCGACCTGGGCGGGTTCGTCGCCGCGACCTGGCTGCGCGGCGTCCGCGTGGTGCACCTGCCCACGAGCCTGCTCGGCATGGTGGACGCCGCCGTCGGCGGGAAGACCGGCATCAACACCGCGGAGGGCAAGAACCTCGTGGGCTCCTTCCACCCGCCGGCCGCCGTCCTGGTGGACCTCGACGCACTGGGGACCCTGCCGAAGAACGAGCTCGTGACGGGGCTCGCCGAAGTGGTCAAGTGCGGCTTCATCGCGGACCCGGTGATCCTCGATCTCATCGAGCAGGACCAGGCCGCGGCGACGGACGCGGCGTCGCCCGTGCTGCGGGACCTCGTGGAGCGGGCCATCCGGGTGAAGGCGGACATCGTCTCCGAGGACCTCCGGGAGTCGGGACGCCGCGAGTACCTGAACTACGGCCACACCCTGGCCCACGCCATCGAACTCGCCGAGCGGTACTCGTGGCGCCACGGCGCGGCCGTGTCGGTGGGGCTCGTATTCGCCGCGGAACTCTCGCGGATGGTCGGTCGGCTCAGCGACGCCGACGCCGACCGGCACCGGAGCATCCTCGAGTCCCTCGGCCTGCCGGTCACCTACCGGCGGGACCGCTGGGCCTCGCTGCTGGACGGCATGCGCCGGGACAAGAAGTCCCGCGGCGACCTGCTCCGCTTCGTGGTGCTGGACGGCATCGGCCGGCCGGGGATGCTCGAGGTCCCCGACACGTCGCTCCTGTTCGCGGCGTACCAGGAGATCGCGTCCTGACCGTCCCTGACTGTTTCTGACCGTCCCCGACCGTTGCCGCCGGCCCCCCGTGCCGTCCGGGGTAGACTAGGCTGTGGACTTTCGGCGTGCCTCAGCGCGCCCGCTGCGCCCCGGCCGGCCCCTCCGCTCCCGTACACGTACGAAACCGACGAAAGTGATTCTGTGGCGACCACGAACGACATCAAGAACGGTACTGTTCTGAAGCTCGAAGGCAACCTCTGGAACGTCCTCGAGTTCCAGCACGTCAAGCCCGGCAAGGGTGGCGCCTTCGTCCGCACCAAGCTCCGCAACATCCTCTCCGGCAAGGTGGTCGACAAGACCTTCAATGCGGGCCTGAAGATCGAGACGGCCACCGTGGACCGCCGCGATTACCAGTACCTGTACAAGGACGGCGAGGACTACGTCTTCATGGACACCACGGACTACGACCAGATCACGGTGCCGGGCAAGACCGTCGGCAACGCCGCGAACTTCATGCTCGAGAGCCAGATGGCCACGATCGCCATGCACGAGGGCTCCCCGCTGTACGTCGAGCTCCCCGCGTCCGTGACGCTGGAGATCACCTACACGGAGCCGGGCCTCCAGGGCGACCGCTCCACGGGCGGCACCAAGCCCGCGACCGTGGAGACCGGCCACGAGATCCAGGTCCCGCTGTTCCTCGGCACGGGCACCAAGGTCAAGGTCGACACCCGCACGGGCGACTACCTGGGACGCGTCAACGAGTGAGTGCACGCAGTAAGGCCCGACGCCGGGCCCTGGACATCCTCTTCGAGTCGGAGCAGCGCGACATGCCGGCCCTCGAGGTCATGCGCGCACGCCGCGAGAAGACGGACATGATCATCGCCGACTACACGGTCGACGTCGTCGAGGGCGTGCTGGAGCGCCAGGAGCAGATCGACGAGTTCCTGAGCACCTACTCGCAGGGCTGGACCCTCGACCGCATGCCCGCCGTCGACCTCATGATCCTGCGGATCGGCAGCTGGGAACTGCTCTACAACGACGACGTCCCCGACGGCGTCGCGGTCAGCGAGGCCGTCGAGCTCGCGAAGATGCTCTCCACCGACGAGTCGCCGAAGTTCGTCAACGGCCTCCTCGGCCGGCTGCAGCAGCTGAAGCCGACCCTCCTCGCCTGAGCGGGGCCCGCAGCCACCCCGGAAGCCCCCGGAGACCGTGACGGTCTCCGGGGGCTTCCGCGTTCACCGGACGGCCGAAGCCAGCTGGAAGATCCGGGCCCGCCGGTGCGACGCCTCCGCCAGCAGGGCGCGTTCCTCGGTCACGTAGTCGCCGTCGCGCCGGCCGCCCAGAATGCGCTGGCGCGTGTACGCGATGCGCGACCCCGTCCGGATGAACGCGCGCATGTCCTCCCCGGCCCCGACGGACCTGGCCCAGGCGAGGGCCCGTGACCTGCCGGGCCGGGTCGCGAGCATCTGCACCTCCTCGGACGTGAACCACCCGGCCCGCGCGTAGTCGCCCAGTCGGGCCTCGATGAGGCGCCGCTCGGCACGCCGGAGGAGGACGACGGCGATCACGGCGGCGACGAACAGCGGCACCTGGACGACGAAGTAGAAGCGGAAGAAGTTGTCGAACAGGAGGATCGTCCCGCCGTTCCACAGCATGTGCCCGGCGATCGCCGGCAGGAGCCCGAGGACGAACGCCCCCAGGATGCGCGCGTTCCCGCCGCCCCGGGCGAGCGCGTAGCCGAGGAAGAACCCGAGCAGCGCGGTGAACATGACGTGCGCGAACGGGGAGAACAGGCCACGGAGCACGAACACGCCCACGAGACCGCCGGTGGTGCCGGGATCCATGACGGCGGAGCCGAAGTAGAGGATGTTCTCGGTGAACGCGAAGCCCGCCGCGACCGTCCCGGCGTAGACGATGCCGTCCACGGGCCCGTCGAAGTGGCTGCGGCGCGTGTACACGAGGATCAGGACGCCGAGGCCCTTGGCGAACTCCTCCACGAGCGGGGCCTGCAGCACCGGGCCGATGACGTCGGGGGACGTCGTGGTGAGCGCATCCCCCAGCACCTCCACCACGTACGTGCCGAGCAGCAGGGTCACCGCGACGGACGCCCCCGCACCCCAGAGGAACGCGAAGAGCAGGGCCCCGCGCGGCTCGGGATCCCACCGGTCGATCCAGCGGAGCCCGAGCAGGCAGATGCCCAGCGGGACCAGGGCCAGGACGCCGCAGAGGACGAACGCGGACGGCCCGAGGGACAGGGAGAGGACCAGGAGGACGGCGCCCACCACCAAGGCGGCGACGAGCACGAGGAGGACGTCGAGCACACGGCCGCGTCGGGGCGCACGGTCCCACACCGGCTGCAGGGGATCGGCCGGGCCACGCGTCGGGGCCGACCGGGGCTGCCTCACAGTGGTGTCACTCCACCACCCCTGCCCGCCGTGCAGGCCCCCCTGCGGGTCCTGTCGTCCGGGCCGGGGTGCCGCCGGTCGTCCGTAGCCCTGCGGGCCTCCGGCGTTCGTTCCGTGGTTGTTCAAAGCCATGGTCCAACCCTAGGGGCAAGCGGCGCTGTGGTAGTTTTGAAGGCGCAACCACCCTTTAAGTTCCGTCCTGTGAGGCGGGGAAGGAGGAAGCGTGTCATGACCATGCCTGCCTCGGATTCCGGCATCACCAAGCGCGTTGTTCTCGCAGCAGCAGACATCGACCGCGCACTCACGCGCATCGCCCACGAGATCCTCGAGGCGAACAAGGGCTCGCGTAACCTCGTCCTCCTCGGCATCCCCCGCAGGGGTTTCCCGCTGGCCCAGCGCCTCGCCCAGAAGATCGCCTCCGTCGACACCTCGGTGGACCCGGATCTCATCACGGGCCAGCTCGACGTCACCATGTACCGTGACGACCTCCGCCGCCACCCCACGCGCTCCCCGCTCGCCACCCAGCTTCCGCCGTCGGGCATCGACGACAAGGTCGTGGTCCTCGTCGACGACGTCCTCTACTCGGGGCGCACCATCCGGGCGGCCCTCGACGCCCTCGCCGATCTCGGCCGCCCGCGCGCCGTTCGCCTGGCTGTCCTGGTGGACCGCGGGCACCGCGAACTCCCGATCCGCGCCGACCACGTGGGTAAGAACCTCCCGACGTCGTCCCGCGAGCGCGTGCGCGTGCATCTCGCGGAGATCGACCTGATCGGTGGGTCCGCCGTGAACGAGGTCGTCATCGAGGACCGCGCGTGAAGCACCTGCTCAGCACGCAGGACCTCTCTGCGAGGAACGCGCTGCGGCTGCTGGACGTCGCCGAGGAGATGGCGGCGGTGGGGGAGCGGGAGATCAAGAAGCTCCCGGCGCTGCGCGGCCGCACGGTGGTGAATCTCTTCTACGAGGATTCCACCCGCACGCGCATCTCCTTCGAGGCGGCGGCGAAGCGCCTCTCCGCCGACGTCATCAACTTCGCGGTCAAGGGCTCCTCGGTGTCCAAGGGGGAGTCGCTGAAGGACACGGCGCAGACCCTCGAGGCCATGAGCGCGGACGCCGTCGTCATCCGCCACCCAGCCTCCGGTGCCCCGGCGCGGCTCGCGGCGTCGGGATGGATCGACGCCGCCGTCGTCAACGCCGGGGACGGCACGCACGAGCATCCCACCCAGGCCCTGCTCGACGCCTTCACGCTGCGCCGGCACCGGGCGCGGCTCGGTGGCCTGCCCAGCGCGGGGAGCACCCTCGCCGGCCTGAAGGTCCTGATCGTCGGGGACGTCCTCCATTCGCGGGTGGCCCGCTCCAACGTGTGGCTGCTGACGACGCTCGGCGCGGAAGTCCTCCTCGCCGGCCCGCCCACGCTGCTCCCGGTAGGTATCGGGTCCTGGCCCTGCACCGTGTTCTACAACCTCGACGACGCCCTCGCGCAGCGGCCCGACGCCGTCATGATGCTCCGCCTGCAGGCCGAGCGCATGAACGCCGCGTTCTTCCCCTCGACGCGCGAGTACTCGCGGCGCTGGGGGTTCGATGACGGGCGGCTCGCGCTGCTGGACACCATGGGCCTGGACGACACCGTGATCATGCACCCCGGGCCCATGAACCGGGGCCTCGAGATCTCCGCCGCCGCCGCGGACTCGCCCCGCTCCACCGTCCTCGCCCAGGTCCGCAACGGCGTCTCCGTACGCATGGCCGCGCTGTACCTGCTGCTCTCGGGGGACCCGCGGGACGATGACGAACCCGACGCCCACGACCGGACCGACTCCCCGCCCATCCTGATCCCGGAAGGCCGTGCCTCGTGACGACCCCCAGCACCGCAGGAACCACCAGCACGACCCCGCCCGCGTACCTCATCCGGGGCGCCTCGATCCTCGGATTCGATGTCCAGGACCTCCTCCTCCGTGACGGTGTCATCGCGGCCGTCGGTCACGCGGCGACGGCCGAGGCACCGGCGGACGCCGCGATCATCGACGCTGCCGGGCTGATCGCCCTGCCCGGCATGGTGGACCTCCACACCCACCTCCGCGAGCCGGGCCGGGAGGACGCCGAGACCGTCGAGACCGGGTCGCGTGCCGCCGCGCTCGGCGGGTTCACCGCCGTGCACGCCATGGCCAACAGCTCGCCCGTCGCCGACACGGCCGGCGTCGTCGAGCAGGTGTACAGCCTGGGACTGGCCTCCGGATGGGTCGAGGTCCGCCCGGTCGGGGCGGTCACCGTCGGCCTGGGCGGCGAACGCCTCGCGGAACTGGGCGCCATGGCCGAATCCCGGGCCGCCGTCCGGGTCTTCTCCGACGACGGCATCTGCGTCTCCGACCCCGTCCTCATGCGCCGCGCCCTCGAGTACGTCAAGGCGTTCGACGGCGTCATCGCCCAGCACGCACAGGAACCGCGCCTCACCGAGGGCGCCCAGATGAACGAGGGCGAGGTCTCGGCCGTGCTCGGCCTGACCGGCTGGCCGGCCGTCGCCGAGGAGAGCATCATCGCCCGCGACGTCCTGCTCGCCCAGCACGTGGGATCGCGCCTGCACGTCTGCCACGTCTCCACCGCCGGGTCCGTGGAGATCATCCGGTGGGCGAAGGCCCGCGGCATCGACGTCACCGCGGAGGTCACCCCGCACCACCTGCTCCTCACCGACGAGCTCGTCCGCAGCTACGACCCGGTGTACAAGGTCAACCCGCCGCTGCGCACCGCCGACGACGTCCACGCGCTCCGGGCGGCCCTCGCCGACGGCACGATCGACGTCGTCGGCACGGACCACGCCCCGCATCCGAGCGAGCACAAGGAGTGCGAGTGGGCGCAGGCCGCGATGGGCATGACCGGCCTGGAGACCGCCCTGTCCGTCGTGCAGTACACCATGGTGGAGACCGGCCTGCTGGACTGGGAGGGCTTCGCCCGGGTCACCGCGGTCGCCCCGGCCGCGATCGGCCGGCTCGGTCACCAGGGCCGGCCGATCGCCGCGGGCGAGCCCGCGCACCTGATCCTCGTCGACCCCGCCGCGCGCTGGACCGTCGATCCGTCCACCATGGCCACGAAGGGCCGCAACAGCCCCTTCCGCGGCCTGGAGCTGCCCGGCAGGGTCCGGGCCACCTTCTACGGCGGACACCCCACCGTCCTCGACGGCCGCCTCGCCTCGCCCCGCCCCGCATCCGCCCCCACCACCGACGAGGCACCCGCATGGAATATGTAGGCTGGGTCGTCGCGACCGTCGCCATCATCGCCGTGATCGTGGCGCTCATGGGCCTCGGGTGGCGCAACCGGCTGCGCCGGCAGGCGGACGTCCCCGCGCCGCCCGCACCGCCCGCCGGCCTCGGGCCCGTCCTGTACGAGGCCGAGGGGCAGTACGTGGCGACGACGACGGCGGGGGACTGGCTCGACCGCATCGCGGTCCACGGGCTGGGACTGCGCGGCAACGCCGTCGCCTCCGTCCACCCGGAGGGTGTCCTGCTCTCCCGGACGGGCGCCCCCGACGTCTTCGTCCCCCGCGGCGATCTCACCTCGGTGCAGCTCGCCGGAGGCATGACGGGCAAGTTCGTCGAGAAGGAGGGGCTCGTGATCCTCACCTGGCGCCTCGGCGACCTCGGCGTCGACACGGGGTTCCGCACGCGCCACGCCGCGCACAAGGCGCAGCTCGTCGCCGCCATTGCAGCCCTCGTCCCGGACCGTCCCGCACACCCGGGCACCGGCCGCGCCCACCACGGCGCCGGCCCCACCGGATCCACCGACCCCATCACCGACCGCACTCCACCGACCCCCGAAGGCAGGGAACAGCTGTGAGCCACGCTCCAACAACGGCACCGGTCCACCGACAGGCACCCGCGGTGCTCGTCCTCGAGGACGGCCGTACGTTCCGCGGCCGCGCCTACGGGGCCGAGGGCACCACGCTCGGCGAGGCGGTCTTCGCCACCGGCATGACCGGCTACCAGGAGACCATCACCGATCCGTCCTACGCCCGGCAGCTCGTCGTTCAGACGGCGCCGCACATCGGCAACACCGGGGTGAACGCCGACGACGCCGAATCGCGCCGCATCTGGGTGGCCGGGTACGTCATCCGCGACGCGGCACGCCGGCCGTCCAACTGGCGCTCCGAGCAGAGCCTCGACGACCAGCTGCGCGAGCAGGGGATCGTGGGGATCGAGGGCGTCGACACCCGCGCCGTGACCCGCCACCTGCGGGAGCGCGGCGCCATGCGCGCCGGCATCTTCTCCGGCCCGGACGCCGCGCTGCCCGCGGACCGGCTCCTCGAGCGGGTCCTCGCCCAGCCGTCCATGGCCGGCGCGCGGCTCGCCGAGGAGGTCAGCATCGATGAGGCGTACGTCGTCGAGCCCGCCGACCACGGCTGGACCGGCGAGACGGTGGCCACCGTCGCCGCGCTCGATCTCGGCATCAAGGCGATGACGCCCCGGCACTTCGCCCAACGCGGCGTGCGCACCGTCGTCCTGCCCGCCGGGGCGTCGTTCGACGACGTCCTGGCCGCCCGCCCGGACGGCGTCTTCATGTCCAACGGGCCCGGCGACCCCGCGACGGCCGACGCCCAAGTTGAGCTCCTCCGGCAGGTGCTCGACGCGCGCGTACCGTTCTTCGGTATCTGCTTCGGCAACCAGATCCTCGGCCGCGCGCTCGGCTTCGGCACCTACAAGCTCCGTTACGGCCACCGGGGGATCAACCAGCCGGTCATGGACCGCCGCACCGGCAAGGTGGAGATCACCTCGCAGAACCACGGCTTCGCCGTCGACGCACCGCTGGACGGCCCCGTGGAGGCGCCCGCCGGCAAGTACGGCCGCGTCGAGGTGAGCCACGTGTGCCTGAACGACGACGTCGTCGAGGGCCTGGCGTGCCTGGACCTCCCGGCCTTCTCCGTCCAGTACCACCCCGAGGCGGCAGCCGGCCCGCACGACTCCGCCTACCTCTTCGACCGCTTCATCGACCTGATGCAGGCCGAGAAGGACCGCCCGGGCTCCCGGCCCGGCTCCGACAGCACCACCCAGGGAGAGAACTGATGCCCCGCAGAACCGACCTCAAGAGCGTCCTCGTGATCGGCTCCGGGCCGATCGTCATCGGACAGGCCGCCGAATTCGACTACTCGGGCACGCAGGCGCTCCGCGTGCTGCGCGAGGAGGGCCTGCGCGTCATCCTCGTGAACTCCAACCCGGCCACCATCATGACCGACCCCGAGTTCGCGGACGCCACGTACGTGGAGCCGATCACGCCGGACGTCGTCGAGAAGATCATCGCCAAGGAACGCCCTGACGCCCTGCTGCCCACCCTGGGCGGGCAGACGGCGCTGAACACGGCGATCGCCCTCGACAAGAACGGCGTCCTCGAGAAGTACGGCGTGGAGCTGATCGGCGCGAACATCGCCGCGATCGAGCTCGGTGAGGACCGCGAGAAGTTCAAGGGCGTCGTCGCGCGGTGCGGCGCCGAATCGGCGCGATCCTCGATCATCCACACCATCGACGAGGCCCTGGCGGCCGCGGAGGAGCTCGGCTACCCGATGGTGGTCCGGCCGTCCTTCACGATGGGCGGCCTCGGTTCCGGCCTCGCGTACACCGAGCAGGACCTCCGCCGGATCGTCGGCCAGGGGCTGCAGTACAGTCCCACGAGCGAGGTCCTCCTCGAGGAGAGCATCCTCGGGTGGAAGGAGTACGAGCTCGAGATGATGCGCGACCGCAACGACAACGTCGTGGTCGTGTGCTCCATCGAGAACGTGGACCCCGTGGGTGTGCACACCGGCGACTCCATCACGGTCGCGCCGGCCCTGACGCTGACCGACCGCGAGTACCAGCGCCTGCGGGACATCTCGATCGCCGTGATCCGGGAGGTCGGCGTCGACACCGGTGGCTGCAACATCCAGTTCGCCATCGAACCGGACACGGGGCGCGTCGTCGTCATCGAGATGAACCCGCGCGTGTCGCGGTCCTCCGCCCTCGCGTCGAAGGCCACCGGGTTCGCGATCGCCAAGATCGCCACGAAACTCTCCCTCGGCTACACGCTCGACGAGATCCCCAACGACATCACCCTGAAGACCCCGGCGTCCTTCGAGCCGACCCTCGACTACGTGGTGGTCAAGGTCCCGCGGTTCGCGTTCGAGAAGTTCCCGGCCGCGGACCCCACGCTCACCACCACCATGAAGTCCGTGGGCGAGGCCATGGCCATGGGCCGCAACTTCACGGAGGCGCTGCAGAAGGCGCTGCGCTCCCTCGAGCAGAAGGGGTCGCAGTTCTCCTTCGCGCCGGTCCCCGCCGGGGACGTCGACGCCCTCGTCGAGGCGGCCCGGCGCCCCACCACCGAACGGCTCTCGCAGGTGCAGCGCGCCCTGCTCGGCGGGGCCGGCGTGGACCGGCTGTACAAGGCCACGGGGATCGACCCGTGGTTCCTCGACCAGCTGGAGCTCCTCAACGAGATCGCTGAGGAGGTCCGCTCCGCGCCGGACCTGACCGAGGACGTGCTGCGGCGCGCCAAGCGCCACGGGTTCTCCGACGAGCAGATCGGCTCCCTCACCTCCATGCCCGAGGCCGTGGTGCGCGGGGTGCGGCACGCCCTCGGGATCCGCCCGGTCTTCAAGACCGTGGACACCTGCGCGGCGGAGTTCGCCGCCTACACGCCCTACCACTACTCGTCCTACGACGAGGAGGACGAGGTGGCGCAGCACGAGAAGCCCTCGGTGATCATCCTCGGCTCCGGGCCCAACCGGATCGGGCAGGGCATCGAGTTCGACTACTCGTGCGTCCACGCCACGATGGCACTGCGGGAGGCCGGCTACGAGACGGTCATGGTCAACTGCAACCCCGAGACGGTGTCCACGGACTACGACATCTCCACGCGCCTGTACTTCGAACCGCTGACCCTCGAGGACGTCCTCGAGGTCATCGCGGCCGAGCGGCGCACCGGCGGGGTCCTCGGTGTCTTCGTCCAGCTCGGTGGGCAGACACCGCTGAAGCTCGCCCAGGAACTCGCCGACGCCGGGATCCCGATCCTCGGCACGTCCCCCGAGGCGATCGACCTCGCCGAGCACCGCGGGGCGTTCAGCCGCGTGCTCGACGCCGGCGGTCTGATCTCGCCCAAGAACGGCACCGCGGTGTCCTTCGAGGACGCCAAGAGGATCGCCGACGACATCGGCTACCCGGTACTGGTCCGGCCGTCCTACGTGCTCGGCGGCCGCGGCATGGAGATCGTCTACGACGAGCCGAACCTCTCCCGCTACATCGCCAACGCCACGGAGATCACGGAGGCCCACCCGGTCCTGATCGACCGCTTCCTCGAGGACGCCATCGAGATCGACGTCGACGCCCTGTACGACGGCACGGAGATGTACCTCGGCGGGATCATGGAGCACATCGAGGAGGCCGGCATCCACTCCGGCGACTCCGCGTGCGTGCTGCCCCCGATCACCCTCGGCGCCGACGTCCTGCAGCGCGTCCGGGAGGCCACGCACGCCATCGCCGAGGGCGTCGGCGTGCGCGGGCTCATCAACATCCAGTTCGCGCTGGCCTCCGACGTCCTGTACGTCCTCGAGGCGAACCCTCGCGCCTCGCGGACCGTGCCGTTCGTCTCGAAGGCCACGGGCGTGCAGCTCGCCAAGGGCGCCGCCCTCATCGGCACCGGAGTCACGGTCACCGAGCTGCGCGAGCGCGGCATGCTGCCGGCCCGGGGCGACGGCGGCTCCCTGCCGCTCGACGCGCCGGTCTCCGTCAAGGAGGCCGTGCTGCCCTTCAGCCGCTTCCGCACGCCCGAGGGCAGGGTGGTGGACTCCCTGCTCGGCCCCGAGATGCGTTCCACCGGCGAGGTGATGGGGATCGACAAGTACTTCGACACCGCCTTCGCGAAGAGCCAGGCCGCGGCCAATGCGGCCCTGCCGGTGCAGGGCAAGGTGTTCGTCTCCGTCGCGAACCGGGACAAGCGCGCCATCGTCATGCCGGTCAAGCGGCTCGTGGACCTCGGCTTCGAGATCGTGTCCACGGGCGGTACGGCGGACGTCCTGCGACGCAACGGCATCCAGGCCACGACGGTCCGCAAGGTCGCCGAGGGGACGGGAGCCCACGGCGAGGGCACCGTCGTCGACCTCATCACCGAGGGCGGCATCGACATGATCATCAACACGCCCTCCGGTGGCCAGGCGCGCGGTGACGGCTACGAGATCCGCGCGGCCGCGACCTCCTACGGGCTCCCGGTCATCACGACGATCCCCGAGGTCGGGGCGGCCGTGCAGGCGATCGAGGCCATGCGCTCCTACGAGTGGTCGGTCACGAGCCTGCAGGAGCACGCGGCGAACCTCCAGGCGTCCACCGCGGCACGCGATGCCTCCTGAGGCCACCGCCGCGATCCGTGCCCCGTTCGGGGAGCGGCTCGCGGCGGCACGGTCGACCCGGGGGAGCCTCTGCGTCGGCATCGACCCGCACCCCGGGCTCCTGGACGCCTGGGGGCTGGAGGACTCCCCGGCGGGTCTCGAGCGGTTCTCGCTCACGGTGCTCGAGGCCGTCGGGCCGGTCGCCGCGGCCCTCAAACCGCAGGTCGCGCTCTACGAACGGCACGGCGCCCGCGGGCTCGCGGTCCTCGAGACGCTGCTGGCCCGCGCGGCCGACGCCGGGGTGCTCACCATCGCGGACGCCAAGCGCGGAGACATCGGCTCGACCATGCAGGCCTACGCGGAGGCGTGGCTGGGGGAGGGCCGCCCGCTGGCCGCCGACGCCGTCACCCTGAACCCGTACCTCGGGTTCGAGTCCCTCCGCCCCGCACTCGACCTCGCCGCCGCGACAGGCCGCGGGGTGTTCGTCCTCGCCCTGACCTCCAATCCCGAGGGACGGTCGGTGCAGCATGTGGGCGGGGACGCGTCCGTGGCGCGGTCCATCGCGCGGGCGGCCGCCGCCGAGAACGCCGGCCCCGGGCCCGGGCAGGTGGGGCTGGTGATCGGAGCGACCGTCGGTGATGCGGCACAGCGGCTGGGGCTGGACCTGCCCTCCCTCAACGGCCCCGTCCTGGCCCCGGGGGTGGGCGCCCAGGGTGCCGGGCGCCGCGAGCTGGAGGCCGCCTTCGGCGCGGCCCTGCCGTTCGTCCTGCCGACCTCCAGCCGGGCCGTCCTCGCCGCGGGGCCCGACACCGCGGCGCTCCGGGCGGAAGCGGAGCGGACGCGCGACGGCCTCGCCTGAGCGCCGACCCGCATTGATTTCCGGGGCGGGCGCCCGGTAGGTTCGTTCCACCGGGCCTGCCGGGAAGCCGCCGATCCCGGACACCGTTCCGGGTGTACCCCGGGAACACCCCGGCGCTGTCCGACCATCCACCCGATCCAGCCACACCACGAGCGTTCGCCGCCATCCATGGTGCCGTCCAGCGTAGGGAGCAGCAGTGAGCCTGAAGCCATTGACGGATGCCGAACGGACGCAGGCGCGCGAGAAGGCGACGGCGGCGCGGGCGGTACGGGCCGACATCAAGTCCCGGCTGAGGACCGGTAAGCTTTCCGTGGCGGACGTGATCGAGAACCCCGACGGCGACGACGCCGTCGGCCGCCTGAAGGTCCTCGACCTCCTCAAGGCCCTGCCCGGCGTCGGCGACGTACGGGCGGCCGCCATCATGGCGGAGGTGGGCATCGCGGGGACCCGCCGCGTGCGCGGGCTCGGCATCCACCAGCGCAAGGCTCTCGTCACGTACCTCGAACACCACCAGTCTGGCTCGGCCAGAAAGTAAGGAAGCACCAGTGTCACAGCCCCGGTTGACAGTCCTGGCCGGCCCGACGGCCGTCGGCAAGGGAACGGTCTCCACCTACATCCGGGACAACTATCCCGCCGTGTGGCTCTCGGTGTCGGCGACCACCCGCCCGCCACGCCCGGGCGAGATCGACGGTGTGCACTACTTCTTCGTCTCCGCGGAGGAGTTCGACCGCCTCGTCGCCGAGGAGCAGCTGCTGGAGTGGGCCGTGGTCCACGGCCGCAACCGCTACGGCACGCTGCGACGCACCGTCCAGGCCGCGATGGACGAGGGCCGGACCGTACTCCTGGAGATCGACCTGCAGGGAGCACGCCAGGTGAAGGAGACCATGCCGGAGGCCAACTTCGTGTTCCTGGCACCCCCCAGCTGGGACGAGATGGTCCGCCGGCTCCGGGGCCGTGGCACCGAAACGGCCGAAGAGCAGCAGCAACGGCTGGAAACCGCTAAACTGGAACTTGCCGCCGAGCCGGAATTCCACCACACCGTCGTCAACGACACCGTGGAGCATGCGGCAGACGAGCTCGTATCACTGATGGGACTGCGTCCGCTGGAGCGCTGAACGCGCTGATCCGGTCGGTCCCGCCTTATTTTTTGGAGAACTCTGTGTCAACTCAGCCCGAAGGCATCATCAACCCGCCGATCGATTCTCTGCTGGAGGCCTCGGACTCGAAGTACGCCCTCGTGATCTACGGCGCCAAGCGCGCACGCCAGATCAACGCGTACTACTCCCAGCTCCACGAAGGTCTCTTCGAGTACGTCGGCCCGCTCGTCGACACCCGCCTCAACGAGAAGCCCCTCTCCATCGCCCTCCGCGAGATCAACGAGGGCATGCTCGTGTCCGCGCCCATGGAACAGTCCGAATAGTCCCGGCAGCCCCGAACACGGACCGCCGATGCGCGTAGTCCTCGGTGTCGGAGGAGGGATCGCTGCCTACAAGGCCGCATCCCTCCTCCGTCTTTTCACGGAGTCGGGCCATGACGTCACCGTCATCCCCACCGACGCCGCCACCCGCTTCGTCGGTACCGCCACCTGGGAAGCCCTCTCGGGACACCCCGTGAGCAACAGCGTCTGGGACGACGTCGACAAGGTGAACCACGTGCGCCTCGGACACGAGGCCGACCTCATCGTCGTCGCGCCCGCGACGGCCGACGTCCTGGCGCGGGCCGCCGCCGGGCTCGCGAACGACCTCCTGACGGGCACACTCCTCATGGCCCGCGGCCCCGTGGTCATGGCGCCGGCGATGCACACCGAGATGTGGCAGCACGCCGCGACCCGCGCCAATGTGGCGACCCTCCGCTCGCGGGGCGTCACCGTCCTCGACCCTGCCACCGGCCGCCTCACCGGGGCGGACTCCGGGCCCGGCAGGCTCCCCGAACCGGCGGACATCTTCGCGGCTGCCCTCGCCGTCGTCCACGCCGCCGTCGAACCCCCCGTCGTCGGACCCCCCTCCGCACGTGGCAGTCTCCAGGGCCGGCGCGTCACCATCTCGGCGGGTGGCACGCGCGAAGCCCTCGACCCGGTGCGGTTCCTCGGGAACCGGTCCTCGGGCAAGCAGGGCATGGCCCTCGCCGAGGCGGCCCTCGCCCAGGGCGCCCTCGTGACCCTCGTCCTCGCCCACGCCGAGGTGCCGCCGCCCGCCGGGTGCGAGGTCGTGCGCGTCGAGTCCGCCCTCCAGCTGCGCGACGCCGTCCTCGAGGCCCTGCCCGCCACGGACGTGCTCGTCATGGCCGCCGCCGTCGCGGACTTCAGGCCCGCCGAGGTCGCCGCCGCCAAGATGAAGAAGACCGACGACGGGACGGACCCGGTCATCACCCTCGTCCGGAACCCCGACGTGCTCCGGGAGGCCGTCCTCGCCCGGGACGCCGACGCGCGGCGGCAGGTCATCGTCGGCTTCGCCGCCGAGACGGGTGACGCCGCAGCCGACCCCCTGGCCCACGCGCGCACGAAACTCGCACGGAAGGGCTGCGACGTCCTGGTGCTCAACGTCGTCGGCTCCGACCGGGTCTTCGGCCAGGACTCCACGGAGGTCACGCTCCTCGACGCGGACGGCAGCGAGTCGGACCCGGTGCGCGGGTCCAAGCGGGTCGTCGCCGACGCCGTGCTCGCCCATGCGGCGCGCCTGCTGTCCCGCTGATCCCGCCCGTCACCTACAGGACTGTCCCTCCGACCCAGTAGAGTGAGCACGTGAATTCTCCCAGTACCGGTTCCCCCCTGCGCCTCTTCACATCGGAATCGGTGACCGAGGGGCACCCCGACAAGATCTGCGACCAGATCAGTGACGCCATCCTCGACGGGATGCTCGAACAGGATCCGGATTCACGCGTCGCGGTGGAGACCCTCGTCACCACCGGACTCGTGCACGTCGCGGGCGAGGTCACCACCGAGGCGTACGTCGAGATCCCGGACATCGTCCGCAAGACCATCCTGGGGATCGGCTACGACTCCTCGGCCAACGGCTTCGACGGCGCCCGGTGCGGTGTGTCCGTGTCGATCGGGCAGCAGAGCGCGGAGATCGCCTCCGGCGTCTTCACCTCGCTCGAGACCCGCGAGGGGACCGGCGTGGACCCCTACGACGCCCAGGGCGCGGGGGACCAGGGCATCATGTTCGGCTACGCGAGCGACGAGACCTCCGTGCTCATGCCCGCCCCCATCTGGCTCGCGCACCGGCTGTCGGAGCGCCTCACCGCCGTCCGGAAGGACGGCACCCTCCCGTACCTCCGCCCGGACGGCAAGACCCAGGTCACGGTCGGCTACGACGGCGACCGCCCCGTCTCGATCGACTCCGTGGTCGTCTCCTCCCAGCACTCCGCCGACGTCTCCCTCGAGGAGCTGCGCGCCGGTCTCGTCGAGCACGTCGTCACCCCGGTCCTGGCCGACTCCGACCTCGACGCGTCCTCGGTCCGGCACATCCTGAACCCCGGTGGCGCCTTCGTGATCGGCGGACCGGTGGGCGACGCCGGGCTGACCGGCCGCAAGATCATCGTCGACACCTACGGTGGCACGGCCCGCCACGGTGGCGGCGCGTTCAGCGGCAAGGACCCGTCCAAGGTGGACCGCTCGGCGGCCTACGCCATGCGGTGGGTCGCGAAGAACGTGGTGGCGGCCGGCCTCGCCCGCCGGGCCGAGATCCAGATCGCCTACGCCATCGGCATGGCGCAGCCCGTCGGCATCTACGTGGAGACCTTCGGCACGGAGACCGTGGACCCCCTGAGGATCGGCACCGCGATCCGCGAGGTCTTCGACCTCCGCCCGCTCGGCATCATCAACGCCCTCGACCTCAAGCGCCCCATCTACCAGCGCACCGCCGCGCACGGCCACTTCGGCCGCGAGAAGGACGGCTTCACCTGGGAGCGCACCGACCGCGTGGACAAGCTCAGGAGCTACTTCAACGCCTGACAGGGGAGGGGGCGGCCGGAACATCATGACGCACACCCGCGTGCCCGACACGACGGACGGCCAGCTGTCGCTGCTCCACGGCTTCGGCGCCGCCCGGCTTCCGCAGACCGACCCGGAGCGGGCGTCGTCGCTGCCCATCGCCCGGGTGATCCTCGATGCGCAGCTGCCCCACCTCGACCGGTACTTCGACTACGCGGTGCCCGCGGCCATGGACGCCGAGGCGCAGCCCGGCGTCCGGGTGAAGGTGCGGTTCGCCGGGCGCGAGCATGCCGGGTTCCTCGCGGAGCGGGTCCAGGAGGCCAGCACGACGGCGACGCTCCTGCCCCTCGCGAAGGTCGTCTCCCCCCAGCAGGTCCTCACCCCCGAGATCCTCGCCCTCGCGACGGCGGTCGCCGCGCGATCGGTCGGCACGGTGAGCGACGTCCTGCGCTCGGCCGTCCCCCCGCGCATGGCACGCGTCGAGGACGAGTTCGACGCCCCTCGCGCTACCGGCGAGCCGACCGCGCCGCCCTCCGAGGACACTGATCCCGAGGCCTTCGATCCCGAGGCCCCAGCGGACATGCTGCCCGTCGCCGCCGGACAGCCGGCCTCCGGTGGTTTCCGGCGCTATCCCAATGGCCGTGCCTTCCTGCAGCACCTCCGCGCCGGGGAATCGCCGCGCGCCGTCCTGACGAGCCTCGGCGGATACGGTGCCACCGCCTGGCACGAGGAGATCGCCGACGCGGTCGCGGCTGCCGCGTCCGCGGGCCGGGGGGCCGTCGTCGTCGTCCCCGACCAGCGGGACCTCGCGCGCGTGGAGGCAGCCCTCATGGCCCGTCTCGGAGCGTCGGGGGTGGCCCGGCTGACCGGCGAGGACGGCGCGACGCCCCGGTACCGCAACTTCATGCGCATCCTCCACGGGGCCGCCACCGTGGCGGTCGGCACCCGGTCCGCCGCCTACGCGCCGGTGCGGAACCTCGGGCTCGTCTGCCTGTGGGACGACGGCGACGACCAGCACGTCGAGCAGCGCGCGCCGTACCAGCACATCCGCGACGTCCTCCTGCTGCGCGCCGAACAGGCCGGAGCGGCGATGCTGCTCTCCTCCTTCGGCCGGACCACGGAGGCGCAGCGCCTCGTCGACATCGGCTGGGCGCACGCCATCCAGGCCGACCGCACGGAGGTCCGCCGATCGACCCCCCGCGTCCTCCACGCCGCCGACGCCTATCAGATGGAGCGGGACCCGCTGGCCGCCCAGGCCCGCATCCCGCACGCCGCGTGGGCGGCGGCGCAGGCCGGGCTGAAGGACGGCCCCGTCCTCCTGCAGGTCGCGCGCACGGGCTTCTCCCCGGCCCTCGCCTGCGACCGGTGCCGCCACGCCGCGCGCTGCGGGGTCTGCGCCGGGCCGCTGGCGCAACCCGGGCGGAACGCCCCGCCGGCCTGCCGCTGGTGCGGGCGTCCCGACAGCCATTGGACCTGCCCGGAGTGCGGCGGCACCCGGATCCGGGCCACCGTGGCCGGAGCCACCCGGACCGCCGAGGAACTGGGACGCGCGTTCCCCGGGGTCCCCGTCATCTCCTCCGCGGGTGAGCACATCGTCGACGACGTCCGGGACGCGCCGGCCGTCGTCGTCGCCACCCCGGGGGCGGAACCCGTGGCCGCGGGCGGGTACGCCGCCGTCATCCTCCTCGACGGCAACGCCCTCCTCAGCCGCGAATCACTGCGTGCCGGGGAGGACGCCCTGCGCCGCTGGTTCTCCGCGGCGATCCTCGCCCGCCCGTCCACCGCCGGCGGGACCGTGGTGATCACGGGCGACGACGACGTCGCGGTGGGTCACCTCGTCCGCTGGGATCCGGCCGGTGCCGCCTCCCGCGAGCTGGCCGAGCGCCACGAACTCGGGCTCCCGCCGGCCGTCCGGTATGCGGTGCTCACGGGGACCCGGGAAGCCCTCACCCACTTCCTCGACGGCCTCGACACCGAGGGTGCGGTGCGCGTCGTCGGCCCCGCGGCGGTCCCGCCGGATATCCGCCGGGAGGCCGTGCTGGCGGCCCGCGCCGCGGCCGGTCCGAAGCGCGGCCCCGACCGCGGGAGCCCGCCCCCCGCCGACGCGCTGGCGGGACAGGGCAGCCACCGCGTGCTGCTGTTCTTCTCCTATCGGGCGGCCGCCGGCGTCACGAAGCTGCTCCGGGCCCGCCGGGCGGCGCTGTCCGCCCGGCGGACGGGGGAGCCGGTCCACATCCGGCTCGACGCCCTCGACGTGCTCTAGCTGTACCGGGTCCGGGCGTCGGCGACACGCGGGTGGCGGGTGTGGGTGCGGTAGCGCCGGCGGATGGCGATCTCCGCCACGAGGAGGTTGACCAGCCATCCGGCCCCCATGAGCAGGGCACGCAGCGTCACGCCGGGCGGATTGCCGAGGAGCTCCGGCAGGATGAGGATCAGGGCCTGGGTCCCCGCGCCGAGACCGATCGCGTAGGCACGGGTCATCCATGCGCCGTGGGCCCGGATGTCGCCGCGGATGACGGCCCGGACGCCCAGGAGGAGGCTGAGGGCCATCCCGGTCCCGAAGAGGAGTCGGAAGGCGAGGAGGAGCGGGCCGTCACTGGGCGGGAGTGCGGAGAAGCACGCCATCCACAGGCCGGTCAGGGCCGCCACCAGCCCGGCGGGGAAGAGGATCCTCCCGGCCTTCCTGTGCCAGGTCCGCCGGCCCTGCCGCAGCGACGGGACGAACTGGAAGGCCCCGAGCAGGGTGTACAGCGTGGCGCCGAGAATGTGGAGGACCACCGGGATCGGGAACTCGACGAAGCGCGCATTCTGTTCGGTGATCTCGGGTCCGCCGGCCAGCTCCGTGACGCGGACGG
The DNA here is from genome assembly GCF_002927275.1 of Arthrobacter pityocampae. Classification (GTDB taxonomy): domain Bacteria; phylum Actinomycetota; class Actinomycetes; order Actinomycetales; family Micrococcaceae; genus Arthrobacter_D; species Arthrobacter_D pityocampae. The sequence goes on along the minus strand of NZ_PRKW01000001.1, from coordinate 64,035 downwards.
CGCCGGCGAGCACGGGGATGAGGCCCAGCAGGATCAGGCCCGCCGGTATCAGCCACGCGGGTCGGCTCGGTGGGTGAGCCCGTGGGACGGGCGGTGGGGCGGAGGTCCCCGCTGGTCGTCCGGTGCTCGTCATGGCCGTCCTGCCCTTCCCCGCTGTCCGACGGTGCTGTGCCGGTGATCTCGGCCCGATCCCCGACAGGCGTAAAGTGTACGGTGTACACTTCGTGGGCTTCAGCCTAGGTGTACGTTGTACACCCGTCAAGGGCTGGCGGGGTCGGGAACGAGGAGATGGTCGACACATGGCAGGACGCAGGACGTCGCGGGCGCCCCTCAACAGGGAGGCGGTCCTCGGTGCGGCCGTCGCACTCGCGGACGAGCAGGGCGTGGGGAGGCTGAGCATGCGGACCCTCGCCGAGGCCCTCGGGGTGGTGCCCATGGCCCTCTACAAGCACGTCTCCGGCAAGGAGGACCTGCTCGACGGCATGGTGGATGTGATCGTGGCCGAGATCGACCCGGCGCTCGAGGGGCAGGACTGGAGGACCACCGTCCGCAGCAGGATCCTCTCCGCCCGGACCGTGCTCCTGCGGCACCGCTGGGCACGCCAGGTCCTCGAGACCCGCACCACCAGGACCCCGGCCGTGCTCGCCTACACGGACTCGTTCATCGGTATGTTCCTCGAGCGCGGATTCTCCGTGGACCTGACGCACCACGTCATGCACGCGCTGGGCAGCCGCATGTGGGGCTTCACCCAGGAGCTCTTCGACGCCCCGGATACGGGCGGGCCGGCGGGCCCGTCGTCGTCGGCCTCACCCCCGCCCGATGCGGGGCAGCTCGAGGAGATGGCCCGGCGGTTCCCGAACGTCCTCCGGATCGCGATGGCGTCCGCGCACGACGACGACGGTGTAGTCGGGCGCGGGTGCGACGACCAGTTCGAGTTCGAGTTCGCCCTCGACCTGCTGCTGGACGGCATCGAGGGCCTCCATGCCCGCGGGTGGACATCCGCGCGGGCGTAGCGCCCGGCGCCGACGGTCAGGGCGCAGGCCGCCAGCCGTCCGAGTCGACGTCCACGAGCAGCGGCGGCCCACCGGGCAACCCCCACCGGCGGAGGGCGAGGGCGATGGCTCCGGATGGAGCCGCCACGACGAACGTCTCTCCACGGAACCGGTCCGCGGTTTCCTCGACGACGGCGGACACGTCACAGGGGTCCGTCAGGTCGAAGCGGGCGGCGACCCTGCGGCGCTCGAGCCACGATGGCGGTTCGGCGCCGGCGGCGAGGAGGATCGCGGTCGCCGGGCACTGCAGGTCGGTCATGGGTTCGTCCCTCCGAACGGTGACGGCAAGGGAGGCGGGGGAGTAGCCCATCCTACGACCGCGCCGGGGCCGAGGCGCATAACGTACGTGATCTGGGTATTCGGTGGCTCATCGAACATCGAAGCCTTGAAGAAGCTGCCCGAGCAGTGCTGTACAGAAGAAGAAGTCCGTTCGGGCATCGGCCCGGACGAAGAACACGGGGCCACCCACCCCTGTTCGTACGGTGACGCCTCGGCGGGCCGCCTCCAATCGGTCCTGTCCGCCTGACGGTGATGCACGCTTCCACAATTAACGTGTGACAGCCTCGACCCCTGACACGCGCGATTGTGGTGAGAAACCGTGCTTGACGGTTAGCCTCACCCCATGACCGGATATCCGCAGCTGCTCCACACGGTCCTCGACACGACCGATGTACGAGGACTGGCGGAGTTCTACCGCCGGCTTCTCGGACTCGGGTACCGACCAGGAGACGAACCTCCCGCCGAGGGGCAGGCCGATGACGCCGATTGGCTCGTGCTGACCGACGCCGACGGCAAACGGAAACTCGCGTTCCAGCACGTCGATCACCTCAAGCGGACAACATGGCCCGCACCCGATGTGCCGATGCAGATGCACCTCGACCTCACCGTTTCTGACCGGGAAACACTCGCCGTTCACCACTCCAGAGCATTGATCCTGGGAGCTGAGCTCCTCTTCGACCACACGGACGACCCCGATGAGCCGCTCTACGTCTACGCGGACCCAGCCGGTCATCCGTTCTGCATCTTCGTAGCCTGAACCAGACTCGAGTCCCTCCGGCACGTTCAGCAGACGATGGGGTGCGGGCACATCCCTCGGGCTTCGTGGAGAAGCAGACCCATGAAGAAGGGCAACAGCGACGCAGGACCACCAACACTTCGCACCGAACGCGCGGCAGGACCGAATGAATCCAGGCGAGTACCTCGGAATCGCCGGCCTCGTCCGTTCGATCCTGGGGCCGCTGAGCGAGATCAGGCGCAATCCTGTGGGCTGTGCCGCGAGCCCCTGCTCATGGCCATGGAACGTACCTGGCAGCCGTCACATCCCAGGCAGTCGGGGACGACGGCGGTGAGTCGCTTTGCAGCGTCAGATCCGGCCGGTCTCGTGGGCCCACATGGCGACCTCCACGCGGTTCCGGGCGCCGAGCTTCCGCATGAGGCTGGCGACGTGGGCCTTCACGGTGCTCGGGGTGATGTACAGCTCGCCGGCGATCTCGTTGTTCGTCCGCCCGCGGGCGACAGGCACGAGGACTTCCTCCTCGCGGGCGGTGAGTGGTTCGATCGGCTGCCTCGCTGGTGAGGTCCGCGCGTGGGCGAATGCCGCGAGCAGTCTGACGGTCACGCTCGGTGCGATCAGCGCGTCTCCCTCCGCGGCCGCGTGGATGGCCTGGGTCAGCAGGGTGGGCCCGGCGTCCTTGAGCAGGAACCCGCGGGCGCCGGCCTTGAGTGCACCGTGGACGTACTCGTCGAGGTCGAAGGTGGTGATGACCACGATCGGCAGGGGGTCAGTGACATCGGGGCCGGCGAGACGACGGGTGGCTTCGATGCCGTCCATCAGCGGCATGCGGATGTCGAACAGGCCGACGTCGGGGCGCAGCTGGAGCGCCAGACGGACGGCCTCGCGCCCGTCGGCGGCCGCGCCGACGACGTCGATGTCGGGTTGGGCGTCGAGCAGCATCGTCAGGCCGGAGCGCACGATGGGCTGGTCGTCGGCGATGAGGACCCTGATGCTCATCGGGGCGTCCCGGTTCGGGGCAGGACCGCCTCCACCCGCCAGCCCCGCTCGGCGGCGGGACCGGCGTCGAAGGTCCCCCCGAGCAGGGAGACGCGTTCCCGCATCCCCACCAGGCCGAAGCCTGTCGCGGCGCGACCGCCGGCAACGGAGGAACCGTCGTCATCGATGGTCAGCCGTATCCGGTCGGCGTCGCCGGAGACGGCGACGATGACCTCAGTCGCGTGGCGGGCGTGCCGTCGAGCATTGGTGACGGACTCCTGGGCGAGGCGGTAGATCGCGGCCCCGACCGCCGGGCTGAGGTCGTCGAACTCCCCGGACAGGGTCACCGTGACGTGGGGACGCGTCCGGCCATCGGTGGCGAGCTGCTCGACCTCGGCGACGCCGGGTTGCGGCGCGAACTCGGAGTCCTGGGAGGCGCGGAGCACGCCGACGATGGCGCGCAGCTCGGTGAGGGTCCGGGTCGCTGCGTCCTCGATGATGGCAAGAGCCTCGACGGCGCGCTCGGGGTGGGAGGCTGCGACGGCGCGTCCTGCCTGGGCCTGGATGGCGATGCCCGAGACGTGGTGGGCCACCGTGTCGTGGAGCTCGCGCGCGAGCTGTTCGCGCTCGCGGGCCTTGGCCTGGTCGATGTCGCGGCTGCGGATCTTCTCGCGATAGCGGATCGCGGCGCCGAGCGTCGCTGCGAACAGGAAGATCGCGTACCCTGCGACAGCCTCCCACAGGCCGGCATCCTCGGCGATGTAGGTGATGGGCAGCCAGAGCAGGATCACCCCGAGGCCGCCAGTGGCTTCCCGCGCGGAGCCCCACCGGATCAGGGCGTAGGTCAGGATCAGGGTCGCCGAGACACTCGAGGGCAGAGCACCCTGCACCCCGGTGAGGATCCTGACGACGTCGATGATCGTCAGGGTGCCGAAGGCGACCTCGACTGCGACGAGCGGGTGCGTGCGTCGCCACAGCAGGGGGCCGAGGACCGCGAGCGCAGCGATGAGCAGCAGCGGGCCCGGCGCCATGTCCTGGCGCAGCGCTGCTTCCACCAGGGACCAGCAGATCAGTACTGCGACCAGGACCCAGTCCCGCGGCCCCCGGTCCCGGGGGTGCGTCGGTCGAGGTCCGGCCCACAGCGCGTGCAGTGGGTTGGTGGCCATCTGGTCAGTCTAGGCAGCCCGCGTGTTCGGGGGATCAGCCGGAAGTACAGGAGTTCGGTTGTGCCAACGGGCAGGTCGGATCAGGCCCCCGGGCCGATGTGCCCGACGCCGGCACGCGTGAAGGTGGAAGCACCTATCCAACCAAGGCGAACGGAGCTTCTCATGAGAACACCTCGATCCCACCCCGGGCTGCAGGACCCGCAGTCCCGCTCCCCGCTGGAGGACCGGCGCATGCCCGTGCAGGCCAGGATCGCCGCAGCGTGGACCACTTTCATGTTCCTCTACCTCTACGTCGACGTCTTCAACTTCTACAAGCCCGGAGTCGTCGACGGCATCCTGAACGGCCTCGTCTGGGAGTTCGACATCAGTGCGACGCTGTTGACCGTCTTCCTCGTGTCCGTGTCGATCCCGGCCTTGATGGTGGTGCTCTCCATGACGCTGCCCGCCCGGGTCAACCGCGCCACGAACCTCGTCGTCGCGTCGCTCCTGATCCCCTACTCGATGTTCAACGCGGCAGGGGCCACCTGGGAGTGGGCCGCCTTCTACGGCATCTCCATCGGCATCGAGGTGCTGCTCCTGGCCTACATCCTGCGCTCCGCCTGGACCTGGCCTCGTCGCGCTCCATCGCCGACAACCATGGCACCCGGTCGCGACAGCGAGCCGCACCATACGCCGCTTCAGGCCTGACCCCCGGCACTCACGGCAGATGGATGGCGGCCGACGACGCGCCCGGCGGGGAAACACCGCTCGGGTTCGGGGTCGGAAAGATCACCACGGTGGTCCCCGCTTCCCTCGACGCCATGACCAGGCCGGTGGATCCGGACCGGTCATGGCGTCGGCGCGAGAACGGTGCCACGCTTTCCGTGTGCCGGTGCGGCGGTAGGACCTGGACGGAGGGTGGGTGATGAGCGAGATCCGTGTGAAGACGGCCTCCGGACGGTGGATCCTGCTGGCAACAGTGCTCGGGTCGGGCATGGCGGGGATCGACGCGACGGTCGTCAACATCGCGTTGCCGACCATCGGCGCGGACCTGGGCACCGACTTCGCAGCTCTCCAGTGGATGGTCACCGGCTACACCCTGACGCTTGCCGCCTTCATCCTCCTCGGCGGTTCCCTGGGCGACAGGTTCGGGCGGCGACGTATTTTCGTCGTCGGCGTCGTCTGGTTCGCGGTGGCATCCCTGCTGTGTGGCCTGGCCGCTAATGCCGACCTGCTCATCGCGGCACGCGCTCTGCAGGGGGTCGGAGGGGCCCTGCTCACGCCCGGCAGTCTCGCCATCATCCAGGCAAGTTTTGCCGGCGAGGACCGCGCACGCGCCATCGGTGCCTGGTCAGGACTCGGCGGTGTGGCGACCGCCGTCGGACCCTTCCTCGGCGGCTGGCTCGTGGAGAGCGCTTCCTGGCGCTGGATCTTCCTCATCAATATCCCCATCGCCGCCGCCGTCATCTGGATCGCGGCACGGCACGTCCCCGAAACGCGTGACGTCGACGCGACCGGCCGGCTCGATCTTGCCGGAGCCGTCCTCGGGGCGCTGGCACTCGCCGGCACGACCTACGCCCTGATCGCGGCGCCCACCGAGGGGGTCGGGTCCCCGGCCGTCCTCGCCTCAGGAGCGGTGGGCCTCGCCGCCGCCGTGGCCTTCCTCGTGGTCGAATGGCGGGCCGAGCACCCGATGCTTCCCTTGCGGATCTTCGACAATCGGCAGTTCAGCGCGGCGAACGCCGTCACCTTCCTCATCTACGGTGTCTTCGGCGGCATCTTCTTCCTGCTCGTCGTCCACCTCCAGGTCGTGGCGGGATTCAGTCCGCTGGCGTCCGGGATTGCGATGCTGCCCATCACGGCACTGATGCTCGTCCTGTCCCCCCGCGCGGGTGCGCTCAGTTCCCGGATCGGGCCGAGGCTCCCGATGACGGTCGGACCACTGCTGTGTGCTGCGGCACTCGTTCTCATGCTCCGAATCGGGCCGGACGCGTCCTACCTCGTCGACGTGCTGCCGTCGGTGATCGTGCTCGGCCTCGGCCTGTCACTGCTCGTTGCTCCCCTTACATCGACGGCGCTGTCCGCCGTGCCGGAGGGCCAGGCCGGACTGGCCTCCGGCGTGAACAACGCTGTGGCCCGGGCCGCGGGTCTGATGGCAATCGCCGTCCTGCCGGCCGCCGTCGGACTGACCGGCGACGCCTAAAGCAACCCCGAGGTCTTCGAGGCAGGATTCGACACCGCCTGCGTCATCGGGGCGGTCGTGCTGGTCCTCAGCGGCATTCTCGCCGCTGTCACCATCCGGAACCCCACCCTGTCGGACAGCGACCACCCCACCTACTGCGCTGTCGACGGCACCCCGTCTGCTCCCGGCGCCCTCCGTGAGGCTCGCGGCGAGGACGGGTCGCCGTCCTGACCGAGCAAGGACGCAGGCGCCCAGCGCGGACGATCAGCCGCGTGCCACCGGTACCGAAACAGGGCTCTCGCCCCTGCACCCGAGGCCGACCACATGACATCGTGGTCCTTCGTCGAGCCGCCGGGCCGGCACGCACAAGGAGGGCATCATGAGTCTGCGCGACACGATCAAGAATGCGGCGAAGAAGCTCGTCGGCAGGGCCAAGGAAGTCACCGGCAAGGCGACGGGAAACGACAAGCTCGAGGCCGAGGGACGGAGCGACCAGGTCAAGGCGAACCTGAGGCAGGCCGCTGAGAAGGTGAAGGACGCCTTCAGGAAGCGCTGACGGCCCGGTACGGGTACGGAGATTACTGGGCGGTCTTGCTCTTCTTCTCGCTACGGCGGGTGATGAACAGCCACGCCAGAATCCAGCCGCCAAGTGCAGTCACGATCCAGACGAGGAGAGTCGCACCCACCCACGCCATGAAGCCACTGATGGTGAGCCCGCCGTCGAACCATGAGGCAATGGTCAAGGCGATCAGCGTGGTGACCAGGCCGATGCCGCCGAGGATGGGCGCCGCATACTGACGGGCCATGTTGAACACGAACGGTCCGAGCACCCCCTGGGCGAGCGCGAAGACGACCACAGCGACGAGGAAACCACTCGGCTGCAGCACCACACCCGGCACGATCCAGCCTGCCAGGAGCAACCCGATTGCTGCCGTCGCGAGATTGATCACAACGTGGATCAAGAAACGAATCATACCGACATCCGATCGTGTCGAGCCTTTCGTCCTAGGCTCCCGACTCTCGAGCGATCACGCCTCGCCTGCTTCGGGTGACTCTGATCGGCCGGGGTCGCCGGCTCGATGTCGGAGCAGCGGCCTCAGCAGTCCTGCCGGGCAGGTGATGCTCGTCGCGATGAGGAGGGTCCGATCGTCGATCAGGGCCGCGCCGACCATGGTCACTCGCACGCTTCCAGGTGTACGAATGGACCTGGTCATGTCTGTGAGTCCACCCCGCACGTGCGCTGGGAACGGATGCCGGCCCGTGGTCAGCACATCGCCGAGCAGCTTCGGCGGTGGGTCGACGCCCGAGGTTCTGGACGCCGGCGGCGCAACGATCGAAGCACGAGGAGCCACGCGATGATCGCGAGGGCCCGACGCCGCAGTGGCCCGGCCCGACGATTCGCGCAGGTGCTGATCGTCGGGCCGGGAGTCGTTGGCGACGCGGCGGCTTTTCGGGATCGGCGCGTGAAGCGGCCGTCGGGCGGTGGGTGAGGCTTACCTTTGCTCGTTGCGCACCGAAATCATGACTAAATTGTCGGTCCGGCGCGGGGTTACCCTCGTGGGATCCACCACGACGGCGGCCCGAGGGCCGCCTCCTCGGATCAGCCAGGAGGACTCATGACCGACATGATCAGCGTCACGGACAGCCCCAGCGTCACCGAGTGCAGCGTCCGCGCCTGCTCGTTCAATCACAACGGCTGCAACGCCGTCGCCATCACCGTATCCGGCAGCGAGGATCATGCCTCGTGCGCGACGTTCATCGATACCGCCGTCAGCGGGGGGCTGCCGAAGATCATCGCGCACGTGGGCGCCTGCCAGCGCTCCGAGTGCCGGTACAACCACGACCTGCTGTGCGGAGCGCCGGCCATCAGGGTGGGCCCCGGCGCGGACGCCGCCGACTGCCTCACCTACACGCGCGCCTGAGGCGAGCAGTACCTGCCGGCCGAAATGGCACGGACCCCTCTGCCCCGCGGACGTCGACTGGCCTCGGGCCCGCGGGAGCCGTGCGGTCATCGACAGGTTCGACGTCGCTCGTTGGCCATGGCTCTTGAAGAAACGAGCCAGGGGTGGCTCGTTGCTTCAGACAGCGCAGTCCTGGCACGTGCCGACTATCTCGGTCACGGGGGAGATCTCGTCGAATCCCAGGGTGCGGCCGAGATCGGCTGACCAGATGTCGACGGTAGCCGCTTTTAGTTCTTCGGTCTTCCCGCAGAGACGGCAGATCAGGTGGCCGTGGTGGTCCGGTCTAGTGCAGCGGCGGTAGAGCGTTTCGCCGTTTGCTGCGTGGAAGACGTGAACGTCCCCGCTGTCGACGAAGTGCTGCAGCGCCCGGTAGACGGTGGACAGGGCCAATGGTTCGCCGTGCCTGGCGAGGGCTGTGTGTAGCTCCTGGGCGGATTGGAAGCGGTCACTGCTCGTCAGGAGGTCCATGAGTGCTGTGCGGCGCCGGGTGGTACGCATGATCGACCGTCCTTTCCGCGGGTCGAGGGCTGATAGTCGCGCCTCGGTGAGGCTTGCGGTGCCTCGTGGACGGCCGGATGAGTGGCCGGGTGACGGCGAGGACGGCGTAGAGGCCGATGGAGAGCATGGTGATGGTCGCGCCCGGAGACAAGGGGTGGAAGTAGGTGATGGAGAGTCCGACTACGCAGACGGTGCCGCCGAGCCCCATCGCGACACCCATGGTGCGCCGGAAGGATGCCGCGAGCAGTTGGGCGACGGCGACCGGGACGATCATGAGCGCTGAGACCAGGAGCACGCCGACGACCCGCATGGAGATCGCTACGGTCAGTGCTGCGGTGATCGCGACGATGATGTTCAGGGCGCGGACGGGCAGTCCGCTGGCCCGGGCGAACTCCTCGTCGTGGCACAGGGCGAAGAGGGCCGGCCGAAGGCCGAGTCCCACTCCGAGGATCAGTGCGGCCAACCCGGCGGTCAGCCAGACATCCAGCTCGTCCACGGTCGAGATGGAGCCGAAAAGGTATCCGGTCAGGTTCGCGGACGTTCCGCCGGCGAGGCCGATCAGGATCACCCCGCCGGCGATGCCCCCGTAGAACAGCAGGGCGAGGGCGACGTCGGCACTGCTGGTGCCTTTCTCCCGGACGTATTCGATGAGCAGGGCACCGGCGATGGAGGCGACGACCGCCCCGGGTACCGCCCACGCTTCCACGGATGCGCTGCCTGCTCCGGCGCCGGCAAGCCATCCCATGGCCACACCGGTGAGGGCCACGTGTCCGATGCCATCGCCCAGCAGGGCCAGGCGTCGCTGGACCAGGTAGGTCCCGATGACCGGTGCCGCGGTTCCGACCAGCACGGCAATCAGCAGGGCTCGCTGCATCAGTGGGCTGCCGAGCATGGCGGCGAACGTGTCCCAGAATTCTGCGGTCACAGTCGCCACCGTGCCCTGAGGTCGGGGACCGGGTGCCGGTGGATGAAGGCACCTTGGAGCGTGTCCGGGTGGTGGTGGCCAGGGTCGTCCGAGGGGGCCGATGGTGGGGCTCCGTCCTGGATCACTCGCCCTTGGTCCAGTGTCACCGCGCGGTCGATCAGGGGGCCCAGTTCGGCCAGTTCGTGCAGGACCACGATGATGGTGGTTCCGGCGCTGCGGAGTCGCTGCAGGCTGGCGGCGAGGGCAAGCTTGGACGCTCGATCAATCCCTGAGAGTGGTTCATCGATGATCAGCAAGTCCGGTTTCCGGATGAGGGCCCGTGCGATGAGGACACGCTGCTGCTGACCTCCCGAGAACAGGTGCACGCTCTCTCCCGCCCGGTCGGCGAGGCCCACCTCCGCGAGGGCGTCCCGTACCCGCCCGCGACTTCCCGGTCCTGGGCGCAGGCGCCGGCCGGTGAGCAGCCCTGACAGCACGACCTCTTCGGCGGTTGCGGCCATCGGGGGGCTGGTGTTGACGCGCTGGGGGACATATCCGATGCGAGACCAGGGCACGGCCCTGCGGGCCGAGACCTCCGTTCCGTAGAGACTCACCCGACCGGAGGCCGGCGGCACCAGTCCGATCAGGGCCTTCACCAGGGTGGTCTTGCCCGACCCGTTGGCGCCGAGCAGGGCCAGCGCCCGCCCGTCGGGCACCTGCAGGTCGATCCCGTCGAGGATCGGACCCGTCCCGAGGTCGACCGAGAGATCCTCGACCAGCACGGCCGTCGTGGGGCTATTCACAACCCAGTGCCTCCTGCAGCGCAGTGAGGTTGCTGCGCATGACGGACAGGTAGTCGGTGCCAGGGTCGGCGAGGGTTTCCAGGGGATCCAGCACGGCGGTCCGGACCCCTAGATCGGCGGCGATCGTCTCGGCCACTTTCGGGTTTACGAGAGACTCGGTGAAGATCGTCGTCACGTCCTCGCCCTCGATCACCCGCTGGATCTTGGCCACCCGGGCGGGTGCGGGTTCTGCGTCGGGGTCGATTCCGGCGATGCCGGTCTGCTCCAGATCGTACCGGCTGGCCAGGTATCCGTAGGCTTCATGGGAGACGACGATCGTGCGCCGCTCACAGGTGGCCAGGCCGGTGGTGTATTCCTCGTCGAGTGCTGCCAGGTCCTGGGTGAGCTGGTCGGCGTTGGACGCATATGTTTCTGCGTTGGCCGGATCGATCTCACTGAGCGTGTCCTGGACCTGCTCGGTGACCGCGGCCAGGCGCTGGGGGTCGAGCCAGAAGTGCGGATCCGCTGAGTCAGCTGACTCGCCGCCGAGGCTGGTCCCGTTACCTGTCTGCAGGTCCGCCGACCCGGCGACGTCCAGGGCGTGGTCCGGGGTTGTCTGTTCCACGGCTGCATCGACGGCCGGCTGGAAGCCGGAGGCATATACGACGACGGACGCATCGGCCAGATCACTGACCATCGCGGGGGAGAGTTCCAGGTCGTGGGGCTCGGCCCCCGCTGGTGTCACGGAACCGACGTCCACGGCCTCCCCTCCGACGGTCTGCACCACGAACTGCAGGGGGTAGAACGATGCCAGCGCGTCCAGGGACGCCCCATCACCCGCAACGCCACCTTCAGCGGTGTCGTCGGCGGCGCCGCACCCGGACAGGATCAGTGCGGTCAGGGCGACGGGTAGAGCTAGTGAGCGACGCAGTGCGGTCATCATCGGTGTCCTCATCAGGGTAGGTACAACCAGACCCGGCGGCCTCGAAGCAACCGAGACCGCCGGGAAGGTCGTGATGGATCGAGCAACGTCCAGTGCAGAGTTGGCAGTGCGCAGCCTGGCGGTGCGCCGTCCGGCCCTGGACGGGGCTGCGGGTTCTAGTCTTCGTCCTCGTGGTCGTGGCCTGCGTGGTCTTCGTCGTGGCCTGCGGACTCCGGGTCCCCGGTGACGACGGCGAGCTCCGTGGGTGTCTCGGGCAGGTCGATGCTGTCCAGGACGGTGCCGGCTTCGATGTCGACGACGTGCAGCTGCTGGGCGGCGGCATCGGTCACATAGGCGAAGCCGTCGGCTCCGACCTTGACCAGAGGGGCGGGCTGCTGCCACTCCTCCGGCTCCTCCCACGGCTCGACGACGTCGATCTCATGGATGACATCGCCGGTCTCCTCGTCGAGGACGTTCAGCTGTCCGTCGTACGTCAGGATCAGGGCTTCGCCGTCGGCGCCGCGGGCAAGGGACCGGAACCAGTAGGACGATCCGAGGTCCACGGTGGTCACCGAGTCGGTCAGCGTGTCGAACAGGCCGATGCGAGTGGGACGCTCCTGCTCGGCGTCGGGGTCGATCTTGTAGTCACCGAGGATGATCGACGAGTCGTGGTGGCCGAACAGATTGCCGGAGCGCTGGTAGTCCTCCTCCACGGCGACCTTGTGGAACGCGCCGTCCCGGTAGATGACCGGTCCGTTCTCGCAGCCCAGCGCTACGACGTCCCCTTCGGCCGTCGGTTTCGCTGCGGCCTCGCCGTGCACGCCGGGACAGTCCGTGGTCTCGGCGACGACCTCTCCGGCGGGGGAGAGCACCTGCACGGTGTTGCGGGCGTCGGCGGTACCCTGCGTCAGCAGGAGCTCTCCGCTGCTCAGCGGCACGGCGACACCGTGGTGGGCCGTCTCGGTCGAGTGCTCCTCGATCTCGTCGTCGCTGATCTCTCCGTCGTGGATGGCCTCGGAGTCCATCACCGTGATGGCACCGGTGCCATCCGAGAACAATGCCGTCTTCCCGTCGTGGACGACCACGTGGCCGGGCTCCGGCGCCTCGATGGTGACGTCGGTGAGCTGGGGATCGCTGACGTAGTAGTGGTCATGGTCCCCATGTCCCTGGGCGATCAGCCCGGTATCGAAGAGGCTGAAGCCCTCGCCGGTGCTGACCATGACATGCCGGCCGTCTCCTGCGTTGTTCAGGCGGAGGAAGCCCTCCATCTCGGTGGTGGCAACGACATCGCCGGACTCGGTGTCGACGGTCATCACCCCACCGTCGTACGTCAGCACGGCTCTGGGGGCGAGGGCCGCGACCTCCGTCTGGCCCTCGACCGCGGCGAGGGATTCCTCGGACGCCGATTCCGAGGCTGACTCTGATGCCGACGAGGTCGAGGAGGTTGACGCAGCGGAGTCAGTGGAGTCGGAGGAGGTGGACGGAGCGGCGGTGGAACACGCCGACAACAGAAGGGCCGCAGCGACAGCTACGGAAAGGACAAGAGGTGATCTGAAACTGGACATACGCCCACCCTAGATGCGAGTGAGTATCATTAGCAAAATGAGTCGAGCGTGCTCTTCCGTGGGTGCCGGTGATCCTGCACGACCTGCTCGACGACGGTGTGGTGATGCGGCGCGTCCACCGGGACGAGGAGTTGGTGGAGCGTGGATCGACGGTGCTGGAGCACGGGTGTGTGAGCTGCACAGTCCGGCTCGACCTCGCTCCGACTCTGCTGCGGCTGGCGGCTACCGGGGTGAGTCGCGCCATCGTCGGTTTGCCACCCGGGACGACGGCCGAGAACGCGATGAACGGCCTGCACTCCGTCGTTCCACGCGCTTTCGTCCTCGACACCGTGGCGCTGGCGGTACGGCCTGATGATGCGGAGGACCAACTCTGGGACCATCACACCCTCTTCGGATCCGGTTACACCGCCGTCCCCGAGGACGGGCGAACCCCTGACGGATTCCTGGTCGGCGAATTCCTTTTCGCCGGCACCGTACTGGCCACCGGCGCTGGCCAAGGAATCCGGCGACGGAGATCTTGCAGCGTCGGTCGCCCGTTCCAGGGACGGTGTTCTCATTTCCGCGCCCTGCCTGCAGCACTGTGCCGAAGGGGCGGTCGGGGCCGTCGCGGTCCGCGCCTCGGACGCCGACATCACCGGGCCCTCTATCTGGCTGGGTGGCCTGAACGACGTCGGGCGCCCTCATGCGCTCGGACGGTGGATCGAGCAGTGGCAGCCCGGCGAGGGGCGAGCAAGTAGGCTGCCTCTGAGTCTGAGCAGCGCCGTGATCGGCATCGGCGCGCCCATCCGCTTGAGGCCAATACCTGAACCTCTTGGAATAATCGGTGTGGTCGAAAAAATCCACTCCCTTTCTCAACAACCGATTGCTCCTACTGCCGCGAGCCGGGCACAAAGAACCAGGCGGGCGCCGATCTGTGGAGGAGCTGCCCGCTCCTGCGGACAAGCTGCGTCCTAGTGCTCGTCGTAGTGGTCGCCATGCACCGCGTGCCGGTGACCATCGTGGACATAGTCGGTGTGATCGCCGTGACTGACCGCCTCATGCGTGCAGTCCGCAGCACCGTGGGTGTGATCGGCGAGGCCGTGCTCGGCCGGTGCGTCGTGCTCGTCGTAATGATCATTGTGCTCGGCGTGACGATGACCGTCATGGAGATAGTCCGTGTGGTCGCCATGCTGAACCGTCTCGTGGGTGCAGCCGGCGCTACCGTGCCTGTGCTCGTCGACGGTGTGCTCGGCCTTGATCTCGGTGCTCATGGTGCTCTCCTTGGTGCGGGTACGCCCCGTATCCGGTGGATGGCTAGTGCCGGTGATCGGTCAGCGCGTCAACCGCATCGCACCCCGACCTGCTGACAGTTACCAAGTTCATACTCCGCAGCACCCGCGGATGCTGCGATACCAAGGGCTGGGACAACCCCGTGGCTTCCACGAGTGACCCCACTGACCCCGCACCACCCGCAAGAGAGGTCAGGATCCTCAATCTCGAGACGGTGCTGAGCGCCTCAGACAAATCTGCTACCTTCTCGAGCTGAGCGTCATCGGTCACACCAATAGATAAACACGTATGCATACAAGTATGCGAGGGAGAGTCGGAGAAGGTGACGATGCCGAGTAAGTAGATGCTTCTCGGAGAAGGATTCTTCACTTGGACTTCAGGTGACCGCACTGCGCCGATACGACGGCTTTCGTTTGACTGGTTCACCGTACGGGCAACCGGAGGGTGGCTACATCGAGGGGGCGGCTGGGGCTCGTCGAAGACCATGGGCGATCAGGTAGTCGCTCCACCGTGTCAACGCGGTGGTGACTTCCGATTGTGCGAGTCCGTACTGTGCCGCCAGTCCGTTCGGTTCGCGGGACCGGTGGGATACCTATCGGGGGAGAGGAAGCTCAGCGTTTCGGGGTCGGCTTTGGTGATGGTGGCAGGTCCTACGGAACCGAGAACCCCTTCACCGCAGCGCTCGGGGCAGACCCAGGAGAGCTTGTCCTGACCGAAGGCCAGCGCGTGGACTGGTTTCTCGAGTATCAGACAGCACGAAGGCGGCTGGCCTACGAGGACAATGCGGTCGTCGTACATTTCTTTGCCACCCACGTACGAATCGACCCCAAGCATGCAGATTTCTAGGAGCGCAGCAGGATCCCGCCACGGTCGCGCTGCGGGGCAGTCCCAACTTCCGCAATCAACGCTGTGTCTGATGCTGGTGGAACTCTGTGTGGCGCTGGTAGAACAGAGCATGGTCATCGACGGGTTCGAACCTCATCCGATTGTCCGTCTGCTGGGTAAGCCCTCGGCCGACTTCACCGGCGGTGATCTCGTGCGAGCGATCGAGCAGTTGGGGCTGCAGCAGGTGAACCTGCGCTATGTCGGGGGCGACGGGCGCCTGAAGACCGTGGCGTTCCCCATCAATTCGCGTCAGCACATTACCGAGGTACTGACCCGGGGCGAGCGTGTAGACGGCTCGAGTGTTTTTACTGGCACTGGGGCCGTGAGCAGTGATGTGTATATCGTCCCGCGTCACCGCACCGCCTTCGTCAATCCCTTTGGGTATCGTCCGTCGCTCGATGTGTTGTGCTCTTTCTACGACGAGGCCGGACAACCTTTGTCCCATGCCCGCGAGCAGGTGGTGCGCCGCGCTGCCGAGGTGCTGACGCAGGAGACCGGCATGACGCTCGAGGCCTTCGGGGAATTGGAGTACTACCTCGAAGACGAGCCCGAGCACATCTACCCTGTCGAGGAGGAGCGCGGCTACCAGGAGTCGGGGCCATTCTCCAAAGGTGAGCGCGTGCGGGAGCAGGTACTGGGTCACCTTTGCGCGATGGGAGTGCCGGTCAAGTATGCCCACGGCGAGGTGGGCAATATCCTGCAGGACGGCCGGCAGCTGGTGCAGCACGAGATAGAGCTCCAACCCGTGCCCGTGGAGCAGGCGGCCGATAACCTCGTTCTGGCGAAGTGGGTGGTGCGCGAGGTGGCCCATGCCCGCGGTATCGAGGCGACTTTCGCGCCTTCAGTGAGCGGCAAGGGCGCAGGCAACGGCCTGCACATCCACAGTCGGCTGGTACGCGACGGCGCCAATGCCATGGTCGGCGCGGAGGGGATGAACGACACCGGGCGCCGGCTGATTGCCGGTTACCTCTCGGCGGCCGCGGCGTTGACGGCGTTCGGCAACACGGTTCCCACGTCCTACCTGCGATTTGCTGACGGTGACGAGTCACCGGGAAGCATCTGTTGGGGTGAGAAGGACCGCACCGGACTGGTTCGGGTCCCACTGGCCTGGGGCGGGGACGTGCTGGCCGACATGGTTGCGCACGCCAATCCTGGCCGTGTCGAGCCCGTCCCCGAACCCGCTATCGACCCCCAGACCGTCGAGCTCCGGCTCGCCGACGGCTCGGCAGACGTACACCTGCTCATGGCAGGGATGGCCGTCGCGGCGAGGCGCGGGTTGAGTGATCCGGGAAGCCTGGAGGTGGCCGAGCGGCTCAGCACCGCTACCCATGGCGACTTCGAGCAGCTACCCACCTCCTGCACCGGGTCGGCCGACGCGCTCGAGGCTGAACGGGAAATGTTCGAGACCGACGGCGTCTTCCCTGACACGCTCATCGACGCCTTGCTCGAGGGACTCCGCGATACCGACGCCACATCCGACGAGGGGCCCGAGAAGGACGACGCTATCCGTGAGGACCTCATCCGCCGTCACTGGCACGTCGGCTGAGCTCCGCCTGCTCCATACCTCC
The DNA here is from genome assembly GCF_002927275.1 of Arthrobacter pityocampae. Taxonomy (GTDB): domain Bacteria; phylum Actinomycetota; class Actinomycetes; order Actinomycetales; family Micrococcaceae; genus Arthrobacter_D; species Arthrobacter_D pityocampae. Next base: position 47,312 of record NZ_PRKW01000001.1, on the reverse strand, counting down.
ACCGCGAAGCTCCCCCGAATCTGATGCGCAGCTGCTGCAGACCGTGATCAACGCCCCTCTGTGCTGGTGCAGACGCGGTCATGGGCACCGAGGGGGCAAACCATAGCCCGAGTCGTCTTGCGCAGCGCAACGGTTCCCGCCATCGGTGCCTGAATACCCGGGCCTGCACCGTCGGTGTTGCTGGTCCTAGGCGTCGTGTTGGGTCGGCATGTCGTCGGCTAGTGGCACTGACGTATTTGGCAAGGTTTGAGCGTTGAAGTCGATGATCTGCCAGCCGCGGTCGGTGTGTTCTTCCAGTACTGTCCAAGCGCAGTTGGCCATGCCGGCGAACATTTCGCGCATGTGGGCTGGGGCGTCGAAGAAGGCCAGTAGTCCGCTGCGCAGGGCTGCCCCATGTCCGACCAGTACACCGGTGCCACCGTCGCGCAGGGCTAGGGCCGCCTCCACCATCACGGACTTCATCCGCTGGTTCACTTCCGAGGGCAGTTCGGCACCGGGAACCCGGTAGTTGTCCTCCGTGAAGAACCTCCTATGAATGTCCGGGTGCTGCTGCCGGAACTCGTCGAAGGTGGTGCCTTGACGGATGCCCACGTGGTATTCGCGCAGCCGCTCGTCCAACACAGGTTCCAGACCGGTCAGTCGGGCCAGCTCGACGGCGGTTTGGCGGGCGCGTTCCAGATCGCTGGACCAGATGAAGCAGGGCTTGAAGGTGGCCAACAGTTCTGCTGCCTGCTGTGCCTGGCGGCGCCCGGTCTCATCGAGCGGGATGTCTGCGTGGCCCTGTGCTTTTTCCAGCACGTTCCACTCAGTCTGGCCGTGCCTCCACAACACCAGGCGGGGACGTGTCCCGGCGGCCGGTATCTGGTGCATCAGCTCTCCCCACTGCCGCTCGTTCCCCAAGGGCTTCCGGCCTTGATCCAAGCCCGTCCCATTTCTGTCAAGGAGGTCTGCGGTCCCGGACCAACGCAGCTTCGATCTATTCCCAAGGGACGGGCGGAACCGTAGGCTTCGATCTGATCCTATCGATAGCCAGGCCGGAGGGGACCGGCAGGCTCGGCGAGAGGGAACCGGCATGCGTGCAGAGGTTCAGGCTTGGTATTCGGCCCGAAGCTTCCGGGGACGCGCGTTCGACCGGCAGGACTTAGGGGCACGCAAGCAAGGTCAGCGCATCAGCGTAGTGCTCCCCGCGAAGAACGAGGCGGCAACCATCGGGGCGATCATCACCGCGTTGCGTACCGAGTTGATGGAGGAGCTGCCGCTGCTGGACGAAATCATCGTCATCGATTCGAACTCCACGGACGATACCTCCGCGCTAGCGGCGGCCGCTGGAGCCACGATCGCACACCAGGACCAGATCCTGCCGGACACAGGGTGCATCCCCGGCAAGGGCGAAGCGCTGTGGAAGTCCCTGGCGATCGCTTCGGGGGACATCGTCGTGTTCATCGACGCCGACCTGCAGGAGTTCGACGCGCAGTTCGCGGTTGGTCTGCTCGGCCCGTTGCTGACCAATCCGCAGGTTCACTTCGTCAAGAGCTACTACGACCGCCCCCTCAATGATGGGGTCAGGGTCATGCCATGCGGCGGTGGCAGGGTGACCGAGCTCGTAGCGCGTCCCCTGCTGAATCTGTTCTGGCCCGAGCTGGCCGGGGTTGTCCAACCGCTGGCCGGAGAATACGCCGGCCGCCGCAGCCTACTCGAATGCATACCGTTCGTCTCCGGCTACGGCGTCGAGATCGGCATGCTGATCGATGTGCTGGAAACGGTGGGCCTGGACGGTATGGCCCAGGTGGACCTCGGAAAACGCCGCCACCGCAACTCGACCGATGGCGAACTGGCCAAGATGGCGATGCAGATCCAGCTCACCGTTCAATCACGGCTTCATCGGCGCGGTCTTGCCTCGGCCGTTCCAAGCACCGTGGAACTGACCCAGTTCCTGCGGAACGGGGAAAGCTATATTGGTGAAACCGCCATCGTCGGGGTGTCCGAACGACCCCCCATGCTGGACGCCGGTCAGCACCGGTCCATGACCGGCGAGCGGGCTTGAAGATGCGAGTTCTCGTGAATGCCGGCCCGTGGTTGCCCGTCCCGCCCTCCGGCTACGGTGGCATCGAAACGGTCATTGCCACCTTGATTCCCGAACTGCGCCGGGCCGGTCTTCATGTCACGCTGGCGACCGTCGGGACCAGCACGATCGAAGCCGACAGCTATCTGTATCCGCTGGCCGGGCCCCAGATCGCCTCGATCGCCCGGCCCTACAACCAGGTCTCAGGTATCGCGCACGCCCAAATGCAGGGAATCGTCCAGGCCATCTACGACGGCGGCACCTGGGATCTTGTCCATGATCACCTCGAAGTCGTGGGACCCGCGGTCTTTGCTGCGATGGGCACTGCAGCCCCCCCAGTGCTGCAGACCCTGCACTGGGATCTAGCCAAGCATCGCGCGTTCTACGAATCCTTCGACGGTCGTGGTCGTGTCCGGTTCGCCGCGGTATCGCAGTCCCAGCTGGACCGCGCCCCGGAGGCACTACGGCGCCAGACAATCGGTGTCGTCCCGCTTGCGGTTCCGGCGGCACTGGAGGTTTGGGCGGACAAAGCAGATCATGCCCTGGTGCTTGCCCGCATCACCAGGGACAAGGGGCAGGATGCGGCCGTACGGATCTGCCGACAGGCCGGCTTGCCGCTCGTACTCGCGGGGCCAGTCGCCGGCATCGATAGTCCTGCTGAACTGGACCGCCGTCTTACATCTGGTGATGCCCAGCTGACGTCCCACCCTGATGTCATCTACTTCCAGGACGAGGTTCGTCCGCTGCTCGATGGCAACCGGTACCGGTGGATCGGGGGAGTCGGTGGTGAGGCGAAGGAACGCGTCCTGCGTTCCGCCCGGGTACTCCTGGCACCCAACCGATGGGCCGAGCCCGGAGCGACAGGGGTGGTGGAGGCCCTCGCACGGGGTGTCCCCGTCGTCGGCACACCGCTAGGGGTGCTGCCCTCGCTGGTGCAGCACGGCCGTACCGGGTTTCTTGCCGCCGGTGAACCGGAGCTCGCAGGGTTCCTGCAGAAGCTGGACAGTATCCGTGCCGAGGACTGCATCGAGGCGGCGTCCGTCTGGACACCGGAGGCCATGGCTGCCAGCTACCTGCGGTTGTACGAACGGACTCTCCAGGAGGTTGCGTGACCGTCAAAGTAGCTCTTGTTGGGGCCGGTTCCGTAGGGCAACGCCACGTGCGCACCCTGAAGCACCTCGGCGTGCGGATCACCAGTGTCACCGATACCCATCCGGCGGCTGCGGAACAGGTGGCCCGAGAACTGGACGTACGAGCCTTCACGGACCCCGAGAATGCGCTGGACCTCACGGACGCGGATGCCGTCTATGTCTGCGTTCCTCCTTTCGCGCACGGATCAGGAGAGCGCGCCGCGCTTTCCCGGAATCTGCCTCTGTTCGTCGAGAAGCCGGTCGGCCTGGGCCGGGAAACCGCGGAGGAGATCGGAGTGCTCGTCGAGGCTGCAGGTGTCATCACCGGCACCGGATACCACTGGCGCTGCGCGGACACCATGGAGCACGCACGCGACCTGCTGGCGGAGGCACCTGCCCTGCTGGCCAATGGCTACTGGCTCGATAAGCGCCCGCCGGTCCCGTGGTGGGGTCGGGTGGACCGCTCCGGCGGGCAGGTCGTAGAACAGCTGACCCACGTTCTCGACGCCGCCCGTTTCCTCCTCGGCGATGTCGTCGAGGTCTATGCCGCCGGCATCCGCCGTGCGGCGGAAACCGGGACGCAGACAGCAGGCAGGGCCAGCCGCGAAACGGACGACGTCGACGATGCCACTGCGGCCACGCTGCGCTTCGCCTCCGGAGCGGTGGCCACCATGGCTGCGACGTCCGTGCTGGCCACCAAACACCGGGCAGCTCTACATACGGTCAGCCGCGGCCTGTACCTCGAGGTGTCCGAAGCCGGCCTCAGCAGCTTCATCGGCACCTCACGAACGGATCTTGAAAGCGCGGAGGATCCACGGGTCACGGTGGACCGGGAATTCATCGAAGCCGTCCTAGGTGAGCGGGAAACCACACGCACTCCCTATGCCGAGGCCCTGAGCAGTCACCGGCTCGGCTGCGCCATCACCGAATCGGCCCGCCTCGGACTGCCGGTGAAGCTCCCCCAAGGTCGGTCCGCGGCTTACGGGGCATGAGCGTGAAGCGCCGCCGCAATCTCATCATCCCGGCACCTGGCTCCCTGGAAATCATAGAGGAGCAGTTGCCCGACATCCCCGAGGGCGGACTGCTGCTCGAAACCCTCGTCACCGGTCTGTCCGCGGGTACGGAACTTGCCTTCGTGAAGGGAGACCATCCAGGGCTGCGATCACGGCTTGATCCCGACCTGGGCCTCTTCCTGCCGCACTCCGCCGGCACCGCCTACCCGATCCGCAGGCTCGGCTACATGGAAGTCGCCCGGGTAGCGGAATCACGAACTGACGCGCTCGCAGAGGGAGACGTCCTCGCCTGCGCCTACGGGCATGCCACCATGCATGTGGCGGATCCGCTCAACGAGCATCTGGTGCTATTGGGCGAGGACCTCGATCCGCTGCTGGGCGTCTTCGTGGCGCACCTCGGGCCGATCTGCGCCAACGGTCTACTGCATGCGGCAGCGGAGGCGACCGGCGGCATGGTCCGCGGTCTTGGCGACGGTGTGGAAGGACGTCAGGTGCTGATCACCGGAGCCGGTCCCATCGGGCTTCTCACCGCACTGTTCACCCGTGCCCTCGGCGCACGCGAGGTCGTGGTCACAGACTCGGACCCCCGCCGCCGCCGAACAGCGGAAGAACTGGGTTTCCTCGCGCTGGATCTGGAGGATGATCCCGGCAGGCTACTGAAGGCACGGTGGCGCCATGGCCCAGCAGACCGGGGGGCGGACGTCATCTTCCAATGCCGTGGACGCCCCGAAGCACTCCATGCCGCCCTCCGTGCCGCCCGCCCCCAAGGAAACATCATCGATCTTGCCTTCTATACCAGCGGAGCGGACGCCGTGCGTCTCGGCGAGGAGTTTCACCACAACGGGCTTAGCCTGCGCTGTGCACAGATAGGCCGGGTTCCGCGCGGCTTGGCAGGTCAATGGGACCGTGCCCGGCTCTCCGCGGAAACCATCAAGCTGCTTCACTCTGACGGCGACATGATCCGCAAGCACCTGATCACCGACGTCGTACCCTACGACGACGCACCGCAGCTGATGTACGAGGTCTCCCAGCGCCGAAAGCACGTCATGACCGCCGTCTTCGCTGTGGACTCCCACACTTATGAGCATGTGCCGTCACGTCGAGAAATTCCGTAAGGGAATCGTGCAACCGCCGGCGGGCTGGCCGATTACGCGTGTTCCACAGGGAGCCACAGTTCGCACATGGCTCTGCTGAAATCGTCGGCTCGCTCGAGGACCGAGACGATGGATGGGCCCGGGCGCAGACGCCATGGGTTGGAGGGGAACCAGTCCGTGGCAGTAGCCGCCCACGCGGACTGCAGGGCAGCCGGGTACTCGCCCTCGGTCCGGAGCACCGCCCAAATCCCGGCCGGCACTTCGATGACGTCCAGTTCCTCGGGCGCGCGGGTTTGCTCGGTGATGGCGACTCCGTGGAGGTAGGTCAGCTCGCTACCTTCTGAGTAATCGGGGTCGACGTTGTTGCTCACCTGCAGCAGGCCGGCCGGCTCGGTGTTGCCCAGGCTCTTGAGACGTGCGTGTTCATCGGCGGGTATGGATGCGACGTGCGCCTGGATGTGCGGGTTGATGCCCTGGTGAATGAGCGGCACCTGGGCTGCGTGGCCGACGAGGCGGAAGGCCGGGCGTTCTGTGGTGCGGGTGTCCATGGTGATATTCCCTTCTACGATCAGGCGGAACCTGAGCTGTGATTGAGTGCGAAGGGGGCCGCCGTCCCGGCGTACCTCGCCGGGCGTTACGCCGTGCACGGACCGGAAAGCCCGGCCGAAGGCTTGGGTCGAGCCGTAGCCGTAGCGCACCGCGATGCTCAGCAGGTCACCGCCGCCCAGGACGTCCGCTGCGGCGTGGGTCATGCGTCGGCGTCGAACGTACTCCGACAACGGGACGCCGGCCAGCGAGGAAAACATCCGACGGAGGTGGTACTCCGTCGTCCCGAGACTCATCGCAATGACGGACACGTCCAGGTCATCGGTCAGACTCTCCTCGACCAATTCAATGAGTCTGTTCAGCTCAGCGATCACGGCTCTCCCTTCACCGTCCAGCCTTTCGGGTCTCCGTCATCGGGATCCTACTATCGCGGTCCGATTCGATCACCTCACCGGTCACACACTTTCCGCAACCCGGTAGTCGAACGTACGGTACCGCGCACCCAACCGTGCACGATGAGGATCCTTTTCCGTACGTCCGCTGCGAGCACGGGTGCGACATCGCGTCCGGGCAGGACGTCAGGCTCGCCCACGGTCCCGGCGCGGTCCCCCTCGTCGCGCAGGCCTCAGCCCGGCGACGCGTCATACCGCCGCCCTGGACGTCATCGCCGACCTCACCGCCACCACAGGTACGCCGCCGCCCGGAAACGTCTACCGCGCCGCCGGCACCCGGTCCGACTGGGTCGCCGCCCAAGTCACCGAGCAGCTTGTCGACCGCTGGGCCGACCGCCTCGGCGGCGTCGCCGTATTGCCGCACAACAGCCACCTTGCCGTCGGCGGGCGGCATTGCGTCCCGCCGCTGGGCGACGAGACGGAGCGTCAGGTGGGTCCGCTGGAGTGCACGTCAGCACGCGAAGCGGACTCCGGCACGCACGACGTCGGCGACGCCGGAAGAATCTTGAAGAAAAGTCGGACTGACTGTCGATTGGGCGGCAGGCCGTTCGCTGTCACTATGACGGAGCCGGACAAGCCGGTCCGCGAATGCAGGAGGTAATCCCATGTCCCAGTACGCGATCCTCATCTACGAAGACCCGGCCTATTACGAGACCCTGCCGCCCGAGGGGTGGCCCGCGGTGGTCGAGGCGCACAGTGTGTTCACCAAGGGGGTCGTCGAGCACGGTGGGTCCATCACGGGCGGCGGCGCGCTCAAGCCCGTGACGACGGCCCTCAAGATCAAGGCCGGCACGGTGACGGACGGCCCGTTCGTCGAGTCCAAAGAGTCCTTCCTCGGCTACTACACCGGCGAGGCGCGCGACCTCGACCACGCCATCGAGCTCGCCAAGCTGGCCCCGGCCACCGGCGGCGGCGTCGAGCTCCGCCCGCTGCACGACCCGTCAACAGGCCGGCTCTGATCAGTCACCGCACATGGGGCCGACCGCGTCCGCCATCCAGGCGGCCGCGGTCAGCTCCGGCACTGGCGAAGGCCCACTGCTCCGAGTGGGCCTTCGTGCTGTCCGCCACGGTGCGCGACGCGGGCGACCTGGACGTCGTTGAGGAGTACGCGCAGGAGGTCAGCGCGTTGCAGGCCTGGACCGGGACGGCGTCCCGGAGCGGCCCGGTGGCTGATTACGGCGGCGCGGAACCAGGCGCTGTACCGGTTGCATCGCGAGGTCACCCTCCCGCGCAAGCTCCCGCTGCTCGCAGAGCCGGCGGTCACATTCGTCGTGGTGATCGCGCTGATCGGAATGGGCGCCAGCCCCGATTCCGGCCGGCCTCTTCAACCCGCTCTCGATTCTTTGACGCGGATTCCGCGGTTCGTGTCGATTTCGGGCTTGCCCGTTCGCTGGAGGGGTGCAACGGTTCCCATAACGAAAGGACACGACCGTGAAGTACGTCATCATGTTCACGACCACGCCTGAACTCGACGCAGCGGTGTCGCCCGAGCACGCCGAGCAGGTCTATCGCCGCACCTACGACTGGTTCGGCACGAACCGCGCGGTGCTGACCGCTGCCGGCGCCCAGCTGCAGCCGGTCACCACCGCGACCACGGTCACCCACGGCGGCGACGCGCCGGTCGTGGCCGACGGGCCGTTCTCGGAGGCGAAGGAGGTCATCGGCGGATTCCAGGTGATCGACGTGCCCGACCTCGACGCGGCGATAGCCATCGTCAAGACGTGGCCGCTGCTCGAGCTGCCCGGCGTTTCGGTCGAGATCCGCCCGATCGTCGTCGACTAAGCCACCTCGAGCCGTGAACGAATCGGATGGCGCGGCCGCGGAGTCGGGGCGGGCCCGCGCCGCGGCAACTGATCGACTTCTCGCGAGGGTGATCCGCGAGGAGTCCGCGCGGATCGTCGCGGCGCTCACAGGTTGGCTCGGGAGCCTCGACCTTGCGGAGGAGTCGGTCGCCGAGGCGATCGAGGAGGCCGTGCGCCAGTGGCGCACGGCCGGGGTGCCCCCCAATCCCGGGGGCTGGCTGACGCAGGCGGCCCGCCACAACGCCCTCGACCGCCTGCGGCGCGAGAAGCGGTACCGCGAGAAGCTGGCCCTGCTCGCCGATCCGGCCGAGGCCGCACCACGCGCCGGCACCAACGAGCCCGACGAGCGACTGCCGCTCCTGTTCGGCTGCTGTCACCCCGCTCTCTCGCCGGACGCGCAGCTCGCTCTGACGCTCCGTGCGATCTGCGGCCTCACGACCGCGCAGATCGCGCGTGCCACCCTGGCCCCGGAATCGACGGTCGCGCAGCGGATCGTGCGGGCCAAGCGAAAGATCGGTGCCGCCGGCATCCCCCTGCGGATCCCCGAGGGATCCGAGCGGGCCGCGCGCCTGGGTGTCGTCCTGACCGTCGTCTCCGTGATGTACAGCGAGGCCCATCTGGTCGCGGGCGCAGACGCCGCCGCGGACCGCGACCTCGCCGACGACGCCCTGTGGCTCGCGCGCGTCATCGCACACGAACTGCCACGCGAGGCGGAGGCACAGGGACTGCTCGCACTGCTGCTGTTCCACCGAGCACGCGAAGGAGCACGCGCCGTCGATGGAGAACTCGTCCTGCTCGCCGATCAGGACCGGGCGCGGTGGGATCGCCGACTGATCGCCGAAGCACAGGCCGTGCTCGAGACGGCGGCGATGCTACGACGCCCGGGACGCTGGCAGCTGCATGCGGCGATCGCCGCATGCCACTCCGACGCGCGCGACGGCGGCGATACCGACTGGCTCCAGGTGCTCACGCTCTACGACATGCTGCTGGCATACGACCGCTCGCCCATCGTACGGCTGAACCGCACAGTGGCCCTCGCTGAGGTCGACGGACCGGAGGCCGCGCTCGACGAGGTGGATGCGCTCCGACCCGCACTCACGGGATACCACCTCTGGCACGCAGTGCGCGCGCGGATGCTCCGGCACGTCGGCCGTCGGGACGAGGCGATGGCCGAGGACCTCCGCGCCCTCGAACTCACGGCGAACGACGCCGAGCGGCGTCTGCTGGAGGCGCGGGTCGATCGCTGAGGCGGGCTCGCCGCGATGCGCCCGGCGCCTCGGCGTCCGCGCCACTCGGGAGGACATCAAGCCTCGACCGGCGCAAGGGCCGCCGATACCCATCGCTCCACCGTGGTCATGCCGTCGCGCGAGCACCCTCGAAGCCAAGGACTCCTGGCGCCTCGACGATTCTGCAGAGCTCTTTGAGACCTACTGCGGTGGTACTTTGCGGGGTTTCCAGGGTTCTCGGTAAGCGATCCTCCTCCGTTCATCGAGTGGTGAGGGATCTAGTGAGCTGGGCTTGGTTGGTGTCGGTGGAAGCGTTGCGGTTGAGTACGCCCTGCACAGCGGCGGCGGCATGATCCATTCATACCGGTGTCGTCCGGTTGAGGGCTTCGATGAACTGTTCGGCTTCGGTTCTTTCGGTGCTGGTGGTCGTTGACCCGGGGATGGTGGTCATGTCGACGGTCACGCCGGCGCCGTAGTCGCTGATCAGCCATCCGTCGCTTCCGTCGGAGACGACGGTGTAGGACATGTTCCCGTAGGACATTTGTGGGAGGGGTAGGGCTGCACCGTCCAGGGTGACGTCGGCGGTGTAGGTCACGGCGACGACGAAGGTGAGGCTTTGTCCTGGTCCTGCCCAGATCTGCTGGGTCTTGATGTTGAGGTCGCGTACTCGTGGCTCGTTCTCCCCGTACAGGTACCGGTAATTGGGGGAGTCCTTCTGCCATGGCTCCATCTCGAGGACGGGGGACTCGCCGGAGAGGTTGAGCTTGATCGTGGACTGCTGATCGGGGGCGAAGAGGGCCGCGTGTTCTTCCCACCAGGCGTTGCGGAGGGCGGCGAGCTCCTGCGGCGGGAGTGCGGCGGAGTTGTTGAGGATGGAGTTCACGCCTTCGGAGGCGATGAAGTCACTGACGGTCCTCTGGGCGGAGCCGATCTCCTCAGCCGTGAAGACGTCGGTGGGGAAGATCCGGCCAAGGTCGGGCATCGAGACGAAGCTCGGTCCGGCAACGTCGTACGCCTTATCACCCTCGGGCAACGGGACCTGTAGGAACGGCCCGTACGGGTGATCGATGCGCACACCCTCCACCGATGGAGCCGGCGGCGCGGGTGGCGCGGGCTCGGCAGTAGGGGGCGGCGCGGGTGTGCTCGGCGGCGATGATGAGGGGGAAGGTGTCGCCGGCGGGCTGGGAGTCGAAGCCGCGGATGGGATGGCCGATCCCGTCGCTTCGGCGGGTGAGCTGCTGGTAGCGGCGGCTTCTGTTGTCGGTTCTGCACTGGTCGTGCAGGCCGTGGCCAAAACTCCTACAGCGAGTGCAAGCAGCCCAGCGGCCGCATAGTCCTTCGTCGTCGTCCGCATGCATGCTTTTCTACTGATGTATTCGGTGTTGCTCGAGCTGTCCGTCTGCACACTAGACCCGGTTCGGCCGGCCACGGTTGAACCCGATGCACGGCTGGCCTTCATCGCAGGAGCGTGCCCCCTCGACGAGGACGGGGTCACCGTCGGTCGGGGCGATCACGCGGCGCAGGCGGCCCGATGCATCGAGAACATGACGATTGCCCTGGCCGAGGCCGGCGCGACCGTGATGGAAGTCATCAGTACCTGCGTCCTGGTCGCCTCCACGGACCGAGCCGACCTTCTGGAATGTTGTCCGCGATGCGTTCGCCGGGCATGAGGCGCCGACCACTCTCCTGGGTGTGACCGTCCTCGGGTACGAGCATCAGCTCATCGAGATCCGCAGCATCTGTGGATCGCATCGGGATGCAGCGATGTCTTCGAGCTTTGCCCGAACGGGGGATGACGCCTTGCGAAGGATGGTCCAATCCGATGGGATGGCTCCACGATCGGGCTGGGTACGGTCCAGCCCGACATAGGCAAGCGAGCAAAGGGTGAATCATTGAAGCTTCTACTGACCTCTGGAGGAGTGACCAACACGTCCATGCGTAACGCTCTGATCGACGCGGTGGGCAAACCCATTGAGGAGTGTGACGCACTCATTATCCCGACCGCACAATGGGGTCATCCCCTGTGCTCGCCGCAGTCGGTGTGGCGGTCGACCTCCGGCAGGGGGTCCGACCAGCGCGGGTTGGGCGAGCTGGGCTGGAAGTCGATCGGAGTGCTCGAGTTGACGGCACTGCCGAGCATCGTCGAGCAACGCTGGGTGCGGTGGGTGAGAGACGCCGACGTGCTGCTGGTGGACGGGGGCGAGGCAATCTACCTTTGCCACTGGATGCAGCAATCCGGTCTGGCCGATCTGCTGCCGTCTCTGCCCGATACCGTCTAGGTCGGGGTGAGCGCCGGCAGTATGGTCATGACCCCGCGCATCGGCAAGCAGTTCGTCGATTGGAACCTGGCGGACACCGACGAAGGATTGGGCGTCGTCGGCTTCTCCATCTTCCCGCACCTGAACTATCCGGGCTGGTCCACGAACACCCTCGAGAGGGCGCGCGCGTGGGCGACGGACATCGCAGGGCCTGCTTACGCGATCGACGACCAGACGGCGATCTCCGTCATCGACGGAACCGTGAAGGTCATCTCCGAAGGGCATTGGCAACAACTGAATTCTTGAACTGGGGTGCGGCCGACATGACGATCGTCCTTTAGTGAACCTGCAAGCCAAGCTCCTCACCGCCCCCAATCATCCCGGCATTCTGTGTATTTCGAACGACCGTCCACGGAACACTTCCGGCTATGAGCGCCGACAACGGCGTGTCGTGTCCTATGGGTCGTGTCCGAGAGCTACGTACCGTGAGGCACATTGGTCGTACATTTTTGGCTGATCTCGGTTGTTGCTCACGTGTGGGTTTCGACGCGGGAGCACATTGTGTGTGGTCGATTGATGAGCAGGAGGCCGCGGGATGTAAGAAGGCCTTATTGGGTGGTGAGGACCGTTTTGAGCCAGCCCTCCTCGCGACGATCGAAGTTCAGGTAGGCATCGACGACGTCCTTGATCGGTTTGTGCTGCGTGATGAACGCGGTGGGGTCGAAGACACCCGATGCGACGAGGTCCAGAAGGGGAGGGGTGACGGATCGGTGGTCGCAGTTGCCCATGCGGATGGTGAGGTTCTTGTTCATGGCTTGCCCGATGGGGTAGGACATTGCCTGTGGGCTGTAGACGCCGATGATGCCGATCCGCCCATACTTGCAGACGGTCTCGATGCTCCAGCGGGAGACTTGCGAGGGCGCGTCGCCCCGACCTCGGGTGATCCGATGAGGCTCATGGCGATATCGAGGCGGCGGCGCATTCCGCCTGAGTAGGTGCTGGCCCGGCGTCCACCTGCGTCGTTCAGGGCAAAACGCTGGAGCAGGTCGTCCGCGATCGGTCCTGGATTGCCGAGGTGGCGTAGGTGTGCGATGAGCACGAGGTTCTCTCGTCCGCTGACTACTTCGTCGACGGCGGTGAACTGCCCGGTGAGGTTGATGAATTCCCGTACCTTGTTCGACGTCGAGGTCCACCCCACGCAGCACGTTCAGCTCCTTGTAGGATTTTGTGGGTCTCGCACCCGTATCGCGGTGGTCGTGCTCATGGCCGCTGCTCCGCCTCGGCCCGGTCGATGGCCCTGCCGAGGCGTTCCCGCTCCGACCGGATCCAGCTGCCACCTGCATGGTTCTGCATGAACTCCTCGGCGAAATCCGCCGGATCGGTCCCGACCACCTCGCGCAGTGGGGTTCCCGCGGCAGCACTCTGCTCGAGCAGGTCGGCGAGATCATTCAGCATGATGATGAGGTTCTTGCCGTTGCCCGTGGGGCCCAAATTCATCAGATAACGTTCGAGCGCCCGCGCGGTCTGCCGGTAGCCGTCCGGCAGTCGCCGGACACGCTGCTTGTACTCGCGATACTTTTTCTTGTCGCCTAAACCCCCGACCACCTTTTCGATCCACATGATCATCTGCCTCCATCGCGGAGCTGCTCGAGTCGTTCGGAGAGGAAGCTCCAGGTCCTCCAGAACTCGGTGAGATATTCCTGTCCCTGGGTGTTCAGCGAATACACCTTGCGTGGTGGACCCTTCTCAGACGGCACCTTCTCCACGTCCACGAGCCCGCGCTGCTCCACTCGGACAAGGAGTGCATAGACCGTGCCTTCTGCGATTTCCGAGAAACCCTGCTGCCGAAGCCACGCCGTGATCTCGTAGCCGTACGCCGATCGGCTCGCCAGGATGGCGAGGATGATGCCCTCGAGGGTGCCCTTGAGCATCTCGGTTGCCTGCTTACCCATGCCGCTCCTCGCTAGTCTGTATCACAAGGTACTGGTAGAAAGTAACACTAGGTAGTGGTGCGTAGCAAGAGGCAGAACTGAATGGATAAGAACTCGCTGGCGTCGCGAAATCTATCGTTCCTGCGAAAGATCCTTCGACTGGACCGTCGTAGGTGTCCAGTGGATGGCTGGTGAGCTCTTGCGGTGGGTCGCCGGAGTGAGTGGTGTCTTGTCACAGCGCGGCGTGCCTGCAGGAGCCCTCGCCGCGAGGTGGGATCTCTTGCAGTGATCGCCCTGTATACTAATAGTTAGCACACTAACAATCTTGGTGCGCGCCGCTCTACGAAGGAAGCCCCATGGCACAGAAGTCGTCGTTCGTGCACCGATTCATGAGTGCCACCAGCAAACTGCAGATGTTCTTCGGACCAGCAGCCCAGGGCACCACCGCAGGTTCGGTGGTGTATCGCAATGATGCGGCTCAGCAGGGGCGCCAGCATGAACTGGAGCAGTGGCAGGTCGTTCGCAATGCTGATGGTTCGACCTACCTGACCACCCGCACGCCCGAGTGATGAGTACGCCCACTCAGGCAGCTCGCGCTGAGGATCCTAGCCGTTTCGGCCCCAACGCGGACGACGACCTCCTGCTTGAACGCCAATTGTGCTTTGCGCTGTCAGTGGCCTCGCGCAGCGTGGTCAGTTCTTACCGTCCTGTGCTGCAGGAGCTCAATCTCACCCACCCGCAATACCTGGTAATGCTCGCTCTCTGGGAACGCCATCCACGGACTGTGAAATCGCTGAGCGATGATCTCCTCATTGAATCGGCGACCCTGTCCCCGATGCTCAAACGCCTCGAAGCGTTGGAGTACATCACGCGGCAACGAGTTGAAGGCAATGAACGTGCCCTAGCGGTAGACCTCACTACAGCTGGCACTGATCTTCGGGAGCGCGCACTCTCGGTACCCGGAATCATGATGAGACGCCTGAACCTGACCCGAGAAAACGTCGACGACCTGAATCGCGCCATGCGCGCCTTGATCGTCGCCACTACTGGCACCGAGGCACCTATTGAGGACCGCCACACCACACAGTAAGTTCCTCGCGCCGGATGCTTCGATCAGCTCCGGAAGGAACGCTGCGCCGGCCACAACGAACAGGGCTCAGTCCGCGGTCGTGTCGTCCATACCGGTCCCATGTCGGCTCGTGGGGGACCGGAGTCCCAAGCCAGTCTCTGGCCGGGTCATCAGTGGCTGGTGCGTCCCCGCGTCGAGGCCAGCGAAGGGGGCAGCATCCGGTCTGCCGCTATCCCCGTGACGACGGAATATAGTGCCTTATGGCCTATGTCGACGATCTTCTCCTCGGCAGGCCACGAGGCAGGCGGCGCTCCGACGCCGGTGGCGTTTTCAATGGTTTGATCAAAAGCCAAGCGCACCACAGTGTGCCAGAGATTGGCTTGGGCGCCGCGAATGCCGGTCACTGCCCAAACCCCGCGCAGCGCGCCGAGAGCACCGCCGGTGGCCCAGTGCATGATGTTGTTCCACCCGGGCGGGCTGGCCTCATCGCTGGGGTGTCGACCGATCAGGGTGAGCAGGGCACGGGCCGGCACGTAAGAGTTGGGCCGGTGGGTGATCGCTTGCTCAAGTCTTTCGCTCACCACCATCGCTCCCGCTCCCACAAGCCCGGCTGCGGCACCGGTTCCCGCGGCCCTGGCGATGCCGGCCAGTCGCGATGTTCCAGTCATGGCAAATCCTCCTGAAGGATCGAGAGGCGGTGCCCGCCTCACCGGGACCACTTCAACCTGTCACGATCAGCCTACTGCCGAACAAAGAAGTGAAGCCCGGCTCTTGCCCTGCCCCGCTCTCACCCGTGCCTCGCTGGACACTGAACAACGCGCGATGGATAGAGGCTGTCGGAAAAACGGTTCCCAGGTTCGCGGGGGTGTCGTAGGAGCAGGCCGCCCTGGGGTGTTGGAGCAGGTCGTCGATCATTTCGTTCAGGGCCATAGCGATGAGGTCTCGGTCCGCGGCTGCTAGCAGATACATGCCGTGCAGGTACGCGTCGAGTCCGAACTCGCCCGCGCTCCTGGGCGTTGTCGCTTAGGGAGCCCCCAGCGGGGACAGGCAAATCTTCAGGAGTCTGAGGTGAGCGCCTCGGTGATTGATGAGAGGTGCTGAGTCAGGCGGTCGACGTCCGTCGGTGGCATTGTTTCGGTGAGCGCGAGGACACGCTGGCCGGCAGGGCGGTAGTGCAGGCCCAAGACCTGCCACGTCTTCGGGGTCAGTGTCACCAGTTTCACCCGACGATCCACCGGAGACGACTCGCGGACAACCAGCCCTGCCGCGGCCAGACGATCCACGATCGTGGTCACCGCAGCGCGGGTGACGTGCAGGTGGTGCGCAAGGTCCACCTGCACGTCACCCGCCCTCCAACCGGTTGAGGAGCCGCAGCACGGTCCGCGACACCCCCAACTGCCGGGCCACGAGGGCGTCATGGGCGTCGAAGGCCGCCCCGCGCGCCCGACAGGCCAGAAGCAAAAGATGCTGCGTGTCAAAGTCCATTAGCTCGACAAAATTGCAGTCAACTAATTCGACTACAAGCTTTGGGAGGGTGTCATGGGGTGGACCGAGACCATCATCATCGAAGCCCCCGGGACGTCGTCCACCAGGTTGTTCGTAATCAGAACACCCTGATGCGATGGTCGGCGTGGCCCGAAGCCACCGGGTTCACCTGCCGGGTCGACGGGGACGGGACGAGCCCCGGTTCGCAGATCGTCTTCACCGATTCGAAGGGCGTCGAGCAGGGCCGCCAGACCCTGGTCTCGGCGAACCCCGGTGTCATTCGGAACGTGATGCGCAATCGGGGCCCCCGGGGTCGCTGGGTGTGCCCGCGCGTCGACTTCCACATCGATCCCGTGGCGCCGGCACGGACCCGGGTGTCCCTGGCCTTCGAGGTCGAACCTCCCGTGCCCCGCATCGTGAAGCCCTTGGCGAACCGGTGGCTACGCCGCACGATCCGCCCGCTGCATGTGAAGGACCTGCAGCAACTCAAGGACCTCGTCGAGGCCACGCATGTCCGCTGACCCGCACTCGGCGGCAGTCAGCCCGCGGGCGTGGGCCGAGGACGCACTCGCCCGGGAACGCGGGCGCGTGCAGATGTTCAACGCGACCCGGCCCGATGGCCTGGACGGCTGGGCCATCGCGCTCGAACAGTACGACCTGCTCGTCGACGTCATCCTGACCACGATCGACGCCTTCGCCGCCGACGACGGCACCGTGGCCCTGCAGGTCATCGTCAACGAAGCGCAAACCCGGCTCGGCTCCCACCCGGCCTTCCCCGCCGGGCGGCTCTCCAACTACGTCCGCTACACCAAAGTCGACCTCGAAGCCCGCGGACTCGTCGAACGCATCCCCAGGAGCTCACCCCAACGCGTCCGCAGAACACCCGCATAGCCCGGCAACGAGTAACGATCCTGAACCGGAGAA
Organism: Arthrobacter pityocampae; assembly: GCF_002927275.1. GTDB lineage: Bacteria > Actinomycetota > Actinomycetes > Actinomycetales > Micrococcaceae > Arthrobacter_D > Arthrobacter_D pityocampae. Next base: position 30,320 of record NZ_PRKW01000001.1, on the reverse strand, counting down.
AGACGAAGCGCTCTACAAGCGGGTCCCGTTGCGGGTTTCGAAGGGAGTCGGCCGCTGTCCTGACGGAAGTAGGTCTTTACCAGCGTCCAGCTTCGAACTCGCCGATGACTGTCTGGCCGTCGGACTCGTAGATCGCGATCATTGCCGCTGTTCCTTCTCGCTCCTCTTGCCAGGCGAGGGCGGCGGCTGGGCTGGTGAAGTCTTTGGCTGCAGTCCGGCCGGATGCCTCGCTGAGTTGGTCGGCGTAGATGTAGCCGAGGCGCCCCTCGGTGGTCATGACCGAGATGAGGTCCGGCTCGCCGCGGGTGTTGGTGGCACCGTAGGTGTCGCTGTTCTCGTTCACCGCCCACTCCGTCGGGGTCATGCCCGTATAGATGATGTGTGCGTGAAAGCCGACAGTCGGATCGCTGGTCCTGACCTCGAGTGAATCCTGCTCCGCCGATAAGGTCAGGGGAGTCCGAGATGTCATGCCGGCCCCGAGGTCTGGGCAGATGGTGCCCGTTCCGTCAGGCAGGTAGACGATGCCGCCGCTGAGGCAGGTCAGTTCGACCATGATGGAGGTCGCGCTGTCGGGCGTGCCGCCCAGTTCGATGGTGTGGGAGCCGGTGTAGGTCCCGGTGACCGGGTTTCCGTAGCCGGTCACGATGTCCGCGCCCGGCTCGATGAGGGAACCTGCTGCGGTTGCTCCGACGCCCCCGATGAGTCCGACGCCGGCGAACACGCCGACCCCGATCCACCACCACCGCTGGCGCCTGCGGATCGGTGAGGTGACGGCGACGTGCTCGACCAGGGCGAGGCGCCCTTTCTCGCCGACGACGGGATCCATCGGGTCGATTGTCATGGCTGTCCTTCCTGGGACCGTGTGAGTGGTCGTGTCGGTGAAGGGTTCAGGAGCTGGGCGCGTAGTCGATGCCTGGCCCAGCGCACTCTGGTTTGCGCGGTCCCCTGGGCAGAACGCAGGATTTGCGCGGTAGCGGCACTGTCGTAGCCCTCCCGAACGAAAAGGGTGATGATTTGCAAGTTTCTGGTCTTCAATGCCCGGAGCGCGTGCGCAGGATGGGCATCGAGATCCGCGCGTGACCGACTGCTGCCATGACTCGAACTGTACCGGCGGCGAGTTGAACAGCACGTAGCTCCAGGACACGGTCCGGGGAACACCACATGTCATTCTCGGCACCCGCGCTCGAGATTGTTTCGCGGGCGGCCCAACCTTCAGCGCCCCCTCTGTCGGGTGCTGCTGATAACCGATGAGGGTGTCGATGGCGAGTAATGCGAGGAGGCTGAGGCCCAGCAGTGGTGTGAAGAGTCCGATGACGAAGGCTAGCGACAGTGCCAAGCGCGGTGTCCCAGAGGGGTACAGCCTCCAGGACGCCTCGGGCCGCTGGCCGACCGAGACGGAGTCGCTCGCCGTCGGTGCAGCGGGTGGGGCGGTGTTTGATCCGCATCAGGTACCCCCACACGATCATGGCCGTGAGTCCGATCGCGATCAGTGCCGGCACGAGCGGGCTCACCGAGCCGAAGAGCACTCGGATGTGCGCATCGATTCAGGGTGCGGGCGAGCCGGGTGTCTCGCGGTAGTCCTCGAGCGTCTCGGTGATGGCTTGTTCGATCGGGGTGGCGGCGATGCCGAGGTGATGGGCGATTGTGCTGCTGTCGACGATGAAGGGTTCCTCGAACTGGTACTGCATCTCGAGGAGTTCGCGCACGGTGGGGTTCACCAGGCCGAGGGCGCGGAGCAGCAGCGGTGGGACGGCACGGAGTCTGGAGTGGTCGTGGCCGGCCTGCCGGTAGATGATGTGGACGAGTTGGCGTGTGGTGCGGGTGTCGGGGTCGTTGGGCAGGTGCCAGATCCTCCCTGGGGCATCAGTGTGTTCCCCGAGCAGGGCGAGGCCCTCACCGATGTCGGGGAGGTAGGTGTAGGTGTGCGGCTGGTCGGGGTTACCGAGGACCGTCGCGGTTCTGCCGTTGAGTGCGGCGGGGAAGACGCGGTCGCCGAGGTTGGATTGGGCCCCGCCGCGGGGGCCGAAGTAGTCCGACGCCCGGCCGATGCTGATCTCGACGCGGCCGGCCCTGTGCGCTGCGAGTAGTTCCTCGGCCATACCCGCCCGGAGTCGCCCCTTGACGGTGTGGGCGTTGTTCTCGCGGTCCTCGGTGAGCGGGCGTCCTGCGGGACGCCCGTACATGTAGACGTTCTCCAGGCTCACCAGGCGTGCGCCGGCCTCTTCGGCAGCGGCGAGTACGCCGGCCTGCAGGGCTGGGAACTGCTGACTCCATTGGGAGTACGGCGGATTGAGGGTCTGGTAGACGACGGCGGCGCCACGGGCTGCGTCGATGGCGAACGAGGTGTCCCTGACGTCGCCGGCGAGGACCTCGACGTCGGCGCCGACAGGGGCGTGGCCGGAGCGGTTGATGAGTCGCACGGTGCGGCCGCGGCGACGGAGCGCGTCGAAGGTGGCGAGACCGGCCGCTCCGGTGCCGAAGATGACGTGCAGCCCGGCGCTCATGGCGTCGCCGCCGTCGTCGTCGGAAACTCTGCAGGCGTGTCGGCGTCGGTCCGGGCGGGGACGAGCCAGTACAGGGCGAGCCCGGAGAGCGCGGCGAAGACGAGGGCTCCGCTGGCGCCGAAGACGATGAACTGTTCGTCGACGCTGACCATCAGGAGGGTCGTAACAGTCCAACCCAGTGCCCACAGGATCGACGCGATCGGGGTCCAGACCCAGCGCCTGCGTCCCCCGGGTGGTAGGGCGGCCGCCTGGCAGGCGCCCACGACGAGGCCGTTGAGGGCACCCATCAGGGCGAGGTCGGCGAGGGAGGTGCGGTAATCCACGGCGGAGGTGCCGACGAGCAAGCCTGCGCTCAGGCCCACGGTGGTCGCGGGTATCCATCTGCTGGCCCGCAGGCGGTGGCTGCTGGTCAGGGTCTGGCCAGTGCCGAGGACGAGCCCGGTGATCGCGCCGCCGGTCAGCGCAGCGATCGGGTCGTCGACGCGGCCGATGACGAGGGTGCCGATGAGCCCGGCAAGGGGAAACGCAAGGAAGCCGGCGACCCAGATGAGCCAGGTGCGCAGGAAAGGGGCGCGGGAGGTGGGGGTGTATGTCATGAGGATCAGTTCCTACGGCCGGTGTGAGCCGGCCCGCCGGTGGTGGGGGTCCGGGGGATTGACGCGGGGGCCGGTTCGTCGGCGGTGTCGGAGTGCCCGGGGGCGGTCCGGGTGAGCAGGGTGACGCCGAGCGCGGCGATCCAGAGGCCCCAGGCGGTGCTGCCGATCAGCCCCGCCAGGTCCCAGACGGGGAATCCGGGCACCGCGGTGGAGAGGATGTCGCCCTGGTTGAGCAGATAGATGGCGCTGGCGGCGATGCCTGCGGCGCCGAGCCAGCGGGGGAGGGCCCCGCTGCGCAGGATGATGACGCTGAGCGTGACCGACCAGCCGATGACGAGCAGTTGGCCCAGGTGTTCTCCCAGCAGTGCTCCTCCGAACTGGTGCTGGGCGGTCCAGGCTGCCTCCACCGCCGCCTGGGTCTGGGCATCGCCGGTCGCGTGGGAGTCGGCGAGGGGTGGGACGACGAACACCCAGCGGAGGAATCCGATGAGGGAGACGAGCACCGAGACCGCGCCCACCGAGGTTGCTACCTGCAGCGCGGGGCTGGATCGGAGGCCCAGGGCGGCGGGGAGGAGGAGGACGGGAACGGCGAGGAGGCCGTAGGCCCAGGCCGTCGCGAACCAGAGCCAGACCAGACCGGGTCCGCCGGCGGCGAAGGCCTGCAGGACGACCTCTGCCGGTTCCCGGAGGATGTCCGGCCAGTCGAAGGCGATGGTCAGCAGTGTTGCCGCCGCCGCGAAGGCGAGGGCGCTGATCACGAAGAGGAGGCCCGTGAGCCGGCCCAGGCGCCCGGTAGTACTGGTAGTTCTCATGGTGAAAGCTGCTTCCCGAGACCAAATTTGTACGGTGTACAAATCGTGTACCCTGTACAGAACAGTGTCAAGGGTAAGGAGCCCCGGACGTGGCAGAGCAGTTCAAGGGTTTCCGTCGCGGCCCACGACGGGTCTCGACCGAGCAGGACATCGTGGAGGCCGCCCTCAGTCTGTTGGACGAAGGCGGCGTCACTGCTGCGTCCATCCGGGGTATCGCGGCACGGATCGGGGTAGCCCCGAACGCGGTCTACACGTACTTCCCGGACAAGGCCGCCGTCGTCAAGGCGACCGTCGAGCATCTGTTCGGGCAGGTCGATCACGCGGCGTTCGCGGACCCGGAGATTCCCTGGCGTCGGCGGATCGAACTCATCGCCATCGAACTGCGGGAGCGCCTCAAGGCCCATCCGGGCGCAGTCGGTTTGATGATCGGCGGCCCCATGGACGGTCCTCGCGCCCTCGCCCTGAACGAGCGGCTGATGGAAGTCCTCGCCAGTGCAGGGCTCTCACCCACGGACGCGGCGAAAGCCGCCTACCTGCTGGTCGTCTACGTCTTCGGGTCGATCGCCCTGGACGTGGCGGATCTCGGCGACATCCGCCAGGCACCTCCCGAAGCCGAACGCATCAAGGCAAGGCAGGCAGGCTTCTCCTCGATAACGGCCGAGACTTACCCGCTCTCCGCGTCGACCGCCGAGGTCATGGCCCGCTACGTGTCCACCGAACAGTATCTTTGGGGACTGCACCGGGTCCTCGACGGGCTCACCCACCCCCTGCCCCAAAAACCAGACTCCGCGACGGCTGCCGCCGCCACATGACAAGGCGCGCCATCATCATGTGTGATTCCTCGGACATGGTGGGGGCAGAAGTGTGCGGCTTCTCGGCGTACGCTGAGGCTCCCGTCCGATACGAGCAGGGAGGCCCGAGGTGGTCGCAGGTACGAAAGATGATCCATGGCGGCTCGTGACGGCTCCGTGGTCATCCGCCTACACGATGTATCGGGATCCTGAGACTGACCCGCCGGCCCTGGTGTGCCAAGTGGGGTCGACCACCCTGAAATACCGGATGAGCGCTGTGGAGGACCTTCACGCGTGGTTGCTGTAGCAGGGCGGCTGGGTGCCGCTGGGCGCGTCGGACGAGACCAGGCCGGCAGCGGAGGGCAGCGTGGAGTCCTGGGGTAGGGATCCCTCGAACCCGGTCGGTGGCTGGTACGGGCTCAGGCCCGGTTACCGGGGACGCTTCGGGATGTACCTGCCGCCCCTGCTGGAAGCGATGGGGATGGTGGAACTCACCCATGACAGGCGCAACAATAAGGTCCGCGCCATAGCGCCGCCTGGATGACGTCCCGCTTATGTCGCTTCCGTTGAGTCGTAGCGCATGAACCCGATCAGTACATTCACCGGCTGGGTCTAGGCGATTGCGTGCCGGGGGAGATCAACCGAGTGAGGATGAATGTCGGGCGAGCGTCTTACCGGTATCCCGGATTGGCCTCGAGGCCGAACCTGTTGCCGTCGCTCCACGCGCCGGGAAGGTTACCCTAGGCGGGGATGCCTCCGGCTGATTCAGCAGTCGTGCCATGTGGAGCAGGTTCCAGGTCGTGAAGGTGGTGTTCCGGTTCGTGAAGTCGTTGTCCGGGCCGCCGGAGCTTTCGTCCAGGTAGCTCGGGCCGGGTCCGGCTTCCCCGATCCAGCCCAGGAGCAGCATCCCGTGCGTGTGTCCTCATTTGCGCCAGCCTGGCCTCCGTCACCGCCGGTACGGAGATCGTAGACGCGTACGCGACCGATCTCAGGATCCATTGCGCGAGTGCCACCATGAGGCCCTGCAGATCATCGTCAAGGAAGCGCAGACCAGGCCCGGGTCCCACCCGGCCCCCCTAACCGGACGGCTCTCCAACTACGTCCGTTACACCAAGGTCGACCTCGAAGCCCGAAGGGCCGTCGAACGTGTCACCAGGAGTTCACCCAACGCGTCCGCCGAACCACTCGTGGATGAGGAGAAGCGGCATCTATCAGCTCGGAGTGGTGGACAGTTGCGCGGCGCCGAAGGACACCCCAAACTGCACGCACCAGAGGTCGACGGTTGGGAACCGGTCCAGGTCCATGTCGTCAGGGATGGGGTACACCTGATTGCCTTGGTTGCCCTTGATCGGGCCGAGGTCCACGCGCTCCGCTGATCCGGCGGTGTACCAGCCGTCGACGCCCTCGACGACGTCCGCGGCGCTGAGCCAGACATGGACGTCAGGTCCGTTCGTGGTCTGAAGCCCTTCGATAGCCAGTAGCCGTGAGCCGTCGGATTGGAGGATGATGCTGGCGGTCCCCGACGTCGGATGCTCGTGGTCGATGAAGGTGCCTTGGCTCAGTAGGGCTGGGCCGGCAGCGCTCTGGGTGGGCAGGGGTGTCGACGGGCTGGTCGTGGTGGCTGGTCCGCTGTCGCCTCCGGAGCCCGCCGGGTCCGGGGCGGTGGTGTCCGTTCCGGTCGTCGGTGCTGCTGCGACAACGGGGATGTCATCGTCCACCCTGACGTCGATGAACAGCAGCCAGGGCTTGAACAGGACTGCAGCACCGATAAGCAGGAGTAAGGCCAGCGCCGACCCTCCGATGAGGAGGACGCCGCCGATGATGAGGCAGTCCACCGGTCCGTCGACTGGCAGGGTTTCCGGATCCTCGAGGAACTCGCCACCCGGGCACGCTGACACGACCGCTCATCGCGGGCCGCGACCCGGGAGGGCGGGATGGCAGCCGCGTCTCGGCCTCCTGTCGTGCATCCCACGGTTGTACGACATTGAGCGCGTTCCAGTTCATGCTGCACCGGGCAGGATGACGCCGGGGTATCACTCAGCCGCTGGGGTGATGTCCTTGAAGTAGCGAGCGACAGGCCACCGCTCGAAACCGGCTCCCTCGTACACACGGCGTGCAGGCGCGTGGCCGGGGTCATCGCCTGTCTCGACCATCATCATGCGCATGCCGTTTGATCTTGCTCGTTCGAGGGAATGCTGCATGAGCGCGGCGCCCACCCCTTTTCCTTGGTGCGGTGGGTCGACGGCGAGGACGTACACCTCACCCATGGTGTCCTCGGGGTGAAGGCGGGTGCAGACCCAGCCGACAGGTAGGCCGTCGATCAGCGCGACGTCCACGTTCTGCGGCTCGGTGTCGAGGGTGGCGCTCAAGTCGTCGAATTGCCGCTTGCGCCACCCCTCGGGGTAGAAGGTCTCGTAGACGAATGCCGGCACAGCCGGTTCGAGTAGCGGGAAGACGGGTTCCCACGCACGCAGTGAGAGAGCGAGGAGCGGTTCGCGATGTTCTTCGGTGAAGGGAACAATCTGCACGCAGCAAGACTATCCACCGCACACGCAGGGTGAGCGGATGGATGCAGGCACCTGGCCGTGGCGCAGGTGCGCGGGGATTGTCAGGCGCCGGGAGGTGGGTACCGAATCTGCTCGGCGCTGCGCAAGGCTTCCATCGTCTCGTCGACGCTCAGGAGCGCTGTCGTTTCGAAGGAGCTCAGGGCGCCGCCTCCGCTGATTGCCAGTGCGACCGCGGCCATGGACACGTTGTCGGGAGCCTCCCATAGGTTATAGCCGTCATGGGCCCCGAAGGCGTACCAGAATCCGTGGAGCTTCCCTCCAACCGACTCGATATAAGCCTGGGCGGCCTTTCCGCGGTCTTCGGGGTTGCTGATCAGTCTCGCCCAGGTCTCCGGTGTGTAGCTGAACTTCGACAAATAGAGCGGCATCGTTTCTTCCTCTCGTTCACCGTCGGAAGTGCGGATCCGGCAAGAATGACAGCCCGCTGTCGGGTCAGCAATGAGTCACCGAGAAACTCCTGCCGCCCGCATGCGGCCGTGCTTCGAGCAGAGGATCCCCTGATGGATCAGCGGCAAGGCCCCCTGATCGGTCGGTAAGTCCAGGATCGGGGGAGCGGGCGGCCCGCCATCGCCACCCCTCCATTCGGCAGAGGGAAGTGTTGATGTCTTGATTGAAGGCTGAGAACTCTCGGCCTAGCAGACAAACGCAGCGCGGTTACCGTGTCGTTCCGTGCCTTCTCACCACATGCGGACTGGGCAGTTCGGTCACCGGTGCGTGGGTGGGCGATGACGCCTTGGCCTGACGTTCTGGGGTGAAGTCTTGGTCAGCGCTCCCGCCGCTATGGTCAGGCGCAGGTACACGGTGATGAGGTCCGCTTCGTCACGCCTGGTCCCCTCCCGCCGCGCGGCGATGTGGGCTCGTCCGCCAACGGCAAGATTCGCTCCGGTGATGTGCCTTCACCTCTACAGCTTCTCCACGACCCAAAGAATTACGGAGTCGTCTCGGGGGTGCGAGGCAATCCATTGTCGAGCGCGGGGGTCGCGATTGCGCCACGGTACAGGGTGGCCCGCAACCTGCCTAAGTCGTGAGTGCTGCCCTGGGCCGTCGGGTCGGATCAGTCGTTGCCCGTGCTCATGGACACGGGGGTGTATCTGGGCTCAGGTGTGTGGTGAAGAACCGGATGATCCGCCCGCGGGCATCCGCGGTGGCGGCTTCGTCGTACCTGGTGCCGGAGATGCGGGCGAGGAAGCGCAGGAACAGCGTCTGATCCTCGGGTGCGTGGTCATTCATGAATCCGTGGCCCACCCCCGGGTAGATCTTGATGTCGTGGGGCACCTCGAACTCGGTGAGCAGCTCGTCCAGCTGCTCACCGGCGCGGGCGCCCAGTGGGGACCTGTCAGCACCTCCGAAGCTACCCACGACCGGGCACGCCTGCGTCAACCAGGTCCTGGCATCCGAGGGGCAGCCGCCGTAGTTGACGGCCGAAGCACTGAAATCGTGGCCCTCGGCCAAGGCGATGGCGTACCCGCCGCCCATGCAGAACCCGACCACGCCGACGACATCTGTGCACCCGTCGTGATTCCGGAGCCATTGCCGTGCTGCCTCGATGTCGTCGAAGGACCGACCCCGGCGCGGGCCAAGGTCTCTCATGATCGTGCGCAGGCAGCGCAGTCTGCTGCCCCAGTAGTAGAGGTCAGGTGCGATCGTCAGGAAACCTTCCCCGGCGAGCCAGCGGGCGTGGCCCTGAAGGTCCTGGCTCATCCCCGTGAAGTCGTGAATCACGACGACGCCTGGCCACGGTGGTTCGGTCGTCGGCACCGCCGCATAGGCGCTCATCGACCCACGACCGGTATCGATCTCGAGAAGTGATGTCGTGTCCATAGCTCAGTGTGAAAGACACCGCGGTTCTTGGCCAGAGAAGGACCAGATCCGGTGCAGCTCTGCCACCGAACAAGCATCACAGCTCGCGGCCCGGTCATCCCGCCGACCCGCCGACGCGCACGTCATGTCGCTCCGGGAGCCGAACCATCGAACGGGAGGGCGTTGCACCGGACACGGGATCGGGAGCCGGCGCGGTCGAGTCCACGAGTACCAATCCGGCGACCTCGTCGGGGCAGCGGGCCGCGAAGGTGAGGACGTGAGCCCGCCGAAGGAGTGTCCGGCCAGCACATAGGGGCCGGGCTCGTTCCCGCGCTGCAGCAGCGTGCGCAGGTCGGCGGCGATCGGGGCGCTGTCCTGCATCGTCCGCGCACTCCGGCTGTGAAGTTGCCGCCGCATCATGACGCCCATTCAAATCACCAGCACCAGCAAGGTCGGGTGCCAGACCCAGGCAAGCGCCTCCTGCATCGGGGCGCCAAACACCACCAGGAGCAGCCCGCTCACACCCAGGAACACGGCGGGAGCCACAGCCCATTGCTGCGACTGGTCGCTGAACCTCGCTGAGAACACCGCCACGAGCGCCCAACCGAGCGCGGAGCCCAACACGATGGCGCCGGTCACGCCGCTCTCCGTCGCCGGGATGAAGGGAGCCGCCGCCAGCAGGACTGCGGCGATAAAGGGCACCCCCAGCGCGCCGGCGACCAGCAGGCCAAGGCGGCCCGCTTTCCGGGAGGGCTCCCGGATCGTGGCGGCTTCGTTCATCGCCCGAGTTTATGTACGGTGGTCTGCTGCAGCTCTCTGGAGGGCCAATAGTGCTGGGTTTTGGTGGCTCTGGCTCGGCTGGTTTCGGAGGGATTGACCGGGGCGATGAGTCTGTGGTGCGTGTGGCGTCTACTTTGTACGTATAGGTCAACTGGATGAGGCAATGGAGGTATCGGATGGCACGGGAATTGGTGTGGACGGGGTTCATGTCGCTGGATGGTGTGGTGGACTCGCCGGGCGGCGTTGAAGAGGGGCACCCTGGCGGCGGATGGGTGTTGAGCACCGAGTTCCTGCCGGAGGCTTTCGCGTTGAAGGGCGAGGAGCTGGAGGAGACGACAGCGCTGATGTTCGGGCGGCGGAGCTATGAGGCGTTCGCTCCGGTGTGGGCCGGATCCGAGGATCACGCGGCGTACAAGGACCTTCCCAAGTACGTCGTGTCGTCGAGTCTTGACGAGGACGCTCTCATCGATGGGTGGGGTCCCCTGCAGATCCTGCGATCCGTCGAGGACGTCGCGGCGCTCAAGCAGGGCGACGGGGGTGCGATCTTCATTCATGGCAGTGCCGAGCTCGCGCGGACCCTCGCCGACGCGGCTTTGATCGACCGGTACAACCTTCTGGTGTTTCCGGTCCTGCTCGGAGCGGGCAAGAGGTTGTTCAGCGCGGAGGATCGGCAGCGGCAGCAGTTGCACCTGCGCGAGTCGGAGGCCTACGCGAACGGCGTGATGAAGTCCATCTACGACGTCATTCGCTGAGGGCGGTGAGGGGCTGCACGGCACCACTCGAGGCGCCGGGTACCTTACTCAATGGTGCGTCCCTTCGCGGGGCATCGACGGCGGCGCGTTCGCCCATCGTCAGCACCACCGCCATCACCGTCCACGCCTCGACCCAACCGCACGATGAGGATCTTCCGGCGGGCGGGTGAGTGGCGGGGCAGGGGTCAGGATCGCAGGATCTTCTCGATGGTCTTGCCTCGGGCCAGTTCATCGACCAGCTTGTCGAGATAGCGGACTTTCTGCATCACGGGGTCGTCGATGTCTTCGACCCGCACTCCGCACACGACGCCGGTGATCAGTGGGGCGTTGGAGTTCAGGTGTGCGTCGGCGAAGAACGCCTCGAACGAGGTCTCCCGCGCTAGATGACGTTCGAGGTCGGCGTCAGTGAAGCCGGTCAGCCACGTGATGACCTGGTGCAGCTCGGCTTTCGTGCGGCCCTTCCTTTCCACTTTCGTGACGTAGTGGGGATACACCGCGGAGAACGGCATGCGGTAGACCCGGGTCAGGGTCTTCTCGTCCGTCTTCATGCCGGAATCTTACCGTCGGATGGTGAATCCGGTTCGGCATCTTCGCTTAGTGCGGCCTTCAGGACGCGGATCGTGTTCGCGATCCCGCCGTCGTACGAGCATCTGACTCACCTGCCATTCCTTCGCGTCCTGCCGGCATGACAGACGCAACGAACCGGTCGCCCAGCGTCTTGAAAGGAGCGGGGATCTATTTCTCTCCGCTCTTGCTCGAGGGCGGCTCGCAGGAGGCCAATGGCCTTCGGTCCAACTCCGTCTCGTTGCCTAAGAGGCCCATGTCCTACGAGTCCCGGTCCGTGTAGATCGCAAGTAGGAAAAATCCTTCTGGCACTCGGGACAGCACCTGCGCTTCAGCGTCCTCGTACGCCGCGCCCTCGGCGTTCACCTGGTCCAGCTCAGCGCCTCGAATGACTCCCGTAACCACCATCAGAGCAGCTTATCGGCGGCATCGTCCTGGTTTCCTCGGCGCCGACGGTACCGGATGATCACCGGCGTCACCAAGCCTGCCGGGGGCCCAGTAGCAGCCGGAGATCGCCGCCGTAATGACGATTCTCACTGCGGGAGCACCCCGCTTAACTGTCACCGGCGACGAATAGCCTATGGACAGACTCAACACCAGCAAGAGAAGCCAGCCATGATCACCCACCCCGGCGAGTACCACGACGCAGACTCGAAGACACCCGTCCCGCAGTCCCGGCGGACCCTCGAGCTCATCGAGCGGGGTCGGTTGATGCCGCCGCTGCCGATCCAGATAGCCCTGCGTGAGCGTCGTCCCGCCCCGGTCCTGACGCTGCCCTCACCGCTGCTGGTCATCGACGTAGAGGCGGCCTAAGAAGGCAGGATCCTCGGCCCGGCGCGTACCCCTGCTGGTACGACAGTCGCTCTCACCACGAGGAACGCCCATCCACCCCTGGAAGCTTCACCTTTTCGCAGGAAACTGACATCCGTACTGCAGCACGGGTTCCAGCCTGAGGATCCTTTGATTGGACTGGTGGCAGGAGCTATCAGCGGGCCGGTGGATGCTGTCCCGGGACGAGAGATAACCCCCAGTACCCGGCCTGTTCCTCCGGGCCGCGTCCGGTCCGGGCCACCCAGCACCCATAAATAGGGATGAAGATGGCCAGTCCGCGACTCCGTGGGGAAGTGAAACGGCGCGGGGGAGCGGCCATGGGCGATCTCTTGTGTCCAGCCGTCAGCACGTCACCGCATGTTTATGATCCTTGACACTGCATGTCAATGATCCTTAACATCAAGCCATGGTTCCCGGGGACACTGACAGGGCAAGCCCGGTGCGGGAGCGCCGGAAAGAGCATCGCCTCACTCAGGCCGAGCTTGCCGATCTGGTGGGCGTCAGCAGGCAGACGATCATCGCCGTCGAGCAGGGCGACTACGCCCCCTCGGTGTATCTCGCCCTACGGATCGCCAAGGCTTTGGACAGGACTGTCGAGGAACTCTTCACCAATGAGACGGGAGACAGCAGATGACTCACAGGCCCAACAAGCTGGATCGGGTCGCCGAACGAATCATGGACCTCGACAGCCCCGCTTACGGGGATGAGCGTGAACGGGCGGTGTTCATGGAGGCCAGCACCTTCGGTCTGACGACCGCACTGTACGCAGGTCTGGTGAGCGCCTTCCTTGCGTCCGTCTTCGGGTTCCTGCTGCTGCCGGTAGTCCTGCTGGTGGTGACACTCCTGCCATCGGGTGCCGCCGTCTGGTACGCCAGGCGGCGGAACGTGAACGTGCAGATGCTCGCCGAGACCGCGGGCGCCCGGTCCACGATGGTCAGCACCGTTGTCTTCGGAGCCATGATGACCCTGACCTTTGCGGCCATGGCGTACACCATCTTCGCCGGCCAACCGCTGCTGACCATTTCTCGCATCGAGGTGACCCCCGGCGAGGGATTCTTCGGCGGCATGGCACAGGGTGCCGTCGTCGGCGGCATGATCGGCGGTCTCGCCGCGATCATCGGAAGTCTGCTCAGCTTCCGACGCGCGAACCGCCTCCGAGAGGCGCGTGACCGCTGAGAAGCAAGCTGACCACGGTCGTACCCGGAGGACTTCCGACAGGTCCCGACGAGGGAGTCCTAGCCGGTGGTTTGCGGGGTTTCTGAGGAATGAGGAAATCAGCCTTCGATGAGTGTATGAGGAGTCGAGTTGGCCGCATTTCCCACGTTGTTGTAAGCGACCTGGGTGTGTCAGGTGCCGGGTGATGGCTGCGGCGATGCGCAGGATCAGGGGAGCAGCCCGGCGTTGAGCTCGGCTTCTGCCTGGTAGGCCAGTGCGTGGAGCTTCTGTCGATCATGACGAGAGAAGTCCCGAGCGGTCTGGTCCATGATGCAGAAGCTGCCGACGAACGATCCGCCCGGGCCGCGTAAGGGGACGCCGGCGTAGAACCGGATGAACGGTGCGGCCAGCACCAACGGGTTGGTCGAGAAGCGAGGGTCGGCCCGTGTATCGGTGATGATCAGCGGTTCATCCTGCTGAATTGTCACATTGCACAAAGCAGTACTCCGCTCCAGGTAGCGGCGGAGCGGGCCGACGAAGGATTTAAGGTACTGCTAGGAACGACGCACGGCAAAGGTCACTGGCCGTCGCGCGCCGCCGCCGTGTCCATGACTGCCGCACACAGCCCGACACGCAGACAGCGTCTCTACGCTTCGTACCAGTTCGAAGCGGTCCACGCAGTCCGGGGACCAAGCGCACCTGTATGCCTTTTCGGAAGAGCGATGTCATGGTCGCAGCATTCGCAGTTGGGACGGACCTCCAGCATGGGGCAGCCCTAAGCCAGGGTTGCCGCTGCCGCCAAGTGAGCTCCTCCTCGTTCACAAGCGGATCCCGCAGCGGGCATCACGCCGCTTGGCGCAGACGTCTCACCCGGGGCGGGTGATACTGGCGGCCCCCGGGCGTCGCTACGCTCTGAGGCGCAAGCACACACCACTCACATCATGGAGGAATTGTGGCTTCTCCCACGGACGCCCCGCGTCCCGCTGTCACCGCCTCGCCGACGTCGACCGAGGCCGTGCCCGGTAAGACGCTCGGCATCGTCGCACTCGTCCTAGCGATCTTCTTCAACGTCATCGGCCTCATCCTCGGCATCGTCGCGCTCATGCAGAGCCGCAAAGCAGGCTACAAGAACGGGCCGGCCGTCGCGGCGATCATCATCGGCGCGATCCTCACCGTCGTCGCGGTCGTCGCGATCATCACGTTCGCGTCCGCCGCCGCGTTCGCAGCCCAAGCCCTGGAAGCCTGTCAGGCCGTCGATTTCACCGGCACCGTAACCGTCGACGGCAGGGAAGTCGCCTGCAGCACCATCGACCGGTAGCACCCCGCGCACAGATTCCTCCTCACCGTCCGCTGACCCGGCGGACCCTCCCCGAAGGTATCGGCTCATGTCTGACGTGAACACTTCTTCCTCCGTCCGCATGCGCACTCCCCGGATACGGCCCTCGACCGGGCCCGCTCTGCTGGTCGTCATCCTCTACGCGGCCGTCTTCACCGCCACTGCCACCAGCTCCGGGATCCCCTACACCGACTGGTTCGCCTCCGGTGCGAACGTGTGGCGCTGCGCCGTCCTGCCCCTCGTGCTCGGCGCGATCGTGCTCGTCGGCTTTCTTTGGTGGTCCCGCTGGGACCACGTCTTCCACGACAAGGAACGCCTCCCCGTCCCGATCATCCTGAGGATCGCCGCGATCGCGTTCATCGTCGGGATCATCGTGCACCTGGTCTTCGTCGGCTGGTCCGGACTCCGCGTGGACCTGCTGATCCCGATCCTCGTCACGGGAATCCTCGTCGGGTTCTGCGAGGAAACCCTGTTCCGCGGCATCCTCCTGCGCGGCCTGCGAGCCGACGGCCGGACCGAGGCGACCGTCGCGATCGGCACATCGGTGATCTTCGGGCTCTTCCACCTGACCAACCTCATCACCGGATCCCCGGCACCGGCCGTCCTGAACCAGGTACTCCTGGCCACCACGACCGGGGCGATCCTGTACTCCTTCCGCAGGATGCGGGGACTCCTCCTGCCGGCGATGATCGCCCACGGCCTGTGGGACATCTCCCTCTTCCTGCCACCCGCAGAACCCACCACGACATCATCGCTGATCTCCTTCGCCATGCTCGTCATCGTTCCCGTCCTCGGCCTGATCGCCCTGGTCACCATCGCCATCAAAGACCGCCACGCACCCTCACCCGCCTGAAACCCTCCACCACTGCCCCCACACCGTTTATCGGACAGCCCCCGACGAAATGCTCGGGCGCGGACTGTCCGATAAACGGTGTGTAGGGTTCAGCGGCGGTGCTTTCGACGGCGAGGGTACGGGGCGTCCTCGCCGACGTCACCGCTTCCGTCCATGACGACTCGCGTGAGGCCACGAATATCGCCGTCGCCCAGAACAGGGAGGTCCAGCTACTGACCAACGACGAGCACCCGCGCTCATGCTCGTTCTCGTTTTCGGTCTCGTTCTCGGTCTCGTGTAAAGCGCAAGGCGATGGGCTGCCTGGTCCCTGCCCTTGTGATGTCAGGGTGGGCCGTGAAGGGTGAAACGAAGGGCGGTCTTTCGTCCGTCCTTCTACTAGGAGGCCCTATGTTCTTCCACGTTCAGCAGCTCATCAACGAGATCATCCCCGATGAGCCGGACCCGGCTGCGGCGAATGCCCTGCAAGAAGGACTCGGCGGGCAGTTCGGCGAGATGCGCACCATGATGCAGTACCTGTTCCAGAGCATGAACTTCCGCGGTCCTGCGGCCAAACCGTACCGTGACCTGATCCAGGGCATCGGCACCGAGGAGATCAGCCATGTGGAGCTGATCGGCACCACCATCTCCCGGCTCCTCGACGGCTCACCCCGCTACCAGGGAAAACTCGACGACCCCCTGGACACCCCCGGCGCCGGCGGCTCGATCCCCCTGAATCTCGCCCTGTCCGAGGGCAACATCCACCACTACCTTGTGGGAGCACAGGGCGCCATGCCGGTGGACTCGGCCGGCAACCCGTGGAGCGGCAGCTATGTCTACAACTCCGGCAACCTGCCACTGGACCTGCTGTACAACCTGATGCTCGAGGCCACCGGTCGTCTGCAGAAGTGCCGCATGTACGAGATGACGGACAACAAGACGGCGCGCTCCACCATCTCCTACCTGATCGTCCGCGATCAGGCCCACGAGAACGGGTACGCCAGGGCCCTGGAAACCCTCGGGGTGAACTGGAAGTCGCTCCTTCCCATCCCGAAGACCAATGCCGAGCAATTCCCCGAGGTCAAGAAGCTCCTGGACCTCGGCCTGCAGAGCAAGCAGTACACCTTCGACCTCAAGGGCCAGTCGGAGGCCGGGAAGATCTACCAGGGGCTGTCGCCGTCAAAGGACGGCACCACCCTCGATGCCAGTGAGCAGGCCCCCGAGGGCGTGCCATCCCAGATCGCCCCCGAGCGACTGGAAGAATTTGCGCCCGGACTCGACCCCGAGTTGCTCGAGCTGATTCAGGCCACCGCGGACATGGAGATGGCGGACATCGACGCCACCTTCGGGCCGATGGGCAAGTAGCACCCCCACCCGGAACATACGGAAAGGGGCACCCACGCACGTCACGGGGGTGCCCCTTCCGTGCGGACAGCCCAAAACCAGCACCGCTCGAGATGGTCAGGAGGCGCACCACCCCTGATCGGCCCTTGCACTCCGCGACACCTGGGATGCCTGGGATGCCAAGGATGCCTGGATGATCATCAGTGCGGCTCGCGTGTCAGATGCCAGTGCGGCCGTCACCGTGTGGCCTGCCTGTTCGTGGGTGACCCCAGCTGCCGGCTGCCATGGCAGTTCAGCATTGGTGGAGCGCGTGCGCGTTGAGCGGTGGGGTTCGCGGTGGCTTATCAGGTCCGAGGGTCGGCGCAGAATTCCGCGGAGGTGGGTGCGGGGATGTGCCACCAGGTGTGGTGTCGGGTGATGAGTGCCGTGTAGGTGAGGGTGAGTCCAATGGAGAGAGCGACCGAGACCGTAGGGATGTCGGTGGCGTTGAGGTCGGTGAGGCCGATCGCGCCGAAGCCGAAGGCGAGGCAGTTGCCGATGATGTGCAGGCCGATGGCGGCTTCGAGGCCTCCGGTGCGCCAGGTCAGCCAGCCGGCGGCGACGGCGAAGACGGCGATGTCGATTTGTGCGACCCAGCCTATTCGTGGCCCAGGACGAACAGGGGCACCGGTAGCAGGATGGCCCAGGCCGGGTGACGTAGCCAGGATCCGATGGTCTGCATGAGATCGCCGCGGAATACGTATTCCTCGGCGGCGGCCTGGAAGGGTACGACGAGGAGCGCGACTGCGCGCATCCAGCCGCTGTGTTGGTTCCAGGTCGCCGTCACCTGCGACGTCCCAGCGCCGGTGAAGGCCACCCCGGTGAAGGTCACACCGAGGGTGAGCATCAGGTGCAATCCGGCGGCCAGGCCCAGGCAGCGGGCCAGCAACCCCCAGCGCAGTCGCCCGAGGACCGAGGACACCGATCCGGCGGGCCGCCAACCGCCGATGCGCGCTCCGAGTAGGGCCGCGGGTAGCCCGATCGCGAGCATCAGCATGGCCAGCAGTGCCGCGCTGGGGTTGTTCATGTCCAGTGGTGCTGACGGGTCCATCGCATCGTCGATGAGGATGCCGAGTGCTGGGTCGAGGGCGGAGGCGATCATGGCCGCCACCACGAGGGCGAGCAGCAACATGCCGTAAGCCACCGCTGTGACGGCGAGTGTCAGGACGGGCCGCCACCACCTGTACAAGGCGTATGCGCGAGCCAGCCGGTTGTGGGCGAGGACGGCAAGTGTCATGGCGGGAATGGTGGAGGTCTCGAAGCCGCGGCGCACGATGCCGTCGACCAGTGATCGGCCGGCGCCGCGGCCTCGGAGGCCCGGGTCCACGATAATGAACCCGATCCGCAGCAGCCCGGCACCTTCGTCGATGAGCAGAGACGCGTGCCCCACCAGCGCGTGGGAGCCCCGGTCGGTCGCGGACCAGTAGGTCCGCTTCGGGTTCTCGAGGTAGGTCAGCAGCTGGTCGAGGGTGAGCGGCCAGGTGAACGTCGGACCCGACCACAGGACCATGTCCCGGTCGTTTCCCACCCAGCCGAGAATGGTCTGCAGATCCTCTGGTGTCGTTGGGCGGAACTCCATTTGGCGAATCTATCGGACACCCGTAGCGTTCCGCGCGCGGCCGGAGAGAAATCTCTTGCGGCAATAGTGCGGCGGCCCGGTGCTTACCCGGCGACGGCTGCGGTAGCCCTTCCGAGGAGCCGTGTGTCGTACAAGACGCGGTGCCCGTCTTTGAGGACGCGACGGGTTCCCTGGTCCAAGGGGACAGCGGCCCAGTTCGAGGGAGCAATGCCCAGTTCCACGATCAATCCTGATACCAGCCGGAATCTGCGTTCGCGTACAGGCCCCCACTCCTGCGAGCGAACAAGGCGTGCGCCAGGGGCGAGGTGCTCGAACCATGCCGCGTCGTCGAGACTCTCGGGCGTGTCGCTCAGCACCACCAGATCGACATCATTGGCCATCCGCTCAGCTCCCCGGGCATACGAGCCCACCAGAGCCAGGGCTCTGACCTTGTCTTCCTGTGCTGCCCACGCAGCAACGTCACCGATGATCCGATGGGCAGCTCGTC
This sequence comes from Arthrobacter pityocampae, assembly GCF_002927275.1. Classification (GTDB taxonomy): domain Bacteria; phylum Actinomycetota; class Actinomycetes; order Actinomycetales; family Micrococcaceae; genus Arthrobacter_D; species Arthrobacter_D pityocampae. The sequence goes on along the minus strand of NZ_PRKW01000001.1, from coordinate 11,554 downwards.
GGCGCCCCTTCAGCCTCGATGTCATACGGGGAGGCTACCCGTTGAGAATGCGCGACAGCTCCGTCGACGGACCCCTTTCGGGGTCGATTAGCTCACGGACGGAGTGTCGATCCAGAAGCGAAGCTCGCCCTCGTCGTTCATCCCGTCAGCTACTCCTCCGTTGCGGTGCACCACCGTCAGCGAGGCGGCGTTTCCCGGGGCGATCGTCAGGAGGGCACGCTCGATGCCCAGGGCCGAACACTTCAGGAGAGCATCCCGGAGCATCTGGGTGGCATGGCCCTGGCGCTGCCATGGGTAGACGACGTGATAGCCGATGTGGCCGCCGCCCTCGTCGTCGGTCAACCGGTGACGGATGACAAGGGAGCCGAGGTAGTACTCCCCGGAGGTGAACCAGAACAGCTCGGAAGGAACACCCCACCGTTGTCGTATACCCACCCTGTCTGCCACGAACCCCCCGAAATCGCGACTCGCCGCCCGCAGCCACGCCGTGTCCGATCCTCGGTGCAGCATGTCAGCCTGCTCGCCGACAAGGTACGACGTCTTCACCATCGTCGATGGATGACACAGCGCAGGTGCCACCGGTGGGTCGATCATGGAACAGGACGTTACCGAAGGAACTCATCAGTGGACGGCGGACCGTATGCCGATCCCCACCCGCGTGGTGCGAACTTAGGATCGGATGCATGCCGACAATCCGGAATCTTGCGGTGGGTCTGCCGGTGCGCGATGGATACGTTCTCGTGTCGGATGCGACAGACTCCATGAAGGGCGAGGTGTTTCATCGAGCTCTCGGCGGAGGTATCGAGTTCGGAGAGACAGCCGATACGGCCGTGCGGCGTGAGTTCGCAGAGGAACTCGGGGTGACTCTCACCACCGTGCAGTTGCTCGGCGTTATGGAGAACATCTTCCACTACGAGGGAGAACCTGGTCACGAGATAGTGCATGTCTTCGTCGTGCAGTCTGAAGAGATCGATGCCATCCCACTGGACGCAACCCTGCGCGTGCTCGATGAAGGCAGTCCCGTGGGGTGGAGACGCATCGACAGGCTTGACCGCCCTCTCTACCCGGCTGGGGTGGAGGATCTACTTCGCTCCCTCGGTGAGGCCGACGCTCTAACGCAATAAAGCACCATCATGACCGAACAGAGTAAGCGCGACCTCGCCGCATCGACCCGCTGATCCCTGCGCTACTTAGCGCCCGTAGGGCGGCCGATCGTGCGTCCCCCGTGTCGGCGGCGTTATCGGGTTTGTTGGGTTTGGGCGATGATGAGCCATCCGCGGCCCCGCGCGTAGGGGAGGTCGCGGACCTCGGTCCGGGTAAAGCCCGCTTCCGTCAGTGATCGGGTCAGTGCCTCCTGGGTGCGGAAGCGCAGCGTGGAGGTGGAGTCGATGCGTTCACCGTCGGTGAGGAAGATGGTGGGCGATTCGAACGTCACGAACTCCCCGTTCAGGTCGGTGACGTGGACCCAGTCCTCTACTGGTCCTTCGCCTTCGACGTCGACGACCCGATGGGTGCGGTCTCTGGTCCACCGCTTCCAGCCCTGGTCGGAGGGAATGCGGGTCTCAAAGGCGATCCGCCCGCCGGGACGCAGACAGGTTCGGATGGCCCGCAGGGTGGCGGACCATTCCTTGTCGTCGAGAAAGACCTGAGCGACGTTGGCGGTCATCGTCGCCAGATCGAACCGGTCGTGGTGGGCGGGGTCAGCGGCGATATCCGGGGCGATCCCGACGACCCACGTGACCTGGTCGGCGCCGGCCTTGGTGCGGGCGATATCGACGGACGCCCCGGCCGGGTCGATACCCAGCACCCGGATGCCGCGCTCCGCCAGAAGGGAGCCGAAGGCACCCGTGCCGCAGCCGACGTCCAGGACCGATCCTGCCCCGAACTCGTCGACGAGGTCCAGATAGGTGTCCAGGTCGCTGCGGTCAGCATCGAGAGCGTCATAGACGCCGGCAACCCGCGGATGGTCGAAGAGAGCATCAGGCATCCACAGACGGTACCCCGAATACCGGTAGCAGTGGCGCATCGGCAAGACACGCAACCTCCTTATCGACGGAGCTTCCGGCTACGCCGCGTGCACCGCGGGCGTTTCGCTATGACCGTGCTGTTTTCGTGTCGGCAGTGTCGGCGGTGTTGCGCTCCATGAGTTCCCAGGGTCCGCCGCGTAGTGGGGTGAGGGTCGCGGCGAGGTAAATCAGGAACATGACGGTGAAGGTTGTTGTGAGGCCGGCGGTGTTGGCGGAGATCCCGCCGATGAGCCCACCGAGGGGCATGCCGGCCCAGGCCCCGGCGGTGACGAGTCCGAGGACCCGGGCTCGGAGGTGTGGTGGGATCCGTTCGAGTTCGACGGCTCCGATGATGGGGTTGATGGCACCGGCGGCGAGGCCGGACAGAATGAAGAATCCGACGAGCCATCCGGTGCCGAGGCCGAGTGCCGGTCCGAGGGATGAGCAGGCGACGAGGGTGTAGCAGATGACAAAGGGTGCCCGGCGGGGGAGTCGGTGGGCGATGAAGCCGAAGACGATGGACCCGGTGAGGGCTGCTCCGCCGAAGGCGCCGGCGATGATGCCCAGCGAGGCCGGGCCGTTGAGTTCCTGGCTAGCGTAGAGGGGAAGAAGGGTGCCGCTTCGGGCGGCGTCGAGGGTGTTCGTGATGAGGACCAGGATGATCAGAGGCCGCAGCAGTGGGTCCGTCCGGACGAAGCGCAGTCCGTCGCGAAGATCCGCCCAGTAACCACCCGTGCCGTCGTTCGTGTCAGAATCCGTGCTGGTGGGAGGGGTATGGGGGCCGGCCGGTGATGAGGAGGTGCGGATGAGTGTTCCGGAGATGAGGGCGGAGAGTACGAAGGCCGCGGCGGTGGCCAGCAGCGCCGGGAAAGCACCTAGGGTTGCGACGAGCACGGCCGCCAAGGGTGCGCCGATGAGGGTCGCGGCGCGGGTCGAGCCGTCGAGGAACCCGACGGAGCGTTGCAACGGAATCCGCGCCTGCGCGGAGAGGTTCGGGAGCAGTACCCGGCGTGCGGTTTCTCCCGGCGTGTCGAGGAGGCCGCTGAGGAACACGAGGGCGATCAGGGCGGGGAACGGGAGCCCGGTGGTCGCGGCGAGAAGGGGGATGAGGGCGATGGTTGTGCCGCTGACGACGTCGGAGATGACCGATGAGCGCAGGTATCCGATCCGGTCGACGAGCACACCGCCCAAGGGTGCGCCGAGCACCACGGGGGCGGTGGCTGCGGCTGCTGCGATACCGACCTGGACGGGTCCGCCCCCGGTCTCGAGGACGAGGAAGGGGATGGTGAACAGGGCGACGACGTTTCCGGTGCGCGAAATGGTGTGCGCCGTGATCAGCGCCGGGAGGGAGGCCCAGGCGTGGGCCGGGGTTTTCACGTGGCCCTGCGGAAGGCCTGCAGGAGGAGGAACACTTCTTCGGCACCATCGCCGGGGGAGTGCTCCGCGCTGGCCCGCACCCATTTCTGCTCGAGCGCGTGGAAGTCCTCGCGCATCTCGTGCAGTTGCTCCACGGTCAGGCGGAGCCGGCGATCGCTACTGACCGCGCCGTCGATCCACTGTCGATCGAGGTGCGGCATCGACTCGACGTATGCCTCGTACTGGCGCGCATAGTGCTGCCACAGGATCCGGTAAAAGTCCTTGGCAACCCCGTACTTCTCCGGGTCATTGGCGAAATCGGCGTCATCCCACACTGTCTGGTCCTGCGACGCCCGCCACCAGCGCTCCCGCCGATCACCCTCCGGCCGGAGGTCCTGCTCGATGAACTCTGCCTCGGCCAGCTTCGTCAGGTGATAACTCAGGGTCCCGGGAGCCTCATCGACATGCTCAGCCAACGACGCCGCGGTCTGAGGCCCTAGCTCCCGCAACAGGCCCAGAACGCGTAGGCGGGTCGGGTGGGCGAGGACACGCAGATGAGAGGCGTCGTGCACGTTGCGGCGAGGTTCCATCTCGCCACCTTACTGCACAAGATAAGTTGTGCAATATCTCTTGTGGGCTTGAAGCGGTCACGCTATCGCGATCCAGTCAAAGGATGCTTTGACTGGATGGTTGGCGCGGTTCGCCTGCGGGTCGGTGCACCCGTGAGTCGCAGGGGTGGGAGGCGCTGCTTGCAGCGGTAGTCGGCCTGGGGCCGCGCGGGGACTATGTGCGCGACGTCGGTACTGATGATGTTCTTACAGCCGGGGATCCACTGATTCTGATTCCATGGCGAGGACGCCGAAGACGGCTTGATGCACTCGCCATAGCGGCTCGTCGGCGACGAATCGTTCGACGGCTTCGACTCCGAGGGCGTACTCCCGCAGTGCCATGGAGCGCTTGTGTCCGGTGTCCCGGTCGCGTAGGCGAGCCAGGTTGGCTGGTTCGAGGTAGTCGGGCCCGTAGATGATCCGTAGGTACTCGGCTCCGCGTACCTTGATGCCGGGCTGGGCGAGGGACCGCGTCCCGCGGACGAGGCCCGCCGCCGGCTTCACAACCATTCCTTCGCCGCCTGCTGCCGTGATTTCCTCCCACCACTCGGTGGCAGCGGCTTCGGACTCTGGTGATGCCAGGTCGACGTCGACGTGCCGGGTGCGTCGAATGAGAACCTCGTCGGCGTCGGCGAGACGATCGGCAACGGCGAGATGCCAGGCGTGATCTCGGCCGAGGTGGCTGGCGTTCTCTGATGCGAGAAGCTGGAAGGGGGCGAGCTGCACACCATCCAGCCCCGTCACGGGCTGGCTGTACCGCCGGTATGCGTCGCGGTACGCGTCGGCGTTCGCGGCACGGCGTCTCGTTCGCGCCAGCAGGTCGGCGACGTCGACGCCGCGACCGGCGGCCGTCTCAAGGATCCGCGACGCGGCGGGCAGGGCCGAGGTGGCGGCCGCAGCGACGCTGGCGTACTGCTCCCGGATCATGGGGCCCGCCTTGAGCGACCAGGGCAGTAGCTCGGCGTCGAACAGGAGCCAGGACGTTCCGAGCTCGGCCCAGAGTCCTGCGGTGTCGGCGGCCCGATCGAGACGGGTGAGGAATTCGTCGGTGGTCGCCTCGTCGAAGAACGGCCGGCCCGTGCGGGTGTGGACGGCTCCGCGCCACCCCATGGGCGCGCCGAATCGGGACGGGTCACGCGTCAGCAGCACGACCGCCCGCGAACCCATGTGCTTTTCCTCGCAGACAAGCCGGTCGAGGCCCTCACGACGGTAGGCCGCGAACGCCTCGGCCGGGTGCTCGAGGATGCCCTCGATGCTGGAGACGTGCGGCGGGCTCATGGTCGGCGGCAAGTACACAAGCCGGCGGGGATCTGTGGCGAAGCGGCTCATGACTTCCAGTGCCCCGGCTGCGTTGTCCTCGCGGATGCCGACCTTGCCGAATGCCCGCGTCTGGATGATCTGCTTGCCGAGGACGTCATCGATGCGCAGGAGACTGGGGTTGCGCGTCGATGATCCTGCCGATGCGGCCGGCGCGGACGCTCGTCCTTCCAAGGGTGCGACCGGTTCGTACCAGACCTGCGCGGCCGGGACGTCGACGATCTGCTTTTCGGGGTAGCGCAGAGCGCTGAGCTTGCCGCCGAAGACGCACCCGGTGTCCAGGCACATCGTGCCGTTGACCCATTCCGCCTCGAGCGTGGGGACGTGACCGTAGAGGACGGTCGCTGCGCCGCGGTAGTCCTCGGCCCAGGGCAGCCGGACCGGGAGCCCGTACTCGTCTGTTTCGCCGGTCGTCTCGCCGTACAGCGAGAACGCGCGCACACGGCCCGAGGCTCGCCCGTGGTACTTCTCGATCAGGCCGGCGTGGGCGACAACCAGTCTGCCGTCGTCGAGCACGAGGTGGGACACCAGGCCGCGGCAGAACTGCAGGACCTCGGCCCGGAACTCGTCAGTCTCGGTCGAGAGCTGCGCGAGGGTCTCGGCCAGGCCATGACTCATCTGGACCTTTTTGCCGTCGAGGGCGCGCACGAGTTTGGCTTCATGGTTACCGGGCACGGCCAGGGCGTGTCCGGCCCCGACCATGCCCATGACCAGGCGCAATACGCCGGGGCTATCCGGCCCGCGATCGACGAGGTCGCCGAGGAAAATGGCCTGGCGGCCCTCCGGGTGGGCGGCGTCGACGGGGCGCCCTTCGGCGTCGCGGGTGATCTCGTAGCCGAGCTTGCCGAGCAGCGTCTCGAGCTCGGACCGGCAGCCATGTACGTCGCCGATGGCGTCGAACGGGCCCGTCTCGTCACGACGGTCAGTCAAAAGGGGTTCGCGCACGAACTCGGCAGCGGCGATTTCGTCGGCCCCGGAGAGGACGTGGACCCGGCGGAAGCCCTCCTTGCCCAAGTGCTTGAGAGACCGGCGGAGCTGATCATGCTGGCGTTTGACCACGGAGGCGCCGAATGTTCGATCTTTCCGTGCGGAATTGCGTTCGATGCAGACGCTTTGCGGCACGTCCAGCACGACCGCGACGGGCAGCACGTCGTGCTCGCGCGCGAGCGAGATGAGGGAGCGGCGGGCATCGGGCTGGACATTGGTGGCGTCGATGACCGTCAGGAGGCCCGCGTCGAGGCGCTGACCCGCGACGAACCCGAGGGCCTCGAAGGCCGCAGGCGTTGCCGCCTGGTTGTTCTCGTCATTGGAGACGAGGCCGCGGAAGAAGTCGCTCGACAGCGTTTCGAACGGCTCGAAGTGGGTGGCGGCGAACGTCGACTTACCGGAGCCTGAGGCCCCGATGAGTACCACGAGGGACATGTCGGGGATGGGCAGGCGCGTCATCGGTCGGTGGCCTTTCGGAACAGGGCAAGTTGGGTCGGTGATCCAAGGTCCCGGTCGACCTCGCCGACGGTCCGGTATTCGACCGTGTATCCGTGGCGGGAGGCCACTCCCTCCGACCAGGCAGTGAACTCCGCGCGCGACCATTCGAACCGGTGGTCGGCGTGTCGGAAACCGCCGGCGGGCAACGATTCGAACAGGGCGTTGTAGTCGGCGTTGGGCGTGGTCACGATGACGGCGTTTGGGGCGGCGGCACCGAACACGGATGCCTCGAGTGCCGGCAACCGCTCCTCGTCCACATGCTCGATCACCTCCATCAGGACGATCGCGTCGAGGCCCGCGATGCGGTCGTCCTGGTACGTCACCGAGGACTGCAGAAGGTGCACCCTCTCGCGCTGGCGGTCGCCGGCCTCACGGAGATTCAGGGTTCGTTCCGCCCTGGCGAGTGCTTTCGCTGACACGTCGGTTCCGATGATCGTCGTGAACACGGGATCAGTCTGCATGCGGCGCAGAAGCATGCCTTCCCCGCACCCGACATCGGCGACGGCCCGCGCGCCGATATCGCGGAGGGCCGCAAGGACGGCCTCCGCGCGCAGTGCGGCCAGCGGAGCCGGCCGCGACTCGGAACTCTCGGTCGCGGGCTCAAGCGTCGGAATGTCATCGAGGTCATCCAGCCGGGACCCGGCGGTGAGCGATTCCGTCGCCTCGTCCACCATGGATCGCTGGTGCGCGAGATAGCGGCGTGTGATGAGTTCACGCTCCGGATGATCCGACAGCCAGCCCTCGCCCGCGCGCAGGAGTTTGCCGACCTCGTCCTCGGACACCCAATAATGCTTCGCGTCATCCAGGACCGGCAGCAACACGTAGAGATGCCGAAGCGCATCGCTCAACCGGACGTTGCCGCGGAGACCGAGGTCGACGTAGACGGAGTCTCCCCACTCCGGGAACTGAGGGTCCAAAGGGATCGGCGTCTCGTGGACGGCCCAACCGAGCGGCTCGAACAGCCGTGTGACCAGGTCGGCGGTGTCGCGTCCACGGGCCGGAACCGCCGCGACGCTCACCTCGAGGGGCAGGGGAGATGTTGCGAGTTCGGGAAAGGACTCGCTCGTCCCGTTCATTGCCGTTTTGAAAACCTGGCCCAGAGCGACCGCGACCATGGACGAGGAGGCGTACGGGCGGTCGTTCACATACCGTGCGAGCGTGGCCGCGTCACCTCCTCGGAAGCGCTTATCCCGGACAAGCCCGATCGGGTCGACCTCCAGGAGCATGGCCACCGTGCACCGCTCGTCGGACACCTCGGGGTAGAAGACGTGAGCCGTACCGACGCTGAGAGGAAACGCTTGCGCACGATCCGGGTGCTTCCTCAGCAGATGGCTCAGATTCGACGCATCAGGGGCGGTCGAAGTGACGGTGACGAGCACGGGGCCCCTTAATTCGCGGCTGGTACTAAGCCATCAGTGTATGGGCGTCGATCAGCGTGTAAGGCGAGGAGCGTTCCGATGCTGCATTGGTTCGGTTCTGCGCATTCACTTGAACTGACCCGAAACGCAGGCAGTCCCATCGTCTCTACAAACGACCGTCGACCGACCGTCTACGCGAAGGGTCTTTTGTCTGGACTGGCGGAGTCTGGTAGCGGATCGATGGATCCTATTCTCTGGAGAGCGCAGCAGGGTTTCCGGTCTGGCCGAGTGGGATTCTTATGCGGTCAGTGGGCGGAGCTGATCATCATTTACGGGGAAGGGCACCGTGTAGTAGAGCTGGGGAGCGGCCATATCGCCCCAGTCGTCCTTTCTCACTCGAATCTCGGCCGGCGAGACTTCAGCGATGCGGACACGCAACCAGGCGCCGTCGTCCAACCGTAGCTCGTGTGGGTCGGCGAGGTAGCCGATGCCGAGTTCGTCGAGGGTTTCCTCGGCGCTCAGCCAGTCCACGATGCCGGTCCTGCGGCGTCCCAGCAGGTCGATGGCGACGAACCCCTCGCCCGAGGGTTCCATCCAGCCGATGAGTTCGTTGTCGCGACCCCGCCGGTGTTCGATCCAGTCCGTTCCCATGGCTCGAAACTAATTTCCGGCCTACTACAGCTGACCGTAGGCCGATCGGAAGGCGGACACTGATGACGGCAGTTTGATATCTCTGAGGAGGTCGTGCCGGATTCCATTCATGGGACGGGTTAGCCTTCAGTACCAACCAAGCATTTCTCCGAAAGCGAGACGACATGGCCGCGCCCGTTCCGAAGGTCCTGCACTATTTCTGCACTTGTCTCCTGGTGATCGCTTTCCTGACAGTCGGTATTGGAAGTTGGGCTCTGGCGAACGACACAGGCGAGGGCGGTGTGAACATCGGCGCCGGCATTCTCATGTTGTTCGGGTACGCAGCCGGAGTGCTGGGCCTGGTCCTGGGCGCCGCCGCACTCATCGCCCACAGGGTTGTGCGGCATCAAGCACGGATGCACATCTGACGGCCGTTCCTGCGAAGGATCCTTTGACTAGAAGGACGCGCGGTGAGAGTTTCCCACCGAGGATCCCGACTACTGGAGTCAGTGCCCGTCATGTCGTCCGATGTGGTCCTGCGCTGCGGTGTGCATGGTGCGGAACCTTGCCGCGGATTCGACGGCTGCCACGACGGCGGCGTCCGAGTCACGGCGGAGAATGTCGACGACGTCTTCCGGCAGGTCGACTTCTCCTGCCAGGTACCACCGCGCTATAGGTGATCCCGAGCTGACGATGCGGCGAGCACGCTCCGGGTCCGCGGGGAGTCCCTCCGATGGTGTATCGAGCCGTCCGATCTGGAAATGCAGATGTGGGGGCGAGTAGTGGCGTCCCGGTTGATGGGCGGGCTGGACGTTCAGCGAGATGCGGGCCGGGCCGCCGTCCCACATCACCCAGTCGGTTTCGAGCCCGGTCCACTCCGCCCACCGTGGCTCATCCGGTGACCAGGATGGCCATCCCGGGTCGGGGCCGTGCCGGCGCAGGTCCTCAACCTGGTCGAGTCTCCGCGCGAGGTCCTGGCCCGTCGTGAAGACGGTGGTGGCGTCGTCGTCGCTCAGGAAGACCGCCAGATTCGGCGCATGATCAGAGGACAGCAACGACCAGGAGGGTTCACCCGGGCAGTACCAGTCCCCACCGTTGACAGCCCGGACCCAACCCGCGGCTTCGATCCCGGTTGCGAGGGAATCGACGTCGGAAAGCAGGTCCCCTCCGACCGCTGAGTGCGTCATGGCCAGGATTGTGTCGAGAACGGCGTTGTCGATCATCCCGCTAGTCAGTCAGGCGCCGTTCTGCCAGTCCATAGGCACCTCGCAAGGGGATCGGCGAATTCTGATCACTCACCGCCTGCGTATGACACCCGCGGCACCGTGAAGCTAGAAGGGCGATGGGGCAAAGGGCAGGACGCCGATTCCAATGAACAAGACTCCTGCGATGGTAGAAGTGAGCATGTTGCGCCTCCGGCCTCGTCGAAATGATTCTCCGTTCTCCTTTGGATGAGTGATGAGCCAGGACAGCCCAAGTACGCAAAGCACGAGGCCCAGCAGTCCGATGGCAAACATGCTGAAGGCAATGAGTAGGAGGGTCGGATCGTAGGCCATAGATCGAACCTACTCCGCCGGCACTTCCACTGCTTCGGGTATGAGGCGTTGGAGTAGAGGTGCCCGCACGTCGGTGGCCCAGAGCGCGCGTGCGACGGGATGTGAGCTCTGGGGGTCGATTGTCGTCGAAATGGCCTTGGTGGTAGTCAGACTGCCAAGGTCCGTGAACGACCGTCCTAGTGAAGGATTGTTTACTTGGATCGGCCGCAGGCTCCGGTAGCGGGTCGGTGAACAGCATGGGTTGAACGGTCAGGCAACTGCAACCACACTGGGTTCACTCTCGCACCACGGGCACGTTACTGAACCGTCCGACCGTCGTGACGATGGTCTCGGTCGAAGCATCGATGGTCTGCGGGATCAGCACCATCTGCGTCCCGTACTGTCGTGCTCGGAGTCGAGTGGTGCGCTTGGCGAGAACCCCTGCCCCCACCGAGGGCAAGCTTGGCATGTCCACCCCGGGCCACCCGATGAACGCTACAACCCGTGGGCCCCGGAACAAGAAGAGCCACTGCGGACCCATCCTGGTGACCCGGACCTCGGCAAGGTCAGACCATGGCGTCGTCGAGTGACCGTGCGCCGTCACCCCGTCTGAATCCAACCGGAGTTCCCACGATGCGGCGCGAGCACGGAGCACACCGTAGAGGCCGATCAAGAGGATCGTCCCAAATACCGCCACCCCGGACCACATCAGCCACCGGTCAAGGACATCGAGGACGCCCAACACGATTTATGCGCAGAGGAACGCAGCAATGATTCCCACCGACGAAAGCTGATGCTTTGGCGATTGACTGATAACTAAAGGCTGCGTGGTTCCTGACTCGGTCATAGTCAAGTTTTAGCACTGACTTTCCTGGCCGCTGGCCGTTGGGCTGAATGCCTGTCGCGCCCACCACTCGGATTAGTCGCCCAAAGCCATACCTGCCGTTTCAATAACGCTTCGGCCGCCGTTCCTAGCGCGGGATTTTCGGGAGTTTTGGAAACGACCGTCTACGAGATACTCCCGCTCAGGGCCGCCGAGAGGGCGTGTCGTGTGCCATGGGTCGTGTCCGAGACCTACGTGCCGTCAGGCACGTTCACAGCATGGTCTGGCTCAGGGCAGTTGTTGGTTATAAGCACTCCTGCTCCTGCTCCTGCTGGTGTGGGTGTTGGCCCGTCGGGTGATGATCCGGTAGCGCACGATGCGTTGGATCATCACTGGGTAGGCGTGCAGGATCAGCCCGATCAGCAGTATCTGACCG
>NZ_PRKW01000017.1 GCF_002927275.1 Arthrobacter pityocampae | reverse complement strand
CGTTGCATTGGCGCCTTGGAGCGTTGGGCTAGGGAATCTCCGAACAAGCCTTCAGTTATGCGAGAATCCCCGCAACACCTGATCCGAGCCGCCCATGAGCCAGATGAGCTTTTCCGACTTTGAGTACGCCGGCAAGCGCAAGCAAACCCGCCGAGAGCGCTTCCTCGCCGAAATGGATCAGGTGGTGCCCTGGGCAGGCCTGCTGGAGCTGATCGAACCGTTCTACCCCAAGGCCGGCGGCGGTAGAAAACCCTATCCTCTGGAAACCATGCTGCGCATCCATCTGTTGCAGAACTGGTTCTCCCTGAGCGACCCGGCCATGGAAGAAGCGCTCTACGAAATCACGCCCATGCGCCAGTTCGCACTCCTGACGCTGAGCGCGCCAATCCCCGAAGACACCACGATCATGAACTTCCGGCACTTGCTGGAGAAGCATCAGCTCGCACCGGCAATCCTTGCGGTCATCAATGGTTATCTGCAGGAAAAAGGCCTGTCGCTGCGCCAAGGCACCATCGTCGATGCCACCATTATTCATGCCCCCAGCTCGACCAAAAATAAAGAAGGCAAGCGTGATCCCGAGATGCACCAGACCAAGAAAGGCGGTCAGTATTTCTTCGGGATGAAGGCGCACATCGGTGCCGATGTCGAGTCCGGCCTGGTGCATCACGTCCATGGCACCGCTGCCAATGTGGCCGATGTCACGCAGGTGGCTGAACTGCTGCATGGCGAAGAAAACGCCGTGTATGCAGATGCCGGTTACACCGGTGTCGAAAGGCGCGAAGAGCATGAAAATCGGGGGGTGATCTGGCAGATTGCAGCGCGTCGCAGCACCTATTCCAAGCTGAACCAGCGCAGCGTACTGTACAAAGCCAAGCGCAAGATCGAGTTCTGCAAGGCTCAGACACGGGCCAAGGTCGAGCATCCGTTTCGCGTGATCAAGCGGCAGTTTGGTTACGTGAAAGTACGTTTTCGTGGGCTGATGAAAAACACGGCTCAGTTGACCACGCTGTTCGCCCTGGCAAACCTGTGGAGGGTTCGAAAACAGCTCATGGGTATGGGTGAGGTTCGCGTTTAACACGGAGAACCGGTCGAAAAAGCTCTCCGTACATGATTTTTCGGTCACTTTTCGTCCAATGACGCTGTAGGTGCCTGGAAAATTGCAACTTGCCGCGGCTGCACGACAAGTTGATCGGAGCATCCCTAAGAGGGCCTGTCAGCAACCTGAGCCGAACATTACAGTTCTGTCAGGTTGCTATTTCTTTCTTGTAGCCCATCCAGAAGGCTCGGTACTGTCTTTCATGCCCTCATAAAGCCTTGCGAATTTCTTGAGAGGGCATGCTCGGCAGCGATGCCTAAGCTACTCAGGGTCATTCGCACCCGCGGATAAGACCACCAACAATTAAGAGAGATTGTCACTATGTCGAATAAATCCAACGTCGCTACCGGTGCCGCTCTGGCTCTCGTGGCCGCCAGCCTGTTTGCTACCCTGCCTGTCCAGGCCGCCCAGGACACCAAAGCAGCTGAAGTGAAGTGCTTCGGCGTCAACGGTTGCAAGGGCCAGAACGACTGCATGACCGCCAAAAATGCCTGCAAAGGCCAGGGAGAAT
>NZ_PRKW01000016.1 GCF_002927275.1 Arthrobacter pityocampae | reverse complement strand
TACGCGTGATCAGCAAAAGCAGGGTAGATAATCACTCACTGAGTGACATCAAAATCATGGCGTCTCAAGGCACCAAACGATCCTATGAACAGATGGAAACTGGTGGGGAACGCCAGAATGCTACTGAGATCAGGGCGTCTGTTGGAAGAATGGTTAGCGGCATTGGGAGATTCTACATACAGATGTGCACAGAACTCAAACTCAGTGACAATGAAGGGAGGCTGATTCAAAACAGTATAACAATAGAGAGAATGGTACTCTCTGCATTTGATGAAAGAAGGAACAGATACCTGGAAGAGCACCCCAGTGCAGGAAAGGACCCTAAGAAAACTGGAGGTCCAATTTACAGGAGAAGAGACGGAAAATGGGTGAGAGAGCTGATCCTGTATGACAAAGAGGAAATCAGGAGAATTTGGAGACAAGCGAACAATGGAGAGGATGCAACTGCTGGTCTTACCCATCTGATGATATGGCATTCCAACCTAAATGATGCTACCTATCAGAGAACGAGAGCTCTCGTGCGTACTGGAATGGATCCCCGGATGTGCTCTCTGATGCAAGGATCAACTCTCCCGAGGAGATCTGGAGCTGCAGGTGCAGCAGTAAAGGGAATAGGGACAATGGTGATGGAACTGATTCGGATGATAAAACGAGGGATCAACGACCGGAATTTCTGGAGAGGCGAAAATGGAAGAAGAACAAGAATTGCATATGAGAGAATGTGCAACATCCTCAAAGGGAAATTCCAAACAGCAGCACAAAGGGCGATGATGGATCAAGTGCGAGAGAGCAGAAATCCTGGGAATGCTGAAATAGAAGATCTTATTTTTCTGGCAAGGTCTGCACTCATCCTGAGGGGATCAGTGGCTCATAAATCCTGCTTGCCTGCTTGTGTGTACGGGCTTGCAGTGGCTAGTGGATATGACTTTGAGAGAGAAGGGTACTCCTTGGTTGGAATAGATCCTTTTCGTCTGCTTCAAAACAGCCAGGTCTTTAGTCTCATTAGACCAAATGAGAACCCAGCACATAAGAGCCAACTAGTGTGGATGGCATGCCACTCTGCAGCGTTTGAGGACCTTAGGGTCTCAAGTTTCATTAGAGGGACAAGAATGGTCCCAAGAGGACAGCTATCCACTAGAGGGGTTCAAATTGCTTCAAATGAGAACATGGAAGCAATGGACTCCAATACTCTTGAATTGAGAAGTAGATATTGGGCTATAAGAACCAGAAGCGGAGGGAACACCAACCAACAGAGGGCATCTGCAGGACAGGTCAGCGTTCAACCCACTTTCTCAGTACAGAGAAACCTTCCTTTCGAAAGAGCAACCATTATGGCAGCATTTACAGGAAATAATGAGGGTAGAACGTCTGACATGAGGACTGAAATCATAAGAATGATGGAAAGTGCCAGACCAGAAGATGTGTCATTCCAGGGGCGGGGAGTCTTCGAGCTCTCGGACGAAAAGGCAACGAACCCGATCGTGCCTTCCTTTGACATGAATAATGAAGGATCTTATTTCTTCGGAGACAATGCAGAGGAGTATGACAATTGAAGAAAAATACCCTTGTTTCTACTGATCACGCGT
>NZ_PRKW01000015.1 GCF_002927275.1 Arthrobacter pityocampae | reverse complement strand
GGGCATTCAGGGAAAGATCATGAGCGCTTCCCGGCCGGATGGATGGACTACGGCGGAGGGCCCAAGCGTTCGAGCGCGGGCAAGGCTTTCTGTTCGCAAAGCCGATGCCGGCGGCGGCATTCGCCGTCTTCGTCAGTCAATGGAGGGGTGCCACCATGAATGCAAATGATCCGACCGCCACCAGTTGCTGCGTGTGCTGCAAGGAAATTCCGCTCGATGCCGCCTTCACACCGGAAGGCGCGGAGTACGTCGAGCACTTCTGCGGGCTGGAGTGTTATCAACGTTTCCAGGCGCGGGCCAGCACTGCGACCGAAACGAGCGGCGAACCGAACGCTTGCGGTTCGCCGCCGTCAAATTGAGACAAACCACGCTTTCGCTACGTCGCCTCATGTCGGCATCAAATTCGGCTGAGTAGCTTCTCGCCATCTGGACGTAGCTCGCCCTTGGGTGAAATATGCCGATACAGGGTCTGCCGCGTGATGCCAAGTTCCTGGCACAGGTCGCCGACCTTGGTCTCTGACTGCCCCATTGCCGCCATCGCCAGCCGCAGCTTGGCGGCGGTCATCTTGAACGGCCGGCCGCCTTTCCGGCCGCGTGCCCGTGCTGAGGCCAGGCCCGCCACGGTGCGCTCGGCGATCAACTCGCGCTCGAACTCGGCCAGCGCGGCGAAGATACCGAAGACCAGCTTGCCGGCGGCGGTCGTGGTGTCAATGGCCGCGCCGTGCCCGGTCAGCACCTTGAGGCCGATGCCGCGTCCGGTCAGGTCATGGACGGTATTGATCAGATGGCGCAGGTCGCGCCCGAGCCGATCCAGTTTCCAAACGACCAACGTGTCGCCTGGCCGTAGTGCCTTCAGACAGCTCGCCAGACCGGGACGATCCTCGCGTTTTCCGGACGCTTGGTCTTCATAGAGATGCGCCGGATCAACACCGGCCGCGACCAGCGCATCGCGCTGCAAGTCCGTCGCCTGGGAGCCATCCGCCTTCGATACTCGCATGTAGCCAATCAGCATCTTGTACCTGTCACATATACGTTCGATTATGTGACAGTTTGCATCGGGAAGCTCTGCACGTCAAAATTTGTCACTTAACCCGTCATTCTGTCTAAGGCATGCAAAGGGTAGGCTAGGCTCATAATGTGACAGAAATTCCGGGGGGATGCCTTCCTTCGCGAAGGTGGCGCGCAACTGTTCCAAGGAAGCGGGGTCGCGCCGACCATAGGAAGCCAACGCGAACAGCGAGCGTGCCGTCTCGGGGTTGTGTCGTGCTTCAATGATGGCCTCATCAATGGCCTGGATTGCACGCTGCCAGTGATCGACGGGTTCGGGCTTCGGCGCTTTCGCCGGCAGGCCACTGGTGAACCCGGTTTGGGGCTCGGACCAGAATAGCTTTGCGTGCTCGCCTGGCGGGCTTATATCCCTCACCTCAATCAAGCTGATTGCCGTTGCCGCCGCCTCCAGCATCTGCAACCGTACTGCCGGGTTCAGGGTTTCATACGGTCGCCACAGACTTTGCCCAGCACGCAGCGGATGCCCGCAGCATTCCCAGATTTGGCGGAGATACCCCGCGTAGGTGCCGCACGTCGAAAGCGGGGTGTTCAGCTCATCGAGCAGCGTGCGTAGCAGCCTAAACCACAATCCGGCGTGGATGCGTCGGCGCGGCAACTCCACGTGGCCGGTCGTCAGTGCCTGCCAGGTACGCTGGTCCATCGCCGCAATCGCGTCGCTGGCAGTGCGCGGTTCGGCGTCGGCGTTCTCCCAGCCGAGAAACCGCCCTGGCACGCCCCAATAGGATTCCAGCCAGCAGCCATGCAGTGGGCAGCTCAGCATCAGGGGCAGCTTCCACGCGAGCAGTACGGCTTGGTTCTCCGGATCGTTCAGACAGAGCGGGCAGGCGCGATGTATCGGCTGTCTGGGCAGCCAGGCACGCCAGCTCGTGATGGATCGCGTCCTACGGCGGAGTTTCGGCAGCAGCACCGAGAGCTG
>NZ_PRKW01000014.1 GCF_002927275.1 Arthrobacter pityocampae | reverse complement strand
TACGCGTGATCAGCAAAAGCAGGTCAAATATATTCAATATGGAAAGAATAAAAGAACTAAGAGATTTGATGTCACAGTCTCGCACCCGCGAGATACTGACAAAAACAACTGTGGACCATATGGCCATAATCAAGAAATACACATCGGGAAGACAGGAGAAGAATCCTGCCCTTAGGATGAAGTGGATGATGGCGATGAAATATCCAATTACAGCAGACAAAAGGATAATGGAGATGATCCCGGAAAGGAATGAGCAAGGTCAAACCCTTTGGAGCAAGACAAATGATGCTGGATCAGACAGAGTGATGGTGTCACCTCTGGCTGTGACATGGTGGAACAGAAATGGACCAACAACAAGCACAGTCCACTATCCAAAGGTCTATAAAACCTATTTTGAAAAGGTCGAAAGACTGAAACATGGGACCTTCGGCCCCGTTCACTTCCGAAATCAGGTTAAAATACGCCGCAGGGTCGACATAAACCCAGGCCATGCAGATCTTAGTGCTAAGGAAGCACAAGATGTCATTATGGAGGTCGTATTCCCAAACGAAGTTGGAGCAAGAATATTAACATCAGAATCACAGTTGACGATAACCAAGGAGAAGAAGGAGGAGCTTCAGGACTGCAAAATTGCCCCTTTAATGGTGGCCTACATGTTGGAGAGGGAACTGGTTCGCAAGACAAGATTTCTACCAGTAGCTGGAGGGACAAGCAGCGTGTATATCGAAGTATTACATTTGACCCAAGGGACCTGCTGGGAGCAAATGTACACACCGGGAGGGGAAGTGAGAAATGATGATGTTGATCAGAGTTTAATTATTGCTGCTAGAAATATTGTTAGAAGAGCAACAGTGTCAGCAGACCCGTTGGCTTCGCTTTTGGAGATGTGCCATAGCACACAGATTGGCGGGGTTAGAATGGTTGACATCCTTAGACAAAACCCAACAGAAGAACAGGCTGTGGATATATGTAAGGCAGCAATGGGCCTAAGGATCAGTTCATCCTTCAGCTTTGGAGGTTTCACTTTCAAAAGGACAAGTGGGTCTTCTGTCAAAAAGGAAGAAGAAGTGCTCACAGGCAACCTCCAAACATTGAAAATAAGAGTACATGAAGGATATGAGGAATTCACAATGGTTGGGCGAAGAGCAACAGCCATTCTAAGGAAAGCAACCAGAAGACTGATTCAACTGATAGTGAGTGGGAAAGACGAGCAATCAATTGCTGAGGCAATAATAGTGGCAATGGTATTCTCACAAGAGGATTGTATGATAAAGGCAGTGAGAGGTGATTTGAACTTTGTCAACAGAGCAAACCAGCGGCTAAATCCCATGCATCAACTCCTAAGGCATTTCCAAAAGGATGCCAAGGTCCTGTTTCAAAACTGGGGAATTGAACCCATTGACAATGTAATGGGGATGATCGGAATATTGCCTGACATGACCCCCAGCACAGAGATGTCATTGAGAGGAGTGAGAGTTAGTAGAATGGGAGTAGATGAATACTCCAGTACTGAGAGAGTGGTAGTGAGTATTGATCGTTTCTTGAGGGTCCGAGACCAGAGGGGAAACGTACTCTTGTCTCCCGAAGAGGTTAGTGAAACACAGGGAACAGAAAAGCTGACTATAACATATTCGTCGTCCATGATGTGGGAGATCAATGGTCCAGAATCAGTGCTAGTTAACACATATCAATGGATCATTAGAAATTGGGAAACTATAAAGATTCAATGGTCCCAAGATCCTACAATGCTATACAATAAGATGGAATTTGAACCCTTTCAATCGCTAATACCTAAAGCTGTCAGAGGCCAATATAGTGGATTCGTAAGGGTTCTATTCCAACAGATGCGTGACGTACTGGGGACATTTGACACTGTCCAAATAATAAAGCTATTACCATTTGCAGCAGCCCCGCCGAAGCAGAGTAGGATGCAGTTCTCTTCTCTAACTGTGAATGTGAGAGGTTCAGGAATGAGAATAGTTGTGAGAGGCAATTCTCCTGTGTTCAACTACAACAAGGCAACCAAGAGGCTTACGGTGCTTGGGAAGGATGCAGGTGCATTGATGGAAGACCCAGATGAGGGAACAGCAGGAGTGGAATCTGCAGTATTGAGGGGGTTTCTGATTCTGGGCAAAGAAGACAGGAGATATGGGCCAGCATTGAGCATCAACGAATTGAGCAATCTTGCGAAAGGAGAGAAGGCTAATGTTTTGATAGGGCAAGGAGACGTGGTGTTGGTAATGAAACGGAAACGGGACTCTAGCATACTTACTGACAGTCAGACAGCGACCAAAAGAATTCGGATGGCCATCAATTAATGTCGAATTGTTTAAAAACGACCTTGTTTCTACTGATCACGCGT
>NZ_PRKW01000013.1 GCF_002927275.1 Arthrobacter pityocampae | reverse complement strand
TACGCGTGATCAGCAAAAGCAGGGTCGAGATGAATCCAAACCAGAAGATTCTATGCACTTCAGCCACTGCTATCACAATAGGCGCAATCACAGTACTCATTGGAATAGCAAACCTAGGATTGAACATAGGACTGCATCTAAAATCGGGCTGCAATTGCTCACGCTCACAACCTGAAACAACCAACACAAGCCAAACAATAATAAACAACTATTATAATGAAACAAACATCACCAACATCCAAATGGAAGAAAGAACAAGCAGGAATTTCAATAACTTAACTAAAGGGCTCTGTACTATAAATTCATGGCACATATATGGGAAAGACAATGCAGTAAGAATTGGAGAAAGCTCGGATGTTTTAGTCACAAGAGAACCCTATGTTTCATGCGACCCAGATGAATGCAGGTTCTATGCTCTCAGCCAAGGAACAACAATCAGAGGGAAACACTCAAACGGAACAATACACGATAGGTCCCAGTATCGCGCCCTGATAAGCTGGCCACTATCATCACCGCCCACAGTGTACAACAGCAGGGTGGAATGCATCGGGTGGTCAAGTACTAGTTGCCATGATGGCAAATCCAGAATGTCAATATGTATATCAGGACCAAACAACAATGCATCTGCAGTAATATGGTACAACAGAAGGCCTGTTGCAGAAATTAACACATGGGCCCGAAACATACTAAGAACACAGGAATCTGAATGTGTATGCCACAACGGCGTATGCCCAGTAGTGTTCACTGATGGACCTGCCACTGGACCTGCAGACACAAGAATATACTATTTTAAAGAGGGGAAAATATTGAAATGGGAGTCTCTGACTGGAACTGCTAAGCATATTGAAGAATGCTCATGTTACGGGAAACGAACAGGGATTACCTGCACATGCAGGGACAATTGGCAGGGCTCAAATAGACCAGTGATTCAGATAGACCCAGTAGCAATGACACACACTAGTCAATATATATGATGCCCCGAAGCTAAACCAAAGTATCACATCTTTGTAGCCGCTGCTTAGTTTGACTGGGTCAATCTGTATTCTATTTTGCATTGCCTCTTCTCTGTATTTTCTGTGATCATAGGTGTTATTTCTAATACTGGCCATACAGTCATCATCACACTTGTGAAATATTTCAAAGCAACCCGTGCCATCTTCTTCAGCATTCTCTCTCAGCTGTCTTTTCACTCGTTCGTACAGTTTGTCCATTTCTGAATCAGCCAGATCAATTGTATGCTGGTTCTCCATTGCCACCAAGAGTTCAGCATTGTATGACCATACTTCTGTTATAGAATCTCTGGTCCAATTTATCACATTACCGATTTGCTTCTCTACCTCATTGAATTCATTGTCTATCAACTTAAATTGTTGGTTGGTTTTTGCTATAAGCCGGTTTAATTTCCCTGTTATTTGATCAATTGCCGATTGAGTGCTTTTGTAATCTGCAGCAGTTCCCTCTCCCTGTGCATTCTGGTGTCTGAAACCATACCAACCATCAATTAGGCCTTCCCATCCATTTTCAATGAAACCCGCTATAGCACCAAATAGGCCTCTCGCAGTCCGTTTTCTCTTTGGAACCTCAGGAACATTCTTCATCCCTGTTGCCAGCAGAAGACTCCTTTGCTTAACATATCTCGGACATTTTCCAACTGCCCTGCTATCTATGTTCTGAAATGGCAAGTTACTTATTATTGTCCCTCCACTATGATAGCAGTCCCCTTCACAATTGGCATCAACCTGTACTCCACTCTGGATTCCCATAGATTTTCCTCTCAGGAAGCTTGCACGGTCTGGAGCTATGAAAGCCCCATTGAAACTGAAAGTGACTGTATCATTGGGATTTAGTATTAGCCAATGAAAGTCAATTCTTCCAGATTGACCATTAACTTGTGGTCTTGCTCCTGGACTCGGTACGAAAGATTGTTGATAATTAGAACTCCCAACTGTCACCAGTTTGTTTCCACTCCCATATAGCTTGGTTTGCTCTGCAGTTGAAACGGAATGATGGATCCCCCATACTATTATAGCTGGGCTTTTTCTTGTATTTTTATATGACTTAGTCATCTGCGGGAATGCAGCATTATCTGTGTTTGACAGGAGCCATTTCATTTCTGCATAGAATGAAGATCCTGATCTCCTACATGCACTGGTCACCCCATTAGTTCTTATTCCATTGTATGTGAATCCCATGGGTTCCTTGTCAATTCCGCCTGATTCTCTGAGAATTTGCCTCAAAGCTTCTTCATTCACGAATTTTCCAGGATAACAGACATCACTTCCTTCTCGCCTCTCAATAATTAAATCGGCCGAAAATTCTAGGAATTGGTCACATTGAGGTGGTCCAGTGATTGTCCCCAGGAGTCCACATTGACCGAGGTCAACTGTCCTTTTCCCTTTTGAGCAGATCCTGGGGGTGTTTGTTCGTTCCACTGTTTCAGTTGCATTGACGACTTCCACTCCTCTTTCAGTTAATGTGTTTACTTTGGTTCCGTTTGACACGGCATGATGTCCGAGGCAGATTTTGTCTGCATTTGTTGGAATGATCGCAATCAGAGCGAATACCAGGATTTGAGTGTTCATTTTGTATCCCCTGCTTTTGCTGATCACGCGT
>NZ_PRKW01000012.1 GCF_002927275.1 Arthrobacter pityocampae | reverse complement strand
CCGGAAGCTAAGACCCACAGCGCCGATGGTACTGCACCCGAGAGAGTGTGGGAGAGTAGGACACCGCCGGACAACCATTCCAGGGAAGGCCCCGACACCACGTCGGGGCCTTCCCCCCTTTAACCACAAAACCAGGATGGCCTGGGGCTCAGTGCTGAGGCGTCAGGAGAACTGTCATATCCATTCGCGGCGTCGTAGGGGTGGCTCCTCGCCTCCTGCGCGCTGCACCAGTATCTGGTTCACGCCGTTCAGACCCCGCTCGAAGCCGAGTGCGCTCGATGCCATGTACAGTCGCCACACCCGAGCCCGGCCCTCACTTGTCAGACGGACTGCCTCGTCCCAGTTCTCCTCGAGGTTGTGCACCCAGGCGCGCAGTGTCAGTCCGTAGTGCCGGCGGAGCGCTTCGACGTCGAGCACTTCCAACCCCGCTGATTCGAGTGCTTCGATCATCGCGGTCAGGCTGAGCATCTCACCGTCGGGGAAGACGTAGCGGGGGATGAAGGAGTCCGGGTCCGGAGGCATCTCGCCGGCGTTCCACGAGATTGCATGGTTGAGGAGACGCCCGCCGGGGCGCAGCAACTCGAACAGGCGGGATGCATAGGCGCCGATTTGGCTTCCGCCGACATGTTCCGCCATACCGATCGAGCTGATCGCGTCGAAGGGGCCGTCGTGGACATCGCGATAGTCCTGGACCCGGATCTCGATGCGATCCGCGAGTCCGGCGTCGGAGGCTCGCTTACGCGCGAGATCCGCCTGCTCCTTCGAGAGGGTGACACCGACGACGTCGACTCCGTACTCCTGTGCTGCGTGCAGTGCGAAGCTGCCCCAGCCACAGCCGACATCCAGCACTCGCATCCCGGGCCGAAGACCGAGCTTGCGGCAGATGAGGTCGAGCTTCGCTTCCTGAGCTGTGTCCAGACCTGTTGTTTCGTCGTCCCAGACAGCGCAGGAGTAGACCATCGTCTGCCCGAGAACGAGTGCATAGAAGTCGTTTCCGACGTCGTAATGATGAGAGATCGCCGCGGCGTCACGCTCCTTCGAGTGCTTCCGCCCCAGTCGGGTCACGCTCATCTCCTCCGGAGGCGGTGTCGGCGGAAATCCCAGCGCTCCTACGCGAATGGCTGTCCGGACAAGCCGTATGCGTTCTCTGATGGTCGGAGGACGGAAAGCCTTCAGCTCGGCGAACTTGCCCACGGAGCTGAGCGCCGAGAAGCCTTCGAAGAGGTCGCCGGCCCCATCGATCTCCCCCGCCACATACGCACGGCTCAGCCCGAGCTGATTCGGCGACCAAAGCATGCGTCGTAATCCCCGTCGGGAGCGGAATTCGATCACGGGGGCGCCGGGCGGCCCTGCTTCTGAGCCGTCCCATGCCCGAAGCCTGAGCGGGATCTCTTCCGTACCCAAAATGACCCCCAAGGCGTCGGCTAACTGCGGTGCCACTCCCTCTTTCCTGCGCATGCACCCTGTTTACTACGACTTGTCCGCACGGACCATACTTCCGTCGAGACAGTATCTTCTGCGCCTGGCTGCCGTTGCTTCGCGCAAAGTCCCACAATCGAGGCTGAGGCCATGAACCTGCCTGTACGCGGTTCGTCCTTACAGCGGCCGTGTGGTCTCAGAGCAAGGCTCAGCCACCGCGGGCTTCTTGCGGAACGGGCACACGCGGCGCTGACAAAGGTGTGGGGAACTCAGAGGATTACGCCGGTTCAGTTCAGCCGATAAAACCCAGGTCGGATTGCGGCAGGACTTGCGCTGCGCGTCATGCTGACGTCAGCGGGCGGGCAGTTCCACGAGAGACTCCTCCTGGACCGGCTGCCGACCCAACCTTCGAACCGTACACAGTGACGACAAGTCCCCTGCCTGGATATGGCCCCGGACCGCATCCAACCCTGGCCGTCGACCTGTCACGAACGCGGCCTCCACTGCCGCAGCCAGCCCCTTGCCGCGCGAACCCTTCACCAGGAACTGTGCTTCCAAATAGACCGCACGGCAGCCAAGAGACGGTGAAACAGTTGCGGCCACCACGTCCTGCAAACCCATCAAGGTCCCGTAGTGACATCACAGGTCTGGTCAGCAGCTTCCTAGAGATCCTCGCCAGACGACTCCGGGAGGAACGGCGTAAGTTCCGGGAAATCGGGTCGCCACCTTGGGTGTTCTCCCTGGTCGTCTGCGAGCACCTCAGCCGCCGCCTTCGGCTAGGTGTACTGCCCGGGGACGTTGGCTGGTATGTGAGGACGCGTTGGAGGTTCTGGCTCACGGGCTCACTGGCTTTCGCTGCAGTGGCGAGGAAGGCGGCTACAACTGTTGCCCTACGTATTGCGGAGGATGCATCGAGACTCCGCTACCGCGGGCTCGAGATCACGGTGCTGCCATTTCCAGTGTCGAGGAGGCGCTCGACCAAGGCTGCAGGGTTGATGTCCGGACCCGGCCGAATAATCCGAGCCGGTGCAATCTGCGGTGACGCAAGAGCGTAAAGGGACTAAACATCCCTGACCTCGGCACGCGCTGCGTCTTCGGCGCGGCACCCCGCAGGAAGATAAGCCGACACAGGGTGAGAACAGGCATCGGGCTGATCCATCGACAATTCACAAGGCGTCGCCGGAACCCGGGACAATCCGAAAGAGGGAAGGGCGCCATTCGCTGGAGAACCTTACGACAACTGCTGACGATCTTCACCGACCACGGTCGAGGAATTACACCACAGTTCCGATGAACCACGGTCCGCAGAATTCGAACAACACTGCAGGCCCGAATCGACGGCAGCCCGGAACGCTGTGTCTTCATGCACCCGATCCCACTGACGGTGATCCAGGAATCATACGGCTCGGTGTCTGCGGTCCATATCTCCGCGAAGCCGTAGCACCTGGTGTGTTTTGAGTGACGGGCCGCTGCACCTGGGGCGGTTGACGATGGCGGTCCAGCGCCACCGGGTGACGAGGGTTGTGAGCCAACAGGTCGTGGCTTCCCTGTCAGTGACAGCAACCTGTGTGCCCCTTCGCCTTCGATGAGTATCTGACCAGGGGTCCACCGGTCGGGGGCTGTCTGAACCGTGACGGCTTCTTCGGAAGCCATCCGAAGGTGGTCGACGTAGCCAAAAGCAGACCCCACCGCGTTCGGAGCCCAGTCGGCAGCCCTGGAGTCCTGGCGTCGAGCTCCTCCACGGGTTCAACGACGGACGTGGACAGGAGCGGGTCGGGGCGAGACCGATCCGCTTAGTCCTCCACTTGACCGTGTCACGAGACATCTCAACACCGGCCGGGCCCAAGAAACGGCTGGCGGGCGGAATGGGGATCCAAGCCGTGTGCAACAGGACGGAAGGGCTCCCTCGCCGGTGCGGTGCGGTGCGGTGCGGTGCGGTGCGGAGCGGGCGTCGTCAGAGCTCAGGACTCGAGCGATCGAGCGGACCTGCTGGTACCCCAAGCCGCGGTTCCGCCCGGGATTTGAACAGTCGTTCAGGCCCCAGTTCGTGTAAGTCCTGCATGCTCGTGCCTTTCCTCCGCCGTCGATGACAGCGTGCTGGCAGAACCCGACTGCGCCTGGGCAAGGAACCCGGGTGTCTGTCCGATGACTTCCTAGATATCTGTCGGCGCACCACTCAGCTGCATGCGCATGTAACCGCACTACTGGCCGGCAGGGGAGCCCGGCGACTGGCCAGCGGCGAGTCCGTGTGTGTGCCCACTTGTCACTCGGCTGCGTGTTGGCAGGGGAGCCGGGCCACTGGTCGGCAGCGCACCTGTTTACCTGCCCGGCAGGGAAGCCCGGGGACTGGCCAGTGGCGAACCCGTGTGTGCCCGTCGGTTACTCGGCTGCGTGTTGGCAGGGGAGCCGGGCCACTGGTCGGCAGCGCACCTGTTTACCTGCCCGGCAGGGAAGCCCGGGGACTGGCCAGTGGCGAACCCGTGTGTGCCCGTCGGTTACTCGGCTGCGTGTTGTCAGCGAACTGAGGGACTGGCCAGCAGCGCACCTGCCTGTCGGGCGTGATCGGGTAGACACTGGTTGGGTTTGCTCGGGGGTGGTGGTGGGTGTAGTGTTTTCTGAGTTGCCC
>NZ_PRKW01000011.1 GCF_002927275.1 Arthrobacter pityocampae | reverse complement strand
CTGAATATGGGGGGACCATCCTCCAAGGCTAAATACTACTGACTGACCGATAGTGAACTAGTACCGTGAGGGAAAGGCGAAAAGAACCCCGGAGAGGGGAGTGAAATAGATCCTGAAACCGTATGCGTACAAGCAGTGGGAGCCTACTTGTTAGGTGACTGCGTACCTTTTGTATAATGGGTCAGCGACTTATATTCAGTGGCGAGCTTAACCGAATAGGGGAGGCGTAGCGAAAGCGAGTCTTAATAGGGCGTTTAGTCGCTGGGTATAGACCCGAAACCGGGCGATCTATCCATGGGCAGGTTGAAGGTTAGGTAACACTGACTGGAGGACCGAACCGACTACCGTTGAAAAGTTAGCGGATGACCTGTGGATCGGAGTGAAAGGCTAATCAAGCTCGGAGATAGCTGGTTCTCCTCGAAAGCTATTTAGGTAGCGCCTCATGTATCACTGTAGGGGGTAGAGCACTGTTTCGGCTAGGGGGTCATCCCGACTTACCAAACCGATGCAAACTCCGAATACCTACAAGTGCCGAGCATGGGAGACACACGGCGGGTGCTAACGTCCGTCGTGAAAAGGGAAACAACCCAGACCGTCAGCTAAGGTCCCAAAGTCATGGTTAAGTGGGAAACGATGTGGGAAGGCTTAGACAGCTAGGAGGTTGGCTTAGAAGCAGCCACCCTTTAAAGAAAGCGTAATAGCTCACTAGTCGAGTCGGCCTGCGCGGAAGATGTAACGGGGCTCAAACCATGCACCGAAGCTACGGGTATCACCTTTTGGTGATGCGGTAGAGGAGCGTTCTGTAAGCCTGTGAAGGTGAGTTGAGAAGCTTGCTGGAGGTATCAGAAGTGCGAATGCTGACATGAGTAACGACAATGCGAGTGAAAAACTCGCACGCCGAAAGACCAAGGTTTCCTGCGCAACGTTAATCGACGCAGGGTTAGTCGGTCCCTAAGGCGAGGCTGAAAAGCGTAGTCGATGGAAAACAGGTTAATATTCCTGTACTTCCAGTTATTGCGATGGAGGGACGGAGAAGGTTAGGCCAGCCTGGCGTTGGTTGTCCAGGTTTAAGGTGGTAGGCTGAAATCTTAGGCAAATCCGGGATTTCAAGGCCGAGAGCTGATGACGAGTTGCCTTTAGGCGACGAAGTGGTTGATACCATGCTTCCAAGAAAAGCTCCTAAGCTTCAGATAACTGGGAACCGTACCCCAAACCGACACAGGTGATCAGGTAGAGAATACCAAGGCGCTTGAGAGAACTCGGGTGAAGGAACTAGGCAAAATGGCACCGTAACTTCGGGAGAAGGTGCGCCGGCGAGGGTTAAGGACTTGCTCCGTAAGCCCATGCCGGTCGAAGATACCAGGCCGCTGCGACTGTTTATTAAAAACACAGCACTCTGCAAACACGAAAGTGGACGTATAGGGTGTGACGCCTGCCCGGTGCCGGAAGGTTAATTGATGGGGTTAGCGCAAGCGAAGCTCTTGATCGAAGCCCCGGTAAACGGCGGCCGTAACTATAACGGTCCTAAGGTAGCGAAATTCCTTGTCGGGTAAGTTCCGACCTGCACGAATGGCGTAACGATGGCGGCGCTGTCTCCACCCGAGACTCAGTGAAATTGAAATCGCTGTGAAGATGCAGTGTATCCGCGGCTAGACGGAAAGACCCCGTGAACCTTTACTATAGCTTTGCACTGGACTTTGAATTTGCTTGTGTAGGATAGGTGGGAGGCTTTGAAGTGGGGACGCCAGTTCTCATGGAGCCATCCTTGAAATACCACCCTGGCAACTTTGAGGTTCTAACTCAGGTCCGTTATCCGGATCGAGGACAGTGTATGGTGGGTAGTTTGACTGGGGCGGTCTCCTCCCAAAGAGTAACGGAGGAGTACGAAGGTGCGCTCAGACCGGTCGGAAATCGGTCGTAGAGTATAAAGGCAAAAGCGCGCTTGACTGCGAGACACACACGTCGAGCAGGTACGAAAGTAGGTCTTAGTGATCCGGTGGTTCTGTATGGAAGGGCCATCGCTCAACGGATAAAAGGTACTCCGGGGATAACAGGCTGATACCGCCCAAGAGTTCATATCGACGGCGGTGTTTGGCACCTCGATGTCGGCTCATCACATCCTGGGGCTGAAGCCGGTCCCAAGGGTATGGCTGTTCGCCATTTAAAGTGGTACGCGAGCTGGGTTTAGAACGTCGTGAGACAGTTCGGTCCCTATCTGCCGTGGACGTTTGAGATTTGAGAGGGGCTGCTCCTAGTACGAGAGGACCGGAGTGGACGAACCTCTGGTGTTCCGGTTGTCACGCCAGTGGCATTGCCGGGTAGCTATGTTCGGAAGAGATAACCGCTGAAAGCATCTAAGCGGGAAACTTGCCTCAAGATGAGATCTCACTGGGATCTTGAATCCCCTAAAGGGCCGTCGAAGACTACGACGTTGATAGGTTGGGTGTGTAAGCGCTGTGAGGCGTTGAGCTAACCAATACTAATTGCCCGTGAGGCTTGACCATATAACACCCAAGCAATTTGCTGACGCAGATTGCGGTGGTGAAGATGATACGAACCGAAAGTTCGCAACGAACCACAAACATCACATATCCGGATTCGCTGGGCTGTCCATCTGGACATTCTGGCTACAGAATTTCTTGACGACCATAGAGCATTGGAACCACCTGATCCCATCCCGAACTCAGCAGTGAAACGATGCATCGCCGATGGTAGTGTGGGGTTTCCCCATGTGAGAGTAGGTCATCGTCAAGATTCATTTCGCAAAACCCCTATCTGCGCATGCAGGTAGGGGTTTTGTCTTTAAGTAGAAGCTCATGCTTCTTCCTGGTAAGCCGCAAGGTCAGCCAGCTGCAGCAAAAAGGTGGTTGACAGCGTTTTTGAATGCTGTATTATTCACCTCCCGCGACGAGAGATCGAAGCGAGTTAAGTGTTTGAAGTTAAACGAGTTTCTCGCAAAAAACTTCAAAATAAACGCTTGACAGGCTCTGAGGAAAGCGTAGAATGCGCGCCTCGGTTGAGACGAAAAGCTCTTAACCAAACGCTCTTTAACAAATCGAATCAAGCAATTCGTGTGGGTGCTTGTGAGTATGGACTGATAGTCAAAAAGATTATCATCATCACAAGTGACCATGCGAGAAATCACATAGTCATTTGAGATTGCTGAGCCAAGTTTAGGGCTTCTTAAAAACCCAAGCAGTATTGAACTGAAGAGTTTGATCATGGCTCAGATTGAACGCTGGCGGCAGGCCTAACACATGCAAGTCGAGCGGATGAGAAGAGCTTGCTCTTCGATTCAGCGGCGGACGGGTGAGTAATGCCTAGGAATCTGCCTGGTAGTGGGGGACAACGTTTCGAAAGGAACGCTAATACCGCATACGTCCTACGGGAGAAAGCAGGGGACCTTCGGGCCTTGCGCTATCAGATGAGCCTAGGTCGGATTAGCTAGTTGGTGAGGTAATGGCTCACCAAGGCGACGATCCGTAACTGGTCTGAGAGGATGATCAGTCACACTGGAACTGAGACACGGTCCAGACTCCTACGGGAGGCAGCAGTGGGGAATATTGGACAATGGGCGAAAGCCTGATCCAGCCATGCCGCGTGTGTGAAGAAGGTCTTCGGATTGTAAAGCACTTTAAGTTGGGAGGAAGGGCATTAACCTAATACGTTAGTGTTTTGACGTTACCGACAGAATAAGCACCGGCTAACTCTGTGCCAGCAGCCGCGGTAATACAGAGGGTGCAAGCGTTAATCGGAATTACTGGGCGTAAAGCGCGCGTAGGTGGTTTGTTAAGTTGGATGTGAAAGCCCCGGGCTCAACCTGGGAACTGCATCCAAAACTGGCAAGCTAGAGTACGGTAGAGGGTGGTGGAATTTCCTGTGTAGCGGTGAAATGCGTAGATATAGGAAGGAACACCAGTGGCGAAGGCGACCACCTGGACTGATACTGACACTGAGGTGCGAAAGCGTGGGGAGCAAACAGGATTAGATACCCTGGTAGTCCACGCCGTAAACGATGTCAACTAGCCGTTGGAATCCTTGAGATTTTAGTGGCGCAGCTAACGCATTAAGTTGACCGCCTGGGGAGTACGGCCGCAAGGTTAAAACTCAAATGAATTGACGGGGGCCCGCACAAGCGGTGGAGCATGTGGTTTAATTCGAAGCAACGCGAAGAACCTTACCAGGCCTTGACATGCAGAGAACTTTCCAGAGATGGATTGGTGCCTTCGGGAACTCTGACACAGGTGCTGCATGGCTGTCGTCAGCTCGTGTCGTGAGATGTTGGGTTAAGTCCCGTAACGAGCGCAACCCTTGTCCTTAGTTACCAGCACGTTATGGTGGGCACTCTAAGGAGACTGCCGGTGACAAACCGGAGGAAGGTGGGGATGACGTCAAGTCATCATGGCCCTTACGGCCTGGGCTACACACGTGCTACAATGGTCGGTACAGAGGGTTGCCAAGCCGCGAGGTGGAGCTAATCTCACAAAACCGATCGTAGTCCGGATCGCAGTCTGCAACTCGACTGCGTGAAGTCGGAATCGCTAGTAATCGCGAATCAGAATGTCGCGGTGAATACGTTCCCGGGCCTTGTACACACCGCCCGTCACACCATGGGAGTGGGTTGCACCAGAAGTAGCTAGTCTAACCTTCGGGAGGACGGTTACCACGGTGTGATTCATGACTGGGGTGAAGTCGTAACAAGGTAGCCGTAGGGGAACCTGCGGCTGGATCACCTCCTTAATCGACGACATCAGCCTGCTGATGAGCTCCCACACGAATTGCTTGATTCATTGTAAAAGACGATGCTGTAAAGCGACCCTGTTATAGGTCTGTAGCTCAGTTGGTTAGAGCGCACCCCTGATAAGGGTGAGGTCGGCAGTTCAAATCTGCCCAGACCTACCATTACATGGTTTAGCCGTAGAATACGGGGCCATAGCTCAGCTGGGAGAGCGCCTGCCTTGCACGCAGGAGGTCAGCGGTTCGATCCCGCTTAGCTCCACCAAATTCCGCTCGTCAGCCACGGCTGGCAAGCAAGACCGGGTCCAGCAACCGGGTCTTGAAGGTAAGAAGGTTCGTCCCCTTCGTCTAGTGGCCTAGGACACCGCCCTTTCACGGCGGTAACAGGGGTTCGAGTCCCCTAGGGGACGCCATTTGCGGGAATAGCTCAGTTGGTAGAGCACGACCTTGCCAAGGTCGGGGTCGCGAGTTCGAGTCTCGTTTCCCGCTCCAATACAAAACGCACCAAGGAATTCTAAAGTTCCTTTGGTGCGTTTTTTTTTGGCTCCGGAATAGCGGGGCCATGGCTATACCGCCATGGCCGCCCCTTAGCGGTATTCGATGGTGAAGTTCAATGCGCCTTTGGCCTCGCCGGGCGTCACCGTTGCTTCGGTCTGATAATACCGGGCACGCAGATCGATGCGTGTGTTGCCGGGGGTAAGGGGCACCATATCCACGAACTCTTCGAGTTTT
>NZ_PRKW01000010.1 GCF_002927275.1 Arthrobacter pityocampae | reverse complement strand
AGGAGGCGGTGGACTCCCGGGATGTCATCGGCCAGGCCAAGGGCATCCTCATGGAACGCCACAAGATCACCGGCGAGCAGGCGTTCATCGTGCTGTCCATGGCCAGCCAGCGCACCCACATGAAACTCTGGGACGTCGCCGATCACCTCATCAGCAGCGGCGAACTCCCTCAGAGGAACAAGCGGTAGCGCATCCTTCGCGCCACGCAGGTCCGTGGTCCTCAGTGCCGTGCCGCGGTTCCCAGTTTGTCAGGGTTGCGCACGAGGTAGACCCCGCTGATCCTGCCCTGCCCGTCCGTGCCCACGGCCACGGTCAGTTCCAGTCGGTCCCCCGCATGCACCAGGATGCCCTGGCCACCGTTGAGGGGTCCGATGCCCACGCGCGCCCCCGGCACCGCCGTGCCGGCGATCCTCAGGAGGAACCCAGCGATCGCCGCGGCCCCCAGGACCGGCTTCCGAGCAGCGACCACCTTGCCGCCTCCATCGGAGAGCAGGACGGCGTCGGGGGCCAGCACGTCCATCAGGGTCTGGAGGTCACCGGACCCCACGGCGGCCTGGAAGGCCTCGAGGGCCACCATGCCCTCCTCGCTGCTGCCCGCGGACCGGTCGGCCGCGCCGAGGCGGGCGCGGGCCCGCACGGCGATCTGCCGCACCGCGGCCTGGCTCTTGCCGAGGGCCTCGGCGACGGCCGGGTACGGCAGCTCGAAGACGTCGTGGAGCATGAACACGGCGCGCTGCTCCGGCGTGGCCTGCAGCAGCACCACCGACAGGGCGTAGCTGAGCTGCTCGCTCATCAGCAGTCGCTGTTCGGGGCTGTCCGCCTCCGCCACGAGGGGCTCTGGCAGCCAGGGTCCCGGATAGGACTCCCGTCGCCGTGACACGGTCCGGACCGCATTGAGTGCGGTCCTCGTGGCGATCGTGGCGAGGTAGGCCCGCGGGTTCCGGACCCCGGCCGGGTCCACGCCCGCCCAGCGCAGGTAGCTGTCCTGGACCGCGTCGTCGGCGTCGGCGCGGGTCCCGAGGACCTCGTAGGCGATCGCGAACATCATGGGGCGATGCGCAGCGAACAGCTCGTCCTGCTCCGGCGACGGGGTCACGGGCCTCAGCCTACGGGCAGGGCAGGGCCCGACGGCCACGTGAAGGACCCCGGCCTGCGCGCCTCCCGGGACAGCCAGGCGACGGTCATCCGGCAGACCTGCTCCTTGCCCCATCCTCCCGGCCGTCCGGAGAGCGCCCAGCGGCGGGGTGTGTCGTCGGCGTACACGAGCTGCACGTTCCCCCGACCCGCGCCCAGGTCCACGCACTGCGCGAGGTAGCCGGCGTCGAGCGCGGACGGCGCCGTGCCGGTCAGGCGGGCGAGGATGGTGTCCGCGGCGTGCGCGCCCATCGGCAGTGCGATCGCGCAGGACGCCCGCAGGTGGTTGCCGGCGGGACCGGCCACGGACACGGCGTCGCCGGCGCCGAGGACGCACTCGTGTCCGGACACGGAGAGGGTCGCGTCGACGAGGAGACGCCCACCGCCGTCGACCGGCAACCCGCTGTCGGCCGCGAGGGACGGCACGGCGAGCCCCGCCGTCCAGATCGTCGCCGCCGCGGCCGGCCGAGAGCACCCGCCGGGTGTCGCGGGCGTCACGGTCCCCGTCGCCGGGTCCACGCTCCCGTGCTCGACGACGACGCCGAGGTGGCGCAGGCGTCGGGCCACCGTGTCCTTGCCGGCGAGCGGGTGCGTCAGCCCGGACGGGGCGACGACGGTGACCCGCAGGTCCGGACGAGCCACCGCGAGCACGCACGCCAGCTCCACCCCCGTGGGGCCGGCGCCGGCCACGGTGACCGTCGCGCCGGGTGCCAGCCGCGAGATGGCGCGCCGAGTGTCCGCCGCGGCCGCCGCATTGGTGACCGACAGCAGGGCGGTGGGCGGTTCCCCGCTGCCGACCGCGTACACGAGCCAGTCGAAACCCATCGGGCCGCCGTCCTGCAGGGTCACGAGCCGACGGTCGACGTCGATCCCGAGCGCCCGGGCGGGGAGGCGATGCACCCGCGGGTGCAGCACCGTCGTCCAGTCCACGCCCGCCGAGTCCCGGGTCCCGGCGGCCACCCGGTGCAGCCGGATCCGTTCGGTGAACTGTGCCCCCGGGTCCACCAGGGTGACCTCGACCGGGATGCGGCCCGCGGCCCCACCCGCGATCCGGTTCGCCGCCATCACCCCTGCGTACCCGCCGCCGACGACCACCACGCGCACTGTCCCGTTCATCACGCCTCGCTTCCTCAGAAATGTCCGACACCATCAAGACACCGCCCGCGGGTGATCTGTGACAGGGGCTCCGGGTGGCCTCGGGTTCGCGTGGTGGTCAGCCTGGAGCGGTGCTGGCCCTGACCATCAGTTCACTGCGCGGCATGGACTCCGTCCGGATCGCGCCGGTGTCCAGCACCGCGAGCAGCAGCTCGGCGGCCACCCGCCCCTGCATGCCCGGGTTCCTGGACAGGGCCGTGACGGCGGGGGTCGCGAGCTGGCAGTGCAGCGAGTCGTCCCAGCTGATGATCGCGACGTCGTCGGGGCAGCGCAGGCCGAGTTCGCGCAGGGCGAGCAGCCCGCCCATCGCCATCAGGTCGTTGCCGAACACCACAGCCGTCACCGGGGCTTCCGGCGCGCGCAGGAGGGCCGTGACGGCGTCCTGTCCGGCGAGGAGCGCGTAGTTCGCCTCGTGGGGGAGGACCTCCATGCCGTGGTGTGCCGCGCGCTCCCGCACGCCTTGCACGCGCTCGGCCTCGTGCACGAACCGGTGCGGACCGGACACATGGGCGATCCGGCGGTGCCCGGCGGCGTGGAGGTGGTCGACGATGGTCGTGGCGTCGACGGCGTGGTCCGTCGTCGTCCTCGAGAAGGTGTGAGGCACTCCGGTCTCGGGCGCCCCGTGCAGCACGAACGGCAGACCGAGGCGGTCCAGCAGGGCGGGCCGCGGATCGTCGAGCAGGTGATCGAACACGAGGACGCCGTCGACCTTCCGCTCGCCGGCCCACCGCTCGTAGGTGGCTCGCTCCTGGACGGGGTCGTTGCCGACCATCCGCAGCATCAGGGCCGTGTCACCCGCGGCGAGGGCGGTTTCGATGCCGGTCAGGAGCCCCATGTGATAAGGCTCCGTGCCGATCAGCAGGGGGTCGGCCGCAAGCACCATGCCCACGGCCCCCGCACGGGAGCGGGAGAGTGCCCGGGCCGACGAGCTGGGGTACCAGTCGAGCTCCTCGGCGAGGTCCAGGACACGACGCCGGGTCAGGTCGCTGACGCCCGGCTGGCCGTTGAGCGCGTAGGAGACGGACGCCTTCGAAATGCCCAGCCTCTTCGCCAGACCGGCGATGGTTTCCTTGGCCATGGCTTACACAATAGCCTCACGAATTGCTTGACCGACCCCGCTGAATCACCTACGTTCGAGGGAGTTGCTGAACCGGTTCAGTGGCCCCGACTTTCTCAGCGAGGAGAATCCCCTGTGACGTATTCGCTCCAGCTCTACACCCTGCGGACGGCCCTGGGGGAGGATCTCCCGGGCACCATCAAGCGCGTCGCCGACCTCGGCTACACCGCCGTCGAGCCCTACAACTTCGTCGCCACTGCGGACGAGCTCGCCGAGGCGCTGACCCTCAATGGGCTGACCGCCCCGTCCGGCCACGCGCCCCTCCTCGGTGCGGATCAGGACGAGATCTTCGCGGCCGCACGCAAGCTCGGCATCGGCACCGTGATCGACCCCCACGTGGAACGCTCCCGCTGGAGGACGGACGAGGACATCCGTGCCACCGCGAAGGCCCTCAACGCGGCCGCGGTGAAGGGTGCCGGGTACGGCATCACGGTCGGTTACCACAACCACGAGTTCGAGCTGGAGGAGCGCGTGGGCGGCACCTCCGCCCTCGAGGTGCTCGCGGGCCACCTCGACCCGGCGGTGGTCCTCGAGGTGGACACGTACTGGGCGGCCGTCGGCGGCGAGGACCCCGCCAAACTGCTCCGCCGTCTCGGCGACCGCGTGCGCTTCATCCATATCAAGGACGGCCCGCTCACCAGGAACGACAAGGAGCAGGTGGCGGTCGGCTCCGGCAGCATGCGCGTCTGGGACGTGCTCGACGCCGCCCCCGGGCTCGAGGCCGCCGTCGTCGAACTCGACGACTTCGATGGCGACATCTTCGCCGCCGTCGCCGACAGCCTCGCCTACCTCCAGGAGGGCAGGAAATGAGCACCGCAGCCAAGCGCACGGGTCCGGTCGGCGTCGCCGTCGTCGGCGCCGGCGTCATCAGCAAGGAGTACCTGACGAACCTGATGGGCTTCCCGGACGTGACGGTGCACATCGTCGCCGACATGTTCGAGGAGGTCGCCGCCGCGCGGGCCGCGGAGTTCGGGGTGCCGTCCTCGGGCAGCGTCCAGGATGCGCTGGACCACCCGGACGTCGAGATCGTCGTGAATCTCACCATCCCCGCCGCGCACGTCGAGGTGGCAACCGCCGCCGTGAACGCGGGCAAGCACGTGTGGAGCGAGAAGCCCTTCTCGCTGGATCGTGAGAGCGGGATCGGCCTGCTGAAGAGTGCGGATGCCGCCGGGCTCCGCCTGGGCTGCGCCCCCGACACCTTCCTCGGTGCCGGCCTGCAGACGGCGTTGCGCCTCGTGGCGCGCGGAGACATCGGCGTACCCCTGACCGCGCTGACGCTCATGCAGTCGCCCGGCCCCGAGTCCTGGCACCCGAATCCCGCCTTCCTCTTCCAGGAGGGCGCGGGCCCGCTGTTCGACATCGGGCCCTACTACCTGACGACGCTCGTCCAGACCTTCGGGGCGATCACGAAGGTGGCGGGCTTCGGGTCCACCTCCCGTGCAACCCGCACCATCGGATCGGGGCCGAAGGCGGGCGAGGTCTTCGACGTCACCGTGCCGTCCCACGTCAGCGCGATCGCCCAGTTCGCGAACGGCGAGTCCTCGCAGAGCATCTTCAGCTTCGACTCGCCACTGCAGCGCGCAGGGTTCGTCGAGGTCACCGGCACCGAGGCGACGCTCGCGTTCCCGGACCCGAACAACTTCACCGGCGACCTCCTGCTCACCCGCCGCGGCGCGGAGGAGCCCGAGGTGATCCCGCCCGTCGGCGCGACGTCCACTCGCGGCAGCGGCGTGCTCGAAATGGCACGGGCTCTGCGGGAGGGACGTCCGCACCGTGCGCAGGGACAGATGGCGTACCACGTGCTCGATGCGATGGTCTCGATCTCGGAGAGCATCGCCACGGGCGAGTTCGTCTCGCTCTCGAGCACCGCGACGGCGGCCGAGCCGCTGCCGGAGGACTGGGACCCGTACGCCGCGACCCTCGCCTGAGCACCCGTAGAACCCCGCACGCCCCTCCCACGAACGGATGGTTTCATGACTTTTCTGCCTGCTGATGATCGTTATGACGCGATGCCGTATCGGCGGGTGGGGGTGAGTGGGTTGCGGTTGCCGGCGGTGTCTTTGGGGTTGTGGCATAACTTCGGTGATGATCGGGCGTTCGGGGTGCAGCGGGAGATCCTGCGGCGCGCGTTCGATCTGGGTGTGACGCATTTCGATCTGGCGAACAATTACGGTCCGCCGTACGGGAGTGCGGAGACGAACTTCGG